>JAWKIW010000004.1:0-277812 GCA_041394145.1 Acidimicrobiales bacterium
CACACGTAGTTCGAGAACAAGAAGATGCTCGGCCCGCGCTTGGCCAGCAGGCGCCGCAGGCGGTTGGGCCGCACCATCCAGTAGGGGTGGAGGTCGTACTGCTCGCGCAGTCGCCCGCCGTCGTGCTCGCGGGCGTGTGCGAGGATCATGCCGAGCGCGAGGTTGGGGATCATCACTGGATCGGTCACCGGCAGCACCGACGGTCGTGCGCCGAGGGGGTGGTCGGCACGGTGGCGTTCCTCGTCGGCCCGGACCGTCTCGGCCATGGTCTGCAGCCGCCGCCATTCGATGCGGACCCGCCGCTCGCGTGCCCCGTCCACCGTCTCGGGGGCGGGGTGATCGGCGTCGACCACCACCAAGAGCCCGGCGGCGCGCAGGGCGGTCACCGTTTCGAGGACCGAACCGGCGTCGGTCCCGCCGGCGCCCGCCGTCAGGCCCGCGGCCACGTCGGCGACCACGGTCACCTGCCGGAAGCCGGCGAGGACCCACAGCTGGTCGGCCGTGAGGGCCGCCAGACCGTCGTCTCCGTTGGCGACGACGAAGCCCCTGCTCGTCGCCCCGAAGGTCAGCGGCGTGGGCGCCACGAACGACTCCGACGGGTCGACGTCGGTGTGCGGCGTCTGCGCCTGCAGGGCCACCGCGTCGACCGGCGCGTCGACGGTCCCCGCGTCGGCGAGGAGGGCGTCGAGGTCGTCGCGGTCGAGCGGCTCGAAGGGCCCGGGGTCGTGCCCGGCGAACGACAGCGCCCGGGCGGTGAGCACGACGAGGCCGGCCCTCGCGTTCAGCGGCTCGGGCATGTCAGCTCCGCTCGCTCGGTGCACAGCGCCCGCACGCGCGTCGCCAGCTCATGGGAGAAGCGGGTGCTGCCGCGGCGGTTCAGGTGGAAGGGATCGAAGAACAGCTCGCGGGGGTAGCCGGCGTCGGTGAAGTCGACCACGGCGACCCCCCCGTCGCGGAGGTGGTCGACGAGCCTGGCGGACCGGGCCCGCCAGGCGCCGACGTCGATGCCGCTGGCCGACAGCACGTCGAAGGCCACCGGTGGCACGACCGCGACCACCGCTTGGCCGGCGTCGCGGTACCGGAGGAGGAGCGCGTCGAGGGGGCCGAAGCTCTCCTGGCCGTCGAGCACGCTGCGGACGGCGTCCATGAGCTTGTCGGGTCCGGTCGGGGCGGCGACCTCGTCGAAGAACTCGGTCACCTGGCCGGTCGGGGCGACGGTCTGCTCCCAGAACCCGGGCGGGCGCACGGACTGCGGCGCCGGCTCCTCGCCGGTGATCCGGTTCGCCGTCGCCTGCAGCACCACCGTCGGGCTGCGCAGTGCATTGCGGTGGCGCACGAGGTAGACGTGTTCGGCCGCGTCGCGGGACAGCTGCTGCCAGCCGTCGCTGGTGGCGATGTCGATGTTGGCGGTGAGGGCGGCGTCGTAGACACCGAGCTGGTCCGGGCCGATGCCGAGGTCGGACACCAGGGTGACGCTCACGCCCTGCACGACCAGCGCCGGCTGGATGCGGTCCCGCACCACCTCGCCGTACCACCGGCCCAGGGTGGGGAGCCGGCTGCCCATCAGCGACGCGTTGTAGGCGCTCGCCGGCGCCGGCCACGTGTCGAGGAACGCCGTCGGATCGGCACCCGAGTCGAGCGTCGAGTCACCCACGAAGGCCACGCCCACGGCGCCGAGTCGGCGCATCTGGTCGTCCTTCACCTGCACCTCGCCGGCCGCCGCCGTCCGGGCGGGCGGCAGCTGGGGCGAGATCCAGCGCACGAACAGCTCGGAGGCCACCACGACCACCAGCACGATGACGACGAGGCGCACGACCGCGGTTCGGCGCCCCGGCCCTGGTGGGGCCGGCGCAGTCGGGGGCGGGGCGTCGTCGTCTCGCTCATGTGATCCGCACGTGCGCCGAGCGGGCCAGCGGCGACGACAGCTCCCAATCGGAGAAGGCCGAGTCGAGCTGGGCGCCGAGGGACCGGCTCGCGCCGCGGCCGTCGACGGTGAGCAGCCCGGGTCCGAACGTGCGCAGGCGGGGACGAGCGCGGCCCAGTCGGCGGTGCGACGCTTCGCCTCGGCCACAGCCCGGTGCCAGGCGACGAAGTCGTGGTCGAGCGCGACCGACTCCGGGAAGCGGCGGCCGGGATCGGGCAGCATCGCCGCCTGCACGGTCAGCACCGTGCGCAGGTCGCTGGCAGGCTCGACGCCGAGCTCGTCGACGAGGAAGGCCTCGACATCGGCGAGCAGGTGGGCCCAGCTCAGCGGTGGTACGCCGTGGGCGACGAGGTGAGCGACGGCCCAGGCCAGGGCCGGGTAGCGGTCGGGGTCGCGGTCGGTGACGTCGACCACCAGGCGCAGGAGGTCCATCTCGCGGCGACCGGTCTCCTGGCGGACCCACCGGCCGACCTGGCGCAGCACCGTAGTTCTCGGCGGCGAGGAAGACCTGGCGCCACCGGTCCATGCGCTCGTAGTCGTCGCGGGTGAACGTCGACGACGACACCACCAGGTTGCGCCGGACGGGGTCGGCGCCGCGGTCGAGGGTCTCGATGTCGCTCGGCCCGGTACGTCGGCTCGTTCATGGGGCTGTTGGCCAGCAGGACCGTGGCGCTGACGTTGGCAAACAGCTCGCGGTCGATGCACGACTGCAGGTCGTCGGAGAACGAGTCGCAGGTCGAGCCAGGCAGGCCCATCATGATGTCGGTCCACAGGGGCAGGCCCGACCGGCGGAACTCGTCGGCGAGCTCGTCGTAGCGGTCGGTCTTGATGTTGGACCGGCGGACCGCTTCGAGCGTCGTCGGGTCGAACGACTGCACCGACATGATGCCCGAGGTGGTGATGCCGGCATCGACGAGGATCTCGATGATCTGGCGCAGGTGCTTGTTCGTATGTTCTTGGCGTAGGACACCCGGAAGGCCCGGGGAACCCGTGTTGGCGGTGGAGCCGGGCGATGTGCTCGGCGATCTCGACGTCGCGGGCGAGGATCCCGAAGTTTGCGTCGGAGCACCACAGCTCCGGCACCCGGTGGCGGGCCGCCCACTCCAGCTCGGCGAAGACCCGCTCGAGCGGGAACTTCCGGATGCGCGACATGGTGGCGCTGCCCCAGTCGCAGAAGGTGCAGCCGTAGGGGCAGCCGCGGTTGCTCTCGATCACGAGGAACGGAGCGGCGCCGTCGCCGAAGGCCTCGAAGACGCCGGTGAGGTACGGCGACGGGAACCGATCGGGGTCCTCGACCCGGGGACGGTCCGGAGTGCGCACCACGCCCCCGTCGCGGCGGAAGGCGATCCCGGCGACGTCCTCGAGCCCCGTGCCGGCGAAGCCGTCGGCCGCCCGTCCGTCGAGGCGGCCGACGAGGTGCTCGAGGATCTCGGCGGTGGTGAGCTCGCCCTCGCCGCGCACGGCGATGTCGACGTGGGGGTGGTCGAGGAGGAAACGCTCGGTGTCGGCCTCGTAGCTCGGGGTGTTCGGCCCCCCGTGGATGGTGACGCTGTCGGGGCTCAGCTGCTTCACCAGTGCCGACAGGGCGAGGTTCTGCTCGTGGGACCAGATGTAGTTGGAGAAGAGGAACACGCCCGGGCCGCGCCGGGCGAGGAGTCGGCGCACCGAGGCGGGTCGCGCGAGCCAGCTGGGTTCGAGGTCGTACCACGCCTGCAGGCGCCCGCCGTCGTGGACGCGGGCGTAGGCGACGATGAGCCCGAGGGCGAGGTTCGGGGCGTTGACCGGATGGGCGACCGGCACCACCGGCACCAGGGCCGTTGCCTGCTGATCCGACCGGCGTCGGGCCAGCGTGGCGTCGGCGTCGACCAGACGCCTGAGCCGCGCCTGCTCGACCGCCACCTGGGCCTGGGTGCCGAGGACGTGGTCGGCGTCGGCGGCGTCGTCGGGGGCTGGGGCGAGCAACCCGGCGGCGAGCAGCGCGGTCAGCGCCGGCTCCGGCGCGTCGCCGGGGGTGCGTGGCTCGCGGTGGCGGTCGAGCAGCACCAGCGCGTCGAGGGGGAGCGCGTGGCCGGCACCGGTGTGGTCGAACCACGCGAACCCGCCTGGCACCACGGCGAAGGTGCGCGGCACCACGGCGACGAGGGGCGCCGACCCGTCGACGAGGCCGGGACGGCCGCCTGGCTCGACGGCAGGCTCGACGTCGGCGGCGAGGGGGCCCGGACCGTCGGGCGCGCGGGAGGCGGAGCCCGCGACGAAGGCGCCGGCGCGCTGCAGGTCGGCGGCCGCGCCGGCCAGCAGCGCGGGCGCGAGGCCGGTGGTGTCGGCGACGTGGTCGACGAGCCCGTCGACCGAGACGGCCGCACCCCCGCGGCGGCAACGAGCAGGTGGAGGTGGGCGGGGCCCAGCATCAGGCGGTCGTTGTCGAGGACCTTGCCGAAGGTGGGCGTGGTGTCGTCGGGTCGGGGCAGCACCAGCCCGGCCCGCGGAGCACGACCAGGAGCGAGGCGAGACGCGCGGCCGGCACGATGAGGTCACGAACCGACACCTGGCGAAGTATACGAGTGGACGCTCTCGCGGATCGTGCGCCGCCGAGGCGTGCGCTGGGCAGCCGGGGAGAGCATCCGGCGGCATGCGGCACCCCCACTACGATCGCCACTCGATGGCCGGCGTGGTGGTGGTGACGGGGAACCGGGGGCTCGGCGGCCTGCGCCCGCTCGCTGGCCGCCAAGGGCTGGGACGTGGTGACCACGTGGCGCACCGAGCCCGGTGGGGAGTTCCCCGAGGTTCGTTGCGGTGACGTCAGCGACGAGGCGTCCGTCGACGCCGCGTTCGCAGCGGTGGAGCACGAGCACGGTCCCGTCGACGCGGTGCGGTCAGCAACGCCGGCTTCGCCCACCGCAACCTCGCCATCCGGGCGTCACGGGCCTCCTTCGCCGAGGTCGTCGACGCCAACCTGATCGGTGCGTTCCTGGTGGCGCGACGGGCCGCGCAAGGCATGGTCCGCCGCCGCCGCGTTCGATCGTGTTCGTGTCGTCGGTGGCTGGGGCCTACGGCACGCCGGGCGTGAGCTCGTACACCGCGGCGAAGGCCGGCTTGACCGGCCTCTGCCGGAGCCTGAGCCGCGAGCTGGGCTCGCTTCACATCCGCTTTCAACGTGGTGGCGCCCGGCCCGCTGGAGAACTGGTCCGACGTCACCCCCGCCGGGCCCGACTGGGTGGCGGCTACGCCGCTGCGGCGGGCGGGGCGCCTCGAAGAGGTGGGCGCGGTGGTCGAGTTCCTCTGCTCGGACCGGTCGTCGTACGTCACCGGTGCCGTGGTCCCGGTCGACGGCGGCTTCGCCATGGGGCTCTGACGCGGCCGGCGCATCGCCGCTTCTCGTTCGGTGCTCAGGCCGGTCGGAAGGCCACGCAGCCGTTGTGGCCGCCGAGGCTGACGTTGCACGACAGGGCCAGCCCGGGTTCCCAGGGGCGGGGCTCCTCCCTGCACGACGTCGACCTCGATCTCCTGGGTCGAGCCGGCGGAGCCCGTGCGTCGCCGGCAGGATCGGGCTGGTCGATGGCGAGGGCCACCGACGCGGCCTCGACGGCGCCGGCGCCGGCGCCGGAGTGCCCCACGAGGCCCTTGATCGAGTTGACCGTCATCCCGGTCGGCCGCACAGGCCGGCGATGGCGAGCGACTCGGCCAGGTCGTTGGACCGGGTGGCGGTGCCGTGCACGTTCACGAAGCGCACGTCGCCGCCGTCGCCGCCGGCGTCGATCACCGCGGCCCGCATGGCTTCGCGGAGCAGCGCCCCGTCAGGCCGTGGGCTGATGAGGTCGCCGGCGTCGTTGGTGTTCCCGTAGCCGCACACCTCGCAGTAGATGTGGGCGCCCCGGGCCAGGGCCCGCTCGCGCTCCTCGATGATCAGCACCGCAGCACCGTCGGCGCACACGAACCCGTCGCGCTCGACGTCGAAGGGACGCGAGGTGGGGCCGTCGGTCAGCACCTTCATGTTGGCCAGCCCGGAGATCATCGCCCGGCTCAGCTCGTCGCCCACCTCGTCGTCCGGCGGCGCGTAGAAGACCTCGGCCGAGCCGGCGTACACCACGTCGCACAGGCCGAGCTGGACGAGGCGCATCCCGTGGCCCACGGCGTGGGTGCCCGACGCGCACCCGCTGCTGATCGACATGGTCTCGCCCTGAGCCTGCTGCTGGAGGGCGATGATGGCGGTGCCGGCGTTGGACATGCCCCGCACGCCGAGCAGCGGAGAGACGCCGGGCGCGCCGTACTCCCGGTAGTTGTCGAGCTCTTGCACGACCAGCCCGGCCGCCGAGCCGCCGCCCGTGCCCATGACGACGCCCGTGCGCAGCGGGTCGGTCTCACCCAGGTCGGCGTCCTTGGCGGCGAGGACCGCCGCTGCGAGACCGACCTGTGCGAAGCGGTCGGTGTGCCGGGCCTCACGGCGGTCGAGCCAATCGCGGGCCCGGAACCCTTCCAGCCGCGTGAAGGTGGGGCGCTCGGTGGGATCGGCCAAGTGCGTCCAGAACGCGTCGGCCCCCACGACCGGGCCGGTGAGCACCCCGATGCCGGTCACCACCGCCCGGCGGCGCAGCGCTCGGATCTCGGCAAGCATCGGCGGTCCTCCTCCTCGGGGTGGCGTCAGGGTAGTGCCGAGACTAGGGACGAGGGCGCAGCTCCGGCGGGCACCCGTGGCTCAGGCGAGGCCCATGCCGAGGCCGCCGTCGACGGGGACCATCGCGCCCGTCACGAACGACGCGTCCTCCGACAGCAGGAAGGCGACCACCTCGGCGACCTCGGCTGGTGCACCGAGCCGGCCGAGCGGTGCCGCTGCGCCGACCTGGCTCAAGATGCCGTCGAGGCGGGCGTTGGCGCCGGCGAGGGCTCGCAGCCGGTCGGTGTCGATCACCCCGATCGGCACGGTGTTCACGGTGACCTGCCGGCGGCCGAGCTCGCGGGCGAGGGATCGAGCCAGTGCCACCAGCCCACCCATGGCGGCTGCGTAGGGCGCCTCGAGGGGTGCGCCGTACAACGAGGCGATCGACGACACGAAGACCATCCGACCCCAGCGCCGCTCGCACATCCCGGGCGCGGTCAGGCGGGCGGCATCGAACACCCAGGACAGGTCGGCCTCGGCGGCGTCGGCGATCGCCCCTGGTCGGGACCGCAGCACGGGATGAGCCGCCGCGGCCGGGCACGGTCACCAACGTGCCGACTGGGCCGATCCGTCGGGCTGCGTCGTCGATGAAGTCGGGGAGGGCGTCGGAGATCTCGACCTCCATGGTGGCGGTGACGGTCTCGGCAGCCGGGGCGAGGGCGTCGTCGGCAGCCCGAGGCTGGCCGGCGGGGTGCACAGGAGCGCCGTTCGATGGGCGACGGGGTCGAGGGCTCCCGGCGATCGCCGCACCCAGCTCTGGGTTGCGGGCGAGGATCAGGTCGGGCGCTGCCCGGTCATGGGTGGCGGCGGACCGGCTGGATCACGAGTTCGAGGACATGAAGCTGAGGATCTCGGCGCCCTTGCGCGCAAGCAGTTCCGGAAGCGACGTCGTTCGTCGTCGGACAGCACCCGCTCGGTGGGCAGGAGGCATCGGTGCGACGGCACCGGAACAGGTGGTACACGCCGTCCTCGCCGGTGAGCTTGTCGTTGAGCTGGCTGCCGTCGGCGCCGACCCACTCGCGGTCGAGGAACGAGCGGCCGCCCTCCTCGAAGGCAAGGAGCTGGCGCTCTGCCCGGCTCGCCCGCGACGTTTCACGTTGGCGGTGATGTCGCGCTCGGAGGTCACCTCGAGCCCCAGGGCGGGCAGCACGTCGCGGACGCGGTCTCGGCAGGTCGGCCTCCATCAGGTCGGCATAGAGGAACACGCCACTGGGCCGCAGCACCCGGGCCACGTCGCGGTAGAACCGCTCCATGTCCGGGTAGCAGCCCGACGACTCGATGTTGACCACGGCGTCGACGCAGCGATCGGCGAGGGGGATGCACTCGGCATCGGCCTGGAAGAAGGACGCCGGTTCACCGTCGTACGCGGTCTTGCAGAAGGCCATCGAGCTGTAGGCGAGATCGGTGCCGATGGCCCTGGCGATGCCGGCGTGCTCGAGCAGCAGGCCGAGGTTGCCGCCTGCTCGCAGCCGACCTCGAGCACGACGCGGTCGCGCAGCTGGTGTCGCCTGCCACGGCGAACAGCAGGCGGGCGGAGTCGGGGTTGGGGAACAGGCGGGCAGGCGCGGCCCGGGGGCCGCTCTCCCCGTCGAGCGGCTCGTAGCCGAAGTTGAAGAACCGCAGGAACCGGTTGAACTTCGTGGTGACGAGCACCTCGTTGAAATCGTCGAAGTTCTCGGTAGCCGTCGCGGATCCGGCGGTCCTCGGAGGTCTCGTCGTGCGCCTCGGTCGCCATCGTCGTCGGGACGCGTGGTCAGCGGGCCTTGGCCAGCTCGCGGTCGATGAGGTCGACGAACTGGCCCACGGTCTCCACGTCGTAGAGCTGCTGCTCCTCGATCTGGATGCCGAAGTCACGTTCGACCCGGTTGACCACCTCGATGAGGTCGATGCTGTCGGCGTCGAGGTCGGCGAAGTCCTTGTCCTCAGTGATCTCGGCGGGATCGAGTCGAGGATCTCGGCGAATCGCTCGCAGCCAATGCGATCAGTTCGTCTCGCGCATGAGAAGTGCTCCAGCGGGTGAACCGGTGTCTGCCCCGCTGCTCGTTGGCCGGGAGCCGGGGTTCGGTAGAGTCCGAACCTATCAGGATGCACCGCACCCCGGAACGCCTCGATCTGGTCCCACATGCACGTCAACGATCCCGAGCACATCGAGGTGCTCCGCCGGTTCAGCGAGGTCGTGGTCTCCTCGTCGCTGAGCGACGAGGACTGGGACGAGATCCGTCGGGTGCTCGACCGCGCGTTCGAGCGCCACGACGACGCGCCCTCGGAGTCTGCCTACGCCCGGCGGTTCCGGGACCCCGAAGTGCGCAGGAGCGGCCGAACGTCTTCCACCCGCTGGCCCTGTCGACCACACCCGTGTTCCCGGTGATCGACCTCGCCCCCTTGGCGGGCGGGGTGGAGGCGACCATGACCTCGGGCCCGCCCACGAGGGTCCCCCGGGCCTGGTCCATGGCGGCTTCATCTCCGCCGTGCCTGACATCGTCGTGTCGGCGGCCGCCACCGAGCTCGAGCCGTTCAACGTCACCCGCTGGTTGCGCATCCGGTTCCTGCGCCCGACCCGCTCGGCGAGCGGCTCACCTTCACGGCGACGGCGAGCCCTCCCGAAGGGCGCCTGATCGAGGTGGAGGCTCGACTCGCCGACGAGGAGGGCCGCACCCGTGCCAAGGCCGAGGCCCAGTGCGCCGCGGTCGAGCGGGTCCGCTTCGTCGATTGCACGGCGCCCCGCCCCCGCAGCGGCGACGAGGACGCCTGACCCCGTGGACCGGGGCGACGCAGATCAGAACTGGAAGTAGGCGAAGTCGCGGACCTGGCCGCTGAAGGCGATGATGGCCACCAGCATGAAGCCGTAGGCGACCGCCCGGGCCGGCGGCGTGGGTTGGGTCGCCCTTCGGCAGCGGATCTGGCGCAGCCGAAGTTGTCGAGCGCCAGCAGCATGGCGGCGGCATAGGCCGCCATGGCAGCCTCGACGTCGATCGCCCCCATGCCGTTGCCGAACACGGTGGCGCCCGCCGACCGGAAGGTGCTCACGTCGTTGCCGAGGCTCGGGAGCAGGCCGGTCACCATGAGGCAGGCGAGGACGTAGACCCGTGACAGCGCGGCCGTGGTCCGGGGGCGCCGGGGCGGTGCCAGGCCGTCGCAGACGTGCCGGCCGCGCCGCTGGTTGACCAGGCGCTCGGTGATGAGGATGCCGCTCAGCCCCGCTCCGAAGGCGATCCAGCCCACGCTCAGCCCGTGCCAGATGCCGGCCACCATGAACGTGAGGAACAGCGCGAACACCATGCGGGCGTTCGAACGGGTCGAGCCGCGCAGTGGCTGGAAGACGTAGTCCCGCAGCCACCCCATGAGGGTGATCTGCCACCGGCGCCAGAAGTCGGTGAAGTTCCGGGAGCGGGTGAGCGGCTGGTGAAGTTGGCCGGCATCTCGACGCCGAGGAGCTTCGCCGAGCCCCGTGCCATGTCGATGTAGCCGGCGATGTCGAAGCACGTCCCGACGATGCCGACGAACAGCATGGGCACGATGGCGCCGATCCCCAGGCGTGTCTGCTCGGCCGCGACCTGCGGCAGGTACCCCGTCGTCGTCTCCAGCAGGAGGTCGGCGACGGCGACCTTCTTGAACAGCCCGGTGAACAGCAGCACGAGGCCCTCGTTGACCTGGACCTGTTGGGCCGGCGACGGCCGTCGCGCAGCTGGGGGATCAGGCGGCGTGCCCGCACGATCGGGCCGGCGAGCAGGTGTGGGAAGAAGGACATGTACGCGCCGTACAGCACGAGGTCACGCTCGGGCTCGATGTCGCCACGGTGGACGTCTACGACGTAGGAGATCCCCTGGAACGTGTAGAAGGTGAAGCCGATCGGCGCGAAGAGCGCGGCTGCGCCGCCCACCGTCGGGGCGTCGATCACCTTGAAGAAGAACAGCACCGACGCCGACGCGGCGACGGCGACCGCGAGGAGCACGCGACGTCGTGTGCCTGCCAGTCGCGGGAGCGCGAGCCCCACGGCGTACGTGAAGGCGATCGAGGCCACGAGCAGTCCGACGTAGCGCCAGTCTCGGAAGCCGTAGAAGGCGAGCGAGCCGACGAGGACGACGACGGGCCGGCGCCGTGGGGCGAGGGCCCAGAACAGCGCCACGAACACGGCGAGGAAGACGAAGTACTCGACGCTGTTGAATCGCATGAGGGGGCGCGCAGCTCGCCGGCGTGGGTGGCGCGGGTGGCGCGGGTGGCGCGGGTGGCGCGGGTGGCGCCGAGGGCATAGGTGCCGACATCGGTAGTGTCGGGGTGTGCGCACTCGGGTGGTGGTCACCGGCCTCGGGACGCTGTCGCCCGACGGGCGGGGCGTCGACGCCTTCTGGGAGGCGATCGTGGCTCCCGTCGACCGAACAGTGCGCCAGTCGATCGAAGGGTTCGACTACCGGCCCTGGCTGACCTTCAAGGAGCAGCGGCGGTCGGCCCCGTTCACCCGCCACGCCGTGGTCGCCGCCGACGAGGCCGTGATCCAGGCGGGGCGCCCGGTGTTCGACCCCGTCCGCACCGGCGTGGTGCTCTCGACGGTGTACGGCGCGCTGGAGACGGTCGAGGAGCAGGCGCGCGTCCACGACGAGGAGGGCGCCGCCGAGGTCTTCCCGTTCCTCGGCGCCCTGGCCTGTGAGAACGCGCCGGCCTCGGCGCTGTGCCTGCGCTACGGGATCCGGGGACCGGCCAAGGCGGTGGTGGGTGCCTGTGCCGGGGCGCCTTCGCCATCGGCGACGCCGCCGACCTCATCACCTCCGGTCGCTGCGACGTGGTGCTGGCGGGCGGCGGCCCAGGGCGCCATGACGCCGGCGATGGTGGCGTCCTACGACAACCCGCACGTGCTGGCCCGCGCATTTGCTGGTCCCGCCCGTTCGACCGGCGCCGCAATGGGTTCGTGTTCGCCGAGGGTGCCGCCGTGCTCGTGCTCGAGTCTGCCGACCACGCGGATGCACGAGGTGCCCGACCGCTCGCCGAGCTGGCCGGTTGGGCCAACACCAACGACGCCGGCCACATGGTGAAGCCCTCGGGAGAGGGCGCTGTCGAGTGCATGCGCGGCGCCCTGTCCTCGGCCGGGCTCGAGCCGGGTGACGTCGTGCACGTGAACGCCCACGGCACCGGCACACCGGTCAACGACCGCGTCGAAGCCGATGCCGTCGTGGAGGTGTTCGGTCGACCTGGCCCGTCGGTGACATCGATCAAGCGGGTCACCGGCCACACCGCCGGCGCCTCCGGGGCGTTCGAGGCCGCCTCGGTCGTGCTCTCGATGCAGCGGGGCGTGCTGCCACCGACCGGCATCGACTTCGAGCCGGATCCCACCATCGACCTCGACCTCGTCATCGGTGGTGCCCGGCCTTGGACACCCGGGCCCACGGTCTCGAACTCGTTCGGCCTGGGCGGCCACAACGGTTCACTGGTGTTCGTGCCCTGGGGGTGAGCCGCTGCGGACCGGTGCCCGGAAGCCCCACAGCGGGGTCGGGCCCCACGCTGGCGTGATCGCGCCACCCCCCGCCTACGATGTCGGGAGCACCGGTGGCAGTGGGTCGCCGGGAGCCCGGGAGGATCGCGTGGACGTTCGGATCGGTGTGCTGCACACCATGAAGGAGATCGAGATCGAGCTGCCCGACGGCACCGACAAGGCTGCGGTGAAGTCCGCCGTCGACGAGGCGCTCGCCGACGACGACAAGGTCCTCTGGCTCACCGACAAGAACGGCCGCGAGGTCGGCATCCCGTCCGAGCGGGTGGCCTGGGTCGAGTTCGGCCGACCCGACGCCGAGCGCCGCATCGGGTTCGGCTCCTGAGTCGCCGACCCGCCTCCTCGGCACCGCCTGGAACGCCGTGACCACCACCGCCACCGCCGTCGACCTGCTCGACCGGCGCCTCCTGTTCGTCACGGGCAAGGGCGGTGTCGGCAAGACCAGCGTGTCGGCGGCCCTGGGTCTGCTCGCGGCCCAGCACGGCAAGCGGACCCTGGTGTGCGAGGTCGACGCCAAGGGCAACCTGGCCGACTTCTTCGAGGCGCGCCCCAACCGGTTCAAGCCCCAGGAGCTGGCGCCGGGGCTGTTCGCCATGTCGATGAACACCGAGGAGTCGCTGAAGGAGTACCTCTCCCTGCAGCTCAAGGTGCCGCTCATCGCCCGCGTCGGCCCGCTGGCCAAGAGCTTCGACTTCGTGGCCACCGCCGCCCCCGGGGTCAAGGAGATCCTCACCGTCGGCATGCTCGCCTATGAGGTCCGCGAGCGCAGCTACGACCTCGTCGTCGTCGACGCGCCTGCCTCGGGTCACGTCGTGGCCCAGCTGGCCGCGCCCCAGGCCATCAACGAGCTCGTCCAGGTGGGCATGGTGCGCGACCAGACGGCGTGGATGGTCGAGCTGCTCGCCGACCCTGCCGTCACCGGTGCGGTGATCGTGGCCGCCCCCGAGGAGATGCCCGTCACCGAGACGCTCGAGCTCGCCGAGCGCATCGACGCCGAGACCGACGTCGACCTCGCCGCCGTGGTGGTCAACAAGGTCCTGCCCGAGCTGTTCGGCCGGGGCGAGGAGGAGATCTTCGGCCGCCTCCGCGAGCCCGCGCACGTCGAGGAGCTGGCCCGGGCGACGGGGGCCGTGGTCGAGCCGGTGCTCGACGCCGCCGAGCTGGCGGTCACGCTCCGGCGCACCCGCGCCGAGCACCTCACCCGCCTGCGCCGCGAGCTGTCGCGTGACGTGCCGATGCTGTACGTGCCGTACCTGTTCACCCGTGAGCACGGCGTGCGGGCCACCCACGCGGTGGCCGAGGCGCTCGGCGCGGAGCTGGGGTACTGACGATGGCCCGCCGGCACCGCGACGACGACGCCGACAAGGCGAGGACGCTCGAGCAGCTGCTGTCGGCCAAGGAGATCGTGATCTTCTGCGGCTCGGGCGGCGTCGGCAAGACCACCACGGCGGCGTCGTCGGCCGCCATGGCCGCCGCCCACATCGGTGGCAAGGTGCTGGTGCTCACCGTCGACCCGGCCAAGCGCCTGGCCAACGCCCTGGGCCTCGAGCGCTTCGGCAACGTCGAGACCCGCGTCCCCGACGAGCTGTTCGAGGCGGCGGGCGTCGAGCCCCGCGGTCAGCTGTGGGCGGCCATGCTCGACACCAAGGAGTCCTGGGACGGTCTGGTGCGCACGCATGCGCCCGACCCGCAGACCCGGGACGCCATCCTCGCCAACCCCCTCTACCAGAACATCACGGCGAAGTTCGTCCAGAGCCACGACTACATCGCCATGGAGCGGCTCTACGAGATCCACAGCTCGGGCCGCTACGACCTGATCATCGTCGACACGCCACCCACCCGGAACGCCATCGACTTCCTCGAGGCGCCCGAGCGGATGGCCGACTTCTTCTCCAGCCGGCTGCTGCGGTGGCTCATCGCGCCGTATCGGTCCCGGGTGCTCACCGCGGCGTCGAAGCCCTTCTACTCGATCGCCGACCGGATCCTGGGCTCGCAGTTCCTCCAGGACATCGCCGAGTTCTTCATCCTCTTCCAGACGATGTACGAGGGCTTCGTCGAGCGGGCCAAGGCCGTCACCCGCACGCTGTCGGACCGTCGCACCACGTTCGTGGTGGTCTCCACCCTCGAGGCGGCTCCGGTGCGGGAGGCGGAGTTCTTCATCGAGGCGCTCGAAGATCGGGGCTTCCCGCTCGGTGCGGTCGTGCTCAACAAGGTGCTGCCCGCGTATCTCATCGACCCGGAAGCCACCCACTCCGCCCACGTGCTGTCCCGTGATGCCGAGAAGATCGCGGCCCAGCTGCCCGCCGGCATCGGCGAGCCCGACACGGTCGCCCGGGTGCTGCGCGAGATCGGCGAGAGCTTCTTGAACTACCGCGTCGTGGCCACTCGTGAGGCCGAGCAGCGCGCCGAGCTGGGCCGGGCCCCCGAGCTCGTGTGCACGGCTCCCTTCCTCGACTCCGATGTCTACGACCTCGGCGGCCTGCTCCGCCTGGGCCGCCAGATCTGGACCTGAGCTGCGCCCATCCGGCTCCCGACGGGTGCCGATCGGCGGCGTCGGCCGGAGCTGACCCGCACCGACCGACCGTCGCGGCAGACTGACCGGCATGCCCCGCCTCGCCGAGCTCACCCGACGGCACACCCAGCTCCACGAGCCCGCCGTCGACCACCTGGAGCGCCTCGTCGGGTCGTGGGGGCTGCTGGCCGACCTCAGCTTCTCGGACCTGCTGCTGTTCGCCCAGGTCGGCCACCCGACGGCCGGAGAGGGAGCCGAGCAGTTCCTGGTGCTCGGCCAGGTCCGCCCCACCACCGGTCAGACCGTGTACCGCAACGACTACGTGGGTCGGCTGGTCACCGACCACGAGCGTCCGCTCGTCGCCCGCACGTTCAGCCTCGGCGAGATCATCGACGGCGAGGTGCCCAACGAGGCCCGGCGGGAGCTCATCCGGGAGCTGTGCATCCCGGTGCGGCTCGGGAGCGAGACCGTGGCCGTGCTGAGCCGCGAGTCGGCATCGTCGGTGGGCCGCCAGCCCGGAGAGCTGGAGAAGGTCTACGTCGAGGTGTTCCACCGGTTCGCCCGCATGCTGACCTCGGGCGAGTTCCCCTTCTCCCACGAGGAGGGCTGGACCGACCAGCTTCCCCGGGTCGGTGACGGGGTCCTCGTGCTCGACGGCACCGCCCGCGTCGAGTACGCCTCACCCAACGCGGTGTCCGCCCTGCACCGCCTCGGTGTGCACGCCAACACCGAGGGCATGCGCCTCATCGACCTCGGGCTGCAGGAGACGGCGGTGCGCACCGCCTTCACGCGCGCCATCCCCGCCACCGAGGAGATCGAGCTGGGCCACGAGGTCACGGTGGTGCTGCGCTGCATCCCCCTGCTCGATCAGGGGCGCGTCACCGGCGCCGTGCTGCTGCTGCGCGACATCTCCGAGCTGCGACGGCGCGACCGCCTGCTGCTCTCCAAGGACGCCACCATCCGTGAGATCCACCATCGGGTGAAGAACAACCTCCAGACGATCTCGTCGCTGCTGCGGTTGCAGGCCCGGCGGCTGTCGTCACCGGAGGCGAAGGCGGCCCTCGAGGAGTCGGTGCGACGCATCCGGTCGATCGCCATCGTCCACGAGACCCTCGCCCACGGCGCCGGCGAGGACGTGTCGTTCACCGACATCGTCCGACCGCTGGTGCGCATGGTCGAGGAGGGCCTCGTCTCGCCCGAGCACCCGGTGCACATGACCATCGTCGGCGAGGCCGGGGAGCTCCCCGCGGCCATGGCCACCTCCCTGGCCGTGGTCCTCACCGAGCTGTTGCAGAACGTCGTCGACCACGCCTACCCCCCGGGCCTCGACAGCGACGCCGGCCACGTCCGCCTCGAGCTGGCCAACGACGGCGAGGCGCTCGACGTGCTCGTCGTCGACGACGGCGCCGGCCTGCCCGAGGGCTTCTCGTCGGAGGCGACGACCGGCCTCGGCCTGTCGATCGTGCGCACCCTGGTCACGACCGAGCTCGACGGCACCATCGAGATGCGAACCGGCACCGGTGGCGGCGATCGGCCCGGCACGGTGGTGGCGTTGCACCTGCCGATCCGGGTCCCCGAGGCGGGGTGAGGCGGTGACGGGCGGTGCCTGCCGGTCCGGACGCGCCACGGCCTCCCCAGGGGGAGGCCGTGCGGTGATCGGAGGGCGGGGGTGCTCAGGCGCTGCGGCGCTTGGCGGCCACCCATCGGCGGCGGATCTTGCGGCGCTCCTCCTCGGAGGTGCCGCCCCACACGCCGGAGTCCTGGTTGGTGGTGAGGGCGAAGTCGAGGCAGGCCTGCTTGACCTCGCACGTCGCACACACGGCCTTGGCGTTGGCGATCTGCTCGATGGCCGGCCCGGTGGTGCCGACCGGGAAGAAGAGATCGGGATCCGTGTCGCGGCACGCCGCCAGCGAGCGCCACTCGTCGGGCTGGGCGGAGAGGGTCAGCGAGCGGGACGAGGTGAGGGCCACGATGCCTCCACAGATCGGGCCACGTTGCCTGGCTGGCGCGCCGCCACCGAGGGGCCGGTGTCGGGTGAACCAGGGCAAGCAGTCGTGAAGCGGTTCACATGCCACCGCCCTGCTCAGGTGAACGGCGTGTGGCTGGGACCTGGCCACCGTAATGCGTTCCAATATGGTCCGCAAGGGGTCCTTCTCCGGGTTTTTTGTGACTCGGGGCACATATCGGTCCGAGCGACAGGTGGCCACTGTGGGTGAGATCGCGCGACCCCAGGTGGTCGCACATCGGGGCGCCTCCAGCGCATTCGCCGAGAACACCGTGGCCGCCTTCCGCGGGGCGGTCACGCTGGGCGCCGACGGGGTCGAGCTCGACGTGCGGCGCTGTGCCGACGGGACCCTGGCCGTGCACCACGACCCCGTCCTCGCCGCGAGCGGGGTCGCCCTCGCCGCGCTGAGCGGTCCCGAGCTGCCCGAGGAGGTGCCCGACCTGGCCACCGCGCTTGCTGCCAGCGAACCCCTGTGGGTCAACGTCGAGATCAAGCACGGCCACGACGAGCCGGGCTACGACCCCTCCCACCGCGTGGCCGACGACGTCGCGGCGGTGCTGGCGGCGGCCGGGCCGGCCGATCGCTTCCTCGTCTCCTCCTTCGACCCCGCGGTGCTCGACCGCTTCCGAGCCGTGGCGCCCGCGGTGGCCACCGGCCTGCTGGTGTTCGATCTCCGCCACCCTGCCGACGTCGTCGCCCAGGCCGTCGCCGGTGGCCACACCGCCCTGCACCCGTGGGAGCACATGGTCGACGCCGAGGTGGTGGGGAGGGCCCACGACGCGGGCCTGGCGGTGAACGTCTGGACCGTCGACGACCCCGACCGGATGCGCGAGCTGGCGGCCATCGGGGTCGACGCCGTCATCACCAACGTGCCGGACGTGGCCCTCGCCGCGCTCGGGTCGGGGCCGTAGCCGCGCCGGGATCCGGTGGCGCGCGTCGCCCGTCCTCAGGGGAAGACGACCGACAAGACGTCCCGCTCGTGACGCAGCTCGAGCGTCTCCACCTCGCCCAGGTAGTCGCCGTCCACCTGGTAGGGGAACGGGCCGTAGCCGGTCACGGTCACCGTCGGGACGTCGGGGCGGTAGTCGACGTGGTGGCTGTGGCGGACCCGGTGGCCGTTGGTGGCCACCGCCGACCCGAGCAGGGCGAGCACCGTCGGGATCCGCAGGGTGCGCACCGAGACCATCGTGAGCTGGTTGTCGAGGTGGGCGTCGGCGGCGATGTTGATGGGGAGCGCCCCGAGGTAGGTGTAGGGGTTGGTGTTGCAGCAGATCCCGTCGTAGACGTCGTCGACCATCGTGCCGTCGTCGTGGTGCACGGCCATGCGCGGACGGCTGCGGTCGTAGTGGCGCAGGGCCGTCTCGAACGCCGAGTACACGAACAGCGGGTGGCTCGCCCACCGTTTGATCGCCGCCCGCCGCTCGACCTGCTCGACCACCGCAGCGTCGAAGCCCATGCCGACGTGGAAGAGGAACCAGCGGTCGTTGACCCGCCCGAGGCCGACGCGTCGGATGGAGCCGCGGCCGAGGGCGTCGAGCAGGGCGCCGGTGGCCTCGATCGGGTCGTCGGGCAGTCCGATGGTGCGGGCGAAGACGTTGGTCGATCCACCGGGGAGCGCCGCCAGCGCGGTCTCGGAGCCGGCCAGGCCGTTCGCCGCCTCGTTGAGGGTTCCGTCGCCGCCGAGCACGACGACCACCTCGGTGCCGTCGGTCGACGCCGCCTGCGCCAGCCGCGTCGCGTGCCCCCGGCGCGAGGTGTGCACGGTGGCGACGTCGTGGTCGGCGGACAGCGCCTTCTCGATCACCACCCGGCCCCGGGCCGTCACCGAGCTGGCGGACGCGTTGACGATCAGCAGGAGGCGCACCGCCGCCGGACCGTAGCAGCGCGTCGCCGCTCCCTCGTCGGGTGGCGCGCCGACGACGAGCGCGGTGCGGCGCGGGTGTCGGCGGCGGCCTGCTCGCGACGCGGGTTGGAGGCGGGTCCGGGCGGTCGCTCGTGGTACACCTCCGCGGTGGGCGAGCCGACGGCGGTGCGGCGGGTGACGGGGGAGACGGCGCTGGTCGCGGCCGTGGTGGCCTTCCACGTCGTCGACCACCGGGCCGTGCCCGAGGCGTGGCATCCCCTGACCCACGCGACCGCAGGTGCCGCGGCCCTCGGCGCCGGTGGGCTGCTCGGACTCGACGCCGCCGACCTCGGGCTGGACCCGGCCCGGGCCCGTGACGGGCTGCGCGCGGGCCTGGCCTCCGGCGTGGTCTCGGCGGCCGCCGTCGCCGTGGCGGCGGCGCTGCCTGCCACCCGCCGGGCCTTCGACGACCCGCGGGCCGCCGCCGGCGGCGGATCGTCGCTCGCTCGGCGCCTCCTGCTCGACATCCCGGTCGGCACCGCCGTCTACGAGGAGGCCGTGTTCCGTGGCACGCTGCTCGGCCTCGCCCGGCGCGAGCTCCCGCCCCGAGCCGCCGAGGCGGTGGTCGCCGCCGTGTTCGGCCTGTGGCACGTGCTGCCCGCGCTCGAGGACCGCGAGCACAACCCCGTGGCCCGCAGGGTGCCGTTGCTGGCATCGGTGGCCCCGACGGTGGCGGCCACCACGGTCGCCGGCCTCGTGCTCGGTCGGCTCCGTGACCGCACCGGCAGCCGCCTGGCGCCGATCGTGTCGCACGCCCTGACCAACGCCGCCGGGCTCCTGGCGGCCCGACTGGTCGCGCGCGCCGCGCCGGTGCCCGGCGACGCCGCCGCGGAGGTCCCGGCGGGCGCTTCGCCGGTGCGGGACGCTGCCGAGCGCCTCCCGTAGGCTCTGCGGCCATGCCGAGTCCCTCGTCCGGCCCCGGGCCCGCCGCCAGCGACGAGTGGTTGCACCGGCCCGACGTCTGGTCCGGCCTGGTCCTCGGGGCCGCCCTGGCCGGCCGATCCTTCCGGCCGTCGCTGATGCCGAGGGCCACCGCGCACCAGGCGCTGATCGCCGGTGTGACCGGCTCGCTCGGCTTCGCCCTCGGCGGCGCGACCTACGGTCTGCTCAGCCGCACCGGCTCGCCCTTCGGCGACCTCGCCGTGTTCGTCGGTGCGGCCGGCGTCGGCTTCGCCGCGTCACGAGCGGTGCCCGAGGCCGAGGACGAGGCAGCCTGGCGGCCGGCGGTGCGCACCGTCGGCAGCGTGCTGGCGGCGGGGGCGACCGCCGCCTCCTTCGGCATCGCCGTGCGCCTCGTCCCCGAGCACCGCCGCCGTCTCGCCGGTGCCGGGCTGACGGTCGCCGCCATGGGCACCAGCCTGCGGGACGTGGTGCGGGGCGTGAAGGCCCAGCGCATCGCCCACACCGAGTACGACCCGCCGCCACCGAAGCCCCTGCCCGCGGTCACCCAGAGCGTGGCCGTCGGTGCCCTGCTCGTCACCCTGGGCGAGGGTTCCGCCGCAGCGCCGGCGCCATCGGCCGGACCCTCGAGCGCCGCCTCGGTCTGCCGCCGGCGCCCAGCCGCTGGGCCGGGCGGGCGCTGGCCGCCGGTGTCTGGTACGGCACCGGCAAGGCGCTGGCCGACACCGCCGTGCGGGGGCTGCGCCTGTACGACCGCGTCGTCGACACCGGGTTCGACCGGGCCCCCACCTCGCCGCTGCGGTCGTCGGGCGACGGCAGCCCGATCGCCTTCGCCCGCCTCGGCCGGGAAGGCCGGCGGTTCGTGCTCAACGTCCCCACCGTCGACGACATCGAGCGGGTGATGGAGCGGCCGGCCGTCGCCGAGCCCATCCGGGTCTTCGTCGGCTACGCGGCCGCTCGCACCGACGACGAGCGGGTGGCGCTGGCCGTGGAGGAGCTTCGACGAACCGGCGCCTTCGACCGACGCCTGCTCGTCGTGGGCTGCCCGGCCGGCAACGGGTACGTGAACACGCTCCCGCTCGAGGTGCTCGACCACGTCCTCGGCGGCGACACCGCCGCCGTCGCCGTCCAGTACGGCCGGCTGCCCTCCTTCCTCACCCTGCAACGGGTCCCCCGGGGTGGACGGGTCCAGAGGGCGCTGCTCGAGGCCATCCGTGACGAGCTCGCCGGCCGACCGCCCGAGCAGCGCCCGACGGTGGTCTGCTACGGCGAGAGCCTCGGCGCCTGGTCCGGACAGGACACCTTCATGGGCACCGGTGTCGACGGCCTCGACGAGCTGGGCGTGGCGCGGGCGCTGTGGGCCGGCACCCCGTACTACTCGGGCTGGCGTCGGGAGGTCCTCGTCGACCGCACGGTGCCCGTGCCCACCGGCTCGGTCGTGCAGGTCGACCGGCCTGCGGCGCTGCTCGAGCGATCGGCCGACGAGCTGGCCCGGCTCCGGGCGGTGATCCTCGACCACGGCAACGATCCGGTCTGCTACCTGAGCGCCGGGCTGCTGGTGCGGACGCCGCCGTGGCTGCTCGCTGCCGGTGACCGGCGGCCGTGGGGGGTGCCCGCCGACATGACGTGGCTGCCGTTCGTCACCGCGGTCCAGGTGATCGTCGACGCCGTCAACGCCACCCGGCCGGTTCCCGGGGTCTTCCGCGCCACCGGCCACGAGTACACCGCCGACCTGCCCGACGTGACGCTGGCGGCCTACGGCGTCGAGCGCCCCGACGACGAGACGTGGACGCGGCTCGTCGGCCACCTCCAGGCCGTCGACGCCGAGCGGGCGGCGCGCCACAAGCTGCCCCGCGACGACGGTGCCGGGGTCCCCGCGGGTCGGGGCGCGGGCCGGGCCTCCTGACGGGCGGCGGTCACCGGTCGGGCCCGGCGTGTGACCGATTTGGCCGATGGTCGGGCGGCCGAACAGAATCCCCCGCATGAACATCGTCGTCTGCGTGAAGCAGATCCCGGACCCGGCCGAGCCCGGGGCGTTGGATCCCAACACCAAGACGCTCAAGCGGGACGGGAAGCTCATCCTCGATGAGTCCGACTCGTACGGCGTCGAGATGGCCCTGCAGCTGGCGGACGCGGCCGGCGGCGGCGAGGTCACCCTCGTGTCGATGGCCCCCAACAGCGAGACCTCCGGCCTGCGCACCGCGCTGGCCATGGGTGCCGCCAAGGCCGTCCTCGTGAGCGACCCGGCCCTGGCCGGCACCGACGCGCTCGGCACGGCGAAGATCCTCGCCGCGGCGATCAAGCGCGTCGAGGGCGCCGACCTGGTGCTGACCGCCACCGAGTCGAGCGACGGCTACACGGGCACCGTGCCCGAGCAGCTCGCCGAGCTGCTCGACCTGCCGTCGTGCACGTTCGCCAAGAGCATCGAGATCGACGGCAGCACGGCCAAGGTCGAGCGCCAGACCGAGGCGGGCTACGACGACGTCGAGTGCCCGCTGCCCGCAGTGGTGTCGGTGACCGCCGGTGTGGTCGAGCCCCGCTATCCGAGCTTCAAGGGGATCATGGCCGCCAAGTCCAAGCCCGTCGACGAGGTCACCTGCGCCGACCTCGGCATCGACGCAGGCAGCGTCGGCTGGTCCGGCGGCGGCCAGGAGATCGTCGCCATCGAGGACGCCCCCACCCGCGAGGCCGGCGAGATCGTCGAGGACGACGGGACCGGCGCCGAGAAGATCGTCGCCTATCTCGACAACCTCAAGGTCATCTGAGGCCGAAGGAGCACACGACCATGGCACTTTCCAAGATCTGGGTGTTCGCCGAGGCCTCCGACGGCAAGGTGAGCACGACCACCCTCGAGCTGCTGACCAAGGCGCGTGACCTCGCCGACACGGTCGAGGCCGTGTACGCCGGTGGTGATGCCGACGCCGTCGCCGGCGAGCTCGGCGCCCACGGCGCCACCAAGGTGCTCGCCACCGGCGACCTCGGCGGCAAGCTGGCGGGCAAGCCCGTGGCCGGCGCCATCGCCGCCGCCGTCGAGGGCGGCGACGCCCCGGCCGCCATCCTGTTCGCCACCTCCTACGAGGGCCGCGATGTGGCCGGCCGCCTGTCGGCCAAGCTCGACCGCACCGTCATCACCAACAACGTCGACGTCGAGGCCGACGGCGATGCCCTGGTGTGCACGGAGCCGGTGTTCGGTGGCACCACCAACGTGAAGACCAAGTTCACCGGCCCCGGCCCGCACCTGGTCCTCATCCGACCGAAGTCGTTCGCCGCCGAGCCGAGCGGCGGTGGCGCCGCGGCCGTCGAGGCGCTCGCCGTGCCCGACGCCGGCACGACCGCGACGGTCACCGAGCGCCACGTCGAGGAGCGCGAAGGCCCGAGCCTGGACGAGGCCGACATCGTCGTGTCCGGCGGCCGCGGCCTCGGCGAGGCCGAGAAGTACGGGATGGTCGAGGAGCTGGCCAAGCTGCTCGGCGCCGCCCCCGGCGCCTCCCGGGCCATCGTCGACGCCGGCTGGGTGCCCTACAGCTACCAGGTCGGTCAGACCGGCAAGGTGGTGAAGCCGACGGTCTACATCGCCGCCGGGATCTCGGGCGCGACCCAGCACATGGTGGGCATGAAGGGCTCGAAGAACATCATCGCCATCAACAAGGACGCCGAGGCGCCGATCTTCTCGGTCAGCGACCTCGGCATCGTGGGCGACGTGCACAAGGTGCTCCCCGCCCTGATCGAGGCCCTCAAGACCCGCTGACGCTCGGGCCTCCCGGCTTCCTGTGACGGCCCCGGCTCGTGCCGGGGCCGTCTCGCGCCCGGGGCGCCAGGCGGGTCGTCGAGGTCAGCCGGGGGCGACGTGGGCGGTGGCGCCGTCGCGGGCGAGGCGGTCGACGAGCGCCGAGGCGTCCCCGGCGCCGAGGCCGGCGACGATCGTGACCGCGCCGTGGTCGGCGCCGTCGGCGAGGTCCTTCGCCTCCTTCAGGCCGAGCCCGGTCGCCTCGCGGATGGTCTTGATCACGTTGATCTTCTTGCGTCCCGTCGCCGTGAGCACCACGGCGAAGCTCCCGGGAGGACCACCGGCACCGGGCGCGGTGGGCGGGATGCCCGGCACCGTCGGCGGGGCGGTCGGGCCGGCCCCGGCGATCACGATCATCGTCCCGCAGAACGGGCAGGCGCCGTCGCGCAGCTCTCGGACCGGTGCGCCGCAGAAGGGGCACTGCACGGAGGTCACCTCGGTCATGGGCGCACCCTAGGCCGAGGTCCCGGGCGACGCCGGGCGTCGACGCAGGTGTCTCGCCAGTAGGGTCCCGCCGTGCATCGGCTGCGGCGTGGGACCTGGACCAACTGGGCGGGCAACCAGGCGTGCCGCCCCGCTGAGGTCGTCCGCCCGTCGAGCGAGGGCTCGCTGCGCGAGCTCGTGGCCCGGGCCGCCGAGGAGCAGCGCCGGGTCAAGGCGGTGGGTGCCGGCCACTCGTTCACCGCAGTGGCGTGCACCGACGGGGTGCTCGTCGACCTCGACCGCTACGACGAGGTGCTGTGGGTCGACCGAGGCGTCCGGCAGGTGTGCGTGCAGGCGGGCATCCCCCTGTGGCGGCTCAACGAGGTGCTGGCCCGGCACGAGCTCGCGCTGGAGAACCTCGGCGACATCGCCTACCAGTCGATCGCGGGTGCCACCCAGACCGCCACCCACGGGACGGGGGCGCGCTTTCGGAACCTGTCCGCGGCCATCGTGGGGATGCGGCTGATCGACGGTACCGGGGACGTGGTGGAGTGCTCGGCAGAGGTCGAGCCGGAGGTGTTCGCGTCGGCACGCGTCGGCATCGGCGCGCTCGGCCTGGTGTCGACGGTGACGCTGCAGTGCGTGCCCGCGTTCCGACTCCACGCCATCGAGGAGCCGATGCTCGTCGACGAGGTGCTCGAAGCGATCGACGAGCTGGTCGCCGCCAACGACCACTTCGAGCTCTTCTGGGTGCCGAACACGCGATGGGCCCTGATCAAGCGCAACCACCGCACCGCACAGCCGCCGTCGCCTCGCCCGGCATGGCGGACGTTCTACGAGGACGTCGTGCTCGACAACTGGGGCTTCCGCCTGATGCTCGAGGCCGGACGGTTCCGCAACGACTGGATCCCGCGCGTGGCCCGGCGGCTGCCGTCGAAGGGCCGGGTGGAGTACACGGATCGCTCCGACCTGGTCTTCGCCAGCCCTCGGCTCGTGCCCTTCTACGAGATGGAGTACGGGGTGCCGCGCGAGGCGCTGGTCGAGGCGGTGCAGCGGGTGCGGGCGATCGTCGACGCCGGCGACCGCTACATCGGCTTCCCGGTGGAGGTCCGCACGACCGCGGCCGACGACATCCCGCTGTCCACGGCGTCCGGGCGTGACACCGCGTACATCGCCGTCCACGTGTACCGGCGCACCCCGTATCGGGAGTACTTCGCGGCCGTGGAGGCGGCCATGGTCGACCTCGGCGGGCGGCCCCACTGGGGCAAGCTGCACACGCGCACCGCCGCCGACCTGGCGCCGGCCTACCCCCGTTGGGACGAGTTCCAGGCGGTGCGGGCCCGGCTCGACCCCGAGGGCCGCTTCGCCAACACCTACACCGACCGTGTGCTCGGACCGGTGCGGGGCTGACGAGCCCCCTACGCGCCGCGGGCCGCGTCGCCGGGGGCGCGAGACGTCGCCGCCGGCTCGAGCGGCTCTTCCGATGGCGGCCCTCGACGGCTACGCTCCGCTCCGGTCTCCCGGTGCCGCCGGCACACCTTCCCCGGGGGCGACTCGTAGGACCCCGGGAGGATGACCATGGCACTGCGCGAACCACACCGCACCTCGATCCAGGAGCGCTTCGTGGAGCTGCTCGGGCCCGACGAGGCCGCCGCCCTGATGGACCAGTTCCCCGCCACCGACCTCGGTGACACCGTCACCCGTGAGATCTTGGACCTGCGCCTGCGCGACACGGAGTCGCGCCTGCGCACCGAGATCGCCGAGGTCCGCACCGAGATCGCCGAGGTCCGCACCGAGATCGCCGAGGGCGCGGGCAAGGTCGAGGCGCGGCTGGCCGCCCTCGACACCCGGATGACCGACCTGCCCGACCTGGTCATCAAGCAGCTGCTGTTCTGGCTGGTGCCGGTGCTGCTCACCGCCATCGGGATCAGCGTGGCGCTCGCCCGTCTGGTGTCCTGAGCCCTGGTCCGCTCCCGCCCGGCCCGTCCCGGGCCAGGCTCGGTCGCGCCGCCGTGGCGCGGCGCTCGTTCAGCCGGCCGTCGACGGCAGCCAGGCGGGTCGGTGCGCCTCGAACTCGGCGATGGCATCGGCCTGCTGCAGCGTCAGCCCGATGTCGTCGAGGCCCTCGAGGAACCGGTGCCGGGTCGAGTCGTCGAGGGGGAAGGTCGTCTCCACGCCGAGCGCCGGGGCCGACACCGTGCGGGCCTGCACGTCGACGGTGATCTCGACCGTCGGGTCGGCCTCGACGCCGGCGAGCAGGGCCCGGGCGACGTCGGGCTCGACCTGCACGGGGACGAGGCCGTTCTTGGTGCAGTTGTTGCGGAAGATGTCGGCGAAGCGCGGCGAGATCACGGCCCGGAAGCCGTAGTCCATGATCGCCCACACGGCGTGCTCGCGCGACGAGCCGGTGCCGAAGTTCTCGGCCGCCACCAGGATCTCGGCGCCCTCGAACTGCGGCAGGTTGAGCACGAACTCCGGGTCCTCTCGCCACTCGGAGAAGAGCCCCGCGCCGAAGCCGGTGCGCTCCACCCTCTTCAGCCAGTCGCTCGGGATGATCTGATCGGTGTCGACGTCGGACCGGTCGAGGGGGACGGCCGTGGCGGTGATCTGACGAACGGGATCCATGGTTCTCTCACTTCTTCCCGAAGCGGGCACCCCGCCGGCCCGCTTCTCCTCCGCAGCGTGGGGCCCGCTCGCTTCGCTCGCGCCCACGGCGGCCGTGGCTGCCGGGATGTGCTTCGTCGTGGTGGTTCGTGGTGGTCTTCCCGAAGCGGGCACCCCGCCGGCCCGCTTCTCCTCCGCAGCGTGGGGCCCGCTCGCTTCGCTCGCGCCCACGGCCGCCGTGGCTGCCGGGATGTGCTTCGTCGTGGTGGTTCGTTGTGGTGGTTCGTGTGGTGGTCAGTCCAGGTCGGACGGGGTGGCGAAGGTGCCGGCGATGGCGGTGGCGGCGGCCACCGCGGGCGAGACCAGGTGGGTGCGGCCACCCTTGCCCTGGCGGCCCTCGAAGTTGCGGTTGCTGGTGGAGGCCGACCGCTCGCCGGGGGCGAGCTTGTCGGGGTTCATGGCCAGGCACATCGAGCAGCCCGGCTCGCGCCAGTCGAAGCCGGCGGCCCGGAACACCTCGTGCAGGCCTTCGGCCTCGGCCTGCTCCTTCACCGCGAACGAGCCGGGCACGACCATGGCCCGCAGGCCCGCCTTGACCCGTCGGCCCTCCGCGACGGCGGCGGCGGCCCGCAGGTCCTCGATGCGGCTGTTGGTGCACGAGCCGATGAAGACGGTGTCCACCGGGATGTCGCGCACCGGGGTGCCGCCGGTGAGGCCCATGTACTCGAGCGCCCGGGCCGCGGCGTCGCGCTGGTTGGCGTCGGCGTAGGCATCGGGGTCGGGCACGGTGCCGGTGATCTCGACCACCTGCGAGGGGTTGGTGCCCCAGCTCACGTGGGGGACGAGCGCCGCGGCGTCGAGCTCGACGGCCTTGTCGAAGACGGCACCCTCGTCGGTGGGCAGGGCCCGCCAGTGCTCGAGGGCCTGCTCCCACGCCTTGCCGGCGGGGGCGTGGCGGCGCCCCTCGAGGTAGGCGAAGGTCGTCTCATCGGGCGCGATGAGCCCGGCGCGGGCGCCGGCCTCGATCGTCATGTTGCACACGGTCATGCGGCCCTCCATCGACAGGGCGCGGATGGCCGAGCCCCGGTACTCGATGATCGAGCCGATGCCGCCGCCGGTGCCGATGCGGCCGATGACGGCCAGGATGACGTCCTTGGCCGTGACGCCGGCAGGCAGGTCGCCGTCGACGGTGACGCTCATCGTGCCGGGACGGTGCTGGGGGAGCGTCTGGGTGGCGAGGACGTGCTCGACCTCGCTGGTGCCGATGCCGAAGGCCAGGGCCCCGAACGCGCCGTGGGTCGAGGTGTGGGAGTCGCCGCACACCACCGTCATCCCCGGCTGGGTCAGGCCCTGCTCGGGGCCGATGACGTGGACGATGCCCTGGCCCGCCGATCCCATCGGGTGCTCGAGGATCCCGAACTCGGCGCAGTTGGCCCGCAGGACCTCGACCTGCTGGCGCGAGATCGGGTCGGCGATGGGCCGGTCGATGTCGGTGGTCGGGACGTTGTGGTCCTCGGTGGCGACCGTGAGGTCGGGCCGGCGCACCGTGCGGCCGCTCATCCGCAGGCCGTCGAAGGCCTGGGGCGAGGTCACCTCGTGCACCAGGTGCAGGTCGATGTAGAGCAGGTCCGGCTCGCCGTCGGCGCGGCGCACGACGTGCTGCTCCCAGATCTTGTCGGAGAGGGTCTTCGGCTCGGCCATGGTGCCTCGCTCCTGGTGGGCGGGAGGGCTGGTCGGCGGCGTCCCGGATCGAGGGCCCGACGCTGCTGCTCCGGGGGCCCTCGTGGTGCCGTCGCTTGAATCTTGCTATGTGAGACGGTACTCTCGCCTCGTGGAACCGAGTGTAAGTGGTGTCGGGGTGCTCGACAAGTCCGTCGTGGTCCTCGCTGCGCTCGAGCAGCGGCCCCGTTCGCTCGGCGAGCTGGTGACGGCCACGGGTCTGTCGCGGGCGACGGCGCACCGGCTGGCGGTGGCGCTCGAGCACCATGGGCTCGTCCGGCGCGACGAGGACGGCCGCTTCGCCCTCGGCGTGCGCCTGGTGGCCCTGGGGCGGGCGGCGGCCGAGGCGATCCCGCTGGCCGACGCGGCCGCGCCGGCCCTGGCCGAGCTGCGCGACGCCACCGGGGAGTCGGTCCAGCTGTACGTGCGAGATGGGGATCGCCGCGTGTGCATCGCCGCGCTGGAGTCACCCCACGGCCTGCGCACGATCGTGCGGACGGGTGCGTCGCTCCCGCTGGACAAGGGGTCGGCGGGCCACGTGCTCTCGGCCGAACCCGGCACGGCCCCGCCGGCGTGGGTGCAGTCGGTGGGCGAGCGCGAGGCCGGCGTGGCCTCGGTGAGCGCGCCGATCAGCGGGCCCGAGGGCGAGGTCGTCGCCGCGGTGAGCGTGTCCGGCCCGATCGAGCGCACCAGCCGCCAACCGGGGCGGCGCTACTCCGGCGCGGTCGTGGCTGCGGCCCGACGCATCGAGCGGGCTGCGGGGCTGCGCGCCTGAGCGCGTCGCCACCGTCGGTAGGCTGCGACACGCATGGCCGCCCGCGACGCCGACGTGACGACGGACGAGGCCCCGCCCGACACCTTGGCGGCCATCGACATCGGCACCAACTCGTTCCACCTCGTCGTGGCCCGCGTCGGCAGCGGGAACCGCTTCGAGGTGATCGCTCGCGAGAAGGAGATGGTGCGGCTCGGCTCCGACGCCGGCGCCGGCGGCGACATGAAGCAGCTGTCGCCCGACGCCGTCGACCGCGGTGTGGCGACCTTGGCCCGCATGCGCCAGATCGCCGAGATCCACGGGGCGCCCGTGCACGCGGTCGCGACGTCGGCGGTGCGTGAGGCCGAGAACGGCCACGACTTCATCGACCGGGCTCGGCGGGAGGCGGGCGTTCGGGTCGAGGTCGTGCCGGGCACCGAGGAGGCCCGGCTGATCCACCTCGGCGTGCTGCAGGCCGTGCCCGTCTACGACCGGCGTCTCGTCCTGGTCGACATCGGCGGCGGGTCGACGGAGGTCCTCGTGGGGGAGCGGGGCGAGGTCCTCACCTCGGCGAGCCTCAAGCTCGGTGCGCTGCGGCTGACCCGCCGGTTCTTCCCCGGCGGGAAGACCTCGCCGAAGGCGGTGTCGGCCTGCAAGCGGTTCGTGCGGGCGATGCTCGTGCCCGTGGTGCGCGAGGTCCGGGCGGTGGGCTTCGACGTCGCCGTCGGATCCAGCGGCACCGCCGAGGCGGTGGCCACCCTGGTCCACGCCGAGCGCGAGGCGGGGGCCGACCCGCCCCGCACCCTCAACGGCTTCGAGATGACCCGCCGCGAGACCAAGGCGGTGGTGCGGCGGCTGGCCGAGGCGACCTCGCCCGAGGAGCGTCGCCGCATCCCTGGGATGGACGAGCGACGGGCCGACATCATCGTCGCCGGGGCCATCATCCTCGACCAGACGATGCGCCAGCTCGGGATCGAGTCGATCGTCGTCTCCGACTACGCGCTGCGAGAGGGCGTGCTGCTCGATGCCCTGGAGCGTCAGCGTGGTGGGGCGATGCACCACCTCCACGACCTGCGCCGCCGGTCGGTCCTGCACCTCGCCGACCTGATGGACGAGGATCCGACCCACTCCAGCCAGGTCGCCCACCTGGCCCTGGAGCTGTTCGACGGGCTCCGGCCGCTGCACGGCCTCGGCGACGACGCCCGGGAACTGCTCGAGGCCGCGGCGCTGCTGTGCAACGTGGGTGTGTTCGTGTCCCACAGCAGCCACCACAAGCACAGCTACTACGTGATCCGGAACTCCGATCACCTCCTGGGGTTCACCGATCACGAGATCGAGCTGATCGCGCTGGTCGCCCGCTACCACCGCAAGAGCGCGCCGAAGCCCACCCACGCCGAGTTCGCCGCGCTGGCGGCCGCCGATCAGCGCACGGTGCGGGCCCTGGCCGCCGTCCTGCGGGTGGCCATCGCCCTCGACCGCACCCATGCCGGGCTCGTCGACTCCGTGACCTGCGCGGGATCGGTGGGCACGGAAGAGCCGGTGGTGGTGACGGCCCGCACCCGGCCCGGCGTCGACGTGTCGCTCGAGCTGTTCAGCTTCGACGAGCGCAAGGCACTGCTCGAAGACGTCCTCGGCCGCGCCGTCAAGGTGCAGGCGATCGCTCCGGCCGGACCGGTGGCGTCCGTGCCCTGAGCGCGGCGGCGATCGTCCGGCTCGGCCCTCGGCTGCAGGGACCGGTGCTGCGACCGGGTCAGCCGTCCAGGTGCCGTCGGCGGGCGATCGCCTCGTCGGACACGGCACGGCACGCGGCCGCCAGCACGGGCACGAACACCCGAGGTTGGAGCAGGCAGACGCCGTGGTCGCCCGGCACCGGGTAGACGTCGGCCCCGGGGATGGCGGCGGCGAGCGTGCGCTGTCGATGCGGCGGCACGACGGCGTCGTGCTCGGTCACGAGCACGGCGGTGGGGACGTCGACGTCGCCGATCCACTCGGTCGAGGAGAACCGCCCGATGGCGTGCCCCGCCTCGACGACCATCCGCGGGTCGTTGCGGCGCACCTCGCCCGTCGCCCATCGGCCCACGGGCGAGTCGTCGAAGCGCTCGATCGCCATCCGGTCGCCGACCCGGGATCGCACGCCGGCCGGGGCGAGGCGGGCGGCCATCGAGAGCCCGGCCAGCAGCGGGAACAGCGCTCGTTCGGCCGGACGTTCGCGGAAGCTGCGACTCGTGGCGCACAGCACCAGGCCGGCGACGCGACCGGGGTGGCGACGCCACACGAGCTGGGCGATCGGCCCGCCCATCGAGTAGCCGACGGGGACGAACCGGTCGATGCCCAGTCGGTCGGCGACGGCCACGACGTCGTCGGCGCAGTCCTCGAGTCGGAACCGTCGACGGGTGCGGACGCCGCGGCCGTGGCCCCGGTGGTCGACGCTGACCACCCGATGGTGCCGACCGAGCGCGGGAACGAGGTGTACCAGTTGACGGCGCCGGTGACCGTCCAGCCGTGCAGCAGCACCAGCGGCAGCCCGACGTGGGCCGCATCGGCGGGCCCATCGGCCCCGGGACGGGTGTCTGCGCCCCCGTCCCGTCCCTCGTGAGCGCCGGGCCCGGGTGCTCGTGCACCCACGTGCAGCCACGGCCGCCCAGCTCGAGGGCGCGGCCGGCGGGAAGGCCGCGCGGCGGGGCGAGCACCTGCGGGTCGCCCTCGGGTGCACCGGGTGGAGCGGCGGCGCCCCCACCACCGGCGACCGACTCGTCGGGCAGCACGCCGAGGCCGGGCACGTCGCCCGATGGTGTCGTCCGGCGCAGCATCGGGCGGCGTGGTCGGGCCTGCGGTCGCCCGGGACGGGCCACGACGGCGTCAGGCCTCGATGTCGACGACCTCGACCTTCAGGGTCCCGCCCGGCGCCTCGAACTCGACGACGTCGCCGATGGCGGCGCCCATCAGGGACTGGCCCAGCGGCGATCCCGGGGAGATGACGTCGACGCCGGGACGCTTCTCCTCGATCGACCCGATGAGGTAGGTCTCCGTCTCGTCGTCGCCCTCGTAGCAGATGGACACGACCGAGCCGGTGCTGACCCGGTCGGTGCCACCCGCCTCGACGATCTCGGAGTGCTCGAGCAGCGCCTCGAGGTGCCGGATCCGGGCCTCCATCTTCCCCTGCTCCTCCTTGGCGGCGTGGTAGTCGCCGTTCTCGGAGAGGTCGCCGAGCTCGCGGGCGGCTTGGATCTTGCGGGCGATGTCGGTGCGGCCGTGGGTGGTCAGCTCCGCGAGCTCCTCGTGGAGGCGGTCGTAGGCCGACTGTGACAGGTGGTGGGTCTCGGGCACGCCTCCGATGCTACTGCCGGCCGTCGCGCCCGCGGCCGGCCCGAGCCCGGTCCGGTGGGTGACGATCGAGGTTGACGTTCGCGTCGCCTCCGAGCACACTGACGGGGATGTCTGCGCACCTGCACGCCGCCATCATCGTGATTCCCTAGCGCACGCCGGTCCCGGTGTGCGCTCCCAGCCGTCCACCCAGGTGGGCGGTTTTTCATGTTCCGGGACGGTTTCGCCGGGACGCACGGACGCAGACGACGACACCACGAGACGATGAGACGACGGAGTGAGGACGTGAGCCACAGGATCGGAGTCATCCCCGGTGACGGGATCGGCCACGAGGTGATCCCCGAGGCGCTGAAGGTCGTGCGGGCCACCGGTGTCGCGCTCGACACCGTCGACTACGACCTCGGCGGCACCCGCTACCTGCGCGACGGGGTGGTGCTCGCCGACGCCACCGTCGACGAGTGGCGGGGGCTCGACGCGCTGCTCGTCGGCGCCGTGGGGACCCCCGAGGTCCCCCCCGGTGTCATCGAGCGGGGCCTGCTGCTCAAGATGCGCTTCGACCTCGACCTCTACGTCAACCAGCGGCCGTTCGTCGCCCCCGACGGCTCGCACGAGTTCGTGGTGATCCGGGAGAACACCGAGGGGACCTACGCCGGCGAGGGCGGGTTCCTGCGCAAGGGCACGCCCCACGAGGTCGCCACCCAGGGGTCGGTCAACACCCGGTTCGGCGTCGAGCGCTGCGTCCGCTACGCGTTCGAGCTCGCCCGCAGCCGACCGAAGAAGCACCTCACGCTCGTGCACAAGACCAACGTCCTCACCTTCGCCGGCGACCTGTGGCAGCGGACCTTCGACGAGGTGGGTGACGAGTACCCCGACGTCGACACGGCCTACAACCACGTCGACGCCGCCTGCATCTACTTCGTCGAGTCGCCGCAGCGCTACGACGTGATCGTCACCGACAACCTGTTCGGCGACATCCTCACCGACCTCGGCGGTGCGGTATCGGGGGGCATCGGGTTCGCCGCGTCGGGCAACCTCAACCCCGACCGCACCGGTCCGTCGATGTTCGAGCCGGTCCACGGCTCGGCCCCCGACATCGCCGGCCAGGGCCGTGCCAACCCGGTCGCCGCCATCTTGTCGGCGGCGATGATGCTGGACTTCCTGGGCGAGGCCGACGCCGCCGTCCGCATCCGCAAGGCCTGTGAGGACCCGTCGTCGCTCACCGGCTCGACCTCCGAGATCGGCGACCTGGTCGCCGGGCGCGTGTGAACCGCCCCGCCGGCTGATCGCTGTCGACCGCACCACCCGATCCGCACCCAGCCCCGCCCGACCCACGAAGGAACGCTCCGATGCCCATCACGCCTACCGAGAAGATCTGGTTCAACGGCGAGCTCGTCGACTGGGACAAGGCCCAGATCCACATCCTCACCCACTCGCTGCACTACGGGATGGGCGTGTTCGAGGGCATCCGCGCCTACGAGACGGCTGACGGCCCGGCCGTGTTCCGCCTCACCGAGCACGTCGAGCGGCTGCACAACTCGGCGCAGATGCTGATGATGGAGCTGCCGTACTCGGTCGACGAGCTGGTCGAGGCGATCAAGCTGACGGTGCGGGTGAACGGGCTGCCGTCGTGCTACATCCGTCCGATCGCCTACTACGGCTACGGCGAGATGGGGCTGAACACGCTGCCGTGCGAGGTCGACGTCGCCATCGCCTGCTGGCCGTGGGGTGCCTACCTCGGCGACGACGCCGTGACGAAGGGCGTGCGGATGAAGGTGTCGTCGTGGACCCGCCACGACCACAACACCATGCCGCCGGCGTCGAAGACCACGGGCAACTACGTCAACTCGTCACTGGCCAAGGTCGAGGCCCTCAAGGCCGGCTACGACGAGGCGGTGATGCTCAGCCCCCACGGCTGGGTCAGCGAGTGCACGGGCGAGAACATCTTCATCGCCCGCGGCGGCCGGCTGATCACCCCGCCGTCGTCGGCGGGCGCCCTGGAGGGCATCACCCAGAGCGCGGTGACCACCATCGCCAACGACCTCGGCATCGACGTCACCGTCGACCACCTGGCCCGCACCGACCTCTACATCGCCGACGAGATGTTCGTCTGTGGCACCGCGGCCGAGGTCTCGGCGGTGAACTCCGTCGACGACCGCTCGATCCCGTGCCCGGGGCCCATCACCACGGCCATCGCCGCCGAGTACGCGAAGGCGGTCCGCGGCGAGGTCGACCGCTACAAGGACTGGGTGGAGCACGTCCATGAGTGAGCACACCGACACCCCATCCGAGGATGCCGCCGCGCCGACCGGCGCACTCGCACCGCAGGTACCGCCCGGACCGCGCCAACCGGCGGCCGTCGACGTGTACGACACGACGCTGCGCGACGGCGCCCAGCTCGAGGGCATCTCGCTCACCGTCGACGACAAGCTCCGCATCGCCGAGCAGCTCGACCACCTCGGCGTGCACTACATCGAAGGTGGCTGGCCCGGCGCCAACCCCAAGGACGTCGAGTTCTTCGAGCGGGCCCCGACCGAGCTGACGCTCTCGACGTCGACGCTGGTGGCCTTCGGCTCGACCCGGCGGGTCCTCGGCAAGGTCGACGACGACGAGACGCTGCGGAACCTGGTCAAGGCCAACACCTCGACCGTCTGCATCGTGGGCAAGTGCTGGGACTACCACGTCACCGAGGCGCTGCGGACCACCCTCGACGAGGGCGTGGCCATGGTGGCCGACTCGGTGGAGTTCCTCCGCCACGCCGGCCTGCGGGTGATGTTCGACGCCGAGCACTTCTTCGACGGCTACCGCCGCAACCCCGAGTTCTCGCTGCGGGTGCTCGAGGCCGCCGCCACCGCCGGCGCCGAGGTGCTGGTGCTGTGCGACACCAACGGCGGTTCCCTGCCCTTCGACGTCGAGCGGATCGTCGGGGAGGTCGATTCGTACTTCGGCGGTGACGTGTCGCTCGGCATGCACGTGCACGACGACACGGGCTGCGCCGTGGCCAACACGCTCGCCGGCGTGCGGGCCGGTGCCCGCCAGGTGCAGGGCACGGTCAACGGCATCGGCGAGCGCACCGGCAACGCCAACCTGTCGACGATCATCCCCGACCTGACCCTCAAGATGGGCGTGGCCACGTTGCCCGAGGGCCACCTCGAGCGCCTCACCTCGGTCAGCCACCACATCGCCGAGCTGGTCAACGTCAACCTCGACCCCCAGGCGCCCTTCGTCGGTGCCTCGGCCTTCGCCCACAAGGCCGGGCTGCACGTCAGCGCCATCAAGCGACGCCCCGACGCCTACGAGCACGTCGACCCCGACCTCGTCGGCAACGGCACCCGCTTCGTGGTGTCCGAGCTGGCCGGGCGCTCGACCATCGAGATCAAGGCGGGCGAGCTCGGCCTCGACCTCGACGGCCCCGCCCTCAACGACGTCGTCGGACGGCTCAAGGACCTCGAGCACGAGGGCTACCACTTCGAGGCCGCGGACGGCTCGCTCGAGCTGCTGATGCGCGAGGCCACCGGGTGGCGCCAGTCCTTCTTCACCCTCGAGTCGTTCCGAGTCATCGTTGACCACCGCCCCGGGCGATCGGCGGAGGGCGACGCCGCGTCCGACGTCGTCACCGAGGCCACCATCAAGGTCGTGGTCGACGGCGAGCGCATCATCGCCACCGCCGAGGGCAACGGCCCGGTCAACGCCCTCGACGCTGCCCTGCGCATGGCCGTCGGCCAGCGCTACCCGGCGCTCGACAAGCTCCACCTGATCGACTTCAAGGTCCGGGTCCTCGACACGTCGAAGGCCACCGGGGCCGTCACCCGCGTGCTGATCGACTCGACCAACGGCACCGAGTCGTGGTCGACCATCGGCGTGTCCGAGAACATCATCGAGGCGTCGTGGGAGGCCCTGCTCGACTCGCTGGTGTACGGCCTGCTGCACACCGAGGCGCCCGACCAGGAGGACTGACGGTCCTGGAAGCCGGCATCGGCGAGTGACGCGCAACGCACCGATGGACGCTCCGGCCATCGGGTTGGCCGACGTGGAGGCCGCCGCGGTCCGGCTTGCCGGCCAGGTGGTGCGCACGCCCCTGGTGCGCCTGCCCGGTGGGCGTCGGGGTCCGCAGCGCCGGGACCGGTCAGTGGTCGCGGACGAGGCCCCCGGTGGGCTGCGAGGTGCGTCGGCTGGTCCGTCGGATGCTCGGGGTGCTCCCTCGGGCGCCGGGCACCTGTGGCTGAAGGCGGAGAGCCTCCAGGAGGTCGGCAGCTTCAAGGCCCGGGGTGCCCTCAACCGGCTCCTCACCCTGGTCGAGTCGCGTGGGGGCGAGCGACCGCCCGGCGTCGTCGCCCACTCGTCGGGCAACCACGCCCAGGCCGTGGCCTGGGCGGCGAGGCAGCTGGGCATCGTCGCGACCGTGGTCATGCCCGACGATGCGCCGCCTCGCAAGCGCGCCGCCACCGAGGCGTGGGGCGCCGAGGTGGTCGTGGTCGGCCCCGACTCGGCCGAGCGGGCCGAGCGGTGTGCCGCGCTCGCCGACGAGCGGGGTTGGCCGGTGGTCGAGCCCTACGACGACCCGGCGGTGATGGCCGGTGCCGGCACCGTCGGCCTGGAGATCCTCGACGACCTGGCCGAGGTGGACGCGGTGCTCGTCCCCGTCAGCGGCGGAGGCCTGCTCTCGGGCGTGACGGCGGCCGTGAAGGCACGGCGACCGGACGTCACCGTGATCGGGGTGCAACCGGCCCTGGCCGACCACGCCCGCCGCTCGCTCGACGCCCACGAACGGCTCGCCATCCCCGCCGAGCAGGCGTCGAGCACCATCGCCGACGGGCTACGGGTCCGCCGGCTCGGTGCCCACCCGTGGTCGGTGATCCGCGGCCTGGTCGACCGCGTCGTGACGGTGTCCGACGACGAGATCCTCGTCGCCGTGGGCCTCATCGCTCGCGACGCCCGCCTGGTGGCCGAGCCCTCCGGTGCCGTCACGACCGCGGCCTGGTGGTTCCACCGGGACGAGCTCGGCCTGCCAGACGACGCGGTCGTCGTCGCCGTGATGTCCGGGGGCAACGTCGAACCGAAGCTCCTGGCGACGACGCTGCGTTGATGGAGTCGGCGAGTGGGTCTGCTCGGCCTCGCTCGCCGGTTCAGCCGGTGTCGGGGGTGTCGGGCGTGTCGGGGGTGGGTCCCCGGCGCTGTCGGCCGTGGCGTTGGCCCCAGAAGGCGTGGCCGCGTGGGCTGGTGAACCACGTCCAGCCATCGGCGGTCAGCTGCAGCGTCCAGCCGGCGCCGTGGGCGACGCGGCGGTGGTGGCGGCGGCACAGGCCGCACAGCTGGTCGGTGTCGGTGCGGCCGCCGTGGTCGAACGGGTTGACGTGGTGGGCGTCGAGCCAGGCGACGGGGGCGTCACAGCCCGGGAACGCGCAGCCGCCGTCGCGCACGGCGATCGCCCGGCGCTGGGCAGCGGTGGCGAAGCGGACGGCGCGGCCGTGGTCGAGGGGCACGCCGAGGGCGTCGACCACCACCGGGTACCAGTCGGCGTCGCAGACCAGGTGTCGGTGGCTCGCGTCCTGGAGGAGGACGGCGCCGTCGGGGTGGCGACCTCGGCGAGGTCGTCGGCGTGGGTGACCAGCACGATCTCCGGGCGGGGCGGGCGGGTGTCGGTGAGCGGTCGGCGCGGCCGCGTCGGCACAGCTCGACCAGGGCGCGGCGCGCAGCACCGACCGCGACGGGATCTCCAGCTCGGGGCAGGCGTCGTGGTCGGCGCAGGCGGCTCGGAACAGCTCGTCGGCGACGGCTTCGATCGCCTCCTGCACGACGGCGGCGTCCTCGCCCGGGACACCGGACAGGGTGGCTGCTCCGTCGAGGATCGGCGAGATGTGCAACGTGGTCCGCGGATCGTCACCGGCGGGATCGTGGCCGCCGTCGGCGTCGATCGTGGCGACGATGCCCGACAGCTCCCGTCGCCACCGTTCGAACACGGTGGCCTCGGCCAGTGCCACCAACCCGTCCTGCAGGTCGGTCACGTCGTCGAGGATCCGGGGGTTGGCGGCGTCGACGATCGCCTTGGCGTGGTCCCACGACACCCGGCCCACCTCCACGGCGTCGGCCACCCCGTCGAAGCGATCCACCAGCGCGGCGCCCACCCGGACGCGGGCCTTGGCGACGTGGGCCGGCAGCAGCGCCTCGCGGGCCAGCCAGCGGTGGGTCACCAGGCCGTGATCCCGCACCGTCGCCTCCCGCCGCTCCAGCTCGGCCAGGCGGCGAGCCTCGGCCACGTCGACCAGCCGGCGCAGCGCCTCACAGGCCAGCACCTCGGCCTGGAGATCGTCATCGGACACCGCAGTGGTGTCGTCGAGCTCTTCGACCCCGTCGGTCAGCGCCGACCGCACCAACGACACCACCCAGTCGAGACCCACTCGCTCGATCGGCAGCGGACGCTCCAACACCTCGACCATGTCCCCATCATGACGAGGGGGTGTGACAGCGAAGTGCCGCGGGCCCCGGACCTCCGCCCTCCAGCCGCACGAGGGATCCGGGCGCTCTGGGCCAGAGGCGCCAGCCGGGCGAGTGACCCACCGAGCGGGCGATGACGCGGCTCAGACCGGCGTGGCCGGCGCGACGAGGGGCCAGGGGCGCTCGCGCTCGACCAGCAGGGCCAGGTCGAGGAGCCAGTCCTCGTGGAAGTGCGGCGCCATCACCTGCATGCCCACCGGCAGCCCGTCGACGGTGCCGATGGGGATCGAGATGGACGGGTTGCCGTAGAAGTTGGCCGGGATGGTGAGGCGGCCCTGGTTGGCGAGGCCGACCTCCTCGCCGTCGATGGTGGTCGGGATGCGGCCGTCAGCAGCGAAGGCGACGTCGGGGTTGGTGGCCGAGATCACCAGGTCGACCTCGTCGAACAGCGCGGCCATGCGCTCGTTGTTCTCCGTGCGCATCCGCTCGATGCGGGCTGCGGCCTGCACGTCGAAGTGCTCGTCGGCGAGCTGCAGGCCGAAGCGGATGGCGGGGGTGAGGTCGTCGGCGCACGCCGGCCAGCGGTCGCCCAGCTCCTTGCGGATGCCGACCATGCCGCCCAGCGCCCATTCGAAGGAGCCCTCGGGAGCGATGACCTCGACGTCTCGTCGGTCCAGACCGGCGTCGGCGATCAGCAGCTCGGCGTGCTCGGCGACCAGGGCGGCCACGTCGCGCCGCACGGTGGCAGCCCCCAGGTCGACGCTCACCGCCACCCGCAGGCCACGCAGGTCGCGGGTGCCGAGCTCTCGCTCCCAGCCGTCGACCTTGGGCAGGCTGAACGGGTCGCGAGGATCGAAGCCGCTCGTGACGTCGAGGTACCGGGCGATGTCGCGCACCGAACGGGTCAGGCACCCCGACACCGCGGTGAGGTTGCCCATCGCCATGTGCGGTCCCTTCGGGATCCGCCCGTAGGTGCACTTGAGGCCGGGCAGCCCGCAGAAGGCGGCGGGGATGCGGATCGAGCCGCCGCCGTCGCCGCCGGTGGCGACCGTGCAGATCCGTCCGGCCACCGCCGCCGCCGCCCCGCCGGAGGAGCCGCCCGGGGTGCGCTCGACGTCCCAGGGGTTGCCGGTGGCGCCGTGCAGCTTGGTGCGGGTCTGGTTCAGCCCGGCGAACTCCGACATCGTCGTCTGCCCGAAGAGCACCCCGCCGGCGTCCCGCAGGCGCGACACCATGGTGGCGTCGTGGGCGTGGGTCTCGCCGTACAGCGGGATCGACGCTTCGTTGGCCGGCCACCCGGCGACCCGGGTGCCGAGCTTGACGGCCAGCGGCACGCCGCCGAAGGGCAAGGACACGTCGGCCCGGGCCGCGGCGTCGCGGGCGGCATCGGCGTCGAGGTGGCAGAAGGCGTTCAGCGACGAGGCGTGCACCGACTCGAGCACGGCGTCGAGCTCCTCGACGGGGGAGCGCTCGCCGGCCCGGAACGCGTCGACCAACGAGACGGTGTCACCTGCCCACGGGAGATCGGCCATGGCGGGCCAACGTAGCCGGACCGCGCCGCCCCCACCCCCGCCCCAGCGGCTTCGAGCGCCGCGGGTGCCGAGGATGCGGTCGCCTCCGCAGGCGCCGCGTAGTCTGGCGGCGATGGCCGCGCCCGAGTACGTGCCCCGCCCTGCCGACGAGAAGCCCCGCCTCTACGAGTCCCCGCCCTGGAGTGGCGACTCGTGGGTCAACGACCGACCGGGTGACTTCACCGGCCGTCAGCCCCTCGGCCCCCGGCTCGGCTACCCCGGTCCCGACCAGGGCTACGTGCTGAAGCTGGTGCGATCGTTCCAGGACAAGGTGCACCTGCATCCCGGCGAGCGGTGGGAGGACGTCGAGGCCGGTTGCTGCGCCGTGGCGCTCAAGCGGGCCTCGCTGTTCGGTCGGGCTCCCGTCGTGCACGACCTGTCGGTGGCCTTCGGTGTGTGGGGGTTCCTCAACGAATCACCCGATCCCGACCTCGTCCGCACCCGTCGTCCCATCTTCGAGGAGTGCTCGGCGCTGCACCACTACATGCAGCTGCGACGGGTCGCCGACCTCGTGCCGGTGTCGGTGCTGCAGATGCCCCACACCCAGGTGCTGCAGATCGCCTCGACCCCGGGCGGGTGGAAGCAGTTCTTCAAGCGCCGGGGCGACAGCCCGTCGTCCACCCAGGCCGCGCCGGCGGCTGCGGCGGCGCTCGCCGAACGGGCCCGCCGCGCCATCGAAGCCGAGTCCTGAAGCGCTGGCCGCGGCGGCGCCGGCGAGGCGATGACGGCGGTGACGGCGTCGGGTCGTCGGGTCGTCGGGCTCCGATCGGCGAGCATCGGCGGCAAGGGCGCCGGGGTGGCGCGCCCGGTCACGGCACGATGTCGACGGGGGTGCCGGCTGGCAGCGTGTTGGCCAGCAGCGTCACGACGTCGTTCGGCATCCGCACGCAGCCGTTGGACGCCTTGGTCCCGATCAGGCCGGGCTGGTTGGTGCCGTGGAAGGCGACCACCGGCAGCCCGCCATCGAAGAGGTCGAGCCACTCGCTGTACCCGTTGGTGGACAGCACCCAGGGCCCGTACGCGCCACCGGCGTTCTTATGCTTGATAGACTCGTTGAGGAAGTAGCGCCCGACCGGGGTCTGGGTCCGGTCGGTGCCGATGACGACGTTGGTCGTCGTCAGGACGTCGTTGCCGTTGTAGACGGTGAGCCGGAAGGCGGAGAGGTCGAGCTCCATCCGGTACTGGGTGGTGGTCACGGTGACGTCGGCGGCCCTGATCCACCCTTCCTGGTGGTTCGGGCGGGCCGAGATCTGGACCTTGAGCCAGTCGCCGTCACGGCCGGTCACGGCGAACACGAGCGGGTTCCCGAACGACGTGGGGTTCGAGTAGGCCCAGCCGTTCGCCGTCTTCTCGACGTAGGGGCGGTGTTCAGCCCGACCCGGGGATGGGCTCGTGCTGGGGAGGTGTGGCCGTGTAGGCCTGGCCGACGGCGGCGAGCGAGGCCTGGGCCGGGCTCCCGTCGGCCCCCGCCGGACGAGCGCTGCCCGGTCGCAGGGCGAAGACCTCGACCCGGCCCACCTTGGCCGTGGCGATGTCGAAGGTGGGCGCCGGTCCCTGCGCCGAGGTCGGCGGCGCGTCCGGGGCGGCCGGGGCGGTCGTCGTCGTGGAGGTGCTCGTCGTCGACGGGGGAGCCGTCGTGTCGGTGACGAGCTGACCAGAAGCGAGGCGGTACCCGCTGCCGGCGTCGTCGCTGCGCGAGCACCCGGTTGCGACGGCTGCGAGGACCAGGATCGCGGCGAGCAGGAGGCGGATCCGGCGGGACATCAGCCGGCCAATCTACCGGTCGGTCGGCCTCGCGGGGCAGCGCGCCGTTGGGCGAGGTGGCCCCCGGTACGATCGGCCGGGTGACCAGCGCCGTCCCCTCCGGCTCCGACGTCCGTGTCCGCTTCGCCCCGGCCCCCACCGGCTACCTGCACCTCGGCGGCGCCCGGACCGCGCTGTTCAACTGGCTCTTCGCCCGTCAGCAGGGCGGCGAGCTCGTGCTGCGCATCGAGGACACCGATGCCGAGCGCTCCCGCTTCGAGCTCATCGAGGTCATCTACCGGGCGCTGGAGTGGCTCGGCATCGACTGGGACGGCGAGCCCGTCCACCAGTCCGACCGATCGGAGCTGTACCGGGCGGCCGCCGACACGCTGCTGGCGTCGGGCCACGCCTACTGGTGCGACTGCACCCCCGACGACGTGAAGGCCCGAGCCGAGGCCCGGGGCGGCAAGCCCGGCTACGACGGCCACTGCCGCGACCGCGCGCTGGGCCCGGGCCCGGGACGGGTCGTGCGGTTCCGCACGCCCGACGACGGCGAGACGGCCTTCGACGACCTGGTGCGAGGCCCCATCACCTTCGCCAACGCCGAGCTCGAGGACTTCGTCATCGTGCGCTCCAACGGCGTGCCCATGTTCCTCGTGGCCAATGCCGTCGACGACCCCGAGATGGGCATCACCCACATCGTGCGGGGTGAGGACCTCATCAACACCACGCCCAAGGTGCTGCTGCTGCGCGAGGCGCTCGGGGTCGACACCTCGGCCGTCTACGCGCACCTGCCCCTGATCGTGAACGAGAAGCGCCAGAAGCTGTCGAAGCGTCGCGACGACGTGTCGATGGGCGACTACATCGAGCGCGGCTACCTGCCCGAGGCCATGCGCAACTACCTCGCCCTGCTCGGCTGGGGTCCACCCGACGGCGTCGAGATCCGGCCCATCGCCGAGATCATCGAGCTGTTCCGACTGGAGGACGTGGGCAAGTCGTCGGCGTTCTTCGACCTCAAGAAGCTGGCGTCGTTCAACGGCCACTACATCCGGGAGCTGCCGGCCACCGAGTTCGTCGAGCGGTCGACGCACTGGCTCTTCGACAAGGCGCCGTGGCCGGCCGAGCGCTTCCACGCCGCCACCTTCGAGCGGCTGGCGCCGCTCGTGCAGGAGCGGGTCGAGCTGCTGTCGGAGGTCCCCGGCTACGTCGACTTCGTGTTCCTGGCCGACCCCGTCATCGACGACGACTCGTGGGCGAAGGCCATGGGCAAGAGCCCCGACAACGCGCGAGCCCAGCTCGACGCGGTGCTCGAGGCCTACGAGACGGCGACGTGGGAGGCCGAACCGCTCATGGCGGTGATCGCCGAGTCGGGTGCACGCCTCGGCCTGCCCAAGAAGCAGTGGCAGGCGCCGGTGCGGGTGGCGGTCACGGGGCGAACCGTGGGCCCACCCCTGGGCGAGGCGCTGGAGGTGCTCGGACGCGACGAGGTCCTGCGTCGCCTGCGCGCCGCGCGCGAGCGCCTCGCCGCATGAGGCGGCGGTGATCCGCCGGTGATCCGGCTGCTGCGCCTCGCCCTCAAGGTCGGCCTCGCCCTCGTCGGCCTCGTGGTCCTGTACTTCGCCGTCACCTTCGTGCAGGTGTGGTGGACGGGCCGTCAGGACGAGGCACGGCCGGCGTCGGCGATCGTCGTGCTCGGCGCCGCGCAGTGGAACGGCAAGCCGTCGCCGGTGCTCGCCGCTCGCCTCGACCACGCAGCCGAGCTGTACCGGCAGGGTGTGGCACCGACCATCGTCGTCACCGGTGGAAAGCAGGCCGGCGATCGGGTGACCCAGGGCTTCGCCGGCTACGACTACCTCCGCAAGAAGGGCGTGCCCGAGGGCGCGCTGAAGATCGAGGTCGACGGCACCGACACGTACGAGGAGCTGTCGGCCGCGTCGCTCATCGTGCGCAACGGCGGCGCCGGCAACGACGTGGTGCTGGTGTCGGACCCCTACCACCTCATGAGAGCCGAGGGGATCGCTCGGGAGGTCGGGCTCGAGCCGGTCGGCTCACCCACGGACTCGCCGACGAGCATCGGCCAGTACGCCCGCGAGACGCTCGCCGTGGGCGTCGGGCGGCTGCTCGGCTACGGGCGCCTCAGCCGCTTCTAGCCCGCGGCGCGTGGCCGGCGGCTGGGCCGAGGGTTCGTCCGACGCTCCGCCACCGGCTGTCCCCGTGGCTCGAGATCTCGGCCCGGCGGACGGACACCGCCGATCGGCGTGGCGGCGTCGGGCGCGCCAGGGGCCGCAGGCGAACCTGCGGCCCCGTGGTCGTCGACCGAGCCCCGCCGGCTCGGCCGCCCGCCGGATCGGTCCGGCTCCTAGAAGAGCCTGGTGCCGGCGCGACCGCTGTCCTTGCCGCCGGTGGCCCGGCGGGCGCCGTAGGGCTTGGGGCCGTAGCGGGCCGGCCCGTAGCGGGTGGCCTTCTTCGAGCGGGGGACGGACATTGGCAGCCTCCTGGATCTGTGGCCACGGTGCCAGGCGCCCGTCGGGGGAGTGGGCGCCGCCGGCAGTGTCGCGGGGCCGTGGGTCGAGGCTGTCACCGGATGGTGTGCGGCGTGTCACGAGTGTCTGACCCCACCCTTGCCGGCCGCGGTGTCCGCCGGCGGCGGACCCACCCGGTACGATCCGCCCGACCCCCGCCTTCGGGGGCGCGCGGAGCACGATCCGCACTTCGGCCCCGCAGGGGAGGCAGGCATGCTCGTGAGCGTTCTGGTCCGCCGCCTCAAGAAGGGCAAGACCTACGAGGACTTCCGTGCCGCGTGGGCGTCCGACGACCGCTACGGCGCGCCGGTGAAGGTGATCAACGCCCGCAGCCTCGACGATCCCGACGAGGTCGTGTCCATCGGACTCATGGACATCGACACCGACGAGCTGGCCGAGCTGCTCGGGCGGGTGGCCGACCAGGAGCGGGCCCGCCACGACCGCATCGCCGAGATCATCGAGGAGACGCGCCTCACCGGCTTCTACGAGGTGCAGGACGTCGACGACCTGACCTGACCTCCGCCCGGCGCGGTCCGCGGACGGACTGGGTGAGGTCGGGGGCGAGCGGGTGCGCTTTGGCCCGGTCCTTGCCGCTCGCTACGATGCAGGTTCCCTTCGGGGGTGGTGTAATCGGTAACACAGGTGGTTCTGGTCCATCTATTGGGGGTTCGAGTCCTCCCCCCCGAGCCGAAGCGGAACCGACCCGGGCCTCGCGCCCGGGTCGTGTCGCGGTGCGCCGCCGGTCTGTGGGGTCGCGATCGACGCGGTCGGCGGATCGGGGCCCGAACGTCCGCCTTGGGGCCGCCAGGGCCGGCTCGCTATGCTGCCCGGGCTGCACCGGCGGCGTCGTCGACGCCAGCGGTCTGCCGAGCCCCCATCGTCTAGCGGCCTAGGACACCACCCTCTCAAGGTGGCGACACGGGTTCAAATCCCGTTGGGGGTGCCACAAAAGGGCAGGTCAGAGGTCATTTTCTCTGACCTGCCTCTGCGTTTCCGGGTAGTCGCCCAACGGTCTGCCCAACGTCAGTAGGTTGTTCCGGTGGCGAATCGGCCCCGGAAGCAGGCGGACTCGGCGCTGCGATTCCGTGATGGAGCGTGGCGGCTTCGTGTCTACATCGGTCGAGTGGACGGCAAACCCCGTCACGTGCACCGGACTGTGCGAGCGCCGAACACCCGCGACGGCCGGCGGGCAGCAGAGACGGAACTCGCCCGACTTCGGATAGAGGTCGCCGAAGGAGCTGTGGTGGCCGACGGTGCCCGGACGGTTGCGGACGTGGTCCGAGCCTACGTGGCACACCTCGCGGCCCTCGGCTCGTCGCCGAAGACGCTCGATGAGCGTCGACGGATGGCCGGGAGAATTTCGCAGGACCCGCTCGGCTCGATTCCGATCCAGCGCCTGGGGGTCAAGGACCTCGACGACTACTACGGCCGGCTGATCCAGGCAGGGCTGAAGCGGTCGACGGTGCGCGGCTACTACTCCCTGATCCGGGCTGCGGGCAACAAGGCCGTCGATTGGGGTTGGACCGTTTCGCGGCCCTGGAGTCGGGCGAAGCCGCCGCCCGCGGAGGATCGCAGACCGAGTCCGCCTGCGGCCGAAGCTGTCAGGGAACTCCTGGCTGCTGCCGATCCGCAGATGCGGGTCTTCGTGCGGTTGGCGGCGACCGTTGGATCACGTCGCGGGGAGCTGTGCGCCTTACGTTGGAACCAGGTCGACTGGGAATCCGGGACGGTGCGCATCAACGACGCAGTCGTCGTAGCGAAGGGGGCTGGTGTCGTCCACCGGGGCGCAACCAAGACCACAGAGGTGCCGGTCGTCGCTCTAGGCCCAGCCACCCAGAACCTGCTCCGTGAATGGCGCGGTCGCCGAGAGGCAGTGGCTGCCGAACTCGGAAACACCTTCGATGAGTCTTCCTATGTCTTCTCGGACGATCCGTTGGGGCGTACTCCCTGGCGGCCGGACAGCACGAGTCGGAAGTTCCGTCGTCTGTGCGCGAAGGTCGGGCTGACAGGCGTGCGACTGCACGACCTTCGGCACTTCGTCGGCACGGAGGGCGTCGATCGCTCGAACATCAAAGTCGTGCAGCAGAGGCTGGGCCACCGCGACCTACGGACGACGCTGGGGATCTACGCCGCGCGCCGTGATGCCGCCGATGTTCGACTCGCGCATGACCTGGACGAGCTGCTCGGAGAAGGTGACTGACGGCTCGACGTTCCCGATGGCAAGAGCCGATGGGTGGCGCGCTCGGAGGTGTCCGGTTTCATGAGATCCCGGATCCCTGTCGCGAGACATGGCGGACCAGACCATGAAGGACCATGCGCATGGATCTGGCTGGCTATGTCGTCAACGCAGTGCTCGTGGAGGGTCGCAGCGTCAAGGAGGTGTGCGAGGCCCACAACATCTCGCGTAGTTGGCTGTACGAGTTGATCGCCCGCTACCGCGAGCTGGGCGACGAAGGTCTTGAGCCCCGATCGAAGCGGCCCCACTCCTTGCCGACGCGGGTGCCAGCGAGCGTCGAGGATGAGATCGTGGCGCTGCGCAAGGAGCTGACCGAGCTCGGCGTCGATGCCGGCGCTCACACGATCCACTACCACCTCCAGGCCCGCTACCGGCGACGTCGCCGGGCGGTGCCATCGGTGGCCACGATCTGGCGGGTGCTGTCCCGGCGGGGCTTCGTGACCCCGCAGCCCCAGAAGCGACCGAAGAGCTCGTGGAAGCGCTTCCAGGCCGAGCTGCCCAATGAGTGCTGGCAGGCCGACACCACCCACTGGGGCCTCGCCAACGGCACCGACGTCGAGATCCTCAACGTCATCGACGACCACTCCCGCCTGCTGGTCGCCTCCCGGGCCTTCGTGACCGCCAAGGCCGCCGACGTGGTCGAGACCTTCCACCTCGGTGCCTCCGAGCTGGGCGTTCCCGCCTCGATGCTGACCGACAACGGCGCCATCTTCACCGCCGAGAGCCGCAACGGGGCCTGCGCCATCGAGGTGGAGCTGCTCGCCCTCGGCGTCGAGTACAAGCACTCCCGCCCCTACCACCCCCAGACCTGCGGCAAGGTCGAACGCTTCCATCAGACCCTCAAGCGCTGGCTCGCCAAGCAACGCCCCGCCCGGACCGTCGCCCAGCTCCAAGCCCAGCTCGATCGCTTCGGCCCCTACTACAACCAGGTGCGACCGCATCGGGCTCTGGGCAGGCGCACCCCGGCCCAAGCGTTCGCGGCGCGCACCAAGGCCACGCCCCGCCGGCCCGGCATCACCGTCCCCGCCCAGCACCGCGTCCGCCGCGACCGCGTCGACAGCGGCGGCAACGTCACGCTGCGCTACCAGTCCAGGCTCCGCCACCTCGGCGTCGGCCGTCGCTACGCCGGCACCCGCGTACTACTCCTTGTCGCCGACCGCGACGTACGCGTCATCAACGAAGACGGCGAACTCCTCGCCGAGTTCACCATCGACCCCAACAAGGACTACCAACCCCAGAAACGACCCGGACAACGACCCTAAGTTGTCCGGGATGTCTTGAGACACCCGTCCGGGATGTCTCGCGACACAACAGTGGCGCGCTCGGAGGGACTCGAACCCCCAACCTTCTGATCCGTAGGGCGATGCTCCCCGCAACAGCCGAACGGGCGGAAGCGTTGATTCCGCTGTTACCCTTCTCGTCCCACTCCCAACCGATACCCTTGACGCCGACGCAGTTCTTGGGGGCATCTACGGTGCGCGAGTCCCAGGTCACCGTCTGCACGCTGAGGGCCAAGCCGACTCCCCAGTTGTTCTCGCCGTTAGAGAAGTCGTGGTCGTAGCAGACGATAACGCAAAGCCCCGGATCGAGACGCGGGGGGTGCGACTCCGCCCAGCTGTCAAGAGACTTCTTCAAGTCATCTGCGGATAGGGATCGGCGCGCCAGGCAGTCGGTCCGGCAAGATGTTGTCCGCGGCGTCTCCTGCCCCGTTGCAGATCTCGTTGCCATTGCTGTCGTGACCCCTGACGCCGGTGATGCAATAGAGCCCGCTCGGGTCGGTGTTGTTGAGCGGGTTGTTGTAGACGTAGCCGTAGGGCTCCCTCGTCCTCGCGTTGATGGGGTCGCGGGAGAGGAATTGCCCTGTTGCGGGGTCGTAGATCTAGCCCGAAACTACCGCAGACTCGGGTGCGCTTCACTTCACGCTCTCGCCGTCCACCGGAATTGATGGATAGCGACGAGACAACTCTTGGACGAATGGAATCGCCTCTCGCGTGTACTCCACGAACAAGCGACCACGGTCGCGTACTCGAACGACGACCACTTGGACTCGATTTGGCCGTACCGATATTCGGAGAACATCCTCCATTGGCGATTCACCCCGCCGGATCCGCGACCGCCACAGTAGCTGATCGTCCACGACCTCAAGTCTCCTCACCTCGATTAGGTGAATTGCCCACGCGATCCCTGTGCCAACAGCTAGAAGAATTGTGAGTGCGACGTGATCTTCCGCTAGCCCGCCAACCACACCTATTGCAGCGAGGCCGAACGTGAAGGCCAACAGCCCACCCGTCCGCAGTGCACCCTTCCACCCAGTTGAGTAACTCACTCCCTTGCACCATTCAGCCATCGGGTCAATGCGTCATACGCCCGACTGACTTGCGGAGTTATGTCTGTCTGGACCGAACCGGAGCCTCCACCTCCGAATCCCGGACCGATCGACGCACCTTCGAACCCCTGATCGCTGATGCCTACCGACCCGGCTCCTCCGATGCCTGGGCAGTAGCCTCCGTTGATCGTGACCCCCTTCCAGCTCGACGGTGGGGAGGTTGTCAATTGTGGAGATACGAAGCCCGAAAAGCCGAAACCGTTGTAGCCAAGGCCAATGGAAGTATGGATCTGCCCGCTTCCATCAAGCGTTGCTGTTATGCAGGGGACGATGGGGCAGAAGGAGGCCGTCACAGCAGCATGCTCCTTGACGTACCTAGTAACAGACATCCCCGCCTCCGTCTGCTCACAGGAAGTCGATGGCGAAAGGGGGTTGTAGAAGCACAGCCCTGACATAGGCGTGTTGTCGTCTCCATCGAATGGCCAGAACAGTCCGCTCGGATCGGTCCGGTTGAGCGGGTTGCCGCCGGTGTAGCCGTACCCCTCGCGTGTCACGCTCACGAGTGGGTCTCTGCTGAGGAATTGGCCGGTGGTGGGGTCGTAGAGGCGGGCTCGGAGGTTGATGTAGCCGGTTTCGGGGTCGCGGTATTCGCCGGCCCAGCCGAGGCCGGGGGTGCGTCCGGCGGTGTTCCAGGTGCCGGTGCCGGTGGCGGTGGTGGTGCCGTTGGGGCTGTAGGTCCAGGTGCCGAGCACGGTGCCTGTCTTGTCGGTGATCATGCGGGTGGAGCCGAGCTGGTCGCGATGGTAGAAGGCGGGGTTGGTGCCGGTGTTGTCGGTTTGTTCGACGGGGAGCCCGGCGTCGTCGTAGAGGTAGTGGGTGACCCCACCGGTGCTGGTCTTTTCGGTGAGCAGCAGCGGTAGTCCGCTGGCTTGGTTCCAGGTGTAGGTGGTGCTGGGGGTCCAGGTGCAGCCGGAGCCGGTACCGGTGCAGGATTTGCCGATGCGGTTCCCGGTGGCGTCGTAGCGGTAGGTCCAGGTGTTGCGCGACGCCATGTAGTAGCCGGAGATGTCGATGATGACGTCGACGGCGGCGTTGCCGACGTAGACCGAGATCCAGCCGTCGTCGCTGACCTTGACGACGGCTGCGTTGGCGACCGATGGCAGCGCGGTGGAGTAGTTGAGGTTCGATGTTGTGGGTCGGGCCGCCCATCTGGGGTAGGCGGTGAGGTAGCCGGCGCCTTGGGCGTTGGCGGCGGTGATGTTGACGGCGACCGCGGTGATGGAGTTGTCGGGCAGCTTCGAGCCACCGGCGGGGGTCTGGCCGGCTACTTGGATGTTGACGGTCTGGCCGGCGGCCACGTGGTTCGGGTAAGGGGTGCGGCTGTCGTAGAGCCGGGCCGGGGAGGTGGTGACGTAGTCGGAACCGCCGGTGGTCTCCCCGGTGGCGGTCCAGCCGAACACGTCGACGATCACATCCACCGAGGCGGTCGTTGAACCGTTGTAGATGGCGATCTTGCCGGTCTTGCCGGCCACGGTGGACACCTTGAGGTTGGCGAGCCCGGCGAGGCTTTGTCCCGACGTGAAGCTCAAGTTGTTCGTCGCCGGGCGGGGCTCACCGGCGGGGTAGGCGGTCAAGAACCCCGCGGCTGTTGGTGACGGCACGGTGAGGTTCACGGTGACGGCAGCGACGTTGGTGTTGCCGTCGGAGCAACCGGGGATGCCGACCTGCCCGCAAATCGGTACCTCCAGCACCGCGCCAGGGGCGATCTGACCGATGGGCACCGCGGTACCTTCGGTGCGCCCGACACGGGTGTCAGCGAGCCGGGCCGGGTTCAGTGGCGTGAACGTGCCACCGTTGGCGCCCTGCGGTGTCGAGTAGAAGCCTTCGATGTCGACGATGGCGTCGGCCTGACCGGCGCCGGGGTCCTTCTTGAGCGCGATCTTGCCGTTGGCGCCGACCTTGACCACCGCCAGGTTCGAGATGGTGGCGGTCCCGAAGTTCAGGTTGGAGGTGGCCGGCGCGGTGGTCTGGTCGGGGTACAGCGTGAAGAACCCGGCCGCGTTCGAGTTGGCGGCGGTGACGTTGACCACCACAGCGTCCACGCCGGTGGCGTCGACACCGTTGGGGCCGATGATCGACACGGTGCGCACGGTGCTGGCACCGAGCTTGCCGGTGACGCCGAACCCGGTGCCGTCACGGGAGTCAGCGATGCGGGCCGGGGTGACCGGCGTGTACTCGCCGCCGTTGCCGGTGGCGGCTTTGGGGACCGTGGCGGTGGTCAACCGGTTGGCCAGGTCATAGCCCAGCGTCGAGGTGGTGCCACCGTTGGGTGGCGTGACGGTGGTGCGGTTGCCGCGGTTGTCGGTCGGGTTCGTTGCGGTCCCGTAGGTGGTGGCACCCGCGGGTGGGGTGGTGCACGCCGCCGACGTGTCGCCGGGGGTCGAGTAGCACAGGCGGTTGGCCGGGTCGAACTTCTGGCCGGTGCCGGTGGCGGTGTCACCGACCCTGGACATGTTCCCGGCGGTGTCGTATCCCCAGGTGCGCACCGCGGCGCCGCTGGTCGGGCACGTCCCGGTGATCTGCTGGTCGTTGCTGCACGCCAGCCGCTGGTTGCGGTCATAGCCGTAGAAGCTGTTCGCCTGACCGGGCAGCCCGGTGACGGCTTCTTTGGTGAGGTTGGCGTTTCCGTCTCGGTTGTAGCTGACCGTGCCGAGGCTGGTCGCGCCGTTGGTGTAGGTGATCGCCTTGGTCGCGCCGACGTCGGTGAGCCGGCCCGCCGCGTCGTAGGTGAACGTGTCGACGTTCACCGGTGACGTCGCGTTGACGTAGCGGATGGCCTGGGTGTTGCCGTCGGCGTCGGGCACGATGGTGGTCACGTTGCGGGGTGACGCGAAGTCCGAGATCGAATCGAGGCGCCCGGCGTTGTCGTAGTGGCGCAGCACGCACTTGGAGCCGGCGCCGGTGGCGCAGTCGCCGGTGTTGCCCGGGTAGGCGATCCACGTGTTGCGCGAGTTGCGGTCCCATCCGTAGCCGACGGTCTCTCCGTTGGCGTCGGTGGTCGAGGTGAGCCGCCCGAGGGTGTCCCAGGACCACGTCTGGGTCGGGTACCCGCCCTGGGAGAGGCTGATGCGGCGCCCGACCGGGTCGTAGCTGATCGAACCGATGTCAGGGGTGGCGTCGCCGTAGTTCACGGAGGTGAGCTCCGACGCGTCGTCATAGGCGTAGGTGGTCGTCGACGTGGCACCGGCGCCGACCTTGCGGGACTGGAGACGCCCCCATGCGTCGTAGGCGTACGCGGTGCACAGGTTCCAGGTGGCGTCCACACAGCTGCCGCCCGGAGCGGTCTCGGACTTGAGCTGCCCGGTCGACGTGTAGGTGTACGACGTCACCGCTCCGGCGGCATCGACCTGCGTCGCGACCCGGCCGTCGGCGCGGTAGGTGGTGCGCTCGATGTCACCGTTAGGGCGTTGGATCGACTTGACCTGGTCGGCGCCGTCGAGGTTCACGACCGTCGGGTTCGCCGAGTTCACCGGGTCGGTGAACCGGTCCACGTAGCCGTCTGGGTTGTAGTGCCACGTGCGCACCGTGCCGTTCTCATCGGTGGCCTCGGTGATCGCCCCGTACGCATCGACCTTGAACGAGGTCTTCGGGCCAGCGGGCTGGTTCCGGGGGAGGCGCCGCTCCTTGAGGCGACCGACGTTGTCGTACAACCAGGTCGTCGTGTTGTTGAGCGGGTCGGCCGCGGCGGTGAGCAAGCCGCTGTTGGTCGCCGGGGCCGTGTCGTAGGTGAACGTCCACGACTTGTTCTCGGCGTCGACCACCGTCGTGACATCACCGGGGTGGACCGGGTCGTACTGGTATGAGATCCACGCCTCGTCGCCGCCGTGGCTCTGGGCGGTGCCCGTACACGCCAACGTGTTGGGTGGCGTCGGCGCCACCGCCGCCACCTTCGAGCAGCGAGTCGTGAGGTTGCCGAACGAGTCGTAGGTGAACGACGTCGTCACCCCCGCGTTGTCGGTCACCGTGCTCGGCCGCCCCGGTGACGCGTACGAGACCGTCGTCGTGCGGTTGGCGGTCGCGTTCACCCGTTGCACGGCCTTGGTGACATCACCGTTGCTGTTGCGCGTGTAGGAGGCGACCGGCACCACGTTGGAGCCCGACACCACCGCCACCGACGCGATCCCACCGGTGGCGTCATAGGTGAACTGGCGGACCTGCTTCTCCGAACCGGTCCCGATCTCGACCTGGGTGCGTTGACCGAGGCTGTTGTAGGTGTCCACCCGGACGTTGTTGGCCGGGTCGGTCACCGTCGTCTGGCCCGCCCCGTAGGCGAACTGGGTGACCCGCGCCGCGCCCAGCTCGGTGGACCGCTTGTCGGTCTGGGTCGTCACCTTGTTGTTCGTGTACGTGTTCACGACATCTTCCGCCGACGCAGCCGGCGTGTTCGCCGTCCCGTAGGCCGGGTTGGCGACCTGCTGCGGATGACGGATGTTCGTCAGCTGATGCGACGCGTCGTACTGGAAATGCCACCGGTTGTCGGCCACATCGGTGACATCGACCAGGTTGCCGCTGCCGTCATACCCATAGGTGACCGACCGTGGCGTCGGCTGGGCCTGATCGGTGACCCGGGTGATCACCGGCACCCCACCCGACGTGCCCCACGTCAACGTCACCGTGCGACCCGACGCCGAATCGGTAATCGTCGACGTCGGCGTACCCCACGTGAACGTCGTCGTGTACTGGTCCGGGTTCTTCACCGACTGCGGCCGCGCCCTGGCCCCAGCCGCGGGGTCACCGAACGTGATGACCGTCCCGTCCTTGAGCGTGAACGTCCACGTCGACGCCGACTTCACCAACGTCGAGCTCACCCACGGGCCCGCCGCGTACGGCTGAGACGTCGCCGACCCGGACACGGCGACCGGGTCGAACACCGTCGGCGCCCCCGTCGGTCCCATGACGGTCACCTGACCGGTGGCCGGCGTGTCCTTCTTGAGCGTCCAGCCCCCCGACCACGCCCACCCGTAGCCGAAATCGCCCGGCGGCAAGGGACTCGGGCCGCTGCTCTGGCGTTGCGCCGCCAACGAGTTGTACGACCGCGACACCGTCAGCCCGCCACCACGCGACGGGATATCGAGATCGGTGGCCGACTCCATCAAGTTCCCGAAGTTCGTCGCCACCGGATCGCCCGCAGTGCCCGTCCCCGACGTCACGATCCCCGCCGCCGGATTACACACACCCGCCACCTCCAACGGATCAGGACCACAGTCCTTCATCCCGTTGTAGGAAAGCGTCAACGTGAAAGCCAGGTCGGGGCTGTAGCCGTACGCCTCCAAGCTGAAGTCCAACCGGTACCAGCCGGCCACGGCGATCGGGTGTGCGGTGGATATGGTCCCGGTCTGGGTCCCAGGACTCGACATGTGAATGCCCCCGAAACCGTCCACGAGAGGCTCACCGGCGTAGGGCTCCCCGTTGTCGCCGTACGCGATTCCAGGAGATCCCTGCACAACACCGCCGTAGGCTGCGTTTGGGTCCCAGGAAGACGCGGTGATCGTGAGGGAGTACTGGGCCTGCACTGGGCTCGCGGTCTGCGGTAGGTAGATCCACGCGGTATGGAAGTAGCCCTCGAACCAGTTCGTGATGTGCCACTTCTTGCCAGCAGCCTGGCTGTTCGTCATGCCAATGGCGCCGCCCTGACTGCACAGCTTGGGAGCCCGACCTCCAGCGTTCGAGGAGGTTGGCCACACGGGCGCTGACTGTGCCTCGGCATCGCGCGCAGCGAGCGTGGATGCGACCTGCACCGCTGTTGCCGTCAGCAAGGAGGCCAGCATCCCGACCACGACCACAACAGCGACCCTGCGTCGGCGATCGCCGGTCCTGCCGCGCCCAAGGCGCCCGCCACTACCAGCCCGCGTTCCAGCGCGCGCGGCTTCCCCGCGTGTCCCAGCCACAACTGTCTCCTCGCTCCCGGACCGAGCGCTCCTCGCCGCTTTCGCCGCATCCGCTCGGTTGAGCGGGAGCCTTGCTCACCACGTGAAGTGAGTCAAGAACCTGGTGGCAGGTGTGACCAAGAACTCGCCACAGACGCTGTGAGCACCGCGGGAAGCGACGACCGCGGGGCCAGGACCGCTCCCCGCTGGGCGCATTCCGCACCAGCAGCCGCCAACCGTCGGACCTGGTCGGCCGATCGGTGGGTGTGTCGTGCCAGCAACGGCACGTGTCGAGGTCTCAAGGGTCGCACTTCGGTGTTGTCCGCCATGGGTCAGATCTGTCCGGCGGCGCGAAGCATCTGGGCGAGCCGACCGACCTGGGACGGTTCGAGCTGTTCGGTCATGTCGTCGGTCAGCTCGGTGAACTTGTCGGCCAGCGTCCACACCTGCGGTTCGAGGTGATCGAGGAGCGGACCGACGCGGGAGTCGGCCTTGAGTGCGTCGAAGTCCGCCACGCCGTTCCTGTCGAGCCTGGTGACGGCAAGGACGTAGGTGAACGTGTCGGTGCCGGTCAGCTCTTCGACACGGCGGCGATGGGCAGCGGACCACACCGGGTCCCACAGCTCATGGAGGTGCTTGGCGGCGTCGGTGCGACCCTGGTAGCGACCCCCCTTGTTGGCGGCGATGAGCCACCGGTTCGGGGAGAACCCGGTCTGCATCGCCTTGCACGACACAGCGATCACGCGGTCGAGCCCGGGTTTGGTCGGGTTGACGCCGAGCACGTCGATGTCCGACGGCTGGTTGTGCAGCTTGGCGTTGTACCCGTCGTCGCCGGCGCGGGGCCCGTAGCGGACGTTGGTCATGGTGAAGTAGCCGTCCCGGCGCAGCAGGTCGTCAATGACCTTTCGAAGACGTCCTCAGTCACCGCAACGCTCCAGAGCGCGAGGGAGCGGCCACCGCGGGGGCGGGGGTGGGGCTGTTCACCATTGCTTCCAGGCGGTAGTGAGCATGGGGCCGCCCCAGGTGAGGGGGTCGCCACGTGTTCCGTCGGGCAGGGGGCGCCATGGCTCGCCGCCGTTGCGGTTGTTGACGGTGATCAGGTCTTCCGGTGCGCTGAAGGTGAGCGGGCCACGGTTGAGCCACAGGTAGGGGGCCTGGTCGGCGACGCGGTCCCACAGTGCCTGGTAGCCGGCGGTGGGGGCGGCGGCGAGGGCCTGGTCGGTGACCGGGTCGGACCAACGGGCGACGTTGGTGGGTGCGAACCCGGTGGTCCCGGTGGAGTGGAACAGGTCGTGGAGCTGTTGGTGGCCGACGCGTTCGCCGACCTCGACGAGAGCGGCGTCACCGGCGGCCAGGGCGGCGGCGGGTGAGGTCAAGGCGACGGTCACGTCGAACCCGGCGGCCTCCCACTGCTGTTGCAGCGCGGTAGCCGTGGCACGGTGGGCGTCGGTGTCGGTTCCGGTCAGGGTGACCGCGACTCGGGTGCCGCCGGTGGCGTCGTCGACGAGTCGGCGTGCCCGCTCGGGGTCGTGCACCGCAGCGGGTGGGTTGCCCGCGACCGAGCCCGGGGCCTGGGGGCCGTCGGCCCGCTCGACCGACTGGGCCCGGGGGAAGCGCTCGCGGTCGGTCGCCGCGACCGCCGCTCGGCGGAGCCGGGGATCGGCGAACGGTCCCTTCGCGGTGTCGAACGCCACCGCGGTGACCACCCCCTGGCGTGCGCTGGCGGTGCACACGTAATAGCCCGACTGGCACCGGTCATCGGCTTGTGGTGCGGAGCCGATCACCACGTCGAAGCCACCTGTGGCCAGTGCCGCGTCGCGGAATGGTGGCGCAGCGAGGCGCCTGAACTCGATGCTTTGGAGGTAGGGCAGCCGGTTGCTGGCGCCGTCACGCTGCCAGTAATCGGGGTTGCGCCTGGTGCGCAGCGACGAGCCCGGCTCGTAGCTGTCGAGCACGAACGGCCCGCTGCCGTACGGCGTCGTCGCCGCCATGCGGGGTGTGCCGAACGGGCCGAGCGCCGCCGGTGCAACGACGAGCCCGGCGGGCCCGGTGAGGGTCTCGGCGAACCCGGGATAGGGGCCGGCCATGGAGACCACCACCGCGTCACCGGTGGGGGCGACCTCGATCGACGTGACCGGCGCGAACGCGGCGGCGTGCAGCGGGCTGGTGCGGCGGTCCTGAAGGTTGGCGGCGATGGCCGCCGCGTCACACGGCTTGCCGTCGACGAACGTGACGTCGGGGCGGACCCGGATCGTCCACCGGGTGTGGTCCGGGTCGTGGTCGATGCCGGCGGCCAGGAACGGGTGGATCGTGCCGTCGACGCCGTAGGCGGCCAACGGGTCGTAGATCGCGGTCGCTGCTGACCACGCCTGCCCGTCGAGCCGGTTGTACGACGGATCCCACCCACCGGGATCCCGATCGATCGCCACGACCAGCCTCCCGCCCGTCACCGGTGTCGGCTTCGGCACGATCGACCCGTCGTCAACGGGAACGGGTGGCTGGGTCGTCGTCGGCCGCCCGATACCCGTGGCCGCGACGACCAGCCCAGCAAGCAGGAGCAGTGCGAACACGACCGCCACGGTCACCAGCGCCACCCCGGTGCCTGACCGCTTCGACGGCGACCGGGGAAGCCGCGGCGGCGGAGGCGGCAACGAGTACGGCGCAGTCACTCGCGGACTCCAGCCACGTCGAACCCGACCGCTCCCATCAGCCCACCTGCTCCCGGACCTCGGCGACCTCACGGGCGATGATCGGCAGCTCCATCGCGTCGCCGGTCGCGACGGCGCCGTCGAGCAACTCGGTGGCCCGCTGCTCGTCGCCCTGCGCAAGCGCAACGCGGGCCCGTTGGATGTCGACCCGCGCCAACCACGCGTCCAGGCCGCGGCTGGCACACAGCTCGGCCGCCACATCGAGGTGGCACGCGGCGTCGTCGACACGACCGAGGGCGAGGTCGAGCTTGCCGAGGTAGAGCCGGATCGGGCCGAAGCAGCCGGATGTGCAGCCTGCGAACCAGTCCTGATAGGGCTGGAGCGCGGTGTGCGCGGCGGTGCGTTCGTTGTCGTTGCCGAATGCCGCCGCGAGATCAGCGACGGCGACGAGGTCGCCGAGGGTGGCGACGCTGTGATCGAGGTCGGTGAGTGGTTGGTTCCGTAGCGGTTCCCATGCCGCGCGTGCGGTCTGGGGGTCGCCGCAGACGAGATGTGTCCAGGGAAGTGGGGTGGTCCACACGGTGGCGGTCTCGGGTAATCCGGCCTCGACCGCGGCGCGGGTGGCGTCGTCGACGTCGGTACGGTCGGCGGCCCACAGAACACGCAGGTAGTTGATGTGGTTGCGCAGCGCGGCGGCGAGCGGCTCGACGCGGGCCGGCAGTGGGGAGAAGTCGGTGAGGGTTGCTTCGAGCTGGTCGGCGGCGTCGAGGTCGCCGAACGCGTCGGCGCAGGCGCACAGGATCATCGTCGCCACGATCTTCGTGCCGGCCAGGCGCATGTCGTCGGCCATCTGCACCATGAGCTGGGCCCGTGTCCGTGCCGTGTCGAAGTTGCCGAGCACCAGGTCGGTGATGGCAGACAACATCACACCGTTGGCGACCGTCACCGGTGAGCCTCGGTTCGCCAGGCGGGTGGCGATGTCCCGGCAACGCTCGGTGTGTCGGGGGTGCAGCAGCGCCTGGCCGCAGTCGATCAGGACACGGTCCACGACCTCGACCGGCGTGGTGTCGTCGAGCACTCCGAGCGCTTCATCGACGAGACGGCCACGTTCGTCGACGCACGTGTCATGCACCAGCAGGTGCGCGAGGAACGCCGTCAAGCGGGCTCTCGCGGTGCGAGCTTCGTCGGGGAGCGCGTCGAGGGCGGTGCGGGTGGCGGCGATGCGGCGACGGTCGATGACGAACGCGTCGGTGCTCGGATACACCCTGGATCGCAGGGTCAAGGCTTGGACGACGCGGTCGGAGTCGCCGAGGGTGACGGCGGCGGTCTCGGCGTGTTCGGAGGCGTCGACGAGGGCGGGGTCCTCGACGCGGCGACCGGTTTCCAGGAGGGCGCAGGCGCGGGTGACGGCGAGGTCGACGCGCAGCTCGTCGTGGCCGTCGAGGTCGGTGAGGGTGTCGAGGCCCCAGGTGGCGTAGGTGACGGCGGAGTCGTAGGCGGAGCGGCGGTCGGCGTCGACGGCGGCGCGGTGCAACATGTCCGCCGCGACGGCGGGGTCGCCGGCGAGGACACCTTCGTGGGCGTGGTAGGCCAACAGGTCGAGGTCGGGGGTGGTGGCGGTGTCGAGGGCCTGCGCGATGCGCCAGTGCCAGCGGATGCGGCGGGTGGTGCTGACCTCGTCGACGAGGGTTGCGCGCACGAGGTCGTGGGCGAACCGGTAGGTGCCCCACCGGTCGCCGGTCTCGGTGATCAGCCCGTTGGCGGCGGCTTCGTCCATGGCGTCGAGCAGCACGTCGTCGTCGTGGCCGGTCAGCTCGGCGAGCAGGTCGAGGGAGAACGAGGTGCCGATGACCGCGGCGGTGCGCAACGTCTCGACGGTGGTGTCGTCGATGTGGTGGAGACGCAGGCCGACGACGCGGCGCACCCCTTCGGGTAGGTCGACGGCGCCGAGGTCGCCGGCGGCTTCCCAGCGTTCCCCGCGGCGCACGATGGCGCCGGTCTCGGCCAGGTGGGCCAACACGGTGGCGATGAAGAACGGGTTGCCGCCGGTCTGGTCACACAAGGTGTCAGCGAAGCCGGCGATGGTGTCGTCGAGGTGGTGGTCAGCGGCTAGCTCGACGAACTCACGCACCGCAGCCCGGTCCAGGCCCCGCAAGCCGATGGTGGTGACCCGTTCGGTGCGGTGCAGCGTCCCCAACATGTCGGTCAGCGGGGTGGTGGCGGTGAGGTCGGTGCCGCGGTAGGTGGCGACGATCAGCAGCGGGGTACGGCTGGGGCGGCGCAGCAGGTGGTGCAACAACAACAGGGTGGGACGGGCCGCCCAATGCAGATCGTCGACCACCAACAACACCGGCGTCGCCGGGTCCACGTCGCCGTCGTCGATTGCGGTGAGGCCGTCGAGGAGGTCGGAGACGGCTTCGAAGGTGCGGTGCTGTTCGGAGTCGGACTCGGGCACCACCACCGCCGCGTCGACGCGGTCGAGGCGGTCGGCGATGGCGGGCACGACCCGGGCCAGCAACGGGACCTGGCCTTCGACCTGGTCGACCAGGCGATCGGTGGGGCAGCGACGTGCCCAGGTGCCCAGCGCCTCGGTGAACGGCTGGAACGCCACCGCCACGCCGTCGTCGCAGCGGCCGTGCAACACCAACCCACCGGCGGCGACCACGTGGCGGGCCAGCTCACCGGCCAGACGGGTCTTGCCGATCCCCGCCTCACCGGTGACCAACGCCAGCCGCCGGCCCCCGACGCCACCACGTCATCCCAGGTGGTGACGAGGCGGTCCAGCTCGGGGTCACGGCCCACGAAGATCACCGCCCGCCCCGAATCGGCCCACGACAGGTCCGACAACGCCCCCAGGTCGACGGCCCCCGTACTGCCCGGCCCCGATCCCGGTGGCGCGGCGGTGGGCGCATCCGCGGTGGTCTCTCCAGCCGCGGTCGTCGAGCGCCCGACCGCGGCCGGGTCGGGCAGGAGGTCGGGGTCGTGGGCGATCACTTGGCTTCGATCGTGCGCAGCTGGTCGCCGGGTTCCAGACCCAGGTCGTCCACGAGGCGGGTGCGGGCCCGCTGGTAGGTGTCGAGCGCGTCGGCTTGGCGGCCCGCCCGGTACAGGGCGACCATCAACGCCGCCCACAGACCCTCCGCGAACGGGTCCGCGGCGACGGCGGCTTCCAGGTCGGCGACCAGCTCGGCGCCGCCGCCCGCGGCCAACAAGGCGGCGAAGCGTTCCTGGACCGCGGCGGCGCGCAGGGCCACCAGGTTCACGATCCGCACATCGGCATCCGGTGACCCGGCCAGCTCGGCCAACGGGTCACCTCGCCACAGCCCCAACGCCGCCGTGAACCCCTCCGCGGCGGTGGCGTGGTCGCCGGCCGCGGCGGCGGCTCGGGCCTGGGCGACACCGGCCTCGAAACAGGCGACGTCCACCGCGGCGGGGTCGATCACCAGCTTGTAGCCGACCCCGGCCCGCTCGATCGACGCCCCCGCCCCCAGCACGCCCCGCAGCCGTGACACGTAGCCCTGCAACGTCTTGACCGCCGTCGGTGGCGGGTCGTCGCCCCACACCACATCGACCAGCGACGCCATCGACACCGGCCGGTTCGCCGAGCACGCCAACCACGCCAGCACACCCCGCTCCTTCGGGCCGCCCACCGCCACCAGCTGCCCGGTATCGCTGAGGACCTCCACCGGCCCCAACACCGCCACCTGCACGATCCCGCTCACCTCGGCTCCGCCCACACCCTCTCCCACCCGAGCCCGTCACCCGGGTTGACGCCGGCCTCGACGCCGCACGGCCACGGCACGGGTCGACCCCACCTTACGCGTCGGCTGTGACGCCCGATCGGGCGCCTCCGTAGGTGACCGGCCTGGGTCCGCGACCCGTCCGCGGACCACCAGCCAACGTCCGCGGCCGGTTCGCGGACGACCCGCGGCCCCAGCGGTCGACGGTCGGGCCGTCCCTCAGGAACCCCCAAGGAGGCGGACCCATGGGCACCAACCGCGTGATCAGCAGCATCGTCACCGCCGCGGTGGCGACGGCGGTGATGTTCGGCGCCGCCGCCTGCCAGCCGGCGCGGCCGGTGCTGGTGGTCGGTGACTCCCTGTTGTTCTACTCCCAACCGCAACACGACCAGATGTGGGGGCGCCACCAGGCGGCCGCCACGTGGGTCGGTGGCCCCGGCCAGTCACCGATCAACCGGTCTTCGACGTGGCGGGCCGACATCGCCCGCACCGTCAACACGCTCGACCCCGCCGTCGTGGTGTACGAGGCGTGCTGCAACTACGCCAACGGCTCCGACGACGAGCTGTTGCCCGGCGTGGCCCGCGACTCCGACGCCATGTTCACGGCCTGGGAGACCGCCGTGCGCGCTGACCTGGGCGCCGCGCACGCCCGCGGCGCCACCGTGTGGCTGGTGAAGTCCCCGCCACCTGTCCCCGGGTCGCTCTACGACTACTTCGGGTTCGGCACCCGGGTGAGGCGCATCAACACGATCTATGACCGGATCGCCGCCGACACCAGCTGGGTGCGCCTCGTCGACTGGTCGTCGTGGTTCTCGGTCAACGGCACCCCGGTCACCACCCACCCGTTCTTCGGGCGGCTCCGCACCCCCGACGGGCTGCACTTCCAAGACGGTGGCCACCCCCTGTCCGTCGCCGTCTTGGAACACGCCGTGTACCCCTGAATGCGCTCGACCTGCGAACCGCCCGGTGTCCGAGGGTGTTCTACCGCGGGTATGCGGCACCACCGTGAACGAGCGCCGCGCACGGGCATCTCGGTACGGGTGGGTTGTTCAGCCGTACCAGCCCGCGGCGTCGGCGATGACGTTGACCGCCCCGGAGTTGTTGTAGATCGACAGGGCGTCGCTGGTGCCGACTTTGGCGGTCACGGCGTTGGCGATGGTGGTGCCCGCCTTGAAGTTCAACGACGATGCCGTCGGTCTCGACGCCGCGCCGGTGTTCCACACGGTGAGAAACGACTCGGCGGTGCCGCCCGTGACGGTGACGTTGGCCAGCACCGCCTTGGCACCGGCCGGCACGGCGTTCGCAGTGGTGACCGCCACGGTCCGGGTCGTGGCCGTTGGCCACGGGGTGGTGTAGGCGCCGACGGTCTCGGGGGCGGGCCGGGAGTCCTGGAACCGTTTGGGGTCGACGGGGTGGAACGGGTCACCGGCGCCGGTCTTGAAGTACCCGACGACGTCGATGATGACGTCGACGTTGCCGGAGTTGTTGAACACCCGGATCTTGCCGTTCGCTCCGACCTTGACGGTCACGGCGTTGGGGATGGTGACGCCGGCCCTCCAGTTCAGGTTGGAGGCGGTCGGCCTGGTAGCGCCGTCGGGGTACACGGTGAGGAACGACTCGGCGGTGGTGCCGGTGACCGTCACGTTGGCCACGACCGCGTCGGCGTCGGCGGGGATCCCCGTGGAGCCGCCGGCCACGGTGACGTCGCGGTCGGTGCCGGTCCCCCACGGCGTGGCATAGGGGCCGACCTGTTCGCTTCCGGGCCGGCTATCGAGGACACGGGCCGGGGCCTCGGCGGTGAACCCGGCGCCGGTGCCTGACGCGTCGTAGTAGCCGACGACGTCGATGAGCACGTTGGCCGTGCCGCTGGGGTTGAAGACGTTGATCTTCCTGTCGGCGCCGACCTTCACGGTGACGGCGTTGGGGATGGTCTGGCCGGCTGACCAGTTCAAGTTGGAGGCCGTCGGCCGCGGCGCACCGGCGGGCCACAGCGTCAAGAAGCTCGCCGCGGTGGTGCCGGTGACAGTCACGTTGAGGGTCACGGCGGTGGCGTCGGCGGGCACGCCGGCCACTCCGGCGACGGTCACGGCCCGTGTCGTGCCGGGCCCCCATGGGGTGTTGTAGGGGCCGACCTGCTCGGGTAGCGGTCGGCTGTCGAGGATGCGGGTCGGTGCGCCGAGCGGGTGGAACAGGTTCTGGCCGGGGCTGATCGTGGAGATGGTGTTGCCGCCGTCGGTGAACCACAGGTTCCCATCCGGTCCGGGAGTGATCCAACCGGGCGAGAAGATGTCGGGGCTCGTGTAGTCGGTGATCGCCCCAGCCGTGGTGATGCGGCCGATCGACGGGCCTTCCACGTTCGTGAACCACAGGTTCCCGTCGGGTCCGCTCGTGATCCAGTTCGGGTACTTGATGCTGGCCGCCGAGAAGCTCGACACCGTGCCGGTCGTGGTGATCCGCCCGATGGTCTTGGAGCCGGTGTTGGTGAACCACAGTGCCCCGTCGGGCCCCGCCGTGATCGAGTACGCCGAGTTGATACCCGGTCCACTGAAGGTCGACACACCCCCGCCAGTCGTGATCCGTCCGATCGTGCCGGTGCCCACATTGGTGAACCACAGCGCGCCGTCCGGCCCGGCGGTGATCGCCTGCGGGGCGCTCATGCTCGAGGCCGAGTAGTTCGTGATGACCCCCGTCGGCGTGATCCGTCCGATCGTGTTGTTGCCGGTGTTCGTGAACCACAGGTTCCCGTCGGGGCCTGCTGCGATCCCTCGGGGGTTGCTGACGCTCGTAGCGGTGAAGTTCGCCACGATCCCTGCCGGGGTGATGCGCCCGATCGAGTTGCCGCCCTGGTTGGTGAACCACAGGTTCCCGTCAGGGCCGTTCACGATCGCCGACGGGCCGTTCACGCCCGAGCCGGTGAAGTTCGAGACGACACCGGCGGGGGTGATCCGTCCGATGCTCTTGTTGGCGCTGTTGGTGAACCACAGGTTGCCGTCGGGTCCAGCCACGATTCCCTCCGGCCGGCTGATCCCGGAGCCGTTGAACCTCGACACAGCTCCACCGGTCGTGATGCGACCGATCGACGCGCTGCCGGAGTCGGTGAACCAGACAGCACCGTCTGGTCCGACGGTGATCCCGTATGTGGTTCCGCCCGTGGCGACGTCGGTCACCGCACCGGTAGGGGTCATCCGTTTGACCGTCCCCAGGTACGTGTCGGTGAACCACAGGTTCCCGTCGGGCCCTGTCACGATCTGCGTGGGAGCGGGGACGCCACCGGCCGGGAAGCTCGACACCACCCCCGCCGTGGTGATCCGCCCGATGGACCCGTTGATGTTCGTGAACCACAGCGCCCCATCGGGTCCGGTCGTGATCGCGAACGGGGTGCTGATGGTGACCCCCGGTGCGCTGTAGGAGGACACCGCGCCCCCGGTCGTGATCCGGCCGATCGAGTTGCCACCCCAGTTCGTGAACCACAGCGCCCCATCGGGGCCCGCCGTGATGCCGGTCGGGCTCGAGATGTTCCCACCGGAGAAGGTCGACGCGACCCCCGCCGGCGTGATCCGCCCGATCGAGGAGTTGCCGTAGTTGGTGAACCACAGGTTCCCGTCGGGACCGGCGGTGATGTCGAACGGCCGATCAATACCCGCCGCCGCGTAGTTCGCCACCGCGCCGGACGTGGTGATCCGCCCGATCGAGTTGTTCGTCTCGTTCGTGAACCACAGCGCCCCGTCCGGTCCCGACGTGATCCCACGGGGACCACTGATCCCCGTGCCAGTGAAGCTCGACACCACCCCCGCCGGCGTGATCCGGCCGATCGACGCGTTCGCCTTGTTCGCGAACCACAGGTTCCCGTCGGACCCCGTCGTGATCGACATCGGCTCCCCGATACCCCGCGCCACCAAGCTGACCGTCCCGACGGCCGGCACCGTGGCCGCCCCTGCGACATCAGCCGTCGCGACGGCGGCGACCAGCGACGTCAGAAGCCACACCACCAGCGCCACCGCGAGGCCGGCTCGCCCGCCACGGGTCATCCCGACACTGGTACTCGCGCCGGCTCCAACACCGAACCCGCTGTACTGCACCGCAGCCGGCCGATCCCTCTGCATGCCGCCATCCTCCGCCTGTCGTGTTCCCACACGCCCGCGGGCCCGACCCTAACGAATCGGCGACGTGGAGCGTGAGGGCCCAAAGTCCCGTGGAAGATCGGGGGCCGCGACGTGGCGCTCGTCAGGCAGCGGTCCGCCGCATCCTCGCCGGTCGGGCGAGTCCCCCAGGCCGCGCCGGCGCAGCCTGTCCACCAGCCGTTTGTTGTCACACCCCCCGGGGACCCTGTCCCCATCCCCGCCGGACAGGTGTCCGCGGCCCGGTCGCGGACGAACCGCGGACCGACCGCGGACACCCAGGTCGATCCTGACCGCAACACCCCGGACAGGAGGAACCCGACATGACCATCTACCTCGAACCCCCCACCCACATCACCGGAGGCCCCCGGTTCAGCCGCTTGCGGGCCGACGACCCCGCCGAACTCGACGCCTTCGTCACCGCCGCCGGCCTCGGCGACGCCCGCAAGGTCACCCACCGCACCATCGCCGCGCTCACCCACTACGAGCTGACCGCCCGCCAGCGCCGCACCGCCGCCCGAGCCGGCGCCACCAAGGTCGACTGGAGCAGTGCCTACCAGCGGATCGGGCGCACCATCGTCGACGCCACCCGCCCCGACCAGGCCACCCACACCCGCTACGGGCTGCGCACCACCCCCCGGCTGCCCACCCCACCCGGCCCGGTCATCGACCCGACCGCCCCGGTGCAGGTGACCGCCGCGTCGATCGTCAAGCGGCCGTTCCGCCGGACCCGCACCACCACGACCACCCGTGTCGCCACCCGCCCCGAGCTGATCGAGCTGGAGGTCCTGCCGTGCTGACCCTCGCGGTTCGCCCCGACCCCACCACCCGCCCAGCCCCTGCCACCCGCCCAGCGGCTGGGGTGTGGGGCCTCGTCGAGGTCGCCGTCGCCGACCCCGCTGTGGGCACCATCCGGGTCGACCTCATCGACCAGACCGCGACCGCCCCCCGGCTGCCGTTCGAGGTGGCCTGGTGGTTCCCCCCGACCGGGTACCTCGCCTGGCAGGCGGTCGGTGACGCGTTCGGGCTGCGGGTGCTGACCGGTTGGGTCGCCGAAGCGGGCGGCCGGATCCGTCACGGCTGCTGGATCGCCGACATCGACCAGGACCGCGCCGACGCGATCGCCCTGCTCGCCGGCCAGCCCGTCCTCGTCGAGTGGGCCCCAACAGCGGTGACCGTCGCGACCGCTGGTCACGTCGACGACGACCCGGTGGCGGTGTGCTGGGAGGCGACCCGATGAGCAGCTCGGCCCCTCGACGGGTCCTTGGGATCACGGCGGTCGCGGCGGTGGTGGTGTCGTTGCTGGTCGGTGTGGTGGCGGGTTCGACCGCGTCGGCGACCCCGACCGGCACGTTCACCACCCTCGTCGATGACGCCAGCGCAGCGGGGCTGGCCGTGACCCGGGCCGGAGTCGTCTACTACGCGACCACCAGCGGCCAGATCATCCGCCGCAACCCTGACGGTGCCCGGACCGTGATCGCCGGAGCCGGCACCGTTGGCTCTTACGCCGTCAAGACAACCCCGAAACCGGCCACGTCGATCAAGTTCGCGACCCTGTCAGCGATGCAGCTGGACCCGTCGGAGCAGAACCTGTATGTCCTCGACTACGGGTGGAGCGCAGTGCTGCGCATCAACCTGACGACCGGCACGATCGTGCGGGTCGCCGGGGACCCGTACAGCATGGCGTCGACGTCACCTGACGGCGGTCTCGCCGTCGACACCGTCCTGGTGCAGCCCACGTCACTGGCAGCCGATTCTGCCGGCAACGTCTACATCGGCCAGTCCATCTCCGCACAAGCGATCCGCAAGGTCGACGCCCGAACCGGGATCATCTCCTGCGTCGCCGAGTGCACCACGACACCGACGATCTTCGGTGATGGCGGCCCGGCGGCCAACGCTGCGGTCAGCGCCGCCAACATGTTCGTCGACGGCAACCGCCTGCTGTTCGCACAGGCGATCGGTCACGCCTTCGTCGTGCGATCCATCGACCTGTCGACAACCGTCGTCAGCCACCTGGCCGGGCGCTACACCCCGCTGGGGAACCCCATCCCGTGCGACGACTACGGCGTCGACGGCCCCGCCCTGCAAGCCTGCTTGTCGCCGCGCTCGGTGAGGACCCTGACCACCGGCGAGCTGCTCATCGGCGGGGGCCGCGTCCGGGTCGTGGACCACGCCGGGATCAGCCGCACGGTCGGCTGCCTCAACGCGATCCCCGAGAACGTGCCCCCGGTCGGACAGACCGTTGCCACCACCACGGTGCGGTGCCAGTCGACCCGGACCGACGCCGACGCGGCAGGCAACGTCTACCTGCTCACCGGCGACGGCAAGATCTCGGTGATCGACCCCGACGCCACTGCGCCGAACACGACCACGACGCCGACTCCGACGACGACGCCGCCTCCGCCGACCGGTGGTGGCGGCGTGGGATACGCGGCGGTCGACCCGGCCCGCATCGTGGACTCCCGCACCGGTGCCGGCGGGTACGCAACACCATGGCCGGCAGCGACGTCGCGGTCGGTGAAGGTGACCGGGGTGGCCGGGGTTCCCACCGACGCGGCAGGGGTGGTGCTCAACGTCACCGCCACCAACGCCTCCGCGGCGACCCACCTCTCGGTCTACCCGACGGCGGGCACCCGGCCGAACGCGTCGAATGTCAACGTCGCCGCCGGGGCCACCGACGCCAACCTGGTCATCGTCGGCGTCGGCGCCGGCGGCACCGTCGAGGTGTTCAACAACGCCGGCACCGTCGACGTGGTCATCGACGTCGCCGGCTACTACCGGGTCGGCGGAGGGGACCGGTACACGCCCCTGGCACCCCGCCGCGACCTCGACACCCGCCCACCCGACGCGGCCGGCGCCCTGCGAGCCGGAGAGACCCGGACACTGGACCTGGCATCAGACCGCGACATCCCGCCCGACGCCACCTCCGTGGTCCTCAACCTCACCGCCACCAACCCCACCAACGCCACCCACCTCACCGTGCACCCGACCGACCAGACCCGACCGAACGCCTCGAACGTCAACGTCGCCGCCGGGGTCACCGACGCCAACCTGGTCATCGCCCGGTTCGCGCCCGGCACTCGGAAGGTGTCGATCTTCAACAACACCGGCACGGTCGACGTCATCGCCGACGTCACCGGGTACTACCGGCCCGGCACCGGCGCCGGGTACACACCCGCCGTCCCGATGCGCGTCCTGGACTCCCGCACCGGCGTCGGCGGCTACCCCACCCCCTGGGCTAGTGCCACGTCCCGAACACTCCAGGTCGCCGGCGTCGCGACAGTCCCCACGACCGCGACGGCAGTGGTGCTCAACCTCACCGCCACGAACCCCACCGCTGCGACCCACCTGTCGGTGTACCCGACCGGGCAGACCCCACCGACTGTGTCGAACCTGAACCTGCCCGCCGGACGCACCGACGCCAACCTCGTCGTCGTGCCCGTCGGCATCGACGGCCAGATCACCATCTTCAACAACACCGGCACCGTCGACGTCATCGCCGACCTCGCCGGCTGGTACGCCCCATGACCACCATGACCATGACCTTCTGCCCCGGCACCGACCGGGCCGCCACCTCCGACGGCTACAAGCAGCTGTGCACATGCGCGAACCGGCTACCACTACCCGCCCCGCAGGCACCCGTGTTCCGCCGCACGCTCGGCGCGCTCGTCGAGATCGTTCGCGACATCGCCGACGACCACGGCCAAGCGGTCGACGTCGAGATCGTGGCACCACCGTTCGACCGGATCGGCATCTGGATGGGGGTCCGAGTGCATCCCGACGGGGCTGTCGACGCCCGCATGTCGCCTTGGCCTCTGTCCTCCGATCCACGGTGCCCGACGGTCGAACGCGGCGCCGTCGGCGCACACCTGTTGCGGCACGGCTGGGGCTTCCCCCGCCACCTCAGCAGCGTCGACCTGCGAGCGGGTGGTGGCGCCGTCACCCAGACCTTCGGCGCCGACATCTCTGGTGGCCGGGTTGCCTACCACCTCATCATCGCCCACACCGCCTTGTTCCCCGTCCCGGCCCGGACAGCGTGGGAAGCCCGCGGCTACCTCCTCGATGAGGCCGGTGACCCAGACCGGTGCCTGACCTGGGCCGGCGACCCCGACCGGAGGACCCCATGACCGGACCCGCTGCTCGCAGCTCCACCAGCGTCGACGACGAACTCGAACGCGCCGCAGCGAGCTTCCTTGACCCCGACAAGATGTTCCGGATCGTGCACGACCCCGACGCCGACCAGCGGGACCTGTGGACCGCCGCCCGCGTCTGGCGCAACAGCGGCGAAGCCGAACTGGTCCCGTGGATCGTCACCCACCCCGCCGCCGACCAAGCGATGATCGACTACACCCTCGACCCTGACGTCCTCGACGGGCTACCCGCCGACCTGCTCGTGCCGATCGCCATGTGCCCCATTCAGTTCTCCGACGAGGTGCGGACGCTGTTCACGGGGCACCCCGCCCCCGAAGTCCGGGCCGCGTTCGAACGCTACGGGGCTACCCACGACCGACCGAATCCTTGACGGCCGCGGTGCAGGGGACCGGCATCGCTCGACAGCGCGCCAACGGCGAGCGCCGGTGTCGCGCGACGCGCGCGCGACACCGGATCAGCTGGACTGGGGTCGGCCGCAGATCCGCGGGTCAGGTTCGCGACCGATACTCGAACCGTCGGTCACGAACCCTGGGGTTGGGCAAGGGCTGCGTCATCGATGCGGCCTGCCCCCAAGAAGGGAGATTCATTCCTTGCGAGCACAGCGCAGGTGGGGGTTGCCTACCGTTGCCGGTCGGCCCGGTGCGTGACCCGGGTTGGAGCGGGCGTCTCTCGTGTGGATTGCCCGTCGGCGGGGGGTGTCACGGCGGGGCTGTACCGGTGCAGTGTCCTGAGGCGCGGGACTGACCGCAGCGACCCTCGCGGGGTCGTGTCCCACGGTGCGGTGGCTCTGGCGGACCTACAGTCGCAGCCGACGCCGGCCGGGCTGGACTCTGGTCGGCAGTGAGCGTGGCTTCGAGGGGGTGTGATGCACGACGGCGGGGCACAGCTGGAGGATCTGGCTCCTGGGTCCACGGTCGTCGGGCTGGTGGCGTCGGGGCCGGTCGAGGTGGTGGCGGTCACCTGGCATGGCACCTCGGCGGTGACGGTCACGTACCGCTCGTTGGAGGGCCGGGTCGACGAGCGGCTCGTGTACCGCGACGACGAGGCACTGCTGTCGGTGAGCGAGCGGGGTCGGGCGTGGTCCTTCGACGGTGACGGGGACCTGTTCCGGCTGGTGTCCGAGGCGCGGCGGATCCGGTTGGCGCATCTGTTCGACCCGATGCTGGCCGTGCACCTCAGCCGGATCGAGCCGCTGCCCCATCAGATCACCGCGGTGTACCGCGACATGTTGCCCCGCCAACCGATGCGGTTCCTGCTCGCCGATGACCCGGGGGCGGGCAAGACGATCATGGCGGGCCTGTACATCCGGGAGCTGGTGCTGCGCGGTGACCTGGCGCGCTGCCTGATCGTGGCGCCCGGCGGCCTGGTGGCGCAGTGGCAGGACGAGCTGGCCGAGCGGTTCGACCTGCGCTTCGACATCTTGACGAAGGACGTGATCGAGGCGTCCCAGACCGGCAACCCGTTCGAGGAGCGGAACCTGTTGATCGCCCGCCTCGATCACCTGGCTCGCCGCGACGATCTGCACCCGAAGCTGGAGGCCACCGACTGGGACCTCGTCGTGGTCGACGAGGCCCACCGGATGGCGGCGCACTGGTTCGGCCAGGAGCTGAAGGAGACCAAGCGGTTCCAGCTCGGCAAGGTGCTGCGGGGGGTGACCCGCAACCTGTTGTTGATGACCGCGACCCCCCATGCCGGCAAGGAGGAGGACTTCCAGGCGTTCTTGTCCCTGTTGGACGAGGACCGCTTCGAAGGCCGGCCCCGCGACGGCGCCCACACGGTGGACACCAGCGATCTGATGCGGCGGATGGTCAAGGAGAAGCTGCTGCGCTTCGACGGCCGCCCGTTGTTCCCCGAACGGCGGGCCTACACGGTGCCGTATCCGTTGTCGTCGTTGGAGTCGGCGCTGTACGCCAAGGTCACCGACTACGTGGTGGAAGAGATGAACCGCGCCGACCGGCTCGCGGCGGAAGGTGAAGGCCGCCGCGGCAACCGGGTCGGGTTCGCGTTGACGGTGCTGCAACGCCGCCTGGCGTCGTCACCGGAGGCGATCTACCAGTCGATCGTGCGGCGCCGGAAACGACTCGAAGCCCGCCTCGGTGAGGAGCAGGTCCGCAAACGCGCCGCCACCGCCGCCACGGTCGACGGGAGCCGCAGCTCGTCGGTGGGGGTGTGGTCGGAGCTGGAGGCCGACGACGACCCCGCAGCGTGGGACGACTTGAGCGACGCCGAGGTGGAAGAGCTTGAAGAGCAGCTCGTCGACGAGGCCACCGCCGCTCGCACGATCGCCGAGCTGGAGTACGAGATCGCCACCCTGGCCGGTCTGGAGGAGCTGGCCAACCGGGTGCGCCGCTCCGGTGAGGACCGCAAGTGGTCCGAGTTGGCCCGCCTGGTGCACGACGAACCGTTGATGCGCGACGCGGCGGGGAAGCACCGCAAGCTGTTGTTGTTCACCGAGCACCGCGACACCCTCGACTACCTGGTCACCAAGCTGCGCACCCTGATCGGGCGGCCCGAGGCGGTGGTGTCGATCCACGGCGGCACCGCCCGCGAAGACCGCCGGGCGATCCAGGAGCGGTTCACCTCCGACCCCGACTGTGTGGTGCTGGTGGCCACCGACGCGGCGGGTGAGGGCATCAACCTGCAACGGGCCAACCTGATGATCTCCTATGACCTGCCGTGGAACCCGAACCGGTTGGAGCAGCGGTTCGGGCGGATCCACCGCATCGGTCAGACCGAGGTCTGCCACATGTGGAGCCTCATCGCCGAGGAGACCCGCGAAGGTCAGGTGTATCGGCGGCTGCTGGAGAAGCTCGAACAGCAACGCCTGGCCCTCGGCGGTCAGGTCTTCGACGTGTTGGGCGACGCCTTCCGGGGCCGGTCGCTGCGGGATCTGCTGTTGGAAGCGATCCGCTACGGCGACCAACCCGAGGTGCGGGCCCGCCTCGATGAGGTGATCGACGCGTCGGTCGGTGCAGGGCTCAGCGGCCTGGTCGCCGACCACGCCCTGCACGCCGACATGTTGTCGGCCGGGGACGTGGAACGGGTCCGACTGGAGATGGAAGAGGCGAACGCCCGCCGCCTCCAACCCCACTACATCCGGTCGTTCTTCCTCGAAGCGTTCGTTCGCCTCGGTGGCCAGGCCCGCGAACGCGAAGCCGGCCGCTACGAGCTAACCCGGGTCCCCGCCGAGGTGCGGGCCCGGGACCGCATGATCGGCACCGGCTACCCGGTGCTGGCCCGCTACGAGCGGGTCTGCTTCGAAAAGGACCTGCTCCAGGTGCCGGGCAAGCCGCCCGCCGAGCTGATCGCGCCCGGGCACCCGCTGCTCGACGCCCTGATCGACGTGATCGTCGACCGCCACCGCGAGCTGCTCAAACAAGGCACGATCCTCGTCGACGACGCCGATGACACCGAAGACCCCGGGTGCTGCTCTACCTGGAGCACGCCATCCGCGACGGTCGCACCGACCGCCACGGCCACCCCGGGTCGTGTCGCGGCGCTTCGAGTTCGTCGACGTGCACCCCGACGGCCACGCCACCCCCGCCGGTCCCGCCCCCTACCTCGACCTGCGCACCGCCACCACCGACGAACGCAACCTGGTCGCCGACGTGGTCGACGGCGACTGGCTCACCGGCGACCTCGAAGCGGTCGGCGTCGAAGCCGCCATCGAAGAGGCCGTGCCTGCCCACCTCGCCAAGGTCCGGGCCCACACCATGGCCCGGGTCACCAAGGTCCGTGCCGCCGTCAAGGAACGCCTCACCCGCGAGATCACCTACTGGGACCACCGCGCCGTCGAGCTACGCGAACAAGCTGAAGCCGGCAAGCAGCCCCGCATGAACCCCGACCGCGCCCAAGCCCGCGCCGACGGTCTCGCCGACCGGCTGAAGCGCCGCCTCACCGAGCTGGACCAGGAAGAGACCCTCACCCCCATGCCACCCGTCGTCGTCGGCGGCGCCCTCGTCGTGCCTCGGGGCCTGCTCGAACGGAGACGGGGCGAACGCACCGTCGAGCCGGCCGAGCACGCCCGCCAGACCGCCGAGGTCGAACGACGAGCCGTCGACGCCGTCCTGCACGCCGAACGGGCCCTCGGCCGCGACCCCGAGGAGATGCCCCACAACAACCCCGGCTACGACATCCGCAGCCTCACCCCTGACGGCCACCTCGTGTTCGTCGAGGTCAAAGGCCGCATCGCCGGTGCCGGCACCGTCACCGTCACCCGCAACGAGATCCTGTTCGCCCTCAACGCCGGGCCCGCCCACCGCCTCGCCCTCGTCGAAGTGCACCCCGACGGCGGCGAACAGGTCCGCTACCTCACCGACGCCTTCACCGGCATGGAAGGCCGCGTCCACTTCGCCGAAACCGCCGTCACCTTCGACTGGCACAAGCTCTGGAATCAAGGCGGGGAACCGTCATGAAGTCTGCTGGCGAATGCCGCAACGACGACGAACGGCGCGCCCGCGACGTGCTCTGCTCCGTGCTCGGGTGCACAGTCGAGTGCGTCGACCCCGGAGGCGGACCGGCAGCGGTCGCCGACCTGCTCGCCAACAGAACCGATGCCACCACCCTCGCAGTCGAGGTCACCAGCGTCGTCGACCCCGGCAACCGAAGCCTACGAAGCGAACTGGCCAAGCGAGACTGGACCCACGAGCAGCTTGGCTGGAGGTGGAGACTCCTGCCTGAACCGCCTGGACCCGCGTGTCGTCCATCGGGAGTTCGCCGGGCACTTCGCTGCCCTCGAAGCGGCAGGTGTCGAGACGTTCGATCGTTACCGGATGCGCACCCATGCCCTCATCGACGGGAGATTCGTGGAGGTCCCACCTTGGCGGGTCAACCACGTCAACCTTGAGGACTCGCCGATCCGCACAGCCGTGGAGCCGGTCTTCGAGCGGCTGTTCGAACTTGGCATCACCGCCGGAGACTGCCTGACCAGGGAGTCACCCGGCGCGATCGTCCTGCAACCAGGACTCCCGGGTGGGGCGTTCGCCGCGAGCGCCGCAGCAGACGCACTCGCAGCAGTCATCAACCAGCCCGACAACCTCGCGAAGCTGCGGAGCGCTGACACAAACGAACGGCACCTCTTCCTCTGGGTGCACTACGACAGCGGGGCAGCAAGCGCAGCCCTTCAGGTCGCAGCGAACGACGGCACCGTGCCCGAACCACCAGAGCTGCCCGACGGCGTCGACGGCGCCTGGGTGGCTGGGGCTTGGACCAACCCGGACAAGCCCACTGAACTGACCTCCGTTCTCTTCTACGTCGACGAGGCCGGCTGGCAACACCTCGGCGCTGTCGAAGCGACCGAGAAGGTGAGCGCACCCGAATACCGTGACGGTGCCCACGACACGGCGACGGAGCACCAGTGACGGAACCGACCTACCCCAAGAAGCTGATCGAGGTCGCGCTGCCGCTCGACGCCATCAACCGGGAAGCCGCCCGCGAGAAGTCGATCCGCCACGGACACCCCTCCACCCTGCACCTTTGGTGGGCCCGCCGACCCCTCGCCGCCTGCCGGGCCGTGCTGTTCGCCCAACTCGTCGACGACCCCTCCGCCCATCCCGAGGAGTTCCCCACCGAGGAGGCTCAGGAGAAGGAACGCCAGCGGCTGTTCGGGATCATCGAACGGCTCGTGAAGTGGGAGAACTCCACCAACGAGGACGTGCTCGAAGAAGCACGCGCCGAGATCCGCAAGAGCTGCGGTGACGACCCGCCCCCCATCCTCGACCCCTTCGCCGGCGGCGGCTCCATCCCCCTGGAAGCGCAACGGCTCGGGCTCAAGGCGTACGCGTCGGACCTGAACCCCGTCGCCGTGCTCATCAACAAGGCCCTCATCGAGATCCCACCGAAGTGGGCCGACCAGCCACCGGTGCACCCACGCGACGAGGGCCGCCTCGACACGCAGACGTGGAAGGGTGCCCAGGGTCTCGCTGAGGACGTGCGCTACTACGGCCAGTGGATGCGCGACAAAGCCGAACGGCTCATCGGCCACCTCTACCCCAAGGTCACCCTCCCCGACGGCTCGAAGGCCACCGTCATCGCCTGGATCTGGGCGAGGACCGTGACCTGCCCCAACCCGGCGTGCGGGTCGACCATGCCGCTCCTCAACTCGTACGCGCTCTCAAAGCGCAGAGGTCGGGAGGCGTGGCTGCGGCCGGTGTTGAGCGATCCTGGGAATCCAGTCACGTTTGAGATCGTGAGCGGGCCTGGGTGTCCCTCCGGCGGAACTGTGACGCGATCAGGCGCGACATGCCTCGCATGTGGGTCAGTTGCCAAACTCCCCTACGTTCGGGCCGAGGCCAAGTCGGGCCGAATGGGTCGTCAGCTTCTCTGCACGATCGCTGAAGGTAACCGCCGCCGCGTGTACTTGGACCCCGACCGAAGTCAAGAGGATGCGAGCGCGGTAGCGCGACCTGATGACGCTCCGTCGACCGAACTCGCTCACAACCCGCGAGCGATCACAGCACCGAACTACGGCATCACCGAGCATTGGCAGCTCTTCACGGACCGTCAGCTCGTGCTCTTGGACACGTTCTGCAATCTGGTTGGAGCAGCGCGGGAGAGCGTCGTAGCGGACGGCGGGAACCCCGAGTACGCGGGCGCAGTTGCCACCTACCTCGGGCTTTCGATCGGTCGCCTAGCGAACCGTTCGTCGAGCCAGAGCTTCTGGAACCCGAATCGCGACACAGTCGAGCAGGTGTTCGCCAGAAACGCCCTTCCCATGATCTGGGTATACGCGGAGGCGAACCCGTTCTCCGAGTCGTCGGGCAACTACCTCGGGCAGGTCGACTATCTCGTCGGTGCCTTGAGGAACGTTCCAGCTTGTTGTCAAGGACGAGCGGATCAGGCCGACGCGGCACACCCGCCCGACCGGGGCTCGGTCGTCATCGCGACGGACCCCCCTTACTACGACAATGTTCCGTACGCCGATCTGTCGGACTTCTTCTACGTGTGGCTGCGGCGCTGTCTTCGTGATGTGCACCCGGACCTTTTCACGACACTCCTCGTGCCGAAGAATGAGGAGTTGATCGCCGAGCCCGCTCGCCAGGGGAGTTGGCACGCAGCCGCGGCCTTCTTTGAGGACGGCCTGCAACGGGCGTTCCTCGCGATCCGAGAGTCGTCCGTACCGGGCATGCCGTTCACCGTCTTCTACGCCTTCAAGCAGAGCGAGACCGATGGCGGTGACGGCTCGACTGCTTCCACTGGCTGGGAGACGATGTTGCAGGGCCTCTTGAACGCTGGCTGCACTGTGACCAGCACCTGGCCTGTTCGTACCGAGCAGAGCGGGGGCCTTCGTGAACACGGTCGCGGTGCGCTCGCCTCGTCCATCGTTCTGACTTGCCGGGCACGATCAGCTTCGGCCGGGATCACAGACCGGCGGGGATTCATCGAGGCGCTACGAGCGGACTTGCCTCGGGCTCTTCGAGAGATGCAGCAAGGCTCGGTTGCGCCCGTGGACCTCGCACAGGCCGCAATCGGGCCCGGCATGGCGGTCTTCTCTCGGTTCGTCCGGGTGCTCGAACCGTCCGGGGAGGCAATGAGAGTGCGTGCCGCGCTCGCCCTCATCAACCAAGTGCTCGACGAAGTGCTCGCGGAGCAGGAAGGCGACTTCGACCCGGAGACGCGCTGGGCGATCAAGTGGTTCTCACAACACGGATTCGATGCGGGGCCGTTCGGGGACGCAGAGACGTTGTGCAAGGCGACCGGCACAGCGGTGAACGGGATGCAGCGGTCAGGGATCTTGGACTCGAAGGCCGGGAAGGTCTGGCTCATCGAGCGGGCTGGTCTTCCCCCCGAGTGGGATCCGGCGACGGACGATCGGGTACCGGTGTGGGAGGCGACCCAGCATCTGGTGAAGGCGCTGGATGAGGGCGGTGAGGCCGCTGCGGCCGATCTGCTCGCCCGGCTGGGCGGGGTCGGCGAGACAGCCCGGGACCTTGCCTATCGGCTGTACGCGATCTGCGATCAGAAGAAGTGGGCCAAGGAAGCAGGCGCCTACAACGCTCTGGTGACTTCGTGGCCCGAGATCAAGCGCAAGGCGGGCGAGGGCCCGACTGGCCAGGGGTCGTTGCTGTGAGGGGGATGTCGTGGCGTTGAGTAACCGGGAGCGGGTGGGTCGGGCGTTCGAGGCGCTGGCTCACGGGTTGGGGCCGTATGTGGATCGGCGGATGCACAATGCGTCGCCGCACGGCAAGAGCTGGTTCGCCCGGTTCGTGGAGCAGGCTGGGGGGCGGGGTCTGTCGAGTGATGCGAAGCTGAGCGATCCGGCGGTGCAGCTGCGGGTGATGGCGGATTGCTGGGATCTGGCGTTCCGCGACGAGCTGGGGCGGTCGGACCGCAACGTGGTGTTCGAGTTGCGGGATGTGCGGAACCGGTGGGCGCACAACGAGGGGTTCTCGGTGGATGACGCCTATCGGGCGTTGGATTCGATCGAGCGGTTGCTGGTGGCGATCGACGCCAGCGAGGCCGACGAGGTCGGCCGCTCCAAGGACGATCTGATCCGCCAGAAGTTCGAGGCGGAGGCCAAGAAGCGCACCCCGACCCAGGAGGCGTTGATCGCCGAGCCGGCGGCGGGGTTGAAGCCGTGGCGTGAGGTGGTGGAGCCCCACGATGACGTGGCGCGGGGCAAGTTTGCGTTGGCGGAGTTCGCTGCCGATCTGCACCAGGTGTCCGAGCACCGCGGCGCAGCGGAGTACACGGATCCGGTCGAGTTCTTCCGGCGCACCTACCTGACGGCGGGTTTGCGCACCTTGTTGGAGCAGGGGGTGGGGCGCCTGGCCGGTGACGGTGGGGTGCCGGTGGTGGATCTACAGACGAACTTCGGGGGCGGCAAGACGCACTCGATGATCGCCTTGTACCACCTGTTCTCGGGGACGCCGCTGGCGGGCTTCCCTCAGGAGGTGCAGGACCTGGTACGGGGCTGTGGGGTGGACGAGCTGCCGTCGGTGGCGCGGGCGGTGATCGTCGGTACGAAGCTGTCGCCGGGGCAGGTCGACACGAAGCCCGACGGCACCGAGGTGCACACCTTGTGGGGGGAGCTGGCGTGGCAGCTCGGCGGTGCCGAGGCGTACGGGTTGATCGCCGAGTCGGACCGCAAGGGCACCAGCCCTGGCAAGAAGCTGGGCGAGGTGTTCCGCCACGTCGGGCCCTGCCTGGTGCTGGTCGACGAGTGGGTGGCCTATGCCCGCCAGCTGTTCGAGCGGTCCGACCTCGGTGCGGGGTCGTTCGACACCCAGTTCTCGTTCGCGCAGACCTTGACCGAGGAGGTGAGCGGCTCGGCCGATGACGGGTCGCCGTTGCAGGCGATGCTGGTGATCTCGCTGCCGGCGTCGGAGGTGATCGGCGAAGTCGACGCCGGTGTCGGTTCAGAGGTGGAGGTCGGCGGTGCGGCCGGTCGGGAGGCGCTGAAGCGGCTCCACAACGTGGTGTCGCGCAAGGAGAACCCGTGGCGCCCGGCGGATGTGGCCGAGAGCTACGAGATCGTGCGGCGGCGGCTGTTCAAGGAGTTCAGTCCCGACGCGCTCGCGGATCGGGATGCGACAGCGCGGGCGATGGGCCAGTTCTACGTCAAGCAGAAGGCCGAGTTCCCGTCGGAGTGCTCCCAGGCCGACTACCTGTCGCGCATGAAGGAGGCGTACCCGATCCACCCGGAGCTGTTCGAACGGCTGTACCGGGATTGGTCGACGCTGGAGCGGTTCCAACGCACCCGTGGTGTGTTGCGGTTGATGGCGGCGGTGATCCACGCCCTGTGGATCCGGGGCGACCAGGCCCCGGTGATCCTGCCGGCGAGTGTGCCGTTGGACGACCCGGCGGTCGCGGCTGAGCTGACCCGCAACCTGGAGGACAACTGGAAGCCGATCATCGACTCCGACATCGATGGCGACGGTTCCCAGCCCGCCGCCATCGACAAGGACTTCCCGAATCTCGGCAAGTACTCGGCGGCGCGGCGGGCGGCGCGGGCGGTGTTCTTGGGGTCGGCGCCGACGTTGCGCACCGCCAACGTGGGCGCCGACGCCGCCCGGGTCCGGCTCGGCTCGGCGCTGCCCGGCGAGACGGTGGCCACTTTCGGTGACGCCCTGGAGAAGCTGTCGGACCGCTGCACCTACCTGTACCGCGACGGTGCCCGCTACTGGTACGGCACCCAGGAGTCGGTGACCCGGCGGGCTCGCGACGAGGCCGAACGGCTGCTGGTGCAGGCACGCGACGAGATCCACGCCGAGATCGTGAACCGGTTGCGTGACGCTTGCCGTGACCGTGGCGCGTTTGCCGGGGTGCACGTCGCGCCGGCCAACGCCGGTGAGGTGCCCGACGAGGCCGAGTGCCGTCTGGTGGTGCTGGGTCCTGAGCATCCGCACATCACCAAGTCCCAGGACACCGCTGGGCTGCGGGCCGCCAAGGCGATCGTCGACGAGCGCGGCAACGCTGCCCGGGTGTACCGCAACATGTTGGTGATGCTGGCTCCCGACCAGCGTCGTCTCGAAGAGCTGGAGGCTGGCGTTGCCGACTGGCTGGCGTGGAGGCTGATCTGGGACGAGCGCGAGCGCCGCAACCTCGACCCGCACCAGCAGAACCAGGCACGCACCAAGCTCGAAGAGGCCAACCGCGTCGTCGACCTGCGCATCGGCGAGACTTACATCTGGGCGCTGTTCGCGTCCCAGCCCGACCCGACGGGTGCCATCGGCTGGTTGTCGCTCAAGTGCGACGGCCAAGGCGACCTGCCCGCCCGGGTGTCCAAGAAGCTCGGCAACGAAGGCGTGCTCTACGGGCAGTACGCGCCGTCGCTGCTGCGCATGCAGCTCGACGGTGTGCTTGCCCCTCGCTGGGCCGACGGCCACGTGTCGGTGGGTGCGCTGTGGGACGACTTCGCCCGCTACGTCTACCTGCCGCGGCTACCGGGCCTGTCGGTGTTCTGCGACACCGTGAAGGCCGGGCCCGCCTCGTTGACGTGGGAGACCGACGGGTTCGCCACCGCCGACGCCTACGACGACGGCGCCTACCGAGGGTTGACGCGCGCTCAGAGCGCACCGGTCGTCACCGCCCAGACCCTCGTCGTGCGCCCCGAGGTCGCCAACGCCCAGATCGAAGCGGTGGCAGCCGAGGATGGGGACACGACGACCGGGCCCGAGCCCACCGGCGGGGGTGGCGAAGGCGGCGAGGAAGAGGTCACCCCGACAGGGCCGGCGCTGCCGACACGGTTCTACGGCTCCGCGGTCCTCGACCCGCTCCGACTCAACCGGGACTTCGGCAAGATCGCCGACGAAGTCGTCTCCCACCTCACCGGCCTCGTCGGCGCCGACGTGAAGATCACCGTTGAGATCGAAGCCGAAACCACCGACGGCTTCCCCGACACGATCGTGCGCACCGTGTCGGAGAACGCCAAGACCCTCAAGTTCAAGGACCATGGCTTCGAGCAGTCGTAGCTGCCCAACCTTTGCCAGGAACCTGAGCGATGGCTGACACGATCTCGTTCGACGACCTGATGTCGTCACGCCTGCTCGACGTGCCCGACTACCAGCGCGGGTATGCCTGGGAGACACAGCAGCTGCGGGAGTTCTGGGAGGACCTTGAGCTGATCGATCCCGGCGGGCGGCACTACACCGGGACGGTCGTGCTTCGCGCCGCCGGGCCTGTCGTTCTCGACGAAGCCCGGGGTATCGGACTGACGCCGGCCGAGGTCGTCGACGGTCAGCAACGGCTCACGACCATCGTCATCCTCCTCGACGCGCTGTTCGACCGGCTGGAAGCCCGTGGAGATGGCGACACACCGGGCAACCGGCGGCGGCTCCTCACGGCGACCGTGGCGGGCGTACCACGGCCGAAGCTCCAGCTCGGACCGGACCTTCGTCACTTCTGGGAGCACGCCATCCTTGGTGAAGGTCCCGTGGTGGAGGGATCGGGGATGGCAGCGGAGGAGCGACTCGTCCGGGCAACGTCGTTCTTCCGTGAGCACATCGCAACGATCGAAGCGGACGCAGAAGCACCCGGCGACGCGACGGCGAACCTGCGAGCGCTGGCAGGGAAGGTGATCGGCTCGTTGCACTTCACGCTCTACGTCGCCGACGACGACGCGGAGGTCGGGGTGATCTTCGAGACCCTCAACCAACGAGGCAAGCAGCTCACCGAGCTGGAAAAAGCCAAGAACTACTTCCTCTTCCTCGCCACCCGTCTCGACGAAGGCCAACGCAATGAACTGGCAACGCGGATCAACGCCTGCTGGCGGGAGGTGTTCACCAACCTCGGCCACCTACCCAGCAGCCACGAAGACCAATTCCTGCGAGCGCATTGGCTGGCCACCGAGAACCCCTCGCTGCGGGAATGGGACCGCGTCAACTCGATCAAGGAACGCTTCCACCGCCGTCGCTACGTCGACCACAAGCAACTCTTTTCGACGAGGTATCGGCGTACGTGGAGTCCCTCCAACAGTCCTCAGCTGCGTACCGTGAGATCGTTTCGGAGGGCAGCTTCGCCGCGTTCGGTGCCCTCGCCCCAGACGTCAAGCGGGCCGCGCGGCAGCTGCGCGACGCCGGCGTCATCCAGATCTTCGCCCCGCTGCTGATCGCAGCCCGTCTCGCTTCGCCTGGCGACGGAGCCCCGTACCTGGCTTTGCTCGACTTGTGCGAGCGGTACTCGGTCAGGGTGTTCCTGATCATGGAGCGCAGGGCCAACGCCGGTCAGGCCCGCTTGTACACCCTCGCCCACGAGCTACACCGAACAAGCGACTTCGAGGCCGCCAAGGCCGGGCTGATCGACCGGATCCACTACTTCGCATCCGACGCGGAACTCGACGCCGACCTCCGCAATGTGCGTCGCAACTGGTACGCGAAGTACGGCCACAAGTACCTCCTCTACCAGTACGAGCTGCACCGACTTGGCGGCACACAGCCGCGGCTCCCCTACGAGCACTTCACCACCGGTGAGTTCCGGTCCACTTCAACCGAGCACATCCTGCCTCAGGGACCCACCGACCCTTGCTGGCTTGAGACCTTCACCGAGGAGCAGCGCTCGGACCTCACCCACGCGCTCGGGAACCTCGTGCTCACCTACGACAACAGCGTCTACAGCAACCACTGCTTCACGCGTAAGCGCGACGGAAGGCCGGGTGAGGACACACCCTGCTACCGAACATCCGTCCTGCGCCAAGAGCAAGACCTCGCCAAGTTCCCGACCTGGGACCCGTCGACGATCGAGGCCCGCCAGCTCGCGCTCGCGGAATGGGCCATGCAGCGTTGGGCGGTCCCGCAGCTCCCCGGCCCGGCACTTGGCGAAGAAGACGACAACGACGACGATGCTGGTCTCGGCTGACCGCGTCAGGACGATGTCGCGACGCCTGGCAGCGCAGAAGTGCCCTGGCTGGCATCTCCTTCGGTGCTGACGAAGGCGCGAACCGCAGACCGTTTCTCAGGTCGTTCCGTTCTCTACGAGGGCGTACCGGTGTGCCCGACGGTCCCATGGCACCTGGACGACCCGCAGCCCGGGAACAGCGTCGAGCCGGTCCAGCAGTCGCCCGTAAGCCCCCGATTCGCGGACCCCCTGTGCAGCGCCGGTGGGCTTGCTGAGGTCCGGTGAGTCGCCCTTGACGAGCATCGACACCCAGTCCTGCTCGCGGGGGCCTTTGGCGCATCGGTACGCGTCGACCGCGGTCTCCGTCGAGATGGGCTGTCGGATCTCGGTCCACGCGTCATGGCGACGAGCCGCGGTCGAGTCCAACGCCGGCATCGCCGCCAAGATGTCGACGGCAGTGACTAGTTCACCGTCCTCTGCCGCCCGGTGGACCCAGGGCATCAGCTCATCGGTGACCGTTTCACCGACCACGACCCACCGGCGCCGACCGATCCGTCCCGCCCGCCACTTCGCCATCACAGCCGCGACCGTCTGGTAGTCGCCGACCCTGGCAGCCGCGACCACCGCGTCCGCCAGGGACTCAACCAGCACCGTCGTCGCCAAGCGGCTAGGCCGCCAGCTGCGCCGACTCGCAGCAGCGTCGAGCGCCTCGTCGCATCGACCGTGACGGACGAGCACATCGAATCGGGCCGCCGGGTCGACCTGGAGTCCTAACGCGGCCGCGACCTCCAGATCCTCAACGCCCGGAATGCCGTGGCCCGGGACTTCAGGGTGGGGGACTTCGGGTTCGTGCGGTGGCCACGGGGTTGTCGTGGCGAAGCTGTCGGTGGGACGGGAGATCGGTAGTTCCATGTCCCGACCCATTCCGCGCTTCGGCGACTGGTTCGTCTTGGTGCGCCCATACACCAGCAGGCGGGGCAGCAGCCACGCGGTGCCGGTGGTCCAGAAGACCTGTTCGGCGCCGGCTCCTTTGCCTCAGCGATGACCTGCGAATCGGGTCCCGAGTCCCTGTCACTGGGCGTCCATATTGTTGATGTATCGGAAGCCAGGAGGCAGCCATGGAGACATCGCTCGCAGTGCCCGAGGTGGTCGAGATCGAGAAGGCAGCGGACCTCGGCGAGCGCGCTCGATCGTTCGCGGTGGCGGCTCGGGCCACCGCCACCCTCGACGCCTACGCCTCGGATTGGACGCACTTCACCGCATGGGCCGATGCCCACGGGGTCGAGGCCCTCCCGGCCGCGCCCGAGACGGTGGCGCTCTACATCACCTCGATGGCCGACGACTTCAAGCCGTCGACGATCTCCCGGCGCCTGAGTGCCATCTCGGTGGCCCACCAGCACGCCGGGCACCCGACCCCGACCCAGCACGCTGCGGTTCGCTCGGTGATGACCGGCATTCGCCGCACGCTCGGGGTCGCTCCCCGCCAGGTCGCCCCGGCCACCATCGGCGAGGTCCGCAAGATGGTCGCCCGCCTCGACGGGGCCACCATCGACATCCGTGACCGTGCGATCCTGCTCCTCGGCTTCGCGGGTGCGTTCCGCCGCTCCGAACTCGTCGCCCTCGACCTGGCCGACCTCACGGACTCGCCGAGCGGCACCGTGGTGCGCGTCCGCCGCTCGAAGTCGGACCAGGAGCGCAAGGGGGACACCAAGGCCATCCCGCTCGGCACCGACCCCGAGACGTGCCCGGTGCGCGCCCTCAAGCGCTGGATCGAGGTGGGAGGCATCGAGGACGGTCCACTCCTGCGCGGCGTGAACCGGCACGGCAACGTGTCCGACAAGCGCCTCAGCGACCGGGCCGTCGCCCTCGTGGTCAAGCGGGCCGCCGAGCGAGCGGGCCTCGACCCCACGATGTACGCAGGTCATTCGTTGCGCGCAGGCTTCGTGACTACCGCTGCGGCCAACGGTGCGAGCGAGCGGGCCATCGCCCGCCAGACCGGCCACGCTCCTGGCAGCACCGTCCTGCGCACCTACATCCGCCACTCCACCGTGTTCACGGACAACGCCGTCACGATGGTCGGCCTCTGATGCGGCGCTTCATTCCCCTCAGCAAGAGAGGGAAGCCCGATGCTCGACCTCACCTGAGCGACGAGGGTTCCGTGAGTTCCGAATCGGTGCTGAATAGCCGACCGCTCATCACCCGACCGACTCCGTCGACGGGTTCGACGAGGTCGATGCGATGGCGGCGCCTTGTCTGCCTCCCAGCCACTGTCGTAACAGCTCGGGCAAGGCTCGATAAGCGAGTTGTCGGTGTTCGCTCCGCTCACGCTGCTCCCTGTCCCCCTCCGCCTCGCTCGCATCGGCATCCCCATCACCGGAGGGAGGGCGCGAGCCGGAGGGAGACTGCTTGCCCTGGGAGTGGTCAAATACTGCGTAACCACTCCCAGGGCAGGCCATCACCGTCGGTCGGTGGGTCGCCGTCGGTCGAAGCCTGCGCAACCCGGGGATTAGTCGGGTCGCCAGGACCGGGATGTGCACCGCCCTCCTAATCGCGCTTCCCCGCCCGGGTCTGCCTTCACCGGGGTGGAGCGGTGCTCGGGATCGCTGCTGACGTGAGCGCTGACGGCCGGCCTTAACCCATTTCCGGCTTGGTGCACTGACGCGCAGGCGCGCGCCAGCCCGGCTATCGCATCTCGTCCGCTGGGGGGACTCGATGTCATCCGGTTCCGCTGTTCGATGGGGCGGACCCCCGTCGCGCGAGGCGCGACTCTCTTGGTTGGGCGCAATCGGGTTGGCTTGGCCAAGCGCTCGGCGCCCCTGCCGGTACGATGAGCGAGGAAGGCTCCCGCAAGGGCGTCATGGGCGGGCCGCTGTTGCAGCAGCGGCCCGCCTTCCGCGTGTGGCCTCAGGTCATGGCTCCCTCCTGCAAGAAGTCGTCGATCGCCGAGATCGGGATCAGTACCCGCCCGCCATCAGGTGTCCGGACGCACCGGAGGTGGCCAGAGCGAACGAGCCGCCTTACCGTCGGCTCGCTCACCGACAGCATCCGGCCGGCGGTCTCGATGGTGACGGCCTTCGTCGGCAGTGGGGGCTCGGCTCGGAACATCCGGCGGATCTCATCGAGCAGTTCGTCGGCCAGCACGCGGAGCTGCCGTTCGGCGATCTGCTCTACCGCCTGCTCAAAGGTCCAGGAAGCATCGGCACTGGTCATCACGGGCCAGTGTGCGGTCGCCGCTAACATGCTGTCCACTAGCAACCGCAGAGTGTTAGCAGGAATGGAGCGGGCGGATGCTCGGAGGGGAACGGACGCAGATAGCGCTCAAGCGCGTCGTCCGCATGACCGCTTGGTCCTACGACCAACTGTGGCGAAACGCAGTCGGTGCGTCGGCTGAGCGCTCAGGCTCGGTCAACGTGAGCCGGTGGACCGGAGGACAGGTCCGACCGAAACCCACGACCATCGTCGAGATCGCGGCGGGCGTCATCGAGAACGCACGGGACATCCCCGACCCGTGGGGTGGCGTCGGTTCCACGCCTGATGAGATCGAGGGGTTGGGGTGTGATCTTGCGTCCGACCTGATCGCGGCGTTCCTCGCCGACAACTGGTGCGATCCCCAGGGTCGCTGGAGAGTCAAGGAAGATATCGACCCCGTCCTGTCCGACCGACTTCGTCGGTCCTGGAACGAGTCACCACGTGGCGGCACGGCGGTCGAGGACGCGATCGTGGGCCGACTGTCGCGTCGCTACGGCTACGCGCGGTCGGACCGCTACGTCTACCCGACTGCGTCCCGCTTTGCTGACGCAGTCGGTGTCGCTCCGGCTGCGCTCCTTGGGGAGATCCAGAGCCGTCATCTGCTCGTGAAGGTCGAGCAACTGTCGGACGCCGATCGTGATCTCGTGCGTGTGCTAGTCGAGCGGCTCCTGAGCGCCAGTCCACCCGCGTAGACCAGTGTCCTGCGGCCCTCTCAGCAGTTCCCCTTTTCCAAGAGCTGCTTGAGGGCCCAGGTGGGAACCATGTAGAGACGTCCGATGGTGATCACCGGGGTCGGCCACTGCCCTCGCTTCACCAGCTGGTAGGCCGCGTTGTCACCGATGCCGAGGACGGCTGCGGCGTAGGTGAGAGGGACTGTCTGTCGTTTGGGTCGGCTTGCCGTGGGTGTCATGTCGACATCTATTCCAGGGTTCGGCGGAGCGGCTGCGCCCGGTGCGGCCGAATGGGGTTGGCAGATCTACGGGGGTGATGATCTGGAATCGAGGGCGCGCCTGGGCCGATTCGACCACGCAGGTCGATGGGAAGCCTGTTGTTGGGTCTTCGCCCAACAACGCGGTCGATCAGGCCGGATCACCCGTGGTCGGGGGTATCTGGCGTCGCGTGGCGGGGCACCAGTGGCCGTCGCTGACCAGGGGTGACGGGTTCGCCACACTTCTCTCAAGGTGGCGACACGGGTTCAAATCCCGTTGGGGGTGCCACAAGAGCTCTGCGGTCCATCGGGCACTGGCGCCGTATCACACGCATACACCGTTGTGATACGCTGCCGCCATGAGAAGTCTTCGGCTCGATCCCGAACTCGACGACAAGGTACGGCGCGCCGCCGCCGTCGAAGAGACCTCGGTGTCGGAGTTCCTCCGCCACGCAGCCGAAGAACGCGCCGACAAGGTCCTCGGCACCAAGCCGAGCGAGCAGCTCAACGACGTGATCGGCGTCATCCACGGCGGAGGGGGCCGGGCCAAGCGGACGGGCAAGGCCTTCGCCGAGCAGCTCGCAGCGAAACGCCGGTGACCCTCACCGACGCTGGCCCGCTCGTCGCCATCATCGATGCCGACGAAGCCGACCACGACGCCTGCATCGCGGCGCTCGACGAGCTCGAGCTCCCACTGGTGACCACATGGCCGGCCTTCACCGAGGCGATGTACCTGCTCGGCAGCGCCGGTGGCATCCACGGCCAACGGGCACTGTGGCGCCTCATCGAGACCGGCCGCCTCCGCATCGGCGAGCTCTCCGAGGAGGCCGTGCGGCGCAGCGCCCGACTGATGGACAAGTACGCCGACACACCCATGGACCTGGCAGACGCCACGTTGGTCGCCTACGCCGAGGAACACGGACACCGACGCATCTTCACCATCGACTCGGACTTCGCCATCTACCGCATCCACGGTCGGCAGCGCTTCGAAGTGCTCCCCCAGCCCCGGTGACACCATCCCCGAACACAACCGCGGACCGTCCCCGAACCACAACCCGGAACGCGGTCGATCGCCGGCTCCGCCCGCGCCGGGCTGCGCGCGGCTGATCGCCCGCAGAGCGCAACGTGAGAGCTCGCGTGCGTGCGCCTCGGACTAGACCCCATGACAAGCGCAGCGATCGCCAAGGCCGCCGTCGTAGCCCAGGCGCCCCCGACGAGCAACGTGCACGCCCACCGGTAGAACGGCCACCGGTTCTCGCGCCATTCGCTGTCGTAGATGTCCCGGTTCGCCTTCCGACTCCAGTAGATCCACCGCGGGCTGAAGTACCAGCTCACCGCGCTGAGCGTGAGCAACGACGCCATGAACCCGGCGAACATGGCGGCGGCGCCGAGGTCGACGTCCAACATGGCGCAAAGGACCACGATGGGCTCACCAGCAGTGTGAGCAGCACCACGGCCGAGACAACCGTGCGACCAAGGCAGGCGTCCGATGCCTTACCCGGCCACCGCTGGCGGCGCGTCACCGATGCGCCGAGGGCCGCTCCGGAGGCGGCCAGCGCCGACGCCGCCGCCTCGACATCCAACGGGCGGAACGCCAGACCGTCAGCTCGGCGCAACAGCCACCATCGGCCAACCGACGCCCGGGCGAACACGACCCCGCCAGGCACGGGAACGAACCGTGCCGGTGACCGATAGTCGAACTGCTCGATCGGCTGAGCATCAAGTGCAGTCACCACGTGTTCGTCGTGTCCGACGACGACCTGCAGCATCCCGTCTGGCTCGACCAGAAGCTCAGCCGGCTCGAAACGCCAGCCACAATCGTTCACCGTCCCGCACAGACGCGGGGACGGCGAGTCGTCGGCCACCCCGGTGGACCGGCGACGACGCCGAGCCACCTTCGGGCGAGAGACACGCTCTCCGTGCAACCGGTCCAGGTCCCCGCTCGACATCGCCACAGCGGGAGAGCGACGAGGTGGTACCAGGGGCAGACGATCTTCTTCGCCCCCGGCCGCTGACATGTCGCGACCATACGACCGAACGCAGGTGCGGGAAACGACGTGGCCCGGAGAGTCGAGTCGTGGGCCCGAATCTCGGGCCGCGCGCCGTGGCTGCGACGCCGCTGCACCTGGGCAGGCTCCGGCGGAAGCCAGAGGCTCACGATTGAAGAGCGCCCCAGAACACCCCACCGACGTATCGCCGATCATCAGCCCGCGACCGAGCCGAACGCCGGCTTCGCCGCGGCGCGCGCCGCCCGGGCCGATCGCGCGGCTTGCCATGGCACGGGGCACTCACGTGTCTTCGATGAGGACCCTCTTGCCGGTCGCCTTCGCGATCTTCTCGATGTGAGAGCGGTTGGCGGTGACCACCGCGTCTCCTCGGCGGGCTGCGCCCTCGACCACGGTGACGTCGACGATGTCGTCGTGGTCGGCCTTGCCTGCGAGCACCCCGACATCCTGGGCCTGCTGCACGGACATCTCCTCGACGTCGCACATGGCCAGCAGCCGTGCCAGGCTCGCTTGACGGGGGCCTCCTCGCCACGCCTCGGCGAGGACGGGCGCGGGGACGACGGGCACGACCTCTTCGGCCAGGAACGCGGCGTGCAACGCCCACATGCGACGGTCGTTTCGCTCCGCGGCGATGAGCGCGCCGGTGTCGTAGGTGACGCCGGCCATCAGGCGGACGTGCGGGTCCGGCCTCGGCCGGCGTCTCGGCCCAGCAGACGTCGGGCACGCTGGAGCCCCTCGGCGAGCTCGTCGGGCGTGAGGGCCCCGTTGTCTGCTTCCCACGCCGCGATGGCGCTGCGACCCGCGTCCAGGCGCAGACGGTGCGCTGCGGTCTCCGCGATCCACGCGCTCACCGTCGTGCCCTCGGCGTGGGCAGCCCCTTCGATCGCTTCGTCGAGCTCCGGGGGGAGCGAGATCGATCGCTTGTGACGCTGCGCCATGACCCGACGGTAGTACAGGAAGTAGGACAGCAGCCCGCGGCGCCACAGCAGATCTCCCTCCCGATCGGGCAGGACGACGAGGTGCGAACGGGGCAGCTCGCCGGTACGGGTCACCTTCGCGTCGGGGTGGTGACGCGTACGATTTCGCCGCGTGCAGGACGGCACGACGGGGGATCGAGGGGCTCGAGAACAAGGGACACCCGGGATGCCACTTTGGTCACGACCCGGGTCACGAACTGGGCGAAACAGGGTCCGAATCGCTGGTACGGACCGAACACCCGCACCCCACGCGACCAGCGAGGACGCGACGAACCGGCACCAGTTGAACGCCTCGGGCCTGACTCTCAAGGTGGCGACACGGGTTCAAATCCCGTTGGGGGTGCCACGAGCGCGATGGTGGCCAACGTCGCCACCGACGCGATCGGGTCGATCCAGGTCTGGTACGCGACCGCGTCGAGCGCGACGGCGGGTGGCGCGCCCGGGCGCCATGCCGGAACATTCACGAGAGCGATGGTGAAGCCCGGCGTGCCGTCGTCGTGCCTCGACCACCGGGCCGCCGTGGGGCGACGACCTGGGCGGCGGGCAGCTCGCGGGTGCGAGGGCATCCGTTCAGGTGCGGTACACGATTGCGTCACGCGATCGCACCACGCGCGATGCCGAAGGTCACTGCCGTCGGGCGGGTGGACTGCGCGACGATGGACGCTTCGCCCGTTCGAGCAGTGAGGTGACGCCGTGGCAGGAACTCCGGGATCCGTCGACATCGTCGGGCTGGGTGCGGTGACCGGCTACGGGTGGGGGTTGCCGGCCCTGTGGGACGGGTTGCGCTCGGGGCGGTCCTCGGCTCGCCCCATCGAGTTCGACGAGTTCAAGGGCCTGGCCGCCATGGTCCCCGACGGGGGTGATCCCGAGGACTCGGTCTCCCTGTTCGGTCGGGCCCTGTACGGATCGGGTCGCGAGGCGATCGCGGATGCTCGTGAGCGCGGCTGGGAGCCCGGAGCGCGCGTCGGGCTCCTGCTGTGCACCTCGCTCGGCGAGGTCCAGGGGTGGCGGGACCTGTACTTCGAGCACCACGGTCGCATGCGCCGTCGCCACTACCTGCAGCTGCTGCCGTCGACCGCGCCGTCGATGCTCATGGCCGAGTACGGCTTCACCGGCCCGTCGATGAACGTCGGCGCCGCCTGCGCCTCCGGCGCCCTCGGCGTGCTGCTCGCCCGACAGTGGATCCTGAGCGGGTTCGCCACCGACGTGATCGTGAGCGGGACCGACCTCTCCGTGACCCCGGAGAACGCCTGGAACTTCGAAGCGCTCGGGGTGCTGGCCCTCGACGGCGAGCCCGAGCAGGCGTGCCGCCCGTTCCAGGAGGGCAGCCAGGGCTTCATCGCCGGCGAGGCGTCGGCCGCCCTCGTCGTCACCGGTCGACCCGGCGTCCGGTCCTACGCCCGGGTGCTCGGCGGAGCGCTCACCCACGACGCCTTCCATCCGATCGCCATCAAGCCCGACGGCCTCCAGGTGGCGGCGGCGTGGTCGGAGGCGATCGCCGAGGCCGGCTACGAGCCCGCCGACATCGCCTACGTCAACGCCCACGGCAGCGGGACCCAGCTCAACGACACGGTCGAGGCCGGCGTGGCCGACGCCCTCTTCTCGCCCGAGACGAAGCTCTACTCGACGAAGATGCTGACCGGCCACGGCCTCGGCGCCGGTGGCGCCCTCGAGACGGGCATCGCCGCGCTCACCTACGAGCGGGGCGAGGTGCCCGCCGCGCCGTTGGTGGCGACGGCCCACCCACGAGCGCTCGACGGCGTCACGCCGCGCCGACCGGGCCCGACCCTGAAGTCGTCCATCGGCATGGGTGGCTACAACGCCGCCCTCGTGCTCGACGAGCCCCGCTGACCGCGCCGGTGCGGCCGAACGCCGCCGGGCAGGTGCGAGCACGACCGGTGCGGCGGTGACGGCCCGGCTCCATCGCTGAGAGGGTCAGCCCCGGGTGATGGTGATCGTGCAGTCGAGGTCGGGGCCGTTGCCCGGACCGGCGAAGCCGGTGCCGATGATGTCGGCGAAGGGCGAGCCGGCATCCACCTCGAGCGTGGCCGCGTTGCCGGCGAAGCCCCCGGCGGCGAGGCATGCGATGTCATAGGTGAGGGGACGGCCCTCGTCGTCGCGGCCCTCGAGGACGTGCACGATGCCGCCGGTGGTGGACGGGAACCGGTTGACGTTGTCCACGGACCAGCGATATCGGAGTGGCGGCTCCATCTGCGTGTCGGCCGCAGACCCGGTCTGGGGCCCGGGTGTGGCCGGGCCGAAGGTCATCTCGTCGGCCCGCGTCATCGGCATGCCGAAGCGGGCCATGGCGGCGGCGAAGCGGTCGTTGTCGGTGTGGAAGAGCTCGGGGTGGAAGTAGTCGGTGGGACCCATCGTCGGCACGCCCCCGGGGAAGGTCCGGGTCTCGTCGGGGCCGGTGATGCGGATCCACGCCGTGGTGAAGTGGGCGGTGCCCTGTGGCTCCCCGTCGACGACGACGTCGGCGCACTCCTTGGCCACGAAGGCAAATCGGGCGTTGCCCTGCCCGTCGAGGTAGAGCTCGTGTCCCTCCGGGACGTGCCGTCGGGCCGCCGCCGGGTCGATGCCGGTGTTCGTTCCGAACTGGTGGCAGTCGACGAGCTCGACGACCGTCCGATCGGCGCGCGCCGGGGCGGTCGTGGCGGCGCCGGCGGTGGCCGAGGTGGCCGTCGCGTCGTCGCCGGCGGTCGTCGCGGGGCTGCCGCCACCGCACGACGCAGCCGCCACGGCGAGCAGCCCCACCACCGTCACACGGCACCGACCGACTCGATCGTGGCGCATGCCGGCTCCTTCCCGTCTCCCGCCCGGTTCCCCTGAGCTCACGACCTGGATCCAGCGTGGCGACGGCCGCCGTCGCGGGGAAGGGCCGCACGAGGTCGGTTCGCGAGGCCTTTCGACCGCTCAACCCCTGTTGCGGGGCCAGGTCAGGGCAGGGCTGCGAAGACCGACGGGAAGTCGCGCGCGATCGACAGATGGCCGTGACCCGCCACCACCTCGAGGGTCGCGCCCGGGATCAGCTCGGCCGTGTGGCGGCTGTGGGCCATCGGCATGAGCGAGTCCGCCTCGCCCTGGAGCACCCGCACCGGTACGCCGATGGTGCCCGGGTCGAACGTCCACGGCCGGCCCTCGATCCACACGTCCTGGGCGTAGCCGGCGACGCCTTGGGCGAAGGCCTGGATGATGTCGTCGAAGGCGGCGGGGCCGATGGTCGGATCGTCGAGCACGGCGCGGTCGGGTGCTGACAGCTCGAAGCCGGAGGCGTCGAGGAAGCCGCTGCCGTCCGCGCCGAACTTCTCGGTCGCGACGGCGATCGCGCCGACCTCGTCGGGTTGGCGCATGAGGTCCTCCTCGACGTCGACGTAGCCGTCCCATGCGTCGGCCCACCCCATGTCCGTGGTGCCGGCGATCACCGCCGCGCTCGTCACGCGATCGGGTAGCAGCGCCGTGCAGACGACGGCGTAGGGGCCTCCCGACGAGTGGCCGGCCGCGGCGAAGCGCTCGATGCCGAGCGCGTCGGCGATGCGCGCCACCTCGTCGGCGTAGCCCGCCAGGGTGCGGCCCGGTCGAGGTGATGAGCCGCCGAACCCGGGCCGGTCGGGTGCGACGACACGGACACCTGCGTTGCGGAAGGCATCGTCGAAGACGACCAGCGCCTTCCGGCTCGACGGCGCGCCGTGGAAGAACAGCACCGATCGTCCGTCCGGGTCGCCGAGATCGACGTAGGCGACGGTTCGGCCGTCGTCGAGCGTCAGTGTCGAGTCCTGCATGGTCCCTCCGAGGAGCCGGCGGCGGCCAGCATGCCAAACAGGGATGCGACCGGGGCGATCACCGTTGCCCTCCAGGTGTTCGCGCCTGGTGCTCACACGCGACCGCGGTCGGCGCCGCCGCGCTCGACCGCTCGGTGGCGCTACCCCAGTGGTCCCGGCCGGTGGGCAGGCGCGGCCGGGCGGGGGCCGGGGTCGGGCTCGCCGACGCCGTGGTAGAGCGCGGCGAGCTCGTCGGCGAGGCGGTCGTCGTCGAGCTCGGAGGCCACCCAGGCGGCCTGCTGGAAGGTGGAGGTGAGGGCGCGCGCTGAGGTCGCGCCCGCCGCAGCCCTCCGATAGCAGGCCAGGGCCTCGGCGCGGTCGCCGAGGTAGAGGTGGGCTTCGGCCTCGGTGGCGGCCCGCCAGCGATCGTCGTGGTCCTCGGCGCAGTGGGTGAGGACGTCCTCGGCCGTCGTCGCCGCCGCAGCCCGATCGCCGACGTAGGCCAGCTCGAGGAAGGCGACGTTGATCCCGAGATAGGCGGCTTGGGCGTGGTCGGCGCGCTGGACCGCCTCCTGGTAGGCCTCGCGGTACAGCTCGAGGGCCTCCTCGGCTTCGCGCCGGGTGCCGTCGGCGAGCCACGCGCGCTTGAGCCGACCGGCGAGCGTGCCCCGGGCGTCGGTGCCCGTGGCGTGGGCGCGCAGCACCTCGATGGCCGCCTCCCGGTCGCCGGTCTCGTCGAGGGCCAGCGCCAGCTCGACGAGGTGGCGATCGTCGAGGTCGCCGGCGTGGGGCGCCAGCAGGTCGATCGCACGATGGAAGTCCCGCCGCTCGACGGCCACCCGCGCCGCGTTCAGTGGGCCGCCGGGGGTGTCCGTCCCGGCCACGGCATCGACGAGGACGCGCAGCGTCAGGTCCTCGGGGTCGCGGACCATGCAGATCTCGAGGTGGTTGCCGGGGATGACGACCTGGGCCTCGGGCGGGAACGGGCCGAGCGAGGTGCTGGCCGGCACGAAGACGTCGCGGTCCCCGGCGACCGCCCAGAGCTCGAAGGGTCGTCGCTCGCCGAACTGCTCGTCCCAGCGGTGCCGCAGGTCCGTCAGGAAGTCGCTGCCCATCGCCATGTCCCGCAGCTGCACCTTCAAGAACGCGCCCACCCGCGCCTTGACCAGGCCGCCGCTGGGCGACCCGTACAGGAGGACGTGGCTGGTGCGGGCGACCAGCGCGGGGTCGTCGACCAGCGCTCGCTGGACGACGAGGCCCCCCATGCTGTGCGCCACCAGCGCCACCGCCCGGTAGCGGCCGAGGGCTCCAGGCGCAGCCGGCTGCGCACGTAGGTCGCCAGCGTGGCGATGTCGGGGTCGGCCGACCACAGGCCCCGCACGTCGGGGATGAAGGCGGTGTCGTAGCCGACGCTGTAGATGTCCCAGCCGTCGACCGCAGGCTCACGCTTCAGGAGTGCGGGGAGGTCGCCCCAGGTCCGGTTGCAGGCACCGAACCCGTGGACCAGCACGATCGCGGCGTCGTTGCCGTCGTTGCGATGTGCCTCCACGTGCAGCTCGGCCGTCCCGAGCTTCAGCCGGGGTATCGACAGCACCGAACCGGCGAATCCCCAGGCGCCCGACGCGGCTCGGCCGACTGCCCGCACGACGCCGGCGGCCGCCGCCAGGGGGAGGCGCAGGACGCGGTTCGCAACGCTCGCTTCGGATGCAGGCCGGATGTCGTCCATCACGGCGATGGTCCGTCCGAGCGCCGGGTGCCGACCAGAGCCGATGGTCCGCGGTCGGGACGGTCCCCCGACGTGGGGACGTGGTCCGCGGTCTGACCGTCCCCCCACGTCGGGACGTTGGCCCGTGGCCAGAGCGGTCGGCGTGCGGTCCACTGGGACACGACATGCAGGACACCGACGACATGGACGACGCGGTGCCACCCACCGCATCGACCGACGCTGCGGACCCGTCGTCGTCCGACGCGCGCTCGTCGTCGGCCCGCGCCGATGACGGCGGGCTCGGGGCCGAGGTGCTGGACGCGATCGCCCGGGCGATCCATCGGCGCTACGTCACGGCCGCGTGTGGCGAGCACCTCCCCGCCGACGAGGACCTGTCCCTGCGGCCCTGGGACCAGCTTCCCGCCACACTGCGTCGGTCGAACCTCGACCAGGCGGCCGACATCGTGGACAAGCTGCATCGGTTGGGGTGCGACGTCGTGCCCGCGGCACCCGGAGAGACGGGCGAGGACGAGGCGGCGTTCGCCTTCACCGCCGCCGAGCTCGAGCTGCTGGCGGAGGTCGAACACCAGCGCTGGGTGCTCGAGCGGAGGGCACAGGGCTGGGTCGCCGGCGAGGTGCGGGATGTCGCCGCCCGCCGTTCGCCGCACCTCGTCTCGTGGTCGGCGCTGCCCGACGACGTCCGCGAGCTCGATCGCAACGCCGTGCGAGCCATCCCCGCGCTGCTCGTGGAGGTCGGCTTGCGCATCGTGCGCGACGGGTGACGCGGGGCGGCCCGTCGGCGGCGGGTCACGGTGGGATCGTCGTCGTCCCGGTCAGGGCGGCCGGCTCCCAGGCCAGGCACTCGATCCGGCGGTCACCGTCGGGCCAGCTGCTCTCGGTCGGCACGATGGGCTGGGTGATGAGGCGAGCGGCCCGATCGGGATCGGTGAAGATGCGCTGGAAGTCGGTCTCGCACCGGTCGCGGGCGTAGTCGTTCATCTGGTCCATGCCCGGGTAGTCCTGGCCGGCGTAGCTCGGATACGTCAGCTCGGCGTAGAACGTGACGTCGTGGTAGCCGCCACAGTCGACGACGATGACGTAGGCCATCTGCGCCGACTCCGGGGGCAGGTTGAAGCAGTCGCCGACCTGGATGTCGGCGATGCGCACCTGGCGGCCCGACCGCCCCGACGACGTCACGCTGGTCGACGACGCCGTGGTCGAGGTCGAGGCCGGTGGCTCCGTCGAGCGCACCTTGACGACGGCGAGCGCGGCCGCGACGAGCACGAGGAGGGCCGCCACCACGGCGAGGACCACCACGAGCACGCCCGACGTGCTCGGCGGCGATGGCGTCGGCGCCGACGCGCTCGGTGACGCCGTCGCACGGACCGGTGGGGGCTCCGACCGGCGCTCCGCCAGCAGGAACCGCACCGTCTCGAGCAGCCGGCCGAGGTGGGCCCGCAGCGGCGGCGTGAGCGCGTCGAGCCAGTGGGCGCTGCTGATGTAGTACTCGAGCTCGGCGGAGGGCATGACGTCCTCGATGCGCAGCGGCAGGACGACCAACCCCTCGCTCACCGCCCGCTCGAGCTCGCGGCTCACGTGGGGCGACGCGTTCGAGTGCGACGAGAGGACGAACACCACGATGGCGGCGCCGCGGATGCCGCGCAGGATCTCGACGGCCCAGCGCTCGCCCGGCGTGACGTCACGTGGAGCGATCCAGCACCGCACGCCCCCCTGCTCGAGCGTGCCGACGACGGCGTCGGCGACCGCCTTGTCCTCACTCGCGTAGCAGACGAAGACGTCGTGGTGGGGGCGACCCGGCGCCGTGTCCGCCGTCGGGGTGGTGACATCGGCCGCGACCACCTGGCCGGGGACGGTGGGACCCGGCGAGGTGACGCCGCCGACGATCGGCGTGGTGCTCATCGCCACACCTCCCTCGCGGTCTCACCCCCACCTTCCTCCTGGCGGACCGACCCGGGCAGGGGCCATAGGGCCGGTCGTCCTCGTCGAAGGTCATGTCCGCGACCCCCCGCCCCGTCCGCTGGGGGCCGCCTACACTCGGCGCCGTGATGGGTGGGGACAGGGGGATCAGCGGAGCGCGATCGTGACGGTGCTCTCGCCGCCGCGCGTCGAGGGTCGCATCCGCCTCGCCGACGGCCGACGCATCGGCTTCGCCGAGTACGGCCCGGCTCACGGCCGGCCGGTGCTGTGGATGCACGGCACGCCCGGGGCCCGCCGGCAGATCCCGCCGGAGGCCCGCACCGTGGCCCGCGAGCGCGACGTCCGCATCGTGGCCCTCGAGCGGCCCGGCATCGGTGGCTCGACGCCGCACGCCTACGGGTCGATCCTCGACTGGGCCGACGACGTGGCCGCCTGCACCACCGAGCTGGGGATCGACGAGTTCGGCGTGGTCGGCCTGTCGGGGGGCGGACCGTACGCCCTCGCCTGTGCCTTCCGGCTGGCCGACCGCACCGTGGCCGGCGCGGTCATCGGCGGGGTGGCCCCGACCGTCGGCGACGACGCCCCGGGCGGCAGCGGCGTCGTCCCCCTGGTCGCTCGGATCTCGCCGCTCATCGGCGCGCTGCACCGGCCGCTCAGCGTCGGGATGTGGGGGGCGGTTCGGGCGCTGCGACCGGTGGCGTCGCAGGTCCTGGATCTCTACGCCCGCTTCACCCCGCCCGGCGACCAGGAGGTCTTCGCCGATCCCGAGATGCGGGCCATGTTCATCGACGACATCTTCGGCGCCAGCCGCCGCCAGCTGGCGGCTCCGCTGTTCGACGTGTCGCTGTTCGCCCGCGACTGGGGGTTCTCGCTCCGCGACGTCAAGGTCCCGGTGCACTTCTGGCACGGTGCGGCCGACAACATCGTGCCGGTCGCCCACGGCGAGCACGTCGCCGGCCTCGTGCCCGGCGCGACCGTCGAGGTCCGCCCGAGCGGTGGCCACCTGGCCAACCTGGCGCTGGCCTCCGAGGTGCTCGACTGGATCCTCGCCCACTGGCCCGACGACGAAGGTCCCGGCCTCGAGAGCCCCGGTCACGACGGTCCCGACGACGCAGATCCTGGCCTCGAGCGCCCTGGTCACGAAGGTCCTCGTCACGAAGGTGCCGACACCGCGCGGTGACGACGACGGCTGAGCGGGCGCGGCGGGCCCGGACCGCGAGCGGGCGGCCGTGACCGCGGAGCGGCTGCGCGTGGGGATCGTCGGCGGTGGGCGGATCGCCGACCTCAACGCCATCGGCTGGCTCGAGCACCCGGCCGGCGAGATCGTCGCCGTCTGCGACGTCGACCCCGAGGTCCGGTCGGCTCGGGCGGCGGCGTGGGAGTGCCGGGCCTACGCCGCGGTCGACGACCTGCTGGGCGATCCCGACGTCGATGCCGTGGAGATCCTCACCCCGCACCACCTGCACGCCGAGCAGGCCGTGGCCGCCTTCGCGGCGGGCAAGCACGTGAACCTGCAGAAGCCGCCGACCGTGACCCTGGCCGAGTTCGATCGGGTCGCGGCGGCGGCCGAGCAGGCCGGCACGGTCTTCCAGGTCTACGAGAACTTCTCCTTCTACCCACCCCACGTCCTCGCCCGGGACATCGTCGACGACGGTGGCGTGGGCGACGTGCTCTCGGTCCGGATCGTGACTGCCGGCGGTCGGCTCGACGCCGGACAGGGCTGGGAGGTGCCGCCCGCGGCGAACGCCTGGCGCATGGACCCCGCGCGGTGCGGCGGGGGGATGATGACCTTCGACCACGGCTTCCACTGCTTCCAGCTGGGTCGCATGTTCGTGGATGATCCCGTCGACCGGGTCCACGCCTTCATCAACGTGTGGGACCTCGGCGGCGGGCTCCAGATCGACGCCCCGGCCCTGATCAGCTGGGCGTACGACGGCCAGCCGCCCCGGTTCGGGTCGTGGGAGCTGGTGGCGTCCCTCGACCTCGACGTGCAGTCGGACTACTACGTGAGCGACGACCGGCTGGAGATCCGTGGCAGCCGTGGCATCGTGTGGGTGAACCGCTGCAGTGGCCGCCTGCTCGACGAGCCGCCGGTGGTCCACTACCGCGACGGGGTGGTGCGCACCTTCCACCGGGTGGAGACCGACTGGGCGGCGTCGTTCCGCGACGCCACGTTCGACTTCATCGACGCGGTGCTCGGGAACCGGCCGCCCCGGCTCGGCGCGGCCGGTGGGCGGGCGACGCTGGCGTTCGCCCTCGCCGCCCAGCGGTCGGCCGTGGAGCACCGCGAGGTCACCGTCGCCGAGATGGGCTGACCACCCGGGGACAGGCGGTGGGACCGGGCTCGCCGCGGGGAGCCGTCAGACGGGTTCGGCCACCGAGGCCGTGACCGTCGGCGCCACCTTGGGCCAGCCGACTTCGCGCTCGTAGGCCAGGGCGACGTCGAACAACTCGGCGTCGCGGTGGTGGCGGGCGAGCACCTGCATGCCGACCGGCAGACCGTCGACCGTGCCACCGGGGATCGACACCGCCGGGTTGCCGTAGAGGTTGGAGATGATCGTGAGCGCGCCATCGTCACCAGGTCCGGGACCCGGTCGACGACGGCGTCGATCAGCGAGTTCGACAGCTTCGGCGTGACGCCGTTGGCGATGCGCACCGTGGTCATGAGCCAGCGGAACGCCCGACGGGCCACCGGGCTGGCCTTGGCCTGGTCGATGAAGGTCTCGCTCGGGCTCGACGTGGTGGCCTCGGCGGGGAAGGCCGGGCCGGGGTTCGTCGGTGCGATGACGTAGTCGACCTGGTCGAAGGCGGCGGCCATGGCCTCGTTGGCCTCGATCCGCTGGTGCTCGGCGACGGCGGCCAGGTGGAGGTTGTAGAGCGACTCGGCCAGCACCAGGCCGATGGCGATCTCGTCGGTGAGGTCCTTCGCGCACCGTGGCCACATCGGCCCCAGCTCGGCGAGCAAGGTGGAGAGGTTGCCCATGGCCCACTGCGCGGCCAGGTTCGGGAGCTCGATGGTGAGGTCGACCTGCTCCATGCCCGTGGCAGCGACCAGGTCGGCGGCCGATGCCCGCAGCTGCTCCTCGACCCCGGGCTCGAGCCGGACCCCGCCCAGGCTCGGCACGACCGCCACCTTCTTGCCGCGCAGGTCGGTGCGACCGAGCCCGGCCTCCCAGCCGCCGGGGTTCGGCAGGCTCCACGGGTCGCGGGGGTCCTCACCGGCGCACACGTCGTAGTGGCGGGCGGCGTCACGGACCGAGCGGGCGAGGCAGCCCAGGACGACGGTGCCCGGCCGGAAGAAGGCGACCGGACCGCGCGAGATGCGCCCGTAGGTGCCCTTCATGCCGAGCAGGCCGCAGTACCCGGCGGGGATGCGGATCGAGCCGCCACCGTCGCCGCCCGACGCGATGCTGACCAGCCCGCCGGCCACCGCCGATGCGCTGCCGCCCGACGAGCCACCGGCGGTGCGGCCGTGCCGCCACGGGTTGTGGCACACCCCGTTGAGCTTGGTCACCGACACGTTGAGCCCGCCGAACTCCGAGGCCGTGGTCAGCCCGACGGGCACCGCGCCGCCCTCGTCGATGAAGCGCCCGACCGCAGCCCCGGTGTGGGTGGCGACCTTGTCCTTGTAGACGAGCGACGCCCCGGTGTCGGGCCAGCCCTTGATCTGATCGAGCTCCTTGATGCCCACCGGCACGCCACCGAAGGGCTTGGCCACGTCGGCCTGCTCGGCCGCGGCGAGCGCCCGGTCGGGGTCGAGGAAGGAGAAGCAGTTGAGGTCGCTGCGCTCGATGGCCGCCAGGGTCGCCTGCAGCTCCTCCACCGGGGAGCGCTCACCGGAGCGGAAGGCCTCGACGAGTGAGCAGGCGTCGTCCAACCAGGGGGTGTCGGTCATCGGAGCATCCTGCCCGACGCGAGGCCGGCCGTGCACGGAGAGCGGTGACCATCTCCCTCGACGAGGGCCCGATCGGTCGGATCGCCCACCGTCTTCGTGTAGACCACACGACAGCCGCCCACCGCCGGCCCGCCTCGGCGCCGGCGCCCGGTCGCCGGGGCGCCGGGTCGCGGTGGTCGGAGAGCCACGGGGCGAGCGAGCAGGAGGAGGGCAGGCAGATCGCTGGTGATCGATCGGGGCTGTCGGTCGGAGCCGCGCGTCGACGCGACGAGCGGTGGCCGTCGCGAGCGAAGGCCGTCGTCCTCGGTCTCCTGCCCCCGCTGCTGACGTTCGCCGGGGCCCGGCTGTTCCTCTGGGTCGTCATCGATGCGCCGCCCGCCCGCCTCGACGCGCAGACGTGGGCCCGGTGGGACTCCGGGCAGTACGACAGCATCGCCCAGCACGGGTACAACCTGAACACCTGCGCCAGCCTCGGCGCGCCGGACCTGGGGACCTACTGCGGGAACGCGGCGTGGCATCCCCTGCTGCCCGTCCTGATGCGCGCCGTCGGCGTGTTCGGACTGTCGACGATGCGGGCGGGGATCCTGGTCAGCCAGGTGGCCTTCGCCGCCGTGCTCGTCGTGGTGTGGGTCGGGTTCCTGGATCGCCGCGTCACGAAGCGCAACGTCGGGTTGCTCGTCCTCGCCGGCTTCTTCTTCGGCGGCGTCTACTACTTCGCCGTGTTCCCCCTCTCGCTGTTCGTGCTGCTCGTCCTGTTGTGGGCGCTGGCCTTCTCGCACGGGCGTTGGATCCTCGGCGGTGTCGCCGCCCTCCTCGCCGTGCTCGCCTACCCGCTGGGCGTCGTGCTGGTGCCCGTCGGGGCGGTGTGGGTCCTGCTCGGCACGCGTGGCGAGCCACCGGGTCACCGCGCGCTCGTCGCCGGAGCTTCCAGCCTCCTGGCCGCCTCCGGCCTGCTGGTCGTCTTCGCCGTCCATCAGGTGACGATCGGGCGGTGGGACGCGTCGTTGGAGCAGCAGCGCACGAGCTTCCGCGCCGGGCCGATGAACCCGCTGACGAACTGGATCGACGTGGTCGTGCGCCGGTCGACCTGGACCCAGGTGGCCTCGTCGCGGGCGGCGACGGTCCTGGCGGTGCAGACGGCCGTGGTGGCGGTGGTGGTGCTCACCGCGCTGGTCGTCGTGGTGCGCGACCGCGGGCGCTCCACGACCGACATCGGGGTCGCGCTGCTCGTCGCGGCGCTGTGGCTGGTCCCGCTGTCGAACGACATCGCGTCGGGTCTGTACCGCCGCGAGTCGACGATCCTTCCGGTGGTGCTGCTGCTGCGCCGGGCGCCGACGGTCGTGGTGTGGGCCTTCGCCGTCGCGGCCGTCGCCCTGTTCGGGCCACTCGCCAGGCTCTTCCAGCTCTCGCTCGTCATGTAGCGCACGACCGGCGGGCGGAAGGCGACCGGCCGGGGCACCGGTCACCTGTCGGCTCTGGCACCATGACGCCCATGGTCTGCACTGCTGCCGTGGTCCTCACGCCGGGGCGGGCCGAGTGACCATCCCCCGCAGGATCCACCGCGTGTGGCTCGGTGGCCCCGAGCCGGACGCGTACCAGGCCTTCGAGGCGGCCTGGCGGCAGCTGCACCCGACCTGGGAGGTCCGCACGTGGGGCGAGGCCGACCTCGACTGGCTGGCGAACCGGGACGCCTTCGACGACGCGCCCAGCTGGTCGTCGAAGGCGAACATCGCCCGCTACGAGATCGTGCTGCGCGAGGGCGGCATGTACGTCGACGCCGACTTCGAGCCGCTGCGACCCCTGGACGAGCTGCTCGAGGGCGCCGACCTGGTGCTCGGACAGCAGGAGCCGGGCCTGTTCGCCTGCGGGCTCTTCGCGGCGGCGCCCGGCCACCCCGTGCTCGCGTACGTCGTCTCCCAGGTGGGCAGGAGCCACTTCGCCCGGCCCGAGGCCATCTCACCGCAGCGGACGGGCCCGGACTTCTTCACCCGTGCCGTCCGGCGCGCCGTCGCCGAGCTCGGGGTCACCCGCGGGTGCTCACCCGCGACCAGATCTACCCCTACATGTGGACCCAGCCCCACCTCCGTCACGCCACGTTCCCCGAGGCGTACGCCGTGCACCACTGGGCCGGGACGTGGATGACCGCGATCGCCCCCACCGAGCCGACGTCACCCCCGAACAGCGAGGCGCCGCCCACCCGGTCGCAGTCCGACGTCGCGTCACCGCAGGACCGCGTCGGTGGGTCGCCGGTCCCGACCCGGGCCGCAGCGTCGGCCCGGCGCTCATGGGCCGAACGGGGCAGGCGCCGTGCCGACCAGGCGGCGCGGTGCCCGTGGCGCGGCGGAGGCGACCCGGCACCGGATCGACTCGTGGGCCGCCCCGCTGCGGGTGCGCGCCGGCCGCCCGCGCCGGGCGGGGAGCTGCGGTCCGCCACCCGCCAGCCCGAGCCTTCGTCGCCGAGCGACCCGGCGACCGCGCCGGACGCGGCGTCCGCGTCGAGGGGCACCGAGGGTCCCGGTGCTGACATGGCGTCGCCGGTCCGGCCACCCGCCGCGTACCTCGGCGAGGGTCGCGTGCTGGTCGTGACCTCGGCGGGCGTGCCCGTGCTGGCCGCGGCCGACGACCTCGGTGTCACGCCGGGCCTCGTCTTGGACGGCACCGTGGATGCGGGGTACGGCCGGTTCCTCGAGCGCGAGCTGTACGGGGGAGCCGTGGCCGTCGACGTCGGTGCCGGCATCGGCCTCGGGACGCTGGCCATGGCGATGGCGGTCCACCGGCCCGGCCGCGTGGTCGCCTTCGAGCCCGAACCGGCGTCGTTCGCGCTGCTGCGCGACTCGTTGGCCATGAACCGGGAGCGAGGTCTGGTCGCCGAGGTGGTGCTCCGCCCGGAGGCGGTCGGTGCCGGGGTCGGACAGGCGGTCCTCCGAACGCCCAGCCGGCAGCGGGCCCGCTCCACGACCAACCCCACGACCGCCCTGCCCGCGGCGGCATCCGTCGACGAGGTCCGGGTCGACGTCGTCACCCTCGACGAGGCACTTCGCGCCATGGCCGTGATCGACCTCGTGCGCATCGACGTGGGGGGTGCCGAGGACGACGTCCTCGCCGGCATGACCGGGCTGCTCGACGCGCAACGGGTCCGACTGCTCGACGTGCACCTGTGCGACGTGCGGGCCGGCGCCACCTGGACCCGCCTCGTGTCTCGCCTCGACCATCTGGTCCAGGAGCACGAGCCCGCGACGTTCACCCTGGACGAGCGTGGCCACCGGGTCCCGCTCTCGCTCGACGCAGCCGTCCACTGCGACGCCGTTGCGCATCTGGTGCTCGAGCTGCGCTCGTGAGCGCCCGACCAGGCCACCGGCGGATCCCGGGGCTCGGCCGAGCCGAGCGACGAACGGCGGGCATCGACCCGGTGAGCCCGGTGGCGTGACCTTCGGCCCTGCCCCCACGGGGGGAGGCAGTCGTACGGTCGATGGGAGTTCCTCAGGGCAGGCGAGGCCGGGAGGTGACGTCATGGCGCGCGCAGCTGACGCGACATCGATGGCGGTGTCGAGGCGGGCTGGTCCGGGGGTGCGGCGCCTGCTCGGGGTGTGCTTGGCCGTCGGAGCGCTGGTGCTGGCGGCGTGCGCCCGGGAGGAGACCGATTCGTCGGGCCGCAAGCTGACCGAGGACGGCTACGTCATCGAGCCCGTCGACGACATCGGCCCGGATGCCTTCACGCCGCCCTTCACCGAGGCCGTCAGCATCTGCGACAAGCAGAAGTTCCTGACCGACCTCCTGGCCCGGCAGGACGCCGTGAACGCGTGGGCGCAGGTGCTCGGCATGGCGGTCGACCAGGTGCCGGCCTACGTCCAGTCGCTGCAGCCGAAGGTCCTCGGCGAGGACACCAAGGTCATCAACCACGGCCTGCGCAACGGCCAGGCGTACCCGCGCAACTCCCTGCTGCCGGCGGGCACGGCCGTGCTCGTCGACATGCGCTATCCGGCGAACCTGCCGAACGGCGGCACGCCGCCCGAGGCGTCGACGCCGTCCACGGCACCGCCGCCGTCCACGGCACCGCCGCCGTCCACGGCACCGCCGCCGTCGTCGGCGCCCCCGTCCACGCCGCCGCCGCCGACGATCACGACCCCCGGCGGCACGGCCTCGACCCTGCCCGGTGGTGGCTTGCCGGTGACCCGCTGCAAGTGCGGGAACCCGCTCCTGCCGGCGGGGCCGACGACGGGCACGACCGTGGCGCCCGGCACCACCGGTACGGCGCCCGGCACCACCGGCTCGTCCGTGTCGGTGCCGCCGGCGTCCCGGGTGCCGCCGCCGACCGAGAGCGTGCCGCCGCCGACCCAGAGCGTGCCGCCGCCGACCGAGAGCGTGCCGCCGCCGACCCAGAGCGTGCCGCCGCCGACCGCGAGCGTCATCCCGCCGTCGAGCATCAAGGGCCCGGACTAGGACAAGAGGTCGGTCGCGGCTCGCGTCGGCGTGTGACCGGCGAGCCTCCGTCCGTCCGCCCCCGTCGACGCGCTATGTTGTGGCACGAGGAATGTCACTAGTTGGCCCGTCGGTCCCGCCCTGCGGTCGGGCCGACGGCCGGCGACGTCGGTGAGCGGAGAGGGAGGCCGATGGGCAGCGTCCGGCGCGAGGTTCGCATCGCCAGGTCGGCCGACGACGTGTGGGCCGTGCTGGGCGACCCCCGCACGATCGCCGAGTGGTTCCCCGGGATCGTCGAGGCCACTGTCGACGGCGACACCCGGGTGATCACGACGGCGTCGGGGCTCCCCATGCCGGAGAAGATCGTCACCAACGACCCCATCCAGCGGCGGTTCCAGTACCAGGTGGTGGCGCCCATCATCACCCACCACCTCGGCACGATCGACGTGTTCGACCTGGGCGACGGCACGAGCCTCGTCTCATACGCCACCGACTGCGTGCCCGACGCGCTCGCCCTCGCGATCGGGGGCGCGACGGGCAGCGCCCTGCACGAGCTGGCCCGCCTGCTCGAGTCCGGTCACGTGTTCGGCGGTGCATCCGCCTCGCTCGACGACCCGGCCGACGCCACCGAGGGAGGAGAGGCCTGATGGGCCGCAAGATCCTGTTCGTCACCACCGACCAGCAGCGCTACGACACGCTCGGCTGCAACGGGGGCACGCTGGCCTCCACGCCGGTGATCGACCGGCTGGCGACCGAGGGGATCCGCTACGAGCGGGCCGTCCCCCAGTCCGTCGTGTGCATGCCGTCGCGCTCGACGATCATCACCGGTCAGCACCCGAGCACCCACGGGGTGTGGATGAACGGTGTGCCGCTGCCGGTCGACGCGCCGTCGATCGCGGCCGAGCTCCTCCGGTCCGGGTACCGGACCGCCCTGGTCGGCAAGGCCCACTTCGAGCCGTTCCTCGACGCGTTCGGCCGCTTCACCGAGAACAGCCTCGCCCGGTCGGGCGAGGAGACGCTGCTCGGACCGTGGGCCGACGGGACGGTGGGGCCGCACCGGGGCTTCGAGCACCTCGAGCTCGCCGCCCACGGCGCCGCCGGGATGCTGCACTACACCCAGTGGCTCGCGGCCGAGCACCCCGAGGCGGTCGGGATGTACTACTCGGCGCTCGATCCGTCCTTCAACGTCAACGCGGCCGGAGGCGGCGACACCGATGCGCCGCAGGTCCACGTGAACCCGATCCCGCGGGACTGGTACCACACCGACTGGGTGGCCGACCGGACCGTCGCCTGGCTCGACTCGCTCGACGCCGACGACGACTGGTTCTGCTGGATGAGCTTCCCCGACCCGCACCATCCGTGGGACCCGCCCCAGTCGGAGATGGGTCGCATCGACTGGCGGGACGTGCCCTTGCCCGCCGGCTATCCGAGCGACCGGGCCGAGCGCGAGCGGATCCTCGACGCCAAGCCCCGGCACTGGCGCAGGTGGTACGACGGCGAGCTGGTCTCCAACTACGAGGCCCCGCGGGACTGGGTGCCGGCCACCCTCACCGACGACCAGGTGCGAGAGGTCAACGCCCGCAACGCCGTCGAGTGCGAGCTCATCGACGAGGCCCTCGGACGAGTGCTCGACGCCGTCGAGGCCCGGGGTTGGACCGACGACGTCGACGTGGTCTTCACCACCGACCACGGCGAGCTCCAGGGCGACTTCGGCCTGCTCTTCAAGGGGCCGTACCACGTCGACGCCCTGATGCGGCTGCCGCTCGTGTGGCGTCCGGCGCCGGCGGCGCGGGTCGCGCCCGCCGTGGTGACCCGGCCGGTGGGCCTGGTCGACCTCGCCCCGACCTTCGCCGGGATCGCCGGCCTCGCGCCGCGGGACTGGATGCAGGGTCGCGCGCTCCCGGTCGACGACGGCGACGCCGACGCGCGCGGTGCCGGCCGGGTCCTGACCGAGTGGGACAGCGAGCTGTTCGGCGTCGGGGTGCACCTGCGCACCATCACGCGGGACGGCTGGGTGTGCACGACCTACGGACCGGGCCACAGCCACGACGGCACCGAGGGCGAGCTGTACGACCTCGCCGAGGATCCGCTCCAGCAGGTCAACCGCTGGGACGACCCGGCGCTGGCCGCGGTGCAGGCCGACCTCGTGGCCGACCTGCGCGACCACCTCCCGCCGGCCCACGTGCCCCGCCTCGACGTCGAAGCGCCGGTCTGACCGGCGCGTCGGGCAGCGTGCCGCCACGACGCGCCCGTCAGGTCCGCCCGTCGAAGAAGAAGGCGAAGCTGAGCGCGGTGGCGTCGATGTCGGTGGTGCCGTGCCCGAACGACGCCTCGAAGGCGGGCTGGGGCTTGCCCGGCCAGGCGTGGCCGCCGCCGTCGACGAGGTAGATCTCGGTGGCGGCCCGGCACCCGCTCCATGTCCGCTTGCGGACCTCGGGTGACACGCGTGTCTCGACGAAGGCCGGGTCGCACCCGTTGTGCTCGGCCCAGCGGCGCATCGACTCGTCGACGCCCGTCGGCGTGGCCGTGCCCTGCGGGATCGACCCCTTGTAGAGGTTGGCGTCGGCGATCTGCACGGAGCTCATCCCGCCTCCCTCGTAGGGGACGATGGGGTCGGCGACACCGTGGAAGGCGATCACCGGCACGGGCCCGCCGTCGCAGGGCTGGTTGAGCTCCACCCCGGCGATCGGGGCGATGGCGGTGATCCGGTCGGGGATCCGGCAGGCCAGCAGGGACGACATCTGGGCGCCGTTGGACATGCCGATCGAGAACACCCGCCCGGTGTCGATGCACAGGGTCGCCTCGAGGTGGTCGAGCAGGTCCGTGAGGAAGGCAAGGTCACCGTTGTCGGCGACGGGGGCCGCGTTCCAGTACGGCGCGGTGGAGACGAGCCCCGACGGCGACACGCCGATGAAGTCGTAGCGCGTCGCCATGTCGGTGAAGCCCGACATGGCGGGGACGATGCGGTAGTCGACGGTCAGCGAGTGCAGGCCGAACACGAGGGCGAACGGTCGGGTGCCGTCGTAGCCGGAGGGGACCTCGAGGCGGTAGCGGCGGTCCTGGCCGCCCGACGGCAGCGTCATGTCGGTCGTCCCGGCCGGCGTGGCGGCGCCGGCGTGGCAGCCCACCGACGGGCCCGAGGCGTGGGCCGACGCCGCCACGGTGGTGGCCGGTCCCGCCGTCCCGCGTCCGGCGGGGCCGGTGGGTGCAGCCTCGTCGGTTCCCGAGCCCGAGCAGGCGGCGGCGCTCGCCACCAGGGTGACGACGGCGACGACGGCGATCGCCGCCCGCACCGCCGGGCGGAGCCGTGGCGCGCTCACGGCGCCGGGCGGAAGCTGATGACGCCGCCCTCGCTGGTGCCCCGGAACAAGATGAAGCCGTAGCCCCACACCAGCCGGCCGTCGGCGAGAGCGGCACCGCCGCCGATCTTGCCGGGAGCGTCGAACGACCACAGCTTCGTGCCGGTGGCGGTGTCGAAGGCGTACATCGTGTTGGCGTCGGTGCCGACGAAGGCCACGCCCGGCACGGCGCTGACGGGCCCGAAGACCTTGCCGGTCAGCTCGGGCGTGCTCCACTGGATCTCACCCGTGGCAGGGTCGAGCGAGAAGACCTTCGACGTGTTGGTGGGGGCGTTGGTGGCGGGGTCACCGACGTTGGACGACATGACGAGGCGGCCGTCGACGAAGGCGGCCGAGCCGATGACGCCGCCGAAGACGCTGCCGGGCGTGAGGCTCGTGGCCCACACCACCTCGCCGGTGTCGCGGTCGAGGGCGTGATAGTTGCCGCCCTTGTCGCCGACGCCCACCAGCTCGCGTCCATCGGAGGTCCACAGGTTGGGCGACGCCCCGACGTCGACGTCCTTGCCGGTGGGGTTGCCCTTCGGGAAGACGTCGCGCTCGGTGAACTGGCGCGACCAGCGCAGTGCGCCGGTGCGGACGTCGAGGGCCAAGAGGGCATCGGCGAGGGGAGCCGTCGGCTCCGAGCTGGTGTTGCCGGTGCCGATGTAGAGCAGGCCCCGTTGCCGGTCGACCGCCGGCGTCGACCAGATGCCCACGCCGGCACCGGCCGCCTCGTCGGCGGGCGTGGCGTAGAAGCGCCAGACCTCGCGGCCGGTCTCGGCGTCATAGGCGCCGATCGTGCCCCGGAAGCTGTCGTTCGGGTCGGGCACGGCGTCCTGGACGCCGGCGGTGGCCTGCAGGACGAGCCCGTCCACGTACACGGGCGACCCGTTGATCTGGGCCAGCGGGTGCTCGTTCGTGCTGGCCTTCCAGCGGACGGCCCCGGTCGCCTTGTCGAGCCGGTACAGCATGTGGCCGACGGCGATGAACACGGCGTCGTCGTGCACCGCGGGCGCCGCGATCACCCACCCGCCCTCCAGCGGGGTGCTCCAGATCGCCGTGCCGGTGGCCGCCTCCACCGCCCGCATCGTCGACGTCCAGTCACCGTAGTAGACGACGCCGTCGACGACGGCCGGCGTGCCGGTCACCCCGGTGACGCCGGTGGTGGCCCACTCCTTGGCCAGCGTCCCCACGTTGGCGGGCGTGATCGAGGTCTCCGACGGGGCGAACCCCGTGTTGGCGAGGTCGTGGCGGTACACCGGCCAGCCGGGCGTGGTGGCGGCGTCGGCGCGCGACCCACGGGCCACCGTGGTGGCCGGTGATGAGGCGCTGCCGCCGTCTCCCGAGCCCGAGCAGGCGGCGGCGAGCAGCGCGACGCCCACCGCCGTCGCCAGCGCGCCACAGCGGCGGCGAGCCGTGGACGGCAGGGAGGGGCGCACCTGTGCAGTCAACCATGTCGGCATCGAGGGCGCGTCCCGAGCGGTCAGCGCAGCTGCGTGCGGGTGTGCTCGACGACGGCGGCGATCTCGTCGTCGGACAAGGCCGGCGAGAACGCCGGCATCCGCCCGCGCCCGTTGCGGACGATCGCCACCTCGTCAGCGGCGGCGAGACGATCGGCGACGCCGACCAGCGGCGGACCCACGTTGCCCTCGCCACCCGTGCCGTGGCAGCCGGCGCACTGCGTGCGGAACACGTAGGCGCCGTCGGCTTCGCCCGCTCGTCGCGGGGCGACGGTGGCGGGGCGGCCGTGGCCGTAGCCGCAGCGCGCCCGGTCGTCGAGGTCGATCGGGTCGACTCGGTCGTCGTCGAGCATGCCGCCAGCACCGAGCTCACGGCCACGGCGACGGTGAACCCCGTCGTGGCCGGGGACGGTCGGCGGCGGGGCCGGCGCTCGCGCATCGCACGACCTTAGGGCGGCGCGCCCGCCGCGCCAGATGCAGGAGGCGTCGTCCACGGTGGTGAGCGGGCCGGCCCGGCCGCGGCTCGTCGGCGCCGGCAACGAGCTGAGTTCGGCCGCCGCCCGACCGGCCGGGACGTGCGTCCCGGACCGGTCGGGTGCTGAGCTGGCTCAGTGCGAGGCGCCTCCGGCGGGTGGTGGCACGTCACCGGCCTGGAAGAGGCCGAGGGCGCCCTTGCCCACGTTGGCGAACTTGTGGGTGACGATGGGGTACAGGCCCTTCTCGGCGAAGGAGAACTCGACGAAGCCGCCCTGGGCGGGCTGCAGGTCCAGCACCTGCGAACCACCCTGCCGGGCGTCGGGACGCAGGAGGTACGTGCCCTCCTTCCAGGTGGTGTCGAAGATGGTGCCGACGATGTGGAAGGCCGAGTTCTCCGACGGGCCGTCGTCGACGACCCAGACCCGCACCCGCTGGTTCGGCTCCACCCGGATCGGCTGGTGCTTGTACTGGTTCACGTAGCCGTTGAACACCACGGCGTCCCACTGCTCGTTCTTCATCTTCGTGAGGTCACCGGGCTGGCCTTGGGGGCCGGTGTAGAGCTCGGACTGCACGAGCACGTACTCGTGGTCGACGGGGGCCAGGTCGGCGGGGTCGATGATGACCGCGCCGTACATCCCGTTGCCGATGTGGTGCAGCGTCGGGTTGGTGCCGCAGTGGTACATGAACGCCCCGGCGTAGTCGGCGGTGAACTCGTACACGAGCGACTCACCCGGGTTGATCGTGCGCATCTTGTCGTTCCAGGCGACCTTCGAGGCGTGGAAGTCGATCGAGTGGCCGACGCTGCCCTTGTTGACGAGGGTGATCTTGAAGGTGTCGCCGACCTTGCCGCGCAGGATCGGTCCGGGGACCGTGGGTTGCTCGCCGACCAGGTTGAAGGTCCACATCTGCTGCTTCACGCCCGGGGCGACCTCCAGCTCGGTCTCGCGGGTCTCCATGGTCAGCTCGTGGACGGTCCCGGGCAGCGCGGCGGGTGCTTTGGGGTCGCGGGCCGTCCACGACGCATCGGGCTTGGCGTCGACGTCGATCTTGGCGTCGTCGGGGTTCGCGGCTGCGGCGCTGGCCGACGCGGTCGACGCCTGCGCAGCCCCGTCGGTCGCCCCGCCCGTCGCCGTGATCTTCATCTCCATCCCGGCCTCGCGGTGGCCCGGGACCGTGCACCACGCCGACGTGCTGGCGTCGATGGCGCCCAGCTCGACGGTCTGGTGCTCGCCGGGGCCGAGCAGCCGGGTGCCGGTCGTGCCGTCGAGCTTGAGGTCGTGCTGCATCTGGCCGGCGTTGTGCACGCTCACGGTCAGCACCGTGCCGGCCGGGACCTCGAGGCTCTTGGGCTTGACGTAGAGGTCGCCGAGCTCGACGTCGACGGTCTTCGGGGCGGCGGCTGCCTTCTTGGTGCCGCCGTTGCCGTTGCTGGCGACGAAGATGGCGACGACGGCCAGGATCACGGCCAGGCCGGCCGCGCAGAGGCCGAAGGCGGCGATCTGGCCGGCAGCCCGGGTTCGTTGGGTGAGCGAGCGGGTGTCCTCGTGCATGGTGCGCCTCGCGGGGGACGGCTCGTCGCCGAGCCGGGTGGAGTGGACGACCCCAGCGTCGACCCGAAACCGGCCCGCCCCTAGAGACTTTTGTCATTAAACAAAGGACTTGATATTGAAAATGGGGGAGGTACCCTCGCGGTCGTGCGCACCGACCAGGCCCGAGCCCTCGGCGATCCGACCCGTGCCGCCCTGTTCCGAGCGGTCGTCGACGCCGACGAGCCCCTGCCGGTGTCGACGCTGGCGGCGCGCGTCGGCCTGCACGCCAACGCCGTGCGGCCCCAGCTCGCCCGGCTGGTGGCGGTCGGCCTGCTCGAGGAGCTCGTCGACCCGATCCGGCGCCGCGGGCGACCTCGTCACCTCTACCGGCCGGCGCCCGGGGCGGCGGAGTCCGGCTCGGCCGGCGAGGGACCCTATGAGCGCCTCAGCCTGCTGCTCCTCGAGGTGCTCGGCACGGGGGCGACGCCCGAGGAGGTGGGGGCCGCCCACGGCCGGGCCCTCGCCCGCCGGGCCCGGACGGCCGACGACCCGGTCGCCGCGCTCGAGCACGAGCTGGCGGTCCAGGGCTTCGGGCCCCGGCGGGTGCCGACGACGGAGGGCTCCGAGACCATCGTGCTCGGCACCTGCCCGTTCGGCGAGGCGGTGCGGGTCGCTCCCGAGGTGATCTGCGACCTCCACCTCGGCCTGTGCCGCGGCGTCGCCGAGGCGGTCGGGGGCCTGCGCGTGACGGGGCTCGAACCCGCCGACCCGATGGTCGCCGGCTGTCGCGTCCACCTGGCGGTCGACTCGACGGGCAGCCCGAGTGGGCGCCGGCCGTCGACCGCCGCAACGACGTGAGCGAGCTCACCGTCCCGGCCACGAGCGGCGGAGCCGGGGCGCGCCGTCAGCGCAGGTAGCCCACCACGTCGACCAAGACGTCGGTGCTCGATCCGGGTGGCACGTAGCAGCTGATGATCGCCTCGTCGCAGGCGACCAGCGTCGTGTTGGCGACGATCTCGCCGGTCGTGAACCAGTTGATGGTCGATGCCGCCGGCACCGCACCGCCGGGCTTGTACGCGGTGAGGAACCCCGAGGCCGAGGTGTTCACCACCGTCAGGTTGACGAGCACGGCCGCGGCCGTGCCCGGCGCCGCTGCCGCCGGCCTTGGTGTCGACGAGCCGGGTGGCGCCGTTGGCCAACGGCGCCTTGGTGCCGGTGAGCGGCGGGTTGCCCGGACGTGAGTCGTAGGCGCGGACCGGCGCCGGCAGCATGACGACGGTCCCGGGCGCGGGCGGCGGCAGGTACTGGTAGGTGACGGCGACGGCGGCGTAGGTGGCGTTCGTCCCGGTCAGGTTGACGGCGATCTCGTGCATCCCGTCCACCGGCGCCTGCAGGGTGAAGGTCTGCTGCTTCAAGCCGGGGCCGGTGGGCGGCGTGGCGCTCGCCAGCACCGTCGATCCGCCCTGGGTGTCGAAGCGCAGGACCGTCCACTGACCGACGGGGGGCGTGGCGTTGGTCGCGTAGGCGTAGCCGTCCACCTGGACGAGGGTCGCTCCGGGGGGGAGGTCCAGGGGTGCGGCCAGGGCCTGACCGGCCGAGCAGTACACGCTCGTCGAGCTGGCGAAGCCCACGAGGCTGGCCCCTGCGTACAGCGCAGCGGGCACGAAGCTGAACGGGCCCAGCGTCCGCATGACGGCGCCGGGCACCGCCACCGGCAGCGCGGCCGGCCCGAGCGCCGTCGGCGAACCGGTGAGGTCCTCGCCCGTCCCGTAGACCGCACCCCGGCCGGCAGGGCCCGGGGTCGGTGACGTGGTCTGCGCGATCGCCGGACCGGCCGGGCCCACGATCAGGGCGCCGGCCGCGCCCAACCCGGCGCCGCTGGCGAGCAGCCGCCGCCGGGTGATGGCCTCGTGGACCGCACGGTGCTCGTCTCGCTCGATGTCGCTCATCGTGCTCACCCCCTGATGGGCCCGGCCGGTCCCGGCGGGCGGGCTCGCCACCATCATCGGACCGCAACGGGTGCCGAGGCAGAGCCGATGGTCCCGTCGGTCACGCCGGGGCGGCGTCGAGCCGGCGGCGAGGCCCCGTCAGGGTCGTCGTGCCGCGCCGCCCGACGGGGCGCGTCCGGTGGTGGTCGGCGAGGTCGGGCGGAGTTTCGGGATTGTTGATCGTTTCGTGGCGAGCGCGTTGGTCGGGACCGGGACGATGTCGCCCGGCGCTGCCCGCCCGCACCTGGTGAGCGCGGCGCCGGTGGATCATGCCGACCTCGACCGCTCCGACCTGGACCTGCACCGACGTCGCCGCGCTCCTGCGGGACCGCCTCGAGCGACACGGTGGCTGCACGCTGCACGGCGCCCGGGCTCGCCCTGTGCTCCACGGCCTGGCGGTGTGCGCCGCTCCGGCGACCGTCTGGCGGTTCCCGGTGGCCGGATGGGACGACGCGGCGGTGGCGAGCTGGGTGCACGGCTGGGTGCCACGGCTGCGCGCCGAGCGCCTGCACCTCGGGGCGTGGTGTGACGGCACCGACGTGGTGTGGCTCGAGCTCGTGCACGTCCTGCCCCCGCACCAGCGGGCTCGGGCCGAGGCCATCGGCCGCCGCCACGCCCAGCAGGCCATCTACGACCTGACCCGCGACCAGCTCATCCCGCTGCTCGCCGTCGGGGTCGGGCTGCCGTGAGGCGGGCGCGGACCGTCCCCGATCCCCCCGGCGTCGATGGGCGCCGGGTCGATCCCCGCCACGACGAGCGCACCGCCGCCCGCCTCGGCATCGCCCTCGGCGTCGGCTTCACCGTGTGCCTCGTCACCGGCGTCTACTCGCACCTCCTGCAGCACCCGGTGTCGTGGTTGCCCGTGGCGGCGGCGCCGGCCGGCACCTACCGCGTCACCCAGGGGCTCCACGTGCTGACCGGCATCGCCTGCGTGCCCCTGCTGCTGGCCAAGCTCTGGTCGGTCTACCCGAAGCTGTTCACCTGGCCCCCGGTCCGGTCGCCGGCCCACGCGGTCGAGCGGGTCAGCCTGGTGCCCCTGGTCGGCGGCGCGCTCTTCCAGCTGTGGACGGGCATCGCCAACATCGACCTGTGGTACCCGCTGCCCTTCTTCTTCCCGGCGGGCCACTGGTACGTGGCCTGGATCACCGTCGGGGCCGTGGTCGTGCACGTCGGCGCGAAGATGGCGACCACCCGGGAGGCGCTGGCCCGTGCCCCGGAGCCCCCGTCCGTCACCGCCGAGCGCCGGCGGTTCCTGGGGCTGATCGGCGCCGGGTCGGCGCTGCTGGTCGGGGCGACCGCCGGGATGACCGTGCGTCCGCTGGAGCGGCTGGCGCTGCTTTCGCCGCGCCTCCCGTCCGTGGGGCCCCAGGGCCTGCCGGTGAACAAGACGGCGGCCGAGGCCGGGGTGGTGGACGCCGCCAGCGCCGTCGACTACCGGCTCGCGGTCGGGGGTGCGGTGCGCCGTCCCCTGGCCTTGACGCTGGCCGACCTCGAGGCGATGCCCCAGCACGAGGCGGTGCTGCCGATCGCCTGCGTCGAGGGGTGGAGCGCCAGCGCCCGGTGGCGGGGAGTGCGGCTGGGCGACCTGCTCGACGCCGCAGGCGCCGACGCCGACGCCCGGGTGACCGTGCACTCGCTCGAAGACGGGCTCTACGGTTCGTCGGAGGTCACGGCGTCCCAGGCCCGCGCCGAGGACCTGCTCCTCGCCCTCCGGCTCGACGACGAGCCGCTCGACCTCGACCACGGCTTCCCGGTGCGCCTCATCGGCCCCAACCGACCGGGCGTGGCCCAGACCAAGTGGCTCGCCCGGGTGGAGGTCCGATGAGCAGCCGCCGGCGATCCGGACTCGACGCTGCTGCCGACGCTTCGGCCGACGACGGGGCCGGTGCCGCCGAGGTGGCCCCGTCGTCGTCGCCCGACCACGAGACCTCGGCCTCGCCGGTTCGGGCTCACGACCGCAACGACGCCGGCGCCTGGTTCTGGGGTGGGGTCGTCGTGGGAGGGACGGTCATGGTGGGCGCCACCATCGGGCTCACACGGGACGTGTGGCTGCGGGACCGCCCGGGTGACGTGGGCCTCTGGGTGCTCGGCACGGCGCTCGTGCACGACCTCGTGCTGGCGCCGACCGTCACCCTGGTCGGTCTCGCCCTCGCCCGGGTGCTGCCGGAGCCGGCCCGGGGGCCGGTGCGCGGCGCCGCCGCGCTGACCGGGATCCTGGTGCTGTTCGCCTACCCGCTGCTGCGCGGCTTCGGGCGCCGCGCCGCGAACCCGTCGATCCTGCCCCTCGACTACGGCCGGGGACTGGCGGTGCTGGTGGGCGTGGTCTGGGCGGTGGCCGTCGTGCTGCTCGGCTGGCGACGGTGGGCACGGGGTCGGCGGGGACCGTCGTGATGGCGGGGACCCGTTGTGACGGCTGGGATCTGTCGTGACGAGGCTCGTCGGCGACCACGCTCGGCCAGTCGTCGCTCGTCGCCTGCGGCGTGGACGTCGCTTGGCACCGCCGGGACGACGAGCCCGGATGCACCCCGGGCCGCTCGAGGCGTCGGCACGCGATCAGACGGGCGTGAGGCTGGTGTTCTGCGCGCCGTCGGGGGTGCGGATCCACCAGCCGTCGCCACCCTGGCAGCTGGCCTCGCCGGGCCGGTCGATCGCCATCGTGTAGAGGGGGCGGCCGTCGAGCGCCACCTGGGTGCCGCCGTCGGGGCGGGAGACCAGGGTGAAGCGGCCGGGGTCGATGCCCGGGGCGGTGGTGACGGCCGTCGCGGTGAGCGGGGGCCACTTCGTCGCGCACTCGCCGGTGCACTGGATCGTCCCGTCGGCCTCGCGATCCCACGCGTAGAGGACCTTGCCGGCCACGGGACCCGCCCCGGTGCCCAGGGCCGGGCCGTAGGGCGTGGAGACGACCGTGATCACCGGTCCGTCGCCTGAGGGCGTGGCCGCAGTGGTCGCGCCATCGGAGCTGGCCGTCGCCGCAGGGAGGTCGATCGGCGCCTCTCCGAAGGCCACCGTGAACCGTTCGCACCAGATGACGACGGTGCGGTAGCGGGTGAGGTCGACGTCGGCGGGCACCTGGTAGTTCTGGTCGCCCTTGTTGCCCTTCAGCTCGGCGAGCTCGATCCGGTCGTCGTAGGACCCGGACCCGGGCGCCCCCGCCGACAGGACCAGCCGCAGGTCGGGACCGTTGTCGGTGTCGAGGCCCTGGAGACGGACGAGACGGGATCCGTCGGGCTGCACGACGATCAGCGCCTCACCCGAGGTCGGGTGCGCCTTCGAGGTGAACGACCCGGTCGACACGGCGACGGGCACGCCGCGTCGGGCGGCGTCGGCCGCCGCCGCGGCCAGCGGATCTGTCGGGGTGGTCGTGGGCGGTGCCGTCGGCGTGCCGGCCGCCGTCGGCGGCGGCGTCGTCGTCGGCGCCGGTCCCGTGGCGAGGCCGGGCAGCGCCTCGTTGACCTCGTTGTCGATGAACAGCTTCTGGGGCTGGAACACCACCAGCACGACGGCGACGACGGCCGCGAGCACGACGAGGGCGCCGATGATCAGCCCTCGCCGCGACCGTCGTGGCTCGGTCGGCGTGGTGGTGGGTTCGGGTGCAGGGGTGCTCGGAGCCATGGGATCAACCTGCCGGGCCGGTCTCTCGATCTCGGTGCGAAGCGCGAAACGATCACGAAACTCTAGGTCGAGCGCCTGGGCGGCAGCCCGTGGTGGTCGTACCCTCGGGCCCGTGAGCATGGCCGCTGCCGTCCCGACCGCCGGGCCCGTCCTCGTCGTCGACGACGAGCCCATGGTGCGCGAGGTCGTCTCGCGCTACCTGCAGCTCGACGGCTTCGACGTCCACGAAGCCGCCGACGGCGCCGCCGCGCTGGAGTGGCTCGACCGTCACCGCCCCCGGCTGGTCGTGCTCGACGTGATGCTGCCCGAGGTCGACGGGCTGTCGGTGCTGCGCCACCTGCGCGAGGCCGGTGACATCCCCGTGATCCTGCTGACGGCTCGGGCCGAGGAGGTCGATCGGATCGTCGGCCTCGAGCTCGGCGCCGACGACTACGTCGTCAAGCCGTTCTCCCCGCGAGAGCTGGCGGCGCGGGTGCGCACGGTGCTGCGGCGGTCGCCGGCGAGCCCCGGTCGATCCGAGGGCGACCTCGCGGTGCTCGACCACGACGGCCTGCGCATCGATCCGGTGGCCCGGGAGGTCTTTGTCGACGAGCAGCTGGTCGGGCTCACCCCCAAGGAGTTCGACCTGCTGCTGTTCCTCGCCTCCTCCCCGCGCCAGGTGTTCTCGCGCCGCCAGCTGCTCGAGCAGGTCTGGGAGTCCGCTCCCGAGTACCAGGACCCGGCGACGGTCACCGTGCACATCGGCCGGCTGCGACAGAAGCTCGAGCGCGACCCCGACGATCCCCGGTGGATCGCCACCGTGTGGGGCGTCGGCTACCGGTTCGAGCCGTGACGGTCCTGGGGTCGTCCTCCTGGGCCGAGGCCATCGCCGGTGAGTCGCCGCTGAAGACGCTGGCCGCCCTGGTGACGCTGGTGCTCGTCGCGGCGGGGGCGGGGGCCGCGCTGCGGGCGGTGAGCCGACGGATCGGCTCGCTGCGGGTCCAGGTGCTGGCCATCACCCTCGGCGCGCTCGTGATCGGCGCCACCGTCGCGCTGCTGCTGTCGTGGCTCATGGTGCTCGACGCCGGCGAGCTCGAGACCGTGCTCGGCGTCCTCACCTTGACGGCCGTGCTGGCGGTCGTGCTGGTGGTGGTGTCGTCGGCGCCGCTCGGCCACGACGCCACCCGCCTGGCCTCGACGGTGCGGCGCATCGAAGCGGGCGACCGCGCCGTGCGGGTCGGCATCGCCCGCCGTGACGAGCTCGGCCGCGTCGCCCACGCCCTCGACGAGCTCACGGCGCGCCTCGGCGAGCTGGAGTCCGAGCGGGAGCGGTTCGAGGCCGAGCGCAGCGCCATGCTCTCCAGCGTCAGCCACGACCTGCGCACGCCGCTGGCCGCGCTGCGGGCCGCCGTCGAGGCCCTCGCCGACGGGGTCGCGCCCGACCCCGACCGGTACCTGCGGTCGATGCAGCACGACGTCGAGGCGCTCAGCGCGCTCGTCGACGACCTGTTCCTGCTGGTGCGGCTCGAGAACGGCCGCTACGAGCTCCAGGTGGCGCCCGTCGACCTCACCGAGGTCGCCGACGAGGCGATCGAGGCCCTCGCCCCGGTCGCCGCCGAGCGCGGGGTGCACCTCGCGCTCGACGCGCCCACCCGCGTTCGGGCCGACGGCAGCGCCGCCGCCCTCGGCCGGGTGATCCGCAACCTCGTCGACAACGCCATCCACCACGCGCCGGCGGGCTCGACCGTGACCGTGGCCGTCGACGGCGCCGGCTCGCCGACCGTGCGCATCACCGACGAGGGGCCGGGGTTCCCCGCCGACTTCGTCGCCGAGGCCTTCGATCACTTCACCCGGGCCGATCCCAGCCGGACGCGGGGCACCGGGGGCGCCGGGCTCGGCCTCGCCATCGCCCAGGGCCTGGTGCAGGCCCACGGCGGGCGCATCTGGATCGACGAGGCGCCCGGCGGCCACGTCGCCTTCGAGCTGCCGACCGAGCTGGCCTCGTGAGCCGCGCCGCTCGGCGTGGGGTGCACTCGCCGGCGCCGGTGCCGGCGCCGTGATCAGCGCCAGTCGAAGCCGAGGGTGAACGATCGCACGCCGGTGGCGAACATGTTCGCCTCCGGCTCGGCCTCGGTCACGACCCGCAGGTTGGTGATCCGCGACACCAGCGCGCCGAAGAGCAGCCCCAGCTCGAAGCGGGCCAACGAGGCCCCGAGGCAGAAGTGGGTGCCGAAGCCGAACCCGAGGTGGGGGTTGGGGTCGCGCGTCACGTCGAAGGTGTCGGGGTCGTCGAACACCGAGGCGTCGCGGTTGGCCGACGGGTAGAGCAGGATGAGCCGGTCGCCGGCGCCGATGGCCTGACCACCAACCTCGGTGTCGACGACCGCGGTGCGGAAGAAGTTGTTGAGCGGCGTCACCCAGCGGACCAGCTCGTCGACGGCCCGGGGCAGCAGCGTCGGGTCGGCGGCGATCGCCTCCCACTGGTCGTTGTGGTCGCAGAAGGTGCGCAGGCCCCGGCTGATGACCGTGCGGGTGGTCTCGGCACCGCCGGAGATGAACAGGCCCGTCTCGTGCATGATCGTCTGCGGGTCGAGCGCTTCGCCGTCGATGTCGGCGTTGGCCCACACGCCGACCAGATCGGTCGCCTCGTGCACGGGGCAGCCCCGGCGCTCGTCGATCATGTCGGTGAGGTCCCCGTTGAACTCCATGATGGCGGTGAGCATGCCCAAGGCCGCCTCGGGGTCGCGGGTGATGGCGTCGTAGCGCATCAGCCGCTCGGACCAGCCCTTGATGTCGGTCCAGCGGTCCTCGGGCCAGCCGAGCAGCCGGGCGGTGAGCCGGCAGGGCAGCTGGGCGGCGAGGGCGTCGACGAGCTCGACCTCACCGCCGGGCGCGACGGCCGGGGCGAAGCCGTCGAGCAGGGCGTCCACGGTGGTGCGGATCCACTCGTCGTGGGCCCGGACCGCCTTGGGCGTGAACCGCCGCGACACCAGCGCCCGCTGCTGGTGATGGCGCGGGTCGTCCTGGGCGATCATGTTCGTCTCGTCGGGCGAGTGGAACGACCGGTAGCCCCGGCCCGAGACGAACACCTCGTCGCGGCCCTCGACATCGTGCACGTCGGCGTGACGGGTGATCGCCCACAGGTCGTTCCGCTCGTCGCGGAACACGGGCTCGTGCTCCCGCATCCACCGGTACGCGGCGTGAGGGTCGTGCAGGTAGAAGGCGGGGTCGAGCAGGTCGACGTCGGGCCGGGTGCTGGCGGTCGGGTCCACGGTGGTCACGCAGCCAGCCTAGGCGGAGGCTTACGTCGTATGTCCGGCCGAGTGCCGCGGCGGCAGGGCCGGGCCGCGGCGCCGATGCCTGGGCGACGGGTGCACCTTCGGCCGCCTCAGCCGGCGATCGCCGCGAGGACGGCACCCCGGATGCGCTCCCAGTCGGCCTGCGGGTCCGAGCCCTTGCGCAGCTCGATGGTGAGGATCGGCGTGCCGCGGTCGCGCCCGACGTAGGACCCCAACGAGCCGGGGGTCGGTGCGATCTCGCTCGACTCCTCGACCGGCAGCCCGCTGGCGGCGGCGAAGCGCTCGGCGAGGGCTCGGGCCGGCCCGTCGTAGTTGACGAACGCACGGTCGGGCCACGAGTGGGCCACCAGCACGAGGTCGGGATCGACGCGCTCGATCGTGTCGTGCAGGGCGCGCGACTCGGGCTGGCTGAGCGGCGACCGCCCGTAGGAGGGGTTGGTCGTGTCGAAGTTCGACGCCGGGAAGTTCCGGTTGATGTCCACCCCGTTGGCGTTGCCCCGCGTCGCCGCTGCCCGCCCGTCGGGGTTGGCGTCCTCGATGATCGTGAGCGTCACCGCATCGGCGAGGCCGGCGGCGGTGAACGCCCCCGCCAGCTCGGCGGTGGCGTAGGCCCCCTCGGCCTCGTCGCCGTGGATGCCCCCCACGAAGAGCACCGTCCTCGGTCCGTGGCCGACGGTGAGCGATCGGATCGGTCGGCCCCGCACGGTGGTGCCGATGACGTCCCAGCCGGCGGCGGAGGTGGTCGGTCCGGTGTCGCGGGGACTCGAGGACGCCGACGAGGTGCCGAGGGTGGCCGACGACGTGTCGGTCGGTCCGGCGGCCGGGGAGGTCGCCACCCCGGCCGGCGAGGACGTCGAGGCCGACGCCCCGCCCACGGCGCTCGACGCCGTGGCGTCACCGGTGGACGAGGCGCAGGCCGCGGCCAGCGACGTGGCCGTGGCCAGCAGCAGCGCGACCCACGGTCGCGACCGGGTGGTCACCGGGTGGTCGTCAGCACGCCGGGATCCCCGACGCCTGGATGTTCATGTAGACCGAGTTGATGTACGCGCCGTTGTCGAGGCGGTACCAGACGTTGCTCGATCCGTGGCCGACGCTCGAGCGGATGTCGCCCGTCGTCTGGCACACGACCGTGACCGTCGTGCCGTCCTGCAGGTCGTTCGGGTAGAGCCGGGGGGCGTCGGTGTACGGCGCGGTGCGCTGCTTGACCCCGCACGTGCCGCCCTGGTCGCAGGTGTCGGCGATGACGGCGCGCCACCCGGTGGGTGCCACCGTCGGCGGCACGGTCGGGGGCACCGTGGGCGGGGCGGTCGGTGGCGTCGTCGTGGTGGTCGTGGTGGACGTGGTGGTCGTCGACGTCGTCGTGGTCGACGAGGTCGTGATCGAGCTCGAGGGCAGCACCGTGGTGGTGGACTCGTCACCCCGACCGACGAGCAGCGCCACCACGAGGGCGAGCAGCAGCACCACGACCAGACCGCCGAGGGCGGCGATGATCCAGGTCGTGGTCCGGGGCGAGCCCCCCGCCGTCGCGGGGGCAGGCGCAGCCATGGCGGCTGGCCCGCGGAGCCAGGTTCCGCAGGTCGGGCAGGCGTTGGCCGTGGCCGGCACGACCTGTCCGCAGGAGGGGCAGGTCTCGGTCGTCACCTGGGGTTGCGTGGGTTGGGTCACGGGCCACCTCCCTGCTCCGCGGTCAGAGGCCGGACGGGCCGCCCGCCGCGACCGCTCCGACTCCAGTGTCCGGGCGACCACCAGGTCGCCGTAGGGCCGAAGGGCCCGCCGGCGGACCCGGCCCGGTCGATGCCCGCCGGGGGCTCAGCCGCGGTGGATGCGCACCGGTGTGCCCTGCGGGACGCCGGCGTCGTGGAGGAACTGCGAGAGGTCGTTGGGCATCCGCACGCAGCCGTGGGACGCGGCGGTGCCGAGCAGTCCCGGCAGGTTGGTGCCGTGGAGCGCGATCTGGCCGTCCCCGCCGGCGAACTCGGTGAGCACGTCGGAGTGCGCGGCCACGCCGAAGGCCCATGGGCCATAGGCGCCGCCGCCACCGGGCACGACCTCGCTGACGTAGAACTCGCCCACGGGGGTCGGGGTGGCGGGCGCGCCGTCGGCGATGCGCCGCTCGGCGACGACCCGAGCGGCGCTGTAGACGGTCATCCACCGGGCGGCGAGATCGATGTCGATCGAGTACTCGGTGCGCCCGAGCGACACGTCGGTGGAACGGATCCAGCCCGTGGACCCGTTGGGGCGGGTGGGCAGCTGGACCCGCAGCCAGCCGGGGGTCGACTGGTCGAGCACGCGGAACGAGGCGATGCCGTTGATCGGCGGTCGGGGGCTCGGGATGGTGCGCACCAGCCCACCCCCGGGGCGGTCGTACACGGCGACCGCGGGCACCTTCGCCAGCGCCGTCACGGTCGGGTAGATGGGTGGCCCGGGGCGGGGGTCGGGCAGGCCGGCCGCGGTGGTCGTGGTCGGAGGTGGCTCGGTGGTCGTCGGCGGGGGCGCCGTGGTGGTCGTGGTCGGCGCGTCGACGACCTGGCCGGTCACGACGGCGGCGTCGGCCCGGGGCTCGACCGGCCCGCGCACCAGCAGCAGGCCCACCAGCACCGCCACCACGGCGGCCACCGATCCCGCCACGGTGACGACGCGCGGCCGCAGTCCCCCCGGTCGTCTCACCGCACCGTTGTGCCACATCCGGCGCGTCGACGCCAGCCGGGGTCGACGCGGCCTCAGCGGATGTTGCCGGTGTGGCCGAGCGAGAAGCGGCCGGGCTGGGGCCACACCGTCAGGCCGTGGGGGTTGACCCCGACCTTGATGCGGCGGTCGAAGCGGCCGGCCACGGTGTCGAAGACGTAGACCTCGCCGTCGTACCGTCCACCGAGCCACAGCTGGGTGCCGTCCTCGGTGAGGTTGCCCATGTCGGGGCTGCCGCCGCCGGGGATGGGCCAGGTGGCGACCACCTGGCGGGTCGCCATGTCGACGACGGCCACGCTGCCCTGGCCGTGGGGCGGTCCGCCGACGAGGTTCGTGCCACGGTTGACCACGTACAGCTTGGTGCCGTCGCGGCTGGGGTACAGGCCGTGGGCGCCCACCCCGGTCGGGATGAAGCCGATCTGGCGGAACGTGGCGGCGTCGATCACGTAGATGCCGTCGCTCTGGAGGTCGGCGATGAAGAACACCGAGCCATCGGCGGACAGGCGCACGTCCTGGGGCATCGAGTGGCCGCTGCGGGGGCGCTTGCCGCTGGGCGCCATGTCGACCCAGATCTTGTCGACGACGGTGCGGCTGGCCATGTCGAACTTGATGAGCGACCCCTCGAACTCGCAGGTGGCGACGAAGAAGGAGAGGTCGGCCGAGTAGTCGAGGTGGTTGAGCCCGGGGCACTGGGTCTGCACCGACGAGTGCGGCTCGAAGGTCTTGGCGTCGCGGAACGTGAACCGCTGGTTGCCCTCCTCGACGACGATCGCCTCCGCGCCGTCGGGGGTGAAGTACAGGTTGTAGGGATCCTCCACCTTCAGCGGCTTGCCGGCCTTGCCGGTCCTCGGGTCGATGGGCGTGACCTGGTCGCCCCGGCTGGCGATGGCGTACAGCGTGGACATGTCCCACGACGGGACGACGTGCTGGGACTCGGCCCCGGTCGGGAAGGTGTCGATGATCCGGTCGGTCGTGGGGTCGATCACCATCGTCGTGCCCGACACCTCGTGGGGGACGTACACGAGGAACCGCGCCCCGGCGGTGTTGGGGTTGCGGTTGCCGGCGCGGATCTCGCCGTAGACGTTCACGAGCGGCTTGGCCGTGGTGGGCGGTGGCAGCGGCACGGTCGTGGGCGGCTCGGTGATCGGGGCGAGCGTCGTCGGGAGCGAGGTGGTGGTGGGCGCCGCCGTGGTGGTGGTCGGCGCCGCGGTGGTCGGGGCGGCCGTGGTGGGCGCGTCGGCGCGCACATCGGCGGGCTCGCCGCCCCCGCACGCGGCCACGGCGACCAGGCCGCCGACGGCGGCCACGACGACGGGCGCGAGGCGCCGGGTGCGGTATCGGTGGAGGTCGGGCGGTGGCATCGGGGGCGGGTGGGGAGATCGACCGAAGCGGAGTTCGTGCGTCAGCCTACGCGACCATCGTGCTCGGGTCCGGCCACCACCGCCGGGTGGTCGTCGGGCCGACCCGAACGACGGCACGGCGTTGCGTAGAGTCCGCCTCCGTGCCGTCGACCACCCGCCCGTTGGCCCTGCTCCTGCTCGTCGGCGCCCTCGCGGTGGCGCTGCCGGCGTGCTCGGGTGGCTCCGGGCCCTCGACCGCGGCTCCCGGCGGCTCGGCGACGTCGGGGGCCTCCACCGACCGGCCCAACGTCGTGGTCATCATGACCGACGACCAGACGCTCGAGTCGATGCGGATGATGGACACCGTCAACCGCCGCCTCGCGGCGAACGGCGTCACGTTCTCCCGCTTCAGCGCCAGCTTCCCGTTGTGCTGCCCCGCCCGTGCCACCTACCTCACGGGGCAGTACTCCTCGAACAACGGCGTGCGCGACAACGTGGCGCCGCTGGGCGGCTTCAAGAAGCTCAAGGGCAACGAGACGCTCCCGGTCTGGCTCCAGCGGGCGGGGTACTACACCGCCAGCGTCGGCAAGTACCTCAACGGCTGGGGTGAGGACGGCAACATCGCGCCACCACCGGGCTGGGACCACTGGTTCGGTCTCATCGACCCGACGACCTACCGCTACTTCGGCTACAGCGTGTCGGTCGATGGGCAGCGTCGGGACTACGGCACCGCCGAGGGCGACTACCAGACCGACGTGCTGGGTGCCGAGGTGGTCCGCACCATCGACGAGGCGGCCAGGGGCGACAAGCCCTTCTTCGTGTCCTTCACGCCCTTGGCGCCGCACCTCAGCTCGGGCGAGACGGCGGGGCTCGACTTCGCCTCCGACGAGGTCCCCACGGCCGTACCGGCGCCACGCGACGCCACTCGGTTCGCCGACGCCGAGCTGCCCACGTCGCCCGCCTTCGACCAGGCTGACGTGTCGGCGTCACCGGACTTCGTGCGCAACCGCCTGCTGATCACCAACCCGATCCGGCGCTCGGTGCGCACCGCCTATCGCAAGGAGCTGGCCACGCTCGTCGCAGTGGACGAATGGGTCGGCCGCATCCTCGACCAGCTCGACCGGTCCGGCGTGGCCGACCGCACCGCCGTGCTGTTCACCTCCGACAACGGCCTCTTCCACGGCGAGCACCGGATCCCGAACGGCAAGGTGTTCCTGTACGAACCGGCGACCCAGGTTCCCCTCGTCATCGCCGGGCCGGGGTTCCCGGCCGGCACGGTCGTCGATCGCGCCACCGCGCAGGTCGATCTGGCGCCGACGATCCTGGCGATCGCCGGCGGCTCGCCCGGGTTGGCGCTCGACGGCGCCGATCTGCGAGCCATGGCGCAGGAACCGACCCTGAACCGCAGCCGGGGCGTGCTGCTCGACAACCAGCTCGGCGGGGGTCGGAGCCACAGCGAGGGGATCCACACCGACCGCTACGTGTACCTGGAGCACTCGAGCGGCGATCGCGAGCTGTACGACCTCGCCCTCGACCCCGACCAGGTCACCAACCAGGTCGGTGATCCTATCGGGTCATCCAGACCCAGCTCGCTCAGCGGCTCAACCGGCTCGGACCTGTGCCGGATCCTCGTGTGAGGGCTCGGTGGCGTCGAGGCGCCTCGCCCGACGCCCCCCGGACCGAGCCCGGACCAGGCGTCGGCACCGGAGCCGCCCGCGGACGCCCGGACCGCTCCGGCCGTCCCGGCCGACCAGCGAAGCCGCTGCGCTGGCGAAGGCCGTCGGCGGGGCGCTGGCCTTGTCGTCGCCCGAGCAGGAGTGCCTGTCGGGCGCCCTGCAGCGCACGCCGGAGCTGTTCGGCACCGACGCCGTGGTCCTCCTGCAGAACGCCCCGGCCCTCGCCGCCCTCCTCGCCGGCATCCAGGGGTGCGCGTCCGCGGAGCGCCTCGCCAACGGGCTCAGCCGGCTGCTGCCCTTCTTCGTCGGCGATCAGGTGCCGAAGGACCAGCGCACCTGCTTGGCCACCACCATGGCCGGGCTGTCCGCCGACGATCTGCTCGCCGTGCTGCGCGTCTTCTACGACGTCAGCGCCGCCGCCGGCGCGGCCCAGGTGGCGCAGGCCCAGGCGCTGGTGGGCGACTGTGGGGTCGACCTGGCGCCGTCGTCGGTCCCTGACGCCGCCTCCCGCGGGCCGTGGGGGAGCCCCGTCGTCCGCCGGGATCAGTCGGGCAGGTCCGCCAGCCAGTGCTCGCCGGCGGCGAACTCGTCGAGGAGCTGCTGCTCGACGTCGGCCTTGCCCAGCTCGCCAGCTTGCCGCCGATGAGCGGGATGTTGACGTCGACGGACACGCTCACCTCGTAGGTCGTCCGATCGCCGTCGGGGGTCAGCTTCGTCGTGCCCCGGACCTCGATCGGCGCGCCCTTGGCCTCCACCGTGTAGCTCCCCGAGCACGTGCCGTCGTCGTGGCGCCGCCAGTCGTCGACGGACACGACGGTGTTGGTGAAGCTTGAGCACCCGCTTGGCGAACCCGGGCACCTCGACGGTGACCAGGCGGCGGATGGTGAGCAGCAGGCGGTCATCGTGCTGCTGGCAGTCGACGACCTCGACGTCGCGGTGGCCATGCGCGTGAACTTCGCGACGTGGGACGCCGGGTCGTGGAACATGGCCCAGACCCGGTCGATCGGTGCGTCGAAGACGTGGGTGCCCCGGACCTCCATCGCTCGCCCTCCTGCGGTCGCTCCGGGTCAGCATCGCATGCTTGCACCGGGCCGGGTCGCGAGGCGACGGCGGGCGCGTGGCTGCTGCCCTCGTGGGCGCCCATCGCTCGGTGCCCCGGATGCGCCGCAGGACGCTTCGAGCCCCTCCGCCGCGGCGACGCTCGTCGGTGCGGCCCGGGGCTCAGGGCGTGATGCGGCCGAGGCCGGCCCGCCGCGGCGGGAGCCGCGTGACGGGCACCGAGGGAGGCGGAGCCGAGCAGCACCAGCCCGACCGCGCTGAGCACGAGCCCGATCGTCTCGGTGCCGGTGCGAGGCAGCAGCGCTGCCGGCGTGGCCAGTGCCGGTGTCGGTGCCGTCGGCGTGGGCGTCGGCGTGGGCGTGGGCGGCCCGCCCGGGGTCGTGGTCGCCGGGATCGTCGTGGACGCTGGCGGTGCCGCGGTGGTCGCGGTGGTCGTGGTGGTCGGCGGCGCGCTGGTGGTCGGTGGTGTCGTCGCCGGCGGGTTGGTCGCCGGCGGTGCGGTGGTCGTGGTGGTCGGTGGTGTCGTTGCCGGCGGGATGGTCGCCGGCGGTGCCGCGGTGGTCGTGGTGGTCGGTGGTGCGGTGTCGTGGTGGTCGGTGGTGCGGTGGTCGTGGTGCTCGGTGGTGCGGTGGTGGTCGGTGGTGCGGTGGTCGTCGTGGGCGGCGCCAGCTCGGTGGCGGCGGACACGGCGAGCCCGCCGGGCAGGCGACCCGCTGCGCGGCGGCGGTGGTGGAGGCGAAGGCGGACAACAGGGTCGGGGACCCCGGCCAGCGCAACGAACCACGCCGCGGCGGGGCCGCCGGCGAGCTCCACCGCGGCGGTCCCATCCGTGCCGGTGTGGGTGGCGTCGGCAGCGAGGCGGGCTCCGTCGGCCTTGAACGTGACGGGGGCACCGGCGACCGGGGCACCGGCGCCGTCGGTCAGGGTGGCCACGAGGCGGCCGGTGCGCTCCGGGCCCGGGCCGGTTCGAGCACGGCGGCGAGCCGGAGGGCGAACGGTGCGCGGTGGTGCCGGTGGGCGAGCGCCTCGGCGCGGATCGCCTGCGCCCGGCGCACCAGCGCCGCCTCCTGCCCCCGAAGCCGGCGAGGTGCTCGGTGGTGAGCCGGTCGACCTGCAGGGCGCCGAACGGGTAGCGGGCACCCATGAGGTCGTGGAGCACGAGCATGACCGCCGCCGCCTCGACGGGGTCGGCGGCGGTGTGCATGGTGGCGGCCCAGGCCATGGCGGCCTTGGTGTCGGCGGACGCGTCGGCCACCGGGGTCGGGGCGTAGGCGAGGGCCGGGTCGGGGGCGCAGGCCGTGATCGATGCACCAGCCGACCCCGAGGTCGCCGAGGGCGTAGCTGCCGTACCAGCTCGTCCAGCCCAAGACGGTGGCGGTGAACCCGGCGTGGTGCTGGACGGCAGCCAGCGCCGGGTCGGGCCCCGGGCCGGCGCCGTGCACGACCAGGCCCACCACGGCGAGCACCAGTCCGGTGACCGCCCCGAGGCGCTCCGATGGCCGACGACGGCGACCCTGCGGGGGCGCCGGGGAGCGGACGACGCAGGACCTGGGGGTGGTGGAGGACATCGGCCGCACCTCTCGGGCAGGAGATCGAGGGGGCCGGGTGCCCGGCGAGCCGTCGTGCCGCACGACGGTGCAGGCGGGATCCTATCCAGTTGTTTCCCGTATTTTCGATGTCATCCGTGTCACACGGGCCCGGGACCGCCGGCGAGAGACGTCGCCCGTCAGGCGGTCGGTGACGCCGGGCGGACGGTGTAGACGAGGGTGCCCGTGGCCGCCGGCGTCCCCGATGCGGTCCGCACGGCTGCCTCGCAGAACACCGTCGACCGGCCCCGTTGCACCACCCATCCCTCGGCGACGGCATCCTCGTCGCGCACGGCGCCGAGGTACTGCACCTGCATCGACACCGTGAACATGACGGGGATCTCGTCGTAGGCGCCCCCGACGGCGGGCACGACCACGGTGTCGACCAGCGTGGCGAGGGCACCGCCGTGCAGCACGCCGGCAGGCTGGGCCAGCTCCGACCGCCAGGGCAGGCGCATCCGGGCGTACCCGAGGCGGATCTCCTCGACGACGAGCCCGACGAAGGACGGGAAGTACACCCGGTCCCACCGACCGAACCGCGACCACCGCTCGGCGCGCTCGGCCGGCAGCGGCGGGAACCTGGAGGGGTCGGGCGTGGTGAGCAGCGCGGTGTCGGGCATGCGCGGAGGCTACCGATGGCCCGGGTCGGGCCCGTCGGTCGCTCGTCGAACCCCACGACGGCGTGACCGCCCGAGGAGTCGGCCCGGCGCGCCGCCGAGGGGCGGGGACGTGGCCCTAGCGGTCGGGGTCGGTGTCGCGACCGGGCGGGGGATCCGCCTGCTCGTCGCGGACGCGGGCGTACGCGCCCCGGACCTGGTCGCGGTGCTCGACCTGGGGCCCCGGTTCGACGGTGACGGCCTCGTCGCCCGCCCAGGCTCGGGCCACCTCGACGGGGTCACGCTCGAGGAGCACGGCCGCAGCCTTCACGCACGCCCCCGCGGCCACGTGCTCGTCGCCGGCGGGGAGCGTGACGGGCCGCCCCGTCAGGTCGGCTACGACCTGGCGCACGGCGGCGCTCCGGGCCCCGCCGCCGACCAGGACGAGGCGGCCGGCATCGGCGATCGGGACGCCCGCCGCCACGAGCGCGTCGAGGCCGTCGAGCAGCCCGCAGACGACGCCCTCCACCGCGGCGCGGGCCAGGGCGGCCCGGCTCACGTCGGGTCGCAGGCCGGTCAGGGTGCCGGTGGCGTCGGGGCGGTTCGGGGTGCGCTCCCCGGCGAGGTAGGGGAGCAGCACCAGGCCCTCGGCGCCGGCGGGGGCCGTGAGCGCCAGCTGGTCGAACGACGCGTGGTCGACGGCCAGCAGCCGGGCCACGGCGTCGAGGACGAGGGCGGCGTTGAGCGTGCAGACCAGCGGGAGGAAGCGCCCGGTGGCGTCGGCGAAGCCGGCGACGGCACCGGATGCGTCGGCGGTCGGGGTGGGCGAGGTGGCGAACACGGTGCCCGAGGTGCCGACCGAGATGGCGACGTCGCCGCCTGCGAGGCCCACGCCGAGTGCTGCAGCCATGTTGTCCCCGGTGCCCGGGCCGACGAGGGCGCCGGCGCGCAGGCCCAGCTGGTCGGCGGCCCAGGGGGTGAGCGGGCCGGCGGGCTCGGTCGGGCCGAGCACGGTGGGCAGTGCACCCACCCAGCCGCCGGGGCGAGGCGCGGCCAGATCGAGCAGGTCCGGTCGCCAGCGCCCGGTGGCCGGCGACCAGTACCCGGTGCCCGACGCGTCGCCCCGATCGGTCACCGCCCGGCCCGTGAGCTGGTGGGTCAGCCAGTCGTGGGGCAGCAGCAGCGTGGCCAGCCGATCGAGGACCTCCGGCTCGTGCTCGGCCAGCCACGCCACCTTCGTGACCGTGAACGACGCGACCGGCACCGACCCGCAGGCCTCCGACCAGCCGGCGGGGCCGAGCCGCGCCACGAGCCGGCGGGCGTCGGGGGCCGATTCGGTGTCGTTCCAGAGCTTCGCCGGCCGCAGCACGGTGCCGGCGTCGTCGAGGGCCACCAACCCGTGCTGCTGCCCGGCGACGGCCAGGGCGGCGACGTCGTCGACGCCGGCGTCGAACACGGCCCGGGCCAGCGCCGCCCACCATGCCGCGGGGTCCTGCTCGGCGCGGGGCGGCGACACCGGCGCGTGGGGCGCGCGGCCGGCGGCGACCAGCTCGCCGGTGTCGACGTCGCGGACCTCGACCTTGGTGGCCTGGGTCGAGGAGTCGACCCCGAGCACGAGTGGCATGGTCCTCCTCCGGTGCGCCGACGTCGGGACCTGCGCCGTCGCCGACGCCGTCGGGTCCCGGTCGGCAGGCTAGGTGAGGCCCCAGGCCTCGAGCGTCGCCCGGACCTCGTCGAGCACCACCGGGGCCAGCGCGCCCTCGAGCCCCTCGAGGTAGTCGTCGAGGAAGGGGAAGACCTGCAGGGTCCACCGGCTGAACATGCCGTCGTCCATCCAGGCGGCGGAATCCGCAGTGATCCCCTCGACCTCCCATCGTCCCCGGGCGCAGTCGCGGCGCAGGTAGGACCAGGTCGTGACGTTGGCGAACGCCCGTCCCAGGCGGGCGAGCGCGGGCACGACGAGCGAACCGAGCAGTGGGTCGCGCCCGGCGATGTGGGCGGCCGGGTGCAGCCGAGCGACCTCGGGCCATCGCAGGTCGTGCCCCGGCGTGCGGCGGTGCAGCTCGGCGGTGACGGCGTCGAGCCACTGCAGCGCCCACAGCTCGCCCACGTCGTGGGACGCAGGCGCAGTGGGCAGCCCGAGCATGCGCCGCAGCACGTCGTCGGCCCGGCCGGTGGGCTCGCCCGGCGCCGACGGCAACGGGTGGATCTCACCGTCGAAGGGCTGGACCACGGCGGCGCTGGCGCCCCGGCGGCCGACGACGTGCACGAACAGCACCCGACCGGTGGTCGCGCCCCGGCGGGCGCGCGCGGCGTCGAGGGGGCCCTCGGCGAGGGCGTAGGTGCGGCCGGTGGCGACCAGCGCCAAGGCGTCCCAGTCCTCGGGGACGGTCGCGCCCACGAGGTCGGCCACGGGGTCGGGGCCGTCGAGGGGACGCACGGCGACCTCGTCGGTCGTCGACGACAGGCCCACGACGACGGGTGGGTCGAGCTCGGGGACCAGGCCCGTGAGCTCGACGAGGTTGCGGGCGACCACCGCGAGCTCGTCGGGGTCGTGGTCGCCGTGTGGGGTGCGGGGCTCGTCGGGGTCGTGGTCGCGGCGTGGGGTGCTGGGCTCGTCGGGGTCGTGGTCGCGGCGTGGGGTGCAGGGCTCGTCGGGGTCGTGGTCGCCGCGTGGGGTGCAGGGCTCGTCGGGCGCGGGGTCGGGCGACGGGAACGGGTGCATGGCGATGCCTCCGGGTGCGGGTCGGGTGGAGGCGATCGCGAGGTTCCGATGCCGTCGTCGGGCGCTCGCCCGGCGGCGTCGGCGGTGGGGCGGGGGATCGCGATCCCGCGCCGGCATCATGGCAGTCGCCGCGGCCGGGGGGAAGGGCTGAGTGCGGGACGGCCGCCGATCAGGTCATCGGCTCGTAGCCGGGGATGGCGTCGAGCGGTGTCGAGACCTGGACCTTGCACTCGGGGTGGCCGCCGAGCTTGCCGTGGGACCAGCGGATCTCGCAGTAGCCCTCGACCGGGTGGTGCTCGCCGGTGGCCCGCTCGACGACGTCGGCCCGCCAGTTCACCTGGGGCTGGCCGGCGTGGGCGTCGACGACCTGGAAGCGCCGCAGCGTGTAGCGGTCGCGCCAGGAGCGGGTGTCGGTGACCGCCAGCTGCACGGGCGCGGCGCCCTTGGTGCCGAGCAGCCAGTACGGTCCGCCGGCGATCCGCAGCATCCGGAACAGCATCTGGGTCTGCTGGGGGCGCGTGGCGCTCGACAGCCGGCGTCGCCACCGCAGCGTCGTGGCCACCGACACGGCTGCGCAGAGCTCGCCGTAGGCCCGCTCCTCGGCCGCGGGCGTGGCCGCGCCGGCGCGCAGCACCCCTTTGATCGAAGCCCGGTGGTCGGCCTCGAGGTCGCGCACGTCGGTAGGCAGCGCGTCGAGACCGGGGCGCCGTCGGACGGCGCGGTAGTAGGCCTGCAGCTCGCCGAGCGCCACCTCCTCGTACCACGACGGCCGGCTCGGCGGGGCGTCGTCGGCGAGGAGCTCGTCGACGAGCGTCCCCGGCGCGGTGTTGAGCACGCAGGTCGAGTCGTACTTGGCCTGCAGGAACCACACGCGGTCGACGGTGAGGTCGCGGGGCACGTCGGAGGTCCACACCGAGCGCCCGCCCCCGCTCCACTCGACGTGCTCGGGTGCGCGGCCTCGGAGCACCACGCGACGGAACTCGTGGCCGTTGTGCAGCGCTCGGAGCAGGAGGTCGCGGTCGGGGTGCCCGGTCGCCGTCGTCGGCAGCACCACGGGCTTCCACACCTCGTCGGCGATGCCTGGCAGCACCACGCGCTCGACGGACTCGGGCCAGGCGCCGCGCTGGTCCCAGGACAGCCCCACGGCGGTGGCCAGCTCGGTGAGCTTCGTCTTGTCGGTGGCCATCGGGGGTCGCGTCGGCGTCAGCCGCCGCGCGTGCGCCGGGTCGACGGGTACAGCGCACCGATCGGGCCCTCGTGCGCACCCGAGGCGTACTGGACCAGTCGGCCGAGTCCGTCGCGCCGCAGCACCTCCACGGCGTCGAACACGAGGCCGTCGTCGCGGGCGGTCTGCAGCGCCGTGGCGCCTGCGGTGCCCCGTGCCGGCAGGTCGCTGGTGAGCAGCACGAGGGGGACCACCTCGGCGTCAGCGGCCCGCAGCACGGCGGCCTTGCCGAGCGCCCGCCACAGCGCGTCCGTCCGCCGCAGGCCCGGTCGGTCGCTTCCCTTGGTGAGCGCGCCGGAGACGTCGAAGCGCCACGGGCGCCCGCCGCGATCGGACGCCGTGAACGTGACGTCGGCACCGGCGACGGCCCGGCTCCGGTCGCTGACGGCGACGAACCCGGCGCCTTCGAGGACGGCGCGGGCGATCTCCTTCAGCGCGAGCCCCTCGTCGACGGCGCGGGCGACGAGCTGCTCGAGGTCGGCGACGGGGTCGTCGGGGTCGCCACCTCCCGCCGGTTCGCCCGCCCGACGGTCGGTGCCCGGCGGCGTGGCGCTCGAGGGCAGGACCACGCTCGTGGACGACCGCGCCGCCTCGGCATCGTGGTCGGCGCGCGCCCGGTCCGCGCGGGCGCGCGCCGCCGCGACGTAGTCGGCGTCGGTGTCGTAGCCGAAGTAGTAGCGGCCGGTGCGGATGGCGGCGACGGCGGTCGAGCCCGACCCCATGAAGGGGTCGAGCACGAGGTCGCCACGGTAGGTGTAGAGCTCGATCAGCCGCTGGGGCAGCTCCACCGGGAACGGCGCCGGGTGGCCGACGCGCGTGGCGCTCTCGGTGGGCACGTCCCAGACGTCGGTCGTCCAGGACATGAAGTCCTCTTTGAAGATGGTGTCCTCGTGGGGGAGGCCCTCGCGCTCCCGCCGGGGGCGCGGGCGGGCCCGGTCGAAGCGACCCTTGGACGCCACCACGATCCGCTCGGTGAGGTCGCGCAGGACCGGGTTGGAGGCGCTCTGGAACGAACCCCACGCGCAGCTCCCCGAGCTTCCCTCGGCCTTGCGCCAGACGATCTCGCCGCGCAGCAGCAGGCCGAGGTCGTCCTCGAGGATGCGCACGACGTCGGCCGCCAGCGATCGGTAGGGCTTGCGGCCGAGGTTGGCGACGTTCACGGCGATGCGGCCGCCGGGCTCGAGGGCCTCGGCGCAGGCGGCGAACACGTCGTGCAGCATCTGCAGGTACTCGAGGTAGGAGCCGGGGATGTGGCCCTGGCCGAGCGCCTCCTCGTACTCCTTGCCGGCGAAGTAGGGCGGTGAGGTGACCACCAGCGCGACCGAACCGGGTTCGAGCCGCGGCACGAGCGTGCCCATCTGCCGAGCGTCGCCGCACACGATCTGGTCGACGATGGGCTGGCGGGCGACGGTGTCGTCGTCGGAGACGGTCGGTGCCTTGAACCGAGCGTAGAAGTCGCTGGCGTCGTGGTTCTCACGGCGGCCCACGCCGAACGCGGACGTGGAGGTGGCGCTGCGCTGCCTGGGCACCCGGCGTCGTCCCTTCCCGGTGGTCGGTGCGGGCGCAGCGGTCGGCGACGCGTCGCCCGCGGCCCGTGGCCGGATCCTACGGGCTGGGGCGCCGCTCACGAGGCACCTCCGGGGGTCGTCGGGGCGGCGGGCGCGGCGACCGCCCCGGGCCGCGCCGTGGCCGCGACCGGCGGGCCGGCGAGGCGGTCGACGGCGCCGCGCATGGACGGCCACCGGCGCAGCACGAGCTCGCGGGTGCAGCGGGCGTCGCTGGCCACGTAGGCGCGCACGACCTCGTCGTCGAGCAGGTGCAGGCGGCCGGCGTCGACGGTGATCGGCTGCAGGCCGACCAGGCGGGCGACGGTCTTCAGCGAGCACGACATCCCCAGCGCGGGGGCCACGTCGGCCCGGAACACGCGGTAGGCGTCGAGGTGGGCCAGGCCGTGCCACGTCGCCCGGTAGGCGCCGGCGTGGCCGGGCAGGGGCTCGCGCACGCGCCACGCCGGGTCGGCGGCCAGCCGCAGGGCGACCGGTGCGCCGGCGGCCGCCGCCCGATCGGCGAGGAACGGCAGGTCGAACGCCGCGCCGTTCCACGTGGCGAGCACGCCGGGTCCGAGCGCGCCGAGGTGGCGGTCGAGGCGGGCGAGCAGCTCGGTCTCGTCGGCGTCGTCGAACACGACGTCGCCGTCGGGGCTCGCCACCGCCACCGCCACCACCCGGCTCACCCGGGGGTCGAGCCCGTCCTCGGTCGTGTCGGTCTCGACGTCGAGGGCGTGCACCGCCGCCGGCTCGTCCGTACGGTCGGCCACCCCCTCGAGCGGCCGGTCGGTCGGCTCGACGATCGGCTCGTCGAGCGGCTCGTCGAGCGGCTCGACGGTCGGCCGCTGGTCTGGGTCACTCCGCATGGTGTCGACCCTACGCAGGCCCTGTGACAGCGAGGCGGGCGGGCCCGTCGCAGGCCTCCCCTCGGCGCCGAACGCGGTGCGAGGGCACATCCGGTGCGAGGCGGCCGGGCCGGCGCACGCCGGTCAGCCCGCCAGTGGGGCCAGGGCGTCCGCGATCGGCGTCAGCACGGCCGGCGTGTGGGGCGTCGGCAGGTAGACGATCGCCAGGTCGACGCCGGCCTCGGCGAAGGCGGCGCACTCCTCGGCCAGCGCGTCGGGCCCGTCGTCGGGGCGGAACCACACGTGGATCGACGTCGTCATCGTCGACGGGTCGCGCCCGACCTGCTCGCAGGCGGTCGCCAGGTCGTCGCGGGCGCGCTGCCAGTCCTGCACCGAGCCGCCCGGGTGGTTCCAGTGCTGGGCCCAGCGGGCGGCGGCGGGCAGCAGCCGCTTCGGCCCCACACCGCCGATGCAGATCGGCGGGTGCGGTCGCTGGACGGGCTTGGGCTCGCAGCGGGCGTCGGTGAGCGTGAAGTGCCGACCTGCGAAGGACGTCGTCTCCTGCGTGAGCAGCCCCACGATGACCTCGCACGCCTCGTCGAAGCGGTCGAAGCGCTCGGTCAGGGTGCCGAGGGGGATGCCGTAGGCGTCGGCCTCGTCCTGGTTCCAGCCGGCGCCGAGGCCGAGCTCGAGCCGTCCGCCCGACACGATGTCGACCGTCGCGGCCATGTTCGCCAGCACGGCCGGGTGGCGGTAGGGGATGCCCGTGACCAGCACGCCGCACCGGAGGCGGGTGGTGGCCTGCGCCAGCGCGGTGGTGGCGCTCCAGCCCTCCAGGCACGGACCCGTCGGGTCGGAGAAGATCGGGTAGAAGTGGTCGAAGGTCCACCCCGACTCGAACACGTCGATCCCGTCGGCCTCCCGCCAGACCGCGAGCATGGCGTCCCACGTGGTGTGCTGCGGCGAGGTCTTGAAGGCGAAGCGCATGGCCGGACGGTAGCCCTCCCGCCGCGGCGTGGCCCGGGGCAGCGACGCCTCCGCCCGCGTCAGGCGCCGGGTGGGTCGAGCAGGTCGGTGACGAGGGCGGCGACCGCCGAGCGCTCGGACCGGGTGAGCGTGACGTGGGCGAACAGCGGATGGCCCTTGAGCGTCTCGATCACCGACACCACGCCGTCGTGGCGGCCGACTCGGAGGTTGTCGCGCTGGGCGACGTCGTGGGTGAGGATGACCCGGCTGCCGCGCCCGAGCCGGCTCAGGGCGGTGAGCAGGACCGAGCGCTCGAGGTTCTGGGCCTCGTCGATGATGACGAACGAGTCGGTGAGGCTCCGGCCCCGGATGTGGGTGAGGGGGAGCACCTCGAGCAGGTCGCGGCACAGCACCTCCTCGATGACCTCGGGGCCCATCACCGACTCGAGGGCGTCGGTGACCGCCGCAGCCCACGGGTTCATCTTCTCGGACTCGGAGCCGGGCAGGAACCCGAGGTCCTGACCGCCGACGGCGTACAGCGGACGGAAGACGATGACCCGCTTGTGCGTGCGCTGCTCGAGCACGGCATCGAGGCCGGCGGCGAGGGCGAGCACGCTCTTGCCGGTCCCGGCGTTGCCGCCGAGGCTGACGATGCCGATGCCGTCGTCGGCGAGGAGGTCGATCGCCACCCGCTGCTCGGCCGAGCGGCCGCGCACGCCGAACAGCTCGAGCTCGGTGGGCACCAGCCGCAGGGTCTTGTCGGGGTGCACACGGGCCAGGGCCGACTGGGAGCCCGCGTGGAGGGCGACCCCGGTGTGGCACGGCAGGTCGGCGGGGGCCGGGCCGTCGTCGCCCAGCACCTCGGACAGCTCGACCACCCGCCGCTCGTAGAGGGCGTCGATGACGGTGCCGGCGACGTCGAGCTCGGTGAAGCCGGTCCACCCCGAGTCGAGCGCGAGCTCGTTGCGGTACTCGTCGGCCGCGAGGCCCACGATCGACGACTTCAGCCGGAGGGGGAGGTCCTTGGTGACGACCACGACCTCGTGGCCCTCGTTCGCGAGGTTGCGGGCCACGGCCAGGATCCGGTGGTCGTTGGCATCGGTCGACAGGGCGGCGGGGAGCAGGGCGAGGCTCTGGTGGTTGACCTCCACGCGCGCCGTGCCGCCCTGCTCGTTGACCGGCATGGGCTGCACCAGCGTGCCGTGGCGGACCCGCAGGTCCTCGAGCATGCGCAGGCTGCGACGGGCGGCCCAGCCCAGCTCGGGGTGGTGGCGCTTGCCCTCCAGCTCGGTCACGACGACCAGCGGCACCACCACCTCGTGCTCGGCGAAGCGGGTCAGCGCGGTCGGATCCGCCAGCAGCACCGACGTGTCGAGCACGTACGACCGCCGGTGGCCCGCCGGCGCCGAGGAGGCGAAGGCCGGCGCCAGGGTCGGCACGACATGGGTCGGGGCGAAGGGATCGGTCACGCGGGCTCCCGGGAGGTCGGGCACCCCGGCGCGGTCATCCGCAGCACACCCCACCCGGGCCGGTGGCCCACGGGGACGGCTCGGGTGAGCCGGGGGTGGTCTGGGGTGCTTGGACGGACACCGCCGCCCATGTAAGCCGCCCGCCCGCTCGAGGCGGTGGATGCCGGGCGAGGGTTCATCCTGCGTTCACGCTCCCGTCGGTCGGGTCCGCCGCCCGGTCCTCCGAGCGCCGGCGCCCCCGCCCGACGCCGCCCGTGGTCGGGCGGCGATCGTGGGACGATGCGTCGTGCCCGACGCGGACCCCTGCCCGTTCTGCGCCATCGTCGCCGGGGCGGCGCCGGCCCACGTCGTGCTCGACGGCGAGGGCGCGGTGGGGTTCCTCGACCGTCGGCCCCTGTTCCCCGGCCACGTCCTGGTGGTGCCCCGCCGGCACGTGGTGACGCTGCCCGAGCTCCCGCCCGCCCTGCTCGGCCCCTTCTTCTCCGAGGTCCAGCGGGTGGCCGCCGCCCTCGTCGGCGGGTTCGGCGCCGAGGGCACCTTCGTGGCCACGAACAACGTCGTGAGCCAGAGCGTCGCCCACCTGCACGTCCACGTGGTGCCCCGACGGCGCGGCGACGGCCTGCGAGGCTTCTTCTGGCCGCGGCATCCCTACCGTGACGACGACGAGGCGGCGGCGGTGGCCCAGCGGGTGCGAGCGGCGCTCGCTGCCGCCTGATCGCCGCTGCAGCCCCGGACCCCCGCCGCCCCGACGCCCGACGATCGGTGACGCCGGAGGCGAGGGCCTCCTCGGCTAACGTTGGCGGCCCCGATCCGGTCCTGCTCGCTCCTGCGGATCGGCCACCGCCCGCTGCTGCTCCTGGAGACCGCCATGCGCCGCCCCGCCGCCCTCGCCGCCTGCCTGGCCGCTGCGTTGGCGCTGGGTGCCTGCGGGAGCCCGAAGTCGTCGTCCTCGTCGCCCTCCTCGACGAGCCTGCCGGGCAGCCCCCAGGCCGCGGCCAACGGCGCGCCGGCACCGGCGCCGGGGCCGGCGGCGACGTTGCCGCCACAGTGCGGGCTCAGCGACGCCTGGGGCATCGCCTACCTGAAGGCCACCCAGGCGCCCGTCCCGGCGGCGCAGCAGGCCGAGACCGCGACGACCCTCGACGAGAAGGCCACCGCCTTCGCCGCCGCGGTGCCCGAGCTGGCCCCGGCCATCACCACCCGCACCGACCTGGCGAAGAAGATCATGGCGGGCACCGCCACCGACGCCGACCGGCAGGCCGAGCTCGCAGCGCGCGACGCGATGAACGCCTGGTACGGCGGCGCGTGCCCTGCCGCCAAGTGAGCTGACGCAGCGGGACGTCGCGACGGCGCGGCGCCGCGGCGCCTCGCGTGCGGCGACCGCACCCACGCGGGGTCGGTCAGCGCGGGGCGAGCTCGAAGAGGACCCGGGTCTGCGACGGCAGGACCACGCGGGCGCCGACGTCGAATCGCTCGCCGATCTCGGCTTCGATGCGCTCGAGCCGGTAGTCGTCGTGGACGCCCGCCCGCTTGTTGCGCAGCAGCTGGCGGACCTTCGGGTCGTCCTCGGTGGGGACCTCCAGCACGGTCGCGGCGCCGAGGCCGGCGAACAGGTCGAGGACCCGTGCCGTCGGCACGTTGCCCGTGATGGCGAGGTGGTGGATCACGGCCAGGGCGAGCACGAGCTCGGGTCGGTTCCGCTCGAGGAAGGCCGGCCGCTCGACGTTGGCCCACCCCAGCCCCGGTGACGGGTCGGTGAGGTCGACCACCAACGGCAGGATCGTGCGATCGCGGCGGGCGGCGAGCCGCCGGTACAGCAGGTCGACCACGAGGTGGTCGGCGTCGAACGCGACCACGCGGTCGGTCTGCGGGGCGATCAGCTCGGAGAACCGGCCGTCGTTGCACCCCACGTCCCACGCGATCGACCACCGGCGCCGGCCGGCGACATCACCCACGAACGCCTCCTTGGCCCGCAGGTCGGCGTCGGTGTAGTGGGCGCGCTCGGTGTAGGTGGACCACGCGGACTCCGAGCGCTTCCACCGCAGCGCGGTGACGGTGCGCAGCAGACCGCGGACGTTGGCCTCGATCAGCTCCTTGCGCATCCCGCCCTGCTTCAGCTCGGCGCCGACGTCGGCGTCGGTGTCGGCGAACCGGGCCTGGGCCCGGGCGTGGAGGGCGACGTGGACGAGGACGCCCCGGCGGGGCAGTCGGAGCGGTCCCAGCAGCCGGGAGGCGATCTCCGGGGTGACGCCGTCGATGGATCCCCGGAGGAGCGGCTGGAACGGCAGGTCGGCGTACGCGGTCACCAGCAGCGGGTAGAGGTACTGCTGGCAGAACTGCAGGTAGCCGAACCACGGGTCGCCCGGCTGGAGCCGCTCGATGCTCCCCACGTCGACGAACTGCGCCAGCGCCCCGTCGAACTGCACGTTGTAGGGCGTGGCGTCCTTGAAGGCGAGATCCTCGGCGAGCGCGTCGCGCAGCAGCTCGAGCTGGAGGACGGCCGCGTCGCGCAGCATCGAGAAGGTCCACTCGTACGGGTACGACCACGAGTGCAGGCGGGGGTGCTCGACGGCGGCGGTCCAGGTCTCGGGCAGTCCGGCCGACCGCGGGTCGTCGACCGGGGTCGTCGCCACGACGCGACGGTCGGCGATCGCCCGCGGCAGGAAGGCCCCGTCGAGCGCGTGGCGGAGGTCGGCGAACGCGTCCGGCTGCATGGCCCGCACGACCCGGTCGTGGTCGGCGTCGACGAACACCCTGCTGGTCGGATCGCGGAACGAGCCAGGGTCGGGCAGCAGCGGAGCGCGGTCGGAGGTCACGGTGGAGGCAGTCCCGGGGTCGATGGTCGGCACGTGGTGGCGCGGCGATGGCCCGCCGGTGACGCCGTGGTGACGCAGCGGTGACGGACCCGTGGGGGCCTGCTACGGTCGCGGCGGCGGAAACACGCTAGTGGAAGGTGTCGATCGGCCAACGATGTCGATGGGCCAGGTGGACGAAGTCGACGGACCCTGGGTGGCGACCCAGGGCTGACCCTCGGGGGAGTGCCCGTGATCGCATATCTCGATGCCGGCAGCGGCAGCATGATCGTCGGCGTGGTGGCCGCCGGCGCAGCCGGTGTGGGGGTCGCGGTGCGCTCCTCGCTGAGCCGCTTCCGCCGCAAGGGCAAGTCCGCCGACGAGTCGCCCGCCGAGGCGACCGGTGACGAGACCACGGTCGACGATCCCGCGATCGACGAGCCCGCCACCTGACCGCCGCCGAGGGCCCGACCCCGACGCCGCCGGGGCCGTCGTTACCATGAGCGCCCTTGACCGACGAGCTCCTCCCGACGCCGCTGATCCCCCTCGCTCGGCCGACGAGCCGGGCGACGCCACCGGCTCCACCCCGACGCCCGTCCCCGCTCCCACCGGGCAGCGCCACGGCCGGCGCGGGGTGATCGTGGCGGTGGTGGTGGCCGTCCTCGTGCTCGGCGCCGCCGTGTCGGTCGGTGCCGTGGTGCGGACCCACGTCACCGATGGCGCACATCCGAACATCCTCGTCGTCATGACCGACGATCAGACGCTGGAGGAGATGCGGGCGCTGCCCCGAACCCAACGGCTCATCGGCGACCAGGGCACCACCTTCGACCAGTACTACGTCAGCTTCCCCGTGTGCTGCCCGTCCCGGGCCACCTACTACTCCGGTCAGTACGCCCACAACCACGACGTCCGCGACAACGTGCCGCCGTTGGGTGGGGCCGGCAAGTTCGTGCCCCACCAGCAGGACACCCTCGCCGTGTGGATGAAGGACGCCGGCTATCAGACGGCCAGCATCGGCAAGTACCTCAACGGCTGGGGCGAGGACGGCAACATCTCGCCGCCGCCTGGCTGGGACCACTGGTTCGGCCTCATCGACCCCTCGACCTACAACTACTTCAACTACTCGGTGTCGGTGAACGGGCAGCGCTACGACTACGGCACCCGACCCGAGGACTACCAGACCGACGTGCTGGGCCAGGAGGTGGTCAACACCATCGGCCGCTTCAGCCAGGACGGGCGGCCGTGGTTCGTGTCGTTCACCCCGCTCGCCCCGCACGTGGAGGCCGGGAGGGGACCAAGGAGATCTGGTCGACGGCGGTCCCGGCGCCGCGCCACGAGGGCATCTTCCGCTACGAGCAGCTGCCGGCCTCGCCCTCCTACAACGAGGCCGACGTGTCGACGAAGCCGTCGTTCATCCGCAACCTGAAGCCGCTCGACGCCAACGCCGAGGCCGCCATCCTCGGCAACTACCAGAAAGAGCTCGAGGCGCTGCAGGCCGTCGACGAGTGGGTCGACAAGATCGTCTCCGCCGTGCAGAGCACGGGCCAGCTCGACAACACCGTGATCATGTTCACCTCCGACAACGGGCTGTTCCACGGCCAGCACCGCAACCTGCTCGGCAAGGTGCAGCTCTACGAGGAGTCCACCCACGTGCCCCTGCTGATCCGCGGCGGTCCGTTCCCGGCCGGTGCCCGCGCGGCGCAGACGACGGCCAACATCGACCTCGCCCCGACCATCCTGGCGCTGGCAGGCGCCAAGGCCACGGTCCCCCTCGACGGCCGCGACCTCGCCCCCGTCGCTGCCGACCCGGCCCAGGCGCGCGACCGGGCCGTGCTGCTCGAGAACTGGAACGGCCTCACCGGACAGTCCTCGCACGCGCTCCGCGGCGGCCGGTGGTTCTACGCCGAGCACCCGGGCAACGAGCGCGAGCTGTACGACCTGCAGACCGACCCGTACCAGCTGCGCAACCTCGTCGACGACCCCGCCTACACGTCGGTGGTCCAGAGCCTCGCGCCGCGCCTCGCGGCCCTCGAGGCCTGCGCCGGGGCCACCTGCGAGGATGCCGACGCCGTCCGGGCCGGCGGATGACCTCCTCGGTCGCCCCGACCTCGCCCCCGAGGTGAACGCCCGCCGGGGCGCGCGGAGGCGGCCCGGGGCCCCGTGCTAGGTTCGCCCACCGATCCGTGGGAGGAAGTCGTGCGTCGAATCGCCCTGTGTCTGATGGCCGGAGCTGTGCTGCTCGCCGGGTGTGGGACGAAGCCGAAGACCGACCAGTCGTCCGGGGGCCTGCCGGCGGGGGCTTCCCCGACGCTGTCACCGACGACGCCGGCGGGCGCCCCGACGGCGGCAGGACCCACCTCCACGTTGGCCAACAAGCCGGGGTGCGCCGAGTCGGCCCGCCTCGGGATCCTCATCCTCGCCATCACCCAGGCATCGGCCGACAAGCGGGCCGAGGTGAGCCAGGCGCTCGATCAGACCGCGTCCAACCTGAAGCAGGCCGTCCCCCAGCTGGCCGACTCGATCGACACCCAGGTCGCCGTGGCCAAGCGGGCTGCCGAGGGCAAGTCCGAGCCGAGTGACGCCGAGAAGGTGAAGGCCGCGGGCGAGCCCTACCAGAAGTGGTTCGACGAGACCTGCACCAAGCCCTGACCCGACCCGCAGCACGCCCTGCCCGGTCGGGCCGAGGTCACGACCGGCGCCGTGGTCGGCCGTCCCGCACCGTCACTTCGCCAGGGGCTGGGTGGGGGTGAGCGGGATGCCGATGTTCTCCTCGATCTGGGGGACCATCCAGCTCCACACGTAGGCGGCGCCGTCGGGCGTGAAGTGCAGTCCGTCGTCGCTCATCTGCTTGCCGTCGATCTTGGCCCGGTAGTGGGAGCCGTCGGGGCACATGAGCTTGTTCACGTCCATGACGAAGGTCGTGGCGCGGTTGCGGGCGGCCACGTCCATGATCGCCTCGTTCATCGCCTTCACCCGGTGCGGCTCGGCCGACTCGGGGTTCGGGTGGTTGGGCACGTCGGCGTCGAGGTCGATGCAGGGCAGGGTGGTGAGCGCCACCTTCCCGCCCCGAGCCGTGAGCTTGTCGATGCCGCTCTGGATGGTGGCCTCGTACCACTGCTTCCACTCGTCGCTGCCGACCTCGACCTCGCGGTAGTCGCCGTTGGCATCGGGGATGCGGCGGTCGTAGAGGTCCCAGCCCCAGGCGATGACGATCGACACGGCCGGGTTGACCTTCTGGACCTGGCTCGGCCAGAGCGTCTCCCACTCCTTGCACTCCGGGTTGCGCTTGACGGCCTGGCCGCCGACGATCGAGTCGGCGTCGCCGATGCCGCACCCGAGCACGGTGGCCAGCTCGGCCTGGACGCCGGCGGCCCGATCGGCGCCGCTGAGGTTGACGTCGAGCGCCAGGGTGTGGGCCATCGAGTCGCCGGCGAACAGCACCACGGCCCGACCGTCGGCGCTGCGGGTGATCGAGCGCTCCTGGACCCCCGCGTTGCCGGTGGCGAGGAGGAAGCCGGCGATCACGACCACGATCGACACCGCCGCGGCCAGCCGTCGCCGGTTGTCGCGCAGGCCGCGGATGCGGATGGGGTTCTCGTACAGCTTGAAGGACACGAACCCGACCACGAAGCTGGCCCCGATGCGCACGGCGTCGAACTGCCAGCCCCGCACCGGGATCCGGCTCTCGTCGAGGAAGACGAAGATCGGCCAGTGCCACACGTAGATGCTGTAGGAGAGGGTCCCGACGTACACGAACGGCTTCCAGCCCAGCCCCCGCACGATCAGGGGCTTGTGCGGCGCCATGAGCGACACGATGGCCAGGGCGGTGAGGACGTCGGCCAGGAAGAACCCGCCGTAGTAGATCCAGCCCGAGTTCTTCGGGATGAGCAGGAACATGGCGAGCAGGCCGAGGATGCCGACCACCGACGCCGCCTCGACCATCCAGTTCTTCAGCTTCGACAGGTCGAGTCGGATGAGCAGGAACGCCATGAAGACGCCCATCATCGAACCCTGCAGGCGCGTGTCGGTGCCGTAGTAGACCCGCGATGGGTCGCCGGTGCCCTGGAAGTTGAAGAAGATGCGCACGCCCTCGGGCAGCGAGTCGGGATCGATGCCGAAGGGCCACAGCCCCTCGGCGGTGAGCTGGCCGATGCGGGTGAGCAGCGCCATCCACAGGGCCGAGGCGATCGAGATGGCGAGGGCGCCGTACATCCAGCGCTTGCGGTGGTGGCCCCACTTCACGAAGCCGAAGGCCACCACCAGGGCGACCATCAGGTAGAACTGCTCTTCGATCGACAGCGACCACGTGTGGCGGAACGGTGACGGCGTGGCGAAGCCCTCGAAGTACGAGGAGCCGCTGAAGATGAAGTACCAGTTCGAGAAGTACAGGATCGAGCTGATGCCGTCGCCGCGGATCTTGCTCAGCTCGACCTGGCTGGCGAACCAGGCGGCGTACACGGCCACCAGCGGGAAGATCCCGATGAGGGCCGGGAACAGGCGGCGGAACCGCCGGGTCCAGAAGCGCTTGAGGTCGATGCGGTCCGTGTTGTGGTGCTCGACGATGAACAGCGACGTGATCAAGAAGCCCGACAGCACGAAGAACAGCTCGAGCACGAAGAGCGTGCCGTCGCCGATCCAGGTCACCTGGGCGTGCCACAGCAGCATCAGCACCACGCCGATGCCGCGGATCCCGTCGAAGCCGGGCAGGTAGGGGAACCGCCGCTTCTCGGCCCGCTCCTCGTCCTGCTCGGCCCGACGCAGCTCGGGCATCGGCGGCTCGGGTTCGGATGCCGTGGCGCCGGCGAGCGTTTCGATCGGGATCATGGTGCGTGGAGGTGGCGGCCGCGGGAGGCGGTGCCGGTGCAACCCCTCCCCAAGGGGCGTCGGCTGATCCTAGTGCGCCACCTGCGAGCCGTGAGGTTCGGGCGCTGCACGCCAGCGGGTCGGGGATCCCGCCCCGGCCCCGGCGTTGCGTACCATGACGGCTCGTCGGGGGAGGATCCATGGAGCAGGCCGACGCGGTCGCGGCCACGACGACAACCGAGGAGCCGATCGACGGGGCGGCTGCCCCTGCGGGGGAGCACCGGCCTCTCGGCGCCCGTGCGACGGCGGTGGGACGGACGTACTGGCCCCTGCTCGTCGTCGCCGTCGTGGCCCTCGGCGTCCGCCTCTGGGCCGTCTACGCCTGGATGCCCGAGTGCACGCCGTCGCAGGCGCAGAACCGCACGGTGCTCACCGAGTGCTACGCGATCGGTGGCGACGCGTACCACTACAACGACCTCGCCGCCCACATCGCCGATGGTCGCGGGTTCACCATCCTGTCCTACGCCACGTTCACCGACGTCGACGTCGCCGACCATCCGCCCGCCTACCCGCTGTTCCTCGCCCTGTTGGACGTGCTGGGGCTCACCGAGATGAACGAGCACCGGCTGGCGCTGTGCTTCGTCGGCACCGCCGCCGCCGTCACCCTCGGGCTGGTCGGCTGGCGCCTCGGCGGCCGGGCCACGGGGGTCGTCGCCGGCCTGGTGGCCGCCACCTACCCGGGCTTCTGGATGTCCGAGGCGTACTACATGTCGGAGTCGCTGTTCGTCCTGTTCGTGGCCCTCGCCCTGCTCGCCGTCTACCGGTTCTGGCGCCGCCCGGGGTGGATGAACGCGATCCTGGCCGGTGCCGCCGGCGGTCTGGCCTGGCTCACCCGCGGCGAGGCGGCCGTGGTGCTCGGTCTGACCATGGTGGGCTTCGTGCTGTTCTCCAAGCGCGAGGCCCTGTGGCGGAAGGTGAAGCTCGGACTGGTCGCCTGCGCGGTCTGCATCGCGATGATGGTCCCCTGGGTCGCCTACAACCTGTACCGGTTCCCCGAGCCCATCTACATCGCGGCCACCGGGACCGCGTTCGCCCTCAACTCCTGTGACGAGGTGTGGTACGGCGACGCCGCCGGCTTCTACAGCTTCGGCTGCCTGTACCGGACCACCGAGCAGGTTCGGTTGGAGGACGGCGAGGTGACCGACGCCGGCCTGCGCCGCAAGGCCGTCGAGTACCAGCGGGCCAACCTGGATCGCTACCCGGCCGTCGTGGCCATCCGGATCGGTCGGCTCTTCGGCGGGTACGAGGTCTACGACACCTACCAGCGCAACGTCCTGGCCGAGGGCCGCCGCGAGGACGGCGTGAAGGGGCAGCAGATCGTCTACTACGCCCTGCTCCCGCTGGGCGCGGTCGGTCTCTACGTGCTGCGTCGTCGTCGAGTGCCGCTCACCCCGCTGGTGGCGCCGGTGCTCGCCACCGCCGCCACCGTGGCCGGCACCTTCGCCATCTACCGCTACCGCCTCACCGCCGACACCGCCCTGATCGTGGCCGGATCCGCCGGCGCAGTCGCCCTGGTGCGCTGGCTGGTCGGACGCGCCCGGGGCCGGCCGGTGGCGCTCGGCCTCGACCCCCGTGGCGAGCCCGAATGGGCCGCCGTGGCTGCGGGGGCCGCCGCCGGCTCGGCCGAGCGCCCCGACGAGCCCGTCGCCGTCCCGGTCGCCGCCACGCCTGCCGTCGTCGACACCGCGCCCGCGCCCCTTGCGCCCCCGGCTGGGGATCGACCTGCGGTGGCGTCGGCTGCCGCACCTGGCGGGGCCGCCCGCGGCCGTCGCCCCGACACCGCCCCGCTGCCGTCGCTCGACGACCTCCTCTCGTTCGGCGGGACCACCAGTTCTGCCTCCGAGCAGCGCGGCACCGACGAGGTCGGGGACGCGACGGCGGCGAACGACCGGTGACGTGGCGGCGAACGAGCGGTGAAGTAGGTTCCGCTCCGGTGCTCGTCGCAGGAGCGGTGCTCGGGCACGGCTGCACCTCCACGGCGGTGACCAAGGCTGACCCATGTCCCGGCTCGACGACCTGATCCCCGACGACTGGCAGTCGCGCAGTGGCCGGCGCAACGAGGACCCCGACGAGGTCGGGTCCGACGCGGACCGCGCCGACACCGACGTCGACGCCTTCGAACCGGTGGCTCTGCCGGGTGCCCACGCCGCCGAACCGGCGGCCCCGCCGAGCGCCGACGCGGCGGTCACGGCGTCGAGTGCTGACCAGCCCGGTGCCGGGGCGAGCGGAGCAGCGTCGACGCGTCGGCGCTCCCGCCCGGGCGCGAGGCGCTCCGACCCGAGGTCGGAGGGGCAGCACGCCGCGCCCCGCCGCCGTCGGCTCGGCGCCGCCTTCGACGGTCCGGCCGAGCTGCGGCGGTTCCTCGAGCTGTTCGGGCTCTGCGGGCTCGTGGTGGCCCAGCCGCTGCTGGAGATCTACGGCAAGAGCCCCGACGTGCTGGTCAACGTGCGCCTTTCGGCCGTCGACACGGTGGCGTTCGCCGCCACCCTGGTCCTGGTGCCGCCGATCGTCCTGTGGGCGTTGACCTGGCCGTTGGCGCTGATCAGCCCCCGTGTCGAGCTGGTGGTCCATCGCGTCGTGCTCGCCGTGCTCGGCGGGCTGTTCGTCGCCCAGCTGGCGAACGGTTCGACCGGCATGGTCGCGTCGTGGGTCCTCGGTGCCCTCACCACCGCGGCGATGCTGTTCGCTCTCCTGCGATGGTCGGTGATCGAGCGATGGCTCCGGTTCCTCTCACCGGCACCGATCCTGTTCCTGGCGCTGTTCCTCTTCGCCAGCGGCGCGACCCCGCTGATCTTCTCGAGCAGCTCCGCCACCGCCTCGGCGGCCTCGTTCGCCCGCCCCCGCTCCGTGGTGTTCGTGCTCTTCGACGAGCTCCCCACGATGTCGCTGCTCGACGGCTCGGGGCGGATCGACGACCACCTCTTCCCCAACTTCGCCCAGCTCCAGCGCGAGTCGACCTGGTTCCGCAACGCCACCACGCCGGCGACGTTCACCACCCAGGCCGTCCCGTCGCTGCTGACGGGCAAGATCGCCGTCGCCGCCAAGGCCCCCGTCTCGGCGGTGTACCCCGACAACATCTTCACGCTGTTCGCCGGGCAGTACCGCATGAACGTGCTCGAGGACGTCACCTCCCTGTGCCCGGCCTCCACCTGCAGCCGCTTCAGCGGTGAGCAGAAGGAGGTGCTCAGCCTGCTCGGCCAGGCCGGCAGCACCTGGGCCGAGCGGTTCGGGGAGAAGCGGACCGAGACGAACGAGACGGGTGCGACCACGGGCTTCGACGACTTCATCGTCGATCACGATCCCCGTCGGGTCGACCAGTTCATCGACCAGATCCAGGCCGACGGCGGTCGACCCAGCCTCAACTTCATCCACGAGGTGCTGCCGCACTTCCCGTTCGAGTTCACCCCGGAGGGGTTCCGGTACGACTACGCGCAGGCGACGGGCACCCTGACCGGGATCTGGTCCGACCCGCAGTCGGCCGCGTCCGGGCGGCTGCGGCATCTCCTCCAGACCCAGTACGTCGACCGGCTCCTCGGTCGCATCGTGGCCAGCCTGAAGGAGCGCGGGCTGTGGGACGACACCATGCTGGTGGTCGCGGCCGACCACGGGATCGGCTTCACGCCCGGGGAGTCGATGCGAGGCGTGGGCACCGGCAACGCCCCCGAGGTGCTCTTCGTGCCGACCTTCGTCCGGGCCCCCGGCCTCACGCCCGGGACGGTGAACGACACCCCCGTGTCCACCATCGACCTCTTCCCGACGATCGCCGACGTGGTGGGCGCCCAGATCCCGTGGGCCGTCGACGGCGTCTCGCTGCTGCAGGGGGGCAGCGTCAAGGACGACGTGCGGCGCGTCGCACCGAACCCGGTCAACGTGCTGCCCAAGGCCGCCGACGGCTTCGTCGACGTGGCCGGTGCGCCCCAGTACCAACGCCTGCTGCAGGCCTCGCCGTTCGGCAAGGGCGATGACGACCTCACCCTGTACCGCACGGGACCGTACGCGTCCGTCGTGGGGCAGAAGGAGCCGGCGAAGAAGCCGTCGCCGTCGAACACGTTCGTCGCGGTCGCGCGCCCCGGCGCCCACCCGACCGTCGACGCCTCGACGGGCCGGCTCCCCGCGCAGCTGCACGGCTTCCTCAACGGTGCACCGGCGGAGAGCTGGCTGGCGATCGCGCTGAACGGCACCATCACAGGGGTCGTGCAGACGAACAAGTCGAACGAGTTCTTCTGGATGCTGCCCGACACGCGGTTCGTGTCCGGTGAGAACAAGGTCGACCTCTACCTCCTGTCCGGCCCGCCGAACGCGCCGGAGCTGCGGCCGCTGCCCCTGCAGGACGTCGACCGCTGAGCCCGCGGTCCCAGCGCGACTGCTCCCGGCCTCAGCGACCGCCGTCGGGGGAGCCGTCGCTCGTGTCGATCGCCTTGCGCAGCTCCTCGAGGGCGAGGTGGAGGCCCTGGGCGATGGCGTCGACGTCGGTGACGACCTCGGGGCAGGCGTTGAGCCCGAAGTCCATCGAGTCGAGGTACGACATCACGGTCATGTTGAGCCCGCCGCCGTCGAAGATGGGGCCGATCGGGTAGGTCGCCACCATCCGGGCGCCGGCGACGTAGAGCGGGAACGGCGGGCCCGGCACGTTCGAGATCGTGACGTTGAACAGCGGCCGGTGGCGGTCGGCCATCTTGGTCCGGCTGTAGAGGCGGGCGGCGAGCCCGGCGACGGCCGGCGCGGCGAAGTCGACCCAGTTCTGCAGGGTGTCGGCGCCGATGGCGTCCTGCTGGACCTTCGCCTGGTTCATGCCGGCGTGGATGGTCAGCACCCGCTCGACCGGATCGTCGATGTCGGTGGCGAGCGTGGTGAGCGCTGACGACACCTGGTTGCCCATGGCGCCCTTCTGGTCCTCGGCCCGGACCGAGATGGGCACCATCGCCACGAGCGGGCCGTCGGGCCGCTCACCGATGCCGTCGAAGTAGTGCCGCAGGGCGCCGGCGCACAGGGCGAGCACCACGTCGTTCACCTTGACACCGAGGGCGTGCTTGACCGCCTTCACCTCGGGCAGCGGCAGGGTGGCCGTGCCCAGGGCACGGTGCGGCGTCAACGCGGCGTTGATCGAGGTGTGCGGCGCCGAGAACGGTGCCGGCGGCGGGGTCACGTCGGGCTGGCGGTTGGACTCCCGGATGCGCAGGGCGGCTTCTGCGGTGCGACGCATGGTCTTCACGGCCCGCACCGGCGTCTGGGCCAGCGAGGTGAGGGCGTGGCCCACGAGCTCGGTGTCGGTCGGGACCTTGTCGGGTGTCCAGGGCTGCTCGGGCGGCGGCTTCTGCTCGATCTCGGGGCCGAGGTCCAAGATCGCCACCATCAGCTCCTCGCCGGACGCCCCGTCGATGGCGGCGTGGTGGACCTTCGACAGCAGGCCGACGTGGCCGTCCTCGAGGCCGTCGATGAGCCAGACCTCCCACAGGGGGCGCGTCCGGTCGAGCGGCATGGCGACGAGGTGGCCGACCAGCTCGGAGAGCTCGCGCATCGTGCCGGGCTGGGGCACGGCGACGTGGCGCAGGTGCCAGTCGAGGTCGAAGTCGGGGTCTTCGATCCACAGCGGGTGGTTCAGGCCGAACGGGACCTCGACGAGGCGGCGCCGGAACGGCGGCGCCAGGTGCAGTCGCTGGGTGTACAGGTCACGCAGCTCGTCGAAGCCGAACCCGTCGGGTGACGTCGACGGGTCGAGGATCATCAGGCTCGCCACGTGCATCGGCGAGCTGGGCGTCTCCATGTAGAGGAACCCGGCGTCCAGCCCGGTCAGTCGTTGCATGGGAACCCCTCTCGGCGCGTCGGTCCGCCGATGATGCCACCTGGAGGTGGGGCGCGCCCCGGCCCGTGACCGGCGGGGGCGCGCGTGGCCGGTCGCCCTACCGCTTCCGGGTCGTGCTGGTGGTGCTGGAGGGGGCGGCCGCCCTGGTCGAGGTGGTGGTCGCGCCGGCCGCCTTGGTGGTCGAGGTGGTCGGGGCGGAGGTGGGCGCCGCCCCGGCGGCCGCGCCGGTGATCTCGACGCAGTTCTGCTCGTACCACGTCGACATCGCCTGCTGGGCCTGCTTCGCCTTGGCCTTGTCCTCGGTGGTGGCCGTGCCGGCGAGGTCCTTGCGCAGGGCCAGCACCTGCTGGTTGATGGCGTCGCCGAACTGGGGCACCTGCTCCCGGGTGGCGTTGACCTGGCGGTTCAGGACGTCGATCAGCTGGTTGCGCTTCTCCTCCGGGGCCACCGCCGGGAAGAACAGCGCCAGGTTGAACTTGTACACGGCGACGCAGTCGGGCGTGGACCGCAGCTTGCGGGCCGGCTGGGTGGTGCTCGAAGCCGGGGGTCTGCTGGTCGACGTCGACGAGTCCTTCGCGGCGCCGTCGCTCGCCGCCCCGTCGGTCGTGGTGCTCCCTGCTCCGCCGCAACCGCCCAGCAGCACGGCCCCGACCAGCGCGGCGCAGGCCACCTGCGCAGCCGTCCTGGCCCCGATCGACCGCCACACCGACCTCTTCACCGACAGCCCCGACGTCTCCGCCGAACGCCCTGCCGACGTCTCCACCGAACGCCCCGCCGACGGCCCCGCCGACCTCTCCACCGACCTCCCCATCGACACCTCGTCCTCGTGTTCGTGCGAGCCCGTGGCCGGCTCGACCGCCGGTGAGCGTAGGTCAGCGGCCATCCCGCCCGCCCGACGGCGGCTCACCGGCGGACGTGGGCCCGCGTCACGGTCGGCTGGTGACCGTGGTGGTCGTCGTCGGCTCGAGGCAGGTCGTGCGATACCAGGCGTCGAGCTCGCGCAGGGAGGTCCGGGCGGCGGCTCGGTCGGCGTCGGTGGCCGTGCCCGCCAGCGAGCGACGAAGGACGTCGTACTGCTGGCCGAGCTCGGCCTGGTACTGCGGCAGGTCCTGCCGGAGGTCGTCGTAGGCCGTGGCGATGGCCTCGACGGCGAGCCGCTTCTGGTCGTCGGTGCCGGTGCCCAGGATCAGCTCGGCGAGCTTGTACCGGGCGAAGGCGTCGCACGCCGGGCTGCTCCGGAACGCCGGGGTGGTGCCCTTCGGCGGGGTGGAGGTCGTCGACGTCGGGGGCGGCGCCTCGTCGTCGGTGGCCGGAGCCGTCACCGGGGCGGCCTCGGGGGTCCCCCCACCCGAGGTGCACGCGACGAGCGTCGTGCCCGTCGCCACCACCAGCATCCAGACCAGCGCTCGCCTCGCCATCACCTTCCCCTGCGACCGGCGACCGGGCGACTGTAGTGGCCGCCGCCGTCCGCTCCCGGTCGCCCGCCGTCGGCCGTGGGTGCCGCTGGGGACCCCGAAGGGGAGGTGTCCGACCACCACCTCCCGATCAGGCGATGAGCTGCAAGGGGAAGCCGCGGGCGTCGCGGCGCCCGTCGCCGAGCACGACGGCGTCGCCGGCGAGGTGCCGTCGTGCCGCCCAGGCCGCCGCGGCCGCGTCGAGCAGGTCGTCGGCCGCCACCCCCGGTGGGCGGTGGTTCAGGTGCCCGGCGAGCCGGGGCAGGTGGGGCGACAGCAGGGCGAGGCGCTCGGCCCGTCCGGCGGCGGTGCGCTTCGACGTGGCCAACGGTCCCCCGGCCAGCGTGACGAAGCACGACTCGGGGTGGCACTCGACGATCCGTGAGACGTGGCGGGCCTCGAGCGCTGCGTCGAGCTCGGCCATCTTGGCGAGCAGGTGGAAGGCCTGGACCGACAGGCCCCGCCCGGTGCGTTCGCGCGAGGCGGCGTTCGCGGCCTCGAAGTCGTCGGCGAAGCCGAGCAGGAAGCGGGGCGGGGTGGCGAACAGCGTCGACCGGCGCGGCCCCAGCCGCCGGCGGGCTTCGTCGTCGCAGGCCCGACCCCAGGTGTCGGGCAGCCCGATCGGCATGTCGACGCCGACCAGGGCGAGCTCACCGGTGTCGACCCGCTCGACGACGGCGTCGATCCGCTCGATCCGCTCGATCGTGACGGCGCCCTCGGCGGGCAACGTGCACAGGACCCACCCGCCGCGGCAGCCGTCGACGCCGCCCACCGACCCCGGCGCTGTCGGCTCGCGTCGCTGGTCAGGCATGCGTCGCCGTTCGGTCGCAGGATCAGGCGGGCATCGGCCGGACCGCCATGGTCACGGTCGACACGGCGCAGCGGCGGCCCTCGTCGTCGAGCATCTCGATCGACCACACCCAGCTCGACCGGCCGGTGTGCTGCGGGCGCGCCACCACGTGCAGGCGCCCGGCTCGGCTCGGGCGCAGGAAGTGGGTGAGGTTCGACTGCCCCAGCCCGTAGCGACCGTCGCCGCTGACCAGCGCGTAGGTGCTGGCGCTGGCCACCTCTTCGGCGATGGCGGCGTAGATGCCGCCATGGGTGATGCCCATGGGCTGGTGGAAGCCGGGGCGCAGCTCGACGGTGGCCCGCACCACGCCGTCGTCGTCGGGTGCCTCGAGCTGCAGCCCGAGGTACGCGGAGAAGGTGTCCTCGTAGTCCGGCCGCTCGTGGTCGCCAACGGGGGAGCGGGGTCGCTCAGCCATCGATGCGCACCCGGGGGACGCCGTCGACGACGGTGATGGTGGCGGGCATGCCGAGCAGGTCGAGCTCGTCGCCGCGCAGCCCGCGCCCGGTGATCTCGACGACCTCACCCTTGTGGGCGCCGTCGGTCACGGTCAGCTCGAGGTGGGTCTCCCGCTCGCTGCCCTCCCCGAGGACGTGGGCGTCGACCACGAAGGCGTCGTAGGTGCCGTCGTCGAGCATGGCCGCAGGCTTGTCGGGTCGACCGGTCCGGGTCAACCGGAGGCGTCGGCGGCGTCGTCGGCCATGGTTCCCCTCGCCCGGGGGCCGGTCCGAGCGCGCGGTGGCGGGGTCGGTCAGCCGGTGCCCCCGTGGCGGGCGAGGCCCTTGCGGGCCTCCCTGATGGACAGCCCCGAGAGGTCCTCCCCGTGGTCCTCCACGAAGCGGGCCACGGCCACGGCGTCGACCCGGCAGTGCTCTCGCAGCGCCCAGCCGATGGCCTTGCGGATGAAGAACTCCGTGTCGCCGGCCCGCAGCGTGCAGTAGCGGAACAGCTGCGCCTGGTCGGTGTCGGCGCGGTAGCGGTTCTGGTGCAGGATCGCCGTGCGGGCCAGCCAGAGGTCGTCGCCCGTCGCCCAGCGGTCGAGCACCGGCCGGAGGCGGTCGCGGTCACCGAGCACGATCGGCCCGACGACGTTCTGGGCGAGGTCGTCGACGGTGTCCCACCACGCCTTGGTGGTGATGCACCAGGCGACCGCCGGCACGGCCTCGGTCGACAGGCGGGCGACGTTGGCGCGCAGCCAGGCGACCGCGGCGTACTGCAGCTCTCGCTGCTCGCCCTCCCAGAGGTCGCGGGCGCCGGTGAGCAGGTCGGCCTCGGTGGGAGGGCCGACCGCGGCGGCCGCCTGTCGGAGCACCGCCCGACCGCGGGGCATGGGCACGCCGAAGAAGGGGAACTGGTCGCGCAGGTAGGCCCGCATCGACCGGGCCCGCTCGGGATCGGCTTCGTGTCGCAGGGCGGCGTCGACGCTGGCGGTCAGCTCGGCGGCGCGGGCGGTGGTGCGGGCACGAGGTCGTCGTGGCCGGGCCAGCCGCGCGGCGTCGCTCACGGGGACGCCGCCCGCTCACAGCGCGGTGATGGCGTGGAACGCCTCGCCCCGGTCGATGCCGGCGAGGGCGCCGCCGGCGGCCAGCTTGTCGAGCACCCGTTGCCGGAACGCGGCCAGCTGGGTGCCGTCGTCGTGCTCGTCGATGAACATGGTGGACCGCCACTGGCTGCGATGGGCGAGCAGGGCGGCCAGCTTCGCCTCGACGGCGTGGTCGTCGACGGCCTCCACGTGGTTCGGCTCGTCGGCCTCGAACAGCAGCAGCGCGGAGGGCCGATGGTGCCCGGTGTCGTGCTCGGGGTGGAAGTGCGGGTCGCGCGCCGCCACCACGCCGTCGACGGCCAGCCAACCGGCGTGGCGGTGGTCGGGGTGGAGGCGGTGGCGCTTCCAGGGATCGTGGCCGAGCACGACGTCGGGCCGGAGCCGGCGGATCCAGAAGGCGACCCGCTCCCGCCGCTCGAGGGTGGCCTCGAGCTCGCCGTCGACCACGCCGAGCATGACGACCTCGCCGGTCGAGCCGAGCGCGTCGGCGGCGGCCCGCTGCTCCTCGCGGCGGACCTCGGCGAGCGCCGCGGTGTCGGCGTGCGGGTCCCACGTGCCCTTGGAGCCGTCGGTGAGGATCAGGTGGTTGATCACGCAGCCGGCCGCCGCCCACTTCGCCAGGGTGGCGCCGCAGCCGAACTCGACGTCGTCGGGGTGGGCGGCGATCGCCAGCACCCGGGCCGGCACCGGCAGGTCGACCGACACGACCGGGCTCACGGCGTCGCCCACTCGGGGACCTCGAGGTCGTCGGGGCGGTCGACGTCCCAGCCGAGGCGCGGCTCGCGCACCACGCGGACCGGCACGTCGAGCCGTCGGCCCTCGGCCTGGTGGCGGCGGAACGACCCTGGGCCGTAGGCGAAGCGGAAGCCGCACGTGGCCGGCAGCCCCACGACGTTGGTGCCGTCGTCGCGCCGGTCGGGAACCAGCGTGATGCCGTCGTAGTCGGCCACCCACAGCAGGGTGTCGGCGTGGGGCAGGTCGGAGTGGGCGACCACGACGCGCCTGAACCCGGCGGCCGCCAGGCGGGCCACGCCCTCGGCGACGGCGCCGTTCAGGCCTCGGCCGGGCGTCCAGAGCACGGTCGCCCCGGCGTCGGCGGCCCACGACGCCACCTCGCCGTCGTCGCACACGACGTGCACCGGCAGGGGCGTCGCCGCGGCGAGGACCCGCTCGGCCATGTGCCGGGCCAGCGTGGCCCGCTCGACCGGATCGAGGGCGGGCGCCAGCCGGACCTTCGCCCGCCCGAAGGCCTTCACCGGCACCAGCACGGCGGCCGGGGGCACGGGCGGGGCAGGGGCCGGCACGGGGCGGAGTCTAGGGGTGGGTCGCCTCGATCACGTCGCCGTCGACGGCTCGGCTCCGCCAGCGGTGCGCCGTCCGACCCGTGGTCGCCGGTGGTGCCAGGGCGGCGTCACGGGGCGGGGCGGGGACCTAACCTGCGTCGCATGCAGATCCGGGTGGCGGTCATCGGCGGTGGCTCGTGGGGGACCACCGTCGCCCACCTCACCGCCCACAACACCCCCACGGTGCTCTGGGCCCGCGACGAAGCGGTGTGCGACGCCGTCAACAGCTCCCACGCCAACCCCAAGTACCTCGCCGGCTTCGATCTGCATCCGGAGGTGCGGGCCACCGCCGACCTCGCCGAGGCGGTCGGGCAGGCCGACGTGCTGGTGATGGGGGTCCCGTCGCACAGCTTCCGGTCCACCCTCGAGGCCGTCAGCGACCACGTGCGGGCCTGGGTGCCCGTGGTGAGCCTCACCAAGGGCCTCGAGCAGGGCACCAACCTGCGCATGACGCAGGTCGTCACCGACGTCCTGCCCGGCCATCCCTACGGCGTGCTCACCGGCCCCAACCTCGCCAAGGAGATCCTCGCCGGCGACGCCGCCGCCTCGGTGGTCGCCATGTCGGACGACAACGTGGCCGAGCGGCTCCAGGACGTGTTCGCCGGCGACCTGTTCCGCGTCTACACGAACCGTGACGTGGTCGGCTGCGAGCTCGGTGGCGCGCTGAAGAACGTGATGGCCATCGCCTCGGGCATGGCCGACGGCCTCGGCACCGGCGACAACACCCGGGCCGCGGTGATCACGCGCGGGCTCGCCGAGCTGAGCCGGCTGGGCGTGGCCATGGGTGGCGAGCTCATCACCTTCGCCGGCCTGGCCGGGATGGGTGACCTGCTCGCCACCTGCATCAGCCCCCAGAGCCGCAACCGTCACGTCGGCGTCGAGCTCGGCAAGGGCCGCTCGATCGACGACGTCATCGAGGAGATGCACATGGTGGCCGAGGGCGTCAAGACCTCGAAGGTCGTCATGGAGCTCGCCGAAGCCCACGAGGTCGAGATGCCGATCGCCGAGCAGGTCGACGCCGTCGTCAACGCCGGCCGGTCGGCGGCGGAGGCGTACCGGGGTCTGCTGGGCCGGCGCACCCGGTCCGAGATGCACGACATGAGGGTCTGATGGCCGACGGCGCGGCGCCGGTCGACCCGGTGCACCGCGACTGGGCGCTGGTCGGGACGCGGGACGCGCCCGAGCGGGCCCTGGTCGACCCCCGCGGCCGCGTGACCCCCGTACCCGGGGGCTGGTCCCTCGACTGGTGGATCGGCGCCGACGATCGGTGGCACCTGCCCGCGACCGACGCCGGCGTCCGCCAGCGCCTCCTCGGCGCGGCGCCGGTCGTGGAGACGGCCATGCGCATCCCGAGCGGTGATGCGGTGCAGCGCGTCTACGCGGTGCGGGCCACCGACGAGGAGGGTGGTGGCGACTTCGTGGTGGTGGAGGTGGAGAACCGGTCGCCGGTCCCCGTGGCGCTCGCCCTGGCGGTGCGCCCGGCCAACCCGCAGGGGCCGGCGCGCGTCGAGCGGATCGAGCCGGTGGACGTCGCCGGGGGGATCGACCCCGGGGGCGGCCCCGCGGGCGGCGGCCGCCGGGGGCTGCGCATCGATGGCCGCCTCGGCGTCGTCCTGCCGCGCGAGCCCGTCCGATCGGTGGCGCTCCCGGCCGCCGAGGGTGACAGCCTCGACGTGGTCGTCGCCGGCGAGGCCCCCGACGGCGTGGCCGCGCTGGTCGACGACGCCGACGGCCGGGCCACGGCGGCGATGCTGTTCCCGCTGCCCCACACGGCGGTGCTGCGGGTCCTGCTGCCCCTGCACCTGCCGGAGGTGCGACGTGGCCGCGCCGCCCGGCGTGGTCCGGCGGCGGTGGTGCGGGTGCCCGACCGCGTGCCCACCGGCGAGCAGGTGGCCAAGGGCTGGGAGGCCCAGGGAGACCGCGGCCTGCGCGCCCAGCTGCCCGGCACCCGCGTGGGCCCGGTCGTGGAGGCGGCCCGGCGGTGGCTCCTCCTCGCCCACGCCGGCGCCGACATCGTCGACGGCGGCGGGGTCCGACCGGCCGGCGCCCTCGCCGTCGCCGACCTCGTCCCGGTGGTGGCGGCGCTCGACGAGCTCGGCTTCGCCGACGAGGCCACCCAGGTGCTCGCCTCCTGGGAGGAGCGGGCCGCCACCGACGGCTCCTTCGCCGGCCCCCAGCGTCGCCTCGACGCCAACGGCGCGGCGCTGTGGGCCGCCGCCCGGCACTGGGAGCTGCACCGCGACGAGGCGCTGGCCGAGCTGCTCGTGGGCCCGCTCGCCAAGGCGGCGCAGTGGATCGTCAAGCGTCGCCGGAGCCGGCATGCTGACCGCGAGACCCGGCCACCGTCGGGCTGCTCCCCGACGGCGGGGCGCCGGCCTTCGCCCGTGGCCCCGACGACCCCGACACCCGCTACCGCGACGACCTCTGGTCGCTGCTCGAGGCTCCGGCGAGCCTGGCCATGTTCACCGCGACCGGCCAGCCCGACGTGGAGGCACCGCCATGGGCGCCGCCGCCGACGAGCTGGCCGGCGTGCTCGACGCGCCGCCTGGTGGCCGATGGCCGCCGGGCGGGCCGGCTTCGACCCGCTCGGGCCGGGCCGCCCGCCGGGGCTTCGAGCGTCGTCGCCGGGCTCGACGCCCTGGCGGCGGGCGCCCTCGACCCGGACCATCCGGCGACGGCCGGCACCCTCGACGTGCTGGCGGCGGCCGGCGTCGGTCCCGGTGCCCGTGCCCGATCCACGAGGTGTCCCGGCCGGCGGCGTCCGCCCGGCCCTGACGGCGTGGCTGGCCCGCGTCGAGCTGGCGGCCGGTCGGGTGGCGTCGGCGGCGGCCCGGCTGCAGTGGCTCGTCGACCACGCCACCCCGGTGGTCACCTGGCCCGAGGTCTGGTCGCCGTCCTCGCGTGCCGGTGCTGACGGCGCCGGGTTCGACGTCGTCGCGTTGGCGGGTGTCTGCTCCCTGGTGCGGGACCTCCTCGTGCGGGAGGTGCCCGGATCGGCGGGCGTCGAGGGGCTGGCCCTGCTGTCGTGGGTCCCGGGCGACTGGTACGGCCAGGCGATCGAGGTGCACGACGCGCCGACGAGCCGTGGCCTGCTGTCCTACGCCGTTCGATGGCACGGGCCGAGGCCGGCCCTGCTGTGGGAGCTGGTGCCCCACGACGACGGCAGGCCCGTCCGGCTCACCGTCCCCGGGCTCGACCCGACCTGGTCGACCGACCGACCGTCCGGCGAGGCGTTGCTGGCCGCACCCGACGCACCACCGCCGGGAGCGGCGCAGGGCCCGGCTCCGTCGCCGACCGAGGACCCGTCGCCGGGGGTCTCCTTCTCGTGAGCGACCCCGTTCGACCACGCCGGTCCGACGCCGACGACACCCTCCCGGTGGGTGGCGACCGGCGGGAGCCGGCCGCCGACGCCGAGCTCGTCCTGCGCGCGCTGCTCGTCGACATGGGGGTCGACGAGGCCGACGTCGACCGGGCGATCGACGAGGGCACCATCCACCTGCTCGCCCTCGAGCGCCTGGTGGCGCTCGAGCAGGCCGAGTACACCCTCGACGAGGTGGCGGAGATGTCGGGCCTGCCCACCGAGCACATCCGTGCCTACTGGCGGGCGCTGGGCTTCCCCGAACCCCGGCCGGGGGAGAAGGTCTTCTCCGAGACCGACCTCGACATGCTCGCCAGCGTGCTGCCCTTCGCCGCCGAGGGCGCCCTCGAGAGCGGGCTCGCCGTGCAGATGGCCCGGGTGATCGGCTCGTCGCTGGCCCGGGTCGCGACGGCCCAGATCGAGGCGATCGAGCACCAGATCGCCCTGCGGGTGGAGCGGGGCGAGCAGGCCGAGGCCCGACAGGCGGCCCTCGACGCCGCCGCCACCGGCTCGCCGCTCGAGGGCGAGGAGGGCGGCGAGCCCACCATGACGGGTCCGGCCTTCGCCGTCGACGGCCTCGACGACCTCACCGAGCTCGACGAGGCCGATCTGGCCGACGCCGCCCGCCAGGCGGCCGAGCTCCTTCCCGCCATGCCTCGGCTGATGGAGTTCGTGTGGCGGCGCCACCTGGGTGCGGCCGCCCGGCGCCGCATCATGCGGGCCTCGGCGTCGACGCCGACCGAGCAGGCCTGCGTCGGGTTCGCCGACCTCGTCGGGTTCACGGCCCAGACCCAACAGCTCCCCGACGACGAGCTGGCCAAGGTCGTCGACCGCTTCGAGACCATCGCCTACGACACCGTGATCTCCCACGGCGGTCGTGTGGTCAAGACCATCGGTGACGAGGTCATGTTCCTCGCCGACGGCGTGCACGACGGCGCCGAGATCGCCCTGGCGCTGGCCGAGCGCTACAGCGGCGACGAGTCGCTGTCCGACGTGCGCGTCGGGCTCGCCTCGGGCCCGGTGCTCGAGCGGGACGGCGACGTCTACGGGACCACCGTCAACCGGGCCCACCGCATCGTGGCCATCGCCTACCCGGGCTCGGTCGTGGTCTCCGACGACATCGCCGACGCCCTGGCCGACGACGAGGCGCTGTCGTGTCGCTCGATCCGTTCGCATTACCTGAAGGACATCGGGCGGGTGCCGCTGTTCACCCTGCGCCGGGCCGGCGACGACACCGAGCAGCCCTACGCCCGAGCCCGGGCCCGTCGGGCGGCTCGCCGGGACTTCGTGCTCCAGCGCCGGCTGCGGCGCCGTCGGCAGAGCGCGGAGACCGTCGAGGAGGCCCTCGCCGAGCTGCCCGTCGACGCCGCCGCCGAGCTGCCGATGGAGCTGCTCGACGAGGAGGAGCTGGCCGGTGCGCCGACGGGGCAGTTCGAGGCGCTGACCGACGCCGTCCTCGGTGCCGACCTCGATCGCGACCTGCAGGTGGAGCTGCTCGCCGACCTCGAGGCCGCTCGTCGGCTCCGGGCCCTGGAGGAGGAGGCGCAGCAGAAGGCCGCCGAGGCCGATCTGGAGGCCGAGCGCAAGCTGGTCGAGATCGAGGACGATGCCCGCGCCGCATCATCCGAGCAGCAGCTCGAGGCCGAGACCCGCCGCAAGGTGGAGGACACGCTCCGCGAGGCCGAGGAGAGTCGCGCAAGGCGAACGAGGAGGCCAACCGGAAGGTGCGCCGGGTCGCCGAGGAGGCCGAGCGCAAGGCCGAGCGGGCCGAGAAGGACGCCAAGCGGGAGGCCCGCCGGCGAGCGTCGCGCCGCAAGCCGGCGCGTCCTCGTGACCAGCCACCCGACGGCGACGAGGGTGGCGAGCCGCCGGCCGGGCCCGCGACGGGTGCCGACGCGGGCGAACCCGGATGACACCCCACCCCGACCCCGCCGACCAGGCCGGCGAAGGGTAGAGTCCGCCGCAAGGCGGGTCGCTGACAAGGGGAACCGTCATGGGGGAATCGTCGACACGTCCTCGCCGGCACGGCACCGCAGGACGGGGAGCCGTAGCCGTCGTCGTCGCGCTGCTGGCGCTGGCCGGCGCCTGCTCGTCGGGCGATCAGCAGTCATCGAGCGGCACGGCCGCCGGCGGCTCGACCGACACCTCGCCCGACCTCGTGAAGCCGATCACCGGGGATCCGAAGCCGGGGGGCACGCTCAACTACGGCCTCGAGGCCGAGACCGACGGCTGGGACCCGACCCAGAACCGGTGGGCCGCGTCCGGCACCCAGGTGGCCCTGGCCGTCTACGACCCGCTGGTGGCCTTCGACGACCAGTTCAACCCGACGCCGTACCTCGCCGAGTCCTTCACCCCGTCGCAGGACTACAAGGTCTGGGACTTCAAGCTGCGCTCCGGGGTCTCGTTCCACAACGGCCAGCCGCTGAACGCCGCCGCCGTGGTCAAGTTCTTCGACGCCTTCAAGGCCTCGCCGCTGACCGGCGCAGCTGCCCGCCCCGTCGACAAGGTCGAGGCCGTCGACGACCTCACCGTCCGCTACACCATGTCCATCCCCTGGGCGACCTTCCCGACGAACCTCACCGGTCAGGCGGGGGTGATCCCGGCGCCGGCCCAGCTCGACGACAAGGAGAACGCCTCCAAGAAGCCGATCGGCACCGGGCCGTTCGTGTTCGAGAGCTGGGTCCCCGACAAGGACCTGGTGGTGAAGAAGAACCCGAGCTACTGGCGCAAGGACGCCGCCGGGCGCCAGATGCCGTACCTCGACGGGATCGACTTCCGCCCGATCACCGAGACCGAGGGCCGGTTCAACGCGGTGAAGTCCGGTGAGGTCGACCTGACGGTGACGTCGACCGAGCAGACGATCATCAAGATGCAGGAGGAGGCCCGGGCCGGCAACATCCAGGTCGCCCTCTCTCGCGGCAACAGCGACGTCAACCTGGTGCTCATCAACACCACGGCGGCACCCGTCGACGACGTGCGCGTGCGGCAGGCCATGGCCTACGCCATCGACCGGGAGTCGCTGCGCCAGGTGACCCAGACCGACCCCGCCCTGACCGCCGACAGCGTCTTCGCCAAGTCGTCGAAGTGGTACAAGGACACCGGCTATCCGCAGTACGACCTGGCCAAGGCGAAGCAGCTCATCGACAGCTACACCGCGGAGAAGGGGCCCGTGAAGTTCGTCTTCGGGTCGCCGTCGGATCCCGTCACCATGCAGAGCGTCCAGCTCCTGCAGAGCCAGTGGCAGGCGGCGGGCATGGAGGTCGAGATCCAGAACTTCGACCAGAACACCTTCATCGCCAACGCCGTGGCCGGCAAGTACCAGGTCCAGATCTGGCGGCAGTTCGGCGCCGGCGACCCCGACAACAACTACGTCTGGTGGATCTCCACGAACGCCGAGGGGCCCTTGGCGCTGAACATGGCCCGCAACAAGGACCCCGAGCTCGACAAGGGGCTCAACGACGGCCGGAGCACCACGGAGTTCGCCGCCCGGAAGGCGGCCTACGACCTGGTGCAGGAGCGCCAGACCGCCGACCTGCCGTACCTCTGGCTGTCCCAGCAGCGATGGGCGGCGGCGGCGTCGAACAGGGTGCGGGGCTTCAACGGCAGCGAGCTGCCGAGCGGCGCCCGCTCGCCGGGCGTCACCAACGGCGTCGTCGGCCTCACCCCCGTCTGGCTCGACCAGTAGCCGCCGGCGGCGCGGGACCTCGGACCCTGGTCCAACGGGCCGTCGTGCCGTTCCATGGGGTGCGCGGCAGGCGGAGTCGTCGGGGAGGTCGTCATGGGGGACCGCAGGGGAACGGGGGCTGAGCGGCAGACCGGTGGGCGCCACCAGCGGGTGCACCACCGCCTGCCGGCCGATGCGGCGGCCGAGGTCGAGACGTCGACCGGGGGAGCCGCCGATGGTGCTCCGTCGCGCCACGACCATCCGCACCACCGCTTCTCGCTGATCGACACGCTGGAGGAGCGGATCGAGCACGGCCTGCACGAGCCGGTCTTCCAGCGCGACCCCGCCTTCATCGAGACGGTGGTGCCGCTGCTCGAGGCCACCCGTCGCTACTTCGACGCCGAGGTCCGCGGCATCGACCGGTTCCCCGCCTCGGGGCCGTTCCTCGTCGTCGGCAACCACTCCGGCGGCATCTGGATGCCCGACGTCTACGCCTTCCTCCTGGCCTGGTACCGGGCTCGTGGCACCGAGGCGCCGCTGTACTCGCTCGGGTTCGACTTCCTGTTCTCGCTGCCCGGCGTGCGGTCGATGGCCCGGCGGATGGGCACCATCCCGGCGAGCCAGGAGAACGCGGCCAAGGCCCTCGAGGCCGGCGCGCCGGTGGTCGTGTACCCGGGCGGCGACACCGAGGACTACCGGCCCTGGACCGACCGGCACCGCATCGAGCTGCACGGCCGCAAGGGGTTCGTGCGGTTGGCGCTGCGCTACGGCGTGCCGGTGTACCCCATGGTCGCCCACGGCAGCCACGACGCCATCTTCGTGCTGACCCGGGGCGACAACCTGGCGAGGGCGGTGGGCTTCGACCGCCTGCGCATCAACATCTTCCCGTTCGTGGCCGGCCCGCCGTGGGGCATCGCCCCGGTGCAGCTGCCCACGCTGCCGATGCCGGCCAAGGTGACGGTGAAGGTCTGCGAGCCGCTCGACTGGAGCGGCTTCGGCCCCGAGGCGGCGACCGACGAGGCCGTCGTGCAGCACTGCTACGAGGAGATCCTCGGCCGCATGCAGGCCACCATGGACGAGCTCGTCGCCGAGCGCCCGCACCCCATCGCCTCTCGCATCCGCACCGCCCTGCCCTTCGTGCGCTGACCACGCGGCGCCGCCGTGCCCCGCGTCTCCGCCGAACGTCGCGGTTCGCTCCGGATCTCCCGCGATCGAGCGCCACGGTGGTCGCCGCTCGCGGGACGTCCGCCGGCTGCGCGGCCGCGGCCACGGCCTGCCGGCGCGGTCAGGCGTCGTCGGCGAGGCGGGCGGTGGCGATGCGCCAGGGGCCGAGCTCGAAGGCCTCCCCGAGCTCGTCGACCAGGTTGCCGCGCAGGTCGACGAGCCAGCCGTGCCGACCCTCGATGGTCACCCTCGTCGGGTGGTCCGACGGGTTGAACACCCGCACCGTCAGGGTGCCCCCCTCCCGCACGACGGCGGAGACCTCGGCGCCGTGGACGGTGAGGGCGCTGCCGCGCTCGTCGGTGCGGTGGCCGGCGGCGGTGGCCTTCGCCGCGAGCAGCGGCGTGAACGCCTCGTCGGCCGCGGCGTAGGCGGCGGCGACGTCGTCGCCGGCCAGCAGCGCATAGCGCAGGACGTGTCGCCCCGGCAGCTGGGCCGCGGGCGTGGGGGTGGTCGGGCCCGCCGGCAGGGGTCGGTACGCCATCGGGCCCTGGGAGATGCGCCCGGTGCCGCGCAGCAGCGTCAGCGCGAGGGCGCCGGCGGTGGTCTCCTCGGCGCCGGGCTCGCCGTCGAGGTCGACCAGCTCGTACTCGAGCAGCCCGTCGTGCACCACGGTCAGCCCGCCGGCGAGGACGAACCGGCGCGACGGGTAGGTCGGCAACGGCCGCTCGGTGGGTCCGCCCTCGGCGGCCAGGCCTCGCTCGACCACGGCGAAGGCGCACTCGGCTCGGGAGCTCGCGGCCCGCTCGGGGAGCGGGAACCAGGCGCGCAGGCGGTGGTCGCGGGCGCGGTTGTCGAGCTCGGTCGTCACCCGCACCAGCGGCGAGCCGGCCTGCACCTCGACGACGGTCGTGACCGGCACCTCGACCTCGCCGGTGCGGGCGCCGCCGGCGGCGTGGGAGGGCCAGCGGTAGGTGCGCACGACCTCCACCCGGGCCCGCAACGGGCCGGCCTCGGTCACGCGGACCTCGACGGCGTCGGCGTGATCGACCACCGCGTCGCCGGTCGGCGGGTTGTAGTTGTAGGTGTCGCCGGTGTCGCCGTCGTCGACGAGGCGACCGAGGCCCGCCGAGCCGGCGAGCGAGAACGACCCGTCGGCGGGATCGACGTCGACGGTGACCAGGCCGTTCGCCAGCTGCGGCCCACCGGTGGCACCGCCGGCCTCGTCGACGGTCACGGGCGCGACGCCGAGCTCGTCGATCTCGGCCGGCTCCCAGCGGGCCCACCCGAAGCCGGGCACGTCCGCGGCCAGCGCCAGGACCTTCTGGGAGGGCGGCGTGCGGACGGTGAGGCGGGCCGGTGCGTCGGGTGCCTCGGCGGCGGCCAGGTTCACCTCGTCGCGCGCCGGTCCGCGGTAGCGACCGGTGGCGGCGGCCGGGTCGTGGAAGAGGCGCACGTCGAGCACGCCGTCCTCGTCGACGACGACCTCGGCGTCGTGCAGCTCGGGCATGTTGTCGAGCGCCGCCTGCACCAGCGTGGCGACGTCGGCCCGGGTGATGCCGTCGGACACGAGGTCGCCACCGCCGAGCTTGCGCACCTGGGTGCCGGGGATCGGGTCGTGGCCCGGTCGGCGCACCTCGATCAGGCCGCAGCGGGGTCGGGCCGTCGGGTTCACCGCCACCGTGCCCTCGAACGAGAAGGAGCGGGCCAGGGCGCCGACGGCCCGATCGGTGAGGCCCTCGGCGATGCGGGTCGCCTCTGCGTAGCGGTGCAGCACGGCGGCGTCGACCTCGTCGATCGAGCAGGCGCAGATCGAATCGTGGGCCGCGTTGCGCACGACCTCCCGCCACGCCTCGCGGAGGAAGGCGGCGGGCCAGCGCTCCGCCGGCAGGAACAGGGCGCTGAGCGGCTCCGCGACCCGCTCGAGGCTGCGCTCGGCCGTGGCGGCGGCCTGCTTGACGTCGACGCGGTTCGACCCGACGCCCATGAGCAGGTTGGCCCGGGCTCCCGAGCGCAGCTCACCCTGCCAGCGGGGGAGCGACCGCTCGCCGGTGGTCGTGTCCGACGCGGTGGCGGCGGCCACGTAGTCGGCCAGCGACCCCACCCGCAGGGTGTAGCGGTCCTGCGCGTCGTTGGCCTCGGCCACCACCCGGCCCAGCCACGGCTGCGGGCGCAGGTGGTCGGTGCCGTTCATCCAGAGGATCGGCCCCTCCTCGGGCAGGAACGACGCGAACCGCTCGACGAACCGGTCGACCATGGCGACGAGCTCCTTGGCGTCGTCGGGCAGGGTGGCGCCGTTGCCGTAGCCGTCGAGCAGGTAGGTGGCCCGCACCGACGAGCCGTCGGGCGCCACCCAGGTGAAGGCGTCGCGATCCACCGCGGCGGGCACGCCCCGCCAGACCACGGCGTCACCGAAGCCGGCCTGGGCGAGCAGCTGGGGCATCTGGGCGACGTGGCCGAACATGTCGGGCAGGTAGCCCACCGGCATCGCCCCGCCGAAGCCGGCCGCCGCCTCGAGGCCGAGCTGCAGGTCGCGCACCATCGTCTCGCCCGAGACGAGGAACTCGTCCATGAGGATGTACCAGGGCCCCATCGACAGCCGGCCACCGGCGGCCAGCCGACGCAGATCGGGCCCGCGCTCCGGGCGGATGGCGAGGTAGTCGTCGACCACCGCCATCTGGCCGTCGAGCTGGAAGTGGGCGTAGCCGGGGTCGGCGTCCATGAGCTCGAGGAGGTCGTCGACCAGCTCGACCAGCTGCAGGCGGAAGGTCTGGAACGGCAGGTACCACTCGCGGTCCCAGTGGGTGTGCGGGACGATCACCACGTCGCGGGCCATGCCGGCGAGCGTAGGCGTGGGTTCGAGGCGCCGCCCGCCGCCACACCGGTCGGCGGAGGGCCCCGGGATTCGTCGGCGGCAGACGCCGCTCGGTGCGCCCTGTCGCCGCGCGCGACGGCGGTCGCCCCGCCGCCGGCGGCGCCCGACCGAGCGGAGCCCTACGCTGACCGGCCGTGCGCATCGCCTTCGGCGTCGACGAGCCCAACGCCGTCAGCGACGGGTTGCCGACCCGCCTGGCCGCCGCCGGGCACGAGGTGACCGTGGTCGCCCGTGACGAGCCGTGGCCCGACGTGGGGCGCCGGGTCGGTGAGGCCGTCGCCTCGGGCGAGGCCGACGTCGGCGTCGTGTGCTGCTGGACCGGCACCGGCGTGTCCATCGCCGCCAACAAGGTGCCGGGCGTGCGGGCGGCGCTGTGCACCGACGCCGAGACGGCGCGGGGTGCGAGGCGCTGGAACGACGCCAACGTCGTCGCCCTCGGGCTGCGGCTCACCTCCGAGGAGGTCGCCGGCGAGATCGTCGAGGCCTTCCTGTCGACGCCGGCCGACGACGCCGAGCGTGAGACCATCGCCCGCCTGAGCGACACCGCGTCGCCGACCAACTAGGTTGAGCTCATGGCGAAGTTCGTGATGCTGTCCACGCTGGGGCCGGACGGGTCGGCGACGCTGCGGGAGAAGCCCGAGCGCATCAAGCAGGTCAACGGCGAGGTCGAGGCCATGGGGGGCCACGTGCTGCACCAGTACGCCCTGCTCGGCCAGTGGGACTTCGTGACCATCATCGAGGCGCCCGACGAGCTGACCATGGCCCGCATCGCCACCGAGCTCACGTCCCGGGGGACGCTCAAGACCCGCACGCTGGTGGCCATCGAGGTCGACGACCTCATCCGGACCCTGCAGGAGGGACGCGAGGGCTGACCCACCGCCGCCCGAACGGCGTTTCGGTCACCGATCGGCGTGCTCCTGCGCTCGGATCGATGACAAGAACGCGAGGGGGGACGGCGGTCGTGCGGTCAGTACCACCAGGTGCCGCGCTTGCGCTCCTTGCGCACGTCGCGCGCGGCGATCTCGCCCGGTAGCTCGGCGTTGTCCGTGAGGCGGCGGACCCGGTAGCCGCGGTCGGTGGCCTCGATCACCTCGAAGCCACGACCCCAGCGCCGCTCCAGCGTGGAGCGCACCTCGATCTTGGTGCCGGGCTCGAGTCGGCCGCCGTCGTCGGGGTCTGGGTCCGACGATGTTCGTCGTTCGTCGATGACGGTCACGGTGGGCTCCTCGGTCGCATCCGGCGAGCCCTCGCTCGCCGCTCCGCCCCCGGGTAGTGAACCACGTCGCGCCGCGTCGTCCGAGGCGCGCGGTGGTTCGTTCCCCGTCCCGTCGCTCACGCTTCACACCCCTGACACGTGACGGCCGGTCCGGCCGTCATCCAGGCGTCAGTCTCACCCGAACACCACCGTCGGTTCCACCACGACCTCGGTGCGCAGGCTGTTGGCGATGAAGCACTCGCGGTGGGCGACCGCCACCAGGCGGCGGACCCGATCCTCGGTCGGGCGTCCGTCTCGGCGCCGGATCGTGATGCGGGGACGCAGCGTGATGCGGGTGAGCCGCACCGGCGGGTCGTCCTCGGGCATCACCGCGTCCGCCTCGTCGTCGTAGGCGACCACGTCGATGCGGGCGCGCGCCGCCACGGCGAGGAAGGACAGCAGCTGGCACGACGAGGCGGCGGCCACGACGAGCTGCTCGGGGTTCACGAGGGCTGGCTCGCCGCGGAAGGCGGGGTCCGACGAGAGCACGAGCTCGGTCTCCGCCGGGGGTGCCGTCACCACGTGCCGCCGGTCGTAGGCCTCGTAGCCGACCGCCGTCGACCCCTCCCAGCGGCAGGTGGTCCGGTAGCGGTGGACCGAGTTGCCCGTGGACATGGCCCCAGTCTCGTCCGAGGGAGGGGACCCGGTCGACCGGTAGCCTGCCGGCCATGACTGCGGTGCGACCCGATGCCACCGACGTGCTGGCCGACCTGCGACTGACCGAGTGGACCTCGTGTGGCGGGTGCGCCGCCAAGTGGGGGGCGTCGCTGCTCGGCGACCTCGTCTCGTCGCTCGGCTCGAGCCTCGACTCCTCGCTGCTCGTCGGCCTGGCGCCCTTCGACGACGCCGCCGTCTACAAGATCAGCGACGACGTCGCCCTGGTGTCGACCACCGACTTCTTCCCGCCGTTGGTCGACCACCCGGCCGACTTCGGTGCCATCGCCGCCGCCAACGCCCTGAGCGACGTGTTCGCCATGGGTGGGCGGGTGGCCATCGCCATCAACATCTCGGCCTTCCCCGAGCGCCTCCCCCGCGAGGCCATCGCCGCCATCCTCGGGGCCGCCGCCGAGGTGGTGGCCGAGGCCGGCGGCTCGGTGGCCGGCGGCCACACCATCCGCTCCGACGAGCCGATCTTCGGCCTGGCCGTGCAGGGGCTGGTGCACCCCGACCGGATCCTGACCAAGGGCGGGGCCCGGCCCGGCGACGTGCTCGTGCTGTCCAAGCCGGTGGGCACGGGCATCGTCCTCGCGGCGGGCTCCGAGGCCGACAAGGCCACCGCCGTCGCCGGCATGCGCCGCCTCAACCGAGCCGCCTCCGAGGCGCTGGTGGCGCTCGGCGACGCCGTGCACGCCGCCACCGACGTCACCGGCTTCGGCCTGTTCGGCCACGGCTGGGAGGTGGCCGAGCGCTCCGGTGTGCAGGTCGTGCTCGACCTGGCGTCGGTCCCGGCCTACCCGGGCGCCCGGGAGGCCGCCTCGGCGGGCACCCGCACCGGTGGCGACCCCCGCAACCGGGCCTACCTGGAGGGCCACCTCGAGGTGGCGCCGGGGGTGTCCGCCGCCGACGAAGCGCTCGGCTTCGACCCCCAGACCTCGGGCGGCCTGCTCGCCGCCGCCGATCCCTCAGCGGTGCCCGCGCTCGTCGACGCCGGCTTCACCGTTGTCGGCGCCATCGAGCCCGGTCCCGCCGCCGTGAGGGCCACCTGATCGCGGCGGCCGCCCGTTCGCCGCTGGACGCGTGCGGCGCGGTGTCCCCGCCCCCACCGGGGAGCGCGGCGGCAAGGGCGCGGCAGGCACGGCCTCGCGCTCGCGCCCCGTGGACGGCGCCGGTGACGGGCTCGGCGCCGGTGGGTCAGGTGGCGGGGATGGTGACCTCGGCGCGGACGCCGGCGTGCTCGAAGCGTCGCAGCACTCGGTCGACGCTGCGGGGGTCGTCGGGGTCGGCCTCGAGCAGCGCCCTGACGAGGCGGCCCTTGGCCGCCTTGCCGGTGTGGCCGGCGACGCGGCCGTTCTGGTCGACCAGCCGGACGCGCCGGAGGTCGTAGCGGTCGGGCGTCGGCTCCCAGGCTGCGGCGTGCTCGTCGGGGAGCAGGTCGATCACCAGCCGGCCCCGCAGCCGGCGGTTCAAGGCCGCCGACAGGTCGTCGCGCCACCAGCGGTCGAGCCGCCCGAGGTCGCCGAGGCGGACCGAGAGCTTGAGCCGGAAGTCGGGGATCGGATCGGTGAGCGCCGAGACGCCGGTGAGCGCGGTCACGACGAGGATCGACGACCGGGCCCGGGCGCGGGTCGCCCGGTCGAGCGATGCCACGTCGAGGTGGTCCCACACCACGCCGGTGAACCGCCGCCACGCCGGCCGCGTGGGGGCGCCGAGCAGGTGGCGGTTGACCAGCTGCGCCCGGTCGAGCTCGGGGCCGCGCACGCCGAGCAGCTTGGCGTCGCCGCCGCCGATGGCCGCCAGCGCCTCGGCGACGGCTCGGCGGCGGTCGCCGAGGGCCCGGCCGAACGGGCCCGACGCCGGGTCCCAAGGTCGCCCGCCACCGAGCGGTGCCTTCCCCTCCGAGGGTGGGACCAGGACGGCGAGCCGGCGGCGCGCGGTCATCGTCGGGCGTCTCGCACCGGTCGGCGCGACGGGCGCGGGTCCGCCTCCGTGGTGGCGCGCACGAGCGAGTCGTGTCAGCGGCGAGGGGCGACGGCGGCAGCCAGGGCGAGCGCGCCGAGCACGGTGCCGCCCTTGTTGACGAGGGCGAGCGCCGGGCTGGTCTCGGCGGCCTCGTCGCCCTGCAGCCAGCGGGGGCGCTGGTTGACCCCGCCGATGGCCAGCACGGACCCGGCGGAGCCGATGGACAGGATCGAGCCGGCCGAGCCGATCGACAGCACGGAGCCGGCCGAGCCGATCGACACCAGCGAGCCCACCGAGCCGGCGGATCCGACGGAGCCGAACGACCAGAGCGACAGCACCGACCACATCGACCCCTGCGAGCGCACGGAGGCGAACGACCAGCGGGACTCGTTCGACCAGACCGACCAGCCCGTCTCCCGGAGCCGCTCGACCAGCTCGGGCCGCCGGTGGCGGGCCTCGTGTCGGGCACGGCGACCGAGTCGACGTCCTCGTTCGACGGCCCGCCGCGCCGTCGTGCGCCCGAACGACGCCGTGTGCCGGGCGCCGAGGCGGGCGAGGTCGAGCGCGGCGATGGCGAGCTCGTGGTCGGTGGTGGCGGGGGCGGTCTCGGCCATGGATCCGACGCTAGTTCGCCACTCGGGCCTCGGACCGGTCGACCGCCGGCCGAGCCGACCAGGCCGACCGGGTGCGGCCACGGCGGTGTGGGGGTGGGGTGGGGCGCTCCGGTACGGTCGTCGGCGATGGCCCGCCTCCGCGCCGCCCTGCGAGCCCAGGCGCCCACCCGCGACGCCGAGCGTCAGCTGTGGGCCGAGGGCTTCGACGTCGTGGTCGGGATGGACGAGGTGGGCCGGGGCTCGTGGGCGGGCCCGCTGGTGGTCGGCGCTGCGGTGATCCCGAAGGACCGCCGGATCGTCGGGGTGCGCGACTCGAAGATGCTCACCGAGGCCGAGCGCGAGGCGGTGTTCGACAAGGTGGCGGCCTGGTGCGACGCCTGGGCCGTCGGGGCGGCGTCGCAGCCCGAGTGCGACGAGCTCGGCATGTCCGCGGCGCAGAAGCTGGCGGCGCGGCGGGCCCTCGACGGCCTCGGCGTCACCCCCGACCGGGTGCTTCTCGACGGCAGCTGGGACTTCGTGGGCGGCGGCATCGTCACCCGGCTCGTCAAGGGCGACGCTCGCTGCGTGTCGATCGCGGCGGCGTCGATCCTGGCCAAGGTCAGCCGGGACCGGGTCATGCGGGCCGAGGCCGAGCACTTCCCCGGCTACGACTTCGAGTTCAACAAGGGCTATCCGTGCCCGCGGCACAAGGCGGCCCTCCAGGCCTACGGGCCCACGAGCATCCACCGCCGCTCCTGGGTGTTCATGGAGTCGATCCCGTGGACGGGCATCCCGAGGGTCCGCCCGGCCGAGCCGGACGACCCGCAGCTCTCGCTGTTCGGTTGACCTCCCTGCCCGCCACCCCGGCGCGGTCTCGCCCGGTTCGGGGACACCGACGAGGCGGTGCCGCGCTCCGGTCGGCCCGGCCCTGTTCGACGGACCTCTCGTCTGCGATGTGGCGGGTGCGACCAGCTCGCCGGTGCTGCTCGGCTCGCGTCGGGGGCGCGGCCGCGGCGTCGGTGCGGCAGACGCCGGGCAGACCGATCAGGCGAAGCGCTGCCAGGCGGCTTGGCGGCTGACGCCGAGGGCCTCGCCGATGCGGGCCCAGCTCACGTCCCGGCCGCGCAGGAGGTCGACGAGCCCACGGAGGCCGGTGTCGGCCGCCGCCACGTTGCGGTCGGCCGCGGGGAGGCGGGCGAGCAGGGACTCGTCGGTCTCCGCCGACATCGACGGGAACGGGACCGAGGGGTCGGCCAGGATGCGGTCGCAGGCGGCGACGCAGGCGTCGCAGATGTGCCCGGCGGCGCCGGCGAGGAGACGGTCGACCTCCCGCGCCGTTCGGAGGCAGAAGCTGCACGAGAGCTCGGCGTCGTCCATGCCCGCCATCGTCCCCGGCGATGGCGGAAATGTCAAGGGTATCTTGACATGCTCGCGGCCGCCGCCGTCGGGCGGCCTGGATCGGAGGGGGAGGAACGGGCCGGCGCATCGGGTCCAGTGCATCGGGCCGGCGCGTCGGCGCCTACGCTGCGCCCATGGAGCACTTCGACGCCCTCACCGTCGCCGCCGCCGAGTTCGAGCGGCGGCTGCGCGCCGTGCGCGACGACCAGTGGGACGTGCCCACGCCGTGCGAGGACTGGACGGTGCGCGAGCTCGTGCGCCACGTCGTGGGTGGCAACCGGATGTCGGTGGCCCTGCTCGACGGGGCGAGCCGGGACGAGGCGCTCGGCCTGCTCGCCGGGGTCGACCTCGGTGACGATCCCGTCGCCACCTTCGTCGCCGCCGCCCAGGCCCAGCTCGAGGCCTTCCGCGCCGACGGCGCCCTCGAGCGCACGTGCCACCACCCGGCGGGTGACATGCCCGCGGCGCAGATCATCGGCTTCCGCATCGGTGATCTCACCCTGCACGCCTGGGACCTCGCCCGAGCGATCGGCGCCGACGAGTCCCTCGACGCCGACCTGGTGCAGGAGGTGTGGGACGGCTTGCAGCCGCTGGCCCCGATCATCGGCCAGATCGGCATGTTCGGCGACGGCCCCAGCGGCGACGTGCCCGAGGACGCACCGCTGCAGGTGCGCATGCTCGACCTCGTCGGCCGCCGCCCCTGATCGGCCCGCCGCGGTCGGTCGGTGCACCGGTTGCGACCGTCCGGACGTTCAGGCGGTGGGCGCCCGGGGGGGTGGTTGGTGGCCTGAACGTCTCGGTGGCCGCGGACGTGCACGGCCGCCGGCCGCCAGCGTCAGCTCTTGAGCATGTCCTTGAACGGGGTCTTGGCGTCGATGCCGGGGTCCTTGGGCAGGCCGAGCACCCGCTCGCCGACGATGTTCTTCATCACCTCGTCGGTGCCGCCGGCCACCTTCATGCCCGGGACGCCGCACAGCAGCTGGTGCCAGGCGTAGGTGCCCCACTCGCCCGTGTCGGCCTGGAGCCGGGGGCCGAGCACCTCGGCCACGAAGTTGGCGGTGCGCCACAGGTTGTTGGTGAGCGACAGCTTGGCGATCGACATCTCGGGCCCGGGCAGCTGGCCGGCCTTGATCTTGTCCATCGCCCGCTGGTTGTTGTACTTGGCCACCTGGAACCCGATGTAGACGTCCATCAGGTGCTGGCGCACGATCGGGTCCTGGTCGACGCCGAAGTGGCGCACCATCTCCTTGAGCCGGGTCAGGCTCGACAGGCCCATGCCCCCGGCGCCGCCGGCCCCGATCGACGCCCGCTCGTTCATCAGCGTGGTGAGCGCCACGGTCCAGCCCTGGTTGACGTCACCGAGGCGGTGCGAGTCGGGCACGCGGACCTCGGTGAAGAACACCTCGTTGAAGTTGGCGCCGCCGGTCATCTGGCGCAGCGGGCGGATCTCGACGCCGGGCGCCTTCATGTCCACCACGAAGCCGGTGAGGCCCTTGTGCTTGGGCAGGTCCGGGTCGGTGCGGCAGATGATCTCGCCGATGTCGGAGTAGTGGGCGCCCGAGGTCCACACCTTCTGCCCGGTGATGATCCACTCGTCGCCGTCGCGCTCGGCCTTGGTCTGCAGCGACGCCAGGTCGGAGCCGGCACCGGGCTCGGAGAACAGCTGGCAGCCGACGATGTCGCCCCGGTACATCTTGCGCAGGTAGGCGTCCTTCACCTCGTCGGTGGCGTGGGCGAGGATCGTCGGCGCCACCATGCCGAGGCCGATGCCGAAGAACCCCATGTCGGGCGTCTCGTAGCGCGCCTCGAGCGACTGGTAGGCGCGCTCGTAGGCCGAGGGCAGCGCCCGCCCGCCGTACTCCGCCGGTCCGGTGATCCAGCCGAGGCCGGCGTCGAAGCGCTTGGCCCGCCAGGCCTGGGCCTCGACGAGCGCCTGCTGCTCGCGCTCGCGGTCGACCTCCTCGAACAGCGCCACGTCGTCGGAGCCCTCGCCCCACACGAAGGGCTTGGTGTCGTCCTCCTTGCGCCCGGCGTTGGCGTCGAGGAAGGCGGTGACCTCGGTCTGGAACTCGTCGAGCGTCGGCGTGTCGGCCATCGGTGGTCCCCCCTGGCGGCGTACTTGACTGCTCGGTCAAGTTATCCGCCGGGCGGACCGGTGGACCACTCGGCGGGAGCGACCGCCGGACGGTGGTCGACGCCGCAGGTGGGTGCAGGCCCGACGGTGGCTCGGGTGGGGCTGCTCGGTGGCGTGGCTGGTGGTCGGGTGGGGTGCGCCGGTACGGTCGGCGTCGATGGATCGCCGGTGGTGGCCCGTGGTGGCCTTCGTGGTCTGGACGGCCTACGTCTGGTGCACCCGCATCGCCAACGCCTGGGGCGACGCCGGCCTGTCGACCGCCGGCAAGGTCGGGTCGACGGTGCTGTCGCTGTCGCTGCTCGTACCGGCCGCCGCGGTCGCGGTCGTGGTCGCCCGACGCCGTCGCGGGCTGCCCACCCCCGGTGAGGTCCTGCTGCTGCGGGCCTTCGGCGTGTGGACGATCGCGGTGTGGGTGGTGCGCGTCCCGATGATCCTGGTGGCCGACCACGACGTGCCCTTCAAGGTCGTGCACGCCGTGCTGGGGGTGGTCTCGATCGCGCTGGCACTCGTGACGCTGGGCGTCGCCGGCCGAGCCGCGGCCGAGCGCGCCGCCGCCTCGGACCGCACGCTCGTCGGTTCCGGCTGACGTCTCGGGTGCTGGAGCGCGTGATCGGTCGGCCGGTTGGGCGATGGCGGTTTCGCCGCCGGCGCTGACCGGCCGGTAGGCTCGGCGCCGCCTATGGGACAGCCCGTCACCGTCATCGAGAAGCCCTCCAGCCTCCCCGGCGTCCTGCGGTTCGAGACGAACCGCACCCTCACCGGCATGGGTCACGAGCTCTTCCGCTCCGCCGACGATGCCACCGGAGCCACCCCGGCCGACGAGCTGGCCCGGCGCCTGTTCGCCCGAGGTGGCATCGCCAGCGTGCACGTCTACGCCAACATCATCACCGTGCAGCTGGCCGACGGTGCGCCCCCGCAGGGCATCAAGGAGATCGTCGAGGATCTCTACACCTACTACCGCGACGGTGTCGTGCCCACGCTGCCCGAGGGCGCTGCCGCCGACTGAGTGCTCGCGGCTCGTCGATCGCGAGAGGGACGCGGCGTGGCCCACCTGGATCGGCACCGCCACCAGCTGCCCGAGGTCCCCGACGGATGGGACCTGCTCGACGTCCGTCGACTGGGGCCGTTCGTCACCGGCGCCCGCTGGCGCCGGCCCGACGGCTCGATCTTCTCGCTGTCGACCCGTGAGCACCGCAAGGCGAGGACCGCGCTCGAGCCGAGCCGGCCGTCGGCGGCGGCGCCGACGGCCAGCCGCGTCTCGCGGTGGCTGGCCGTGCTGTTCTGCCTCGGCAGCGCCTGCTTCGTCGTGGGGCCGATCCCTGCGTACGTGTCGGCCGTCGGGCTGACCGCCGACGCCGTCACCTACTTCATCGGGTCGATCTTCTTCACCTCGGCGGGCACGCTGCAGTGGCTGGAGGCCGCCAACGTGCGGCGCACGGCGGGGACCCCGGTCCTCGACCACGGCCCCCGGTCGGCCGTCGCGCTCGAGCCCCGGCGCATGGACTGGTGGGCGGCGCTGATCCAGCTCGTCGGCACCATCGCCTTCAACGTCACCACCTTCGCCGCCGTGCGGGCCGTACCGGGCCTGCGGGCCGAGGAGCTGCGGGTCTGGGCCCCCGACGCCGTCGGGTCGATCTGCTTCCTCCTGTCGAGCCTGCTCGCCTTCGTCGAGGCCCAGAGCGGGGCGCCCCGCGCCGAGCGCGACCGGGCGCAGCGGCTCGGGTGGCGCATCGCCGTGCTCAACCTCGTCGGCTCGGTGCTGTTCGGGCTCTCGGCCGTCGGCGCCTACGTCGTGCCCGACACCGGCACCTTGGCCAACGCCACCCTGGCCAACGCCGGCACCTTCGGGGGCGGTGTCTGCTTCTTCGTCGCCGCCGCCCTGCTGCCCCGTGAGTCGAAGGCGGCGGCCGCCTCCGTCGGGTGACCGCGGCGGATAGGGTGCCGACGTGGCAGGCCCCGGGAGCGGTCCGAAGGCGGACGCGGAGATCGGCGCGGTGGTCCACGTGGTGAGCGAGGCTCGTCGCGCTCGGTCGCGGCCGGTCGGTGACGGCGACGCCACCGGGGCGGCGCCGGCGGCCGCCGTCGAGGTGACCACCGCAGCGTGCCCGCGTGCGACCGTGGGATGATCGATCGAGGAGGACCGCATGGCCAGGTGCAAGGTGGGTGTGCAGCTGTGGCCGCAGCACACGACGACGTTGGCGCTGCGCGAGGCGTGGCAGGCGCTCGACGAGCTCGGCGTCGACAGCATCTGGGTGTGGGACCACTTCTTCCCGCTGTTCGGCGCCCGAGGGCACCCACTTCGAGGGTGGAGCCTGCTGGCGGCCATGGCGGCCGACACGACCAACGCCCAGATCGGCACCCTCGTGACCTGCTCCTCCTACCGCAACCCCGATCTGCTGGCCGACATGGCCCGCACGGTCGACCACCTCAGCGGCGGCCGGGCCTACCTGGGCGTGGGGTCGGGCTGGTTCGACCGCGACTACGAGGAGTACGGCTACGAGTTCGGCACGGCCGGCTCGCGGCTGCGTGACTTCGAGGCCTCGTTGCAGCGGATCCGCACGCGGGTCGAGGAGCTGAGCCCACCGCCGCTCGGCGATCTGCCCATCCTCATCGGGGGTCGGGCGAGAAGGTCACGTTGCGCCTCGTCGCCCTGTACGCGGACGCCTGGAACGCCTTCGGCCCGCCCGACAGCTGGTCGCACAAGAACGACGTGCTCGACGAGTGGTGCGAGCAGGTGGGGCGACCGGGCGAGATCGAGCGGACGGTGTCGATCAACGACCCCGCCGAGCTCGACCAGCTCGACGACTTCCTCGAAGCGGGGGTCCAGCACGTGATCCTGGGACGGGGCGATCCGTTCAACCTCGACCCGGTGCAGCGCCTGCTCGACGCCGCCCGCGGCTGACGGCCGCGCTCGCCTCGCGGTCGACGGATCGGCCGCGAGCCGCCGACCCACCGATCGGCGTCGCGCTCGGCGGGAGCGTTCGTCAGCCCGGCAGGTCGATGCCGAGCGTGCGACAGGTGGGCGACACGGGCACGGCGGTCGGGTCGCCGCCCGTGCGCAGCACGGCATCGGCGCCGAAGGCCGCCACCGCGTACCACCGGCGTTCGTCGCGGTAGTGGTGCAGCAGGTGACGGCGGCGCAGCGCCTTGAGCAGTCGTCCCCGGGGCTTGTGCGTGGAGTGGACCAGGTAGTGCGTCCACTCGTAGGTCAGCAGCGCGGTGATGGCGAAGACGCCGACGGTGAGGCGGGGCCCACCGTCGTGCAGGACGAGCACGGTGGGCACGGCGACCGCGACGGCGAGGTACGCGAGGTTGCGGGTGGTGTCGGGCAGCGACTTGGCCGGGTTCTCGGGGTCGAGGTGGTGGGCCCGGTGGTTGCGGGCGACCCCGAGGTAGACGGTGCGACCCCGCACGGTGTGCGGGCGGCTGTGCAGCACGACGGCGTGGGAGAACCACTCGAAGAACGGGTAGCCGGCGAGCAGCACGGCGAGCACCGCGGCGTCGAGCACGCTCCAGTCGCCGAAGGCCACCCGGGCCGCCACCAGCGCCACGAACACCGCCGCCATCGTGCGGGTGGCCAGGCCCGCAGGAACACCCGCAGGTGGGCTCGCAGCGGTGCACCGGCCGGGAGGCGTCGGGTCACGCCGACGTCGACCCGGTCGAGCGGGCTGCCGACGATGGCCGCCGGGTCGACGTCGCCCGGGTCCACCAGCGTGGGCTCCCGTCGGGCCCGGTGCACCTCGGCCGGTCCCTCGGCGTCCGCGACCGGAGGCACGGTCCGGCCCGGGTCCACGGCGTCGGCGCTCACGCCGGCGAGTCTCCCACACGCGGGGATGCTCGGGCTCGGGGCGTGGGTGTGGGTGCGAGGCCGGTGGGTCCGGGATCGAGGGTGCGGCGGCCGGGGCGTGGCGGCGGCGGCCGGCCCGGGATCGAGCGTGCGGGCGGCCGGGGTCGACGGGCGTCGACGTCACCCGGTCGGCGACGGGCCCGGCGGCACGGTGCCGGCGGGCGGCCCGCCCGGCGCCGGCGCGGCCGTCGTGGGCTGCCACTCGCTGACGTTGGGGGCGTAGGGCCGCTGGTGGGGGAGCGGCCCCTCGCGCTGGAGCGCCTCGAACTGCTGCTGGGCGATCTCGGTGACGGGCTGGACGTAGACGGCGGTGCCGTAGGCGCAGATCTCGCTCCACTGGCCGATCGCCCCGGAGTCGAAGCGCATGGCGATGATGGCGTTGGAGCCCCGACGCTGGGCCTCGGCGACCATGCGGGCCATCGCCTCGTTGCGGCTCTGGGTGAGCAGCTCGGTGAACTCGGGGATCTCGCCGCCACCGATGGCGCGGAAGCCGGCGAGGCACCCGCGCCGATGTTGCGGGCCCGCACGGTGAGGCCGAACACCTCACCTTGGACCGAGACGATCTCGTAGCCGGGCAGGTCGAAGGAGGTGGTGATGAGCATCCCGGCAACCTAACGCTGCACCGCGGGCGCCGACGGTGGGCGTGGCCGGCGCCACGCCGTCACCCGAGGACCCGGTGCGCTGCTGCCCTGCCGGGTGGCGGCGGTCGTGCGATCTCCCCTTGCGGAGATGCGAACGTCCGTTCGATACTGGGGCCATGCCGGTTCGGGGTGCCACGGGGGCCGCTCGTCTCGACGACCTGCACGTCGGTCCGGTGGCCGGCGCGGTGTCGTCGACCGGTCCGGAGGCCGGTCCCGGGGTCCGGTGGGGGGTCGACCGTCGGGGTGATCCCGAGGCGCTCGCCCGGGCGGTGGCCCGCGCCCGCCCGGTGAGCCTCGTCCGGGAGCACCGCCTCCCGGTGCTCACCGCCCTCGAGGGGCTGCTGCCCGACGCCGGCCTCGTCCGGGGGACCACCGTGGCCGTCACGGGGACGTCGCTCGCCCTGGCCCTGGCCGCCGGTCCCTCCCGGGCTGGGTCGTGGGTCGCGCTGGTCGGGGTGCCGTGGCTCGGGCTCGCCGCCGTGGCCGGCCTCGGCCTGGCCCTGGAGCGGGTGGCGGTCGTGGCCGAGCCCGAGCCGGCGGTGTGGGCCACGGTGGCCGCCGCCCTGGTGGGGGCCTTCGACGTCGTCGTGGTCGCCGAGCCCGAGCGGGTGCGGGCCGCCGACGCCCGCCGGCTCGCCGCCCGGGCCCGCGAGCGGGGCACCGTCCTGGTGGCCGTGCGCCCGTCCGCCACCGCCGCCGGGGTGCGGGCGGGGGACGGGGTGACCGAGGTGACCGCCACGGCCTGGAGGCCGACCTGCGCCTGGCCCTCACCACGGTGGGCTGGGAGGGCCTCGGCGACGGCCACGGGCACCTGCGGGCCCGCCGGGTCCGGGTCGAGGCCACCGGTCGGCGGCGGGCGGCCCGCCCCCGGGTCGTCGACCTGTGGCTGCCGGGGCCCGACGGGTCCGTGCAGGTCGTCGCCGATCCGGTGGTGCGGCGGGGCGAGGGGAGTGGTCCGGGGCTCGACGGGTCCGTGCTGGTCGCTGCCGATCCGGTGGTGCGGCGGGGGGAGGGGGGCCGGTCGGCCCCGACCGTCGCCGCCCTGCGGGTGGTCGAGCCGCCGGGTCGCCGGCGGGCGGGCTGAGGCGAGGTCGACGTGCCGGTGCGCACGCTCGTGGTGTGGTGCCCCGACTGGCCGGTCGTGGCCGCCGGGACCACCCCCGACGAGCCCGCCGCGGTGGTGGTGGCCAACCGGGTGATCGCCTGCACCCCGGCGGCTCGGGCCGAGGGCGTGCGCGCCGGGCACCGCCGCCGCGAGGCCCAGGGCCGGTGCCCCGAGCTGGCCGTGCTCGAGCGCGACCTCGATCGCGAGGGCCGCGCCTTCGAGCCGGTGGCCCGCGCCGTCGAGCGTCGCACCCCCCGCATCGAGGTGGCCGAGCCGGGCACCTGCGCCGTCCCCACCCGGGGGCCGTCGCGCTACTTCGGTGGTGACCACGCGCTGGCGCGGGCCCTGCAGGGCGACGTGGGGGAGGTGCTCGCCGAGCGGGGCTGGCCGGGTCACGTGCGCCTCGGCGTGGCCGACGGCCCCTTCGCCGCCGGGCTGGCGGCACGTGCCGGCCCCGATCCCGGTGACCCGTCGGGCACGCCGCGGGTGGTGCCGCCCGGTGGGAGCGCGGCGTTCCTCGCCCCGCTGCCGGTCGCCGCCCTCGGCGTCCCCGAGCTGGCCGACGTGCTCGTCCGCCTGGGGCTGCGCACCCTCGGCGACCTCGCCGCCCTCGATGCCGCCGACGTCGTCGCCCGCTTCGGGCTGCTCGGCGCCGAGGCCCACCGCCTGGCGTCGGGGCTCGACGAGCGGCCACCGGCCACCGCCGACCCACCCCCCGACCTGGTGGTGCAGGCCGAGCTCGACCCGCCCGCCGAGCGGGTCGACACCGCCGCCTTCGTGGCCAAGGCGCTCGCCGACGAGCTGGGCGAGCGGCTCGTCGCCGGGGCCGTCGCCTGCACCCGGGTGGCGGTGCGGGCCGAGACCGAGCACGGCGAGACCCACGAGCGAGGGTGGCGCCACGAGGGTGCGCTCACCCCGGCGGCGGTGGCCGACCGGGTGCGCTGGCAGCTCGACGGCTGGCTCAACGGCCCGGTGGCCGACCGTCCCACCGCCGGCATCACCCTGCTGCGGCTCACCCCGCTCGACGTGGGCCCGGCCACCGGTCGCCAGCTCGGCTTCTGGGGTGGCGAGGCGGCCACGGCCGACCGGGCCGCCCGGGCCCTGGCCCGGGTGCAGGGCCTGCTCGGGCCCGACGCCGTCACCGTGCCCGAGTGGCGCGGTGGGCGCAGCCCGGCCGAGCAGCTCGCGCTGGTGCCGGTGCACGCCGTCGACCTGACGGCCGAGCGGCCGGCCACCCGACCCGACTCGGTGCGTGCCCCCTGGCCCGGTCGCCTCCCCGGCCCGGCGCCGGCGGTGGTGCTGCCCGAGCCGGTCCCGGTCGAGGTCCTCGACGTCGCCGGTCGGCCGGTGCAGGTCGGTGGTCGGGGCCTGGCCAGCGCCCCACCGGCCCGGGTCGCGCTCGCCGGCCGCCCGCCGCGTGCCGTCACCGCCTGGGCCGGGCCGTGGCCGAGCGAGGAGCGCTGGTGGGACGGCGAGCGTCGTCGCCGCCGGGCCCGGCTGCAGGTCGTGCTCGACGACGGCTCGGCCCACCTGCTCGCCGTCGAGGGCGGCACCTGGTGGCTCGAGGCCACCTACGACTAGCGGCTCCCGGCCCACCTTGGGTCCACTCGAGGTCCGTCCGGGGGTCCGCCCGGGCAGCGCCGTTCTCGATGGGATCCGTGTCGGCCCCCGGCACGAATCCCATCAGGTTCGTGGTCCCGCCGCGTGGGGCGGTCCACGGGTGGGGCGTCCCGTGGCAGGCTCGGGCCATGGCCAGCCTGGTGCTCGCCCTGCGGGCCGACCGCGAGGCCACCGCCGACGACCGGCGCTCCCTGCACGACCGGGTGATCGGGTGGTGGACGCGGGAGGCGGCCCGGCGCCTGCCCACGTGCGCGGTGACGGTGCTGGCGGCCGACCACGACCAGCGGCCGATCCGCGGCGGTGACGACCCGGCGGTGGCCCCGCTGGTCGACGTCGTGGTGCTCGCGGTCGACGTCGTGCGCCCCACCGAGGGCACCGACGAGCACCAACCCGTGACGTGGGCCCGGGCGGTGCGCGACGCCGGCGCGTGAGCGCGCCCAGGCGGGCGCCTGGCACGGTCGGGCCTTCGTGCGTGTCGGCGACCTGGTCGGCGGCCCTCGGGTCGCCCGCCGACGGCGTCGAGCAGGTGTCGCTGATGGTCCGGGCGGCCGGCCTCGACCACGACGCCTTCGTCGAGCACTGGACCGAGCGGCACACGCCGCTGGCCCGCCGCCACCACGTCGGGCTCTCCCGGTACGTGCAGCACGTGCTCGACGGACCGGTGGCGCTCGACGTCGACGTCGGACCGTGGCCCCAGGCCGACGTCGACGGCGTGGCCGAGCTGCAGTTCGCGACCGAGGCCGACTTCACGGAGCGGTTCTTCGACTCGCCTGCCGGTGCCGACGCGATCATGGCCGACGTCGCCCGCTTCCTCGACCTGTCGCGGACCCGGGGCGCGCTGACGACCCCGACCGTCGTCGCCGCCGGCTGACCCCTCGACCACCGACGGAGCACGCGGCTGCTGGATGGCACGATCACGGGCGTCGCTGGCGGTGCACGACCGAACCCATGCCACGTCGGCACCCTCGGGCCTGTGAGACTCGGCCGGTGGACGGGCTGGAGGTGGTGGCCGTGGTGGCCGCCGGCATGGGAGCCGGCTTCATCAACGCCGTCGTCGGGTCGGGCAGCCTGATCAGCTTCCCCACCTTGCTGGCCGTCGGCTACCCGTCGGTGACCGCCAACGTCTCCAACAACATCGGGCTCGTCCCCGGGTCCGTCACCGGTGCCTGGGGGTTCCGGCGCGAGCTGGAGGGTCAGGGCCGGCGGGCCCGCACGCTGGCGGTGGCGTCGTCGTGCGGCGCGCTCACCGGCGCGTTCCTGCTCCTGCGCCTGCCCGAGACGGTCTTCGACAAGGTCGTGCCGGTCCTCGTGCTGCTGGCGGTGGGGCTCATGATCGTGCAGCCGCGGCTCTCGCGCTGGGTGGCGGCCCGCCGTCGGGAGGACGCCCGCGACGTGGGCGCCGTGGCGCTCGTGCTGGTGTTCCTCGCCGGCATCTACGGCGGCTACTTCGGCGCGGCCCAGGGGATCATCCTGCTGGCCATCCTCGGCGTGTTCGTGCCCGACAACCTGATCCGCTCCAACGCGGTGAAGAACGTGCTCGCCGGCACCGTGAACGCCGTCGCCGCCGTCTTCTTCATCGTCTTCGCCGAGGTCGCCTGGGAGGCGGTGCTGGCGATCGCCACGGGGGCGGTGGTGGGCGGGTGGCTCGGCGCCAAGGTCGGTCGTCGCATCCCGCCGGTCGTGCTGCGGGTGCTCGTGGTCGTGATCGGGCTGTTCGTGGCGGTCCGACTGCTGCTGCGCTGAGCGCCACCGCCGACGCGGGCCAGGCGCAGCTCCGGGTTCGATGGGCCGAACGGCACGTTGTCGCGCGGTGGGCTCAACCGCCGTGACGCCCGCGCCGATGGTCCCCCCGAGACGGCGGCGCCGCACGGACGCGGCGCGGATGGAGACGGGCGATGACCTCGAAGGGACCTGGCGGAGCGCGGCGACAGACGGGTGTCGTCGCGGTCGTCGTGCTGGTGGCGGTGCTCGCGGTGGCGTGCACCAAGACCGACACCGACACGTCATCGACCACGTCGTCAACCGTCGCGTCGAACGTCGCCCTCAGCGGCGCCAAGATCTCCGGTCCGCCGGACGAGGCGACACCGAAGATCGGCGGCCAGCTCACCATGGGCATCGAGGCCGAGACCGAGGGCATGGACCCCACCCGCAACGCCTTCTCGTCGGCCGGTCACGTCGTGGCCTCGGCCGTGTACGACCCGCTGGTCACCACCGACGAGGCCGGCCGGATCGTCCCCTACCTCGCCGAGGAGGTCTCGTCCTCGCCGGACTTCACGACCTGGACCCTGCGCATCCGGCAGGGGGTCGCCTTCCACGACGACGAGCTGCTCACCCCCCAGATCGTCAAGGCCAACCTCGAGGCGCAGCGGGTGTCACCCATCTCGGCGCTCGCCCTGCAGCTGGTGTCCCAGGTGGACGTGGACGGCCAGGCCGTGAAGCTCACCCTCAGCGAGCCGATGGCGAGCTTCCCCTACGTGCTGACCACCCAGGTGGGCTACATCATCTCGCCGAAGATGCTCGACGACCCGGCGTTGGCCACCCAGCCGGTCGGCACCGGGGCCTTCCGCTTCAAGAACCACGTGAAGGACGAGTCGTGGCAGTTCGACCGGTGGCCCGCCTACTGGCGGCGCGACGCCAACGGCGTGCAGCTGCCGTACCTCGGCGGCATCGAGTTCAAGCCGATACCCGACAGCGGCCTGCGCCTGGCCGGTCTCGAGACGGGCGATCTCGACGTGGTGATGGTCTACAGCCCCGACGAGGTGAAGAAGCTGCGCCAGTCACCGCAGTTCAAGGTCGTCGAGTACGGCGACGGCGAAGAGGACGTGATCACCCTCAACACCCAGAAGGCGCCCTTCGACTCGCTGGTCGCCCGCCAGGCGATGGCCTATGCCACCGACTCCGCGGCCTGGCGCAACGAGGTCAACCAGGGCGTGCCCCGCCCCGCCGTCGGGCCGTTCGCTCCCGGCCAGATCGGCGGTGGCGACCAGACCGGCTACCCCGCCCACGACGCGGCCAGGGCGAAGCAGCTCGTGCAGCAGTACCAGACCGAGACGGGCCAGCCCTTCGCCTTCACCTACCTCGCCACCGGCGGCCCGCTCGACCAGGCCGAGGCCCAGCTGCTGCAGAAGCAGTGGCAGGACGCCGGCATGCAGGTGACCATCGACTTCAAGGACCAGCAGGCGCTGATCGCCCAGGTCGTGACCGGCCAGTACCAGGCCGCCGACTGGCGCAACTTCGGGTTCCCCGACCCCGACGCCGACGCGGTGTGGTGGCTCTCGACGTCGGTGAAGGACCAGGGCGTGTCGCTCAACGTGGCCCGCTACCAGAACCCCGAGATCGACGCCGCCATCAAGCGCTCCTTCGCCACCACCGACGAGAAGGTGCGCGACGAGGCCTACCAGACGGTGGCCCGGCTGCTCGGCGAGAACGTGGCGTACCTGTGGCTCGGCCGGGTCAACTGGATGATCGCCGCCGACGAGCGGGTGCAGGGCCTGCCCGGCGCGGCCAACGGCTCCCTGTCCACCCTCGGCCCGAAGACCTGGCTCACCACGCTCTGGCTCAGCTGATCGGCGGTCGCCGCCCCGAACGGTCCGCCGACGCGAACGTGATGCCAGTGGTGTCGGCCTCTGACGCCGATCGCATCGAGAAGGGCTCGGCCGTGTCGGAGGCCCCGCCGGGTCAGTCCCGGACGAGCTCGTAGGCGAGGTGGTCGCCGAGGGTGCACGTGGAGCCCGGCGGCACCGCCACGACCGTGAACGGCTCCTCGACGAGCGCCGGGCCGGTCACCGATGCACCGACCGCCAGGCGGGTGCCGTCGTAGACGGGCGTGTCGACGAACCCGTCGCCGAAGTGGACCGGGCGGGTGCCGGTGCGGGCCTGGGCGGCGTCGCGCACGGTGCCGGCCTCGCCCACGTGGTCGGGCTTGGAGGTCACCCCGTGGGCGGTGAGGCGCACGCCGCGCACGACGGGCTGCTGGTTGCGGAAGGCGAAGCCGCGGTCGGCCTCGTGCTGGTCGTGGAAGCGGCCGGCGAGGTCGAGCAGGCCGGCCTCGTCGAGGTCGGTGCCCTCGGGCACCGGCACGCTCATGTCGAAGTTCTGGCCGTTGTAGGCCATCTGGACGAACAGCTCGGTGCGGATCTGGTCGGCGGGGAGCTCGGTCGTGGCCATCTCCTTGGCGGCCTCGTCGGCGGCGTCGCGCATCACCGATCGGAGCCGTTGCAGGTCGACCTGGGACAGCGGCACGACGTACGAGTGGATGATGTCGACGACGTAGTCGGCCACCAGCACGCCCAGGGCCGAGAACGCCGGCGCGGTCTTGGGCACCAGCACGCGGCCGATGCCCAGCTCGGCGGCGATGGCCCAGGCGTGCACGGCGCCGTTGCCGCCGTAGGCGATCATCGCCAGCTCGCGCGGATCGGCGCCGTAGCCGGCCAGCACCTTGCGCGTCGCGTTCGCCATGTTCGCGTTCACGATGCGCTCGATGCCCCAGGCGGCGTCGACCACGTCGATGCCGAGCGGCTCGGCCACGTCGCGCTCGATGGCGGCGCGGGCGGCAGCGACGTCGAGGGTCATGCGCCCGCCGGCGAAGCCCGAGCTCGGCAGGTACCCGAGCACGGCGTCGGCGTCGGTGACCGTGGGCCGGTCGCCACCCCGCCCGTAGCAGGCGGGGCCGGGCGACGAGCCCGCCGACTCGGGCCCGACCAGCAACGCCCCCTGGCGCACCCGGGCGATCGAGCCGCCCCCGGCGCCGACCGACTGCACGTCGACCATCGGCATCCCGATGTAGTAGCGGTAGCGCCAGTTCCACTCGGTCTTGACCTCGGGGCGGCCGTGGCGCACCAGGCACAGGTCGTAGGAGGTGCCGCCCATGTCGACGGCGACGAAGTCGTCGGCGCCCGCTCGCGTGGCGGCCTCGCAGGCGCCCATCACCCCGCCCGTCGGACCCGAGGCGAGGATCGACACCGCGCGCCGGGCCACGTAGTCGGGAGGCATGACGCCGCCGGTCGACTGCATGATGAGCAGCGGGCCACCGAACCCCGCCGCCCGCAGCTGCTGCTCGAGGCTCGACACGTACCTCGCGATCTTCGGGGCCACGTAGGCGTTGACCAGCGTGGTCGACACCCGCTCGAACTCGGGGCCCTTGGCCATCACCTCGTGGGACAGCGAGACGTGCTCGGCCTCGGGGAGCTCCTCCCGGATGATCTCGCGGGTGCGCAGCTCGTGGTCGGGGTTCACGAACGAGAAGAGGTACATGACGGCGATCGACGTGCAGCCGAGCGCCTTCAGGCGCTGCACACCGGCCCGCACCGCGTCCTCGTCGAGGGCCAGCAGCTCGGTGCCGTCGTAGGCGTGGCGCTGCGGGATCGGGATGCGGGCCCGTCGCCGGGCGATGGGCGGCGGCGCGGGGTACGACGGGTCCCAGATCTGCTCCTTGTGGACCCGGCGCATCTCGATCTCGTCGCGGTGGCCCTCGGTGACGAGCAGGCCGACGTCCGCGCCGTTCATCTCGATCATCGTGTTGTCGGCGGTGGTGGTGCCGTGCACGACGATGTCGAGCTGCGCGCACAGGTCGGCGAGGCCCAGCCCGAAGCGGTCGGCCAGCTCGCCGAGCCCGTTCATCACGCCGATCGACTGGTCCTCGATCGTGGTCGGCGTCTTGTCGAGCACGACCTCGCCCGACGGCGTGACGCAGATGAGGTCGGTGAAGGTGCCGCCGACGTCGACGCCGACGCGATAGCCCGCCATCGTCACTCCTCCCACGGCACCGAGCCGAAGGCCCCGTCGGGCGGGGGTGCGACGCCGGCGCCCCCGGACCGACGTGACGCCCGCAGGCGCTCGGTGGCCGCGTGGTCGATCGCCAGCGTGAGGTCGGCGAGCGAGCCGGTCAGCACCACGCCGTAGTCGCGCTCGGCACCGGCCACCGACACGTACTCGTCGAGCACGTCGTCGAGCACGGCCTGCGGGTCGCGGTCGAGCGGGTCGCCCCAGCCGCCCCCGCCGCCGTAGTCGTAGTTGATCTTCTGGCCGGCGCCGATCGGCACCCAGTCGGCGGTGTGGGCCACCACGTAGGGGTCGTCGCTCTCGTAGCGGATGGTCAGCTTGTTGGGCTCGCCGGCGTGGCCACCGGCGATGCCCGGCATCGGGTACCTCATGCCGACCACGTACGTGTAGACCTTGGCGTCGACCCGCACCTCCTTCACGTAGTGGCTGCCGCACAGGCCCCGCCACTGCCCGGGCCCGCCGGAGTCGGTGCGGTAGTCGCGGCCCCACTGCACATGGGGGTACAGCGACTCGTTGATCTCGGCGGTGGCCTTCCACAGGTTGCCGAAGGCCGCGGCCTGGCAGCCCCAGGCGTCCATGCCGTAGGCGGCGTTGCACCAGCCGGCGTAGACCTCGGCGGAGTGGTCGGTGAAGGCCTGGCCCGTGCGCGGGTCGACGCCGACGATCACGGTCGGGATGCCCGTCTTGTAGACCTGGGGCACGGCCTTGTGGGGCAGCACGTGCTGCATGGCCAGGGCGATGACCTCGCCCACCTCGGCGCCGGGGTGGTGGGTGCCGGCGCTCACCGGCTTGCCCGGCGGCGGGTTGAGCACGCAGCCGTGGGGCACCACCAGCCTGATCGACTCGAAGAAGCCCTCGTTCTTCGGGATCTCCGGGTCCATCATGGCGGCGATCTGGCCGACCGTGTAGCCGCGGGTGTTGCCGAAGGTCGACCAGGCCTGCAGCTCCTGGCGGTCGTCGGTGCCGGTGAAGTCGATGGTGAGGTCGTGGCCGTCGACGGTGACCTTCACGTGCAGGTGCACGTCGGGGTGGCCGAGCGGGTCGTGGTCGACCCACGTGTCGGCCTCGTAGGTGCCGTCGGGCCAGGCGGCCACCTCCTCGCGGAAGCGGCCGGCGGCGTAGTCGATCATGAAGTCGACCGACTCCTCGACGGTGCGCACGCCCCACCGCGCCAGCAGGTCGCCGAGTCGCTGCGTGGCCAGCTGGGCGGCGCCGATCTGGGCCCGCAGGTCGCCGACGTAGTCGGGGATGCGGTTGTTGGCCTGCAGCGCGTAGAGCACGTCGCGGCGCTCACGGCCCTCGTCGACGACCTTGAGCACCGGCCAGCGCACGCCCTCGCCCCACACGTCGTTGGCCGTGACGTTGTAGCCCCCGGGCACCGCCCCGCCGGTGTCGCCGTGGTGGCACTGGATCGAGGCGATGAGGACCATGCGGCGGTTGCCGTCCTCGTCGTCGGCGAACACGGGGGCGAAGACGTTGTAGTCGGGCAGGTGGCCGCCACCGTGGTAGGGGTCGTTGGCCACGAACACGTCGCCCTCGCGGAACTCCTCGGGCCCGAGGAAGTCGAGGGCGAAGCGCACCGGCAGGGTCGAGGTGAGCATGAACTGCGGGATGCCGACCGACAGGGCGGCGAGGCGGCCGCGGGCGTCGAGGATGGTGGCGTTGCGCTCGTTGGACTGGTTGAGGATGGGCGTGGTGGCCGTGCGCGAGACGTAGGTGGCCATCTCGAAGCACACCGTCTCCATCGTCCCCCGCACCACCTCGGCCGTGACGAGGTCGACGCTGGGCTCGGCGGCCAGCCTCGGCCGGCTCGCCGCCAGCTGGTACAGATCCACGTTCATCGGTGCACCCCCCGGGACCGATCCCCTGGCGGACCGGTGCTCCCGGTCCGGTCTGGCGGCCCCATCCTGGCCCGTCGAGCGGGGTCGTGCCGAGCGGCGCGGCCCCGGATCCCGACCCGAGCACCGGCCCGTCGGGGACGCCGTGGCGGCCCCTCGACAAACCTGACGCTCGTGTCAGGTTCAGCGTACACTCCGGCCATGACCGAGGTGCGCGAGTTCAAGGACATCCGGCGGCACACGACCCGCGACGTGCTGCCCGTCGACGACTTCATGGCCGAGCTCGATGGCCTCCAGCAGTCGATCTGCACCACCCGCAACCAGCTGTGGCACCACGTCGCCGACGGCACGCTGTCGGACGCCTACCTGCGCCGCTTCTGCAAGGAGTACTACTTCCTCGGCAAGTGGTACACGGGCGAGTTCGGGTCGCTGGTGGCCAACGCCCCCGACTTCGACGCCCTCGACATGGAGGCCAGCGAGCACTTCCACCACTGGCTGCAGAACCTCGCCGACGAGACCGGCTTCACCGGCGACCGGAACCACGTCGACATGAAGGTGGAGTGGGCCCGGATGCTCGGCATCTCCGACGAGGAGCTGCTGGTCTACGTGCCCATCCCCGAGACGCTCGGGGCCGTGCTCGCCACGCTGTACTTCATGCGGCGCTCCTACGAGGAGGGCCTGGCCGCCTTCGGGTGGGCGGGGGAGCGCTTCGCCGCCTCCACGGGCTACGCCAAGCTGATGTACGAGGGGATGCGCGACCACTACGGCATCGAGGTGCCCAACTTCGCCGTGCACGCCTACGCCGAGGTCGACCACGGCGACGCCGCCGACTACCTGCTGCGCCAGGTCGTCACCACCGCCGAGGCCCAGCACCGCGTGCGCACGGCGGTCACCTACGTCTTCACCCTGCGCAACAACCGGGCCGCCGCCCTCACCCGCTGGCTCGACGAACCCGGCGCCCTGCGCTGACGGTCGCGCCACACTCGCCGGCCCACCCTCGCCGGCCCACCCTCGCCGGCGCCGACTCGGCGCTCCCTCCGGTGTTCCTGTCATCGAATCGAGCACCGGAGCCCGCAGATCCATGACAGGAACGGGGGTGCCATCCGGTCCCCTCGGCGTGGGTGCCAGCCGGTCCCCTCGGCGTGGCTTCCGGCGGGTCACGCCGGGGTGGTGCGCCGGCTCCGGGGCCAGCCGATGCCCACGCCGACGACGGCCATGCCGAGGGGCAACGCCACCAGCACCAGCGTGGTGAGCGGGACGATGGCGAACTGCTGGAGGAGGATGGCGATGCCGAGGCCGGCCACCAGCCCCGAGATCGCGCCGCGGATGCGATGGCCCTTCACGACAGCACCTCCTGCCTCGGTTGGATCGCGGGCGCCGGCTGCCGCGGCCACGACAGCGCCATGCCGACGAGGCCGACCAGGGTGAGCGCGGCACCCACGACGCCGGCCACGGTGAACAGCGGGAACGGGCCGACGACCTTCACGTAGGCCCAGCCGGTGCACGGCGTGCCGACGGTCTCGCCTTCGACGCGGTACAGGCCGACGCCGTAGCGGGCGTAGTCGCCGACGTCCACGGTGGTGGTGTAGGAGGTCTTGCCGCTCTCGACGGTGCCGCTGGCCGCGGGGAAGCGGATCGGGCCGAACGTCAGGTAGAGGTCGTAGCCGGAGATGGGTCCCGGCGCGTTGCCGGTCACGACGACGGACTCGCCCTCGTCGACGACGACCGCGGTGCGGGCCGAGCGGGCGCTGTCGGCGTCGGTGCCGTTGACCGTGGCCGAGCAGCCGCCGCCGACCTGGGCCGCCGCCGGGTCGGTGGCCAGCGCCGGTGCCGTGAGGACGGCGGCGAGCAGGAGCACCGCCGCCACCGCCCGCCTGGAACGTGCGATCAGGCGCATGCCGCCTCCTCTCGTCGGGGCGCTCAGCCGAAGCCGCAGCGCGCCACGATGTCGGCCGACGCCCGGTCGCCCTCGCCGAGGGTCCCGGTGGCCGACGTGTAGGTGAAGAGCATCTCGGTCCCGTCGACGCGGGCCCGCACCGTGGAGACGCCGAGGAGCTCGAGGTCCTGCTGGGTGTCGAGCACGGTGGCGTCCAGGCCGCACCCGCGCAGCAGCGCCTCGACGCGCGCCCGCACCTCGTCGGCGCCGCCGCCGGCCGTGCCCGCCGGGCTGCTCACCGAGGTGCTCGAACCGGCGGGCACCGACGACGTGCTCGACGACGTCGCGCTGGGCGACGGGGCGCCCGGCGCCTGGACCACGTTGATCACCACCGTCACGGTCACGCCGTTGTCCACGGCCACCGCGATCGTGGGGCTGAACCCCGGCCAGGGCGTCCCCCGCAGCACCGGTCGGGCCACCGGGGCGGGAGGCGTCAGCGGGTTGCCGCAGCGGCAGCGGACCACGGGGTTCCCGGCCGCGTCCACGAGCACGGCGGTGCCCGCCTGCAGGATCGACTGCAGGGTGGTCGCCCTCCCGTTGGCGAAGCCGTGGTTGGTGACCCGGGTGTCGTAGAGCAGCACGGTCGGGCGCAACGAGCGGACGTAGGTGGGCAGGTCGGCGACGGCGATGCCGAGCACCCCGGCGAAGGCGGCGCCTCGATCGGGGTAGGTGGTGAGGAAGGTGATCAGCTGCTCGCGGTTGCACACCCGGTCGTCGCCGCTGCCGCCGTAGGGCGGGGAGCCAGGCGGCGGGGCCACGCCGCTGGTCGGCTGCGTGACGGGCACGACGCTGGGCGGGCTGCCGGCCGTGGCGGGCGGTGCGGGGGCGGCCGTGGTGCTGGGCGTGGGGTCGACGGGTTCGGTGAAGGGGTTGGTGCCGGTGGCGCTCGCCGCCTCCAGGTAGACCTCGCCGGCGGCGCCCTCGTCGCCGCCCTCCCTCGAGCTGTACACGACGGTGGAGACGACGATGAGCAGTCCGACGAGCACGAGGATCAGCGCCACGACACCGCCATGGCCGCCATCGCCGCCTCCGCCGGTGGGGGCGGGGGTGGGCGCCATCGGCGGTGCGCTGAACGGGGGTGGGGTCGTCAGCTGGGGTGGGAGCGGGGCCGGCGCCACGCCTGCTGCAGGTGGCGGCGGGCCGGGTGCTGGCTCGGGTTCGGCTCCGGCTTCGGCGAGGGGTCCGGCGTCGGCTCCAGCCCCGTCGGCTTCGGATCCGGCATCAGGTGGGCGTCCGGGTCCGGCCTCGGCTCCGGCGTCGGGCTCCGGTTCACCGGGCGAGCCTGGAGGTGCCGGCGCCGGGCCCTCGCCGGCATCGCCCGAGCCGGGTGACGTCGACGCGTCGGCGTTGTCCGCCGTGCCGGCGTCGGCCGACGCCGCGCTCGGTGCCGGGCCGAGCGACCACCCGCAGCTCGGGCAGAAGGCGACCTCCGATGGGAGGGCGTGCCCGCACGCGGGACAGAAGTTCCGCGCCCCGTCGGTCACCCCTGGACCGTACGCCCGTGGCGGTCGGGGGCCGAGAGGCTTCGGTCGGCTGGCGGCGGGCCCTTCGGCGGGCGCGACCCGACCGAGGGCCCGCAACGGCCGTGGCTGAGCCGCGCGCCCGTCGGGTTGCCGAACGCGTCCGTGGTGGCTGGGCCGCGCGCCCTTCCGGGCGCTCGATCGCGTCCGTGGTGGCTGGGCAGCCGGCCCGTCCTGGGCCGTGCGATCGAGGCCGGCGGCGTGCCTAGCCTGGGTCGATGGCGAGGCCGGCGGTGGTGTTCCTCCACGCCCATCCCGACGACGAGGCGATCTTCACCGCCGGGACGATGCGCCGCCTCGCCGACTCCGGTCGACGGGTCGTGCTCGTGGTGGCGACCCGCGGTGAGCTCGGCGAGGCCCGTCGCCACGGCGACGGCGAGCTCGCCGATCACCGCGAAGCCGAGACGGCGGCGGCCGCCGAGCTGCTCGGCGTCGACGAGGTGCGCTTCCTCGGTCACGGCGACTCCGGCCTCGACGTCGCCTCGGCCGGGCCCGGCGCCTTCGCCCGCGTCGCGGTCGACGCGGCGGCCCAGTCGCTGGCGGCGGCGCTCGACGACGTGGCCTGCGAGGCCCTCGTCGCCTACGACGACAACGGCATCTACGGCCATCCCGACCACGTGATGGTGCACCAGGTCGGCCACGCCGCCGCCCGCCTCGCCGGCGTGGCCACCGTCTACGAGGCGACGGTCGACCGCGAGTACCTGCACTTCGTCGAGACGCACGTGGTCGAGCAGGCCCATCGCGCCATCGACCTGCTGTCGGGGACCTTCGAGGGTGAGCCCGTGCCCGAGGAGCCGCCCGGCCTCGGCCTGGCCGCCACACCGCTCGGCGTGCCGAGCGTGCTGGTCGACCTCACGATCGACGTGCGGTCGGCCCTCGAGGCCAAGCGGGCGGCGATGGCTGCGCACGCCAGCCAGCTGCCGCCCGACAGCCCGGCCCTGTCACTCGAGCCCGCCACCTTCGCCGAGGTCTACGGCTACGAGTGGTACTGCCGCACCGGCCCGCCCGGCCCCCTCGATGCCTTGGTGTGACCGGTCGCGGTGCGTCGCGGTCCCCCACGTGTCGCCCGGGGGGTCTCGATGACGTGGGGTCCGCCGGCCGGACGCCTCGTCATCGGGGGATGACGTCACCACGGAGCGGCTCCTCGATGGCGTGGGGTCCTGGGGCCGGACGCCTCGTGATCGCGCGAGCGGCGTCGAGGCGGGGCCTCAGCTCGCGGGGCGCTCCTCCATGAGGGCGACGGCGTTGCCGTCGGGGTCCTTCGTGAAGCACATCCAGGTGTCGACCGTCGTGGTGTGGTGCACCTGGTGGGGCGGGGAGAGGATCTCGGCGCCGGCGTCGACGAGCGCCTGGTGGGCGGCCTCGACGGAGGCCACCTTGTAGTAGACGGCCGGGTCCGAGCGGAAGGCAGGCGACTCGACGTGGGCCAGGTACAGGCGGGTGCCGTCGCCGCAGTCGAGGAAGGCCATGCCCTGGTCGGGGATCTCGAACAGGAACCGCATCCCGAGCACGTCACGGTAGAAGGCGATGGCGCGCTCGACGTCGTCGACCGTCAGCGCCACCTGGCCGATGCCGCTGATCCCCACTCCTGCGTCTGCTGCCATGACCGGCCTCCTCGTCCCTGACACGGTGGCTCCACGTGCCGACGGCGTCGCCGGTCAGCGTAGGTCAGCCCCGGACCGACCCTGACCGCTCCGCCACCACCATCGCCCGGACCGCAGCACGTCGCCGGGAGCGCGCGGACGAGCCAGGGTCGCGGACCCGAGGTCGCTGGGCCTCGTCGTCGCCACGTCACGAGGCGGCGCTGCACCGGGCCCCCGGCGCGCCGCCGGACGCGGTCCCCGAAGGGTCGATCGACGGGTCGCGGCCTTGGTGGGCTCGGACCCGCACGCCTACCGTCCCTTCCATGCTCCTCGCCACGGTGCTCGCCCTCTCGTCGGCGGGCCTGCACGCGGGCTGGAACCTGCTCGTGAAGACGAGCGACGACCGCGACCTCGCCGCCTGGGGCCAGTTCCTCGCCGGTGGGCTGCTGGTGCTGCCGGTGCTGCTCGTCATAGGGCCTCCGGCGGCGTCGGCGTGGCCCTACCTCGCCGCCTCGGCCCTGGTGCACGTGGTCTACGTGACCGCCCTGGCCCGCGCCTACACCCACGGCGACTTCTCGATGGCCTACCCGCTGGCGCGCGGCGGCGGCGCGTTCGTCGCCGCCCTCGGCGGCGTCGCCCTGCTCGGCGACGCGCTCACGCCGCTGGCCTGGGTGGCCATCGTGGTGATCGGCACCAGCCTGGTGACGCTGACCGGTCGGGGCGCTGCGGCGGTGTCGATCCGCTGGGCCCTGGTGACCGCCGCCGCCATCGGTGCGTACACGCTCATCGACGCCGCCGGTGTGCGGGCCTCCGGTGACGGGGTGCGCTACGGCCTCGCCCTGATGCCCGTCGCCGCCGTCACCATCTCGGTGGGGGCGCTGGTGCGGGGACGGGGGCCTGCGCTGTTGGCGTCGCTGCCGTCGTCGTGGCGCCGCTTCGCCGTCGCCGGCGTGCTGGTGACCGTCGCCTACACCCTGGTGCTGGTGGCGGTCCAGCTCGCCCCGGTCGGGTACGTCGCCATGCTGCGGGAGTCCTCGGTCGTGCTGGGGGCGCTGGCCGGCTGGCTGCTGCTGCAGGAGCGCCTGGGCCGCCACCGCCTGGCGTCGTCGCTCGGCGTCGCCGGGGGCATGGCGCTGCTCATCCTCGCCCGCTGAAGGTCGAGCGGGCCGCGCCGGCCCGCCGTCCGCCGCGCCGGCCGCCACCCGGCGTCCGCTTCCACCGTTCTCGATGGGATCGGTGTCGGGGGCCGGCATCGATCCCATCGGGGTCGCCGACGGCGGTCAGCCGGTCGGGCAGCTCGCCATGGCCGCTGCGATCAGCTCAGCCGTAGTAGCCGAAGAGGTCGGCCACGACGTCGATCGACCCCGAGTTGTTGCGCAGGTCGAAGGCCCCGGGCGAGGCGAGCCCGGTGACCGCGGCGTTGGGTCGCACGATGCCGGCCGGCAGGTTGAGGTTCGACGCCGTCGGCAGCGGCGTGCCGGCCGGCCATGCCGTCAGGTGCGTCGTCTCGGTGCCGAACACGCCGGTGAGGTTGAGGACGACCGCGCCCGCGCCGGCGGGTGCGCCGCCCGGGATCGTCCGCGTCTCGCCCGGCCCGAAGCGGTCGGGGCTGGTCAGGCCCGAGCGGGTGTCGAGCGTGCGGACGGGATGGATGGCGGTGAACCGCTGCCCGCCGCCCCCGCTGCGGAACCAGCCGAAGACGTCGGCGATCACCTGGGCCGAGCCCGAGTTGTTGCGCAGCTGCAGCGTCCCGCCCGGGCCGAGCTTCACCATGGCGAGGTTGGCGATGGTGTCGCCGGCCGGCCAGTTGAGGTTCGACACCTCGGGGACCGTCGCGCCGGTGGGCCACGCCGTCAGGTGGGACTGGGCCGTGGTCTCGGTGACCGTCAGGTTCACCGCCACGGCGTCGGCGTCGGCCGGGACGCCGCCCACCCCGCCGATCTGCACGGTGCGCGCCTCACCTGGGCCGAACGGCGTGGCCGGACCGCCCACCGTCGTCCCGGGCCGGGTGTCGAGCACCCGCGCCGGGGTGATCGGGGTGAACCCGTCGCCGCAGGGGCACGCCGGTGCGATCGGACCGGCCGCGACCCGGGAGGCCGGGTTCACGACCGGCGAGGTGGGGTCGGTGACGCCGTCGTCGTACCAGCCGGCCAGGTCGATGACGACCTCGGTGCTGCCGGCGTTGTTGCGCACCTGCACGTCGCGGTTGTCGCCGAGGGGAACGGTGACGAGGTTGGCGATGGTGCGTCCCGCGGGGAAGTTGAGGTTGGACGTCCCCGGGTCGGGGATGCCGGCCGGCCAGAAGGTCAGGTGGCTGTCGTTGGTCGGCCGGTCGGCGGTCACGTTGAAGACCACGGCGGACACGTGGTCCTGGGGGACCTGGGTGAGGCCGTGGACCTCGACGGTGCGGATCTCGCCCGGCCCCAACGGCCGCCGGCTGGTGCCGAGACCGGTGCGGGTGTCGAAGATCCGCTCGGGGGCGAGCGGGTGGTAGCCGGCCTTGACCGCCTCGACGGCGCCGCTGTCACAGCCGGGCCCCTGCGGCCGGGCGATGCCGCGCTGGTCGTCGTCCTTGCAGCTGGCGTCGCTGGTCGGCTGCCGGTCGATGGCGGGGGAGTGCGGCGCCGGCAGGCGGGTGAGGGTGGGCCCGCCGTTGTTCGCCAGCGGTCCGAGGTCGTTGACGACGCCGATCGCGTCCGACGCCTGCGGCGAGGTGAGGCACGACGCGTCGCCGACCACGTTGGCCCCGTGCGAGACGGTGGTCACCGCTTGGAGTGCGCACACGGGGACGCTCCCACCGGGCTGTCCGACGATCGAGGACCGCAGCGTCACGGTGCCGGCTGTACTGTTGCTGGCGAGGTCGAAGCCGAGCTCGGAGGCGCTCGTGGGTTGGGTCACCGAGGCGGCGCCGACGTTGCCGGCCAAGGTCACGTGGTCGAGCAACAGGTCGACCTTGGAGTCCGTATCGCTGTTGACGACGATGCCTCCGGTGACCTCGCCCACGTTTCCCGTGATCGTCGAACGCTCGATGGAGTTCACACCCGGCCCGATGTCACCGCCTCCGACGAGGCCGGTGTTTCCGCTGATGAGCGATCGAGCGATGGACCCGCTGCCGTAGAACCCGCCGATCCCTCGGGCGGCTCGGTTGTTCGTGATGCGAACCTGGTCGAGGGTCATCGGCGGCAGGACGGGGACACTCCCGGTCCACGCCGCTCCGCAGCAGGCCCCGCCGACCGTGTAGCCCCAGTTCCCGTCGACCGTCGAGTCGCGCAGGTCCAGCGACACGGCGAAGATGCCGCCTGACTTCCCTCCGGCGTTCCCCGTGACGCGCAGTCTCGTGCCGCGGACCGCGGAGAGCCCGAAAGGACTCGAGCTCGCAGTCATGCTGATCCCGCCGGCGAGGCCCTGGTAGTCCATCGACGTCGGCGGCCACGGGTTCGGCGGCAGGGTGAGGCCGGAGATGTTGTTGTCGGTCACCGACGAGTCGGTGATGGTGAGGTCGCGGCTCCCGCCGACGATGCCACCCGCCGCGAGGTCGAAGCTGGACGAGGCCGTGCCGTTGTTGCTGATCGTGGAGCCGCTGATGGTGAAGGTGCCGCCCGTCTGCAGGTCGGTCACGCCGGCACCGTTGCTCGTGTCGGTGATCGTCGAGGTCGCGATCGACAGCTCGCCGGTGCCGAAGGTGGCGACGGCGGCGGGGTTCGCCGCCGGTGACGAGCTCGAACCCGTGGCCCCGCGGATCGTGGAGTGCTCGAGGGACAGCGACGCGCCGGCGTACACGGCGATGCCGGCGGTGCCGGTGCCGCCGGTGATCGTCGCCCCGATGATCGTCAACCCACCGGTGCCGGTGAGCGAGTGCAGGACGCGCTCGCCGGGGCAGGTCTGGTTGATGACGGCGCCGTCGGCGTCGATGGTCACCAGGTGGGCACCGGTGAGGTCGAGGTCGCCGGAGGTGTTGGCGTCCTCGGTCGCGCCGCACAGGGTCAGGTCGTAGGTGGCGCCGGCGGCGAGGACGATGGTGGTGGGCGTGGCGGCGGCGTTGGCGGTGTCGACGGCGGCCCGCAGCGAGCCCGCCCCGCCGTCGCTGGTGGTGGTGACGGTGATGAAGGTGTCGGCCGCCGCCGGGGTGGCCGGGGCCAGCGCAGTGACCGCGCTCAGCAGCACCACGGCGGCGACGATGGCGGTCAGCGTGGGTGTGCGGGCTCGGGACCGAGCACTGGATCCCACCATGGCTGACACCTTCCCCTTCGGGCCTCGGGTCGTTCCCGTTCCTCGGCCCGAGGGCACCCTACGACGCCGGTGTGACGGCGCGGCAGCGGCGATGGTCCCGACGGCCTCGGGTCATCTGCTCGTCCGCGAAGCCCGCCAGCGTCGTCGTGTCGAGCGCACGGCTGAGGCAGGCCCGGTGCAGGACCGTCGCACGACCTGTCACGTGCAGCGGGCGGGTGCGTCGGTTCATCCGTAGTAGCCCTGGAGGTCGGCGAGGGTGTGGACCCAGCCGCTGTTGTTGCGCAGGTCGAAGCGGGCTTGGGGGTCGACGGCGATGGTGGCGGCCACGGGGCGGATGGCGCCGGCGGGCAGGTTGAGGTTGGAGGCGGTGGGCAGGGTGGTGCCGGTGGGCCAGGCGGTGAGGTGGGTGGTGGCGGTCGGCTGCACGCCGGTGAGGTTGGCGACCACGGCGGTGGCGCCGTCGGGCACGGCTGGGGCGTCGATGGTGCGGGTGCCGCCGGGGCCGAGGGGGCCGGGGGTCCGCCGATCGGCGAGGTGGGGCGGGTGTCGAGGATGCGGGTGGGGGTGACGGGTCGGTAGCCGGCGCCGCCGGTGGTGCTGAACCAGCCGGCGACGTCGGCGATGACCTGGGTGGTGCCGGTGTTGTTGCGGAGCTGGATGGCGCCGTCGGGTCCGACCGCGACGATGGCCTGGTTGGCGATGGTGTCGCCGGCGGGCCAGTTGAGGTTGGACACCGTCGGCAGCGCGGTGCCGGTGGGTCCGGCGGTGAGGTGGGACTGGGCGGTGGTGGCGGTGACGGTGAGGTTGACGGCCACGGCGGTGATGTCGGTGGGGATGCCGTCGACGCCGGCGACGGTGACGGTGCGGGTCTCGCCGGGCCCGAGGGGGCCGGGGTCCGCCGGTGGTGGTGCCGGGGCGGGTGTCGAGGACCCGTTTGGGGGAGGTGGCGGTGAACCCGTCGCCGGTGGGGGTGGCTTCGTCGTCGACGTAGAAGCCGGCGAGGTCGGCGATGACGTCGACGGTGCCGGTGTTGTTGTAGAGCCACACGCCGGGCAGGTCGGGGTCGGCGAGGGGGACGGTGACGAGGTTGGCGATGGTGCGCCCGGCGGGGTAGTTGAGGTTGGAGGTGCCGGCGGCGGCGGTCGGCTTGGTGGGGGTCAGGGTCAGGAACGACTCGTTGGTGGGCCGGTCGGCGGTGACGTTGAGCACGACGGCGGTGGTGTGCGGTGGCGGGGGGACCACCGTCAGCCCCACGAAGCGCTCGCCGGACAGGGGCGCGGCGATGGTGCCCACCCCGGTGCGGGTGTCGATCACCCGGGTCGGGGCGTGGGGCACGAACCGCCCAGGCGGGCCTCCACCGCCCCGGCGTCACAGCCCGGGCCCTGCGGCCGCCACACCACGCTGATCGGTGCCCGTGCAGCTTGCCTCCGATGCCGGGACCCGATCACGGGCCGGCGACAACGGCGACGGCACCCGCGTCAGCGTCGGCCCCCGTTGTCGACCAACGGCCCCAGCATCGGGTCCACACCCTGCACGGTCGTGGCACCGATGTGGCACGAGCGTCAGCGAAGAGCTCTGGCCGTCCGTGCTCACGTGCCGATGCGGGAGGTCGCACACGTCGGCGACCGACCCGGGCTGGTCGGACGCCGAGATCGAACGGGGCAACGACCGGTCCGTCGGTGGCGCCGGCCAGGCCCGCCGGTGCGATCCTGTCGCGGGCGCCCGGCCACTCGCCGAGTGCCCCGGTCACCTGGTTGAGCAGGAGCGATCCGCCGGACAGGGCGAGCCGCCTCGCACGGCGGTGTTGCCGGTGAACGGTCGACCGCGTGACCGACAACGTCCCCGGCGCCGACGAGCCCGCCGTCCCGGCTCAACGGTCTCGAGATCCGAAGACGACGGAGGCGTCGTTGCCGTCGAGGTCGAGTCGAATCGGATCGAGAGCGCTCGAGACGAGAGAGCCCCCCGGCGAGACCCTGGTTGCCGCGGATCGTCGTCCGGCGGACATCGAACTGCCGGCGACGCCACCGCCAGCGCCCAGCTGTCCTCCACCAGCGAGTCCGTCAGGACGAGGTGGTCCCGCCGATCCCGCCGACCTCGAAGCCCTGGTTGCCCCGGATGATCACGTGGTCGGCGGTGAGCGTCTTGCCTCCATAGCTGCCGATGCCGCCGGCCGCGGCTGGGTGGCGTGTCCGGGTACCAGGGCGGCCACACCGCAGGTGGGAAGGTCGAACCGGCGCCGGCGTTGCCCGTGACCGTCACGCGGGTGACGTGGCGTCGCGACCCGTGACGCCGAGCCGCCGCCTTGCGCCGTCGCCGGTCGCAGGACACCGAGGTTCCGCTCGAGCACGAGTCCGAGACGGTGAGGACGCCGCCCGTGCTGAGCATCGTGGATGCCCGCTGCTCGTTGTCCGAGACGGTCACGTGATCGAGCGATGCAGATCCGTCCCGCTCAGGCGCACGGCGTCACCGTTGCCGCCGAAGGGTATGCTGGACACCCACGTCGCTGCGTTGGCGGTGACCGTGACCCCGACATCGTCAGCGCCCGGCAGACCGCAGGCCGAGCCCGTCCGGTCCGTCCGCCGGTCCACTGGTGGCGACGTTGCCGCCGGTCAGGGTCAGGCCTTGCAGGCTGAGGCTGCCGGGCCCTCGATGGTCGAGGACGCGGCGGTCAGGGCAGGTCTGGTGGATGGTGGCGCCGTTGCCGGTGAGGGTGACCATTTGGGTGGCGGTGAGGTCGAGGTCGCCGGTGGCGTTGGTGTCGTCGGGGCCGGCGCCGCACAGCGTCAGGTCGTAGGTGGCTCCGTTGGCGAGGACGATCGTCGTCGGCGTGGCGGCGGCGTTGGCGGTGTCGATCGCCGCTCGCAGCGACCCGGTCCGCCGTCGGCGTCGTCGAGACGACGACGGTGGCGGCGTTGGCCGGCGGCGCTCCGGCCACCAGCCCGATCGTCGCAGCGAGCACGGCGAGCACGGCGAGGAGTCGCGGCCCGGCGCGGTCGGCTTCCTCTTCGTCCCACCGTGGCTCCCCTGCCTGCATCAGCCGGCGACCGACTCCGACGACTCCGTCGTCACGCTAGTTCGGGCGCTGCGCCCGTCGGCCTCGGCATCTCGGGCATCGCCCGCACGGTGACGGCAGCCGATGTGGGATCGTGCAGCCGCCGGACGAACGCGGCCCACACCGGAGGTGCAGGCCATGGCCAACGGCACGAGGAGCACGACCGAGCAGGTCGACGTCGCCGTCGTCGGGGCCGGCCTGGCGGGCCTCACGCGGCGCGCGACCTCGTCGCCGCCGGCCACGAGGTGCTCATCCTCGAGGCGCGACCGCGTGGGCGGGCGCCTGCTCAACCAGCACCTCGCCGATGGGACGCCGTTGGAGGTCGGCGGCCAGTGGATCGGCCCGACCCAGGACCGTCTCGCCGCCCTCGCCGACGAGGTCGACGTCCTGCAGTACCCGACCTACGACGAGGGCGAGAACCTCCTCGTCTACAAGGGCGAGCCGTCCCGCTACACGGGCACCATCCCCAAGCTGCCCGCACCGGTGCTCGCGGACATCGGCCTGGCCCAGCTGCGCCTCGACCGCATGGCCCGCACCGTGCCCCTCGACGAGCCGTGGCGGGCCCGGCGGGCGGCCGACTGGGACGCCCAGACGGTTGAGACGTGGCTGCGTCGCAACGTCGTCACCCGGGGCGCCCGCGAGCTGCTGCGCCTCGGCGTCACGAGCGTGTTCGCCGCCGAGGCCGCCGATCTCTCGCTGCTGCACGTCCTCGCCTACAGCCACGCCGGCGGTCTGCTCGACCGGCTCCTCGGCGTGCAGGACGGCGCCCAGGAGCGGCGGTTCGTCGGCGGCTCGCAGGAGATCGCCGTCCGGCTGGCCGATCGCCTCGGTCCGGACCGGATCCGCCTGGCCGAGCCCGTGCGCCGCATCGCCCAGGACGACGACGGCGTCACCGTCCACGCCGACGGCTCGGTGGTGCGGGCCCGCCATGCCGTCGTGGCGATCCCGCCCGCGCTCGCGTCACGCATCGACTACGACCCGTTGCTGCCCGCCGCCCGTGACCAGCTCACCCAGAAGATGCCGATGGGCTCGGTCATCAAGGTGATGTGCACCTACGCCGAGCCGTTCTGGCGGGCCGACGGGCTGAGCGGGCAGGCCACCAGCGACGACGGCCCGATCCAGATCACCTTCGACAACACGCCGCCGGCGGGCACCCCCGGCGTGCTGCTCGGGTTCTTCGAGGGCGCCCACGCCCGCGAGTGGAGCCGGGCCACCCCGACGAGCGCCGGCGGGTGACCGTCGGGTGCTTCGAACGGTTCTTCGGCCCGAAGGCCCGCAACGTCGAGGAGTACCTCGAGCTCGACTGGAGCGCCGAGCAGTGGAGCCGCGGCTGCTACGGCGCCCACCTCGCGCCCGGCACGCTCACCGCCTTCGGGCCGGCGCTGCGGGAGCCGGTGGGGCGCATCCACTGGGCCGGCACCGAGGCCGCCACGGTGTGGACCGGCTACATGGACGGCGCCGTGCGCTCCGGCGAGGCCGTCGCCGCCACCCTCGTGCACCTCTTGGCCTGACGGCGCCCGCCTGCCCTCGCTTCTCGTTGCGTTCCGGGTCGGGGGCCGACCCTTTTCGCAGCGAGATGGCGGGAGATGGCGGGGAGATGGCGGGGAGACGGCGAGGGCGAACGATGGCGGGGAGACGGATGGGCGCCGAGGCGTTGCGGCTCACCACATGGTGTGGCGGACGAGGTCGTAGACGTTGGCGAAGTCGCCCTGGACCTTGTCCGGGATGGCCGCCACCGTCCCGAGCGCCCGCGCCCCCCACACGATCTGCGCGGTGCGCTCGGTGACCAGCGACGCGTGCAGGGCGTCGTCGGCCGACTTGCCCACGCACACCAGCCCGTGGTTGGCCACCAGCGCGGCCGAGCGGTCGCCGAGCTTGGCCGCCACCTCCTCGCCCAGCTCCGCCGTGCCGGTCTGGCGGTAGTCGCACACCGGGATGTCGCCGCCGATGTAGACGACGACCTCCTCGATGGCGGCGGGGATCGGCTCGCGCACCAGGGCGAACATCGACGCGTAGGGCGCGTGCGAGTGGATGACGCCGCCCACCTCCGGGTACTGCTTGTAGCAGTCGAGGTGCAGCACCTTCTCGGTGGTCGGGTTCCCCGAGCCGCCGCCCACCTTCTCGCCGTCGAGGTCGACGATCACGAGGTCGTCGACGGTCATCGGCTCGTAGGGCATCGACGAGGGCGTCATGCACACCGTCTCGCCGTCGGGCATGCGGGCCGACACGTTGCCGGCCGTGCCCACCACCAGCCCGGCGGCGTGGATGGTCTTGGCGGCGGCGAGCACCTCGGCGGCGATCTCGTCGGGCGTGCGCGAGGCGTGCGTGCTCATGGGCGATCGCCCCCCGTCGGGATCGGGCGTGCCAGGTCGTTCATCGGTCCAGCACCTCCGGGTTGGCGCAGTGCAGCGGGCGCTCGCCGTCGACCAGGCGGGCGAGGTCGGCGGCGATCATCGCCGTGTGTTTGGCCTCGGTGTCGTAGGTGGCGCCACCGATGTGGGGCGTCAGCACGACGTTGGGCATCGAGCACAGCGGATGGTCGACGGGCAGCACCTCGCCGGTGAAGTGGTCGAGGCCGGCCCCGCCGAGGTGACCCGAGGCGAGCGCGTCGGTGAGGGCGTCGAGGTCGTGCAGCCCCGCCCGCGCCGAGTTCAGGTAGACGGCGCCGGGCTTCATGCGGGCGAGCTGGTCGGCGCCGATCATGCCGAGCGTCTCGGGTGTCGGCGCGGCGTGCATCGACACCACGTCGGCCTCGGCCAGCAGGTCGTCGAGCGAGTGGGTCGCCTCGGGGTTGTACGGGTCGGCGGCGATCACCCGCATCCCGATGCCCTCGAAGCGCCAGCGGGCGGCCCGGCCCACGGCGCCCAGCCCGACGATGCCGACGGTCTGACCGGCCAGCTGCCAGGCCCGGAAGCGCTGGTAGGGGATGGTGCCGTCGCGGAACACCTCGCCGGCGCGCACGTCGGCGTCGGCGGGCAGCAGGTGGCGGTTCACCGCGAGCAGCAGGGCCAGGGTCAGCTCGGCCACGCCGTCGGCGTTGCGGCCGGGCGCGTGCAGCACGGGGATGCCCGCCGCGGTCGCCCCCGCCACGTCGACGTTGGTGGGGTCGCCCCGCGTCGAGCCGATGGCCCGCAGCGATCGCTGGAGGCACCGGCTGCACTGGTCGGCCTCGCAGACGACGACGTCGGCTTCGGTCTCGTCGATGCGGGCCGCCAGCTGCTCGTCGTTGTAGATGCGCATGTGGTCGGCGTCGATCCACGGGTCCTCGACCACGGCGCCGAGGGACCGCAGCCGGTCGAGGCCGGGGCCGCGCAGCGGCGGTGGCGAAGATGGTCGAGGCCGTCGGCGTCTCCACATCGGTCATCCTGGCATACCTGACGTCGACGTCAGCGGGGCCACTCGGCGGGGACGTCGACCGGCAGCGGCCGGCCGGTGGAGGTCCGCCCGCTGGTGGCCGGGGCCGTCGCGGCCGGCGCCACACCGACCGCCGGCGGCCGGGGCCGTCGCGGCCGGCGCCCCCACACCGACCGCCGGCGGCCAGGGCCGTCGCGGCCTGCCAGACTGACGGCCCGTGAGCGACGCCCGAGCCGTCCGGCCGCTGCGCCTGGCCGCCCTCGTCAAGCAGATCCCCGCCTTCGAGGCCATGACGCTCGGCCCCGACGGGCGGCTGGTGCGACGGCCTGCCGCTGGAGATGGGGCCCTACTGCCGGCGGGCCGTGGCCGAGGCCGTGCTGCTGGCCCGCCGCACCGGCGGCACCGCCACGGTGATCACCCTCGGTCCGCCGTCCGCCGAGGACGTCCTGCGCGAGGCGCTCGCCTACGGCGACGGCGAGGGTGTCGACGTGGTGGCGGTGCACGTGTCCGACCCCGCCTTCGCCGGTTCCGACACCCTCGCCACCGCGCGTGCGCTCGCCGCCGTCGTCGAGCGGCTCGAGGCCAGGCGGGCGCGCCGTTCGACCTGATCCTGGCCGGCCGCAACTCGGTCGACGCCGACACCGGCCAGGTGCCGCCCGAGCTGGCCCAGCTGCTCGATCGGCCCTTCGCCACCGGCGTGAAGCGCCTCGAGCTGGTCGGTGCCGAGGTCGGTACCGATGGCGAGGTCAGTGCCGGTGCCGGTGCCGATGCCGGGGTCGTGGTCGATGGCGGTGCCGGTGTCCGGTGCCCGTTCGACTGGCGGTGCCGGTGGCGCCGAACCCGTCGCCGTCGACGTCGGCCTCGAGCTCGACGACGAGTGGGCCGAGGCGACGGTGGCCCCGCCGGCGGTGGTGTCCGTCGCCGAGCGGCTCATCGACCCGTGCAAGATCAAGGACCCGGCGGTGTGGGCGACCGTCGCCGCCGGGCGCATCCGGCGGCTCGGTGCCGCCGACCTCGGCGAGGGCCCGTGGGGGCAGGCTGCCAGCCCGACGTGGGTGGGCGAGACCCGCACCGAGACGGTGCAGCGCTCGACGATCGTGCTGTCGGGGACGGTGGACGAGCAGGTGGCGTCGGCGGTGGCGCTGCTCGCCGACCGGGGTGCTGGTCCCCGGCACCCTGCACGGCGAGGAGGCCGAGTCGGTGCCCCGGGCGGCGCGGCGACCGCCCGTCCGGACGAAGCTCGCCGCCCCCGTGATCGTCGTCGTCGTCGAGCCGGCCCGCGCCCGCCTGACCCGCGAGCTGCTGTCGGCCGCCGCCCGCCTCGCCGCCGAGCTCGGCGGCCGGGTGGTCGCGCTCGGGCCCGGGCTGGGCGACACCGAAGCCGTCGCCGACGAGCTGGTCTCGTGGGGCGCCGACGCGCTGGTCGACGTCACGCCGGCGTCGGCCGGCGGGCTCGTCGAGGAGGACGTGGCGACGGCGCTCACCGAGTGGGCCCAGGCCGTCGGCGACGAGCTGTGGGCCGTGCTCGTCGGGGGCACGCCGTGGGGTCGCGAGGTGGCCTCCCGCGCCGCCGCCGCGCTGGACGCCGGGCTGACCGGCGACGCCGTCGGCCTCGCCGTCGACGGTGGCCGGCTGCTCGCCTGGAAGCCGGCCTTCGGCGGCACCCTCGTCGCCGCCATCCGGGCCTCGTCCCCCGTGCAGATGGCGACGGTGCGGGCCGGCGTCCTGCCCGTGCTGGCCCCCGTGCCGTCGACCCGGACCGGGTCGTGCCCCGCCGCACCCTCGCCGTCGAGCCACGGGGCCGGATCGTGGTCCGCCACCGCCGGCGCGAGGACGACGCCGACGCCCTGGCCCGGGCCGAGATGGTGGTCGGCGTCGGACGGGGTCGACCCCGAGCGCTACGGCGAGTCTCGACGGCCTGCTCGCCGTGCTGGGTGCCGAGCTGGCCGCCACCCGCAAGGTGACCGACAAGGGCTGGCTTCCGCACGCCCGACAGCTCGGCATCACCGGCCGGTCCATCTCCCCCGTCTCTACGTCGCCCTCGGCACCAGCGGGAAGTACAACCACCTCGTCGGCGTGCGCAGCGCCGGCGCGATCCTCGCCGTGAACCCCGATCCCGACGCGCTCGTCTTCCAGGTCGCCGACATCGGCATCGTCGGCGACTGGGCCGAGTCGTGCCCGAGCTGACCCGTCGCCTCGCCGAGGCCATGGCGTGAGGGCGGCGGGCCGCGGCGGTGGCGGCGAGACGGATCGGGAGGAGTCCTGACATGAGCTACCTCGACGACCCAAAGCTGTTGGAGCGGCTGCGGGCGGGCTTCCGCGACGCCGCTGCACGCCCTGCTCGGGCTCGAGTACCTCGACGAGACGACGGACCCGGCCGGTCCCGGCGACCCCGTCGGCAGCGCCGCCGACGGTTGGGCCGTGGTGTCCATGCCGGTGTGGAGGAGGCCTACGGCACCGGCGCCTCCACGGAGGCGCCATCGCCACCCTCCTCGACGTGGTGTGCGCCTCGGCGGCCGCCCACGCCTCGGGCTTCGAGCCCGGGGTGAACTCGCTCGTCACCGCCGACCTCCACGTGCGCTACCTCGGTCGTCCCCACGGCGACGTCGTCTACGGGCGGGCCCGGGTGCTCAAGGCGGGCAAGCAGCTGGTGGTGGTCGACGGCCGCGTCACCGACGGCGAGGGCCGCACCATCGCCGCCGCCGACTTCTCGTCGATGCTGGTGCCGCGGCGCGGGCCGTTGCCCGGCGTCACCCCCGTCGAGCCGCTCGGTCCCGAGACCTGAGGGTCCGCACCGACGGCGCCCCTCGCCTCGGGGGCTACCGTCCAGGTCATGACCTCGCCATCGCGGGCCCCGCTGGGGCGGTGGCGACCATGGTCGCCGGCTTCGTGATGATCGGGCTGGCGGAGGGGTCGCTCGGGATCGCCTGGCCCGCCATGCGGGAGAGCTTCGGACAACCCCTGCGCGGCCATCGCCTTCCTGCTGTACGCCACGACCATCGGCTACCTGGTCACGTCGCTGGCGCTGGCGCACCTGGCGATGCGCGCCGACCGGGCCGCTGCTGGTGGTCGCACCGGCGTGCGGGGCCCTCGGCGTGGCCACCGTGGCGGTTGCGCCGGTCCTGGTGGTGGCCGTCGCGGGCGCCTTCCTGCTCGGCGCAAGCCAGCGCAGGAGTGGACGGCCGCCTCAACACCTACACGTCGGTGCACCTCGGGCCGCACCTGCTGAACGTGATGCACGGCGGCTTCGGGGTCGGTGCCTTCGTCGGGCCGCTCAGGGTCACGGCCCTGCTCGCCGCCGGCGTGTCGTGGCGGTGGGCCTACGGCGCGCTGGCCGTGTTCGACCTCGGGCTGGTGCTGGCCTTCGTCGCCCTGCGCCATCGCTGGCTGCCCCTGTCCACGGTCCACGAGGCGTCACCCATGGGCGAGCACACCGAGGTCGACCTCGCGCCGGGCGACGAGCTCGTCGATGCGGTCACCGAGGCACCGGTCGCACCGGTCGCGACCGATCGACCCGGTGGACCGGACCGGCCCGGCAGCCCGCCGCCTCCGGTGGCGGGCCTCGTCCCGGAGGCGAGCGGGTCGGTGGCGCCCCGGCCGTGGGCCATGGTCCTGGCCGTCGCTGGGTTCTTCGCCTACACCGGCGTCGAGGTGTCCTGCGGCTACTGGGCCTTCGAGCTGCTCACCGCCCGCGGGCTGGCCACCGGTGCCGCCGGGGTCATCACCTCGGTCTACTGGGCCTCGCTCATGATCGGGCGGTTCGTCCTCGCCGGGTTCGGTCGGCGGGTGCGACCGACCGCGGTGCTGGCCCTGTCGGCTGCGGGGGCGCTGGTGGGCACGCTCGTCATCGCGGTGGGCGGGGCCGCCTCCGCGGTCGTCGGCGCCGCCGGCTTCGTCGTCACGGGGATCGCCCTGTCGGGGATCTTCCCGGCGATGGTGGCGATGACGCCGGTGCGCTTCGGTGCCGAGCGCGCCGCCCGGCTCATGGGCGTGCAGCTGGCGGCGGCCAGCCTGGGGGTCGCCACCGTCCCGTCGGCGGTCGCGCTGGTGGCCCAGCGGTGGGGGAGCCCGGCGATCGCCCCCGCCCTGGTGGCCACCGCCGTGCTGTTCGCCGGCGTGCACGTGGCGGTGGCGGCTGCGACCCGGCGACCGCCGTCTGCTCCGACGCGACCTCGGCCGGTGGCGGCCGACGTGTAGAGTCCCGGCCCGGACCACGGAAGAGGGGGAGCTGTCTCGTGAGCCCGATCGATCGTCGCCGTCCTCGGCGCCCGTTCCTGCTCGGCGTCACCCTCCTGGCCCTGCTCGCAGTGCTCGCCGGAGCCTGCGCCAAGAGCGACGAGGGCCAGGGGAGCTCGGCGCAGGGCACCATCAACGTCCAGCAGGCCGATGGCGGGGCGCTCGTGTTCGGCGTCAACGCCGAGACCAACAACTGGAGCCCCTACTTCGGGCAGTGGGCCGGGTCGAGCTACACCATCGCCAACGCGATCTACGACCCCCTCGCCGCCTACGACGTCAACGGCGACGTGCAGCCGTACCTCGCCCAGGAGTTCACGTCGAACGCCGACTTCACGCAGTGGACCATCAAGCTGCGTCCGAACGTCACCTTCCACAACGGCACCAAGCTCAACGCCGCCGCCGTGGTGAAGAACCTCGAGACCGGCAGCACGCAGGGGCTCACCGCCCAGGTCCTCGGCCCGATGTACTCGTCGGTGTCGGCCCAGGACGACATGACCGTGGTCGTCAAGATGAAGCAGCCGTGGTCGACCTACCCGCACATCCTCACCGGCCAGCCCGGGTACATGCAGGCACCCGAGCAGCTCGTGGAGCCCAACAGCAACGACTCGCTGCGCAAGCCGATCGGCACCGGGCCGTTCCGCTTCGAGGAGTGGATCCCCGACCAGTCGCTCAAGGCGAAGAAGTACCCGGGCTACTGGAACAAGGACTCGTCGGGCACCCAGCTGCCCTACCTCGACAGCATCACCTTCCGGGTCCTGCCCGACTTCCAGAGCCGGGGTGCGGCCCTCGAGTCGGGTGAGATCGACGTCATGGAGACCTCCGACCCGGCCCAGATCATCAAGTTCAAGGGCTACGCCGACCAGGGCCAGTACCAGATGTACACCGACGCCGGGCAGAACACGGCGAAGACCTTCATCGTGCTCAACACGGCGACGCCGCCGTTCAACAACCCGAAGGCCCGTGAGGCGCTCGCCTACGGCCTCGACACCCAGCTGGTGTCCCAGGCGGCGTACCAGGAGGTGTTCCCGCCCGCCAACAGCCCGATCGGCGACCAGTCGCCGTACTACACCGACCCGCAGTACCCGAAGCACGATCCGGAGCGGGCCAAGCAGCTCATCGCCGACGTGGAGCGCGAGACCGGGCAGAAGCCCAACTTCACGGCGCTCATCCCACCGGTGCCCGAGTACATCACCATCGCCCAGAGCATGCAGGCCCAGGCCAAGGAGCTCGGCGTCGACGTCCAGCTCGAGACGGTGGACCAGTCCACGCTGGTCAACCGCGTGCTCGGCGGCCAGTACCAGGCGTCGGGGTTCATCTGGTTCGGTTCACCGCTGCTCGACCGTGACGCGGTGTTCCTCACCTCCGACTCGAACCCGCCGGGCCAGCTGTCGGTCAACCTCACCCGCCTCGACAACCCGAAGATCAAGGCGGCCATCGCCGAGGCCCGCAAGACGACCGACAAGCAGAAGATCAAGGAGCAGTACGCGATCGTCGCCCAGGAGATGTCCAAGGACCTCGACTACATCTGGGTCGTGCAGAACCGCACCGCGATCGTCTACCGCAACAACGTCCACGGCTTCATCGGCCAGACGCTGCCCAACGGCCAGCCGGCCGCCGACTCCGTCACGCCGTTCACCGACCTGGTCTGGGTGAAGCGGTAGCGCGCGCGGTCGCGCGCGCGGATCGCGCCCTCTAGGATCCCGGGTCACGGACGCCGGCGGGCGGCGTCCGGGGAAGGCCGACGCGGGCGATGGCACGACGCCGTCCGTGGCGTGGGGCCCTGGGGGGTTCCCCGCCCGATTCGACGATGGGGAGCGCGGGGTGCTGCCGGCGCGTGCCGGCGCCGGTCCGGCTCGTCGTGGCGGCCGCGTTCGCCGTCGTGCTCTCGTGGACGGCGCCGACCGTGGGTGCCCGTTCCGGCTGGCTCGGTGAGGCGCTCGGCGTCGGCCCCGCCTCGGCCGAGACGCTCGGGACGGTCACCGTGTACGGCAACGAGCTGTCCGACGTCCGGGACATCACGAGCGGGCCGGACGGCAACCTGTGGATCGCCGCCGGCACCGCCATCGTCCGGATGACGCCCGACGGGACGCGCACCGTGTTCCGCACGCCCCCGGTGGAGGCGTTCGCCATCACCGCCGGCCCCGACGGCAACGTCTGGTTCCGCAGCGGGCTCAACGGCTCCCGCCGCATCGGCAAGATCACCCCGACCGGGGCGATCACGCTGTACGCCGACGCCCGCATCCAGCCGGGCTACGACATCGTCGCCGGCCCCGACGGCAACCTCTGGTTCGACTCCGGTGACGACACGGTCGGCCGGATCAGCCCGGCGGGCACCTTCGCGTTCTTCACCGATGCGGCGGTCGGCAGCATCACCGCGCTGGCGCCCGGTCCGGACGGCAACGTGTGGTTCGCGTCGCTGACCACGCCGTCGTCGCTCGGCGTCGGCCGGATCGCCCCGAACGGGACGTTCACCGTCGTGCCGACCGGCCTCGACGGGTTCGTCGAGGACATGGCGCCGGGACCGGACGGGGCGCTGTGGTTCACGAGGTCCGCCAACCGGCAGCTCGGGCGGGTCACCACGGCCGGGCAGACCACCACCGTGGCGGTGCCGACGGTGCCCGACATGTGGGGCATCGTCAGCGGGCCCGACGGCAACCTGTGGGTGAGCGGGTCGGCGACCCTCGCCCGGGTCACCACCGCCGGGGCGGCCACCGTCTTCCCCCTGCCGCCACCGACCGATCCCTACGCCACCGTGGCGGTGGCGGCGGGGTCCGACGGCAACCTCTGGCTCGCCGGATCGACCGACGACTGGGTGCGGCGGGTCACCACCACCGGGGCCGTGACCACCTTCGCCGACGCGCCCTTCGGCTACGTGGCCGACACCACCGCCGGGCCCGACGGCAACGTGTGGTTCACCGAGCCGGCGGCGAACCGCATCGGTCGTCTCGCTCCCGATGGCTCGTCGCGCGCCTGGTACCCGGTGCCCGGCGGGGTCGAGCCCCAGCAGATCATCACCGGGCCGGACGGGAACCTGTGGTTCACCACCTGGTTCGGCAAGGGCGTGGGCCGCATGACGCCGAGCGGCGCCGTGGCGGTGTTCACCAACCCGGCCCTGGGGGCGTGCGAGGACCTGACGGTGGGCCCCGACGGGCAGATCTGGTTCGCCTGCCTCAACAACGTCATCGGTCGGGTCACCCTGGCCGGCGCCATCACCGTCTTCCCCGCGCAGGGCCAGCAGCCCGACAGCATCGTCACCGGGCCCGACGGCAACCTCTGGTACACGTCGGGGTTCTCCCGCCTGGTGCACCGCATGACGACGGCCGGCGCCATCACCACCTTCGACCCCGGCGTCGCCACCGGCCGGGCCGAGGACATCGTGGTCGGCTCGGACGGCAACCTCTGGGTGCTGCTCGAGCGCACCGACGACCTCGGCGTGCTCGTCCGGGTCACCACCGCCGGGGCCACCACCACGTACGCGTTGCGGCCGTACGGCATCGACCCCACCTCGCTGGTCGCCGGGCCCGACGGGAACCTGTGGATGACCGACGCCTACCGGAGCCGGATCGCCCGGGTGGCGCCGACCGCCCCGGTGCCGGTGACCTACGCGCACCCGGCGCTCGACCAGCCACTGGGCATCAGCGTCGGCCCCGACGGCGCCCTGTGGTTCGCCGACCGCCAGTGGGACGACGCCGGACTGCTGGGACGGGTGGCGCTCGGCGGCCCGGGGGCGCCGCGTGGCGTGCAGGGCGTGCCCGGCAACGGCTCGGTCCAGGTCGGGTGGCAGGCACCGCTCGACGACGGGGGCACGCCGATCACCGGCTACACGGTGACGGCCGCTCCCGGCGGCGCCACCTGCTCGACGACCGGCGCGCTCGGCTGCACGGTGGCCGGCCTGACCAACGGGCAGCCCTACACGTTCACCGTGCGCGCCACCAACGCCGACGGCACGGGCCCGGCATCGGCGCCGTCCCCCGCCGTCACGCCACGCACGGTGCCCGGTGCCCCCACCGCGGTCACCGCCCTGCCCGGCGCCGGTGCCGTCGCCGTGCAGTGGTCTCCACCGGCATCCGACGGCGGGTCCCCGATCACCGGCTACACGGTGACGGCGAGCCCCGGTGGGGCGACGTGCGCACCGGTCCCGCCCTTCACGTCCTGCGTGGTGACGGGGCTGACCAACGGGCAGGCCTACGCCTTCACGGTGCGGGCGGCCAACGCCGCCGGCACCGGCTCGCCGTCGTCGGCGTCGTCGTCGGTGACCCCGACGATCCCGACGACCGGTCCGCTGTTCCACCCCCTCGACCCGGCGCGCATCCTCGACACCCGCCCCGGGGCCGGCCAGGCGGGGCTCGCCGGCGCGTTCGGTCCGGCCCAGGCCCGGCAGCTGCAGGTCACCGGCCGGGGCGGCGTGCCGGCGGGCGCCACGGCCGTGGTCCTGAACGTCACCGGCGTGCTGCCGACGGCGCCGACCTTCCTGTCGATCACGCCCACCCCGCCGGCGCCGGGCACCCCCATCACCACCTCCAGCCTCAACCTGTCGCCGGGCACGGTGCGCCCCAACCTCGTGGTCGCCAAGCTCGACGGGTCCGGTCGGCTCGCGATCTACAACAACTCGGGCACCGTCGACGTGCTGGCCGACGTCGTCGGCTGGTTCGACGACGGCACCGTCGCCGGTGACCCGCTCACCTCGGTGTCACCCGCCCGCATCCTCGACACCCGGCCGGGCCCGGACCAGCGGGGGCTCGCCGGTCGCTTCGGTCCCCAGCAGGCCCGGGTCCTGCAGGTCACCGGCGTCGGGGGCGTGCCGGCGGGCGCCACCGCCGTCGTCATGAACGTGACCTCCGTCGGTCCCTCCGCCGACAGCTTCCTCACGCTCACGCCGGACAGCCTGGCGCCGGGCCAGGTCCCGTCGACGTCCAACGTGAACGTCGCCGCCGGGCAGGTCCGGCCCAACCTCGTCGTGGTGAAGCTCGACGGGTCGGGGCGGGTGACGATCTACAACAACTCGGGGACCGTGGACGTGCTGGCCGACGTGGTCGGCTACTTCACCGCCGGCGGCGGGCCCGCCGTGGCCGGCGCGACCCGGACGGTGACCCCCGCCCGCATCCTCGACACCCGCCCCGGACCCGAGCAGGTGGGTGCGCCGGGACCCCTCGGCCCGACGGGGACGACGGTGCTGCAGGTGGCGGGGCGTGGTGGTGTGCCGGCCGGTGCCACCGCCGTCTGGATGAACGTGACCTCGGTGAGCCCGACGGCCGACAGCTTCCTGTCGGTGCTGCCCGGCTCGACGCTGGTCGGTCCGCCCTCGACGTCCAACCTGAACCTGGCCGCCGGGCAGGTGGTGCCGAACCTCGTGCTGGTCAAGCTCGACGCCGCCGGGCGGGTGACGATCTACAACAACTCGGGGTCCGTGCACGTGCTGGCCGACGTGGTCGGCTACGTGACCTGACCGACGTGGTCGGTGACGTGACCTGACCGACGTGGTCGGTGACGTGACCTGACCGACGTGCTCACCCGGCGTCGGCGCTTCGGGCGACCCGCCGCGCCAGCGAGCGCCGGTCGACCTTCTCCATGGCCGTGAGCGGCAGGGCGTCGGTGACGACGATCGCCTCGGGCAGCTCGTGGCGGGCCAGGCGATCCCCGGCGACGGCGCGCAGGTCGTCGAGCGTCGGGGCGTGGGCGGGATCGGCCGGCACCACCACCGCCACGCCGACCTCGCCCATGACGTCGTCGGGGCGGGGCACCACCGCCACCTCGGCGACCCCGGGGTGCTCGACGAGCACCGCCTCCACCGCCTGCGGGTACACGTTGTAGCCGCCGCGCACGTACATCTCCTTGGCCCGACCGGCGAGGTGGAGGCGCCCCCGGTCGTCGAGCCACCCGAGGTCGCCGGTGCGCACGGCGCCCGCCGGGGTGAACGCGGCGACGGTGGCCTCGGGGTCGCGCCAGTACCCCGACATCACCGCGGCGGAGCGCAGGCAGACCTCGCCGACCTCGCCGACCGGCACGGGCGTGGCCTCGGGGTCGCCCGGGACGACCAGGGTCAGCTCGACCCCGGGATGTGGGCGCCCGACCGTCTCCTCGGCGTCCTCGGGCGGGTCGTCGAAGGCGGTGCCCAGCCCGATCCCCGCCTCGGTGCACGAGTAGCGGGTCGCGACCGCCGCGCCGAAGCGCCGCCGGGCCTCGCGCACCAGGGCAGGGGTCGCCGGTCCGCCGCCCATCACGATGGCCCGCACCGACGACAGGTCCCGCCGGTCGAAGTCGGGGTGGCGCAGCATGAGGGCGATCTGGGTGGGGATGCCGGCCACCGACGCCATGCGGTGGCGCTCGGTGAGCTCGAGGGCCTCGGCGGCCCGCCAGCGCCGGACGAGCACGATGCTGCCGCCGCGGTGCAAGGTGCCGGCCAGCTTGGTGGTGGGGCCGAGGTGGGCGAGCGAGGTCGCCGACAGCGAGGCGCCGCCGGGTGCCTCGGCCCAGCGGTGTCCGGTGTCGATCCCGGTGATGGCGTCGAGCTGGCGCTGGCAGAAGACCGCCCCCTTCGGCGTGCCCGTGGTCCCCGACGTGAACACGATGGCGACGGGCCGGTCGGGGTCCGGGCGCAGGCTCGGGAGGTCGTCGGCGAGGTCGGGCCGGTCGAGGCCGGCCAGCAGGGCGCCGGCGCCGTCGGCCTCGGTGACCTCGACGAGCTCGGCGACGGGGACGGCGGCCGCGGTGGGGGCAAGGTCGGGCGTCGCCAGCACGAGGCGGGGCTCCGCCCGGGTCAGGACCGCGGCACGCTCCGGCGCGGTCAACCGGGTGTTCACGCCGGCGGTGATCGCCCCGAGCCGGGCGGCGGCCACGTAGGCGACCACGTGCTCCGGCGCGGTCGGCAGCACCAGCGCCACGACGTCGCCCTCGGTGACCCCGAGGCGCCGCATCCCGGCGGCCACCGCGCGCGACCGGTCGGCCAGCTCGCGGTACGACAGCGACCACCCGTCGGCCGCGACGTAGGCGGTAGCATCGCCGAACCGGGCGGCGGCCTCGTCGACGACGTCGCCCAGCATCACCGGCCCCGCCCGGACGACACCTGCCAGCCGTGCCACGACCCGAGGGAGCGCCCGTGGCCCCAGCCCACGCCAAGGCCGGCGCGAGCGCAGCGCGGTCGTCGAAGGCGACGAAGGCGACGGGCGCGGCCGCAGGCGACGCCGAGGGTCGCGGCCGTCGGCGACAGGGGGAGCGCACCGAGGCCAAGCTGCTCGACGCCGGCATGCAGGTGCTCGGCGAGCGCGGCTTCCACGCCGCTCGGGTCGACGACATCGTGCGGGTCGCCGACGTCTCCCACGGCACCTTCTACCTGTACTTCGCCAACAAGGAAGACCTCTTCCGTGCGCTGGCCGTGCGCTGTGCCGACGCCATGACCGAGCTGGCCGCCGCCCTCCCGCCCATCGACCCCGGCCCGGCGGGTCTGGCCGAGCTGCGCTCGTGGCTCGCCCGCTTCGTGGCCCTCTACCGCACCTACGGCGTGGTGATCCGGGCCTGGATGGAGGACCAGGTCGCCAGCCGCGAGCTCGCCCGGCTCGGCAGCCGGACGTTCGCCGCCGTGGTGAAGGTGCTGGTCGCTCGTCTCGAGGAGGCCGGGTCGGTGGCTCCCGAGCGGGCCGAGCTGTCGGCGGCCGCGCTGCTGGCGATGATCGAGCGCCTCACCTACTTCGTGACCTCGCGCGACCTCGACGCCGACGACGAGGTCGTCGCCGGCACGCTGGCCGTGCTCGTCCACCGGGGCTTCTTCGCCGCACCGGCCCCGACCGGCACTAGTGGTCGCGGCCCCCGTCGCCGCCGCTGACCGGAGCCGGTCGCGGCGGCGGCTCGTCGTGGTCGGCGGCGGGCCGACCGATCCCGACGTCGTCCGGGGTGACCGTGGCACGGGGACGCCGTGTCCGTCGACGCGGTGTCCGTCGATCCCGTCGCGAGCGGACCGGATCAGCCGCCGCCCAGCTGGAGCCCGCCCGGGCGCGTGCCGAAGATGCCCGACGCCACCGCGTCGCCGATCTTGGCGGGATCCCACCGCTGGGGCTCCTTGCCGGCGGTGATGGTCTTGCCGAGCGTCCACGGCACGTAGTGGGTGATCCCGTCGCCGACGGCGCGGAACACCTGGCCCGAGACGTGCAGGGCCTCGTCGGACGCCAGCCACACCACCATCGGAGCCGAGTTGCCCGGGTTCAGGCGGTTGAACTCGTCGCCCTCGCCCACCTGGTCGGCCTCCACGACCGCGATCGACGGCATGGCGGCGTTGACCATGCGGGTGGCGCCCCCGGGCGCGACGGCGTTGGCCCGCACGCCGTAGCGCTGGCCCTCGAGGGCGGTGATGGTGGTGAGGGCCGCGATGCCCGCCTTGGCCGCGCCGTAGTTGGCCTGGCCCTTGTTGCCCACCAGGCCCGCCGACGAGACGGTGTTCACGATGGCGGCGTTGCGCTTGCGCCCGGCCTTGGACTCGTTCTGCCACCACACGCAGGCGTGGTGGGTCATGTTGAAGGTGCCCTTCAGGTGCACGGCGATGACGGAGTCCCACTCCTGCTCGGTCATCTTGGCGATCGAGGCGTCGCGCAGGATGCCGGCGTTGTTGACGACGATGTCGAGACCCCCGAAGGCGTCGATCGCCTGCTGGACCGTGGCCTCGGTCTGCTCCCAGCTGCTGACGTCGGCGTAGCTGGCGATCGCCTCGCCGCCCCGCTCGGTGATGATCTGCACCACCTCGTCGGCGGGCGTCTGGTCGGTGTCGCCACCGGTCATCGACGCCCCGACGTCGCACACGACGACCTTGGCGCCCTGGGCCGCCAGCTCGAGCGCCTCGCCGCGCCCGACGCCGCGGCCGGCTCCGGTCACGATCGCCACCTTGCCGTCCACCAGACCCATCGTCTGCATGCCTCCCCGGGCTTGCCCTATGCTCCGCGCCGAAACCTGACGCTCGTGTCACATTAGCAACGGACGCCGCCGGGTGAGCCGGCGCGGCCGGTGAGCCGTCGAAGGGAAGACCGTCATGCCCGAGCCAGCAGAGGTGATCGGCCGGCCCACGGGGGCCGCCAAGGTCCGCGTCGAACGGGGGCCGCTGTCGAAGTTCGCCGAGGCGGTCCACGACGACAACGCGGTCTACCAGCGCGCCGACGCGGCCGCCGCCGCCGGCTTCGACGGCATCCCGGCGCCGCCCACCTACGGCTTCTCCGCCATCCAGCACTGGGGCGCCTTCCCCGAGGAGCAGCCGCCCGATCCGACCGGCGGCGCCAACCCGATGGCCGAGATCATGGGCGGCCTCATGGCCGAGGGCGGCATCATCCTGCACGGCGAGCAGGAGTTCACCTACCACCGGCCCATCGTGGAGGGCGACGTGCTGACCTGCGAGGGACAGGTCGTCGATCTCTACCGCAAGGAGACGAGCAGTGGGAAGGTGATGACCTTCCTCGTCACCGAGGACGTCTACCGCGACGAGGCCGGCGAGCCCGTGCTGACGTCGCGCATGAACCTGATCCACCGCCGCTGACGAGCAGCCGAACGGGTCGGGCCGCCTCGGAGCCGCTTCGGACGGCACGCCCCTGCCTGCGCACGACTGCAGCGGGGTTCGCGGCCGGTGCGGCGCGGACGGGGAGCGAGGACCGACCGTCGCAGCGGTGCGAACGCGGCCACGCTCAGGGCAGGCGCGGCACCGGTGGGGCCTGGTCGGTCGGGAAGGCGATGACCGCGCACCGGCAGCGATCGGTGGCCTCGCGCTCGGCGTTGAGGTCGCCGAGGCGGCCCACCGCCGCCGTGTCGACGCCGGGGATCCCGTCGAGCGTGAAGGCCACCAGTGGGCTGTCGAGGGCGCGCTCGAGGTCCCCGCGGCCGGCGGCGCGCAGCTGCTCGGCGATCGTGCGCTGCAGCTCGACGATCTCGGCCTCCTTCACCGGTCCGAGGGGCTCCTGGCGGGCGAGCACCTCGGCGCCGGGCCGGCCGGTGAGGTCGCTCACCAGGCGCCCGTCCTCCACCACGACCCACGCGGTGTCGACGGTGCCGGGATCCGCCGCCCGATCGTCGCCGAACTGGAACGCCAGCTCGGGGTCGATCCGCACCGGTGCACCGGCCCGGTCGTAGGCGTCGACGATCGCGCCGTGGAGCCCGCCGAGGGTGGTGCCGTCGAAGCGCACGATCGTCGGCTCGGTCATGGGCGCGGCCGCCTCGAGCTGGTCGAGCAGCTGCCGGGCCTGGCCCTCGAACTCGAACACGGTGTCGCCGTGGGTGGCCACCTGCACGAGCAGGGGCACGGTGGCGCCGACGGCCAGCACGCCCACCACGCCGCCGGCGGCCAGCTTCACCCGGTGGCGGAGCGGATCGTGCAGCCGACCCGAGAGCCAACCGCCGACCGCCCAGGCCGACGAGGCGAGGCAGAGCACGGCCAGCGGGATGCGCCAGTAGAAGAGGTAGGGCGTGAGCTCGTCGGTGATGCGCGAGAGGGCGAGGACCCCGACCGCCGACACCACGGCGACGAGCTCGACCCAGCGGTGGTCGGCTCGGCGGCCGCTGCGCCGTGAGGCCCACCAACCGACCACGAGCAGGGCGAGGGGCACGAGCACCCACCGGGCGGCGACCGGCGCGACCGTGCCGTCGAACTCGTTGACCGGGTCGGTCCCGCCGAGCCACGGCGGCAGGAGCGTGAACTGGGCGCCGAACAGGCCGGCGCCGGTGGCGAGGCCGGCGGTGTGGCGGCCGCTGCCGGTGTGGCCGGTGAAGAAGCGCCACAGCAGCGTGAGGTTGCCGGGATCGCCCGTGACCTGCTCGACGAGGACGGGAAGCCACAGGACCACACCGATGACGGCGGAGGCGATCCACGACCTCCTCGCCACCGACCAGGGCCGGGCACGGCGGTCGACGAGGCCGGCGCCGACGACATAGAGGCCGCCGGCGGCGACGAGGGGGGCGTAGCCGACGTGGGTCTGCACGAGGAACGTCGAGACGAACACGATCCCGGGCAGGTGCCGCGTCTCGCCGACCGACAGGCGCCAGGCGAGCAGGACGAACAGGACGAACCACGGGAAGGCGATGTGGGGGTTCCAGGGCTCGAGCACCAGCCAGGAGCCGGTGGCGCCGTAGGACAGCGCGACCACGGCGAGCATGGTGAGCAGCAGCGGCAGCCGCCCGGCGCGCCACGAGGTGCGGGCGATCCAGCCGACCGCCCACAGCTGCAGGGCCATGCCGCCGACGAGGGTGCCCCACGCGGCGTGGCCGGCGAGCAGCGACGGCACGGCCAGCAGCCAGAACAGCACCGGCCCGGGATGGCTCCACGTGTACCGGGAGTAGGGGCCGAGCAGCGGGGTCTGGGATGTGCCGACGTCGCGCACCCGCAGGTCGAGCACGGCGAGGTCCTGCACCGGCAGCCAGTCGCGACCGATCCACGACACGATGCCGACGATCAGCGGTGCGGCCACCACCAGCGTGGCGACCCATGCCACCACGACCTGCCACCGCTCGGCCGGTGGGCGTTCGGGCGTGTCGCCGGTCCTGCGACGTTCATGTGGTCGACCACCGGGTGGGTGGTCGGGTGCCTGCACGTCGGTGACCGAGTCGGTGACCGAGTCGGTGACCGAGCCGGTGACGAGGTCGGCCGACGGCGCGTCGTCGGCGCTCGGGCCGGGGCCCGTGCCCGGATCAGCCATCACCCACACCCGTCACCGGGGGCACGGTAGTGGCGCACCTTCGCCGGAGCGAGGCACGACGGCGCCACTCACTCGACGGCGCCGGCCTCGCGCAGCCGTGCCTGCTCGGCCTCGGAGAGACCGAGGAGCTCGCCCAGCACCCAGGCCGTGTCCTGGCCGAGCAGCGGGCTGGCGCGGTCGTAGCCACCGGTGCCGTCGGCGAGGCGGAACCCGTTGCGCTCGTAGCGGCCCTCGCCGAGCACCGGGTGGTCGTGGGCCAGCAGGTGGCCCCGGTGGGCGAGCTGGGGATCGGCGTAGCAGTCGCCGACGTCGGCGACCGGCACCGCCTCCAGGCCGGCCGCCTGCAGCGTCGCCGCCACCTCCCCGGGATCCCGGCCGGCCGTCCAGGCGGCGACGGCGGCCTCGACAGCGTCGGCGCGGTCGAGGCGGGTGGCGAGGTCGGCGCCGAGCTCGACGTCGAGCCCGGCGAGCGCGGCCAGGCGGGCCCACTCGTCGTCGTCCCACACGGCGATCGCCACCCAGCGGTCGTCGCCCGCGCACGGGAAGACGCCGTGGGGGACCGCGGCCGGGTGGCGGTTGCCGGCCCGCCCGGTCACCTCGCCGGTGCGGCGGTAGCGATCGATCCACGGCCCGAGCGACCACACCGCCGCCTCCACCTGCGAGAGGTCGAGGTGCACACCCCGGCCGGTGCGTCGGCGGTGCAGGAGCCCGGCAGCCAGCGCGGCGGCGCCGAAGCGGGGGGCCAGCGAGTCGGTGATGGTGCCGAAGGGCCCGACCGGGGGTCGATCCGGCCAGCCGGTGAGGAAGGTGTAGCCCGACAGCGCAGCGCCCTGGCTCCCGAAGCCCGGGTAGTCGCGGTGGGGACCCGTCTGGCCGTTGAGGCAGGCCGACAGCATCACGAGGTCGGGTCGTCGTCCGGCGAGCGTCGGGTAGTCGAGCCGCAGCCGCGCAGGGCCCGGGAGCGAAGTTCTCGGCGACGGCGTCGGCGCGGTCGACGAGGTCGAGGGCGAGCGCTCGACCGTCGGGGTGCTTGAGGTCGATGGCGACGCTGCGCTTGCCGGCGTTGAGGGCGTCGAACATGGGCGCCGCATCCAGGCCCTTCCCATAGGCCCGTAGGAAGTCGGGCCGTGACCGGGACTCCACGCGGAGCACCAGCGCGCCGTGCTCGGCGAAGTAGCGGGTGGCGACCGGGCCCGCGGCCCCCGTCCCCAGCTCGAGGATGGTGGTGCCGACCCACGCACCGTCTCGTCGGGCCGTGCGGGGCGGCGTGGGAACGGACGGGCTCGCGGCGCGAGGTCCGCCCGCCTTCGGCCACGGGTGGTCGGGATCGATCTCGTCGAGCGGTCGGCGCGGTCGGGTGCGCACCGGCGCCACCCGATCCTGGGGGCTGCGCACCGTGACGAACGAGGCCGGGCGGCCGTCGTCGTCGAAGAACCCACGGGCGGCGAGCTGCTCGTTCGCCAGCAGCTCGGCCGGCCCGTTGACCGGGGCCAGCGTGAGGTTGTGCTCGCAGGCCAGGGCGTACAGCTCGCGGGTGGTCCGCCGGGCGCAGAACGCCTCGACCACGGCGCTCAGCGCAGCCAGGTCCTCGTCGCTCGCCGTGGTGTGGTCGAACGAGGCCCAGTCCCAGCCCGCGATCGTCGACACGTCGATCCCGTCGGTCCTGGCGAGGTCGACGACCGTGCTCCACGTGCCGATCCGAGCGCGGCCGCCGCGGATGCCGAACGAGACCCAGCCGTCGGCACACGGCCAGATCTCCCGGGTGCGCCCGATGTTCGCCCCGCGCCGCCGGCCCCGGTCGTGCTCGCGGTGGTACCGGCCGACCGCGCCCAGGTTGGCGACGAGCACCGCCTCCTGGGCCGACAGGTCGACCTCCTGGGGTCGGTTGCTCGCCAGCGCGGTGAGGGCGGCGACCGCGATCTCGGGCGCCGTGTGGGCCTCGGCCACGGGTTCGGTGCAGCGCACGGGAGGGCGGTCGGGATCGCCGGTGCAGAAGAGGTTGCCGGTGGCGGCGTGCACGCCCAGGTCCGACGCCCGCCACGAGGCCCGGGGCCCGGTTCGGCCGAAGGGGGTGACGTGGACCCACACCGCGTCGGGCGCGCACGCCGGATCGACCCCCAGCCCGTCGGCGACGACCGGGTCGGCCACGACCACGTCGGCACCGGCGAGGACGGCGTCGAGTCGGTCGACGTGGGCGGCCGGACCGTCGGCCCGTCCGGTGCCGGCGACGTCGGCCGTCGCGGCTGCGTGGGGGGTGCGGGCGAGGCGTCCGGTGGCTGTGGCGGCCCCGGGTCGGTCGGCGGCGACGACGTCGGCGCCGAGGTCGGCGAGGATCTGCCCGGCGACCCGCAGCGCACCGTCGCCGAGCACGACCACGCGCCGGTCACCGAGGAGCCGCTCGCCGGTCGGGTCGGTGGCGGTGGTCGGGCCGGTGCTGCTGGTCGGGTCGGTGGCGGTGATCGGGCCGGTGGCGGTGGCTGGCTCGGTGGCGGTGGTCGGGTCGGTGGCCGCCTCGCTGCCGCTGGTGTCGTCGCGCTGTGCGTCCACCCCTCGTCGCCCCCGGTCCTCGTCCCCGGCGCGGTGTCGGGGCGCTGGCGGTCGCCGGGGCCGGGTTCGCCCCGATCCCTGACGGCGATGTCACCCTAGCGGGAGCGGTGAAGCACCAGGTCAGAGCGCATGACGCCGCGGAACATTGACGCTCATGTCAGGTTTCTGGTGACATGGGCGCCGACCGCCGCCCCGGGGGGAGCCGCACCATGGCGTACTCGATCATCTCCGCCGATGCCCACATCCTGGAGCCCGTCGACATCTGGGACACGTGGCTGCCGGAGAAGCACAAGGATCACGCACCCAGGCTGGTGAAGGACAGCGACGGTGGCGACGCCTGGCTGTTCGCCGGCTCGTCCGAACCCGACCCCATCGGCCTCACCGCCACGCCCGGCATGCCGTGGGACCAGTTCCGCTGGAAGGGCGTCACCTACGACGAGGCCCGGCCCGGCTGCTACGACGGCGCCGCCCGCCTGGAGGACATGACCCTCGACGGCGTCGACGCCGAGATCATCTTCCCGCCCCAGCGCACCGTCGGGCACTGGCTCGGCGACGAGGACGACGACCTCGTGCGGGTCGGCATCGAGGCCTACAACTCGTTCCTGTTCGAGCAGTTCTGCGCCGCCGACCCCACCCGGTTGATCGGCGCCGCCCAGATCCCGTCCACCGGCATCGACGACGCCGTCGACACCTTGCGCAAGGCCAAGGCCCGCGGCGCCAAGACGGTCGTGATCTCGTGCTGGCCGGCCGGCGGCGACCAGATCTCCGACGACGACGACGCCTTCTGGGCCGCGGCCGCCGACGAGGGGATGCCGGTGTGCATCCACATCCTGATGATCTCCCGACGCGCCCGCATCCGGGCGCGCAAGGCGGCCGAGAAGTCGGGCGGGCGAGAGCTGTACGCCACCACGTCGAAGTCCAAGGCCGGGGCGCGGGCGGCGGTGGGCCTGTCGGGGGTGTTCTCGTCGGTCCCCGCCACCATCGGCCAGCTGATCTTCACCGGGGTGTTCGAGCGGTTCCCCGGGCTGCACGTCGCCATGATCGAGACGGGCGTGGGCTGGCTGCCGCACTTCCTCGAGCAGATGGACGACCGCTTCTGGCGCAACCGGTCGTGGACGGACCTCCCCATCGACCGGCCACCGTCGGAGTACTGGTACTCGAACATGAGCGCCTCGTTCGTGCGCGACGACAACGGCATCCGCAACCGCCACGAGGTCGGCGTCGACAACATGATGTGGAGCACCGACTACCCGCACCACGGCAACGACTGGCCCCGGTCGCGCAAGACCATCAACGAGACGATGGCGGGGCTCGCGGCGGACGAGAAGCACCGGATCGTGTGCGGCAACGCCGTGCGCATCTTCGGGCTTGGCTAGCTGACCGAGGGCGAGCGGCACCGGCGTCGGGCCGCCACCCGCCGATCCCTGGGGGGAGACCATGCACGTCGACGACCTCATCCTCGTCAGCGTCGACGACCACGTCGTCGAACCGCCGGACATGTTCGACGGCCACCTGACCGACAGGTGGAAGGACGTGGCACCCCGCGTCGTGCGCAAGGACGACGGCACCGACGTGTGGGTGTACGAGGGGCAGGAGCTGCCCAACATCGGGCTGAACGCGGTGTCGGGTCGACCACCCGAGGAGTACGGGATCGATCCCACCTCCTTCGACGAGATGCGCCCCGGCTGCCACGACGTCGACAGGCGCATCGACGACATGAACGCCAACGGCGTGCTCGGATCGATGAACTTCCCCTCGTTCCCGCAGTTCTGCGGCCAGCTCTTCGCTCGCACCGAGGACAAGGCCCAGGCCGAGGCCATGTTGCGGGCCTACAACGACTGGCACATCGACACGTGGTGCGGCAGCCATCCCGGTCGGTTCATCCCGCTGGCGCTGCCGGCGCTGTGGGATCCCGAGCTGGCCGCCGACGAGATCCGCCGGGTGGCGGCCAAGGGCTGCCACGCCGTGACCTTCTCGGAGAACCCCGAGAAGCTCGGCTACCCGAGCTTCCACAACGAGCACTGGGATCCGCTGTGGCGGGCGTGCTGCGACGAGGGCGTGGTGGTGTGCCTGCACATCGGCTCGTCGTCCCAGCTGGTCATCACCTCGGTCGAGGCGCCGATCAACGTGATGATCACCCTGCAGCCGATGAACATCGTGCAGGCCGCCGCCGACGTGCTGTGGTCCCGCGTGCTGCAGGACTTCCCCGACCTGCGCATCGCGCTGAGCGAGGGCGGCATCGGCTGGATCCCGTACTTCCTGGAGCGGGTCGACTACGTCTACCAGCACCACCGCGCCTGGACCGGCCACGACCTCGGCATGCTGCCGAGCGAGCTGTTCAACGAGCGGTTCGTCACCTGCTTCATCGACGACGCCTTCGGCCTCGAGGCCCGTGACCACCTGAACCTCGAGATGATCACCTGGGAGTGCGACTACCCGCACTCGGACTCGACGTGGCCCGAGTCGCCCGAGCGGCTGTTCGAGGCGTTGCAGGCGGCGGAGGTGCCCGACGACGAGGTGCACCGGATCACCCACGCCAACGCCATGCGGGTCTTCTCCTACGACCCGTTTGCGGTGATCCCGCGGGAGGCGTGCACCGTGGGTGCGCTGCGCTCGCAGGCCAGCGCCGCCGGCGTCGACACCGCCGTGCGCTCGCTCGGCACGCCGCCGCCTCGCCCCGAGGCGCCCATCCGCATCATCGACCTCGCGGCCCGCACCGCCACCAAGCAGGCCTCCTAGGCGACCTGCCGCCGTCGTTCTCGTTGCGTTTCGGGTCGGGGGCCGACCCTTTTCGCGGCGAGATGATGGTGGTGCGGCGTCGGTGCCCGTCACGGCGTCCGAAGGCCCGGCCCACCGATCGTGAGGAGTCGTCGAAGCCGGGTGGTGACGCCCTCGGGATCGGTCCGCAGCTCCGAGCGAGTGACGACGGCCACGGCGTAGCCGGCGGCCTGGAGGCGGAGTCGTCGGGCGGCGTCGCGGTCGAAGGCCCCGCGGCGGGCGTGGACGCTGCGTCCGTCGAGCTCGACGACCACCCACCTGCATCGCCAGAGCCCGTCCACCTCGACGATGCGGCCTTCGTCGTCGTGGACGACGACGTGGTACTCGGGCTCCTCCAGGTCGAAGGCGCGGGCGACGTCTCGGAACTCCCGCTCCAGCACGCTGTCCGGCACATCCTGCTCGTCGAGTCGGCCGGCGACGACCCGGCGCAGCCGACGACTCCCGTCCTTGCCTCGGCGGGCGTGCGATCGGAGGACGTCGAGCACCTGGTCGAGCGTGACCAGTCTTCGCCGCTCGAGATCGTCGAGCGCACGCAGGAGCGTGGCGTCATCGGTGACCGCGGCCAGGTCGACGAGGAGCCGGGCCGGCCCGACGACGGGCACGTTGTCGCGGATGGTCGGTGCGGCGAGGTCCAGGTCGCACACCCGGTGCACGCGCACGCCGCCGGGCGCCCGTCCGCCCGGGTGCCGAACTGACACCTCCGGTGTGCCCGGTCGGAAGCCGTCGACACCCCAAAGCACCGCCGCCGAACGATGGGAGGCCACGCCGCCGATCGAGAGGCAGGCCGCGAGCACGCTGGTGTGCCACGTCATGGGCGTTCCCCCGCTGAGGTAGACGCCGGGGCGGATCGTCACCAGCCGCCCCGAACGCTGGGCGCGCTTGACGGCTTCGGGGGAGGCGCCGAGGGAGAGCAGCTGCTGGCGGGTCGTGAGGCCGTGCTGGCGCGGCGCGAGCGTCCGCACGAGGGGGTCGAGGCTCGCCATTGCTGCTCCTGGTCGCCGGTCGAGGTGGCGAGCGGCCTCGCGAGGTCCGGCGCGTGCCGGGTGGTGCCGGTGCACGGGGTGGTCCGGCGGGGAGGTCGGCAGGAGACGACGATTCGGCCCGAGGGTAGAAGCGTCCCGAAGGTGGCGCCACCCCCCTCTGTCCTCATCCTTCTTGTTGCGACGTGGGTCGGGGGCCGACCCTTTTCGCAGCGAGATCACGGTGGCGTCCCGGGGCGGATGTCATGGTCGTCGTTCTCGTTGCGTCTCGGGTCGGGGGCCGACCCTTTTCGCAGCGAGATGAGGGTGTCAGCCCCGTCCGATGCGGACGGTGCGCACCTCGCCGCCGGCGGGCGGGATGATCGACAGCACCGGCTCGTTGAAGGAGCTGACGACGAACGAGCCGTCGCCGTCGTAGGCCAGGTTGTCGACGGCCTTGGTGGCCGGCGTGGCGTACGGCGTCGATGTCCCGGTGGCGAGGTCGACGGCGAGCACGCCGACCGGTGCGGACGTCAGCACGTAGGCCGCCCCTCGGGGCCGAACTTCACCGCGCTTCGGGAACCCGAGGCCGCCGAGCACCTCGGTGACGGCGCCGGTCGCAGGATCGATCCGCACCAGCGATCCCTGCTGGTCCCGGTAGGACGGGCCGTAGATGGCCCCGTCGGGCCCGAAGGCGAAGCCGTTGACGTTGCCGACGGTGGCGGCGACCTCCTGGGGCGGGGTGGCGCCGGTGGGATCGAGCCGGAAGAGGCCGTCGGCGGTGACCGCCCGTCCCACGTAGAGCGACCCGTCGGGGGAGAAGGCGATCGGGTTCGCACCCGCACCGACGTTGCCGATCGTGGTGCTCGTCCCGTCGGCACCGAGGCGGCCCACGGTGCCGTCGCTGAAGCCGGTCCAGTAGACGGCGCCGTCGGGGCCGACGGCGAGGTCGTCGGGGCCCCTGACGCCCTGGTCGGTGCCGAACCGACCCTGGATCGTCCCGGTGCGAGGATCGACGGCGAGGATCTGGCTTCCCGCGAGGTCGGCCACCCAGAGCCGGCGGCCGTCCCACGCCACCCCGTTCGTGCCCTTGGGTGGCGTCTGGTCGACCCCTCCCTCGGGCACCGGCACGGTTGCCGGTCCGAGGTTGGTCGGCGTCCAGGCCCCGGGTCTGGCGGTGGTGCCCGTCGTCGCGGCGGTGGCCGAGGTCGGCGAGGAGGTCGGCGCATCGGTCGGGGTCCTGTCCCCGGTCGCGGTGTCCGAGCCGCACGCCACGAGGGTCACCAGCGCGGCGGCGAGCAGGGTGACCACCGGCCCGTGGCGGCGTGCGGCTCGGCGGGGCGTCGGCATCGGCGCGCACGCTACCCGAGGGCCGAGACGACGGACGAGGGCCCCGGCGCTGGTCCTGTGCTGTCGGTGGCCCGGCCGGTAGGGTCCCGGGCCGATGGAGATCGGGATGACCCTGCCCACGATGATCGCCGGCGTCGACCGGGCGTCGACGCTCGAGTGGTGCCGGCGCATCGAGGCGGGTCCGTGGTCGACGCTCGCCATCGGGGAGCGGATCGCCTACCCGAACCAGGAGCTGTGGGTCACGCTGTCGGCGGCGGCTGCGCTCACCGAGCGTCCTCGCATCATGGCGACGGTGGTGGTGCTGCCGATGCACTCGGCGGTCGACGTCGCCAAGAAGGCGGCCACGCTCGACGTGCTGTCGGGTGGCCGCTTCGTCCTCGGCGTCGGCGTCGGTGGGCGGGACGAGGACTACCGCTCGCTCGAGCGCCCCTTCGGTCACCGCCATCAGCGCATGGACGACCAGGTCCGGTTGATGCAGCGGGTGTGGGCCGGCGATGCGCCCTTCGACGACGTCCACCCCGTCGGCCCGCCTCCGGTCCAAGCCGGTGGGCCGCCGGTCTACAGCGGTGCGCTCGGTCCGAAGTCGATCGCCCGCAGCGCCCACTGGGCTGCCGGCATCAGCGGCTTCCTGCTCGATCCGCTGGGCGAGGACGTGGCCGGGACGCTCCGCCAGATCGAGCAGGCGTGGGTCGACGCCGGGCGCACCGAGCCGCCCCGCCACGTCACCAGCTTCTGGTACGCCCTCGGCGACGACGCCGAGTCGCGTCTGCACGCCTACGCCCGCCGGTACCTCGGCATCTTCGGCGACGAGATCGCCGAGGCCATGGCGGCGTCCTGCACGGCGAGCTCGCCGTCGGCCCTGCGCGACGCGGTGGGTCGCCTGGACGAGGCGGGGTGCGACGAGCTGCTGCTGGTGCCGACGACGACCGACCCCGCCGCCTCGATCGCGCACGCTCGACGCCCTCGCATTCTGACCCTGCCGAGCCTCGATCAGCCTGACGCCCTCAAGGACCTGGATCTCGCCCTGCTCGATCGCACGCTCGACGCCCTCGCGGACCTGACCCTGCCCTGTTCGACCGCACGCTCGACGCCCTCGCGCGACCCGACCCTGCCCTGCTCGATCGCACGCTCGACGCCCTCGCGCGACCCGGCGTGGTGGCCCGGCGTGGTCGGGTGTCGGGTGTTCACCTGCCCGACACCCGACGTCCACGGCCGGGCGCTAGAAGAGGGGATGGCGGCTGATCCTGTTGGAAGGTCCCGAGCCCGGACCCGCAGCCTGCCCGACCGGGCCCCGGTCCCCGGTGACGAGGTCGATGCCGACCAGGCGTCGACCCAGGGGCCGGAGCCGTCCACCCTGCCGCCGGGCTACCCGGCCCGATGGGAGGCCGACGTCGTGCTGGCCGACGGCGGCACGGTGCGGATCCGGCCCATCAAGCCCACCGACACCGGCCGCCACCGCGCCTTCATCGCCCGCCTGTCGCCCGAGGCCCGCTACTACCGCTTCTTCAGCCCGCGCACCGAAATGCGAGAAGGAGGTCCAGCACTTCTGCAACGTCGACTACGCCGATCGCATGGCGTTGGTGGCGATGCTCGGCGACGACATCATCGCCATCTCCCGCTACGACCGGCTCCACGACGGCGACCGGCCGAGCGACGAGGCCGAGGTGGCCTTCGTCATCGCCGACGAGCACCGGAAGCAGGCTGGGCACGCTGCTGCTCGGAGTACCTCGCCGAGGCGGCCAGGAGCACGGCATCCGACGGTTCACCGCGCAGACCCTGCCCGACAACCGCCGGATGCTGCGCGTCTTCCACGACGCCGGCTACCGGGTGGTGGAGGGCTTCGACGAGGGCGTCATCGAGGTGGCCTTCGACATCTCGCCCACCGACGACGCCCGCGCCCGCATGGAGCGGCGCGAGCACGAGGCCGAGCTGCACTCGATCGAGCGGATCCTGCACCCGCGGTCGGTCGCCGTCATCGGGGCGAGCGAGGAGCAGGGGTCGATCGGCCACCACCTGTTCCTCAACCTGCTGCGCGGCGGGTTCGACGGCCCGGTCTACCCGGTCAACCCCAACCGGCCCCACGTCGCCAGCGTCCCCACGTACGCGACGATCACCGACATCCCCGGTGAGGTCGACCTCGCCGTGCTGGTCGTCCCGCCCGAGGTCTGCGTCGAGGTCGTCGACCAGTGCGCCGAGAAGCAGGTCAAGGGCCTCGTCGTCATCACCGCCGGCTTCAGCGAAGTCGGCGGACGAGGAGCCGCGCTCGAGCGTGAGCTGCTGGTCGCGGCACGCCGGGGTGGCATGCGGATGGTGGGTCCCAACTGCCTCGGCGTGGTGAACACCGCCTGTGGCCTCGACGCCACCTTCGCCCCCTCGCCCCCCGATCCGGGACGGGTGGCGTTCCTCTCCCAGTCCGGCGCGCTCGGCATCGCGCTCGTGGAGTGGACGAACCGGCTCGGCATCGGCGTGTCGTCGTTCGTGTCGATCGGCAACAAAGCCGACGTGAGCGGCAACGACCTGCTGCAGTACTGGGAGGACGACGACGGCACCGACGTCATCCTCATGTACCTCGAGTCGTTCGGGAACCCGCGCAAGTTCAGCCGGATCGCCCGGCGGGTGTCCCAGCGCAAGCCGATCGTGGCGGTGAAGTCGGGGCGGACCCAGGCCGGCTCGCGCGCCGCGCTGTCCCACACGGCGGCGGCGGCGAGCCCCGACACCGCGGTGTCGGCGCTGTTCCACCAGTGCGGCGTGATCAGGGTCGACACCCTCGAGGAGCTGTTCGACCTCGCGCAGGTGCTCGGTCGCGAGCCGCTGCCGGCGGGCAACCGGGTGGCCATCGTCTCGAACTCCGGTGGTCCCGCCATCCTGGCCGCCGACGCCTGCGAGGCGGTGGGACTCGAGGTCGTCGCCCTCGACGCCGCCACCTCCGCCACCGCCCGTGACCTCCTCGGCCCCAACGCGGCCGTCGGCAACCCGATCGACATGATCGCCTCGGCCACCCGACCAGGTACGAGCAGGTGCTGCGGCTCGTGCTCACACGTCGACGCCGTCATCGTGATCTTCACCCGCCCCTCGTCACGCAGCGCCGACGAGGTCGCCGCCGCCATCGCCCGGGCCGTCGACGGGTCCGAGAAGCCCGTCGTCGCCAACTTCTTGACGCCGCAGCGCTCGAGTGCGCTGCTCGCCGAGGGTCCCGGCGCCGGCCGCGTCCCGTCGTTCCCGTCGCCGGAGCCCGCGGCCATCGCCCTGGGGCGCATCGTGCGCTACGCCACCTGGCGCCGGCGCGACCCCGGGACCGTGCCCGTCTTCGACGACATCGACGCCTCGTCGGCGCGGCGCATCGTGGACGAAGCCCTCCTCGCCGCTCCCTGGGGGCGATGGCTCGATGCCGACGTCGCCGTCGAGCTGCTCACGGCCTACGGGATCGACGTCGCGCCGGTGCACCGTGTCGGGAGCGCCGACGAGGCGGCCGAGGCGGCCGAGGCGGTCGGCTTCCCCGTGGCGCTCAAGGCGGCCAGCGGCGGCCTGGTGCACAAGAGCGACGTGGGCGGGCTGCGACTGGGGCTGGCCGAGGCCCAGGCCGTGCGGGACGCCTTCGTGGCCATGGAGGCGCTGGTGGGCGACGAGCGCCTCGGCGGGATCGTGGTCCAGCCCATGGCCCGCCCGGGGGTCGAGACCATCATCGGCGTGGTGCAGGACCCCGCCTTCGGCCCGCTGGTGATGTTCGGCATGGGCGGCGTGGCCACCGAGCTGCTGGCCGACCGCGCCTTCCGGGTGCTGCCGATCACCGACGCCGATGCCGACGACCTGGTGCGGTCGCTGCGGGGGAGCCCGCTGCTGTCGGGCTACCGGGGGGCGGCGCCCACCGACGTGGGCGCCCTCCAACGGCTGCTGTGCCGCATCGGCCAGCTCGCCGACGAGATCCCCGAGCTGGCCGAGGTCGACCTCAACCCGGTGGTCGTGAGCGAGCGGGGCGCCATCGCGGTCGACGTGAAGGTGCGGGTCGCGCCCGTCCCGCCGGCTCGCCCGCCGGTCCGCGCCCTGCGCTGAGGCCGCGCCGACCGGTCCGGACGCGGCCGGCCGGTGCGCACCGGTCCCGGGCGGCGCGGCGGCACGTCTCGGCCGGGTGTCGGCGGGGTCAGAGCAGGTAGCCCTGCACGTCGACGACGATGTCGGTGGAGGCGCCCGCCGCCGCATTGAGGCGGCGAAGGCGCCGGCGCCGTCGAGGGCGACGATCTGGGTGCCGCCGACCACGTCGCCGGCGGCGGTCCAGTTGACCGACGAGGTGCCCGGCCAGGCGATGCCGTTGCGGTACAGGGCGACGAAGCCGGCCGCGCTGCGGGTGACCAGGGTGACGTTCGCCAGCACGGCTCGGGCACCGGCGGGCGCGGCGCCACCGTAGGTGCAGTCGACCGCCCGGGCGGTGCCGCCGGTCAGCGGCGTCTTCGGGTTCACCGCCGGCGGGTTGCCGGGGCGGGAGTCGTAGACCCGAACCGGTGAGGCGAGCAGGCGGAGACCGGCCGCCGGCGGCAGGTAGCGCAGCACGGCGCTGCGCACCCGGTTGGCCGCCGAGGTTCCCTGGACCTCGAGGTAGTAGTGGGTCGCCTCGGCCAGGGTCACCGGCGCCCCCGTGTACGCACCGGTCACGGCGCCCGGCCCACCGGTGGCCGTGATGGTGGCCAGCAGCGTGAACGAGCCACCGGCGGTGACCGCCTGGAAGTACCACGGCTGGGTGGCCGACCCGCCGGTGGTGTCGCCGTTGACGTCGATCCGCACGATCTGGGAGCCGGCGGGCAGCTCGATGGGCGCGGCGACGTAGCCGTTGCCGGTGGCGTAGGCGGTGCCGGCGCCGCCGTAGACGATGGTGGCCCCGGCGCCGGTCTGCATGGGCCAGAAGGCGGGGAAGCCCAGCGTGAGCGATTCGGTGGCGGCCAGCACGGCCTGGGTGCCGCCGCCGGGGGTGGGAGCGGCGAGCGCGGCCCGGAGGTCGGCGCCGTCGAGGGCGATCGGTGCCACGGCGGCAGCGCCCAGGGCGGCGCCCGCCTGCAGCACCCGCCGGCGCGTGGGGGCCATGGGCGCCGGCGGGACGGTCGGGCCGTCGGCGCGGGGACGAGTGGGAGGGGCGGTCGGGTCGTGGGCCGTCACCGGGATCGAGGGTACGGCTGCGTCCGGTCTCGGGCGCGGACCTCGGCCGGGACGCCGCTCGGCGACGCCGATGCGGGGCGCCGTCGCGCTGGGCTCAGCCGCCGACCGGTCGCCACCGGGGGACGGCGACCTCGTCGTCGAGCGGGTCGAACACGACCGCCACCGCGTCGCCGATGCCGACGCGGTGGGGATCGACGGCGTCGAGGCGGTCGCCGGGCGCCGTGCACAGGTTGCCGACCATCCGCAGCGCCGGGTCCTCGTCGAGCTCGACGACCACCACCGCGTAGGGCGCCTGCTCGCCGTAGGCCGGCAGCAGCGGCGGATGCGCGACCACGAACGACCACACCCGGCCGCGGCCCGACAGCGGCTCCCACTCGTGGTCGAACGAGTGGCACGAGGGGCACAGCGGTCGCGGCGGGAAGCGCCGCCGTCCGCACCCGGAGCAGCGCTGCACCCGCAGCTCGCCGGCCGCGCACCAACGCCAGAAGGCGGCGGCGTGCTCGTCGGTCGGTCCCGGCGCCAGCATCCCCTCGACGGGCGGCCAGCTCATCGGTCGCTCCGCCGCTCGCACGACCCGCGGCCGGCGCCCGCCTCGCCGGGCCCACGGGGCTCCCCGGCCCTCGCGGCTCCGCTCGCCCATGGTCGCGGGCACGTGGACGGCTCTGGGCGCGTGCTGCGCATCGGGGCCCTCATCCGGGCCGCCGTAGGAGCAGGGCGCTGGTGGGCACGCCCTCGCCGCTCGTCACGAGGCAGGTCTCGGCGTCGGGCACCTGCGAGGTGGAGGTGCCCCGCAGCTGGCGCACCCCCTCGGTGATCAGGTTGAAGCCGTGCACGTAGGCCTCCGACATCCCGCCGCCCGAGGTGTTGACCGGGAGCCGCCCCCCGGGTCCGAGGGCACCGTCGTCGGTGAAGGCCGCGCCCTCGCCCCGCCCGCAGATGCCGTAGCCCTCCAGCGACAGGATCACGAGGGGCGAGAAGGCGTCGTAGAGCTGGGCCACGTCGAGGTCGGCCGGGGTGAGCTCGGCGTTGCGCCACAGCAGCTCGGCACACGCGTGGGCCGGACCGAGCAGCGGGTCCTCGTTGAAGTAGTTGGTCATGGTCTGGTGCTGGTCGGGGATCGACTGGGCGAAGGCGTGCACCAGCACCGGGGCGCCCCTGGTGTCGGCGGCCCGGTCGGCCCGCACGATGACCACGGCGCCGGCGCCGTCGGACTCGAGGCAGTTGTCGAACAGGCACAGCGGCTCGGAGATCCAGCGCGCCGCGAAGTAGTCGTCGCGGCTCATGGGCTTGGCGTGCATCATCGCCGCCGGGTTGCGGTTGGCGTGGGCCCGCACCGCGGTGGCCACGTTGCACAGGTGCTCGCGGGTCGCGCCGTACTCGTGCATGTAGCGGCGCGTCAGCATCGCGATCTCGTCGACCGGTCGCAGCAGCCCGAACGGCCGGCTCCACTGCTGGTTGCCGGCGACGCGGTCGCGCACCCCGGCCCACGGGCGGGCGCCGGCGGCACCCCGCTTGCGCGAGCGCCACGCCACCGCCACCTCGCACTGCCCGCTGGCCACGGCCATGGCGGCGTTGCCGACCACCCCGCAACCGGCGCCCCCGCCGTAGCCGACCTGGGAGAACCACGTGACGGCCCGACAGCCCAGGTTGCGGGCGATCTCGATCTCCTCGGTGGTCTCCAGCGTGTAGGAGGCCAGCCCGTCGACCTCGGACGGGTGGATGCCGGCGTCGTCGAGGGCGGCGAGGATGGCCTGAAGCGCCAGCTCGTGCTCGGAGGGCTCGAGGTGCTTGGCGAACGCGGTCTGGCCGACGCCGACGATGGCGGTGGCGTCGGTGAGCGGCGAGCGGCTCACCGGGCGGTCACCACGCCGGGCGCGGCCGGTCGGGCCGACGTGCTCGCGACCGCGGCTGCCGCTGCACCATCCCTGGTGCGCATCGCCGCCGGACCGGTGCCACCGCCCGCCATCAGCGGGGCACCACCAGGGCGTCGAGGGCCACCACGCCCTTGCCCCTCGGGCGCACGACGAGCGGGTTGATGTCGAGCTCGGCGATGGCGTCGGCGTTGTCGACGGCGAGGCGCTGCACCTTCATGATCGTGTCGACGAGGGCCTTGACGTCGGCGGGCTTCGCGCCCCGCACGCCCTCGAAGAGCTTGGCGCCGGCCAGCTCGCCCACCATGCGCTCGGCGTCGTCGCGCCCGAACGGTGGCACCCGGAAGGTGACGTCGCCGAGCACCTCGACGAACACGCCACCGAGACCCAACATCACGACCGGACCGAACAGCTCGTCCTGGGACACGCCGATCACGGCCTCGATGCCGCCCGTGACCATCTCGCACACCAGCACGCCCTCGAGGTCGGCCCGCCTGTCGGCCTTGCGGGCCGCCTCGGCCAGCTCGTTGTAGGCGGCCTTCGCCTCGGCGGCCGACGACACGCCGACCTTCACCAGCCCGAGGTCGGACTTGTGCAGCAGCTGGGGCGAGCACGCCTTCATCACCACGGGGAAGCCGATGGCGGCCGCCGCCCGGGCGGCCTCGGCGGCCGAGCCGACGAGCACGTCGTTGCTCACCGGGATCTTGTAGGCGCGCAGGACCTCCTTCGAGCCGTGCTCGGACAGCGCAGTGCCGGCCTCGGCCGCGGCGGCGAGCGGGGGCGCCACCTTCTTGGCCGCCGCCGACGGCTTGGTGACCGCGTCGGCGAACGGCGAGGTGTAGCGGTCCTGGAAGTCCCACCAGTCGAAGTAGGCCCGGGCCGCCTGCACGCAGTTGTGGAAGGTGCGGAAGGTCGGCAGCCCGCTCGGCAGGAGGATGTCGGTGTAGACGGGGTCGGACACGTCGGGCGAGCCCCACACCACGAAGATGGGCTTGTCGGTGGTCTCGGCCGCCTCGACCAGCGTCGTGGCCAGCGGGCGGCTGATGGTCTCCAGCGCGCCGGTGATCGGGCAGATCACGAGGTCGACGTTGGGGTCGGCCAGGATCGCCTCGATGATCTGCGGGCCCCGCTCGTCGGTGGACGGCGGCCCGCCGTTGTCGACCGGGTTCGACACCCGCAGGTACGAGGGGATGAGCCCGTCGTGCAGGCGCTTCTGCGTCGTGCGCGTCAGCTCGGGCAGCTCGAGGCCGGCGTCGGCGAGCAGGTCGGCCATGTGGGCGCCGGTGCCGCCGGAGATGGCGTACACGCACACCCCCCGGCCCTTCGGGCGCGAGGTGCGGGCGAACATGGCGGCGGTGTCGGTGAGCTCGTCGAGGCCGTCGACCCGCGTCACGCCGAGCTGGCGGAACACGGCGTCGGTGACGGCATCGGACCCGGTGAGGTGGCCCGTGTGGCTCTGGGCCATCGACGCGCCCTCGGCCGTCTTGCCCACCTTCACGCACACGATGGGCACACCGGCTGCCGCCGCGTGGTCGGCCGCCAGCATGAGCGTGCGGCCGTCCTTGAAGCCCTCGATGTAGCAGGCGATCACGCCCACCTCGTCCTGGTCGGCGAAGTAGCGCGCGAAGTCGGCGAACTCGAGGTCGGCCTCGTTGCCGGTGGGGGCCCAGTGCGACAGGGCGACGCCGAAGTCCTGGGCCTGGAACACCGGCCGGCCCTGGTGCCCGCTCTGGGTGATGAGGGCGATCTTGGGGGCGGGCAGGTCGTCGCGGAACGACTCGAAGGCGTTGAGGTTGGTGTTGGGCCCCAGCAGGTGGGTCGAGCCCGAGGCGATCAGGTCCTCGAGGCGGTCCTGCAGTGCGGCGCCCTTCGCCCCGGTCTCGGCGAAGCCGGCCGAGAAGATCACCGCGTACTTGGGGGCCTTGTCGAGCACCGTCTCGAACATGCCGACGGCGTCGCCCACCAGGATCACGGCGAGGTCGATCTCGCCGGGGACGTCGGCGATGGTGTCGTAGCAGCGGACGCCGTCGACCTCGTCGTACTTGGGGTGCACCGGGATGACCGTCGCTCCGGCCCGCTGGCCCCAGGCCGAGATCTTGCGCCACATGGCGGTGTTCGGCTTGCGGGACGTGGCCGAGGCACCGATGACGGCGACGGTCTTCGGGTGGAAGAAGGCGTCGAGGTCGAGGTCGCGCAGCGCGACGGGGCGTCCGGTGACGTCGAGCGGCTGGCCTGACGGGCTCTGGGGCGTCATGGCCCGGCAGCCTACCTGACGCCGGTGTCAGAAAAGTCCGGGCCGACGGCGGGCGGCGGGCGGCCCGGGGGCTCGACGCGCCTCGCCGCGGCCGGACCCGGTGGCCGGCTCGGGGCGCGGCCTGGTCAGGACGAGGGGACCTTGAACGAGGCGATGACGCGCTGGAGGGCGGCGACGTCGGCCTGGGAGGTGAGCGACACCCCGAGGACGGCGAGGTCGCCCGTTCCCTGCTTGTCGCTGGCGGCGATCTGCACGACGGTGACGTCGTTGTTCACGCCGCAGCCCGTCGTGACCTGGGCCTGCCCGCTGTAGTCCTTGTCCTCGAACGGGAACGCCTGGGGGCTGCCGGTGCACTGGTCGAGCTTGTCGACCTCTCCCTCGTGCTGGAGCGCCCACGCCGCTCCCTTCGACCGGAGCTCGCCCTGGTAGGCGGCGAAGCGCATGCCCGGCGTCGTGCGGTTGTCGTAGTAGTCCTGCAGGTCCAGGGAGGCGACGATGCTGGGGACGGTGACCCCGGTGATGGTGCGCACCTTCGTGTCGGTCTCCCAGGTGGCGGGGATGTCGACGGCGATGGCGTCGGTCGCGTCCCGCTCGGTCACGAACCGGCCGTAGGGGGCGTCGTCGGGGAGGTCGGCGAACACCGTCGGGTCGATGCCGCCGAGGTCGTCGGCGGAGATGTTGGCCTGGGCCCGAGACGTCGTCGTGCGGCGCGGTGCGGTCGTCCCGGGGGTCCGCGTCGTGCCCGGGGACTGGGTGGTGGCGGGCGCCTCGGTGGTCGCCACCACCGCGGTCGTGGTGGTGCCGGGGATGTCGCTGGTGACCTCCTTCTTGGAGCAGGCCGCTCCGAGCGTGGCGGTCACGGCGACGGTGGCGGCGAGCAGCGCCAGGGGGCCTCGGGAGGTCGTCATGGCGGCAGGTTGCCCGCCGTCCCGTTGGCCGCGCTAGGGCCGGTGGACCCGATCGGCGATCACCCGGCGGATCAAGGCAGCTTGAACGACCGGATGACGTGGCTGAGGGCGTCGACGTCGGCCTGGGTCACCAGCTGCACCTGCATGACGACCAGGTCGCGGTTGCCCGACGGATCGCTGGCGACGATGTGGACGTTCACCAGCTGGCCGTCCACGCCACACCCGGTCGTGATGACGGCCGTCCCCTGGTACACGCCGTCCTGGAAGACCACGCGCTCGGGCGTGCCCGTGCAGCTGTCGAGGCGGTCGAGGTCGGCGAGGTGCTGCAGCGCCCAGGCCTCGCCCTTCGCCTTGAGCGCACCGCTGTAGATGCCGAAGCGCATGCCGGGCGTCGACTTGTTGGCCAGGTAGTCGCTCAGGTTCTCGGACGCGTAGATCGACGGCAGGTCCACGCCCTCGAGGGTGCGGAGGTCGGTGTCGGTCTGCCAGGTGGCGGGCAGCTCGACGGAGATCTTCTTCTGGCTGTCGGTGACCTCGGTGTAGCGACCGTAGGGCGCGCCGTCGGGGAGGTCGCTGAAGGCGTCGGGGTCGATGCCGCCGAGCTGGGAGGCATCGATGGTGCTGGTCCGGCGCGACGTGGTGGTCCGTCGCACGGCCGTGGTGCCGGGAGCCCGGGTGGTGCCGGGCGATCGCGTGGTGCCCGGCGAGCGGGTCGTGCCCGGCGCCTCGGTGGTCGCCGCCGTCGTGGTCGTCGTCAGGGCGGCGACGTCGGCGTTCTCCTTCTTCGAGCACGCGGCGCCCGCGGTCATCACCGCCACGGCGAGGGTTGCGGCGACGGTGCAGCGGACTCGGGCTCGGGGCGCAGCCATGGCGCGAGCGTAGGTGGCTCCGCCGCGCCGTGCCCGCGGCCGCGTGGTGCCCCGGCCGCGTGGTGGCTCCGCCGAGGTCACGTCCGGCACCCGCGTCGAACCGAGCGTCGGCGGTCAGCCGGGGCAGAGGACGTTGGCCGTGCCGTTGGTGGACGTGACCGAGCCGGTGTCGACGTCGACCCGGTAGTCGGCGGCGCCGGGGCCACCGCCCCCAGGTCCCGGGATGATCCAGATCGTCACGTTCCAGAGCGCGCCGCCGCCGTCGGACCCGCCGTCCGCCGAGGTCCAGTCGTAGTCCATGCCGCAGGACCGCACGTGGTCCTTGACCAGCTGCAGCGCCAGGCTGTAGTCGGGCAAGTCGCTGCGCGTCGTCGGCGGCGCCGACGTCGTGGTGGTCGGCGCCGAGGTCGTCGTGGTCGGCTCGTCGCGCGCCACCTGGAACGTGCGCACGACCCGAGCCAACGCCTCGACGTCGCGCTGGCGCACGAGCTGGACCTGCAGGACGGCCAGGTCGCCGACACCGGGGAGGTCGGTGGCGGCGATGTGCACGATCGCCATGCGGTTGTCCTCACCGCAGCCGGTGGCGACCACGGCCCGGCCGCTCCACCCCTGATCCTCGAACGTGTGGTCCTCGGGCGCGGCGGTGCACTCGGCGAGGCTGTCCCGCTCGGCCTGTCGGTCGAGGGCCCACTCGATGCCCTTGGCGCTGAGTGCGCTCGGGTACCGGAAGATGCGCAGCCCGGCGACCGAGCGGTTGGCGTCGTAGGCCTCCTGGTCGGCCGATGCGTAGATCGTCGGGACGTCGTTGCCCTCGATCACCCGCTCCTGGCCGTCGGACTCCCACTCTTCGGGCACGTCCACCCGCACCGAGTCGGTGACGTCGGTGACCGTCTTCCAGCCGCGGTAGCTGCCACCGTCGGGCAGGTCGTCGAACACGGCCGGGTCGATGCCGCCGAGGTCGACGTCGGGGGTGGTCCGTCGGGGCGTGGTGGTGCCGCGGACCGTGGTGCCGGGCCGCGTCGTCGCCGGCGTCGCCGCCGTGTCCGGTGGCGCGGTCGCCGGCGTCACCGTCTCGGTCTGCCGGGCGCAGCCGACCAGCAGCGCAGCCGCGGCGACCAGGACCGCTCCACGCCATCTCCAGGACGACGGACCTCGGCGGTCGCTCACGGGCAGTACTCCTTCGCGATGGCGCCCTCCGAGTAGACGACGCCCTGCTCGACGTTCACGACGTACTCCGTCGTGCCGTAGTCCTCGCCGACCTTGGACAGCCGCACGGTCACCGACCACTTGCCCGGGTCGTCCTCGATGCCCGTCTCGGTCACCCAGCCCCGTGACGCGCGGGCATCGCTGGCGTCGAACCCGCAGGCTCGCACGCGCGCCGTGACGAGCGCGATGGCATCGTCGCCGCCACCACCGGGCACCGGCGTCATCACCGGCGCCGGCGTGGTGGTGGTGGTCGAGGTGCTCGTCACCGGTCTGCCCACGACGAGGGAGTCCAGCGCCGCCTCCAGCGCGTCGAGATCGGCTCGGGTGAGCAGCTGCGCCTGCACGACGAGGCGCACGTCCTCGTCGTCGGTCGTGGACGCGACGAGGTGCACCACCACGGCGGGCCGGGCACCGGCCGAGTCGGCGGTGCGGCAGCCGCTCGTCACGTCGCCCCGCCCGGACAGCCGGTCGCCCTCGTAGGTGACGCTGGTGGTGGCACCGTCGCAGGCCTCACCGATGCCGTCGCGGGCGTCGAGGCGGTCGAGCGCCCAGTCGTCGCCCTCGGCGACCAGGGTCGGCGGGTACAGGTTGACGCCGATGCCGGCGACGTCGAAGCCCTCCGAGTAGGCCTGCTGGTCCTCGGTGACGTACACCGCCGGCACGTCGCTGCCCTCGACCGTGCGCACCGCCCCGTCGGTCGTCCACGCCGCCGGCGCCCGCAGGCGGAGCCGGCCCGTCTCGTCGGTGACCTCGACCAGGTCGTCGTCGAAGGCCGGGCCCTGCAGGTCGGCGAGCGCCGGTGCCTCCCACAGGTCGACCGGGGTGGCCGATCGGCGGACCGTGGTGCCCGGGTGGTCGATCCGCGTCTTCTTCTCGGGGTTCGCCGAGGTGGTGCCGGTGGCGCGGGCGGCGGTGGTGGCCGTCGTCGCCGGCTCGTCCCGGCGGGCGACCTCCTCGGCCTTCCCACAGCCCGACAGGGCCACCATGACTGCGAGGACGACCAGGCCACGTCGCATGCCCGCACCTCTTCGCCGCGTGCACGGCCGGTGCCGCGCACCCATGGGCACGGTACGCCGGCCCGTTCCGCCGGGGCAGGGTCCGAGGTCCCCGTCCGATGGGTCGAGCGGGCCCGGTGCCCTCCCGTCGGGTGGTCCGACGGCCCGGTCGAGCGGGTCGGCCGTGGTGCGTCCGGGTCGAGCGGGTCGGCGGCCCCGCCTAGGCTGACGCCCACGTCAGGTTCGCAGCCGGACCCGGCCTCCGGCCTCGAGTGGGGAGTGCAACGTGAGCGTCCGCGACGCGGTGATCATCGACACCATCCGCACGCCGATCGGCAAGCGGAAGGGGGCCCTGGCCACCTGGCACCCGACCGATCTGCTCGCCCACACGTTGCTCGCGCTGCTCGAGCGCACCGGGGTCGATCCCGAGCGGATCGACGACGTGATCGGCGGTTGCATCACGCAGTCGGGCGAGCAGGGCTGCAACGTCACCCGCAACGCCTGGGTGGCCGCCGGTCTGCCGCAGTCCGTCGCCGCCACCACGGTCGACCGGCAGTGCGGGTCGTCCCAGCAGGCCGTGCACTTCGCCGCGCAGGGCGTGCTCGCCGGCAGCTACGACCTGGCCATCGCCTGCGGCGTCGAGTCGATGACGCGCGCGCCGATGGCCTCGAACGCCATGTCCAAGCCGGTCACCATCGGCAGGGACGACGACGCCTACCAGGTCGGCGGCCAGGGGCCGTTCTCGCGGGCCTTCCTCGACGCCTGCGACGGCCAGCTCATGACCCAGTTCGAGGTGGCCCAGATCCTGGCGGACCGCTTCGGCATCACCCGCGAGGCGATGGACGCGTACGCCGTGCGCAGCCACGAGCGGGCCCACGCGGCCACCATCGAGGGTCGGTCGGCGACCGAGATGGTCCCGGTCCCGATCACCGACGCCGCCGGCGAGCCGACCGGCGACGTGCTCACCGCTGACGAGGGGATCCGTCCGGGCACGACGATGGAGGTGCTGGCCGCGCTGCCGTCGGCGGCGGGGTGGGACCCCGCCCTCGCGCCGGGGGTCACCGCCGGCAACTCGTCGCAGATGAGCGACGGGGCCGCCGCCATGCTCGTGGCCGATCGCTCGGTGGCCGAGGCGCTCGGCCTGCCGATCCGGGCCCGCATCCGGCACATGGTGGTCGGCGCCGACGACGCCGTGCTCGTGCTCTCGGCGCCGAACCCGGTCACCCGCAAGCTGCTCGACCGGACGGGCCTCACCGTCGACGACTTCGACGCCATCGAGTGCAACGAGGCCTTCGCCGCCATCGCCTTGATGTGGGCCTCGGAGTTCCGGCCCGACCCCGATCGCTACAACCCGCGGGGTGGGGCCATCGCCATCGGCCACCCGCTCGGCGCCAGCGGCGTCCGGCTCATGACCACCCTGCTCAACCAGCTCGAGGAGACGGGCGGGCGGCTGGGCTTCCAGACGATGTGCGAGGGCGGTGGGCAGGCCAACGCCACCGTCATCGAGCGGTTGGGCTGACCCGGCGGACGGCGCGGCGCCGGCGGACGGCCGGCCGTGGGACCCGTGGGTCGTCCGGCCTCCCTGACAGCGCCGTACGGGGACGACAGAATTGACCCACGAAGGGGACGGGAGGTCGACATGGCCCTGCCGCGCTGCCCGCGGTGCTACACACCCATCCAAGAGGACTGGGACCACTGCCACACGTGCGGGCTCACCGAGGCGGAGATCGAGGAGGCGCTGGCGGCCGCCGAAGCCGGCGCGTCGTCGGCACCCTCGGCACCCCCGGCACTGCCGCCGTCGGCGCCGCCGACCGTGCCGGCCGGGTCGGACGCGCCGCCCCCGGCGGGCCCGGGCGCACCGGGTCCGCCCGGGCCGTCTGGTCCGTCTGGGCCGACCGGGCCGACGCCACCCTCCTCGTCGTCCTCGCCGGTCGGCGACGCCGTGCCGTCCGGGTCGGGCCTCGATGCCGGACCTGCCGGCCGCGGCTCGGCGGGCGCGACCTCGGGCGGGTTCACCGATGACGCGCCGCCCCGCCCGGCGCGCCAGGGTCCGGCGCCGCTGGCCCCCGGCGGCATCTCGCCGTGGGTGGTGGCCGGAGCCATCGGCGCCGGCGTGGTGGTCATCCTGCTCGTGGTGGTGCTGTTCCGCCCGAAGTCGGCCGACGACGGCAACCTCGCGTCGACCGGGACGACGGCGCCGCCGCTCGGCCAGCTCGGCATCGAGCGCCGGAGCACCACCACGGCGACGACGGAGCCGCCGAGCCCCTATCCGCCGGGGCGGGCGGGCTGGATCGTGTACACCGCGCCCGACGGCCGGTTCAAGGCCGAGTACCCGAAGGCGCCGGCGCTGTTCACCGACAAGCTCTCGGTCGGTGGGGGCGACGTCGAGACCCAGTCCTTCCTCGACGTCGACGGCAACGGCGGCTACCTCGTGGTCTCGGTCGACCTGCCCGAGGGCGCCAACCCGCAGCAGACGATGCAGCAGGTGCTCAACGCCTGGGCCGCCAAGAAGGACGGCCGCGTCACCAAGAGCGCGCCGGGGGAGGGACGCCTCGAGCCGACCCGCACCGCCGTCGTCTCGGGCCCCGACGGGGTCTTCAACGTCACCGCCTTCGCCACGCCCAACCGGATCTTCCTCGTCGGCTCGGGCGGCGGGGACCCCACGGTGTACTCCTACGACCACATCGTCGAGAGCTTCTCGCCCGGGGTGTGACGAGCCCGGGTCGAGCCCGGGTCGAGCCCGACGGCGGGCGTCGGGTGGCCTACCGGCGGGGCAGCTTGATGGCGCGGTCGGAGATGATGTTCTTCTGCACCTCGGTGGTGCCCGCCCCGATCGAGGTGTAGCGCTGGAAGACGTAGAGGCGGTTCCAGGCGCCGCCGTCGACCGCGTCGGGGCCACCCTTGCCGAGCATGCCCGCGGGTCCGAGCAGGTCCACGGCCAGCTCGGCCAGGGTCTGGGCCAGGTGGCTCCACTGCAGCTTGGCCATCGGCACCTCGGGCCACGGCTTCTCGTCGCGCAGGATGCGTGACAGGGCCCGGTAGTTGAGCAGCCGGGTGTACTCGATGTCGGTGTGGGCCCGGGCGATGCGCTCGCGCAGCTCGGGGTCCTCGAGCGCCTGTGGGTTGACCGAGCGGGCGACGTTGACCATGGCCTGCAGGTCGGCCTTCATCCCGATGGCCAGGCCGGCGGTGCCGACCCGCTCGCTGCCCAGGGTGCCCATGGCCACCAGCCACCCCTCGTTCTCGGCGCCCAGGCGGTACTCGACCGGCACCCGGGCGTCGTCGAAGAACACCTCGCAGAACATCTCCTCGCCGGCGATGTCGCGCAGCGGCCGGATGGTGATGCCGGGCACCTCGAGGTCGACGATCAAGGCGGTGATGCCGTCGTGCTTGCGACCCTCGGCGATCGCGTCGGGGTCGGTGCGCACGAGGAACAGGCCCCACTTGGCGATGTGGGCCGACGAGATCCAGATCTTCTGGCCGTTGAGCACGTAGTCGTCGCCGTCGCGCACGGCCGTGGTGCGCAGGTTGCCGAGGTCGGAGCCGGCTTCGGGCTCGGAGAAGCCCTGGCACCAGTGGTCGTCGGCGTTGAGGATGTTGGGGATCCAACGCTGCTTCTGCTCGTCGGTGCCCCAGCGGATGATCATCGGGCCGATCTGCCACAGGCCGTTGGCGTTGTAGATGCCCGGCGTGCGGTACCGGGCCATCGTCTCGGAGTAGATGACGTTCTGGGTGACGGTGGCGTCACGGCCGCCCCACGCCGACGGCCACGAGATGGCCGCCCAGCGACCCTCGTTGAGGGTGCGCTGCCACGAACGCCGTCGCTCCATGGCCGCCATCACACCGCTCGCCCCGGGTCCGGCCGCCTCGTCGCCGTCACCCTGGCCGGCCTCGTCGGACCACTCGGCCAGGAACTTGGGGAGCCGCTCGTCGAGCCAGGCCGTGAGCTCTTCGCGGAAGGCCTCGTCCTCGTCGGTGTAGGAGAAGTCCATCGTGTCTCCCGGGCGATGCGTCGGTGCTCGACGCGACCCTAGCCGGGTGCCCCCACTAAGGTGACGCCCACGTCAGGTTCTTGGAGGAGCGGTTCGGCGGGGTGCCCGCTCCGGGAGGAAGACAGGTCAGGTCGGCGACGAGGACACGGGCACCCCCGGACGGCGTGGGGCGCGAGCGAAGCGAGCGGGGCCCCACGTGCCGGAGGAGGAGCGGGCCGGCGGGCTGCCCGCTCCGGGAGGAAGACATGGAGTTCACCTTCTCGGACGAGCAGGAGCAGCTGCGGGAGACGGTGCGCTCCTTCGTGCACCGCGACGCGGACATGGCCTACGTCCGGTCGATGCTCGAGGATCCGGTGGGCGTCAGCACGGCCGTCTGGGGCCACCTCGGCGACCTCGGTTGGACCGGGATGCTCGTGCCCGAGGCCCACGGCGGGCTCGGGCTCGGGTTGACCGACGTGGTGGTCGTCCAGGAGGAGCTGGGCCGGGGCATGTTCCCGGGGCCGTTCGTCTCCTCGGCGATCCTCGCCACCCTGGCGGCGCGGCACCTCGGCCTCGACGAGCGGCTCGGCGCGCTGGCGGCCGGGTCGACGCGAGGAGCCGTCGCCATCGACGAGCAGGGCCACGGCGACGTGGTCGACCGGGTGCGGGCGCGGGCCAGTCGCAAGACGGGCCGCTGGCTCCTCGACGGGCTGAAGCCGGTCGTGCTCGACGGTCACACCGCTGACTGGGTCCTCGTCGTGGCCCGGACCCAGGAGGGGCTGGGCACCTTCGTGCTCGAGAACCCCGGCGCTGCGGGGCTCGCCGTCGAGGTCCCGACGTGGGACCCGACCCGCAAGGTCGCCCGCCTCGAGCTGCGCGGCGTGCCCGCCGAGCCGGTCGGCCCCGAGGGCGACCACACCCCGCTGTGGCGGCGGGTGGTCGACGACGCCTGCGTCGCGCTGTGCGCCGAGCTCATCGGGGTGATGGAGGCGGCCAACCACCTGGCCGTCGAGTACGCCAAGGTCCGCGTGCAGTTCGACCGGCCCATCGCCACGTTCCAGGTGATCAAGCACAAGGCCGTCGACATGCTCCATCGCCTCGAGCTGGCGCGGGTCGGCACGCACTACGCGGCGTGGGCCTCCGACGCCGACGACCCGGTGCGGGCCGAGGCGGCGGCCATGGCCAAGGCCTACGTCCCGGAGTCGGCGGTGTTCGTGACCGGCGAGTGCATCCAGATCCACGGCGGCGTGGGCTTCACCTGGGACTGCGACGCACACCTCTACTACAAGCGGGCGAAGCAGGACGACCTGCTGCTCGGCTACCACGGCACCCACCGCGAGCGGGTCGCCGACCTCTTCCTGGCCTCCTGACCGCACCCCGCCGGCGAACCGGTGACGGTTGTGTCGGCACGGGACGGACAACCGTCACCGATTCGTGGGGGAAGGGGGAGGGGCGGGGCGACTACAGGCCGAGGAGGTCGGTGATGTGGTGGTCGCGGCCGGCGGTGTAGCCGCCGTCGACCACCATGGCGTGCCCGGTCACGAACGACGCGTCGTCGCTCAGCAGGAAGGCGGCGACGCTGGCGATCTCCTCGGGTCGCCCGAAGCGCCCGAGCTTGTGCTCGCGGAGGAAGTCCTCGCGCACGGCGTCGAGGCCGGGCAGGTCGAACACGACCTCGGTCATGGGCGTCTGGATGAAGCCCGGGCAGATGGTGTTGGCCCGGATGCCCTGCCCGCCGTAGTCGATGGCGAGGTTCTTGGTCAGCAGCACCACCCCGCCCTTGGAGGCGTTGTACGCGCTCCCGCCGGCCGTGCCCTCGATGCCCTCGACGCTGGCCAGCGTGACGATGGCGCCGCGCTGGCCGATGGGCGACGGGTCCTGGGCCAGCATCGCCCGCAGCACGTGCTTGGTCATCAGGAACGTGCCCGTCAGGTTCACCCCGATGACCCGGTGCCACTCGGCCGAGTCGAGGTCGTGGGTCGCGCCCGCACCGGCGACGCCGGCGGCGTGCACCAGGCCGTCGATCCGACCGTCCCGCCCCGCCACGGCGCCCACGAGGGCCTCGACGGCGTCCTCGTCGGTGACGTCGACCAGCTCGTGCCGCCAGCGGTCGCCCGGATCGAGGCCGCGGTCTCCGGGCGCCTCGCCGTCTCGCGGCGGCGCGACGTCGATGCCGACGACCGTCGCCCCCTCGGCGAGCGCCCGGCGCACGGTCGCCGCGCCGATCCCGGATGCGGCACCGGTGACGATCACGACCTTGCCGGCCAGGCGCTCGGCGGGCAGGAGTGTGGCGGAAGCGGTGTCGGCGTCGCTCATGGGTCCCCCTGTCGATTCGGCCGGCTGATGGCCGGGCGGGCGCCACACCCTAGAGCCGTCCTCGTTCGTGCTCGGCGGCCGCCGGACCGCTGCCGCTCGCCGAACGTGATGGCGGCGTGGGCCCGTGGTCAGGGCGTCGGGGTGAGCACGCGCACGACGTGGTCGAAGGTGTAGGCCGCGACGAGCTCGTTGCCGTGGTCGACGAGGTGGGCCCCGTCGTCGGCGTAGACGCTGGTGACCGGCTCGCCGGCGATGGCTGCCCCCCAGTCGATGGTCGGGACGTCGAGCTCGGTGGCGTACAGGGATCGCAGCCGGTTGATGCGGTCGGGGATGGTGGGTCCGTACCTCGCGGCCTCGGGCAGGGCCGGTGGGGTGACGGCCCACCACACCGAGGCTCCCTTCGACCGGGCCAGGTCGACCAGCTCCTGGCACGCCTTCCGCCATTCGTCGTACATCAGCTGGCTGTCGGGTTCGACCGTGCGACCGTCGGGGGTCACGTAGGCCTGGCCACCGCCGACCACCGGCAGGTTCGGTCCGGGGTAGGCGCCGAGCGCCTCGATGATCACCAGGTCGGGCTTGTCGCGGTCGAGGAAGTAGGCGAGCCAGGTGCGCCACAGCTTGTCGTTCCAGAGGGGGCCGGTTGCGGCCGCCCCGTAGTAGCCGACGGTGGCCCCGTGGTCGGTGAAGGGCTTGGCGATGGCGGGGGCGGCACCCCACATGATGGAGTCGCCGAACAGCATGACCTTGGTGACCGGGCGGTTGGTCGACCGGTCGACCAGCTGGCAGCCGACGAGGAGCACGAGCGCCATCGCCGCCGTGAGGGCCCGCGTGGACGCGCGGCGCACCCGAGCACCGCCGGTCATCGATGTGCGTTCGCCCTTCACGCCATCGTTCCTTCCCGCCCTGCCGGCAGCGCAGAGGATGGCGCCGCTCGCGACCGCAGCCTAGTGGCGCAGGTGAGCTGCCTCCCGGGGTCGCGGCCTCAGATGATCCCGTCGGCGCGGTGGGCCGCGAGCTCGCCCTCGCTCAGGCCCACCACGTCGAGCCACACCTCGTCGTTGTGCGCACCGAGGCGGGGTGCCCCCGACGGCACCGGCGTCGGCTCGCCCACGAAGCGGGGGAACGGGGCCTGCTGGCGGACGGGGCCGATCACCGGATCGTCGATCGTGAGCAGGTCGCCTCGTGCCGTCATGTGCTCGTCGGCGGCGATGTCGGCGGCGGTGTACGCGGTGGCGACCGGCACGTCGTGGGCGACGCAGCGGGCCTCGATCTCGGCGGCGGGCAGGGACCGGGTCCAGCTGGCGACGAGGTCGTTGATCTCGTCGCTGTGGGCGGCCCGGTCCGCGAGCCGCCGGTAGCGGGGGTCCTCGACCAGCTCGGGTCGACCCATGGCCGCGCTGAGCCGAGCGAAGTTGGCGTCGGAGCCGGCGACGATGCACACGAACGTGCCGTCGGCGGTGGGGTAGTTGTCGAGCGGCGCGGAGTTGGCGAGCCGGTTGCCTTCACGCTCGCGCACCACCCCGAGCCGGTCGTAGGCGGCGATGGTCCACTCGAGGATCCGCAGCACCGACCCGTACAGGCAGGCGTCGATCACCGCACCCCGGCCCCCGCCCCGCTCGGGCGGCTGGGCGTCGCGGCGGTAGAGCGCGGCGGTGGCGGCCTGGGCGGCGAACACGCCGGTGAGGTAGTCGGAGATGGTGACCCCGACGCGCACCGGCGGCCGGTCGGGGTAGCCGGTGAGGTGCAGCAGGCCGCCGTAGCCGATGCCCAGGCGGTCGAGCCCGGGCCGCGCCGCCTTCGGGCCGTCCTGACCGAAGACGGAGATCCGCACCACCACGAGCCGGGGATCGAGGTCGGCCGGTCCCACGTGCCAGCGCTCCATCGTCCCCGGCCGGAAGTTCTCGCAGACCACGTCGGCGGTCGCGCACAGCCGGCGGAACAGCTCCTGGCCGGCCGGTCGGCGCAGGTCGCACGTGACGCTGCGGCGGCCCCGGCCCTCGACCGCCCAGAACAGCGAGTAGCCGGGATCGCCGTCGCCGTGGGCCTCCCCCGTGCCGTCGGTGCCCCCGCCGTCGCGGTGCACGAAGGGGCCGATCGTGCGCATGAAGTCGCCCGTGCCCGGTTGCTCGACCTTGATGACGTCGGCCCCCTGCTCGCCGAGGAGGCCGGCGCAGAACGGCGCCGAGATGCGGGTGCCGACGTCGATCACCCGTCGCCCCGCCAGCGGGCCCGTCGCCGTCACGACCCGGCCGCCCGGTCCTCGGTCGTGTCCACCGCACGGGCGGCGTCCGGCGGTGGGCAGGACGTACGGCGGTCTGGGGGGTGGACCATGGTGGACGTCACGAGGGGGCGTCGCCGCGGTCGCGGGCGTCGAACACCTCGCGCATGGACCCCATGCCCTCCCGTTCGGCCAGCTTGCCCTGGGCCGTGGCGGTGCTGTGCACGAAGTGGTGGTTGACGAAGTGGTACTGCCACGAGCGGCGCTTGCCCATCAGCTCGAAGGTCTCGTTGATGGAGTCCTTGAGGCGCTGGGCGGTCACCGGCGGCACCAGGGCGATCTTGTCGGCCATCGCGCGCGTCGCGGCGGCCAGCTCGTCGCGGGGCACCACCAGGTTCACCATGCCGAGCCGCCAGGCGTCGTCGGCGCTGATCGCGTCGCCGGTGAACAGCAGCTCCTTGGCCTTGCGGATGCCCAGCTCCCACGGCTCGACCAGCAGCTCGACGCCGGCGCCGCTCATGCGGGCGACCGGGTTGGAGAACGAGGTGTCGTCGGCGGCCACGATGAGATCGCACATGGCGGCGAGCATCATCCCGGCGGCGACGCACTTGCCGTGCACCGCGGCGATGGTCGGCTTGGGGAGCTCGTAGAGGCGCACGCAGCGGTCGAAGTACATGCGCCGCTCGTGGGCGAACTTGCCCTCGGGTGTGGACCGCTCGGCCTGCAGCGCCGGGTCGGCGTCGGGGCCGACCAGCTCGGCGAGGTCGTGGCCGGCCGAGAAGTGCTTGCCGTCGGCCGCCAGGACCACCACCCGCACGGCGTCGTCGCTGACGGCGAGGTCGAGCGCGGCGTCGAGCTCGTCGATCATCTGCATCGACTGGGCGTTGGCCTTGTCGGGGCGCGCCAGCGTGATGGTGGCGATCGCCCCGTCGACCTCGTAGCGGATCGTCGCGAAGGCGCTCGGCTCGGTGGCGCTCATCGGGGCTCCCTCGGCAGGCCGAGCACGCGCTCGCCGATGATGGTGCGCTGGATCTCGTTGGTGCCGGCGAACACCGACGACGACAGGTAGTAGAGCCAGCTGCGCTGCCACCGGCCGTCGCCCGGGTTGCCGTCGGCGTCCCACCACAGCGGCGCGGCGTCGCCGAGCACGGCCAGGGCGGTGTCGTGGAGGCGCTTGGACATCTCGCTCCAGTAGAGCTTGAGGGCGCTGCCCTCGGGGCCGAGGGGCCGGCCGTGCTCGAGGCGCGACAGCGACCGCCAGTTGTGCAGCTGGAACAGCCGCACCTCGACGTAGGCCTCGGTGAGCCGTTGCTGCAGGCGCGGATCGTCGAAGCGGCCGCTCTCGATGGCCAACCGCAGCAGCTCTTCGAGCAGCTGGGCGTGGATGACGAGCTGGCGCGGGTTGGTGCCGCGCTCGTGGGTGAGGGTGGACGACGAGACGCGCCACCCGTCGTGCTCGGCGCCGATGAGGGCGTCGTCGGCGACGAAGGCGTCGTCGAAGAACACCTCGTTGAAGTCGGACTCGCCGGTGATCTGGCGCAGCGGCCGCACGTCGATGCCCGGCTGGTGCATGTCGATGACGAAGGCGCTGATGCCCTTGTGCTTCGGTGCGTCGGGGTCGGTGCGGGCCAGCAGCAGCCCCCAGTCGGCGAACTGGGCGTACGACGTCCACACCTTCTGGCCGGTGACCCGCCATCCGCCGGCTGCGTCGTCGCGCACGGCTCGGGTCGACAGCGAGGCCAGGTCGCTGCCCGCACCCGGCTCGGAGAACAGCTGGCAGAACAGCTGCTCGGCGGCGAGGATGCTCGGCAGCCATCGGGCCTGCTGCTCGGGGGTGCCGTGGGCCAGCAGCGTGGGGCCGACCAGGTTGATGCCGATGCGGCCGACCAGCTCGGGCGCCCGGGCCCGGGCCAGCTCCTCCTGCACGATGTAGTGGAACAGGGGACCCGCCCCTCGGCCACCGAGCTCCTCGGGCCAGGTCACGCCCACGAGGCGGGCGGCGGCCAGCTTCGCCTGCCAGTCGCGCAGGTAGGCGACCTCGTCGGCGAGGTCGTCGAAGCGGGGCGGCACGCCGGTGCCGTACTCCCAGGGGAGGTTGGCCCGCAGCCAGGCGCGGCACTCGGCCCGGAACGCCTCTTGCTCGGCGGTGGGCGCGAGATCCATGCGGAGGTCGATCCTAGGCGGCGTCGCCCCCCTTGGCTGACGCTCGTGTCAGGTGCAGGGTGGCGCACCGCTAGGCTGCGCCGCCGATGGACTTCGAGCTGAGCGACGACCAGGTCGCCCTGCGCGACGCCGCCCGTGACCTGCTCGACGCCGCCGCCTCCCCGGAGCGGGTGCGGGCCCACGTCGATGCCGGTGGCGGGCTGTCGTCGGCGCTGTGGGAGGCCATGGTCGACCAGGGGTGGGCCGGCATCGCCGTGCCCGAGGACCTCGGCGGCGTCGGCCTGGGCTGGGTGGAGGTGGCGGTGCTGGCCGAGCAGGTCGGCGCCCACGTGGCGCCGGCGCCGTTCGTGCAGCACGCCGTCGCCCTCGACGCCCTGGTCGGGGCGGTCCGACGGGGCATCGAGGGCGCAGCTGCGGTGCTCGAACCCCTCGCGGCCGGGACCTCGATCGCCACCGTGGCGTGGAGCGCGGTCGACGCCCGCCGCCGCGGCGACCGCTGGTCGTTGACCGGTCGCACCGAGCCGGCGGTGTTCGCGCCGGTTGCCGGGGTGGCGATCGTCCGGGGTCGTGACGGCGACGAGGGCGACGGGGCCGGCGACCTGCTGTTCGCCGTCGACCTGGACGAGGTCGGTCGCCCCGAGCGGCAGCCGGCCATGGACCTCACCCGCGAGGTGGGCTGGCTGTCGTTCGACGCGGCGCCGGCGGTGCTGCTGGGTGGCGGTGATGCGGTGCAGGCCCACCTCGACGCCGGGGCGTCGGCGCTGGCCGCCGAGCTGCTCGGCGTCGGTGCCCGCTCGCTCGACCTGGCGGTCGACTACGCCAAGGAGCGAGAGCAGTTCGGCCGCCCGATCGGCTCGTTCCAGGCGGTCAAGCACCGCTGCGCCGACATGCTCGTGGACGTCGAGGGCATGCGCTCGGTCGCCTACCACGCCGCCTGGTGCCACGCCGCCGGCGATGCCGATGCCGCGGTCGCGGCGTCCACGGCGAAGACCTGGTGCTCCGACGCCGCCACCCGGGTCACCGCGTCGGCGCTGCAGGTGCACGGTGGGATCGGCTTCACCTGGGAGTGCGACGTCCACCTCTTCGTGAAGCGAGCCCAGCTCGACCGCACCTCCTTCGGCGACGCCGCCTACCACCGCGACCGGCTCGGCCGGCTGCTACGGGCGAAGGTCGCGGCGGGCGAGAGCGTGATCTGATCCGCGGCCTGGCGTCTCGGGACCGCTCGGTGGGAGCGTGACGCCGTGAGCGTCGGCGTCCACCGGACGGTGTGGCTGCGGTCCTGGCCCGACGAGGCCGCCCGTGCCGCGTACGACGCGGCGGTCCGCCGGCGGGGCTTCTCGAGCCGCATCACCGCTGACGGCCAGTCGCAGCTGGAGTGCGAGCTGTTGGCCGTGCGGTTGGCCGAGCTGCTCGACCTGCGCGACGCCGGCGTGTGCGGACGGCTCGGCTTCGACCCGGTCGCCCGCATCGAGGTCGTGTCGTACTCCGGGGGCTTCGACCGCGTCGTCGACGCCTTCGTCGCCGACCTCGCCGCCGAGCTCGGTGGCGCGCCGGCCTGAGCCCGGCCGGCGTCGGACCAGCAACCTGCATTGCACCCTCCACCGACCGGCCGAGACCACGATCAGGCCGCTCCTGAGCGGTCTCCCGCGTGCCATTTCGGTCGTCCACGGGGCAGACTTGCCCGTCGATCCGACGGAGGGCGAAGTACGTGATGCGTTCCACCCGAACCTGGTTCATCGCCGCGCTCGCGCTGCTGGCGCTGCTGGCCACCGCCTGCGGGGGCGGCTCGGGCGGGTCCGGCGGGGGTGAGGGCGCCACCGGAGGTGGCGACCAGGCGACGTCCCAGGACGGTGGCGGCGGGGAGCAGTCCGACGCGCCCCCGAGCTCGATCTTCGTGCCGCGCATCTTCTCCATCGCCGCGTCCGGCGACATCCTCCTGCACTCCATGGTGATCCAGAGCGGGCAGCGCAACGCCGGGGGCAAGGGCTACGACTTCAACCCGATGTTCGACCAGGTGCGCGACCAGATCAGTGCCGCCGACCTCGCCATCTGCCATCAGGAGACGCCGATCTCGGCGGACAACACGAACCTGACCAAGCCGAACGTCTTGAACTTCAACGCGCCGAAGGAGATCGCCGTCGCCCTCAAGAACGCCGGCTTCGACGGGTGCGACACGGCGTCGAACCACACGTGGGACCGTCAGCTCTCCGGTGTGAGCCAGACCGCCCAGGTGCTCGAGGACGCCGGCTTGCAGCACGCCGGCGGCAGCCGCAACCAGGAGGAGGCCGACACCCCGCCGATCTACGACGTCAAGGGCGTCAAGGTCGGCCACCTCGCCTTCACGTACACGCTCTACAACAACTTCGGCCCCGACACGAAGGTCCCGCCGGAGGCCCCCTGGCTCAAGGCGATCCTGTGGCCGGCGATCGGGGCCCAGGGGATCATCGACCAGGCCAAGGCGATCAAGGCCCGGGGCGCCGAGTTCGTCGTGGTGTCGATGCACTGGGGCGACCAGTACGTCCACGAGCCGACCCAGCAGCAGCGCGACCTCGCCCGCGAGCTGCTCGCCGACCCGAACATCGACCTGATCCTCGGCGACCACGTCCACGTCGTGCAGCCGTGCGAGAAGATCGGCGACAAGTACGTCACCTATGGCATGGGCAACTTCTTGTCGAACCAGTCGCCCCAGATCGACCGCTCCCTCAAGGTCGACAACCAGGACGGCACCCTCCAGCGGTGGGACATCGCCGAGGTGTCCCCCGGGGAGTTCAAGGCGCTGAAGATGACCTACCAGCCCACCTGGGTCCAGATCCCCGGCCACCTGATCCAGCTCTCGACGCTGGCCGAGCGCAAGGACTCCTACGACCGGACCGTGAAGAACATGAACCTGCTCGGTCCGGGTGCCTGCGACGCCACGCCCATGGGCTGAGCCGACGCCGGGGACCGTTCGTCGGCCGCCCCGGAGACCCCGGCCTCAGGCCTTCGGCGTCAGCCGGGCCCGCAGGGCCGGCTTGTCGACCTTGCCCGACGGCAGCAGCGGCAGCGCGTCGAGGACCACGACGCGCTCGGGCGTCTTGAACCGGGCGACGCCGAGCTCGTCGAACCACCGGCGGCACGCCTCGAGGTCGAACGCCGTGCCCGGCTCGGTCACCACGAAGGCCACGGCGCGCTCACCGAGGCGCTCGTCGGGCTCGCCCACCACCGCGGCCTGGCGGATCGCGGCGTGCGCCTCCAGGTCGGCCTCGACCTCGGCGGCGGCGATGTTCTCCCCGGCCCGGATGACGATGTCCTTGATCCGACCGACGATGGTGAGCCACCCCTCGTCGTCGACGGTGGCGAGGTCGCCGGTGCGGAACCAGCCACCATGGGCGAACGCCTCGTCGTTGCGCCGGGGGTCGAGGTAGCCGCTGAACAGCTCCGGGCCGCGGACCCACAGCTCACCGGCGGCGCCCGCCGGTCGCTCCTCGGCCGTGCCCGGATCCGTCACCCGCAGCTCGACGTCGGCCAGCGCCCGCCCGTCGTGGCGCGCCGCCTGCTCGGGTGGGTCGTCGGCGGTGCTGGTGGCGATGGTCGGTGCCTCGGTGGAGCCGTAGGTCCGCTTCACCCGGGCCCGGAACGCCGCCGTCGCCTCCTCGACGAAGGCGGCGGTCACGCCGGTGCCGCCGCACGAGATGAGCCGCAGGCTGTTGACCCGCTCGGTGGCGAAGCCCCGCGACCCCAGCATCCCGACGAAGAAGGTGGGGGGCCCGACCATGAACGACACCCGTTCGGAGGCGATGAGGTCGAGGGCTCGGGCCGGGTCCCATCGGTCCATCAGCACCGAGCCCATCCCCAGCGCGCCGGGGAGCACCACGCCGTTGAGCAGGCCCGAGACGTGGGCCAGCGGCGCCGGCATGAGCGTGACGTCCTTCTCGGAGAGCCCGTGCACGGCCGGCAGCTGGACCGCCTTGTGGGCCAGCGACCGGTGGGTGTGGATCACGCCCTTGGGCTCACCGCTGGAGCCGGCGGTGAACAGGATCACGGCGGGCTTCTCGGGCCGGGCCCCCGACGCGCCCTGGGACACCGGTTCACCGAGGGCGAGGCGGTCGAGGTCGCCGGCCCGCAGCAGGAGCCGGGCGCCGACCCGACCGGCGAGGCGGGAGGCCTCCGCCGGGCTGAACCGGTGGTGCAGCGGCACGGCGATGGCACCGAGCCGCCAGCACGCCCGGAACAGCACGACGGCGTCGGCGCAGTTGGGCAGCTGCCACGCCACCGGCGTGCCGGCGCGCACCCCCGCCACGCGCAGGGCGCCCGCCGCCTCGGCCACCCACTCGTCGAGCGCCCCGCCGCGGAAGCGCAGACGTCCGTCGACGAGGACGGTGGACCGGGGGTGGCGACCGGTCAGCAGCTCGTCGAGCGTCTCGACGTCCCACGCGCCGCCGGGACGGCGGTAGCGGGTGACCAGCCGGGCCGGCGGTCGGTGCGTGGGCCGCAGCGTCATCCCGACATCTTGGCCGGTGGCGACGGGCCGGGGGCGGTATCGGCCGCGTGGCCGAAGGTCCCATCGCGTCGACGTCGGCGTCGAAGGCCACGGGGCGAGCGGACCTGTCGCCGCGGCGCAGCGGCCGCGCGGCGGCCCGGGCGACGGGCAGAAACGGCTCAGGCGTGGCCCATCGCCGCCTCGTCGTCCGGGGCTGCGCCCTGGTCGGTCGACGGTTGGGCCGGTTCGTCACTCGAGGCGGGCACGGCCTCGGCGAGCAGGCGGACCTCCTTCTCGATGCCCTCGGCGAGCAGGTGGAGGTCGGGCATGACGTCGCGGTCGGCGGTGAGCCCGAAGAACAGGTGGTCCTGGTACGACACCACCGCGATGGTGAGGCCCTCGTTGTCGATCACCTCGACGTAGGGGTAGGCCCGCTTCACCTCGGCGCCGCGCACGTAGAGCGGCACCGGCGGCCCGGGGATGTTGGTGATGACCAGGTTCATGGGGATGGTGCGGCTCAGCAGGCGGGCCATCGGGGCCGCCAGCCACGTCAGCTCGCCGGCCGCGCCGACCACGGTCTCCACGCCTTCGGCGATGCCGGCCCCCTTCAGCTCGCTCGTCTGCTCGTGGATGGCCTGGAGGCGGGCGTGGGGGTCGTCGTCGCCGATGGGGAGGTCGGCAACGATGAGCGACACCCGGTTGCCGAGCGTGGCGCCGTGCTCGTCGTCGAGGCGCCGGGAGACGGGCACCATGGCCTTGAGCGTGCGGCCGGTGACGTCCTGGCCCTGCTGCTCGAGGTAGGTGCGCAGCGCGGCGGTGCACAGCTCCAGCACGACGTCGTTCACGGTGACGCCCGTGCGCCGCCGGATGGCGCGCACGTCGTCGAAGGCCACGTCGGCGCTGACCCAGCGGCGGTGCTTGGTCACCGGGACGTTCCACGGTGCGGGTGGCGGCATCCCGCCGAGCTGGCGCAGGGCGGTGGCCGCGTTGCCGACGGTGCGAGCCAGCTCGCGGGGGGTGCGTGCCGCTCGGGCCGCGGCGCGGGCGATCCCGACCGGTCGGCTGAGCTCCTCGACGACGCTGTCGACCAGCAGGCGGTTGGGCGAGGGGGCCGGGCGGGGCACGTAGGCCGGTGCCGGCGGATCGGGCGGGGCCTCCCGCTCCAGGTCGACGAGGGTCAGCACGAGGTCGACGTTGGCGATGCCGTCGCCGAGGGCGTGGTGGCTCTTGATGATGAGCCCGAGGTGGTCGTGCTCGACGCCGTCGACGAGCCACAGCTCCCACAGCGGGCGACCGCGGTCGAGGGGGAGCGACTGCAGCCGGCTGAACAGCTCGTGGAGCTGGCGGTCGTCGCCGGGGCGGGGGAGCGCGGTGAGGCGCACGTGGTAGTCGATGTCGAAGCGCTCGTCGTCGACCCAGATCGGCCGGCCCTGGCGGTAGGGCACGAACATGACCTTCTGGCGCAGGCGGGGGACCTTGTGCAGGCGGGCCTCGATCGAACGCCGGACCTCGTCGAGGCGGACCCGGCCCTGCTCGTCCCGGAGCGGCCCCGCCTCGACGTAGGACAGCGAGCCGACGTGCTGGGGCTCGTGCGGCGTCTCGAGGTGCAAGAAGGAGGCGTCGGTCGCGGTCAGTCGCTCGTATCCCATGGTCGTCCCCTCGTGCGTCGGTCATCGACATCGTCGCGGATCGGCGGCCCGGGGTGCTCGCGCCGGTCCGCCGGTCGCGGCACCGACGGCCTCGCCCCTCGGCCGCCCGGCCTCGATGGGGGCGGTCCGTCGGGTCCGCGGTCGCCGCCCACGCGAGCACCGGGCCGGCACCCGATGCCAGGGACCAAGGTCCCACCGGGGTCACCGATGGCGTCGGTTCGACGTCGCTCGTCGCCGGCGGGTGCTCCGGTCCGCTCGGTGGACGGGGTGTCCGGGTCCCCGAGCGGCGCCGGTCGGTGGGCCGCCGCGCCCGGACGGCCTGGCATCGCCGGCGGGAGCTCGCGACGGGGACGGGTGTCAGCGGATCAGCGGAATCAGCGGAATCAGCGGAAGTCGAAGGCGACCTTCACGGCACCCGTGACGCCCTGGTCGATGATGGTGTGGAACGCCTCGCGCCACTGGTCGAGGCGGAACTCGTGGGTGAGCATCCCGGACAGGTCGATGCGGCCCGACGTCGCCAGGTCGAGGTAGTGCTCGATGGCGTGCTTGCGCACACCCTCGACCGTCTCCACGCCGAAGGCGTTCGACCCGATGAGGCGCAGCTCCTTGAAGTACCACGGCGTCCACTCGAAGCGGGCGGGCGACGCCACGCCGAGCTGCACGAGGGCGCCGCCGTGGCCGAGCACCCGGATGCCGACCTCGACGGTCTGCGGATAGCCGACGGTGTCGTAGACGACGTCGATGTGGCCCGGGTAGGCGACCGGCAGCCCCTCCCACGGCCGCCGCAGCGGCGCGCCCGACCACGCCGCCAGCGCCTCGACCAGCGCGTCACGGGGCTCGGGGGCGAACACCCGGGCCCCGAGGTGTTCGGCCAGCGCGGCCTGGGCCGGCCAGCGCGATCGTCGCCACCTCCACGTCGGGGTGCAGCGCCCGCAGGATGGCGGTGGCCGTGGTGCCGAGGGCGCCGGCGCCGTACACGACGACACGCCCGTCGGGCGGAGGGGGTGTGCGGGTGACGGCGTGCAGCGACACCGAGAACGGGTCGGCCAGCACCGCCACCTCGTCGGGCATGCCCTCGGGGACGGGCACGGCCATGAGCCGGTGGGCGGGGAGGTACTCGGCGAACCCCCCGGTGGCGTCGGCCGAGTTGCCGGTGTGGATGCCCGGCGCCAGCCGACCGTCGCAGAAGTGCCAGCAGGCGCTGTAGTTGCCCACCTCGCACTCGGGGCACACCGGCGAGATGCCGCGCGGCCCGCACGACAGCCACGGGTTGAGCACGACCCGCTGGCCGACGGCCAGGTCGTCGATCGCCGGCCCGACCTCGACCACGTCGGCGACCACCTCGTGGCCGAGCACCTGGGGGAAGGAGATGAACGCCGTCATCGGGTTGTCGCCGGCGTCCTCGAAGTCCATGAGGACCTGCTTGGTGTCCGACCCGCAGATGCCGGTCAGGCGCGTCTTCAGCACCAGCCAGTCGTCGCCGAGCAGGTGGGGGTCGGGGACCTCTTCGACCTTCATCGGCGTCGTGGCCAGGTGCTGCTCGAGCAGGGGGCGTCGGGGGTGGCGGCTCGACCGCCTCGGGCTCGGTCATGAACACCAGGGCCTTCACGGTGCACCTCCCGGGTGGTCGGGTGCGACGACGTCGGCCGGCGGAGGCGTGCGACCCATGGCGGCCGCGCCCTCGAGGAACGTGTCGATGTCGCTGGTCTTGAACTCGGCGATGCCCTTCATGTCCGGCAGGTAGTGCTCGAAGCGGTCGCCCTCGATGGCGTCGCAGATGCCGGCGGCGACGCTGCTCGGCGGCTCGAGCGGGCCGTCGTAGAGGGGCGCCTCGTTGCCGGGCTGGTCCCAGATCTCGGTGTCGACGGGACCCGGGATGACCAGGCGGGTCTGGACCCCCGTGCCCCACAGGTCGAGCGCCATCGACTCGGTCCACCCGCACAGGGCGAACTTCGATGCGCAGTAGGCCGCCTCGTGCACGATGCCGAGCCGGCCTCCGAGGCTGGAGACGTTGACGGCCATGCCGTGGTCGCGCTCGACCCAGCGGGGGAGCAGGGCCATCGTCATGCGGACCGGGGCGTGGAAGTTGACCCGCATGACGTGGTCGACGTCGGCGGGGGAGAGGTCGGTGACCCGGCGGCGCATCGGGATGCCGGCGTTGTTGACGAGCACGTCGACGCCGTCGAAGGCGTCCCAGGCCGCGTGGGCGACGGCCTCGGCGGCGTCGAGGTCGTCGAGGTCGCACGGCCAGGACCGGGACGCCGGGGCGTGGACCCGGCAGGCCTCGAGGACCGCGGCCAGCCGGTCCGCACGGCGGGCGACGATCCCCACCGTCGCGCCCCGCTCGGCCAGCATCGGGGCCAGCGCGGCGCCGATCCCCGAGGAGGCGCCGGTGACCAGCACCGTTGCGCCGTCGAGGGGGACGCCCATGGCCGGGCGCGCTCAGCCGGCCCGGCCGGCCCGGCCGGCGGGGTCGGCCCGGCGGGTCGCCGCGTCGCCGGCGGACGCGGACGGCCTGGACGTGGTCCCGGTGGACGCGGTGTCGGTGGACGTGGCGTCGGCCACCGCCTTGGTGACCGCGGCGAGCAGGTCGTCGGTGGTGACGCCGAGGGTGGCATCGGCCTGGTGGACGTCGTCCGCGTCGAAGACCGAGGAGATGCGGGCCCGGAGGTCGGTCGCGTCGGTGCTGTCGGCGCCGATCAAGGTGGCGGCCACCCGGTCGAGCACGTCGGGCGGGCCGACGTGCATGTCGCCGGCCATCATCGCCGCGGCCACGGTGCCGTGCGCGTCGAGGGCCACGCCGGCCCGGCACAGCTTGCGGCCCTTGTGGTTGCCGAAGCCCACACGGCTGCCGCGGGGGGCCTCGTCCCGGAACCGGTCCGAGGACACCCGGCGCACGACCTCGTCACCGCTCACCTTGGCCGACACCTTCGACAGGCCGTAGCGCTCGCCCTCGGTCAGCTCGCTGTCGACGAGGGGCACGCCGCCGTCGCGCAGCGCGGCGACGAGGGCGTCACGGAGGTCTTCGTAGGTCACCGGGTGGCCCGACACCTCCTCGAGGGTGCAGACGTACTCGCGCATGTCCTTGACGGCCTTGTCCTTGAACTTGTCGTCGGGGATGCGCACGACCTGCAGGTACAGGTCGATGTCGGGCTTGGCCAGGTTCACGAAGCCGCCGACCGAGTTGCAGACCATGATGTCCTGGGCGGTCAACGCGCCGAGCTTGCGCCCCTTCCAGCGCAGGTCGCTGGAGCCCTCGAACACCACCTCGCCGCAGCCGAGGCGGTCGAGGGCGTCGAGCAGGATGGGCTGGAAGCGGGCGATCAGGGCGTCGAGGTCGTTCGGGTCGTCGTGGGGGATGAGGAAGCCCCACATGGCCGCGCACTCGGCGCCGTAGAAGGCGGTGCCGCCGCCGAACATCTGCCGGCGGATGACCTGCACGCCGAGCTCGTCGCAGCGGGCGAGGTCCAAGGTGGCGTCGACGTCGTCGAACCAGCCGACGTTGAGGTGGGTGGCGCCCCAGACGCTCGTCTGCACGATGGGGTCGCCGCCCTGGGCGACGCTGCGGACCAGCACCGGCATGGTCGCCGCGTTCTCGAACGGACCCTGTCGCCCGAGGTCGAGGAAGCGCCAGGTCTCGGCCATGGCCGGGACCGTACCACTGACGCTCATGTCAGGTTCCGGGCCGGGCCGGGCCGGGCCTCGGGCTGCTCGGGCTGCGTCGGGCGGCCCGGAGGCGCGGGCGACCGGTTCGGCCAGCGCAGGTCGGTCGGTGTTCGGGTGGCCGTGCTGGTCGCGTGGGGCGACGGCCTGTTGGCGCGGGCGACCGGTTCGGACCGGCCCGGCGGTCGGTCCCCGGGGGTTCAGCCGGCCAGGAGGTCCAGCTGCTCGCTCGACCGGCGCCGGCTCCGATGCCCGGCGTTCGGTGGTGCCGGCCGGCCCGTGTCCGCCGGGCCCGATGGCTCACCACTCGGGGCGTCGTCGATCCCCGCGGGGTCGTCGAGGTCCACACAACCACCGGGAGCGGCGCCCGCCAACGGGTGGTCGGGCGGGACGAGCCGGCGGGATGTGCCGTGGCGCACGAGCACCCAGCCCTGGTTGGTCTTGCGGCCGTCGTGCCTCGCGCACAGCGGGCCGAGGTTGGCCAGCGTGCGCGGGCCGCCGCCGGCGAAGGGATGGTGGTGGTCGACGACCTTCGGCGGGTCGGGACAGCCGTCGATGCAGCACCTGTCGTGGCGGGCCTCGAGCGCGGTGCGCTGCCGGGCGGTCGGACCTCGCCCGAGGTGGGCGACCTTCTGGATGTCCTCGCCGTCGCGGAGCACGGCGGCGAGGAAGGTGTCCTCGCGGTCGAGCAGGTCGTGGACGGTCGCCACCGGCACCTCGCCGACCTCCGTGATCGAGCAGCGCTCCCCGGGCAGGGCGAAGCCCCGCCGCAGCGCCTGCAGGTCGATGTTGACGATGACCTTGGTCGCCCACCGCGGCGTGCCGTCCCGGCGTCGTCGTCGGTCGCGTGAGCGGGCCGAGCCCCGGCGACCGGTGGGAGGTCCGGCGCGGTCGCCTGCCGATCTCGCACCGTTCCCCGACGGGTCGTCGTCGTCCTGGCCTGCACAGGAACGGCCCAGCTCGCCGACGTCGTCACCGTGGCCCGTGGAGGGCTCGGCACCCGGCCCGTCGGTCAGCAGATCCCGGCCGACGAGGTCGTCGACGTCGTCATCACCATGATCGAGGTCACGGTCGTCGCCGAGGCTGCCGCTGACGAGGCCGTCGCCGTCGGGTCGGCCACGGTCGTCGCCGCGGTCGTCGTCGCCGGCCGGGTCGTCGTCGTGATCGCCTGCCCGATCCTCGCCGAGCTCGTCGTCGCAGTCGTCGAGCACGCGGGGCTGGGCGGCCATGGCGACCAGGCTGTCGAAGCGCGCCTGCTCGTCGGTCAGCGACTCGCCCCGCTGCCGGGCTTCACCCCTCGCGGCGCGCTCCCACGGCGACAGACCGGCGAGGATCCGGGCCACGTCGTCGGGCGGCCCCGACGCCCGCACCCATGCCGACCCGTCGTCGGCCCGGCCGTGGGTGACCGAGCGTCGGCGGCGCATCCGCTCGACGGCGTCGCGGCCGTCCCGACGGGCTGCGGCCTTGGTGGCGCGGGCCTTGTGGGCCAGGCGCTCCACCGAACCGGTCGCCGCCTCCTGCAGCAGGTCGCCCTCCTGGCCAGGTGCCATCGCTGCCGCCGGGGCCACCTCCCGCACCTGCTCCTTGGTGAGCCGACCCTGCCGCAGCGCGTCGCGGGTGTCGTCGAGCTCGTCGAGCGCCCTCGCCGCGGCGAGGTCCTTCTTGGCGTCGGCGCGCGACTGCCCGGTGGTGCGGGCCATCCACGACGCCACGTCGGTGTCGCCCTCGCCGGCCCAGACCGAGGTCGTCGCCATGCGGGCGGCCGCCAGCAACCGCCCGGCGGCGGCGAGCCGCTCGATCTCGCCGAACACCCCGACCAACCCGGCGGCGTCGGTGGCCGAGACCAGCTCGGGCTCGAAGGCCGCCACCACCTGCCGGAGCTCCGCACGCACGCCGGCGGCAGTCGGCCCCGGCGTGCGGTCCTCGGCCCGCCGGCCCTCACTGCGCTGCGGCGTGGCACCGGCCTCCATGCAGGTGATCGTACATGTGTACGATCGGAAACGCAACAGGAACACTGGAAGTACCAGGAGGACCCCTCACGTCACCCGGCCGATCGGCCGAGCCCGTGGGGGACCGTCCGAGCGCGTCACGGTCGCCCGGCCGCTCAGTCGGGGCCTGCGATGCGCTCCTCGTAGAAGGCGGCCGCGCCCGACAGGTAGCCCTCGGGGTTGGTGGCCTTGCCCTGGTAGACGTCGCCGAACCACCCCGGCACCCAGGTCTCGAACACGCCCGCGTCGAGCTGGTCGACCAGTGCCTCGACCACGGCGCGCGGCGGGAGGCGCTCGATGTCGTCGGCGAGGAGGGGGTCGTTGTCGGGCAGGTCGAACAGCTCGGTGTCGACCACGCCCGGGTTCAACACGTGCACCTTCACGCCGCTCGACCACGTCTCGGCGGCCAGCGACTCGCAGAAGGCGGTCAGCGCCGCCTTCGAGGCGCTGTACGCCGCCTCGCCAGGGGGGCTCAGCCGGGCCGCCACCGATGAGATGCACACCACCCGTCCCGAGCCCCGCTCGAGCATGTGGGGCAGCACGGTCATGATCATGCGGGCCGGCGACAGGTAGTTCAGCGCCATCACCCCGTCGAGCTCGGCCGTGCTGAGGTCGACCACCCGCCGCCGCTTCGGGATGCCGGCGTTGTTGACCAGCACGTCGATGCCGCCGAGCTCCTCCCACGCGCGCTGCGCGAAGGCCTCGACCCCGTCGAGGTCGGCGAGGTCGACCACCCACGAGCGCGACTCGGGGGCGTGCTCCCGACAGGTGGCCAGCACCGTCGCCAGCCGGTCGCCCCGGCGGGCGCAGATGCCCACCACGGCACCGCGCTCGGCGAAGCCGGTCGCCAGCGCGGCACCGATGCCGGCCGACGCACCCGTGATGAGCACCCGCTTGCCCGCGAGGTCGTAGGCCACGTCGTTCCCCCTTGCTCGGTGATCGGTGCGTCCCATCGTCCCACTCGGGCGACTCGACCGCGCCACGGCGCGGGCCGATCCACGTCGCGAGCTCGCTCTGCGCCACGTCGCCGATCCGCACCACGGCGCCGATCCACGCCGCGGGCGGATCCACGTCGCGAGCTCGAGCCGCACCGCGGATCGAGCCGCACCGCGGCCCGATCCACACCGTGGCCCGATCCGCGCCACGGCGCTGGGCCGCTCCTCCAGGCCTGGTGGCGGCACCGGTCGCTCGCCCGGCCGGCGTGGGGCGGCCGGCGCGTAGGCTGCCGCGGTGGCAGACGTCCTCGACGCCTTCTCGCTCGCCGGTCGCGCCGCGGTGGTGACGGGCGCAGCCCGGGGCATCGGGGCGTCGGTGGCCCGCACGCTGGCCGGCGCCGGAGCCGCCGTCGCGGTGTGCGACCGCGACGTCGAGGGGCTGGCCGAGGTCGCTCGCGAGCTGGAGGCCGGGGGCGCCACGGTGCACGCCGCCGACCTCGACGTGCGCGACGACGCGGCCGTGCGGGCCTTCGTCGACGGCGCGGCGCGACACCTCGGCGACCTCCAGGTGCTGGTCAACAACGCCGGCGGTGGGTTCGCGTCGCCGTTCCTCGACGTCTCGGCGAAGGGCCAGGACGCGCTGGTGCGGGAGAACTTCGCCAGCGTCACCTCGTGCATCCGGGCCTTCGTCCCGCACGTGCCCGCGCCCCAGGGCGAGCGGGCCGGTGGCGGGGCCATCGTGAACGTGACGTCGATCGAGGCCCATCGGGCCGCCCCCCACTACGCCGTCTACGCCGCCATGAAGGCGGCGGTGGCCAACCTCACGATGAGCCTCGCCCTCGAGCTCGGCGAGCGCCGCATCCGGGTCAACTGCGTCGCCCCCGACATGATCCCCACCCCGGGCATCGGCACCGACCTGCCGGTCGACACGCCCGTGCCCTACGCCGGCCGGGCCGACGACGTGGCGCTGGCGGTGCTGTACCTCGCCTCGGACGCCTCGGCGTTCGTCACCGGGGCCACCCTGCTCGTCGACGGTGGCAACGCTGCCGCCGGCGGCTGGCGACGCGCGCCCGACGGGACCTTCACCACCTGAACGCCCTGTCGGCGTGGATCTCGACCGGGCTCGGTGCCGGTCGCCCCGGCGCGTCCAGGCGGCGAGACCGCGCCGCGCCTGGCTTCTTCGGACCCCACGTCCACCTCAGGACTACGCTCGCACCCGTGGGAGGGGGACGGCGCGGGGCGACCGAGGCACCGAGCCACCCCGTCGCGCCGACCGGCGACCTGCGCATCTCCTCGATCGAGGAGAGCATCGACGCCGACACCGACCCGTACGAGCTCGCCCACGCCTTGACCGGCTTGGCCCTGCAGGCGGCCGCGACCGACGACGACACCCTGGAGCGCAACCTCCAGATGATCGTGCACCACCTGCCGATCTCGATCTTCTCGCTCGACCGCGACGGCATCCTGACCTCCAGCTACGGCGGCGCCCTGCGACGGCTCGGCGTGGAGGACGGCGAGCTGGTCGGCATGGACTCGGCGGTGTTCGGGCCGGCGACGGTCGAGGCCTTCCAGAAGGTCCTCAGCGGCGATGCGACGAGCTTCGACATCGAAGGGGTCGGCGTCGACGGCGGTCGATGGGTGTTCCACATCGTCATCGCCCCGCTGCCCGACGACGCCGGTGCCGTCGCCGTCTCGATCGACAAGACGGCCCAGGTCGAGGCCCTCGAGCAGGCCGAGCACCAGCGCCGGCTGCACGAGAGCGCCGTCGAGGCCCTGCGCGACAGCGAGCACCGGTTCCGCATCCTGGCCGAGTACGCGCCGATGGGCATCTTCATCGCCGACCCCGAGCGCGTCCCGCTGTACGTCAACCCGGCCGGCCTCGACATCGTCGGTCGATCGTTCGACGAGGTGCGGTCGGCGTCCTGGTTCTCCCACGTGCACGACGAGGACCGCGACCGGGTGCTCGCCGAGCTGGCCGCCCAGGCGGGCGCCCCCGACCTCGTCGCCGAGTTCCGCGTCGTGCGCCCCGACGACTCGGTGCGGTGGATCCGCCAGCGGGCCGCCGTGGTCCGCGACGACGACGGGCAGATCGCCGGCTACGTCGGGACCTCGGCCGACATCACCGAGCACGTGAGGGCCGAGACGGCGCTGCGCGAGCGCGAGGAGCGGTTCCGGGCCATCTTGGAGACGGCGGCCGAGGGCATCGTGACCGTCGACGAGACGGGCCTCATCGCCGAGTTCAACGCCGCCGCCGAGCGGATCTTCGGCTACGACTCCGACGAGGTCATCGGTCGGATGCGGGCCGAGGACCTGCTCGACGAAGGACAGCGCGACGAGCTGATCGAGGGGTTCGCCGCCTACGTCGCCGGCGAGCGGCCGCGCATCGAGGGCATGGTGCCGATCGAGATCGACGGGATCTCCAAGTCGGGCGAGGTGGTGCCCCTCGAGCTGGCCCTCGCCCAGGTGGACACGAGCGAGGGGCGCCTGTTCACCGCCGTCATCCGCGACATCTCCGAGCGCAAGGCCTTCGAGCGCGAGCTCGAGCACCTCGCCACGCACGATCCGCTGACCGGGCTGCCGAACCGGGCGCTGCTGCACGCCCAGCTCGAGGCCTCCCTCGCCCGCGCCCGCCGCCACCGAGCGCCGGTCGCCGTCCTGTTCATCGACCTCGACCGGGTGAAGCTGGTGACCGAGGCCCTCGGCCACCGGGCGGGCGACGAGCTCATCGTGCAGGTCGCCCGCCGCATCGAGGCGGTCATCGACGGCTCCGCGACCCTCAGCCGCTTCTCGGGCGACCAGTTCGTCGTGTTCAGCGACGAGCTCGACGACGTGGCCGACGCCGTCGAGACGGCAACGGCCATCATCGAGGCGGTCAACGACCCGTTCTCGGTCGCGGGTGACGATGCCTTCTAGGCCGCGAGCGTCGGCATCGCCTTCTCGCCTCACGGCGAGGGCACGGCCGAGTCGCTGGTGTCCAACGCCGACGTCGCCACCAACCGGGCGAAGGAGGGCAGCATCACCCGCTACGAGGTCTTCGACCCGGACATGCGGGCATGGGTCGACTCCCGCCGCAAGCTCGAGGTTGCGCTGCGGCACGGCATCGATCGCGAGGAGTTCGAGCTGCACTACCAGCCGGTCGTCGACCTCGACACGCGTCGGATCCTCGGCGTCGAGGCGCTCGTGCGGTGGAACCACCCGCGCCTCGGGCTGTTGGCCCCGGACGAGTTCATCCCCCTCGCCGAGGACAGCGACCTGATCGTGCCGCTGGGCGACTGGATCGTCCTGGAGGCCTGCCGGCAGCTCGCCGGGTGGCAGGCGTCGTTCCCCGACCTCGGCGTGAGCGTGAACCTGTCGGCCCGTCAGCTGGCGCTCCCGGGCTTCGCCGCGTCGGTCGCCGAGGCGCTCGACCGCTCGGGCGCCGACTCGAGGGGGTTGTCGTTCGAGATCACCGAGACCGTCCTCCTCCACGACCTCGACGCCGCGGCCCGCACGCTCGACGACCTCAAGTCGCTCGGCGCCCGCATCGCCCTCGACGACTTCGGCACCGGCTACTCGTCGCTCACCAACCTCGTGCGGCTGCCCATCGACATCGTGAAGATCGACCGGAGCTTCGTCGAGCACCTCGACACCGACGGGCCGGGCACCACCATCGTGGCCATGGTCGTGAACCTGGCGGCCACCCTCCAGCTCGAGGTGGTGGCCGAAGGCGTCGAGACGGAGGCGCAGCGTGAGGCGCTGCTCGACCTGGGCTGCCCGTCTGCGCAGGGCTTCCTGTTCGCCCGGCCCGCCCCCGCGGTCGACCTCGACCGCCCGCTCGTCACCGGGGCCCGACTCGGCCCAGCGGCGGTGCGCTCGTGATCGACGCCACCGAGGGCATCCGCCGCACGCTGGCGGCCTACTGCCACACGTGTGACGACGGCCGGTTCGACGAGTTCGCCGAGCTGTTCACCAGCGACGCCCGGTTCGTGGTGCTCGGCGACACCCGGGAGGGACGCGACGCCATCCAGGCCTTCATGGCCGCGTCGATGCCGCCCGAGGTCCGGGGCAAGCACCTGTGCGCCAACAGCCTCATCGAGGTCGCCGACGACGGGCGCTCGGCGTCCGCGGTCACCGACTTCGTCTTCGTCGGTCGCGCCGCCGGCACGGTCGAAGGAGCGGCGATGGGGGCCTTCGCCATCACGTCGGCCGGCCGCTACCTCGACGAGCTGGCGCTCGACGGCGAACGATGGCGGTTCGCCCGTCGGGAGATCGTGTTCCTCGGTGCCGAGCCGGCCGGCTGAGCCGGCCGGCTCGATGCCGTCGCGGCACGTCCGCGACGATCAGCTCGTGCCCGGGTAGCCGCCCCCGCCGTGAGCGTCGTCGAGCGCGTCGTAGTCGACCTGCCAGCCCTGGCGCGGCAGCTCGGTGACGAACACGACCTCGCTCGGCTTCTTGTAGCCGGCGATGGCTCGGCGGCAGTGCTCGACGAGCTCGTCCGCTGACGCAGCGGCACCGTCTTCGAGCACCACGACGGCTTTGACCCGCTGACCCCACGTGCGATCGGGCACGCCGATGACCGCGGCCTCGCGCACGGCGGGATGCTGCTGCAGGCACCGCTCGACCTCGACCGGGTAGATGTTCTCGGCGGCGGACTTGATGAGTCGGCCCTTGGGTCCGATGAAGGTGATCGACCCGTCCACCTCTCGCCGCCCGAGGTCGCCGGTGTGGTGCCACCCGCCGGCCGAGCGGGCCGCGGTGAGCTCGGCGCGGGCGTGGTAGCCGACCATCACCGTCGGGCCGCGCGCCACGATCTCGCCGGTCTCGCCGGTGTGCACCTCCTCCCCGTCGGGGTCGACGATGCGGACCTGGGCCGTGGGGATCGGGCGACCGGCGTTGCCCACGACGTCACCACCCCAGGCGTTGACCATCAGCATCCCCATCACCTCGGTCTGACCGAAGCCGGCTGGGTTCCGGGCGACCGGGCTCGTGTCGACGGTGATCATGTCGTTCCACTCGGGTGACCCCGCGAAGGTGCGCAGGCTCGACAGGTCGTAGCGGCGGTCGGCGTTCACCTCGATCATCTTCTTGATCGTCGGCGGCATGAGGAAGGCGCCCGTGCAGCCCTCCTGCTCGATGAGCCGGCACAGCTGCTCGGCGTCGGCCCGGGGTGTGAAGACGTTGGTGCCGCCGACCTCGTAGGTCGACAGGGTGGTCATGAGCGTGGCGGCGTGGAACAGCGGCCCGCTGTTCAGGTACACGTACCGGTCGGAGATCTCCTGCAGCAGCGCGGTGACGAGGCCCTGGACCAACAGCGCGGTGTGCGACAGCAGAGCACCGCTCGGCCGGCCGGTGAAGGCCGCGGTGTACAGCAGCAGGACCGGCGACGCCGGGTCGACCGGCACCTCGGCATCCGAGTCGTCGTCGGCGAGGAAGGCCTCGTAGCCGTCGGGGTCGCCCTCGTCGGTGTCGTGGCGGAGCCACCGTGCCCGTCCGTCGCCGGCGCGGGCCCGGGCCTCGGCGACCGCCTCGCCGATGCGCTCCTGCTGCCACACGACGAGGCGGGGATCGAGGTCGTCGAGAACGAAGGCCAGCTCGTTGGCCGACTGGCGCCAGTTCGCCGGGCACAGGACGGCGCCCGTCTTGGCCGCGCCGACCAGCAGCTCGAGGACGCGGAAGGAGTTCTGGCCGAGCCACAGCAGGCGGTCGCCCGCTTCCACGCCCTCGGCGAGCAGCGCTGCGGCCAGGCGGTTCGTCCGGTCGTCGAACGCCGGCCACGTGAGCCGGACGTCGCCGTCCACGACGGCCGTGCCGACGGGTCGGCTCCTGCGGTGCTCGCGAGCGACGTCGCCCACGGTGAGGCGGTGGCGCAGGTCCATCGGGCCAGCATGGCACGACCTGACGTGAGCGTCAGCGAGCGGTCTCGCGGGCACCCACGAGGCCCTACACTCGGCCCCGACCCGGGAACCCGCGAGGTCCCGAGGCGACACGGCGTCCTCCGGCCCGGCCGGGCACGCCGAGCACGACGAGCGCAGGAGCCGAGGAACGCACATGGCCGTGACCCCGCTGCCCGACGACTTCGGACCGCCCCGCCACGACATCCCGCGAGCGGGCCGCAGCGGCTTCGTCGAGGTGGAGGGCCGGCAGGTCCACTACCTCGAGTGGGGTCACCGCGGGCTGCCGGCGGTGCTCGCCCTCCACGGCGGCGGCCAGACCGCCTACATGTACGAGGAGCTGGGCGCGGCGCTGCACCGCCGGTACCACCTGCTGGCCCCGGACCTGCCGAACCACGGCGACTCCGACCCGGCGGCGCTGCCGACGACGGCCGAGGAGGGGCCCACCACCTTCGGCCCGGGCGTCATCGCCGCCACCATGCCGGCGCTGCTCGACACGTTCGGGATGGACCGGGCGGTGCTCGTCGGGGCCTCGCTCGGCGGGCTCACCAGCATCCGGTTGGCGGCCGACCACCCCGACCGAGCCGTCGGGATCGTGCTGATCGACGTCGGTCACCGCCTCGAGCCCGAGGGCGTGCGCAAGATCGTCGACTTCATGCGGGCCCACGAGTCGTTCGCGTCCCTGGAGGAGGCGGCCGACGAGATCGCCAAGTACCTCCCCCAGCGCCGGAACGTGAGGCCCGAGAGCCTGACCCGCAACCTCCGCCAGCGCGATGACGGCCGGTGGGAGTGGAAGCACGGCATGGGTCGGCGCTTCCGCGAGGCCCCCACCGACGCCCACCCGGCGGACAACCTCGAGGAGTTCCTGGCCGGGGTCGCCGACGCCGCCGCGTCGCTGCGGTGCCCCGTGCTCGTGCTCCGCGGCGACGCCTCCGACGTGCTGTCGGCCGAGGGCGCCGAGGAGGTGGCGGCGATGATCCCCGACGCCCGCCTGGCCACCGTCGAGAGGGCCGGTCACCTCGCCGCCGGCGACAACCCGCACTCCACGACGAACCTCATCGCCGGCTTCCTCGACGAGCTGCGCTGGTAGCCGGGTGCCGGGGCCGCGGACGGGCCGAGCCCGCGGCGGGCGGAGGTCGACCTCGGTCGGGCGCCGCCGATCGCTGCCGGCACCGCCGATCCCGGTCGACCGGGACCCGGGTGGCACCGGGGCCAGGTGGGGCGTGCCAGCGGCCTGCTCGGCGGCCTGGCGGCCCGAGGACCCCGCTCGTCAGACGTTGCCGCCGCTGCCCGGAGACGAGGTGTCGGCACCGGGGCCGGTGTAGCCGGGCGGCGGCTTGTCGGTGCAGCCCTTGGTCGTGGGGTCGTAGAAGAGGCACAGCGTGGTGGAGGTGCGAGACGGTCGCTGGTAGGAGGGCAGCCACTGGTCGTAGATGGCCTTGGGGAAGCCCTCCGGCGCCGAGCTCAGGGTGGTCCCGTCGACCGGGACCGTCTTGACGAAGACCCACTGGCCGTCGGTCCCCGCCGTGAAGAAGCCGGCCTCGCCGAACTGCGCCAGGCCGGGGCCCTCGACGGTGGCCACGGCGAAGGTCGAGCTGCACGCGTAGTCGCCGAGCTTGGCATCGGCTTTGGCCTTGGCCAGGGCTTCGGCCAACGGCTTGGACTCGCAGGCGGCGGTGGCGGTGCCCTTGGCGGTGGTGGCCGTGGTCTTCGGGGCCTTGGTGTCGAACGTCGGCGTGGGGTTGCCGGCCTGGGTGCTGCTCGAGGACGAGGAGCCGCAGGCAGCAGCGACGCTCATGGCCAGCCCCGTCGCCACCAACGCACCGGTCGCTCGTCCTCGCATCGACGTCAGCACCACCAACCTCCTGTTCTGCTCGCACCGGCGGCGCGGTCGGCGGACCAGTGTGGCACCACTCGACCGGCTGGCGGTGCCAGTCGGCGGCTCGGGTCCCGAGTCGACGTCGGCTCGACGTGCGGTGGTCGGGCCCGGGGTTCGAGTGCGACGGATCAGGATTCCTTCTTCGCCCTGACGATGAGCGTGAAGCGATCGGTCACCACGGGCTCGCCGGTCGCCTTGTCCCGCCACTCTGTCGCCATCACGTAGAACTCCATGCGGGCCGACGAGGTGTCGCGCTCGTAGACCTCGGCGATGGTGCGGTGGCCCTCGAGCACGTCGCCGACCCTCGGCCAGCGGTGGTACTCGAAGGCCTGCTCGCCGTGCAGGATCATGCCCCGCTTGCGCAGCTCGGCGATGGGGAGGCCGCGCACCTCTCCTTCCTGGGTGCCCCAGTACGACCACACGAACGGGTAGGTCGGTGGCACCGGGGCGTCCTCGCCGCGGTAGGCCGAGGCGTCGTCGCCGACGGCGGTGGCGAACACGGGGACCGGGGCCCGCTCCACCACCACGGTCTGGGTGCCGAGGTCGGTTCCCTGCAGCTCGTCGAGGGCCATCGTTCTCCTCCTGTGGTCAGGTCGGTGCTCGGTCGACGAGCTGGCGCTTGACCACCTTGCCGGTGGCGTTGCGCGGCAGCTCGTCGAGGATGGTGATGCGCCGGGGGCACTTGTAGTCGGCGAGCCTCTGGCGGCAGAACGTCCCGATGTCGTCGGCGTCGAGGACCGAACCCGGGCGGGGCACGACGAAGGCGGCGACGTCTTCGCCGAGCACCTCGTGGGGCACACCCACCACGGCGGCCTCGAGCACCCCGGGGTGCTCGTAGAGGACGGACTCGACGTCCGTGGCGTGGATGTTGTTGCCGCCCCGGATGATGATCTCCTTCATCCGACCGACGACGTACAAGAACCCGTCGTCGTCGAGCTCGCCGATGTCACCGGAGTGCAGCCAGCCGTCCGTCGTCCACGCGGCCGCCGTCGCCTCGGGATCGCGGTAGTACTCGCGCTGGCGGCCGCGGGCTCGGATGAGGATCTCGCCGCGCTCGCCCGCGGGGAGGTCGTCGCCGGTGGCGGGATCGACGATGCGCACCTCCATGGGCGGCATCGGCTTGCCGACCGACCCGAGCCGGTGCAGCACCTCGTCCTTGGTGATGGTGCAGTAGGCGGGGCCGGCCTCGGTCATGCCGTAGCCGTTGGTGACGACGGCGCGGGGCAGTCGGTCGCACAGCGCCACGAGGGTCTCGTTCGGCAGCGGCGCGCTGCCCACCGAGACGAGCGTGAGGCTGTCGAGGTCGGCGGTGGGCCAGCGCGGGTGGCTCACGAGGAGCCGAGCCATCGACGGGACGAGGAAGCACGCCGTCGGGCGCTGCGCCTCCACGTAGGAGAACCACCGCCCGGCGTCGAAGCGGGCCTGGAAGAGGCCGGCCATGCCGAGCTTCATCGGGTTGTAGACGAACGAGAGGCCGGCGAAGGTGAACGGCGGCGAGGAGTGCAGCCATCCGTCACCAGACCACGGCACCTCGCCGTTCGGCAGCAGGGCCACGTTGCGGTGGCGCACCGCGACGCCCTTGGGCAGTCCCGTCGTGCCCGAGGTGTACATGATGTCGGCGAGGTCGCCGTCACCGACCTCGACCTGGAGGTCGGTGGCGTCGTCGGCGAGCAGCGACGTCCAGTGGGCGACGCCGGGGACTTCGTCGACGGCGACGACGAAGCGCAGCGAGGTGAGCTCGTCGAGGACCGCCCGGACCTCCTCGTCGGCCAGCGCCGCGCAGGTCACGATGAGCGAGATCTCGGCGTGTGCCGCGATCGTGCGCAGCTCCCGCGGCGACAGGCGGGTGTTGACCGGGACCGCCACCGCACCCGCCTTGTGGATCGCGGCGTAGGCGACGATCCACTCGAGGATGTGATCGGCCGTGAGGTGGATGGCGACGCGGTCGCCGACCGCGATGCCGTGCTCCACCAGGCCGCGGGCCAACCGGTTCGACTGGGCGTCCCATTCGCCGAAGGTGAGCGATCCTCCCCCGTCGAGGTCGCGGTAGCCGACGGCGTCGCCGTGGAGGCGGGCCATGATCCGCAGCTGGTCGACCTGCAGCTCACCCATCGTCGGTCCCCGTCAGCTCCGGTCGCCGACGCGATCGGCCGGGCGGTCGTCGAGGCGCGGTCCCAGCACGGTGGCCATCTGGTCGGTACCGCGGGTCCGATCGGCCCGCTCGTCGTTCACGAGCCGAAGCCCATCGCCGGCAGGCCGGTGCGGCGGTCGCCGAACAGCTCGTCGGTCCGCTCGACGAGCTCGTCGACCGTGAAGGCCCCGCCGTCGTTGCTGATCGTCGAGTGCAGGTCCCACCCCGACATGAGGTGGACGCGGTCGGCGAAGACCACGAAGATCTGGCCCGAGATGCGGGCGGCGGCGTCGGAGGCCAGCCACACGACCACGGGAGCGATGTTGGCCGGGTCCCATTCGTCGAAGCCGCTCTCGGTCGGGCCGATGCCCGACAGCACCGTCTCGGTCATCCGCGTGCGCGCCCGCGGTGCGATGGCGTTGACGGTGACGCCGTACTTCTTCAGCTCGCGCCCCAAGGCGACGGTCATCGACGCGATGCCTGCCTTGGCCGCCGCGTAGTTGACCTGACCGGCGAGCCCGTAGAGCCCGGACTCCGACGCCGTGTTGACGATGCGGCCCGACACGCCCTCCTCGCCTCGCTTGGCCCGCTCGCGCCAGTGGATGCCGGCGAAGTGGGAGCACGCGAAG
>JAWKIW010000005.1:0-275644 GCA_041394145.1 Acidimicrobiales bacterium
CACGCCGCCGGCAGGTGCGGTGCCGTCGGACGCCGGAAGGCTACCGGCGGGGCCTCGCACGCCAGGGGAGCGAGGTGTTCGCGGGGGCCGGTGACCGATCAGGCGCCGGCGATGGCGGGGACCGAGTCCAGCAGGTGACGGGCTGCCCCGGCGAGCGCGTCGGTGGCCTCGGACGGCTCGAGCGCCTGCAGCGCGGCGACGGCCCGGTCCACGTAGGCCTCGGCGGTGGCCAGGGCGCTCACGACGTGGCCGTCCTCGCGCACGAGGGCACGCGCCTCGTGCATCTCCTCGATGGAGAGCGGGCGGCCGAGCAGCCCGCTCAGGCGCCCGGCGCGCTCGTCGTCGGCGGCGAGGGTCCGCAGGACGGGCAGCGTGTACACGCCCTCGACCAGGTCGTGACCGGCCGGCTTGCCGAGCTGCTCGTCGGTGGCGACCACGTCGAGGACGTCGTCGACGATCTGGAACGCCATGCCGTAGCGCAGGCCGAACTCGGTGGCGGCCTCGATCCGGTCGCGGTCGAGACCGCCGGTGATGGCCCCGATGCGACAGGCGGTGGCGTACAGCGAGGCGGTCTTGCCCTCGATGGACGTGAGGTACCGGGCCTCGGACCGACCGGCGTTGTAGGTGTCCTGCAGCTCGAGCACCTGGCCCTCGCACAGGCGGCCGATGGTGCTGGCCAGCAGGCCGGCGACCTCGTTGCCGAGCGACGCGGCGATCTCCGAGGCCCGGGCGAGGAGGAAGTCGCCGGCGAGGATGGCCCGCAGGTTGCCCCAGCGGGCGTTGACGCTCTCGACGGTGCGCCGGGTGGTGGCGTCGTCCATCACGTCGTCGTGGTAGAGCGAGCCGAGGTGGACCAGCTCGACCGAGACGGCGCCCATGATGACGTCGTCGGACACCGGCCGAGCGGTGGGCTGCGAGCTGGCCGCCACGCCGATGGCGAAGGCCGGCCGTCCCCGCTTGCCGCCGGCCTGGATCAGGTGGCTGGCGATCTCGGTCAGGAAGTCGTCGTCGGCGCGCACCGACGCCCGGAGGGCGTCCTCGACCCGTGCGAGGTCGCCAGGGACGGAGGGAAGGGCGAGCAGGGGGCTCGAGGCCACGGCGTCACCCTAGAGGGAAGGCGAGACGACCGGCGAACCGGGACCGGCGGCCCGGTCGAGGCCGTCCGTCACCCGACGCGGCAACCGTGGCGGGCCGTCGCGCGGGGCGTGAACGGGGCGCATCCGGGGCCCATCGGTCGAGCGTGTGACCGAGCGATCCGTGGTTACACTTGCCCCCACGTCCTCTGCTCTGGGGAGGCAGTCTTGTTCGAACGCTTCACCGATCGGGCCCGCCGTGTCGTCGTACTGGCACAAGAAGAGGCGCGCCTGCTCAACCACAACTACATCGGCACCGAGCACATCCTGCTCGGCCTCATCCGTGAGGGCGAGGGTGTCGCCGCCCAGGTGCTGGTGAAGCTGGGCGCCGACCTGTCCCGCGTGCGCCAGCAGGTCATCCAGCTGCTGTCGGGCTACAGCGGCCCGGGCGGCTCCCAGGAGAAGGCGGGGGCCACCGCCGGCGGCTCCTCGTCGTCGGACGCGCCATCCGGTTCGCTCGTGCTCGACCAGTTCGGTCGCAACCTGACCCAGCTCGCCCGCGACAAGAAGCTCGACCCGGTGATCGGGCGTGAGCGAGAGACCGAGCGGGTGATGCAGGTGCTCTCGCGGCGGACCAAGAACAACCCGGTGCTGATCGGCGAGCCCGGCGTCGGCAAGACCGCCATCGTCGAGGGCCTCGCCCAGGCCATCGCCAACGACGTCGTGCCCGAGACGCTGCACAACAAGCAGCTCTACACGCTTGACCTCGGCGCGCTGGTCGCCGGCTCGCGCTACCGCGGCGACTTCGAGGAGCGCCTCAAGAAGGTGCTCAAGGAGATCAAGACCTGCGGCGACATCATCCTGTTCATCGACGAGCTCCACACCCTCGTCGGCGCCGGCGCGGCCGAGGGGGCCATCGACGCCGCCTCCATCCTCAAGCCGATGCTCGCCCGCGGCGAGCTGCAGACCATCGGCGCCACCACCCTCGACGAGTACCGCAAGCACCTCGAGAAGGACGCCGCCCTGGAGCGACGCTTCCAGCCCATCAAGGTCGAGGAGCCGTCGGTGGCCCACACCATCGAGATCCTCAAGGGCCTGCGCGACCGCTACGAGGCGCACCACCGGGTCACCATCACCGACCAGGCGCTGGTGGCGGCGGCCAACCTCGCCGACCGGTACATCTCCGACCGCCACCTGCCCGACAAGGCCATCGACCTCATCGACGAGGCGGGCTCGCGCCTGCGCATCAAGCGCATGGAGACGCCGCCCGACTACAAGGAGCTCGAGAACCAGATCGCGCAGGTGCAGCAGCAGAAGAAGGAGGCCGTCGAGGCGCAGCGCTTCGAGGAGGCCGGCCGGCTGCGGGACAAGGAGAAGGAGCTCCTCACCGAGAAGGAGTCCAAGGAGGCCGAGATCAAGGCCTCCGGCGTCGACCTGTTCGACGAGGTCGACGAGGAGGCCATCGCCGAGGTCCTGTCGATCTGGACGGGCATCCCCGTCTACAAGCTCACCGAGGAGGAGACGGCCAAGCTCCTGCGCATGGAGGACGAGCTCCACAAGCGGGTCATCGGCCAGGAGGACGCCATCAAGGCGGTGTCCCAGGCCATCCGCCGGACCCGCGCCGGCCTGAAGGACCCCAAGCGCCCGGGTGGGTCGTTCATCTTCCTGGGCCCCTCGGGCGTGGGCAAGACCGAGCTCGCCAAGACCCTGGCCGAGTTCCTCTTCGGTGACGAGCAGGCGCTGATCCAGCTCGACATGTCCGAGTACATGGAGAAGCACACGGTCAGCCGGCTCGTCGGCTCGCCCCCGGCTACGTCGGCTACGAGGAGGGCGGCCAGCTGACCGAGGCCGTGCGGCGCAAGCCCTTCTCCGTCGTGCTGTTCGACGAGATCGAGAAGGCCCACCCCGACGTGTTCAACACGCTCCTGCAGATCCTGGAGGAGGGTCGGCTCACCGACTCGCAGGGCCGGTCGGTCGACTTCCGCAACACCGTGCTGATCATGACCTCGAACCTCGGCACCGCCGACCTGCGCAAGGCGAACGTGGGCTTCGGCAAGGCCGACGAGGCCATCACCTACGAGCGCATGAAGGAGAAGGTCCACGACGCGCTCAAGCAGCACTTCCGGCCGGAGTTCCTCAACCGCATCGACGACACCATCGTGTTCCACGAGCTGTCGAAGGAGGAGGTCACCCAGATCGTCGACCTGATGATCAAGCGGGTGCAGACCCAGCTCGAGGGCCAGGGCCTGGGGCTCGAGCTCACCGACGCCGCCAAGACGCTGCTCGCCGAGCGGGGCTACGACCCCACCCTCGGCGCCCGCCCGCTGCGCCGGGCGATCCAGCGCCTGGTCGAGGACCCGCTGTCGGAGCGCCTGCTGTGGAAGGAGTTCCGCGCCGGCGAGAGCGTGATCGTCGACGCCGAGCCCGACCCCGAGACGGGTCGCCTCGAGATCACCTTCCGGTCGGTGGAGGGCTTCGAGCCCCCGCCGGTCGAGCTGGCCGAGACCGGCCCGACCGAGTAGCCGAGCCGCGGTCGCCGAGCGCCGCCCTCCGGGGCGGCGCTCCCGCGTGTACGCCTGGTCCCTCAGGCGGCGCGCCGGCGGCCCCGACGATGCGCACTACCGTCGTGGCCGCCATGGCCCCGATCCCGTCGCGCCGTCCTCCCCTGCGGTCGCCTGCCCGTCGGGTGGCGCTGCTCGTGGCGCTCGTCGTGGTGGCGGTGTCGGGATGCCAGGCCAAGGTCGAGGTCGACACGGTGGTGGCCGAGGACGGCAGCGGCACGGTCACCGTGGCGCTCGGGCTCGACCCGCAGGCGCTGGCCCGGCTGGGCGACCCGGACGCCACCGTGCAGGTGGCGGACCTGCGGGCGGCGGGCTGGGAGATCCCGCCGGCGGACAAGGACGCCGACGGGACCACCTGGCTGCGGGCGACGAAGGCCTTCGCCACCACCGACGAGGCGTCCCAGGTCATGGCCGAGCTGCACCCCGAGGTCTTCCGCGACTTCCGCCTGCAGCGGGAGACGGGGTTCGGCCACACGACGTGGACCTGGACCGGGACCGTCGACCTCAGCCGGGGCGTGGCCGTGGTGGGCGACCCCGAGGTCGCGGCCGCGGTCGGGGGCGATCCCTTCGGAGGTCGCGTGGCCGACGTCGAGCGGGCCGAGGGCAAGCCGGTGGCCGAGATGGTCGACGTGACGGTGGCGGCGCAGCTGCCCGACGGCGTCCGACACGAGTGGCACCCGCGGCTCGGCGACTCGGCCGTCCCGGTGCAGGCCAGCGCCACCCGGACCTTCGCGCTGCCGGTTCCCGCCGGCGAGGGCGTGGGCTCGCTCGTCGTCGTCGGTGCCGGCGCCGCGCTGGCGCTGCTGGCGGTGGTGGTCTGGCGCCGCCGCTCCCGTCGGGCGGGAGCCCGCTGATCGTCGGCGCGGTCAGCGGGCCGGGTCGCCGGTGCCGGTCTCGAGGTACAGGCGGAGGCTCTCGAGGGCGATGGCCCAGCGGAAGCTCACCCGGGGCATGATGCCGTCCTCGTACTCCCAGTCGCCGTGCCAGAGCCGCACGACCGACGACGTGCCGACCGCGCCGGGCTCGATCCGGAAGGCGATCGTCGTGTCGACCCACTCGTCGGGGCCGTGGAGGCAGGTCCACTGCACGAGCTCGGGGGGCTCGAGCGCCTCGATGCGCATCCGCATCTCCTGGGTGTGGCCCTCGAAGCCGAACACCGCCTCGCTGCCGAGGGTCCCGGTGGTCGACACGTCGGTCGTCCACCACGAGGCAAGCCCCTCCTGGGTGGTGACCGCCTCGAACACGCGGTCGGGAGGTGCGGCGATGTCGAGCTCGTGGACGATGTCGGCCATGGCCGCATCGTAGGGCGCCAGCGCCCGTCGGTAGGTTGTGCGGTGGGTGGTGGCTCGACGAGGTCGGCTGGGTACGCTCGGGCGCCATGTGGGGGATCCGCCAGCCCGTGCCCGTCCGATCCCGTCGCCGCGGCCGTGCCGCGCTGGGGGCGGCGGCCACCGCCGGCCTGCTCGGACTGGCTGCGTGCTCGTCGGGTGGGGGCGGCGCCGGGTCGTCGGGCGCGGTGGCGGCGCCGGTCGGCGGCGGGACGACCCAGGCGCCCACGTCCGCCGCCGCGAGCCGGGTGGTCCCGGGAGCGCAGTGGCAGACCGTCGACCCCGCCGAGGCCGGCTTCGACCCGGCCAAGCTCGAGACCATGGCCCAGCAGGCGGAGGCGGCCGGGAGCAACTGCCTCCTCGTCACCCGTGACGGCAAGCTGGTGAAGGAGTGGTACTGGAACGGGACCGGCCCCGACAGCGCCCAGGAGGTGTTCTCGGCGACCAAGTCCTACACCAGCGCCCTCGTCGGCATCGCCCAGGCCGAGGGCAAGCTGTCCATCGACGAGCCGGCCTCGAAGTACATCACCGAGTGGCAGGGGACTCCGAGCGAGAAGATCACCATCAAGAACCTGCTGTCCAATGACTCGGGCCGGTACTACGACGACAAGACCGACTACGTCGACATGGCGGTGGGCGCCCGGGACAAGACGGCCTTCGCCATCGGGCTGTCCCAGCAGTCAGAGCCGGGCACCGTGTGGAAGTACAACAACTCGGCGATCCAGACGCTGTCCCGCGTGCTCGAGAAGGCGACGGGCACGTCGCCGTCGGACTACGCCCAGCAGAAGCTGCTCGGGCCGATCGGCATGACCGACTCGAAGATGAAGAAGGACGCGGCCGGCAACACGCTGACGTTCATGGGCCTCGACTCGACGTGTCGCGACATGGCCCGCTTCGGCAACCTCTACCTCGATGGCGGCTCGTGGGGCGGGGCCCAGGTCGTTCCCGGGGACTGGGTGAAGGAGTCCACCACCCCCTCCCAGCAGCTGAACCCGGGCTACGGGTACCTCTGGTGGCTCAACACCAGGAGCGACCCGTCGGCGGCGGCGCAGGCCACCGGGAGCCAGACCGACAGCACCACGCCCAAGCAGCTCGCACCGGGCGTGCCCGAGGACGCCTTCTTCGCCCTCGGCCTCGGCGACCAGCACATCGCGATCTTCCCTGACAGCGGCGTGGTGGCCGTGCGCCTCGGTCCCGTGAACACGCCCGGCGCGACCGCGAAGTTCCGCCCGGCCGACATCGCCACGATGACCCAGGCCGCCGTCGCCGGCGAGCCCACGGGCTGACGGCCGTCGGTCTGCGGGCGCGCTCCTCGGCCCCGTGCGCATCGCCATCACCGTCCCGACGCAGGATCCCCGGGCGTCCGGCGCGACCTTCGCCGCGCTCGAAGCGGCCGGCTACGACACCGGCTTCTCCTTCGAGTCGCGCCACGACCCGTTCCTGCCGCTCGCCCTGGCCGCCGAGCACACCGCCCACCTCCGGTTGGGCACGGCCGTGGCCATCGGGTTCGCCCGCAACCCGATGGTGCTGGCCAACGTCGGGTACGACCTGCAGGTGCTGAGCGAGGGCCGGTTCGTCCTGGGCCTCGGCTCGCAGGTCCGCCCGCACATCGAGAACCGGTTCGGGGAGACGTGGTCGCACCCGGCGCGTCGGATGCGCGAGCTGGTCTCGGCGATCCGCGCGATCTGGGCGGCCTGGGAGGGTGGGGCCGAGCTGCGGTTCGAGGGCGAGCTCTACCGGCACACCCTGATGACGCCCGCCTTCGACCCGGGGCCGAACCCGTTCGGCACGCCGCCGGTGTTCGTCGGCGGGTTCGGCCCGCGGATGGTGGCGGTGGCGGGCGAGGTGGCCGACGGCCTGATCGTCCACCCCTTCACGACCCGTCGGTCACTCGAGGAGCTGGTGCTGCCCGCGCTCGCCGGGGGCGCCGAACGCTCCGGTCGGTCGATCGACGACGTGGAGGTGGTCTGGGTGACCAACGTCGTCACCTGGTCCGACGAGGTCGAGCGTCGCACGGCGCTGGCGTCGATCAAGGGGCAGCTCGCCTTCTACGGCTCGACGCCGGCCTACGCATCGACGCTCGCGCTGCACGGGTACGGCGACCTGCACCTCGAGCTGAACGCCCTGTCCAAGCAAGGCCGGTGGGACGACATGGCCGAGCGCTTCCCCGACGCGCTGGTGGCCGAGCTGGCCGTGGTGGGGTCCCGCGACGAGATCGCCGAGCAGATCGTCGCCCGGGTGGCCGGCATCACCGACAGCGTCGGGCTGGTCAACAGCCGCAACCCCGACCCCGGCCACTTCGCCGACGTCGTCGCCGATCTGCGCCGCCGCACCGGGCCGCCGGCCTGAACGGCGCCGCGCGCCCCGACGGCTCGGGAGCACCGCGGCCGCCCGACGCCTCGCCCCCCGGCGGCGGTGCGAACACCTGTGCGATGCCATCCGCGGGAGCGTCACACCCCCTCCCTAGGGTGTGCCCATGGCACGCAACAGGACGGTCTTCCGGTGCGGCGAGTGCGGCGGCACGGCCCCCCAGTGGGTCGGGCGCTGCCCGTCGTGTGGCGAGTGGAACACCCTGGTCGAGGAGCGCGCCGAGCCGTCGCGCGGGGTGGTCGCCGACGCCGTGGACCGGCCCGTGCCCATCACCGACGTCGACCTGGCGTCCTGGGACGCCCGCCCGACAGGCGTGGCCGAGCTCGACCGGGTGCTCGGTGGCGGCGTCGTGCCCGGCTCGGTCACCCTCGTCGGCGGCGAGCCCGGCGTGGGCAAGTCCACGCTGCTCCTGCAGGCCACCGCGGCCATGGCCGCCGCCGGGGCTCGGACCCTGTACGTGTCGGCCGAGGAGTCCAAGCAGCAGGTGCGGTTGCGGGCCGAGCGCCTCGGGACGCTCCCCGACGGCCTCTGGCTGGCGTCGGAGACGTCGCTGCCGAACCTGCTCGCCCACCTCGACGCGGTCACGCCCGACGTGGTGGTCATCGACTCGATCCAGACGGTGCACGACCCCGACCTCGGCTCGGCGCCGGGCTCGGTGGCCCAGGTGCGCGAGTGCGCCGCCGCCCTGGTCCGGGAGGCCAAGCAGCGTGAGCTGTGCGTGATCCTGGTCGGTCACGTCACCAAGGAGGGCGGGCTCGCCGGCCCGCGGGTCCTCGAGCACGTGGTCGACACCGTGCTGACCTTCGACGGCGACCGCCACCACGCCCTGCGGCTGCTGCGGGCCGTGAAGCACCGCTTCGGCGCCACCGACGAGCTCGGCCTGCTGCAGATGACCGAGCGAGGGCTCGAGGCGGTCCCCGATCCGAGCGACCTGTTCCTGGCCGACCGCCGGGTCGGTGTGTCGGGATCCGTCGTCACGCCGGCGCTGGCCGGCCATCGTCCCCTGCTCGTCGAGGTGCAGTCCCTGGCGGTGCACTCGTCGCTCCCGGCGCCCCGCCGCTCGGCCCAGGGCCTCGACGCCGGCCGGCTCGCCGTGCTGCTCGCGGTGCTCGAGCGCCGCTGTGGGATCCGGTCGGGCGACCGCGACATCTACGCCCTGGCGGTCGGTGGGGTGAAGCTGGTCGAACCCGCAGCCGACCTGGCCCTGGCCCTGGCGGTGGCCTCCAGCCTCATCGGTGACCCGCTGCCCCGTGACGTCGTGGCCATCGGCGAGGTCGGTCTGGCGGGTGAGGTCCGGCAGGTGGCGCAGCTCGAGCGGCGACTGGCCGAGGCGGCCCGGCTCGGGTTCACGCGGGCGCTCGTGCCCCGCCACGCCCCGCCGTCGGCACCGGGGATCGAGGTCGTCCGGGTCGGGTCGGTGCTCGAGGCGCTGGTGGCCGCCGGCCTCGCCGATCTCGTCGAGGGGGTGCGCGAGCCGGCTGGGCGAGGGCGTGACGACGGGCGACGCGCTGCGTCGGGCGGCGGCCGCGCCCACGGTCGAGGGGTGCCGGGGAGAGGCGCCGACGGGTGGCCGGGACGGGCCGAACGTCGCTCGGGGGGCCCTCGTGCCAGCGAAGGGCACCCGGTGGAACGTATCCTGCGGGCCATCGAGACCGATGCCGTCGGTGACCGCGGGCCCGGGCCGAGGCGTACGCCGGAGCCGGACCCCGCGGACGACGGCCCGTCCCAGGGGGCCGATGACCAAGCCTGGTAGCCATGCCGGAACCCAAAGCCGCGGGGCCCGGGGCCACGACGCGGGCACGGTCTACGCCCGCCCGGTGAGCCGCCGGGGCAACGACGCGCTGCTCGCCGCGCTCAGCGCCGTCGCGCCGGGCAAACCCCTCCGGGAGGGCCTGGATCGCATCCTGCAGGCCAACATGGGTGGCCTCATCGTCGTGAGCGACGGACCCGAGGTGCTCAACATCTGCTCGGGTGGGTTCCTGCTCGACGCCGCCTTCAGCCCCCAGCGCCTCTCCGAGCTCGCCAAGATGGACGGCGCCATCATCCTCGCCGCTGACGCCTCCCGCATCGCCCGGGCCAACGTGCACCTCGTGCCGAACCCGAACGTGCCGACGTCGGAGACGGGCACGCGGCATCGCACCGCCGAGCGGGTGGCCCGCTCGATCAACGTCCCGGTGATCTCGGTCTCCGAGGACATGGGCATCATCGCCGTGTACATCGGCGACCAGAAGCACCCGCTCAGCCCCATCCCCCGCCTGCTCGACCGGGCCAACCAGGCGCTGCAGACCCTGGAGCGCTACAAGAACCGCCTCGACGAGGTGAACCGCACCGTGTCCGCCCACGAGGTGGAGGACATCGTCACCATCCGCGACGTGGTCGTGCTGCTGCAGCGCCTGGAGATGGTCCGCCGCATCGCCGACGAGATCGAGGCCACCATCGTCGAGCTCGGCGACGACGGCCGCCTGGTGCGCCTGCAGCTCGAGGAGGTGATGGGCGGTGTGGGCGACGACCGCCGGCTCGTCATCCTCGACTACTTCCACGAAGACGCCGGCTGGCACCTCGAGGAGGCCATGGACGGGCTCGCCTCGCTCGACACCGAGGAGCTGCTCGACCTCAAGGCCGTGGCGTCCATGCTGCACCTGCCCGAGCTGGCGAGCGATCTGGACGCGCCGGTGCAGCCCAAGGGCTTCCGGCTGCTCTCGCGCATCCCCCGGCTGCCCGAGAACGTCATCGCCCGCATCGTCGAGCGGTTCGGCAACCTGTCCAAGATCATGCGGGCGACCATCGACGACCTCGAAGAGGTCGAGGGTGTGGGCGAGAGCCGCGCCCGGGCGGTCAAGGACGGGCTCGCCCGCCTCGCCGAGGCCTCCATCCTCGACCGCTACAGCTGACGGACGCCCCGTGGGGCCGCGGGCCGCCGTCCGCGGCCGGGTGGGCCAGAATCGCCGACATGCGCATCCACCTGGAATCCGGCACGCCGGCCGAGCTCGTCCGACCCGACGAACCCGCGGCTGGTCGCGGCCTCGTCGTCATCCCCGACATCGGCGGTCTGCGGCCCCTGTTCGACGACCACGTCGCCCGTCTGGCGGCCGACACGGGCTGGGCGGTGTGCGCCGTCGAGCTGTGGCCGGGTGAGGAGGGCCTCACCCTCGAGGAGCGCTTGGCGCGGGTCGGCACCCGCTCCGACGAGCGCGTCCTGCAAGATGCGGTCGCGGCGGCCGACGCGACGGGCTGCGAGACCGTGGGCGTCATCGGCTTCTGCATGGGAGGCATGTACGCGACCAAGGCGGCGGCCTCGGGGCGGTTCCACCGGGCGGTCAGCTTCTACGGGATGATCCGCGTCCCCGAGCAGTGGCGCAGCCCCACCCAGGGCGAGCCGCTCGAGCTGCTGGCCAACGCGCCGCACTGCCCGTTGCTCGCCGTGGTGGGCACGGCCGACCCGTGGACCCCCTCGGCCGACGTCGACGACCTCGAGGCGCTGCCCCAGGTGCGGGTCGTGCGCTACGAGGGCGCCGACCACGGCTTCGTCCACGACCCGTCGCGCCCGGCCCACCGGCCCGACGACGCCGCCGACGCCTGGCGCCGGGCGATCGACTTCCTGGGGACCTGACCGCGGGACCCGGGCGGCCCGGCGCCCGTGGTGGCCGACCGCTCGCGCGCCTCGGCGTGGTGATCGCCGGTCCTGCGGCGGCCGGTCAGCGGGCCCGGCGCTCGAGCTGCTCGCGGTTGGTGATCCGGTACCGGCGGTCGGCCTGCTCGATCCAGCCGAGGCGCACGAAGCTGGCGATCGCCTTGTTGACCCGCTCGCGCGAGGCGCCGACCATGCCGGCGAGCTCCTCCTGGGTGATCGGCAGGGTGAACTCCTCCCGATCACCGGCCAGCTCGAGCAGCCGCTTGGCGGTGCGGCCGGTGACGTCGAGGAAGACCGAGTCGGCGAGCGCCTCGTCGGTGGTGCGCAGCCGCGAGGCGAGCAGGGCGACCACGCGCCACAGCAGGTGGGGGCGCGCCTCGTAGAGCTGGCGCACCGGGCCGTAGGGGATGGCGATGACCTCGGAGGCCTCCAGCGCCCGGGCCTCGGCCGACCGCGACAGCCCGTCGAACAGCGGCATCTCGCCGAACAGATCGCCGCGCTCCATGAGCGCCATCATCGACTCGCGCCCGTCGATCGACTTGTTGGAGATGGCGATGCGGCCACTGGTGACCAAGAACAGCTCGCCGGGCTCGTCGCCCTCGGTGAACAGGACGTCGCCCCGCTGGAGCCGCCGGTCGGCGGCCGCAGCCGCGATCGTGATGATCTCGTGGTCCTCGAGGTCGGCGAACAGCTCGACCTCCCGCAGCAGGGCCCGGTCCGGCATCGGCGGCATCGTAGTGGCTCCGCTCCCCGGGGGGCGCCGGCCGGACCCGCCGCCGCCGAGGGGCTCCTTTGCGAACGTCGACCTTCCTCCGTACCCTTGCTATGTCCCCCCTTCACCCGCCACCGCCTGCGCGCTCTGGGAGAGTCATGTCATTCGACGTTGGTGACAAGGTCGTGTACCCCCACCACGGGGCCGCCGTCATCGAGAAGCGTGAGAAGAAGTTCGCGTTCGGGGAGGAGCGCGAGTACCTCGTCCTCAAGCTCGCCTACGGCGATCTGACCCTCATGGTGCCCACCGACAACACCGAAGAGGTCGGGCTGCGCGAGGTCATCAACGACGAAGAGGTCGAGGAGGTGTTCGCCGTCCTCCGCAAGAAGGAGGCGCGGATGCCCACGAACTGGTCGCGGCGGTTCAAGAACCACGTCGAGAAGCTGAAGTCGGGCGACATCTACCAGGTCGCCGAGGTCGTGCGGAACCTCTCCCTGCGCGAGAAGGACAAGGGCCTGTCGGCCGGCGAGAAGCGCATGCTGGCCAAGGCCCGCCAGATCCTCGTGTCCGAGCTCACCTTCGCCATCAACGTGAGCGAGGACGAGGCCGAGGCGAAGCTCGACGAAGCCCTGACCTGACGCGGGGTCTCACCCCCGTGGTGTTCTGGTCATCGATTCGAGTGCTGGAGCACGCAGATCCATGACCGGAACGTCGGTGGGGCAGGTGTGGACGATCGTGGTGGCGGCGGGCCAGGGCACCCGCTTCGGCGGTGACGTGCCCAAGCAGCTGCTCCCCCTCGGCGACCGTCGGGTCCTCGACTGGTCGCTCTCGGCGGCCTCGGCCGCAGGCGACGGCGTGGTGCTGGTGGGCCCACCCGGGGAGGCACCCCCCGTCGACGGGGACGTGCTCGACGGCGTCCCGCTGGTGGTGACCGAGGGAGGAGCCGAGCGCACCGACTCGGTGCGGGCCGGGCTGGCCGTGCTCCCGGCCGAGGTGGAGGTGGTCTGCGTCCACGACGGGGCCCGGCCCCTGGCCTCGGTGGCCCTGTTCGAACGGGTGGTCGCCGCCGTGCGGGCGGGCGCCGACGGAGCGGTGCCCGGCGTGGCGGTGACCGACACGATCAAGCGGGTCCGGGCCGACGGCTCGGTGGTGCAGACGCTGCCGCGCGCCGAGCTGCGGGCCGTGCAGACGCCGCAGGCCTTCACGGTGCGGGCCCTGCGCGAGGCGCACGCCGGTGGCGGCGACGCCACCGATGACGCGGCCCTGGTCGAGGCCGCGGGCGGTCGGGTGGTCGTGGTGGAGGGCGACCCCGTGAACGTGAAGCTGACCCGGCCGGGCGACCTGCCCCGCCTCGAGGCCCTGCTCGCCGAGCACCCGCCGGTCGCGGTCGAGTGATCGGCGGCCGCACCGCCGCTCGGCCGCCGTCGGTCATGCGTCCGAGGACCGGGGAGTCGCAAGGGCCTGGGCTAGCGTCGCGGCCCGTGCAGGTGCGGGTCGGTCAGGGCTTCGACGTCCATGCGTTCGGCGACGACCCGGCGCGTCCGCTGGTGCTCGGCGGCGTGGTGTTCGACGGCGAGCGCGGGCTGGTGGGCCACAGCGACGCCGACGTGATCGCCCACGTCGCCGCCGACGCCCTGCTCGGCGCCGCCGGCCTCGGCGACCTCGGTCGCCACTTCCCGGACACGGATCCGCGCTGGGCCGGTGCCGATTCGATCGCGCTGCTGACCGAGGTCGCCCGTCTGGTGCGGGGCGCGGGGTGGGAGCCCGGCAACGTCGACTGCGCCGTGGTGTGCGAGCGACCGAAGCTGGCCCCCCGCCGAGAGGCGATGGAGGCGCGGCTCACCGGGGCGGTGGGTGCCCCCGTGACGGTCAAGGGCAACCGGGCCGAGGGTCTCGGCGCGCTCGGTCGCGGCGAGGGCATCGCCGCGTGGGCGGTCGCCGTCGTCACCCGGGACGGAGCGGGATCGTGAGCCCCGGTCGTCGGCGGTCCACCGCAGGTCCGAGCAGGGGCGCGGGTGGCTCGGGGCGAGGGGGCTCGCGCCCGGCGCGATCGGGCGGCTCGAGGTCCGGGCTCCGGGCTCTGGCGCCACGGGTGGCGGCAGGTCGTCGGGCGCAGGCCGTCGCCCGGGCGGGGAAGCGGCCGGCGACGACCGCGGGAGCGCCGGAGCACCGCGCGGAGCGGGGCGGCGGGCGGGCGAGGCGGACGGGCCACGATGGGCGGGTCCGGTGCGGGTGCGGGCCAGTCGCGCGCCGCGCAGCCTGGGCGGCGAGCAGGTGGAGGGCCGCCAGGCCGTCCGCGAGCTGCTGCTGGCCGGGACGCGCAAGGTGCGGGAGGTCTGGGTGGTCGACGAGCGGGGCGCCGGCGGGGCCGACGACGAGCTGGGTGCCCTGGCGCTCGAGCTGCACGTGCCCGTCCGCCCCGTCAGTCGCAAGAAGCTGGCGGCCGAGGCTCGCACCGACGCCCCGCAGGGCGTGCTGGCCCGGGCGGCGCCCCTGCCGGAAGCCGACCTCGACGACCTCGCCCTCGGCCGGGTGGCCGCCAACGCCGATCTCCGGGCGTCGGCACCGGTGCCGTTCCTGCTGGCGCTCGACGGCGTCACCGACCCGGGGAACCTCGGCGCCGTCCTGCGCTCGGCGGAGGGCGCCGGGGTCACCGGCGTCGTGCTGCCCCGGCATCGGGCGGCGCACGTGACCCCGACGGTGGCCAAGGCCGCCGCCGGCGCCGTGGAGTACCTGCCGATCGCCGTGGTCGGCGGCCTGCCCGCGGCCCTCGCCCGGCTGCGCGAGCTGGGGGTGTGGATCGTGGGCCTCGACATGGGCGGTCGACCGCTGTTCGAGCTCGACCTGCCGGCGGCCGCTCCCCTCTGCGTCGTGCTGGGGGCCGAGGGTGCCGGCTTGTCGCGGCTGGTGGCCCAGCGCTGCGACGTGGTGGCAGCGCTTCCGCTGGAGGGCCGGCTGGCCTCGCTGAACGTCGCCGCTGCGGGCGCCGTGGCGTGCTACGAGGTGGCCCGTCGTCGGGCCGCCGCACGGTGATCGGCCGACGGGCGAGCCCCCGGGCGACGTCGGCCGACTCCTGGCGCCGGGGCCCGCTCCGAGGGGGCGTGACACCGCCGGCGGCCGGGTGGCCCGTAACGTGACGTGACGCTGCGGTCGGCTGGTTCGGCCGCGGACGGCTCGCTGCCTCCTTCCCCGCCGATCCCGGACCCCGATGACCCGTGCCGTTGCCCCCGATCCGATGACGCGCCGTGCCGGACCACCGGCGCCGGCGCGTCGCGGCCACCACCGCATCGCCGTCGCGGTGACCGTCGCCGCGCTCGCCGCCGGGGGCCTCGCCGCGTGCTCGAACGGCGGTGACGACGCGCAGCCGCCGCTCACCACGCCGACCACCCGCGACCCCCGCCAGCCCGCCTCCCGCGGCGAGACGTGCACCGATCCGGTCGGTGACCTGTCCGACGACGCCCGCACCACGGCGGCCGGCACCCTGAGCGAGCCGGCCGGCATCGACCTGGTGGAGGCCGCCACCAAGGTCGACGGTGACGCCCTCATCGTCGACATCACGACCAACGGCACCATCGCCAACGCCTTGAACCCGGAGTTCTTCATCGACTCGGGCGATCCCCAGCAGGCACCGGCGACGAGCTGGGAGCTGCGGATCGCCCCGACCGGCGGCACGTGGACGGCCACCCTCGTGACCTTCCCGACCACGCTCGGCGCCCGTGACACCCGCACGCCGCTCACCGCCCCGGTCTCGGTGCGCGGGAACCGCCTGTCCGCGACCGTCCCGCTGGCCGATCTGCCGCCCATCGCCACCACCCTCTGGCTGTTCGGGGCGAGCGCCGGTGCGTCCGACGCCACCCGGATCTTCGACGAGTGCCTCCCGTTCACCTCCTCGTCCGGCACGACCACGGGGACCCGTCCACCGGGTGGCTCGTCGACCGCGGCTCCGCCCACCACCCTGGCTGCAGGCACGGTGGGCCAGCCCGTCACGGCCCCCGACGGCACCCGCGTCACCGTCCGCACGGTCGACGTGCCGGCGCGCCCGAACCGGGTGCCCGAGGAGGAGCCCGTGCCCGGCAGCCAGCTGGCGGCCGTGGAGGCCGAGGTCTGCGCCGGTTCGGCCACGCTGCAGGGGGTGGGCGAGCAGCGGTTCACCCTCCGGACGAGCGCCGGCACCGGGTCGGCGCCGTGGGCGGCGCCCGCCTACACGAACGACCCGCGCTTCCCGGCCGGCCAGACGCTGCGGCCCGGGGAGTGCGCAGCGGGGTGGATCACGTTCCAGATCGCCGCCGACGCCACGGCGGCCCAGGTGCTCTACGACACCAGCGGCACCGGCGCCGGGCCCTTCCTCACCGTCGACGTCGGCTGAGCGGCGCCGGCCCGCGACCGTCGCGACCGTCGCGAGCGTCGCGGTCGACCGGTCGGGCCGGCACCGGGCGCCCGGTGGCGTCGGTCAGCGGGTCAGGATGCACACCGAGGCGTTGGCGCCCCGGCCCACCGTGTGGGCCAGCCCGACCTGGGCTCCGGCGTGCTGGCGGGGCCCGGCCTCGCCCCGGAGCTGGCGCACCAGCTCGACCACCTGGCCCAGCGCCGACGCCCCCAGCGGCTCGCCCTTGCTGAGCAGCCCACCGCTCAGGTTCACCGGCAGGCGCCCCCCGGGCGCGACCGTCCCGTCGTGCAGGAGCCGACCGCAGCCGCCCGGCTCGCACAGCCGCAGCTCCTCGTAGGCGAGCAGCTCGCGGGCCGCGTCGGTGTCCTGGCACTCGACGAGGTGGAGGTCGTCGGGCCCGACGCCCGCCTCCTCGTAGGCCGCGTCGGCCGCCAGGGTGGTGGGCGACGGCGGCTCGTCGGCGGACAGCCCCGACAGTGGCGTGGCCTCCCCGAGCACGTTGCCGGGCAGGTGCGAGCGCAGGACCGCCGCCTCCAACCGCACGGCGGGCCGCCCGTCGCCACCGCCGAGGCCGCGGCGCAGCACGACGGCCGCAGCCCCCTCGTTGGGCGAGCACAGCATGAACAGGTGCAACGGGTCGCACACCAGGCGGGAGCCGAGGACCTCGTCGGCCGTCACCGCCGCCCGGAACATGGCGTCGGGGTTGCGGGTCCCGTTCGCCCGGTTCTTCACCACGACGGCGGCCAGGTCGTCCGGGGTCAGCGCCGCCTCCCGCAGCAGCCGCTGGGCCCGCAGGGCGAAGTAGGCGGGGGTGGCGGCCAGCCCGGCCTGCTCGCGCCAGGGCTCGAAGAACGACGACCGGATGATGCCCTTGGGCATCTTCTCCATGCCGAACACGACCACGGTGTCGTACTGCCCGGCCCGGATCGCGCCGGCGGCGAGCATGAGGGCGGCCGCTCCGCTGGCGCAGCCGGCCTCGACGTCGACGATGGGCCCGCCGGTGAGCCCGAGCGCGCCGAGGACCTTGTGGCCGGCGGCCACACCGCTGTACGCCGTGCCGCAGAAGGCGGCCTGGAAGCCGTGGCGATCGGTGATGCCGGCCTCGTCGAGGGCGGCGCGCACGGCGTGGACCGCGAGGTCGGTCACGGGGGTGTCGCCGAAGCGGCCGAACGGGTGCAGGCCCACGCCGGCCACGTGCACGGGGGCGGTCACCGGCCCGCCTCCGACACCGGGGCGAAGGCCCACGTGCGCGGCGGGGCGCCGTCCGGGGCCGACGCCGTCGAGCACCAGCACCATCGGCTGGGCGAAGCGCAACGCCCGGATCCGCCTCGGTGAGCCGGGTCACGACCCGCAGCCCGTCGTCGAGCTCGACGACCCCGAACCCGAACGGCACGGGCCCCTCGTAGCCCGGCGGAGCCGCCGTCACCGCCGTCCAGCCCCACAGGGTGCCGTGGCGGGGCAGGCGGACGCCGGCGACCGGCTCCACGCCGCACCACGGGCAGCGAGGGCCGAGCGGGAAGTGGGAGCGGCCGCAGGCGTCGCAGCGCCCACCGAGCAGGTGGGGGGTGCCGTCGTCGTCGGTCTCCCACAGCCCGTCGACCACGTCGGCGCTGGCGTCCTCGGCGGCGGGCGGCTGGGCGTCGTGCACGGTCGACATCCTGACACGCATGTCAGCGTCGGTCCGCGGCGAGCGTGGGCGCCGGTGTCGGGGACGGCGCCGCCGTCGTCACCCGGTGAGGGGGTCGGCCACCCAGCCGGCGAACAGGGGCAGGCCGGTCGTCTCGGCGAGCAGGGCGAAGGCGAAGGGCCGGTCGAGGTGCAGGGGCACGACGACGGGTGGTTGGGCCCAACCGGCGGCCCGCACCAAGGTCATGGCGGTGACGGCGGCGGCGCGCACGCCCTCCTCGTCGACCTCGACGACGGCCTCCTGGACCGCCTGGCTCACCTTCAGGCGCTCGGGGGAGAGCAGGGGCAGGTCGGCGTCGTCGGTCAGGACGCGCCGGACGCCCACCGACCGCAGCAACGGCACGAGGTCGTGGTGGCTGCGGACGCCGAACCGGGGGACGTAGAGGTCGACGCGGTCGGCGGGCAGGGGCGCACGACGGTCCGGACCGGCCTCGAGCACGGCGGCCACCACGGCCGGCGGGGCGGCGCCCTCGACGCCGAGCCCGAGGCGGAGCACGACGCGACCGCCGTCGCCGGGTTGCGCGGGGACGTCGACGACGGTGGTACCCCGCCAGGTGCCGGCCCGCTCCGCGGGCACCAGCGTGGCCATCGTCGGCACGTCGACGGGCCCGGCCGGGGCGTGGAACGGGCGGGGCTCGGTGCGGTGCCGGGGGAAGGGGTCGGCCCAGCGGGTGACCAGGCAGAGCGCGTCGACCAGGGCGACCAGCGTTGCGTCGTCGATGGCGACGGGGACGCGGTCGATGATCCCGTCGGTGTGGTCGCGCACCCAGGCGTCGAGGTCGGCGTCGTCGTCGAGGTGGGCGACGCCGATCATCGGCAGGGCGTCGCGCCAGGCGCGGTAGGTGGGGACCCGGGACCACAGCGCGAGGGCGTGGGCCGTGCCGCCGAGCGAGGTCACGTCGTGGTCGACGGCCGCCAGGGTCGGGGCCGCCTCCTCGGGACAGCGCACGCCGAGCGCGGCGCCGAGCTCTTCGGCGGTGGTGCCGGTGGCGCCCGAGCCGAGCACCGCCAGCGCAGCCCACAGCCCGAGCCCGGAGCAGGCCAGGTTGGCGTCGGCCTCGGCCAGCTCGTCCACCAGCCGGATCGTCAACCGGGCGACCGCCGCCCGGGCGGCGACGGAGGCCGACGGCGGGGTCGTGCGCTGCACGTCCCGGGTCCTCCGGTCGCTCGGCACCACTAGCCCGCCGCGGCCGGGGAGCGGGTCGGTGCGCCGTGGACGTCGAGCGCCCGCCTCCAGCGGGAGACGGCCGGACAGGAGCTGGGCACCACCATGGCGCCATTCTGGCGGCCCGGGCGGCGGCGCGCCGTGGTGGTCGCGCCCGACGGGGCGCCTGGCCGTTCGGGTCGGCCTGATCGTGACATCGGCCACCGTGCGGCCGGTCGCGGCGCGAAGGTGGCACGTCGGACATCTGGTCGGGGTAGGGTGAACAGGCACGTCCGGTCCGTCGGCATCACCGACCGGCCCGGGGCGGCGGCCACAGAGGCCAGGCCACCGGCGCTCGTCGGTGGGGGTCCGGTCGTCGGTCCCGGTAGCGTTGGGGCGGGGCGTGCGGCTGCCCGGTGGTGGGTCCACGGGGAGCCGGGGGACGGGTGAGCCCCGCACCGGACGGCGCGCCGACGGACGGCGGCGCCGCGAACGACCGTGGAGATCGATGGCTGACGCTGCTGCTCGCGTGCCTGACGAGGTCTTCGGCGCGCTCGTCGACGCCGACATCGACCGCCGGGCGAGCGCCGCCGAGCTGGCCGTGCTGCGTGCCGACGAGCACCGGTGGCGGTCCGTGCTGTACGACCGGCTCGACGAGGCCGAGGACGCCCTCGACCACGCCCGGGCGCTGACGGGCCCCGAGCGCGACCTCGTGGTCGCCGACTTCGAGACCGAGTGCGCCGACATCGAGGCGGCCCTGGCCCGCCTCGACCTGCCCGCCGGCGCCGACGCGCTCGACGAGGTCGGCTCGGCGCGGCTGCAGCTGTCGTGGACGCCGGGCCGGGTCGTCGCCTGGGTCGGCGGCGCCGACGAGACCGTGACGGTCGTGGACGACCTGCGCGCCGCGCTGGCCGCGGTGGGTGCGCCGGCTGCGGCGTGGGCCGACCACGCGCCGGTGGGCCTGCCCGACGGTCGCAAGGCGGCCGCGCTCGCCGCCCCCATCTCCGAGGCGCTGGGCTGGCTGCTCGGCTGCGCCTCCGACGAGCGGGTCGGCGCCAGCACCCGCTGGATGGGCCGGCTCGGCCTGTTCGCCATGAACCTCGTCGCCCGGGGATCCGTCGTGCCCCTGCTGCGGCACCGCCACCGGACGCAGGGGTCGGGGACGTTCGCGGTGCGCTGGCACCCGGTCAACGTCGACGACGCCACCATGGCCACCTTCGTGGACGCCATGCCGGGCGCGGTGATGGTGGCCGACGCCAGCATGGACGCCGCCTCCATGACCCGCTCCGCCTTCGTCGGCGCGGTCGACGCCGTGTGCGCCCAGGCGGCTCGCCTGGTCGAGGTGCCGGCGGCGCCGCCGAAGCCGGTCACCCCGAGCGACATCGCCGAGGCCTACCTCGCCAGCCTCGACGGCACCCCCTACCGGGCGCCGGTCGACAAGGGGCAGGACCTCGTGCGGGCCTTGGACCAGTGGGCCCGTCCCGTCACCGAGCCGCTCAGCACCCGGATGGTCGTGCGCCTCGAGCCCCCCGACTCGTCCCGGGCCTGGGCCCTGCAGGTGCTCGCCGCCGACCCCGACGGCGTGTTCCTGCCGGCCGAGAAGGCCATGGCCTCGCACCCGTCGAACAAGATCCGGGCCCGCGCCAACCGCGAGCTCGAACGGGCCGAGGAGCTGATCCCCGAGCTGCGGCGGGCCGGCTCGCAGTGGCGCGGCGAGGCCGTCCTCACCGACGACGAGGCCTGGCACCTCATGACCGAGACGGGGCCGGCCCTCGACAGCGCCGGCTTCGACGTGCAGATCCCGCGGGTCGGCCGGGCCCCCAAGCCCACCCTGCGGCTGACCGCGCTCGACGACCGCCCCACCACCAGCGCCGCCGACCTGTCCCGGGTGCGCTGGTCGGTGCTGTTCGACGACGTGGAGCTGACCGCCGCCGAGATCGTGGCGCTGGCCAAGCAGGCCGCGCCGCTGGTGCAGAGCAACGGCCGGTGGGTGCGCCTCTCCGACACCGACGTGCAGGCGGCCGCCGAGGCCCTGCGCGACCGGGCCGACACCATGACCGGCGGCGAGATGCTGCGGTGGGCCGTGGGCCTGCACGGCTCCCCGCTCGCCGGCGGCGTCTCGGTGGCCAACGGCTGGGCCGCCGACATCATCGACGCCGCCGGATCGGCGTCGACCCGGGAGGTCACCGAGCCCGACGGGTTCTCCGGGCAGCTGCGCAGCTACCAGCGCGAGGCGCTGGGCTGGCTCCAGTTCTGCGACTCCGCCGGTCTCAGCGGCTGCCTGGCCCTCGACATGGGTCTGGGCAAGACGCCCACCGTGCTGGCCCACGTCGCCGGCACCTGCACCGAGGGCCCGACCCTCGTCATCGCCCCACCAGCGGTCGTCGGCAACTGGCGGGCCGAGGCCCACAAGTTCGTGCCCGATCTGCGGGTCACGGTCCACCACGGGGCCTCCCGGGCCACCCACGAGGAGATCGCCGCCGAGGTCGCCGACGCCGACCTGGTGGTCACCACCTACGGGACGGCCCTGCGCGACCTCGAGGCGCTGTGCGACATCGCCTGGCACCGCGTCGTGCTCGACGAGGCCCAGGCCATCAAGAACCCGGCCAGCGAAGCGGCGCGGGGGCTGCGGACCATCCCCTCGCGGCACCGCCTGGCCATGACCGGCACCCCCGTCGAGAACGGCCTGGGCGACCTGTGGGCCATCCTCGACTACGCCAACCCGGGCCTGGTCGGCGACCGGGCCGAGTTCGTCGGCCAGCTCGGGGCGGCCAACGCCGCCAACGGCAGCGGCGCCGAGGGCGCGCTGCGGGCGCTCAACGGCCTGCTGGTGTTCCGCCGGACCAAGGCCGAGCCCGAGATCGCCGCCGAGCTGCCCGACCGGATCGACGAGACCGACCACTGCACGATGACGGCCGAGCAGATCGGCCTGTACCAGGCGGTGCTCGACAAGCTGCTCGTCGAGGCCGAGTCCGGTGCACCGCCCCAGAAGGGCCACGTGCTGGGGGCCATCACCAACCTCAAGCAGATCTGCAACCACCCCGCCGCCTTCACCGGTGACGACCAGCCGCTGGGCGGGCGCTCCGGCAAGCTGGCCCGCCTCGACGACATCGTCGACACCGTGTTCGCCGTCGGCGAGCGCATCGTCGTGTTCACCCAGTACGCCCGGTGGGCGATCCGCCTGGCCGAGCACCTCACGGCGCGCACCGGCACGCCGGTCGCCGCCTACCACGGCGGCCTGCCCCGCAAGCAGCGCGACCAGATCATCGACGACTTCCAGCGCGGCGAGGGCGCGGCGGCCCTGGTCCTGTCGCTCAAGGCGGGCGGCGCCGGGCTCAACCTCACGGCCGCCAACCACGTCGTGCTGTTCGACCGGTGGTGGAACCCGGCGGTCGAGGACCAGGCCCGCGACCGCGCCTGGCGCCTGGGCCAGGAGCGCACGGTGATCTTCCACCGCCTGGAGTGCCCCGGGACCATCGACGAGCGGGTGGAGGAGGTCGTCGCCGGCAAGCGCCACGTGGCCGACCTGGTGCTGCCCAAGTCGAGCTCGCTCGACGACCTGAGCCCCGACCAGCTGCGCATCGCCCTCGGGCTGCGCGAGTCCGAGCTGCTCACCGACGACGGCTCGGGTGGCGAGGGCGACGACGCGGTCGACGACCTCGGCGACGTGGTGGCGGCCGTCGGCGAGGAGGTGTCGGCGTGAGCAACCAGCAGCCGAAGCGATCGCAGCAGCGACGGGGCAAGGGCAAGAACCGCCAGCGCGGCGGTGGCAAGGGCGGGGGGGCCAAGCGGATCGACCCGACCCGCGGCTTCTGGTCCAACGGCGTCGCCGAGCAGAGCGTGCGCGCCATCACCGGGCAGGTCCGGCCGGCCGACGACCCCACCGCGCTCGTGCGCTCGCTCGGGCCGGCGCCGCTCGGGCGCCACGCCCAGGCGGCGGCGTTGACCTTCGACGTCGTGTACCGCAAGGCTGCCCAGCTCGCCATCGCCGCCGCCGTGTCCAACGGCGTGCTCCTCGACGAGGACGGCGACGGGGCCGGCGCGGCTCCGGTCGACGCGCCCTAAGGTCGACGCTCGCGGCGAGACGCCGCGACCGACCCGAGGAGGTCTGCGATGGCCGGCAAGGTGGTCCACTTCGAGATCCCGATCGACGACCGCGAGCGGGCGCTGGCGTTCTACTCGTCGGCGTTCGGCTGGCAGCTCGAGAAGTGGGGACCGGTCGACTACTGGTCGACGAGCGGTGGCGACGGGCCCGGCATCGACGGCGGACTGACGATGCGCAGCGAGGACTCGCCGGCGCCGGCGTTCTACATCCAGGTGGAGGACGTGGACGCCGCGCTCGCCGCGGTCGAGGCCGCCGGCGGGCGTCGCCTCACCGACGCGATGCCGATCCCGACGGTCGGCTGGATGGCCAAGTTCGCCGACTCCGAGGGCAACCGGGTCGGGGTCTTCCAGGAGGACCCGAGCGCGCCGATGCCCGAGGGCTTCGTGAGCGGCTGACGCGATCGAGTGGGGCGCCCCCGATGGCCCCCACCACCGGGTGTCGTGGCGTCGGGGTCCGGCTGGACCGCGGTGTCGAGGTTCACACGTGGGTCGGTTGATCGGCGCTGTTCAAAGGCCTAGTATCGTACGTGTGTTCCTCCCGACGACACGCAACCGGTCGACTGCTGAGGCGGTGGTGACGTCGTGGTGGTGATCCCCGCACCGCCTGAGGAGGTGGAGCTGGCGCGGTTGGCGCGGGAGCTGCGCGAGGTGCAGTCCCAGATCGCGCAGCTGCAGGCGCGGTCGGTGCAGCTGGTGTCGACCATCGACGCGCTGGGGGTGACCGACACGATGTCGTCCTCCGCGTGGTTGGCGTGGACGGCGGGGCTGACCACCGGTGAGGCGCGCCGTCAGATCACCTTGGCCCGCCGTCTTCCGGAGCTGCCGGGGCTGTCGGCGGCGTTCGCGCCGGGGGCGATCTCGGAGGGGTGGCGGCGGCGTTGGTGCGGGTGGCGACGCCGGCCAACGAGGCGGTGCTGTTGGAGACCGCGGAGGCGGCGACGGGGCCGCAGCTGGCGAAGCTGGTGGCCGAGTACAAGGCGGTGCAGCCGAAGGCGACGCTGCGCGACCCTGACGAGACCTACTTCGAGTCGTTCTTCGACGATCACGGCAGGTACGACGGGCGACTGCGAGCCCGCCCGGACCAGGGCGCCCAGCTCGACGCGGCGATCCGCTCCGTGCTGGAGGCCGACCAGGAAGCCACCGCCGGCCACGACGACGGTGGTGGCGAGCGGATGTCCCGGCTCGATGCGCTCATCGCCTTGGCTCAGGACCACCTGGCCGGCCGGTCGTCGGCACCGAACGTGCTGCCCCAGCGGTTCCAGGCCATCGTGCGGGTCGACGAAGCGGTGCTGCACCCCGACCACGACGACGAAGGCGTGGGGGAGGCGTGTCTGGCCGGGGCGACCAGCCTCGATCCGGCGACGGCGCGGCGGCTGGTGTGCGACGCCGGGATCGCGGCGTTGGTGGAGCGCGACGGCGTCGCCGTCGCGGCGACGTCTCCGGCGCGGTTCGCCACGCCGGCCCAGCTGGTGGCGTTGCACGACCGCGACAAGACCTGTCGCTATCCGGGGTGTGGGCGCCGGGTCCGCCTGATCGCCCACCACGTCACCCCCACCCGGTGGGCCCACCCGCCTCGACAACCTGGTCCTGTTGTGCGAGCACCACCACTTCGGGGTGCACCGCAGCGGCTGGTCCACCAGATGGGAGCACCGCCGCGGCCGACGCGTCCTGGTGATCGTGCAACCCGACGGCACCACGGTGGAACCCCCCGACCCACCGGTCGGGCCACCGCCGGCCCGCCGCCACCGGGTGAGCGGCTCACCGGCACCGCCGAACCGTTGACCTTCTACGCCCGCGACGTCCTGCTCACGGCCTGGATGACCGCCGACCAGCACGCCACCGACACCGCCGCACCGACCGCAACAGACGCCGACGCCGCTGCCTGAGCGTTGGCGGGCGGAACCGCCAAGCTGCGTCGCGACCTGCTCGACGCGGTGACCGGCGAGGACTGGGAGCTGGCACGCCGGGGCTTCGGAGACGACGGGCTGGCGAACGAGTGACCGTCGCCCTGATCGATGACCAGCTCCTCGGCGCCGTGTTGCGAGGTCAGCCGCCACGGACCCTGGCATCGAAGACCGTGTACACGACGGGCTACTGGTACGTCAGACTCGGCCAGGCAGTCCTGGGAGCCCAAGAGCGAACCGGCGTGCTGTCACGGCCGTTCGTCGAGCTTCCCGACGCGATGCGCGAGCGAGCGCTCGCCGCGGCGCTCGAGCTTCCCGCCGAGATCGGGCTCCTGAGCCTCCGCGAGCTCGGTCCGATCATCGCCCAGCTCCGCCTTCACCATCAGCTCGACATCCTCGGCATCGAGGCGCTCGCTGCGGCGACCCGCCTGCAGGCCAACGTCTACCTGAGCGCCCGGTCACCGCAGCTCGAACAGGCCCTTCGGTCGGCGAACCTCACGGTCAAGGTGCAGCCTCGCGAGAGGTGACGCGAGCCGGGCGCAAATGCCTGCGATCTCGTGCTGGAGTCCGCCCACGACGAGTAGGGCGCGACCCCCAACCCACGCCTGCCCCAGATCGGCAGATCAGCGCGAACGCCGTCCGCCTCCCAGGTCGCCGGGGCAAGGACGGCCGCATCGCCGAGCCCTGACGGAGGCAGAGCCGATCGAGCTCCTGTAGCCGGCAGGACCACGTGGGAATCCCCAGTGGTGACACGCTCGGGACGGGGGGCATGGGCCGAGAGGTCCGAGACCGGTCAGGTCGAGAGCAGCTCGGTCTGGATCGGAGCGGGGAACCGCGGGGTGAAGCGGGTGTCGCCCAGCTCGTCCTCCAGCATGCGCGCGTTCGCCTCGACCTCAGCACGGCGAGCCGGTGCCACGTCGCTGAGCCACCCGAGCGCGATCGTGCCGTCCTTGCGTTGGACCCAGCTGCCCACGACGCGGCCATCGACCCAGATGGTGGGTCCGGCGTTGCCGTTGCGGTCGACGACGTGTGACCCGACCCCGGCGTCGAGGTACCAGCGCCGGTCCTTCCATCCCATCGTCGTCGGATCGAGACCGGGCAAGAGCGCCACCCACTTCGACGACCCCCGCACCACGTCGAGGTCGTCGGGCGCGAGCCACGCGTCGGTGTCACCGTCGGCCGTCTCCATCGCGACCCCGACCGCGCCGGCGTCGTCCAGAGCGCGCCGGGTGTCGCGAACCGTCCAGCCGGTCCACCACTGCACATCCGCGGTCGTCCCGGGGCCGAACGCGTGCAGCCATCGTCGGACCAGCTGGGTGGAGGCCTCACGGGGATCCATGCCGACGATGCCCCCGGGTACCCAGTCGTCCATCGCGGCCCAGCGGTACTGGCTGTTGACCCAGGAGCCCATCGGGCGGCCCCGCACGACGACACCCTCGAAGCCGAGGTGCAACATGATGCGCACGTGTGCCTGTTGGGTTGCGGCGTACGGCTTGCCCGGCGAGAGCTCGATCGGTTGCCGCAAGGCGGGCACGGCGTCGCCGAGCTGGCGCGTCGACGCCTCACCGCCCGGTGCAGCGCAGCCAGGACCTGCTCCTTCGCCGGCGCGATCCAGTCGTCCCCGTGGTCGGATATGCCGTTGTCGGCGAGCAGCTTCACGAACCTGCGGTGCTCGGGTCCCAAGAGCTTCGTCGTTGACGATGCGTGGGCCATCCGCGCCACCGCTGGGGTCGCGACCCACAGGGTGCGCCGCATCGCGTGGAACCGGATCACGCTTCGGGCGTCGTAGAGCGCGGCCTCCACCGCCGCGATCGACGGGTGGCGCATGCGGGCCAGCACCGAGAGGAACACCGACACCGGATCCGACGAGTGCAGCGCCACGACGGAGTCCGCGATCGTCGCGACGTCGTCGGTTCGTGTCGACGGGATCAGGCGATGGCGGCGCGCCAGCCGAGCGCGTCGCTCGCCGACCGTGATGCGCCGCGTTCCCACGAGTCCCATGATGACCGAGCGAGACGCGTGGGAACCGATGGAGGCGGCTCGCGTACCCCTGGAACAGCAGCGGGCCGGTCTCCCCGGGCGGTCCGGCAGCCAGCGAACACCGAAGAAGGCGGATGCACCGCGTCGCAAGCAACCACGGTCCGCTCTGTGTCCCCGATCGCCGGCTCCGTCCGGGTCAGCGCGGGCGGGTGAACCAGTAGACGCCTGCTCGCATGCGACCCATCGGGAACGGCACGTCGAAGTGCGTCTCGTCGTAGGCCCGCAGCTCAAGCGGCGCGAAGAGCGCCACCGCCTCGTCACGGCTCATGCCCTGCGGGCCCTTCGGGATGGGCACCCGAGGTCGGTGTGCGAAATGGACGAGGACGTAGTCGCCTCCGGGCGCCAGCCACTCGTCCAGCCGCTCGCGGTACGTGCCAACGTCCCTTGGGCAGATGGTGCAGGCAACCCGAGTCGAGCACGACGTCGAAGGCTGACGACGGCTCGTAGTCGACGACGTCACCTTCGCGGAGCTCCACGTCGACGCCGGCCGCCTCGGCACGCGTGCGTGCGGCCGAGAGCGCAGCTGCCACGAAGTCGATTCCGACGACCGTGAAGCCCTTCTGCGAGGTGCACGGCGTAGACGCCTTCGCCGCAACCGACGTCGAGCGCACGTTCGCCCGGTGTCCGATCCGCCACCACTCGCTCGAGGAGCATCGGTGGCTGCTCTCGATGCCAGGGCAGCGACTCGACGCTCCGTGCGCGGCGGTAGAGCCTCGTGAACACCGTGCGCTGGACGCTCATGCCACGACGCTGCCCGGGATCCCGCTTCGCCGCATCCTGGTGCCAGCGCCGGCAGCGATCGCCCAAGCCCAATGCCGGCCTTCATCGGGGTACCGGGCTGCCGGTGGCCGCTGACCGAGCGGTCCCGTCGCTCCACGTCACGCATCACCAACACCTCGAGTGGCGCGACCGATTCGTGGACCCGCATGGTGGAACGAGCCTGGGTCTGAGCGGAGCCCGAGGTCGGATTCGAACCGACGACCTGCTGTTTACAAGACAGCTGCTCTGACCAGCTGAGCTACTCGGGCAGGCCGTGGACGTCCCGAGCACGGAGCGTCGGCGTCTCCACGGGAGGCCGATAGTAGGGCTCCCCGGGCCGGATCCGACCCTGAGGTCGGCGGTCGCGCCGCTCACCGGGGTTGGTCGGGCTCGCCGAGGATCTCGTCGAGGCGCAGCAGCTCGGCCGAGGTGACGACGCCCACGAAGCCGCCGGATCCGTCGACGATCGGCAGCACGTCGACGTCGGCGGCCTCCATGGCGGCGACGGCCGTGCCGACGGTGCCGTCGGGCGGCGCGGTGGGCAGGTCCTTCTCCACGATGTCGGCGACGGTGACCTCCCCCCACTGCTCGATCGGGACCTGTTGCAGATCGTGGAGGCCGGCCATCCCGACGTAGCGCCCGTCGTCGTCGACCACGGCGACGAACCGCCGCCGGGCGAGCAGCAGGTGGTCGCGGTGGAACTCGTCGAGGGTCACGTCGGGTGGCACGGTGAGCACGTCGGCCTGGATCGCCGTGGTCGGGGGCAGGCCGACCCGTCGCTCGAGGTGACCGACCCGGCCGGTGCGCTGGTACGCCGACACCGAGGCCGGTCCCATGAACAGCTGGGACACGACCGAGGCGAGCAGACCCGGCACCACGAACCCGGGACGACCGGTCGACTCGGCCACGAACATCACGCCGGCCAGCGGCGTGCGGTAGCCGGCGCCGAGGAAGGCGGCGATGCCGACCACGGTGAACAGGGTGGCCTGCTGGTCGTCGACCACCAGGCCGACGGCCCGCCCGACGATCGCGCCGGCGATGACGAGGGGTGGGTGAGTCCGCCCACGCCGCCGCCGGCGAGGGTGGCGCAGGTGGCGGCCAGCCGGATGAGGAAGAGCGCGGCGATGAGCCCGAGCGTGTGGCCGGGCTCGGTCAGCCAGGTCGCCACGTCGTAGCCGGCGCCGAGGGCCAGGCCCTCGCCGTAGAGGAGGTGCGGCACGGCGAACAGCAGGGCGAGGCCCCCGCCGCCGAGCAAGGCGCACCAGCGGGGTGCCCTTGCCGGCGAGGGTCTTGGCGTACCGGATGGCCAGGGCGAACCCCCGGGCCCCGATGCCGCACAGCACGCCGAGCGCCAGCGCGCCGCCCAGCTCGGGGAGCTCGAGCGGGGGGACGCCACCCACCGCGAAGAGCGGCTCGGTCCCCATGATCGCCACGAACGAGAGGTAGCCGGTGGCCGCCCCGGAGCAGGCGGCAGCACCATCCGGCGGGCGGTGTCGTCGCGGTAGGGGACCTCGAGGCGAACACCGCGCCCGTGGCGGGGGCCTTGAAGATGGCCGCCACGCCCGCCGCCGCCCCCGCCACCAGCAGCACCTTGGCGTCCTGGCGGGACAGCCACCGCGAGAACCGTCGCTGCAGCAGGGTGCCGATGCTGGCGCCGAGGTACAGCGATGGTCCCTCGAAGCCCATGGCGCCGCCGGTGCCCAAGGTGAGCAGGCCGCCCAGGAGCTTGGCCGGCGCCGGCTTGAGCGGCATCGGGTTGCCGCGGTCGTGGAAGCTGCGGATGTACTCGTCGGCGCTCGACGGGGTGGCGTCGAGGCCGAGCCATCGCAGGGCGGCCGCCGTGGCGACGAGGCCGACGAGCGGTGCCAGGGCGATGACCCCAGCGGCCTCGAGGATGTGCTCCCACATCCGGGAGCGGGCGAGCCACTCGAACATCGCCACCCCCGGGCCGACCAGCGCCGGTGAGGGCGGCGAGGGGCAGCGTGCGGTGGGCCTTGGTGCGCTCGTGCTGCCACCAGTCCTGCAGCCAGCCGACCCCCAGCCACCCGGGTCGCCGCGGCGTGAGGCCGCGTCGGCCCGGCGCATCGCGCACGGGCTCGGCCGGTTCCTCGGTCATCGCCATCCCCGGCTCCAGTCCTGCTCGGGGACCTCGCCGGCGGCCTCGGCGAAGGCGTGGAGGGCGGCGGTGACGGCGGCGCGCTGGTCGTTGCGGAGGCGGCCGACGATCCGCTGGAGGTCGGCGCGACGCCGGCGGGTGACCCGGTCGACCACGTCGTCGCCCGCCGAGGTGACCGACAGGCGCACCTCGCGACGGCTGTCGGGCGCGGTGTCCCGCTGCAGCAGGCCCTTGGCCACGAGGCGGTCGCACATGCGGGTCGCCGTGGAGGGTGCCACCTCGAGCTCGTCGGCGAGGCCCTGCAGGGTCTGCGGCCCGCGGCTGCTCAGCACCACGAGCGTTCGGTACTGCGGCAGCGTGACCTCGTCGCCCACCTCGGCGAGCGACCGGGCGGCGATGGCGACGAGGGCCCGCGAAGCGCCCAGCAGCGCGTCGGTGACCTCGTCCAGGGACTTTTGCATACGGCAAGTGTTACCGCGAGCACGTCGTTGCTCCAAGTCGGTGCGCACGGGGGAGGGTCCTTGCTTCGGGACCGCCGGTGGGCAAAGGTTGCGACGATGCAGCTGACGGATCGTGATCGCGCCATCCTCGACTTCGAGCGCTCCTGGTGGAACGAGTCGGGCCCCAAGGAAGCGCTCATCCGCGAGCGCTTCGAGCTCTCGGCGGCGCGCTACTACCAGATCCTCAACGAGCTGCTCGAGTCGCCCGAGGCCTACGAGTACGACCCGCTGGTGGTGCGCCGGCTGCGTCGCCTCCGTGACCGCCGCCGCCGAGCTTGCCGAGGGCTGCAGGCCAGCGAGCCGCCGGGCCGGTGACCGACGCCGGTCCCCCCGGCTCCAGGTGGGTCCGCGCCGAGGAGAACCCGCTGGCCGTGCTGGCCGATGCGGGCAAGCCCAAGGCCGGTGCGACGGCGCCGTCGTCCCTGCGCGCGGCGCCACCGCGGCGGCGGGTCCCGCCGGGGCCGGGGAGCGGTCGCGGGCCTCGACGTCCGCCCCCGGGGTGCCGGGTCGCCGCCGTCGGCCACCGAGCCCACCGCATCGGGCCCGGATCGCCCCACGCGTCCACCCGTGCCGCCGCCGACCCCGGCGCAGGAGGCGCGGCGTCCGTGCTCGGGTTCGTGATCCTGGCCGTCGCCGTGCTGCTCGGCACCGTGCTGCTGTGGAAGGGGTACGACCGCAGCAGCGGCAACCTCGTGAGCGGAACGTCGCCCGACAGCTCGGCCCCCGAGCGCACGACGACCATCCCCACCACCACCGCGCTCCCGCCGACCACCACCAGCTCGACCGCCCCGCTCAAGCCACCGAGCCAGGTGACGGTGCGGGTCGTCAACGCCTCCAACCCAACCCTCACGCTGGGCGGCGACGCCACGTCCAAGCTGCAGAAGGCGGGCTACAAGACCCAGGGCGCCATCGACGTGACGGTGCAGCCACCAGCGCCGTGCTCTACACCGACGGCTTCGAGGGGGAGGCCACCGAGATCGCCAACGCCCTCGGCATCGCCTCCAGCCAGGTGCAGCCCATGCCCAGTCCGGCGCCGACGGGTGCCAACGGCGTGCAGGTGCTGGTCCAGCTGGGTCAGGACTTCACGCCGACCTGATGGCGCCGCCCTCGCCGGGTGGGCGGCCGATGGCCGTCTGCGCCGCGACCGGTCAGCCGGCGGCGCGCCGCTGGTCGGCCAGCCAGTCGGCCGGCGTCCGAGCCCGGCCCAGGCCCGCAGGTCCCGGGCGTGGGTGCGGCGGTCCTCGGCGGGCATGCGCAGCGCGGTGTCCAGCACGTCGGCGGTGCCGGCGACGTCGTAGGGGTTGACCGGCAGCGCCGTCGGCCCCAGCTCGGACCACACGCCGGCCTCGGTCGACAGCACCACCACGCCGTCGTGCTCGTTGACGATCAGGCCCTTGGCGACGAGGTTGAGCCCGTCGCGGATGGGGTTGACCAGGAGGACGTCGTAGCGGCGCAGGGCGGCGATCGACAGCGGAAGTTGTCGGTCTGGTCGAACAGGATCGGGGTCCAGCCCGGCGTGGCCCACCGGTCGTTGATCCGCTGCACGAGGCCCTCCACCTCCTGGCGGTAGGCGAGGTACTCGGCCAGCCCTCGCGGGAGGTAGCAGAACGCGCAGAACACCACCTGCTCGCGCCACGCCGGATACCGCTCCAGCAGGTCCTCGAAGGCGTGGAACCCCCGCAGCAGGTTCTTCGAGAGCTCGATGCGGTCGACGCGGGCGATGACCCGCCGGCCGTCGACGCGCGCGTCGAGGGCGGCGAGCTCGTCGCGGGTGCGAGGGTCGGCGGCGACGGACCGGATGTCGTCGGCCGACGTGGCCAGCGGCGACACGAACACCGACGGCGGCTCGAGGTCGACGTCGCGGCACGACGCGAGGAAGGCGTCGGCCCAGCGCCTCGTGTGGAAGCCGCACGCATCGTGGGCCGCCATGCCGGCGAGCAGCTCGGCGACGCACTCGTCGGGCAGCACGTGGAGGCCGTCGGGACCGGCGAAGGGGGTGTGGCTGAAGTGGGTGAGGCGCAGGTCGGGCCGGGCCTTGCGCACCCGCTCGGCGAGCAGGGTGAGGTGGTAGTCCTGCACCAGCACGGCGGCGTCGGGCGGGGCGCCCTCGATCACGGCGTCGGCGAACGCCTCGTTGACCCGGCGGTAGGCGTCCCACGCCTCCCGCCAGGCGACGTCGAAGCGCGGTCGGCGGGCCCGGTCGAACAGCTCGTGGTGCACGAACCACAGGCCGGCGTTGCAGACCACGTCGTAGGCCATCCGGAAGTCGTCGGGGTCGAGGGCGAGGGTGGCGACGTTGAAGCCCTCCGCGGCGTGGACGCCCCGTCCGGCCGCCACGCGGTCGCCCTCGGAGATGGCGGCGGCGATCCAGGTGGCGTCGGTGCCGGCGACGAGCGGTCCGACGCCCGACACCAACCCGCCGGCGCCCCGCCGCGAGGTGAGGTTCCCCTGCTCGTCGAGCGAGAACGACACGGGGCCGCGGTTCGACACGATGACGATCGGCCGGCGCGTCGGCTCCCCAGGCTCAGCGTCGCGCATGGCCGACAACCTACCGCTGGGGCCCGGTCGGCCCGGTCGATCGCCGGCAACAGCGGTGGCGTCGCCGAAGGGCCCTGAGCGGCGCGACGTCGACGTGTCGGACCCCGGGGGAGCACCGCCGACGGGAGGGGCTGCTACACAACGGTGGTGCACGTCGTCGCCGCTCCCGACAAGTTCAAGGGCACGGCCGTCGCCTCCGAGGTGGCCGGGGCCATCGCGGCGGCGGTGGAGGCCGGGGGAGGCACCTGCGACCGGGCACCGATGGCCGACGGTGGCGAGGGCACCCTCGAGGCGCTCGGGGGTGCCAACCGCACGACCGTGGTCGACGGGCCCCTCGGCGACCCGGTGGAGGCGGCGTGGCAGCTGCGGCGGGGCCGGGCGGTCATCGAGATGGCCCGCGCCTCGGGCCTGCAGCTCGTCGGTGGCCCCGAGGGGAACGACCCCGTTGCCGCCACGACCTACGGCACGGGCGAGCTGATCGCCGCCGCCGTGGAGGCCGGCGCCCGGCGGGTGATCGTCGGCGTGGGCGGCTCGGCCACGACCGACGGCGGCCTCGGGGCCCTCCGGGCGCTGTACCCGCCCCACCGGCTCAAGGGTGTGGAGCTGATCGTCGCCTGCGACGTGCGCGTCCCGTTCCTCGCCGCCGCGGAGGTGTTCTCGCCGCAGAAGGGGGCGACGCCCGCCCAGGTGGAGCTGCTGCGACGCCGCCTCGTCTCGCTCGCCGACGCCTACGCCCGCGACTACGGCGTCGACGTCCGCGACCTCGAGGGATCCGGGGCGGCCGGTGGCCTCGCCGGTGGGCTGGCGGCGCTCGGCGCGCACCTCGAGTCGGGGTTCGAGGTGGTGGCCGAGGAGGTCGGCCTCGCCGAGCGGCTCGAGGGCGCCGACCTGGTCGTCACCGGGGAGGGGTTCCTCGACGCCGAGTCCTTCGACGGCAAGGTGGTGGGCGGCGTGGCCGACCTGGCAGCCGAGCTCGAGGTGCCGGTGCTGGCCGTGGTCGGCGAGGTGTTCGACGGCATGGAGGACCGGATCCGGTGCGTCTCGCTGGTCGAGCGCTTCGGCCGGGAGCGGGCCCTGGACGATCCGCTGGCCTGCATCACCGAGGTGGTCGCGGCCGAGCTCGCCGCCCAGCGCGGGAGCCGCTGACCGCCGCGGCTGGTCAGCGGCGCGAGCGCCAGGCGCCGCGGATGATCGACACCGCGACGAGGACGACCAGCACCAGCACGGCCAGCCCGATCAGCCCGGCGATGGCGCCGAGCACCCACCGCAGGACGGTGACGGCGCCGATGAGCACCAGCGCTCCGATCACCAGCCACACCCACAGCGGCGCGTGGGTCTCGTCGTCGTCGAGTCGCAGCGGGTCGGTCATGCCGCCAGGGTACCGACCGGTGCCGACCGGCGGACGGCGCCGGCCGCAGCCGACGTCGCCGTCGCCGTCGCCGGGTAGGGTCGACGGGTCCGTCGCCGTCCGCCCGGGCCGCGGACGGCCGCACCTGCAGGGGACCCCATGTCCGACGACCTCGACCGCCTCGGCGGTCGCCCAGGCCGAGCTCGTGCGCACGGGAACCGTGAGCCCGATCGAGCTGGTCGACGCCGCCATCGCCCGCATCGAGAAGGTCAACCCCGAGCTCAACGCCGTCATCCACGAGCGCTTCGAGCGGGCCCGCGCCGAGGCGGTCGGCGACCTGCCCGACGGGCCGCTGCGCGGCGTGCCGATGGTGCTCAAGGACCTCGACGGCACGTCGGCGGGCGACCCCTACCACGCCGGCACCCGGCACCTGCGCGACCGCGGCTACGTGGCACCGGCCGACACCTACCTCACCGCCAAGTTCCGGGAGGCGGGGCTGGTGGTGGTGGGCCGCACCAACACCCCTGAGCTCGGCCTGCAGCCGACGACCGAGCCAGAGGCCTACGGGCCCACCCGCAACCCGTGGGACCCGTCGCGCTCGACCGGCGGCTCGAGTGGCGGTTCGGCCGCGGCGGTGGCGTCGGGCATGGTCCCGCTCGGCCACGCCGGCGACGGCGGCGGCTCGATCCGCATCCCGGCCAGCGAGTGCGGGCTGGTGGGCCTCAAGCCGTCGCGCGGACGCCACTCCCTGGGGCCCGACGTGGGCGAGGCCTGGGGCGGCCTCGTGTCCCGCCTGGTGGTGAGCCGCTCCGTGCGCGACACGGCGACGGTGCTCGATGCCGTGCAAGGCCCGATGCCCGGCGACCCCTACACCGCCCCCCCACCCGATCGTCCCTACGTGCAGGAGGTCGGCGCCGATCCCGGTTCCCTGCGGATCGGCTGGACGGCCACCGCGGCCGACCGCAGCGTGACCACCCATCCCGAGTGCGTCGCTGCCGTCGAGCGGGCCGCGGCCCTGCTCGACCAGCTCGGCCACCGCGTGAGCGAGGACCACCCCGCCCTGTGGGACGACGGCGACTACGTCGACCACTTCACGGGACAGTTCATCAACGCCTTCTCGGTGTGGACGGCGGCCGAGCTCGACCACCTCGGCCGGATCAGCGGCGAGCCGATCGCCGCCGAGGGCGTCGAGGCGGGCACGTGGGCGGCGGCCGAGCTGGGTCGGACGGTCACCGCGGTGCAGTACTTCGAGGCCATCAGCGAGCTGCACCGCTACACGCGGCGCATGGCCGAGTGGTGGGCCGGCGGGTTCGACGTGTTGGTGACGCCGACGATCCCCGAGCTCCCGCCCGAGCTGGGCACCTTCGCGGCCCAGCCCGACAACCCGCTCAACGGGCTGTTCCGTTCGGCGGCCATCGTGCCGTTCACCGCGCCCTTCAACACCACCGGTCAGCCCGCGGTCTCGCTCCCGCTGCACTGGTCCGACGACGGCCTGCCGATCGGCGTCCAGCTGGTCGCCGCCTACGGGCGCGAGGACGTGCTGGTGCGGCTCGCCTCCCAGCTCGAGGCGGCGGCGCCGTGGTCCGACCGGCTGCCGCCGATCCACGCCTGATCGGATCGTCCCCGCCGACGCCTCGGCGGGGCCGACGTCGCCTACGGCTCGGGGCGGTGGCCGGCTCGGTCGAGCCAGGGCGGCGGCCGCAGCCGGTCGTCGTCGTGGTCGACGTCGATCGTCGCCGGGGGCCGAGCGCGGCGGGGGCCGGTGCCCACGGCCTCGTCGGCCTCGTCGCGGAGGTGCCCCCCGACGCGCAGGTGGGGATCGGGCGGCGCGTCCACCCGGACCATCGCCCGGGCCACCAGCTCGAGCGCGTCGCGGGCCGGCACGTCGTCGGTGCGCAGCACGTGGAGGGCGCCGGTGGGCGGGCAGCCGGTGAGGCCGGTGACCAGCTCGGCCAATCGGGAGGTGCGCTCGTCCACCGGGGTGCCGCCGACGGGCTCGGTGGCACCGGTCCGCGCCCCACCAGGCCCCTCGTCGCCCGAGCCGACTGCGTGCATGCTCACCTCCTGCCCGTGGATCGGCCCTGCCCCTGCTCCCATCGGACGACGGCCCCGTCGATTGAGGAGAAGACGGCCACGGGCCGCCGGGCACCGCCGGCCGGCACCGCCGGTCCCCGACGCAGGCCCGACGTCGGATCGACGATCGCCCGCCGCGGTGCCGGTCAGGCGGTGTGGCGCCGGTAGGCGGGCACGTCGCGCAGGGGTGGGCGCTCCGCCACGCTGACCACCACGGGGTCGAGGTCGGGCCGGCGCAGCAGGGCCGAGGTGCCGACGAGGTCGTGGTCGGCCCGGCGCAGGGCGGCGAGCAGGACCGCCAGCGCCTGGGGTGACAGCTCGTCGATGGGGCGGTTCCGGTGACGGCGGACCCCGAGGTCGGTCTGGGCGATGCGATCGGAGCCCACCAGGCGCAGCACGTCGATCAGCAGGCCCAGGTCGACCCCGTAGCCCTGGACGAACGGGAGGCGCTCGAGCACCTCACGGCGCCCGGCGTACTCGCCCGAGCGGCTGGACGATCCCGCCCAGCTCGGGGAAGAAGATGGCGATGATGGGTCGGGCCACCAGCTCGGTCACCCGGCCGCCCCGGCCGCTCCCGCTGTCGTCGGGCCGCTCGTAGTACCCCTTGACGAAGTCGACGTCGGCGCACGTCAGCAGCGGTCCGAGCAGGCCGGTGACGAAGCCGACGTCGAACTCGCGGATGTCGGCGTCGCACCAGGCGATGACGTCGCCCTCGGCGGCGAACACCGACTTCCACAGCGCCTCGCCCTTGCCGTGGCCCTCGCCGTAGTCGGGCAGCACGCTCGACGCGTCGACGACCCGGGCTCCGGCGGCGGCGGCGATGGCGGCGGTGCCGTCGGTCGAGTGGTCGTCGATCACGACGATCTCGTCGACGACGGCATGGTCCGCCATGAGGCTGGTGCGGATGGCTTCGACGATCGGCCCGACGGTCGCCGCCTCGTTGCGGGCCGGGAGGCACACCGACACCGTCGCAGTGCCCTTGGCCTGCGCGAGTGCTCGGGCCGAGAAGTCGGCGTGGTGGAACGCCCTGATCCCGGGATCCGGCACGGCTCCATGGTCCGTCACCCGGGGTCGGCCGGGCAAGCCCACCGCGGGGGCCGTTGGTCACCCGCGTGCCTCGGTGCCACGTCGAGCCGCGGGGCCCGAGGGCGGTCGGTGGACGTGGGCACGATCGGGAGCGGCCGCTACGATGCCGCTCGGCCGCCTGGCGGCCCCTGCGACCCGTCTCGCCGGCCTCCGGCCCGGCCTGCTCCGCCACGAGGGAACCCATGAGCGCCACCGTCCGCGTCCCGCCCGTCTTCCGCACCATGACGGGTGGCGCCTCCCAGGTCCCGGTCGAGGGCGGCACGGTCCGCGAGGTGCTCGACCACCTCGAGGCCGCCCATCCCGGCTTCAAGGCCAAGCTCCTCGGCGACGACGGCAACCTCGTGCGGTTCGTGAACGTGTTCGTCGACGACGACGACATCCGCTTCATGGACGGGCTCGACACCGCCGTGCCCGACGGCGTCGAGGTGTCGATCATGCAGGCCGTCGCCGGCGGCTGCTGAGCGCACCCTCCGGGAGTCGTCTGGGCCCGAGCAGGCCCGCCGGGCACGCCGCGAGGCGGATCGCGCCCCTGATCCGCGCGCACCGTGGTGGCATCCTGGGTCCGGCGGCTCATCCTCGGGGACGACCGGCCCATTTCGGTCAATCCGGGTCGGACGACCGTCGATGCATCCGGTACGAGCGAGCCCCAGCGGCTCGCCCACCGGATCAGGAGCGGCGGCGCCCAGAACCGATCGGCCGGCAGGCCCCCGCGGCGGGTGGGCCTGTCGGCCTCGGTGCTTTTCGGAGCCCGCCGCCCCTGGCCGGTGCCTCCCGCGGAGGTCGAGCGGGCTGCGCCGCGGCGCCCGCCGCCGAGCCACGCCGCCGGACGGTGTCGGCCCCGGCGCGGGTTGCGAAGCCCGGGCGCGTCTGGTTGGCTGTTAGCACTCGACGACCAAGAGTGCTAACGCACCGAGTGCGAGGTGCCACCGCCGGCCGAGGGGGCCGGGTGGCCTGAACCGACCCAACGGAGGGATCCGATGCCCAAGATCATCGAGTTCGACGAGCAGGCCCGCCGCGCCCTCGAGCGGGGCATGAACCAGCTCGCCGACGCCGTGCGCGTCACCCTCGGCCCCAAGGGCCGCAACGTGGTGCTCGACAAGAAGTGGGGAGCGCCGACGATCACGAACGACGGCGTGTCCATCGCCAAGGAGATCGAGCTCGAGGACCCCTACGAGAAGATCGGCGCCGAGCTGGTCAAGGAGGTCGCCAAGAAGACCGACGACGTCGCCGGTGACGGCACCACCACCGCCACCGTGCTGGCCTGGTCGATGGTGCACGAGGGCCTGCGCAACGTGGCCGCCGGTGCCAACCCGATGTCGGTCAAGAAGGGCATCGAGGCCGCCGTGGAGGCCGCCGTCGACGCCATCAAGAACCTCGCCGTCGACGTCGAGGACAAGAGCCAGATCTCCCAGGTGGCCGGCATCTCCGCCGCCGACCCCGAGATCGGCGAGACCATCGCCGAGGCCATCGACAAGGTGGGCAAGGACGGCGTGATCACCGTCGAGGAGTCCCAGACCTTCGGCATGGACATGGACCTCGTCGAGGGCATGCGCTTCGACAAGGGCTACATCTCGCCCTACTTCGTGACCGACGCCGAGCGCATGGAGGCCGTGCTCGAGAACCCCTACATCCTGCTGGTCGGCTCGAAGATCACCGCCGTGCGCGACCTCGTGCCGGTGCTCGAGAAGGTCATGCAGGCCGGCAAGCCGCTCGTGATCATCGCCGAGGACGTCGAGGGTGAGGCCCTCGCCACCCTCGTGGTCAACAAGATCCGCGGCACCTTCACCTCGGTGGCCGTCAAGGCCCCCGGCTTCGGCGACCGCCGCAAGGCGATGCTGCAGGACATGGCCATCCTCTCCGGCGGCCAGGTCATCACCGAGGAGGTCGGGCTCAAGCTCGAGAACACCACCCTCGACCTGCTCGGCTCGGCCCGCAAGGTGGTCGTCACCAAGGACGAGACCACCCTCGTCGAGGGCGCCGGCGACGACGCCGACATCCAGGGCCGCATCGCCCAGATCAAGTCCGAGATCGACAACACCGACTCCGACTACGACCGCGAGAAGCTGCAGGAGCGCCTGGCCAAGCTGTCGGGTGGCGTGGCCGTGCTCAAGGTCGGCGCCGCCACCGAGGTGGAGCTCAAGGAGAAGAAGCACCGCATCGAGGACGCGGTCAGCACCACCAAGGCCGCCATCGAGGAGGGTGTGGTCGCCGGCGGTGGCGTCACCCTGCTGCGGGCCCAGGCCAAGGTGCTCGACGCCGCCAAGGACCTGCCCGCCGACGAGGCCACCGGGGCCAAGATCGTGGCGCACGCCCTCGAGGAGCCGCTGAAGCAGATCGCCCGCAACGCCGGCATGGAGGGTGGTGTCGTGGTCGAGCGCGTGCGCAACCTCGATGCGGCGAGCGAGGGCCTCAACGCCGCCACCGGCGAGTACGAGGACCTGGTCAAGGCCGGCATCATCGACGCCGCCAAGGTGACCCGCTCGGCGCTGCAGAACGCGGCGTCCATCGCGGCGCTGTTCCTCACCACCGAGGCCGTGATCGCCGACAAGCCGGAGGAGGCCGCCCCGGCCATGCCCGGCGGCGACATGGACTTCTGATCCGGCCGATCGGTTCTGACCCTGCCCAGGGGCGCCCTCCGGGGCGCCCCTGGCGCGTGTGGCACCGTCACCGCTCGGCGGCGACCCGCTCGGGGGCGTAGACGTTCATGCGGCCGTCGCGGACGAAGCCGGCGAGCGTGACGCCGGCGCGCCGGGCCGTGTCGACGGCCAGGGAGGTGGGCGCGCTCACCGCGACCACGGCGGGGAACCCGGCGGCCCACGCCTTCTGCACGATCTCGAAGGAGGCCCGACCGCTCACGTAGAGGCCGAGCCCGCTCGCCGGGAGGCGTCCGTCGAGCAGCAGCCGGCCCACGACCTTGTCGACCGCGTTGTGGCGGCCCACGTCCTCCCGCACGAGGACGGCGTCGCCGGCCGCCGTGAAGGCGGCGGCGGCGTGCACCGCGCCGGTGGCGGTGAACAGGTCCTGGGCCTCGGCGAGCGATCCGGGCACGTGGGCGAGGACCTCGAGGGCGAACGGCGTCGGGTCCACGAGCGGGTCGAGGCGCTGGGACAGCTCGTCGAGCGATGCCGAGCCGCACAGCCCGCACGACGAGGTCGTGGTGCCGAGGCGGGGCGTCGGCACCGGCGCCTTCCCGCCCGTCTCCACCGACACCACGTTGAAGCCGGTGTCCACTGCGGAGCCGGTGCCGCAGTAGCGGCAGGTCTGCACCGGTGCCCCGGCCAGCAGGCCTTCGGTGAAGCAGAAGCCGGCGGCCAGCTCGAAGTCGTGGCCGGGCGTGCGCATGGTGGTCGCCACCAGCGCGTCGTCGAGGCGGATCTCGAGGGGCTCCTCGACGATGAGCTCGTCGGGTGCCCGCCGCACCCCTCCGTCCTCGTAGCGCGTGGTCAGCACCTTGGCGACGCGACCCCGAGCCATGGACGGCAGGGTACCGGGCGAGGTCAGGACGGATCGACGGCGCGGTGCAGGGTGGCGGCCAGGTGGTGGGTCATCGGCAGGCCGACGGCAGCCATGGCCAGCGTGTAGCGCAGCTCGTCGCCGTCGATGTCGACGACCCGGTCGACGGCGCGCACCTCCTTGGCGGTGGGGGTGCCGACGACGGTGAGCGACTGCAGCTCGATGCGGTGGCCGGCGAGCGTCCCGCCCTGCAACTCGAGCAACCCGGTGGGGTGGGCGACCACGACCTCGAGGCGCGGCCACCCGTCCGGGCCGGGCACCGGTCGCCAGTAGCCGGACTCGGCGTGCAGCGGTCGCTCGTCGTCGAGGTCCCACGTGCGCTGGGTGTAGGCGAGGAACGGCTTGCCGGCGTGGCCGAAGCGGACCTCCTCGCCGTAGCGGAACGACGCGATGGTCGGGTACTCGCCGGCGCCCTCACCCCGCCAGGTGCCGAGGAGGAACGCGAGGGGCTCGATGTCGGGGTGCAGCGGTGGGCCGTCCATCAGGGTCGAACGGTAGCCTCGCCCGCGTCATGAGGATCCCGCTGCACCCCGAGCTGTGGGCCGGGTGGTCACCCAACGGCGCCGGGCGCCAGAAGCCCCACCACTACCGGGAGATGGCCATGGCGGCCTGGGACAACCGGGCGCACCCGAGGTACGCCTGGGACGTCCTGTCGAAGGGGGTGTGCGACGGCTGTGCCCTCGGCGTCGCCGGCTTCCACGACTGGACCATCGACGGCGTGCACCTGTGCACCACCCGGCTGCGGCTGCTCGAGCTGAACACCGCCGACGCCATCGACCCGATCGTGCTCTCCGACGCCGCCGCCCTGGCCAACCACTCGGGCGAGCAGCTGCGCCGCCTCGGACGGCTCGGTCACCCCATGCGCCGCCGACGCGGCGAGCGCGGGTTCCGACGGATCTCGTGGGACGAGGCCCTCGACGCCGTCACGTCGGCGCTGGTCGCGGCGGGCGGGGACCGCACCGCGCTCTACCTCACCAGTCGGGGCCTCACCAACGAGACGTACTACGTGGCGGGCAAGGCGGCCCGGGCGATGGGCATCGCCTCGGTCGACTCGGCGGCGCGGGTGTGCCACGCCCCGTCGACGGTGGCGCTGAAGGAGACGATCGGCGTCGCCGCCACCACCTGCTCGTTGCAGGACGTGATCGAGAGCGACCTCGTCGTCATCTGGGGGGCCAATCCGGCCAACAACCAGCCGGTGTTCACCAAGTACCTGTACCTGGCCAAGCGCCGGGGCTGCCGGGTCGTGGTGGTCAACCCCTACCTGGAGCCGGGCCTCGACACCTACTGGGTGCCGTCCAACGCCGAGTCCGCGTTGTTCGGCACCAAGCTGTGCGACCTCCACGTCCCGGTCCGGCCGGGCGGCGACGTCGCGTTCGCCAACGCGGTGATGAAGGCGCTGCTGGCCCGGGGCGTCCTGGACGAGCCGTTCGTCGACGCCCACACCGAGGGGTTCGCCGAGCTCGAGGCGGCGCTCGCCGACCAGGACCTCGACGACCTGGTCGACCAGGCCGGGCTCACCCGCGCCCAGCTCGAGGCCTTCGTGACGATGTACGCGCGGGCCCGATCGGCGATCCTGCTGTGGTCGATGGGGGTGACGCAGCACCGCCATGCCGTCGAGGGGGTGCAGGGCATCGTCAACGTGGCGCTGGCCCGGGGCAACGTCGGGCGCGACGGGGCGGGCCTCATGCCGCTGCGCGGCCACTCCGGCGTCCAGGGCGGCGCCGAGATGGGTGCCTATGCGACCGCCTTGCCGGGTGGGCTGGAGGTGAACGAGGCCAACGCCGCCGCCCTCGGCGCGACGTGGGGCTTCGAGGTGCCCCCGTCGCCGGGGCTCACCGCACCCGAGATGGTCGAGGCCATCGAGCGGGGCCGGCTCGACGTGCTGTGGATGTCGGGTGGCAACTTCCTCGACGTCCTGCCCGACCCGCCGCGCGTGCGGGCCGCGCTCGAGCGGGTCCCGACCCGCATCCACCAGGACATCGTCGTCTCGTCGCAGATGCTCGTGGAGGGCGACGACGTGGTGCTGCTGCCGGTGGCGACCCGCTACGAGCAGGAGGGCGGCGGCACCGAGACCACCACCGAGCGCCGCATCGCCTTCTCGCCCGAGCTCCCGCGACGGGTGGGGGAGGCCCGCAGCGAGTGGCGGCTGTTCGCCACGCTGGCGCGACGGGTGCGCCCCGACCTCGCCGACCGCTTCGACTGGCCCACGAACCAGGCGCTTCGGTCCGAGATCGCCGACGTGGTGCCGGCCTACGCCGGCATCGAGACGCTGGCCGACACCGGCGACGCCGTGCAGTGGGGAGGCCGGCACCTGTGCGCCGGGGGCGAGTTCCCGACCGCGTCGGGCCGTGGCCGCTTCACCGTGCTGACGCCACCTTCGGTCGACCTCCCCGACGGCGCCTACGTCGTGTCCACCCGTCGGGGCAAGCAGTTCAACTCGATGGTGCTGTCGGCGACCGACCCGCTCACCGGCGCCGGTCGTGACGCCGTCTACATCGACGTCGCCGACGCCGGTGCCCTGGGGCTGGCCGAGGGCGCCCCGGTGCGCCTCGTGGGCGACGCGGGGTCCTTCGACGGACGCGTGAAGCTGGTGCGGCTCCCGCACCGCACGCTGCAGGTGCACTGGCCCGAGGGCAACGTGCTGCTCGGTGGCGGCCCGGCGCACCGGGAGCCGCGCTCGCAGGTGCCCGACTACAACGCGGTGGTCACCCTCGAGCCGCTCGGCTGAGGTCCGCGTCGCGCTCCCGGCGCCGTCGGGCGCCTCGAGGACGGGGTCGGACGGGCGCTGGAGCCGGCGGCGGTGCTAGCCGGTGAAGGCCGGGGTCACCTGGTTGTTGACGGCGGCGGTGGTGGTCGTCGACGAGCTCGAGCTGGTGGGGATGGTGCAGGTGCCGTCGAGGGTGATCGTGCCGGTCGACTGGCCCTCCACGGTGGTGTTGCCGTCGTAGTACGACCAGACCACCGTGAGGGTCACGGTCCCCGTGGTGGTGCCACCGACCGGACCGTCGCTGCCGGTGCCCGTGCCCTTCGGGTCGATCGGGTTGGGCGTGATGGTGACGGTGCCGGTGAAGGCGCCGGACTCGGTGGCGCTGGCGATGTTGACGGCGTTGATCGGCGGCGGCAGGTCGGCGGGCTGGTTGACGGGGATCGCGCCGTCGGCGACCGGTGCCGTGAGGTTGTTGGTGACCGTCCAGTCGAGCTGGTAGCGGCCGACGGGCCCGGCCGTGGAGCACACCGCCTGGCCGGTGACGGTGACCGGGTTCTCCTGGCTGCCGGCCGGGATGATGCTCACGGCCGCCAACGTCGCCACACCGGCGGCCAACCCGCCGAGGGCGAGCACACTGCGTCGGGTCGTTCGGAGCATGGGCCCACTCTCCTCGTTCGGTGTCCGGTGCGCACGGTGGCGTGGCCGTCCGGCAGGCGCCACCTCTCGCCCACCTCCATCCAGGCTGCCGCCTCGAGCGCACCCGGGTCAACCAACGGTGGCCGGGCACGGGAGGCGGGCTGGGTGCGGCGCGCTCGCGACCGTAGACTCCCGCACGTGCCAGCGCCGCTCCAGCCCACGGTCGGCCTCGGTGTCCTGCATCTGTTCTGCGCAGTCACCCCGCTCGCCGACGCCGAAGCCGTCCTCACCGCGGTGAAGGCCGCCGAGGTCGACGGGGTGCAGGTCGTGCCCGTGGCCGTGCTCGGCCACAAGGCCGATGTGGCGCTCATGGCGCTGGGCGCCGACCTCTGGCGGCTGCGTCGGCTGCAGGCCGAGGTGCAGGCCGCCGGGCTCCAGGTCGTCGACTCCTACGTCTCGCTCACCGAGATCTCCGAGTACGCCCAGGGCGTGCCCGACGAGATGAAGCAGGCCCGCCTGCACCCGCAGCTGCCGCCGGAGGGCAAGCGGGCGTGGTGCTTCTACCCGATGTCGAAGCGGCGCACCGTGGAGGGCAACTGGTTCACGCTGCCCTACGACGACCGCAAGGAGCTGATGTACGAGCACGGCGCGTCGGGGCGTACCTTCGCCGGACGGGTCCTGCAGGTCGTCACCGGGTCCACCGGTCTCGACGACTACGAGTGGGGCGTCACCCTGTTCGCCGTGCACCCCGACGACCTCAAGGAGGTCGTCTACACCATGCGCTTCGATCGGGCGTCGGCGATCTACGCCGAGTTCGGACCGTTCTACACGGGGATGGTGGGCGATCTCGCCGAGGTCCTCGCCGAGGTCGGGCTGCCGCCGTCGTGAGCGAGCGCGGGGCCGACGCCGTCGAGCGCCTGCGCGCCGAGCTGGGAGCGCTCGGACGTGTGGTGGTGGCCTTCAGCGGCGGGGCCGACTCCGCGTTCTTGGCCTGGGTGGCCCGCGACGAGCTCGGCCGCGACGCCGTCACGGCCGTCACGGCCGTCTCGCCGTCCCTTGCAGCCGAGGAGCACGCCGACTGCGCCGCCCTCGCCGCGGAGTGGGACCTCGACTGGGTGGAGGTCTTCACCGACGAGCTGCACGACCCGGCCTACCGTGCCAACGACGGCGACCGGTGCTTCCACTGCAAGACGGCGCTGATGGCCGCGCTGGCGCCCCTGGCCACCGAGCGGGCCGCGACCGTGGTGCTGGGGGTCAACGTCGACGACCTCGGCGACCACCGGCCCGGTCAGCGGGCTGCGACCGACGCCGGTGCCGCCTTCCCCCTGGTCGACGCCGGTCTGACGAAGGCCGACGTGCGCGTGGCCAGCCGGGTGCTCGGCCTGCGCACCTGGGACAAGCCGGCGGCGGCGTGCCTCGCCTCCCGGGTCCCGTACGGCACGCCGGTCACGTTCCGGGTGCTGTCCGCCGTCGAGAAGGCCGAGGCCGCGCTGCACCGTCTCGGCTTCACGGCCCTGCGGGTGCGCCACTACGACGACACCGCTCGCGTCGAGGTGCCCGTGGACGACCTGCCGGCGGTCGTCGCACGACGCGAGGAGGTGGTCGCCGCGGTGCGGGCGGCCGGCTACCGCTACGTCACCGTCGACCTCGAGGGCCTGCGCTCGGGCAACCTCAACGCCGCCCTCGACCTCGATCGACGGGCCTGAGGACACCGGCCGTGCGGCCGGCGCCTCACTCCACGATCTCGTCCTTGGGCGTCGTGAAGGCGTGGACGAACCCGGCGATGGTGGCGAGGAACAGCACGAGGGCAGCGCCGAACGCGACCCAGGCCGCCTGTTGCGCCCGCTGGCCGAAGATGGAGAAGCCGTAGCTGGTGAGCAGCAGGCCGCGCAGCGTCTCGCCTCGGAACAGGGTCTGCGCCTTCGTGTCGAGATCCTTCGCCTTGGCCTCGAGCGCGGCCGTGTCGGGGGACCGCTGCTGCTGGGCCGTCTCGAGTGCGGCCGCGGCAGCCCGGGACTCGTTCGAGGTCTGGGCGTAGGTCTTGCCGTCGTTGACCTCACGCAGGTGCAGCGCGATGTACTCGTTGGCGTAGCACTCGGCCTGGGCGCCGGTCGTCAGCGCCTGCCCACCGTTGTCGACCAGGCACTGGGCCTTCTTCTCCTCATCGGTCAGCTTGTCGGCCGGGGTGAAGGTGATCTTCTGGTCCGACAGCTGCGTGGTGACGTAGTCCTTGGCGAAGTCGGCCTGGCTCTGCAGCACGATGCCGAGCACGACCAGCAGCACGGACAGCAACAGGCCGCCGATGCTGAACACGAAGTCGAGATGTCGACGCTTCATGGGTGTCCTTTCCGGGCGGGCGCGAGCCGACGCGCAGCGGCGCCGCGAGTGGACATCGCGCGGTTCGTGAGGGCCCGGCCCCACCCGGGTGCGCCGTCTGCCCCTGCCCGCACGTGGATGCCGTCGGGTCCTGCCCGCACGTGGATCCGGTGTCAACCGTGTCGGTCGCGAGCGGCGCGTCGTCGGGTGTGACCCCACCGGTCACCCTAGGGGTGAACACCGTTCAGCCGTCGTCGGCCGGTGCCGCTAGCCTCGGCGGCTCCACACCACGTGCCGCACCGGGGGGACCATGGCCACGCTCATCGCCAAGATCGCCGACCGCAAGCCCGACACGTCGGCTCTGGTCGACGAGCTCGGGGAGACCACCTGGGCCGACCTCGACGAGCGGGTCAACCGGGTGATCAACGGGCTGCGCGCCGCTGGGCTGACCGACGGCGACACCGTGGCGCTGATGTCGGGCAACCGCCGGGAGGTCTTCGAGGTCACGGGCGCCTGCACCCACGCCGGTTGGGTCGTGGTGCCCGTGAACTGGCACTGGACCGCCGAGGAGCTCGCCTACGTCTTGCAGGACTCGGGGGCCAAGGCCCTGATCGCCGACGACCGCTTCCTCGACGTGGCCACGGTCGCCGCCGCCGAGGTCGACTGCCCCGTCCGCGTGGCCATGGGCGACGTCGCCGGTCGGGCGGCGACCGGTGCGGTCGTCGAGGTGCCCGACGGCTTCGTCGGCTACGAGGCGCTGCTGGCCGGGGCCGACCCGGCCGAGCCCGAGCACCAGGTCAGCGGCGGGCCGATGTTCTACACGTCGGGCACCACGGGCTTCCCCAAGGGCGTGCGGTCGAGCCTCACCCAGGTCGGCAACGACGTCGCCCTCCTCGAGCTGATCTCGGCGTCGTTCGTCGGGCTGCTGCAGCTGCCGGCCGACGGCGTCACCCTCCTGGAGGGGCCCGCCTACCACTCGGCCCAGTGGGTCTTCTCGGTGTTCCCGCTCGTCGGTGCGGGCAGCACGCTGGTGATGCGCCACCGCTTCGATCCGGCCGAGACGCTCCAGCTGATCGACCGCCACGGCGTCACCAACATCCACCTGGTGCCCACGCAGTTCACCCGCATGCTGAAGCTGCCCGACGAGGTGCGGGCGCAGTTCGAGGGCTCGTCGCTCGTCACCGTCATGCACGGCGCCGCACCCTGCCCGCCCGAGGTGAAGCGGCGGATGCTCGAGTGGTGGGGGCCCGTGATCACCGAGTACTACGGCGGCACCGAGGGCGGGTTCCTGTCGATGATCTCGGGCGAGGAGTGGCTGGCGAAGCCGGGCAGCATCGGCAAGCCGCTGAGCACCGTCGAGCTGATGATCATCGGCGCCGACGGCGAGCGGTGCGGGCCGAACGAGTCCGGCCAGATCTACTTCAAGAGCCTGCTCGGCACCGACTTCGAGTACCACAACGCGCCGGAGAAGACGGCGGCGGCGCACCTCGAGCCCGGCGTGGGGACCCTGGGCGACATCGGCTACTTCGACGACGACGGCTACCTGTTCATGTCCGATCGCAAGATCGACATGATCATCAGCGGCGGCGTGAACATCTACCCGGCCGAGATCGAGGGCGTGCTCGTGACCCATCCGGCAGTCGCCGATGCCGCCGTCTTCGGCATCCCCGACGACGAGTTCGGCGAGCAGGTGAAGGCGGCGGTCGAGCTGCTCGAGGGCTACGACCCCTCCGACGCGCTGGCCGAGGAGCTGATCGCCCACGTGCGCGAGCACCTCGCCGGCTACAAGGCGCCGAGGACGGTCGACTTCGCACCGGCGCTGCCCCGCACCCCGACCGGCAAGCTGCTCAAGCGCCAGCTGCGCGACCCCTACTGGGAGGGCACCGGCCGCACGATCTGAGCCTGGCGTACGCTCGGCGGTGCCGACCTGCCTGCCGGGCGGCCCGATCGAGCACCGCGTCGACGACGCCTCCCCGGGGGAGCCCGCCATGGCTCGCAAGAAGGACCAGCCGCCCGACCCGATGTCGCTGCCGCCTCGGTGGCGGGTCCCCGACCAGTGCCCGCACTGCGGCGCACGCGTCGAGCAGGCGGTGCAGAGCCGCGCCGACCAGCCGGCGTGCAAGTTCTGCAACGAGCCCCTGCCCTGTGAGGCGCTGCCGCCGCCGGCCCCGGCGCCGACCGGGTTCGAGGGCCTCATGGGCGGCATCGTCCAGGGTGCCATGAACAACGCCATGGCCCAGCAGCAGGCGATGGCCCAGCAGTGGATGGACCGCATGTCCCAGCCGGGGGCGCTCGCCGCCATGAGCGACCCGTTCCAGCACGGTCGGGGCACGGTCAAGACCGCCAAGGACCTCGGCTCCGACACCGCCGAGGGCCACCTCTACCTCGTCGACCTCGACGTGGCGCTGCCCGGTTGGCACCCGTACACGGCCAGCGTGTCCACGGCGGTCCCCTCCGACGCCGCCGGCAAGCTGTCGCCGGGCACGCAGGTCGCCGTCCGCGTGCACCCCGGCTCGCCCCAGGACGTCAAGGTCGACTGGCGCGCTCCCTGACGCTGCGCCTCCCCTGCGGCAGCGCCCACCCACCTTCCCGGGGTTCTTGTCATGGATCTGCGTGCCAGGGCACGCAGATCCATGACGGGATCACCGAGGGTCGGGACCGGGCGGTTCGTCCCGGTGCTGCTCGGGGTCGACGACGCGCGTCCAGGTCGGGAACGAGACGTGCTCGACGCCGAGGAAGTCGACGATGCGCCCCTTGCGCCGCAGCTCGTCGACGCAGCCCCGGGCCACCCGGGGATCGCCCACCATGGCCGCGTAGTCGGCCACCGTCACCAGCAGGGGGCCGGCCTCGGCGTCGGCGTCGCCGGCGCGCAGCAGGGCGTCGACCTCGAGGGTGGGACGGCACGGGTTCGAGCGGTCGATCGGCCAGCAGTGGTAGACGACGCCTTCGAACACGCTCAGCGCCCGGATCCGCACCTCGACATCATGCCGCCGTGTCGGTCGGGTGGCTCACCACCACGCGGTGCCGGCGCCGCCCTTGAACGGGCCGACGATGCGGGACGTGATCCAGCCGCCGTAGAAGTCGCCGTCGTTGGCGCTCACCCGCTCGCTCCCCACCCAGGCGCCGTCCACGCGCTGGGGGTAGAACGCGAGGTGGTCGCGGATGGCCTCGAAGCGGGGCGTCGGGTCGGGGTAGCTCCATGCGGCGTCGTGCCGCACGACGTCGCCGACCCGCACGCCCAGTAGCGGGCCAGGCCCTTCCACTCGCAGAAGGTCCGGCTCGGCGTCGCTTCGAGGAGCTCCATGGCCACGTCGTCGGGCGGCAGGTAGTACGCCGGCGCCTGGCTCGTCTCGAGCACCCGTAGCGCCTGCGTGCTCTCGGCGATGGTCCGACCGGCGACCTCCACGCGGATGGGTTGATCCGCAGGCACGACGATCGGTGGTCGCGGGTAGTCCCACACGGACTCCTGGCCGGGTCCCGGTTCGATGCGGATCGGACGCGCCACGTGGTCCAGCATGGAGAGCGATGACCGACGACGCCAAGCCCAGCCCGGGGGGAGCTGCCGACGCTCGCGTCGACGCCGGACCCGGCGGGGCCGACGACGAGGCCCGGCTGGCGGCGTACGCGGTGGTGCTCGCCGACGGCGTGGAGGCGGCGTTGCCGGCGTGGGTGGTGGCCGGCGTCGAGCGGATCCTGGTGGCCTGGTGCGGTCACGCCGACCCGGCGGTGCTCGACCAGGCCCGGGCCGCCGGCATCGAGGCCGCGGCCACCATCGGCCCCGAGGTGCGGGCCCTGCTGCTGCGCGACATCGACGACCAGCGCACCAACCCGCTCGCCGTGGTGCGACGGGCCGTCGCCTTCCCGACCGCGGTCCTGCGTGCCGCCGGGGTGCCGGCCGTGGTGCGTGACGCCGACGCCGAGGCCCGCTTCCCCGACGACGACTACGACCTGGTCCCCGCCTCGTTCGCCGATCTCGACCCGTCGCTGCACGAGCCCGGCCTGGTGTGGGGCGCAGCCAAGGCGCACGTCCACCTCGCTCGTCGCCGGTCGGAGGGCCGGCGATGAGGGCGCAGCGGGCGGGCCCGCCCCCGTGGAGGTGGCGGGCGGTGACCGCCGGCACGGTCGTGGCCTTCGTCCCGGACCTGATGGACCGCTCCAAGGTGGCCGCCGTGCTCGGCGCACGCGGCCGCTTCGTGGCCACCCCCGAAGCACTCGTCACCGAGGCAGCCGGTGCCGACGTGGCGGTGGTCGACCTGGATCGCCTGGCGGCTGCGCCCGACGGTCTCGACGTCGTGTCCGACGTCGCCGCCCGGGTCGGCCGGGTCGTCGGGTACGCGCCGCACGTCGAGCGGGAGCGCCTCGAGGAAGCCCGGGCCCGCGGCTGCGATCAGGTCCTGGCCCGCTCGGCCTTCTTCACCCAGCTGGCGACGCTGTTGGGCTGATCCGGGCGCCTCGACGGCCGGTCGCCCATGGCGCCCGGCAGCGGCGTGTGCGTCCTGGGCGGCTCTGCGCACCGCTACCGTGACGGCACCGCCGGGGATGAAGGAGAGGGTCATGGCCACCATCGCTTCCGACGACGGCACCGGTCGAGGCCGGCACGACCGCGGAGGTCGGTCCGGTGCGGGCCGCTTCCGATGTCGGCGCTCGTCCTGGTGCTGGCGGTGAGCGCGGTGGCCGTCGGCAGCCCGATCCGACCGGCGGCCGCGGTCGGCGTCGTGCCGGCGGCCGGGGTGCCGACGGCGGTGACGTGCACCGGCGGCAACCCCGCCGGCACGGAGCTGCTGGCGAAGGTCGGGCCGCTGCTGCTGCCCTACCTCGACGGCACCAAGGGGTCGGTGCCCGGGCTCTCGTTGGCGGTGGTGTCGCCCACCTCGGCGGGCGGTCCCCGAGGTCGCCCTGGTGACCTGCGGCGTGACCGAGCGCGACGGCACCGACCCGGTCACCACGTCCACCCGATTCGAGATCGGCTCGGTGACCAAGACCTTCACGGCCACGGCCCTCGCCTCCGACGTCGTCGCCGGCAAGATCGCGCTCGGCGACGACGTCCAGACCTTCGTGCCCTCGCCCTACGTCGTGCCGTCGGCGCCCTGCGGCGGCTCGTCGGCGACCATGACGATCAAGGACCTGGCGACCCACAACAGCGGGCTGCGGGACGACCCGAAGAACGCGACGTGGTCGGACACGATGCCGAGCGGGCGTGCCGCCTACAACGTGACCTTCCTCTGGCAGTCCTTCTCGACGGGCTTCGCCCAACCCTGCGACGCCCTGCTGTTCACGCCCGGGACGAAGTACTCGTACTCGGACTGGGGGTTCGGCCTGCTCGGCACGATCCTGGCGGACAAGTACCAGCCGGGCCAGCCGATCCCGCCGTACGGGCCGATGATCGCCGACAAGGTCACGGGACCGCTGGGTCTGACCGCCACCGAGCTCGAGGGTCCGCCGTACGCCGACATGGCCAAGCCCGACTGCCGCAAGGGCGTCTCGACGCCGTGCTGGTTCGACAACTTCAACGCCTTCGCCGGCGCCGGTGGTCTGGTGTCGAGCATCACCGACATGGCCACCTGGGTCGGCGCCAACGCCGGGTTCGCCCCGAGCTCGCTCGCACCGGCCGTCGAGCTGACCCACGAGCCACACGGCATCGGCCCCGACTGCGACACCTGCATGGGCCTGGCCTGGGAGATCTCCCCCAAGGACCACCACAAGCTGGTCCCGTTCGACCTGCTGGTGAAGAACGGCCGGACCTACGGCTCGACGTCCCAGGTCTTCCTGGCGCCCGACGCCTGCTGGGGGACGGCGCTGCTGGCCAACGACGCCGTGATCGACCTCGGCATGTCGGGGGTCGGAGGCGACGTGATCCGGGCGGTGGGTCCGACCTCGCCGTGCCCCTCGCCGTCGCCGAGCCCGACCCCGGCATCCGTCCCGGTGCCGCTGGTGGCGCAGCCGGTCGCCGTGACGCCCGCGTTCACGGGCTGAGCCCGCCGGGCGCGGCGCGGCGTGTCGCGCATCGGACGTCTCGGGCCCCTACGCCTCGTCGGCCGAGCTGTCGACGGCCCAGCGCACCCACGGGTCGTCGTCGTGGGCGAGCAGGTCGGCCAGCTCCGCAGGGAGGTCCGGGCGCCGCCCCACCAGTGCCCGGATCCACGGCTCACGATCGCGTGCCAGCTGGTCGAGGACGTCGGGGGGCAGCACCGCATGGCCCGTGAGGTACGCCCGGATCGCCGACTCCGGGTCGTCGGCCAGCCGACGGACGGCGGCATCCGGCAGGTCCTCACGTTCGGCGAGGGCGGCACGCGAGGGCGGCCCACCGCGGTCGAGGAGGTCGACGAGGAGGTCGCCGGTGGCGGCGGGGCTCTGGGCCAGTGCACGGAGCTCGGCCTCGTCCTCGGCGACGTCGAGGAGGCGACGGGCCAGCGGTGGTGTGAGCGACGGGTTGCGGGCCAGCCGGAGACCGAGGTCGGTCAGGCTGTCCCGGTCGGCGGTCCGCCGGGCGCGGGCCCACGCGAGGAGACGAACGAGGTGTCCGAGCTGGTCGACCGCCGTGGCGGGATCGGCGGCCTGCTCGCGGACCTGGTCGCCGAACCGGGTCTCGACCCAACCGGCCTGCTCGACCGACCGCGTCACCCCCGCCTGGACCAGCGCCCGATGCGCGGTGGCGCGGTCGGCCACCTGTGTGTCGGGGTCGCCGGCGAGGACGACGAGACAGGGCACCGGGCAGGTCGCGCTCGAGGCGGTGCGCCGTCGCACCGTCGGGTCCGGGTGCCTGGCGAGCAGGTCCCAGGTGGCATCGTCGAGGTCGTCGCGGTCGACGAGCAGTCCGGCGAGGGGCGAGGCCGCCACGAGGTGCAGCAGGGGCAGGGAGCAGTGGGGGTGGGCGAGCGCCGACTCGACGGTGGCGACGTCACGTCGGTGGGCGGCGCGCCGGGCCACGACCGACAGCAGCGCCGGCGGGCAGGTGCGGTTGCGCGCCAGGGCCCGGTCGACGCCGGCGGTGCGCTCGCCGAGCAGGCCGAGCAGCGTGGCGGACAGCTCAGCGTTGGCCGCCACGGCCCGGACGACGTGTTGGTTGGTGTCGCGGGCGAGCGCGACCAGGGCCGACTCGGGGGTCCTCGGGTTGGCCGCCACGGCCATGCGCACGATCGGCGACGGATGCTCGGCCAACGTGGCCAACCGGCCGGGCTCCGTCGCGGCCGTGGTCGCCTCGATGGCGGCCTCGCGGTCGTCGTCGGAGATGACCCTGTCGGCGTTCGCTTCCTCGACGACCGCCCCGTCTGCAGCCGTCACGTCGTCCGACGGCCGCGAGCTGTCGGTGGCCGTGCCCCTCGAAGGTCTCCACCGCGGGTCCGCCGCCCGCGCTCGGCGTCGCACCGTCGTTTCTCCTGCGTCCCGCCCGCCACCCGGGCGTGCCCCAGCCTAGCGGTGTGAGCCGATCAGCCGTTGGGGCCGACCTGCCAGCCGGTGCCGCTGATGCTGCGGGGCTCGAAGAACACACAGCCCTCGGGACAGGCGAACGGGTTCTCCTCGTTGGCGCTCAGCTTGCACCGCTGCAGCTGGTCGCCGGCCGCCGTGGAGCGGCTGGAGTAGTGGCGGCAGTCCTCACGCACGGCCATGCCCTCCAGTCTGGCAGGTGGCCGGGCGCGGGCTGGGTGTCCGGCCGTCGGCACCCCGCCGTCGCGGGCGATGTCGGCATCCGTCGCCCCGACCGAGATCGTCGTCACCCCGAAAGGGGACCTCGGCCCCTGCCGGTCCATGTACCCCTGGGGGTACGCTGAGCGCATGACGAGCGAGCGGCTGGTGGTGGTCGGAGGCGATGCGGCGGGCATGTCGGCGGCGTCGCAGGCGAGGCGGATGCGGGGTCCCGACGACCTCGAGATCGTGGCCTTCGAGCGAGGCCCTCGGACGAGCTACGCGGCGTGCGGCATCCCGTACCGCGTCGCCGGGCTCGTCGGGGAGATGGACGACCTCGTCGCCCGCACCCCCGAGGCGTTCCGCACGCGCCAGCACATCGACGTGCACACCCGTCACGAGGTGACGGGGATCGACCTCGCGGCGCGCACGGTCGAGGTCCACGACCTCGACGCCGGTGCCAGCCGCACCGAGGGCTTCGACACCCTGCTCGTGGGCACCGGGGCGCGGCCGATCCGGCCGCCGCTGCCCGGGATCGACCTGCCCTTCGTGCACACCGTGCACACCCTCGACGATGGCGAGGCGCTCCTGGCCCTGACCAAGGAGGGCGACGTGCAGCGGGTCGTCGTGGTGGGTGGTGGGTTCATCGGCCTCGAGATGGCCGAGGCCTTCGTGCTGCAGGGCGTGCCCACGACGATGGTCGAGGCGACCGACCAGATCATGCGAACGCTCGACGCCGAGCTGGCCGAGCTGGTGGCCGCCGCGGTGCTGGCCGAAGGCGTCGACCTCCAGGTCGGCAACCCCGTCGTCGGGTTCGAGCCCGGGCGCGTCCTGACCGAGGCCGGCCCCATCGATGCCGACCTCGTCGTGCTCGGCATCGGCCTGCAGCCCAACGGCGAGCTGGCGGGTGCCGCCGGCCTCGAGCTCGGTGTGCGCGGCGCCATCCGGGTCGACGACCACCAGCGCGCGACGGCCGACGGCGTCTACGCCGCCGGTGACTGCGTCGAGTCGCGCCACCTCGTCACCGGCGAGCCCACCTACGTCGCCCTCGGCACCGTGGCCAACCGCCAGGGGCGGGTCGCCGGCATCAACCTCGGCGGTGGCGACGCCCGGTTCCCCGGCGTGCTCGGCTCGGCGGTGACCCGCTTCTGCGATCTGGAGATCGGCCACACCGGCCTCACCGAGGTCGCGGCCGTCGCCGCCGGCCTGGACGCCACCGCCGCCGTGATCGACGGCAAGGTGCGGGCCCACTACTTCCCGGGGGCCGACCCCATCACCATGAAGCTGGTGGTCGAGCGCGGCACCGGTCGGCTCCTCGGCGGGCAGATCGTGGGCGGGAAGGGTGCGGCCAAGCGCATCGACGTGGTCGCCACGGCCATCACCGCGGGCCTCCGCGGACGGGCTGGCCGAGGCCGACCTCTCCTACGCCCTGCCGTTCTCCCCGGTCTGGGACCCGGTGCTCATCGCCGCCCGCCAGGCCGCCCGCCGCCGGCGGGCTGAGCCTGCGCTGACGTCGACGTGCAGGCGTGAGGCCACCGTTGGGGTGGTCGACGGCCTGGACGTGCGCTGGCGTCGACGGGCAGGCGTGGGGCCGGCTCCGTGCTGGTTCAGGCGCGGAAACACGGCGGGAACCGCCGGGAAACAGGCTGTCTAAGATCTGGCCTTCGTCTTTCGCCTACCTGGCGTGCTGAGGAGGACAGACGTGGAGATCTCCGCAGGCGACACCGCCTGGATGCTCATCTCGACCGCGCTGGTGCTGTTCATGACGCCGGGCCTCGCCTTCTTCTACGGGGGCATGGTCCGGGCCAAGAACTTCCTGGGCATGCTCATGCAGAACTTCTTCGCCATGGGCCTGCTGGCGATCCTGTGGGTGGCGATCGGCTTCACCCTCGCCTTCGGGAACTACGGCGACGGGGGCTGGATCGGCAGCTTCGAGTACGCCGGCCTGAGCGGTGTCGGCCAGCAGGCGGTCACCCTCGGCGCCGGGTCCTGGGTCGCCGATGGGGCGGGGCTCGCCCTGACGATCCCGTTCGTGCTGTTCGCCGCCTACCAGATGACCTTCGCCATCATCACCCCGGCGCTCATCACCGGTTCGAGCGCCGACCGCTTCAAGTTCAAGGCCTACGCCCTGTTCATCGCCGTGTGGCTCGTCGTCGTGTACGCCCCGGTCGCCCACTGGGTCTTCGGCGGCGGCTGGCTCGCCAAGATGGGCGCCCTCGACTTCGCCGGCGGCGCGGTGGTCCACATCAACGCCGGTGCCGCCGCCCTGGCCCTCGTGCTGGTGCTCGGGCGCCGCAAGGGCTGGCCGGGTGAGCTGATGCACCCCCACGGCCTGCCGTGGACGCTGATCGGCACCGGGATCCTGTGGTTCGGGTGGGCCGGGTTCAACGCCGGCTCGGCGCTGGCCGCGAACGGGCTCGCCGCCCAGGCCATCCTCAACACCTTCATCGCCGCGTCCGCCGCCATGATGGGCTGGCTCGTGGTCGAGGTGATCAAGGACGGCAAGCCCACGACGCTGGGCGCCGCGCCGGGCGCGGTCGCCGGCCTCGTCGCCATCACCCTGCGCCGGCTTCGTCAGCGGCTGGTCGCCGATCATCATCGGCTTCGTCACCGGCGGGGTCTGCTTCCTGGCGATCAGCCTGAAGTACAAGCTCAAGTACGACGACTCGCTCGACGTGGTCGGCGTGCACCTCGTCGGCGGCCTCCTGGGCTCCATCCTGCTCGGCCTGTTCGCCGACAAGGCCGTCAACAGCGCCGGCGCCGACGGCGTGCTCTTCGGCGGCGGCACGGCGCTGCTGGTCGATCAGGTCATCGCCTCGATCGTGGTGCTCGCCTTCTCGTTCGTCGTGTCGATCGCGCTCGCCAAGGTCATCGACCTCGTGATCGGCCTGCGCGTCTCGCCCGAGGAAGAGTCCGAGGGCCTCGACCTCAGCCAGCACGCCGAGACCGCCTATAACCTCGCCGAAGCGTGAGGCCCCGCTCGCCGGACGATCCGAGAGGACCGAACTCGTGAAGCTCATCACCGCCGTCATCAAGCCCCACAAGCTCGACGACGTGAAGGAGGCGCTGAAGGAGGCCGGCGTGCACGGCCTGACGATCACCGAGGTCAAGGGCTTCGGCCGTCAGGGTGGGCACACCGAGATCTACCGGGGTGCCGAGTACAAGGTCGACCAGATCCCCAAGGTGAAGGTCGAGCTCGTCGTCGACGTGTTCGACGCCGAACGGCTCGCGCAGGTGGTCGTCGAGGCGGCCCGCACCGGCAAGATCGGTGACGGGAAGGTCTGGATCTCCGAGGTCGACCAGCTCATCCGCATCCGCACGGGCGAGGTCGACACCGACGCGGTGTGACCGGCGCCGGGTCGGTCCCGGTGCCGTCCGGGCGCCGGTCCCGTAGCATCGCCCCTGCCCGACCGACCGGCCCGAGGGAGCCCAGGTGGCCGCACCGCTCGATCGCGACAGCCTCGTCAACGACCGTTCAATGGCCGGCGTCGACCTCTGCCGTGCCTACAGCGCCATGGTCGACGAGTGGCTGGTCGAGCTGTTCGACGAGGCGGGGTCGCCGAGGAACATGGCGCTGGTGGCGGTCGGCGGCTTCGGCCGGCGCGAGCTCTCGCCGCAGAGCGACATCGACCTGCTGCTGCTGCACGGAGGCCGGCAGGACCCGGCCGAGGTGCGCACGGTCGCCGAGAAGCTCTGGTACCCGATCTGGGACCAGGGGCTGAAGCTCGGCCACGCCGTCCGGTCCGTCAAGGAGGCGATGGCGCTCGCCAGCGACGACCTCGAGACCGCCACGGCCCTGCTGTCGGCCCGGCTGGTCGCCGGCAACGAGGCGATGGCCGCCGAGCTGGCCGACAAGGCCGCCGCCCTGTGGCGGAAGCGGTCGAAGCGGTTCCTGGGCGAGCTGTCCCGCAGCGTCAAGGAGCGCCACGACCGGGCGGGCGAGGTGGCCTACCTCCTCGAGCCGGACCTGAAGGAGGGCCGTGGCGGCCTGCGCGACGTGCACGCCATCCACTGGGCCGAGGACGCCCAGTCGGTGATCTTCGAGGGGGACGAGGTCACCCTGTCCCAGGCCTACGAGCGGCTGCTGTCGGCCCGGGTGGAGCTGCACCGGGTGACGGGACGGGCCGGCGACCGGCTGACCCTGGAGGACCAGGACGCCGTGGCCGCGGCCCTGGGCTACGAGGACGCCGACGTGCTGATGCGCCTGCTCGCCCAGGCGGCGCGCGACATCGCCTGGACCAGCGACGACACCTGGGCCCGGGTGGACTCCTCCCTCGCCGGTCCCACGACCCTGCGGGTGCGTCGCGACCGCGCCCTGGCGCCCGGTGTCATCCTCCGCGAGGGCTTGGTGCACCTGACCCTCGACGCCGATCCCGCTGCCGATCCGCTGCTCGTCCTGCGCACCGCCGTCGCCGCCGCCCAGCGCGACACCCGGATCGACCGAAAGTCGCTTCGGCGCCTCACGGCGGCCGCCTCGCCCATGCCGTTCCCCTGGACGACCGAGGCCCGTCAGCTGTTCGCCGAGCTGCTGCTGGCGGGCGAGCCGGCCATCGAGGTGATCGAGACGCTCGACCGCAAGGGCCTGTGGGTCGGACTGCTGCCCGAGTGGGAGCCGGTGCGGTGCAAGCCCCAGCGCAACGCCTTGCACACCTACACCGTCGATCGGCACCTCTGTCAGACGGCGGCCAACGCGGCCGCCCTGGCCGACCGGGTCGACCGCCCCGACCTGCTCGTCGTCGGCGCCCTGCTCCACGACATCGGCAAGGGCTATCCAGGCGACCACACCGTCGTGGGCATCGACGTGATCGAGCGCATCGGCGAGCGGATGGGCTACCCGCCCGAGGACATCGCCGTGCTCCAGGAGATGGTCCGCCACCACCTCCTGCTGCCCGATGTGGCCACGCGACGCGACCTCGACGACGACGGCACCATCCGCAAGGTCGCCGACGAGGTCGGCAACGTGCGGTGCCTGCGCCTGCTGCACGCGCTGACGATCGCCGACTCGATGGCGACGGGACCGGCGGCCTGGAACGACTGGAAGGCCGGGCTGGTCGACGAGCTGGCGTCCCGGACGGAGCACCTCCTCGGCGGCGGGACGATGGAGGAGGTCGTCACCGAGCAGTTCCCCACCGACGACCAGCTCGCGCAGCTCGCCCGCCACGAGCTGATCATCCACCCGCTCGACGACAAGCTGACGGTGGTCGCACCGGACCGCCCGGGTCTGTTCAGCAAGGTGGCCGGCGTGCTCGCCCTGCGCGGGCTCGACGTCCTGGAGGCCGCGGCGTACAGCTCCGACGACGGCATGGCTCTCGAGGTCTTCCGGGTCGAGAGCCCGTTCGGGCCGTCGATCGACTGGCCCAAGGTCGTCACCGACCTCGAGCGCTCGCTCGCCGGCCGCCTCGCGCTCGCCGCCCACCTCGCCGAGCGGGCCCGCCGCTACGCCCGCCCCTCGTCGCTGGCCCGGGTGACACCGCAGCGGCCGACGGTGCGCTTCGACAACGACATCTCGGAGTCCTCGACGGTCGTGGAGGTGCAGGCGCCCGACGGGATCGGCGTCCTCTACCGCATCACCCACGCCCTGGCCGACCTCGACCTCGACGTGCGCACCGCCAAGATCCACACCATGGGCACCGAGGTCGTCGACGCCTTCTACGTGCGCGACCGCAGCGTTGCCAAGGTGCTCGATCCGTCGTACCTCGGTGAGATCGAGCGGGCAATCGTCCACGCGCTCACCGAGGCGTGGTGAGCCGGCCGCCCGCGCGACGGGGCGAGCACCGGTGAGCGACGGCCGGATCCTGCAGGTCAAGCGGCTCACCAGCCCCGCCGCCCTGGCCGACCGGCTGTCGGCACTGGGGTGTGCGCTCCCGGTGGACGCCACGGTCGATCCGGCCGGACCGCTGGCCGAGCCGTGGACGCTACGGCTGCCCGGGGGGCGGCGGCGGCTCACCAACCGCTTCGCGGTGCTGCCGATGGAGGGGTGGGACGGCTCCGACGACGGGCGGCCGACCGAGCTGGTGCGCCGCCGCTGGCGGCGCTTCGGGGCGAGCGGGTCGGCGCTGGTGTGGGGTGGTGAGGCGGTCGCCGTGACGCCCGAGGGCCGGGCCAACCCGCACCAGCTGTGGTGCGGCCCGCAGGCGATCGGCGACCTGGCGTCGCTGCGCGAGGAGGTGCTGGCCGGCCGTCGAGCGACGGTCGGGGCCGCGGGCGACGACGAGCCCCCGGTCCTCGGCCTCCAGCTGACCCACTCCGGTCGGTGGGCGCGGCCCGAGGGCCGACCGGCGCCGCGCGTGGCGTACCGGCACCCGGTGCTCGACGAGCGGGTCGGGGTCACCGACGACGACGTGCTCACCGACCTCGAGCTCGACGGCCTGGTCGAGGCCTTCGTCGCCGCCGCCGTGGTCGCGGCCGAGGCGGGCTTCGACTTCGTCGACGTCAAGCTGTGCCACGGCTACCTCGGCCACGAGCTGCTGTCGGCGGTGGACCGGCCGGGTCCCTACGGCGGCGACCTGGCCGGCCGGACCCGCTTCGTGCGGCGCGTCCTCGACGGCATCCGCAGCGCCGCCCCCGGCGTCGGACTCGGCGTGCGGTTGTCGCTGTTCGACGTGGCGCCCCACGTCCCCGGTCCCGACGGCACCGGGGTGCCGGCGGTGGGAGCGGGCGCCGGCTACCGCTACGCGTTCGGCGGCGACGGGACCGGGGTCGGGATCGACCTGGCGGAGGTGCACGAGCTCGTCGACGCGCTCGTGGCGCACGGCGTCACCCTGCTGTGCGCCACGGCCTCGAGCCCCTACTACGCGCCGCACGTGCAACGTCCCGCCTTCTTCCCGCCGTCGGACGGCTACCTGCCGCCGCGGGACCCGCTCGTCGACGTGGCCCGGCTCCAGACCGTCACCGCCGAGGTGACCCGGGCCCACCCCGAGCTCACCGTCGTGGGCTCCGGCCTCACGTACCTGCAGGACTGGCTGCCGCACGTGGCCCAGGCGCTCGTGCGCAGCGGGTGGTTCCACATCGCCGGCATCGGTCGGATGGTCCTGAGCTACCCGACCCTGCCGACCGACGTGCTGGCCGGGCGCGCCATCGACCGACGGTCGGTGTGCCGCACCTTCAGCGACTGCACGACGGCGCCGCGCCACGGCCTCGTGTCGGGCTGCTACCCGCTCGACCCCTTCTACCGGGAACGACCGGAACGGGTGCAGGTGGCGGCGGCCAAGCGCCGGGCCGAGGCAGGGCGCGGCGGCCGTCGCCGGTAGGGCTCCGCCTCGGCGGGCGAGATCGGCGAGGATGAGGCCCGTGGACGGATCGGACGACGACGTCGGCGGGCCGGTGGGCGACCCGGCGGGTGCGCCCGCGGACGGGGAGCGCCGTCGCGCCGGCGGGGCGGACGTGGCGGCCCGTCCCCGGATCGCGCTGGCCATGATGGACGGGATGCTCGGCTACGGGCTGCGGCCCGAGCACCTCGATCGACTGGCCGAGATCGGCGAGCTCGTCGACCCCGAGCCCCTGACGACCTTCGACGACGAGCGGGCGGCCGCCGTGCTGGCCGACGCCGACGTGCTCGTCGGGCACTGGGGCTGCCCGACGCTCACCGCGGCCGCGCTGGCGAAGGCACCCCACCTGCGCCTGTTCGCCTACGCCGCCGGGACGGTCAAGTGGCAGGTGACCGACGCGGTGTTCGAGCGCGGCGTCGTCGTCACCTCGGCGGCGTCCGCGAACGCCGTCCCCGTGGCCGAGTACACGGTCGGGGTGATCCTGCTCGTGAACAAGGGCGTGTTCCTCTTCGCCGCGATCGAGCGCGACCCCGACGCCGTCGTGCCCCTCGACCCGGTGCGGGTGGGCAACGTGGGCAAGCGGATCGGCCTCGTCGGCGCATCCCACGTGGGTCGTCACGTCATCGAGCTGCTGCGGCCCTACCGGCTCGAGGTGGCCGTCGCCGATCCGTACCTGTCGACCGAGGAGGCCGAGCGGCTGGGCGTCACCAAGATGCGCCTCGACGAGCTGTGCTCGTGGTGCGACGTGCTGAGCCTGCACGCACCCGACATCGAGGCGACCCGGGGCATGGTCGGACGGACCCAGCTCGGACGGCTCCGTGACGGTGCCACCGTGGTGAACACGGCGCGCGGCGCGCTGATCGACCAGGACGCGCTCACCGAGGAGCTGGTCGCCGGCCGGCTGGCAGCCGTGCTCGACGTCAGCGTGCCCGAGCCGCTGCCGCCCGACTCCGTGCTGCGCAGGCTGCCCAACGTCGTGCTGACGCCGCACGTCGCCGGCGCCGTGGGCCGCGAGGTCGACCGGCTTGCGGACCTCGCCGTCGACGAGGTGCGCCGCTACGCCACCGGCGAGCCGCCGCGCTTCCCGGTGCGCCGAGAAGACCTGGACCGGATCGCGTGAACCCGCCGGGCGACTCGTCCGTCCCGTCACCGTCCTTCGTCGCCGGGCTGTGCTCGGTCACCTTGCGGGGCTGCGTGCCCGAGGAGGTGGTCGACGTGGCGGCCGGCGCCGGGCTGACCGCCATCGAGTGGGGTGGTGACGTGCACGTCCCGTCGGGTGATCTGGGCGCCGCGGCCGAGGTCGCGGCGCGCACCGACGCCGCCGGCCTCGTCGTCGGCTCGTACGGCTCCTACCTGTTCGCGGCCCCCGACGTGGCCGACGACGACATCAGCCGGGTCGTCGACACCGCCGCTGCCCTGGGTGCGCCGTGGGTGCGGATCTGGTGCCCCTTCGGGGTGGAGCCCGGTGCCCCACCGCCGGAGCGCAGCGGTGTCGTCGCCGCCGTGGCCCGGGTGGCCGAGCGGGCGGCGGCCGCCGGCCTGGCGGTGTACACGGAGTTCCACGGCCAGACGCTCACGGCCACCGAGGACTCCGCGGCCGAGCTCCTGGCGCAGGTGGACGCCCCGAACCTGTTCACGGCATGGCAGCCGCCGTACTGGGACCCGGCGCGGCCCGTCGGGCGACCGGGCGACGACGTCGCCGCCGATCTCGCCGGCATCGCCCGCCTCGCGCCCCGGTTGGCGAACGTGCACGTCTACGCGTGGGACCACGACCTCTCCCGGGCCCCGCTGGCGGGCCGAGGCGCCGCCTGGCGGGCCCGCCTCGACGCGGCTGCGGCCGCCGGCGCCGCCGCGGTCGCGCCGCGCCTCGCCCTGCTCGAGTTCGTGCCGGACGACGATCCTGCCCTGGTCGCCGGCGAGGCGGCCACGCTGCGGGCCTGGCTGGCCGACGCCGCCGACGCCGCCGCTCCCGACCAACCGGTGACGGTTCCTTGGCCTGAGAGCGAACACGTGTCACCGGTTGGCGGGCGCGGGGGTGGGCGCGGGGACGGCGTGCGGCTGTCGGAGCGCATCCGACCCGGTCGCGAGATCGTCGGGATGTCGGCGGTGCTGCTGCCCTTCACCGCCGACGGTGCCGTCGACTGGGCCGGCTTCGAGGGCCTGCTCGACCGCACGCTCGAGGCCGGGTTGGTGCCGGCGGTCAACATGGACACGGGCTTCGGGCCGGTGCTGTCGTCCGAGGAGCGCCGCCGGGTGCTCGGCGTGGCCCGAGACCGCTGCCCGCCCGACGTCCGAGGCGACCGCTTCCTCGCCGGGGCCCACGTCGACGACGAGCCCGGTGCCGTCTTCGACGCCGCCGCCCACCGCTCGGCGATGGCCGAGATCGCCGCGCACGGCGGCACCCCGATCCTGTTCCCGTCGTTCGGGCTGGCGTCGTTGCCCGAGCCCGAGCTGGCGCCGGCGCACGCCGCGCTGGCCGCCGAGGTCGACCGCCTCTACGGCTTCGAGCTCGGGCCGATGTTCCACCCGGCCGGGCGGATCTGGTCGCTCGACACGTTCGCCGAGATCCTGGCGATCCCCGCCGTGGTGGGCGCCAAGCACTCCTCCCTCCGACGGGCGCCAGAGCTCGAGCGGCTCGTCGTGCGCGACCAGCGCCGTCCCGGGTTCCGCGTCCTCACCGGCAACGACCTGGCGATCGACCAGGTGATCTACGGCAGCGACTACCTGCTCGGTCTGTCGGCGTTCGCCCCCGACGCCTTCGCCCGTCGCGACCGGGCGTGGGTGGAGGGCGACGAGCTGGTCTTCTGGGAGCTGAACGACGTGCTCCAGTACCTCGGTCAGCTCGCCTTCCGCCCGCCGGTGCCCGGCTACCGCCACGACGCGGCGATGTTCCTGCGACGACGGGGCTGGATCGCGTCGGACCGCACCCATCCGCGGTCCCCCCGCCGTCCCGACGCCGACCGTGCGCTGCTGCACGAGGTGGCGGACCGCGTCGAGGCCCTCCTCGCCGACCTCGCGTCCTGAGCCGCCTCGAACGGACCCGCCGGCGACGCCTGCCTCGCTGCCGACACCGACGACCACGGCGGCGGCGCCGACCCCGGGCGGGCGACGTCAGCGGCCGGCGGCGAGCGCCACGTCGTCGAGCAGGGCCAGCGTCCGCTCGGCCAGCGGTGCCCAGTCGTAGGCCGGACGGCGAGCCACCGAGGCGGCTGCAGCCGTCGCCACCTGCTCGGCGGTCAGGGCGTCGAGGGCGGCGGCCACCTGTTCGGCGGTGTGCCCGCACGGGATCCCGGCGTCGCCCAGCATCTCGGTGAGGAACCCCCAGCCCGACACCAGCGCCGGCAGGCCCATGCCCAGCGCGTCGGCGGCCGTGCCGGAGGCGAGCATCTCGCCGTCGGGGTCGAAGGGCAGGGCCAACAGGTCGCAGACCGCCAGCCGGCGGGCGTAGGTGGCGGCGTCGACCTCCTCGTAGGTCTGGGCGACCGCGATGCGGGGGTCGTCGGGGACGAGGGCGACCTCGTCGTCGCGCAGCGACCAGCACACGACCTGCAGGTCGTCGCGCTGGCTGTGGGCGACCCCCTGCAGGAACGCCAGCACCCGCTTCTCCTGGCGAGGCGCGCCGACGAGCCCGATGCGGTGGCGGCACGGCGGGAGCCCGAGCTCGGCTTCGAGGTCGGCCCGGCGGAGCCCGGCGACGAGCGGCCCGTACAGGTCGCCGAAGTGGCCGTGGGGGATGACGACGTGGCGGGCGCCGTCGGACATCGGGTACCGCTCGCGGAAGCGGTGCTCGGCCCAGCGGGTGTGATGGATGATCGCGTCGGCGGCCTCGGCCCAGGCCTGGTAGGCGGGGTCGTGCTCGTCGTGGCGCTTGTCGTGGGGGGTGAGGTTGTGCGCCGTCCACACCACCGGGATGCCGTGGCCGTCGAGGGTGTCGATGATCTCCTCGTGCTCGGGCAACCCCTCGAAGGCGAGCCACTCGGGCCAGTGCAGGTGGAAGAGGTCGATCTCGTCGAGCGGCACGCGCCGGTCGCGGAAGGTGCCGACCGGCGAGCGGCGCTCGATCACCCGCGACCCGAGCGCCTCGTAGAGGCTGCGGTCGTAGTGGTGCCCGTGCGCCGACGAGGCCACCCGCAGCGTCGGCGTGATCCGGGCCGACCACCGCAGCTCCGTCGACGGGTCGAGGTCGAGCTGGTGCACCGTGGGGAGCAGCCCCCACTGGCTGCGCCACTCCTTGAGGCCGTCGACGTCGATCGTGTCGGCGACCCCGGTCGTGCCGTCGGCGAGGGCCCACTCGACGGTGAGCGGCCGGCCGGCGCACTCGGGCACGACCATCGTGACGGCTTGGGGTGGCTCGTCGAGGTGGAGGTCGACGTCGACGAGCAGCGACCGCCGTTGGACCTGCCAGGCCATCTCGGCGCGCCCGGCGAGGGCGCGCCGGTCGGCCGGTGGGTCGAGCTCGCCGCTGCGGGCCAGCCCGTCCCATCGCGCCGTGAGCCGACCGGGGTCGTGGTCGACGGCCGTCGGCGCGCCGCCGACGGCGAAGCGAGCGCCCTTGTGCAGCACCAGCGGCGTGGCGCAGGGCAGGTCGGCGTCGGCGGGCACCTCGAACCAGCCGGGTCGGCGGGGCCCGGGCAGGTAGTCCGATCGGGTCGCGCCGACGAGCGGCAGCGCGAAGGCGGGCCCCGGCCCGTGCACCGCCCACACCCCGACCGGGCGCGCCGCCTCGAACCGCACGAAGACGTCGTCGGGTGCCTCGGGGACGGGCCCCGACGGTGCGCCCGGGTCGGCGACGACGCGCGTGCGAGGTGCCGGCGCGGCCGTGACGGTGTCGTCGGCCGCCGGTGGCCGGTCCTGCAGGGCGACGGCGGACCAGGCGAGCTTGCCCAGCAGGTCGAGGGTGAGCTGCAGGCGCCGGAAGGGCCCCCGGTAGTCGTCGGGCGAGCGGTGCTGGTGCGCCGACACCACACCGTCGTGGAACCACCCCTGCAGGCCTTCGGCGGCGGTCGCGGCCCGGGCCAGCCACCGGGCGTGAGCATCGGTGGGGCCGCGGGTGAGGGCGACCGCAGCCACCTCGACGGTCAGGGCCAGCGACAGCGAGCCGGTGGATCGTCCCCAGGTGACGGCGCTGCCGTCGGGGGCGCACACCTCGTCGACGAGTGCCAGCGCCGCAGCCATGCCCTCCTCCCACACCGGACCGAGCCGGTGGGCCAGCGGCTGGGTGAACAGCCAGACGTCCACGGTGTAGATGTCGTAGCGACCGACGCGGCCGTTCGAGTCGTCGAGGAAGCGACGGGGGTTGGCGGCGAGCAGGTCACGGAGCCGGTCGACCAGCGCCTCGACGACCGAGGGATCGTCGAGCAGGCCGAGCCCGAGGCGGGCCTGCTCGCAGCGGGCCAGCACGGCGGCGTAGTTCCTCGGCAGGATCCCGGTGTCGAGCAGCTCGATCCACTCGCTGCTGTCGCAGGCGGCGGCGACGTTGGCGCGGCGGTCGTCCGGCCAGCCGTCGAGCAGCCGGTTGTCGACGAACGAGCCGTACCGCTGCAGGGTCTCGGCGACCCGGTACGAGAAGAACGTGTGGGTGCCCGGGCCGTCGATGGCCTGCAGCACCGTGCCGATGGCGTCGTCGACGTCGACGCCGCCGATCCGGCCGACACCGGCGTCGGCGAGGTGGCCGAGCGTGTACACGAGGTCGGCGGCCACGTCGGGCTCGACGCGGTGGCCGGCGAAGGTCCCCGGTATGCGCAGGCCGGGCAGGTGGCGCTCGACGAGCTCCTCCAGCACGGCGACGGTGTGGTCGACCAGCCGGGTGGCCAGCTGCTCGACGGTGGGCGTGGTCGGCCGGGGCCGGACGGGTGGGGTCATCCGGCGCCCGCGCCGGCACCCGGCGCGGTGGACGCGACCCAGCGGTCCCACTCGGCCGCGATGCGATCTGCGGCCCAGCGACCGTCGTGGGCGAGGACGCGGTGGCGCAGCCGCAGCGGCTCACCGCCGGCGACGGTGAGCGGCTCGTCCCACAAGAAGGCGGCGTTGCAGAAGTTCGACCACCCCTCGGTGCCGTAGGTGTCGGCGCGGGTGCTCGCGTACCAGGGGGTCGGGAACCGCGGGTTGGCGGGATGGTCGAACAGGGCGGCGCCGACGTCGACCTCGTCCCCGTCGGTGGTCGGCAGCGGCCCGCCGAGGGCGCACCACGGCGCCGGCTCGCCGAGGACCCGTTCCCGGGCCGCACCGTCGGGCAGGCGCAGCTCGGTGTCGTGCCAGTCGGGTCGGCCGCGCAGGGTCAGCCCGCCGTAGCCGCCCCAGGTCGTGAAGGGCGTGCGGTCGTACACCACGTCGTCGTCGGCCACGAGGGTCACGTCCCAGTCGAGGGCGTGGGCGTCGCCGGCGAGCGGGTGGTGGGTGAGCACGAGGTGCTGGTGCAGGGCCGGCCGGCCGTCGGGGCGGATCCAGGTCAGCTCGGAGGTCGCCCGTTCGGCGCCGTGGCCGAGCGGGGCGACTCGTGGCGACCGGTCCTGGCGCACCAGCCCGAAGTCGCCGAACTCCTCCCAGAAGTTGTCCCCGTCGACGAGCTTGATGGCGAACCACAGGGCGTGGTGCCACGGGTGGTCGGCCGGAGCGTCGACGGTGAGCACGTGGCCGGCCGGCGTCCGGGCCGGGTGGACGAAGGGCCGGGGACGGTCGCGCCAGTCGTAGGTCCAGGCGCCACCGCCGAGCACCGTCGGGCTGGCCCCGTCGTCGTGGTCGTCGGCCCCGGCCATGGGCTCCTCCCTCGGGTCGGTGTCCGGCCCGCCCCGTCCGCGGTGCCGCCGGGACGCTACCGGACGGTCACCGCATCCCGCCGGGGATCGGTGGTGCGGTCCGGCGGTAGGGTCGACGCCGTGCAGGAGCGCCCCCACGACCCGGCGACGCCGATCAGCGAGCGGGACCTGCTGCGCTGGAGCGAGGCGCTCGCCGGCATCGCCCGGACGGGGCTCGGCTTCACCGAGAGCCAGTACGAGCGGGAGCGCTTCGAAGAGGTGCTCGCCGTCGCCGCCGACATCCGTGCCCGCGCCGGCAGCGGGCTCGCACCCGAGGTCCTCGTCGACGAGTGGATGAAGACCGTCGGGCAGGGTGTGCCCGGCTACCAGACCCCCAAGATCGCCATCGGCGCGGTGGTCGGCAACGAGCGGGGAGAGGTGCTGCTCATCCAGCGGGCCGACTCGGGCATCTGGCTGTACCCGACGGGCTGGGCCGACATCGGCTACTCGGCCAGCGAGGTGGCGGTGAAGGAGGTGGCCGAGGAGACGGGGATCGAGTGCGAGGTCGTGCAGCTGCTGGCCGTGCTCGACGGCCTGCGCCTCGGCTTCACCCGGGTCCCGCTGTACTCGCTGGTCTTCCACTGCCGGGCGGTCGGCGGCGAGCTGTCGCCCCACCCGCTCGAGTGCATGGACGCCGGGTGGTTCGCCCAGGACGGGCTGCCCGAGTTCACCGCCGGCGCCGACCACTGGGGCGAGCTCGCCTTCCGAGCCATCAGGGGCGAGCCCGTCGACGTGCTCTACGACCGCCCCCGCACGCCGCCGTGGCACGGCGGCGCCGGGGCCGACCACGACTGATCGATCAGACAGGGGGGATCATGGCAGAGCTGCCCGAGGAGCTGCCCTCGGCCGTCGAGACGGCGGCGGGGGTGAGGGCCGGCGAGTGGAGGGCGGTGGACGTGCTCGAGCGGTGCATCACCGCCATCGAGGGCGGCAACGACGAGCTCAACGCGTTCGTGTGGACCGACGTCGACCGCGCCCGCGCCGCGGCGGCCGAGATCGACGCCGCCGTCGCCCGCGGCGAGGATCCGGGGCCGCTCGCCGGTGTGCCCTTCGGGGTGAAGGACCTCGAGCACTGCGCCGGGATGCCCACGTCACACGGGTCGATGCTCTACAAGGACCGGGGTCCCGAGCCGGAGGACTCGATCCACGTCGCCCGCCTGCGGGCGGCGGGGGCGATCCCGGTGGGCAAGACCGCCGCCCCCGAGTTCGGCACGCTGCAGTTCACCCGCACGCTGGCGTGGGGCACCACCCGCAACGCCTGGGACCCCGAGCGCACGCCGGGCGGATCGAGCGGTGGCTCGGCGGCGGCGGTGGCCGCCGGCATGGTCCCCTTCGCGACCGCGTCCGACGGCGGTGGGTCGACCCGCATCCCGGCCTCGTTCAGCGGGCTGGTCGGGATGAAGCCGACCTACGGGCGCATCCCCCACCGCTCGGCCGACCCGTCCCAGACCGCCGTGTACGGCATCGAGGCCACGACCGTCGCCGACGCGGCGCGCCACCTCGACGTCGTGTCCGGTCCCGACGATCGTGACCGCATCTCGCTGCCACCGCCGGCCGTGCGCTACGAGGACGCCGTCGACACCCTGGACGTGGGCGGGCTGCGCATCGGCTGGTCGGCCGACCTCGGCTTCGCCGTGGTCGATCCCGAGGTGCTCGACCTCACCCACGCCGCCGCCCAGGTCGTCGCGGCCCAGGCCGGCGTGCCGCTCATCGACCACGACGTCCGCCTCACCGACCCGGTGGCCACGTGGTTGTCGACAGGCTCGTTCACGCCGTGGCTCGACGTCCACGAGGCCGACGCCTACCCGGAGCGGCTCGACGAGCTGACGCCCTTCGTGCGCATGTCGTTGCAGGTGACCTTCGAGCGGCCCGTCCGATCCATGGTGAAGCCGTTCCTGCGGCGCCTGCAGCTCGAGGAGGACGTCGCCCGCCTGTTCGAGGACGTCGACGTGCTGATCACCCCGACCACCGCCGTGCCCGCCTTCGCCGCCGACGGCCCGTCACCGACGGTCATCGCCGGCGAGGACCTCACCGAGCGCTTCGGACTGGCCGCCGGCGCCATGAGCGTGCCGTTCACCATGGTCGCCAACCTGTGCTGGAACCCGGCCGTGTCGGTGCCCGCCGGCTGCAACAGCGAGGGGCTGCCCGTGGGGGTGCAGATCATGGCCCGCCGCCACCACGACGAGATCCCCCTGCGCCTGGCGCGGCTGCTCGAACAGGCCCAGCCCTGGCCCCGCCATGCCCCGCGAGGCGGACCGTCCCCGGCGTTCCGGTGACGCTGGCTTCCACCCCGTGGAAGTACACGACACCGAATGGCCGGGGGGGGAGAGAGGGAGAGGGGTCAGCCCTGGTCGCGCAGGAACCGCTCGACCTCGTCGATGAGGTCGCCGCTCTTGCCGAGGTCGGCGGCCTGCTCGTCGAAGGTCTCCTCGAGGCGGTGCACGTACGCCGCGGTCTCGTCGTCGCCGGCCACCGCCTCGTCGACCTGGCGCTCGTAGGTTCGGCTCGCCGACTCCAGCTCGCCGACCGGCACCTCGACCTTCAACATGGCCTGCGCCTTGCGCACGAGGGCGAGGGCGGCCTTGGGTGACGGGGCGTTCGGCAGGTACGTCGGCACCGCCGCCCACAGCGACGCCGACGGGATGCCCGCCTCCTGGCAGGCGGCGTGGAGCACGCCGACGATGCCGGTGGGCCCCTCGTAGGTGGACGGCAGCAGGTCGTGCTCGTCGAGGAGTCGCTCGTCGTAGGTGGCGCCGAACACCGAGACCGGCCGGCTGTGCGGGACGTCGGCGAGCAGTGCGCCGAGGGTCAGCACCATCCGGACCTCGAGCAGCCGGGCCATGCCGACGAGCTCGCCGATGAAGGTGCGCCAGCGCAGCTGGGGCTCGACGCCGGCCAGGGTGATCACGTCGAGGCCCTCGCCGTCGATCCGCTCGGCCGTCGAGAAGCGGTTCTCGGGCCACACGATCTCCCGGGTGCCGGCGTCGGTGAAGGTGACCTCGGGCCGGGTCGACGAGAAGTCGTAGAAGTCCTCGGGGTCGACGGTGGCGAACGGCCGGGTGCCCCAGTGCTCCTCGAGGTGCTCCAGTGCCGTGGTGGCGGCGTTGCCCGCGTCGTTCCACCCCTCGAAGGCGGCGATGAGGACCGGATGCCGGAGCCGGGGCCGGCTCGACCACTCGACGTGCTCGAGCGCAGGCGAGGGGGATCCGTCGGCGGCCATCGTGGTCCACCGTACCGCTGGCCACCCCTGACGACACCTGTGGTGGTCGGCCGCCGCCGGCCACGGGAGCGAGAGCGACGAGACGCCCTCCGCGCCGGCGCCGCCAGGGCGCGTGCCGTCGCCCTGACCACCGCCTCACCACCGCGCCACGGCGGGCGCCCCGGTCGTCGGGTCGGGTCGGGCGTGGCGGGGGAGGGCGGTAGCGTCGGCGCCCATGAGCACGGTCGAGATCGTCGAGGCCACCGAGGTCACCCCCGAGCTGGTCGCCGCCTTCGAGCGGCTGATCCCGCAGCTGTCGTCGTCGAACCCCCCGCCTCCCGAGCACGAGCTGCGCGAGATCGTCGAGTCGCCCGCCACCGTCCTGCTGCTCGCCCGAGACCTCGACGACGGCGGCGCCATCGTCGGCAGCCTGACCCTCGCGCTGTTCCGCATCCCGACGGGGCTGCGGGCGTGGATCGAGGACGTCGTGGTGGACGGCGGCGCCAGGGGCAAGGGCGTCGGGGAGGCGCTCAACCGGGTCGCGCTCGAGCGGGCCCAGGCCGTCGGCGCTCGCACGGTCGACCTCACCAGCCGGCCGTCCCGCGAGGCGGCCAACCGCCTCTACCAGCGCATCGGCTTCGTCGAGCGCGACACCAACGTCTACCGCTACGGCCTGGGGTAGCCAGCGTGCTGCGACGCCGCAGGGAGCACGGATCCGGTCGGTTCCGTAGCGTGTCGGCATGTCGATGATCGGGGTGCTGCGCGCGTTCGAGGACGAGGGGTTCGATCTCGACGACCTCGTCGACCACGAGCTCGACGGGGCGTCGTCGTTCGTCGGGGCCGTCGACGTCGACAAGATGTGGCAGGCGCTGAGCATCCTGACGACGCCGTCCCCCGACCCGATGCGGTCGATCCAGGACCCCGACCGGCTCGACCCGTTGCTCGGCGGCACCCCGTTCGGGGAGGACTGGGGCTACGGCGAGCCGCGCCACCTGACCCCTGACGACGTGCGAGCGGTCCACGAGCACCTGGCGGCGTGGTCCGACGAGGAGGCTCGGACGCGCTTCGACCCCGCGGCCTTCGCCGCGGCCGCCGTCTACCCGTTCGTCTGGGACGAGCCGGCCGAGGAGCTGTGGGGCGACCTGCACCGCCTCCTGGGCGAGCTGCGTCGCTTCTACGCCGAGGCCGCGTCCACCGGCCGCCACGTCGTCCTGGTGCTCGAGTAGCCGGTCGTTGGCCGCCTCCTCAGGTCGGCCCCGGGCTCGCGGGCGACGCCCATCGGGGACTCGGCGTGCTCGTGGCGCCGCTACGCCGGGCCGACGTAGACCCAGCGGCCCTCGTGGCGGCGGAAGTGGCTGGTCTCGTGGAGGACGCCCTCGAGGTCACCGTGCTCGTGGTGGGCGAGGTACTCCACCGTGCCCTCGCGATCGAGCATCCCGCCGCCGGTCGTCGCCACGATCTCCAGCGCCGTCCACCGCCGGTCGGGATCGAGCCGGATGCGGGGCGGGCAGGTGGTGGGGTCCCACGACGCCCGCAGGTAGTCCTCGTCCCGCAGGGCGAAGGCGCTGAAGCGCGACCGCATCAGCTCGTCGGCCGTCCTCGCCTGCGCCTCGCCCCGGTGGAGCCGGCCGCAGCACCCGTCGTAGGTGCGGCCCGACCCGCACGGGCACCGGTCCGATGTGGTCATCGATCGATCCTGGCTCATGCCGGCGGCAGCAGGGCGTTGGGGTTGCAGATGCCGGCCGGGTCGAGGGCGGCCTTGATCGCCCGCATGGCGGCGATCTCGTCGGCGGTGTGCACGAGGGGGAGGAAGCGGCGCTTGGCCGTGCCGATGCCGTGCTCGGCGCTGATGCTGCCACCCAGCTCGGCCACCCGGCGCAGCACCGCTTCGTCGACCCGCTCGTCGTCGGGCGCGACGCCGGTGATGTTGACGTGGATGTTGCCGTCGCCGACGTGGCCGAACAGCCAGGTGCGGGCGGCGGGATCGACCTCGGCGACCTGACGGCCGATGCCGTCGCAGAACCCGGCCAGGGCGGCGGCGGGCAGGGTCACGTCGAGCTTGTGGGGCGGACCGAGGGCGTTGATGGCGAGGGTGTGGTCCTCGCGGTAGCGCCACAGCTCGGCCCGCCGGCCCTCGTCGGTGGCGACGGCGACGTCGCCGACCCCCGTCGCTGCGTCGACGGCGGCGGCCAGCGAGTCGGTGGGATCGGTGGGGCCGGCCACCTCGACGAGGACGTAGGCCGGCCACGACCGCGGCAACGGTGACGGCAGGTCGTAGGTGTCCATGACGAGGCGCAGCCCGCCGTCGAGCACCAGCTCGGCGGACTCGAGGTCCTCGACGGCACCGTGCCAGGTGGCCACCGCCGCGACTGCGTCGTCGATGGAGCCGAACCCGACCAGGGCCACCACCGTGTGCTCGGGCTGGGGCACGAGGCGCAGGCGCAGCCTCGTGATCAGACCGAGGGTCCCCTCGCTGCCGCACAGCAGGCCGGCGAGGTCGTAGCCGGTGTTGTCCTTGAGCAGCCCTCCGAGGTGGTCGATGCGGGCGCCCGAGCCCAGCACGGCCTCGATCCCCACCACCTGCTGTCGGGTGCCGCCGTAGCGGATCAGGTTGATGCCGCCGGCGTTGGTGGCGACCGTGCCGCCGATGGTGGCGCTGTCGCGGGCGGCGAGGTCGACCGCGTACCGCAGACCGGCGGCGTGCGCGGCTCGTCGCACGGCGCCCAGGGTGGCGCCGGCCCCGGCGGTGACCTGCCGGGCCAGGGTGTCGACGTCGTCGACCCGGTCGAGTCGGCGGAGGCTGACGACGAGCTCGCCGGCCAGTGGGACGCTGCCGCCGACCAGCCCGGTGTTGCCTCCCTGCGGCACGAGGGCGAGCGAGTGGCGGCGGGCGACCTCGGTGACGGCAGCGACCTCGTCGGTGTCGGCGGGACGCACGACGGCTGGTGTTCGCCCGCGGAAGCGCCCGGTCCAGTCGGTCTCGTAGGAGGAGCGCTCGTCGGCGTCGCTGATCAGGCCCTGCGGCCCGACCGCGTCGAGCAGGTCGCGTCGGGCGGCCGGGTCGAGGGCGTCGGTGCTCGGCACGACGCCATTGTCACCCGCCAGGCCGTGCGGACGCGTCCTCGCCGGCGCGCGGCGTACCGGGAGGTGGTGTCCCGGGTGTCCGCGCTCCCGGCGCGGGGTGACGCCCCGGGCGCCAGTGCGCCTGGCGCGGTGTGCGCCGGCGTCCTGCGTGTCCACGCGCCTGGCACGGCGTGTGTCGACGCCCCCGGTGTCAGCGCGCCCTGCGGGCCTTGCGCGTCGACGGCGGTGCCGGTGCGGCCTTGGCCGCCGCCGGTGTGGGTTGGGCCTCTGTCGTGGTCGGGCCGGTGCCCGAGCCGTCGGCGGGCGGTGTCGCGGGGTCGCGCAGCAGCACGGCGACGAAGTCGCGGCTGTCGGTCGACAGGTAGCGGTCGCCCGGCTTCATCATCTCGGGCAGCGCCTTGGTGCCCGAGACGTGGCCGCCGTCGGCGGCGTAGGTGTTGAAGCTCACCCAGTCGTGGTTGATGTCGAGCTCCATCGCCCGCACGGCGCCGGCCCTGGCCAGGGTCTCGGCGAGCGACTTGGCGCTGAGGCTGGGCCCTGCCGCGTACACGAGCGCGCCGTCGGCGGTGACGCCCACGCCGGAGCGCCACACGAACACCTTGTTGCCGACGGTGGCGCCCCACCTGTCGTGGGGGTTCTCGTCCAGGTCGGGCACGGGCTGGCCGCCGTCGACGATCAGCGCCAGGTTCTGGCGGGCGGCGGCGAGGTGGGGGCCCATCTGCACGTCGCGCCCCCACTGGCCGACGGTGGCGACGCCCTGGTCGTCGATGGCGAGGGTGGCATCGCCGTCGCGCATCGACGAGGCGCCCCTGCCGTCCGCGTAGAAGCCACCCTGCGCGTCCTGCATGCGGAACCCGCCGTTGAAGGCGGCCACGAGGTTCGCCTGGTCCGCGGCGCCGACCGACGACGGGGTCGACCACTGCCCCCCGGGGACCTCCGAGCCCGGGTGGAGCTGGAAGCGCACGACCTTCGGGTCCATCCACGCCACCAGCTCGAGGAACGAGGTGTGCACGGCGTCCGGGCGGATCTGGGTGGTGTAGAGGCCGGCCGTGCCGCCGATCATGGGCCCGACCGCCTGCCACTGGCCCTCCCCCGGTTGTGCGGGGTCGGCCGGCGAGGTCAGCGGCGCCGGCGCCGGCAGATGGTCGACGTGGCCGGCCCGGGCCGCCTCGGGTCCGGTGACGGGGCTGTCGATGGCGCGGTCGGGCGCGCCGCCCTCGGCCGGCGGGTGCAGCGCGTAGCTGGCCTGCTCGCCCAGGTTCACCAGCGCCCCCAGGTGCACGTCGCGCAGCCACTCGACGCTGCGCTCGGTGAAGGTGTCGTTGCCGGGCTCGCGCAGCTTCTGGACGTAGGAGACGGAGGCGGCCGCGAGCACTGCGGCCAGCACGACGGCGAACGCCCGGAGCCACCGATGTCGGCGCCCGAAGGCGGCGAGCCGGTGCACTCGTCCCGGTCGCCGGGACCGGGGCCGGTTCGCCGGATCGTCGGGGCGGGCGCCTGGTGATCGCGCGGCGGGTTGATCTTCGAGGAGCAGCGACACGAAGGACCTCTCGTGTGGGCTCCGCCCGCCGGAGCACGAACGTACGCAGGCACGGTACCGGCGGCGGTGGATGCTGCCGTCGCGGCCCGACGTGGCCCTCGTCACCCCTCGTCACCCGCGTCACCCTTCGGCGGCCCCGAGCCGTGCCCGTCACAGCCCGAGCACCACGTCCACCACCCGCCGGGTGTCGCCGTCGGAGCCGACCGGTCGCGGGATGCACCGCTGATCTGCCGGGCCGTCCCTAGGCTCGGCCGCCGTGGACGAGCGGTTCGGCGTTGCGCGGCGTGTGCCGCCGGTGGTGCCCGACGCGGTGGCGATGGTGCTGCTGCTCGCCCTCGGGCTCGCCACCATCGCCGATCTCGGCAGCAGCGGCACCGGGCAGGCGGGCGGACTCGTCAACGCCACGCCGGTGGGAGCGCTCGCGCTCGTGCTCGGGGTGGTGCCCGTGCTGTTCCGGTGGCGCCAGCCGCTGGCGAGCACCCTGGTCGCCTCGGTGGTGTACGGGGCGGTCGCGTTCAGCGACGAGGCCGACCGCACGGCCCTGCTGGTGGCCACCCTGCTGTGCGTCTACGCCCTGGCGTCGAGGGGCACGACGGGGCAACGCCGCCTCGGCGGCTCCGTGGTCGCGGTGGTGGCCGCGCTCGGGGCGACGGTGGGACAGCGCTTCTACGCCGACGAGCCGGTCTCGTTCGTTCGCTACGGGCTGTTCGAGGTGGCGCTGTTCGGGGGCACCTGGCTCGTCGGGGAGCTCATCCGCCAACGCCGCATCGCTCAGGAGCAGCTGGCCCGGCGCGCCGAGCGGGCCGAGGTGCGGGCCGAGACCGCGGCCGCCGGCGAGCGGGCCCGCATCGCCCGCGAGCTGCACGACCTGGTGGGTCATGCCATCAGCGTGATCAGCGTGCAGGCGACGGTGGGCGAGCACCTCGCCGAGACGGACCCGGCGCAGGCGAAGCAGGCGCTGGGGACCATCCAGGACGTGAGCAAGCAGGCGATGGTGGAGATGCGCCACCTCGTCGGGGTGCTGCGCAGCGAGGACGGCGGTGCCGGACCGGGGCCGCTCGAGCCCCAGCCCGACGCCGGTGACCTCGTCCCCCTGATCGACGAGCAGCGGGCTGCCGGCCTCGACGTGCACCTCGTGCTCACGGGCGCCGACGTCGAGCTGTCGCCGGGCCTCGGGCTCACCGCCTACCGCATCGTGCAGGAGGGCCTGAACAACGCCCGCAAGCACGCGCCGGGCGCTCGCATCGACGTGCGGCTCGATCGGGGTCGCGACGCGCTCGGCGTGGAGGTGGTCAACGGCCCGGGAACCGCCGAGGGCCGGTCGGCGGCCACCGTCACCGGCACCACCGCCGACGAGCTGGGCAGCTCGGGCTTCGGTCTGGTGGGCATCGGCGAGCGGGTCGCGGTCTACGAGGGCACCCTCGACGCCGGACCGACCGCCGACGGCGGGTTCCGGCTGCGGGCCGTGCTGCCCTACGGTGACGAGGCCCCGGCGAGCCGGGCCGACTGAGCCCACGGAGGCGCAGTGCCCTGCGCCGACGCGAGGAGGCAGGTGGAATGACCGACACGACGAGCGAGGCCGCCATCCGGGTGGTCGTGGTCGACGACCAGGACCTGGTGCGGGCCGGGTTCGTCGCGCTCATCTCGGCGACGCCGGGGCTCGAGGTCGTCGGTGAGGCGGCCGATGGCGCCGCCGGGGTCGAGGTCGTGCAGCGCGAGCAGCCCGACGTCGTGCTCATGGACATCCGGATGCCCGAGCTCGACGGCATCGCCGCCACGGAGCGCATCACCGACGTCGACGGGGACGACGAGGCACCCCGCGTCATCGTGCTGACGACCTTCGACCTCGACGAGTACGTCTACGGAGCCCTGCGGGCGGGCGCATCCGGGTTCCTGCTCAAGGACACCGCCGCCGGCGACCTGCTCGAGGCCATCCGGGTGGTCGCCGCCGGCGACGCGCTGCTCTCCCCGGCCATCACCCGTCGCCTGATCACCGAGTTCGCCAACCGCCCCGACCCGGCCACGCCGCCCGCCGACCTCGAGGTGCTGACGGCCCGTGAGCGCGAGGTGCTCGTCGCCGTCGCCCGGGGCCTGACCAACGGCGAGATCGCCGAGACGCTGTTCATGAGCGAGGCCACCGTCAAGACCCACGTCGGACGGATCATGGCCAAGACGCACTGCTCCAGCCGGGCCCAGCTGGTGGTCGTCGCCTACGAGTCGGGCCTGGTCACCCCGGGCGCGAGCTGAGACGGGGCCGGCCCGGCCGACGTCCAGGTGGCGGGCCACCGGCGGGGTGGTGCAGCACCTGCACGTGGGGTGGTGGAGCGGGCCGCTCGTCGCGTACCCCGCTGGTCGTACGCGAGATCGGCACCAGGGTCGGATTCGGCCGACCCCCGTGCCGTGGTCCCGTGTCCTTGCACAGAGCGTGCGAGGAGGAGACCCATGCAGACCATCGACCGTCCCGTCGTCCCGAACACCACCACCGCTCGCCCTGCCGATCCCGGCGAGCCGGCCACGACCGGCGCCGCCCGCCGGGCCCAGCAGCGCCGCCGCCGGATCCTCGGCGTGAGCGCCTTCTGGGCCCTCGTGGCCCTGGTCGCCGTCGGCGTGGCCCGCACCAACCCCGACCTCGGCCGCATCGCCGACGCCGGCTGGTGGAGCCAGCTCGGCAGCAACGTGCTGGCCGGCTGGAGGGCCGCCGTCCTCAACCCCTGGTACTGGGGCTTCGTCGGCCTCCTGATCCTGGCCGAGCGCCGTTGGCCGGGCCGTGAGGGCGAGGGGGCCCTCACCACCGGTGGCGCCCAGGACCTCGCCTGGACGATCGCCTTCCCGCTGCTGAACCTGACCGTCGTCGCCCTGGCCGTCGGCGCCCTGAACGCCGCCTACGACGGCCTGCTCGGTGGGGCGCACCTCGACCTCACCCCGTGGCTCGGCACCGCCGGCGTGGCGGTGCTGGCCTTCCTGGTCGCCGACTTCGGCATGTGGTTCACCCACTGGGCCCGGCACCGGGTGCCGACCTTCTGGCACTTCCACGCCGTGCACCACGCCCCCCGGGCCATGAACCCGATGGTCGACAACCGCGTGCACCTCGCCGAGCCGGTCATCGCCACCGCCCTCGTCCTCGTGCCGACCCGGCTGCTCGGCCTGGACGGGCACGCCGTCCTGGCGCTGGCCCTGGCCACCACGTTCTTCACCGCCTTCACCCATGCCAACCTGCACACGAACCTCGGGCCCCTGCGCTGGGTCCTGATCAGCCCCCAGGCCCACCGGGTCCACCACAGCTACGCCCCGGAGCACATCGACACGAACTTCGGCACCGTGCTCAGCATCTGGGACCGGGTGTTCGGCACCTACCACCGTGGCGAGGACGAGTACCCGACGGTCGGCATCCCCGACACCCGGTTCCCGCTCGAGACGACGGCCACCCCGGCTGCGCTGGTCGCCGGCGTCGCCCGCCAGACGGCCTACCCCTTCCGCCGGTGCCTCGAGGACGTCGGTCGCTTCCGTCGCCGCTGAGGCGTTCGTGGTCACCGGTGGTGATGGGAAACGCTTCGGGGTGGTGCGGGTCGGCGAGGCGTTCGTGGTCACCGGTGGTGGTGATGGGGAACGCTTCGGGGAGGCCCGATGGCGGGTCGACGCCGTACGATGCCGCACCATGACCGCCCCGGCCCTCACGTGCCCCCACTGCGGTGCCCGCCTCAGCCTCGACGGCGACCGCTGCCGGTTCTGCGGCGAGCGGGTGGACCCCTCGACGACGCCGGGCCTGCCTCCGGCGGCGGCCACGCCCTTCCCCGTCGGCGACGCCTTCTCGATGACGGTCGAGGACGTGTTCGTCATCAAGAAGCGGGGGACCGTCGTGACGGGACGGGTCGAGGCGGGAGCGGTCCACGTCGGCGATGCGCTGGTGGTCGAGGGCGCGGGTGGCTCGGTGCCGACCCGGTGCGCCGGCATCGAGATGTTCCGCAAGAAGGTCGAGGTCGCCCAGGTGGGTGACACGGTCGGGCTCCGCCTCGACGGCGTCGACAGGGACCAGGTGCAGTCGGGCGACCGGCTGCGCGCCGGCTGACCTGAGGCGGCGGTGAGCGACTGGCAGTCGATCGTCGCCGTTCGGGGTGGCGACGGCCGTCGCCGGTGCGGGTGGTGCCTCGGCAGCCCGGAGTACGAGGCGTACCACGACGACGAGTGGGGCCGACCGGTCACCGACGACGTGCGCATCTACGAGAAGCTGTGCCTGGAGGGCTTCCAGTCCGGTCTGTCGTGGCTGACGATCCTGCGCAAGCGGGAGGGCTTCCGACGGGCCTTCGCCGGCTTCGACCCGGCCGCCGTCGCCGGCTTCGGGCGGCGCGACGTCGATCGGTTGCTCGGCGACGCGGGGATCGTGCGCCACCGGGGCAAGATCGAGGCGGCCGTCGCCAACGCTCGGGCGACGGTGGCGGTGCAGGACGACGTCGGATCACTCGCCGCCCTGGTCTGTCGTACGCCGCCGCCCCGCCGACGAGGCGAGGCCGCGCCCGTGCGTCTGGGTGAGATCCCGTCGATCACGCCCGAGTCCACCGCCCTGGCGACGGAGCTGAAGCGGCGAGGGTTCCGCTTCGTGGGGCCGACGACCGCCTATGCCGCCATGCAGTCCCTCGGCCTCGTCAACGACCACCTCCGGGGCTGCCACGTGCGCACCGCCTGCGATCGCGAGCGGCGCGCTGACGATCCGTCCCACGCGTCAGCTGAACGACGAGGAGGTGCGGGGGCGTACGGGGGTCGGTTCACCCGACCGGAGCCCGACCCTGCCCGTGTCACGGTAGCGCATGTCGCGCAGGCTCACCCGATCCGTAGGTGGTGAAGGACCTCGGGGTCGATGGCGAGGACGCACGTCCGGCCGCGTCGGTCGTCCTCCAGGCCTCTGAGCAGGCGATGGCGATGGCAGGATCGACGGCATCGAGGTCGAGCACCTCGGCCCTCCATGGAGGTTGATCGTCGCCGCCGGGATCTTGATCCAGGGCAGGAACGGGATCCGCTTGCGATGGTGACGGTCGCGGCGACCGCCGGGTTGCCCCAGGTGCCGCGCCTTCCACGATCCGTCCGGTGGCGACGTAGAGACGGTGGCCGTCGACACGTACGACGCCGACCGAGGCGCGCCCTTGGCGTTGACGAACGACATGACGGCGAAGAGCGTCCGTCGAGCTCCTGCCAGACCTGGGCGGTCGTGATGGGTGCCGGCACGTCCGTGCTCCTCCCCGCGGGGACAGGTCCAGTCAGCCGAGGGCGGCGTGGCCGTCTCGGGGGTGCACGAGGGGTCGAGCTCGTCGCTGCGGGCCACGTCCCCAGCCTGACCCCTCGGGTGTCTTGTCATGGTTCTGCGGCCTCCGGCCCGCAGAACCATGACAGGACGCGAGGGTCAGGCGGCGGCGAGGTGGGTGCCGGCGGTGCCCATGAGGTCGAGGAAGTTGTCGGTGTAGAAGGCCCGCCGCACCTCGTCGGAGGTGTCGCCGAGGGATGCTTCGAAGCGCTCGATCGGCTTGCGCCCGCCTTCGACGTGGGGGTAGTCCGACGAGAACAGCACCACCTCGGGCCCGGCCTGCTCGACGATCCAGCCGACGTCCTCGGTGGGATAGGGCGTGAAGCGCATCTGCCGGCGCACGTACTCGCTCGGGCGCAGCGACAGGTCCCGCAGGCGCTCCTCGTGGCGGGCGAAGGCGTCGAAGGCCGACTCCATCTGGCGCATCCACGACGGCACCCAGACCGCGCCCTGCTCGATCACGCCGATCCGCAGCTGCGGGAACCGCTCGAGGACGCCGTCGAAGACCATGGTGGCCAGCGTCTGGGCCGGCGGGCCGGGGATGCCCATGTAGTCGACGGAGCGGAAGTTCTCCTCGCCGCCGTGGAAGTCGGGCGGGACGGGCAGGCCGTTGGCGAAGTACGCGGGGTCGATGAGGTCGCCGGTGCCGCCGACGTGGAACACGACCGGGATGCCGGCCTCCTGCGCCTGTGCCCAGACCGGGTCGAGCCCGACGTGGCTCGGCGAGTGCCCGGGCGGGCAGCCCGAGGCCACGAGCAGGGCGGCGGCCCCGAGGTCGATCGCCTCGGCCGCCAGCTCCGGGGCCCGGTCGAGGTCGGCGAGCGGCACGTAGCAGGTGGGCAGCAGGCGAGGATCGACCGAGCAGAACTCGACCATCCCGCGGTTGTGGGCCCGAGCCGCGCCCTCGGCCAGCTCGCGGTCCTGACCGTGCTCCCAGTCGTGCAGGCGGCGGTTGTGGAAGGTGTTGAACACCAGCTGGCTGGAGAACCCGAGCAGGTCGAGGGCGCGGGGCCGGTCCTCGGCCAGGAACGAGCCGGTGGCGGCGAAGTTCTTGCGGGCCATGATGTCGGCGGCTTCCTCCTCGCTGCCCGCTTGGGCCCGTTGCCGATCGGCGAGGCGGTCGAAGGCGGCGAGCAGGTCGCGCTGCTGCTCGGCGACGTCGCCGGTCTGGCGCAGCTCGTTGCCGCCCGGGTAGCGCAGCGGTGCGATGCGGTCGCGCACCGACGGGTCGGCGTGGTCGCGCAGCCACGTCGGGGTCTCCATGATGTGGGCGTCGGCGTCGTGCACGACGAAGCCGGTGGTGTTGTAGGCCATCGCGCTCCCCCCGTTCGGCGTGGCCGGCCGGGTCCCTCCCGGCGGTGGCGGCAGCTCATGGTACGAGCCCTCGGGCGGCGGGTGCCGGCGAGTCCGCCGCCGACGGTCGGGTCGAGCCGGGATCAGGCGGCCCGGTAGACCACCACGGGGTTGCCGTTGACCGACGTCTCGTACACGCGGGTGAGGTCGGCGCGGGCGTCGAGGTCGGGGATCCGCGTCAGGGTGCCCACGACGAAGGTGGTCGTGGGGGTCAGGTCGACGTGGTGCAGGCCGTAGATCGATCCGGCGCGGCGCCCCTCGCCGAAGTCGACCTGGATGCCGCGCTTCTCGAGCTCGAGCTCCATGGCGCTCTCGGCGGCGAGGCCCTCGGGTGAGCCGTCGCCGAGCACCTGCACCGGCGCGGCGGCATCGACGGCGTCGGCGGCACCGGCACCGGCGGCCGCGTAGTCCTGCAGGTACGGGACCGACGTGAACGGGCTCGGCGCCTCGATCACGGTCCGCACCCCGAGCACGCCCACGATCACGGCGGCGACCGGGACGACGGCGCGCCGCACCGCCTCGCCGACGCCGGGTCGGTCCATCACCGCCTGCAGCAGGGCCCAGCCCACGGCCAGCCAGAGGGTGGCGCCCACCACCCACAGGCCGCGCACGTAGTGCGGGTAGACCGGGCCGGCGATGGCCGCCACCGTCGGGATGGTGGTCACCGCCAGGAGGCCGACCGTGGCGAGCAGCCGCACCGTGTCGCCGTCGCGGCGACGAAGGCTCAGCGCCAGCGCGGCCAGCCAGGCGAGACCGGGCACCACCAGCCCGACGACCGAGCTGGGCGGTACCGTCGGGATGTACACGACGTCTCGGGACGGGGTGATCACCCAGGGGGGGACGGTGCCGACCTCCTCGGCGATGAGCTCGAGCGCAGCACGTCGGCCGATCTTGGGCAGGTCCGACGGCGGGTCGCCGGTGGCGAACTCCAGCACCCGCCCGAGGTTCCCGCCGTCGCGCGCGGTGACCTGTTCGATGAGCGGAGGGATCCAGCACACGAGGCCGACGACGACCGCCCCGCCGAGGAACCAGCGCCACCGCCGGGCGAGGGCGGCGCGGGCCCCGGGCTCGGTGGCCCGCCAGACCCGTCGCAGGGTGAGCGCGCCCCCCAACATCGCCCAGAGCAGCAGCACGCCCGTGTACGGCGCCAACCCGAGGTGGGACTGGGTCACGAACGACCACACGAAGGCCGCCAACGGCGCCAGGGCGACGTCGCCCACCGTGAGCGACCAGACGAGCAGCACGAGCAGGACGAACGGCAGCACCGCGATCCACGGGTTCCAGGCGTCGAGCAGGGAGCTGAGGCCGCTGCCCCGCATCAGCAGGGCCAGCACCACGGCGGTGAGGGCGAGCAGGGTCACACCACCGCGCCGTCGGGCGACGAGCAGGATGGCGACGGTGCTGGCCACGTTCACCAGCCCGGCCCCGAACAGCACGGCCTTGCTGGCGCCGCCCGTCAGGACGTAGGGGATGGCGAGCAGGTAGAAGATGAGCGGGCCCGGGTGGTTCGCCTCCCCCTGGACGCCGCCGATGGTGGCGGCGGGCCCGAGCAGCGGCGGGTTCGTGCTGAACACGTCCCGGATGCGCAGCTCGTGGACCGAGGCGTCGATGAACGGGTGCCAGGGCGTGCGCAGCAGCAGGACGAGCCCGACGACCAGCGGGGCGACGGTGACCAGCACCAGCCACAACGTCGGCGAGGACCACCACCGGCGCCGCGTGTCCTCCCGCGTGCCGGCCTCCATCACCACGACACGACGGTAGCCGCCGCCCCCGACGCGGCCCGAACCCGCGGTGCGACCTGGGAGGGTGCATCCGTCGTCTGACGGGCCGTCAGATACTGGCTAGCCTGCGGGCTGCCGGCACGCGACCCGGGGGAGGAACGCCGTGACCGAACGAGTGCGCCTGGAGATCGACGGCCCCGTCGCCACGATCACCAACGACAACCCCGACAAGCACAACGCCTTCGACGACGAGATGGACGCGGCCCTGTTCGACATCCTCGCCGAGCTGAAGGGGCGTCCGGACATCCGCGCCGTGATCTGGCGGGGCGAGGGCAAGAGCTTCTCGTCGGGGCGTGACGTCGCCGCCATCGGCTCGATCAAGGTCGACCTCACCCATCACGAGCTCATGCGCCGCGGCCACCGCGGGATCCAGCAGGTGTGGGACCTCGACGCGCCGATCCTGGTGGCGTGCAAGGGCTGGGTCATGGGCGGCTCCTTCCAACGGGCCCTGCTGTGCGACATCCGGGTGGCCGCCGAGGGCACCCGGTTCCGGCTCCCCGAGCTGACCCACGGCGTCATCCCCGACACGGGCGGCGTGGCCGTGCTCCACGAGATGGCCGGACACGGCCTGGTCAGCGACATGGTGCTCACCGGGCGGGTCCTGTCGGCCGAGGAGGCCCTCGCCAACGGCGTGGTCAGCCGGGTGGTGCCTCCCGACGAGCTCGACGCCACGGTGCGGGAGATGGCCGAGCAGATCGCGGCCGCCCCGGCCGTGTCCGTGAAGATGGCCCGAACCGTGATCGCCCACCTGGCCCGCCCGGCGATCCGCTCGTCGATGGACGACGAGATGATCTACCAGACCTTCATCAGCCGCAGCGACGACATGGCGGAGCTGCGGGCGGCGCGGGCCGAGGAGCGGCCCCCCCGCTTCACCGGCAGCTGAACCGCCGTCGGTCCCGCTCGCGGCCGCCGTCGGGCCCGTCGCGAGGCGCCGAGCACCCCACCGTCGCCGGCGAACCGTCCGGCGACCCACCACCGAGGAGGACCTCGTGAGCGACACCATCGGCCTGCCCCCACCCCCGCCCGTCGGCGAGACGGCGCTCAAGCCGGGCACCTTCGACGGGGTGACGGTGGTCGTCACGGGTGCGGGCACCGGGCTCGGCAAGGCGATCGCGTCGGAGTTCGCCCGGTTGGGGGCGTCGATCGTGATCGCCAGCCGCAAGGCCGAGCACCTCGACGCCGGTGCCGCGGCCATGGAGGCGCTGGGGGCCGAGGTGCTGACGGTGCCCTGCGACATCCGTGAGCCCGACAGCATCGCCGCCGCCTTCGATGCCGCCGAGGCCCGCTTCGGGCTCCCCGGCGTCCTCGTCAACAACGCGGCGGCCAACTTCCCCGTCCCTGCCGAGGACATGTCCCCGAACGCCTGGCGCACGGTCGTCGACATCACCCTCAACGGCACGTTCTTCTGCAGCCGTGAGTTCGGTCGTCGCCACCTCGCGGCCGGCACACCGGGCTCGATCGTGAACGTCGGCGCCTCCTACGCGTGGACGGGTGGGCCCGGCTTCGCCCACTCGGCCGCGGCGAAGGCGGGTGTGAAGAACCTGACCGAGACCCTCGCCGTGGAGTGGGGGCCCTACGGGATCCAGGTGAACGCCCTGGTGCCCGGCCTGTTCCCCCACGAGGACATGACGGCGGACATCACCGGCAACCTCGAGCGCACCCACGACAAGGACGCCTGCCAGCCGGCGCTGCGGGTGGGTCAGCGCCAGGAGCTGGGGTGGGCGGCCACCTTCCTGGCGTCGCCCTACGCCAGGTTCATCTCGGGGCACACGCTGGTGGTCGACGGGGCGAACTGGCAGCGCCGGTCGCTGACGAACCCCACCGTGGTCACGGTCCGCGACCAGATGGGCAGGGGACCCTTCGATCCCGACGCCCCGCGGTAGGGCCCGCGACGCGAGGCGATGCGGGGGTCGAGGGCGGGTCACGACCGGGTCAGGATCTGGTCAAGGCGGCCGGCTCCCGGGAGCCGACCTCGGCGGGTTGCGTAGGCTGAGGCCATGGCCGACGACGGCGACGGCGTCCTGCACATCCTGGCGGTCGAGGACGACCCGACCGATCAGTCGTGGCTCATGATCCTGCTCGAGCAGTCGTCGGTGTGCCCGTACCACATCAGCTTCGCCCCGACGATGAGCGACGCCGAGGTCTCGTTGTCGGTCGGCGAGGTCGACTGCGTGCTGCTCGACCTGTCCCTTCCCGACAGCTGGGGTCTCGAGTCGCTCAAGCGCATCCTCGCCGCCGATGCCTCGGTGCCGGTCGTGGTGGTGACGGGTCGGGACGACCACGGGTTGGGGCTGCAGGCGATCGAGCTCGGCGCCCACGACTACCTGAACAAGGCGAAGGTCACCGGCGACGCCGTGCTCGAAGCGGCCCAGTGGGCCACGGCCCGGGCCAAGGCGCTGCGGGCCCGGCAGAAGACGGAGTCGCCGCTGACGGCGCTGGCCGGCGCGTGGTGCACGGTCAACCACGAGGCCAAGGTCACCGCGGTCAACCCCGGCCTGCTGGCCCTGCTCGACGAGGCGTCGACCGACGTGATCGACCGCCCGTTCGCCTCCCTGCTCGACGAGACCGCCCAGGCCTCGGTGATGCGGGTGCTCCACATGGTGATCTCGGCCAAGTCCGACGCCATGGCGACCCCCGCCACGCTGCGGGCGTCGGGCGGGCGCGAGGTGCCGGTCGTGCTCACGGCGGTCCGGGTCGTCGAGAAGCGCGGGCCCGACTCGCTCTTCATCGTCGCCGCCGAGCCGAAGCCGAGCCGAAGCCGGGCTGAGCCGGGCTGAGCCGGGCTGCGCCGCCGGGCCAGCGCTCCGCCGGGCTGTCCTCGGTCAGGTCAGCGCCGGCACCGACCCGGGCGGCCGGCGCCAGGAGTGCTTGGTGGCCCACACGAGCCAGGCGAGGCCCCCGGCCGGGATCTCGATCAGGTAGTCGAAGGCGCGGAACAAGAACACGGCGGCCAACGCCGACTCGGCCGGGACGCCGAAGGCGGTGAGCAGCCCGGCGTTGCCGGCCTCCACGAACCCCACCCCGCTCGGGGTGAGGGGGATGGCGGTCAGCAGCTCGCCGAAGGCGTACGCCGCCAGCACCCCGACCCAGGGCACCTCGTCGGCGGTGATGCCCACCGCCCGCAGGCAGGCCAGCTCCAGGAAGAACGAGGTCAGCTTGTACAGGGCCATCCAGATGGTGAGGCCCAGCCAGCGGCTCCTGATCAACAAGCGCGAGCGATGTCGGAACTCGAGGACCCGGTCGACCACGGCGTGGGACGGAGGTCGTCGCAGCACCCGCCGCCCGAGGTTGACCGGTCGCTCGGCGATCGTGCCGACCCGCACGGCCAGCTCCTCGCTGCGCATCACGGCGACGAAGGCGGCGACGGCGGCGAGCACGATGCCCACGCCGATGAACGAGGCGATCTCGAGGCCCTGGGCGCTGCGGCCGGCGATGGTGAGCAGCAGGAGGGCGACGATCGGGAACGACAGCTTGGCGAAGACGTTCCAGACCCCCGAGACCAGCACGGACAGCGTGATCGACGCCGTGTCGAACCCCCACGACAGCGCCTGGGCGAAGGTCGCACCGATGCCCACCGCGCCACCGAACGGCACGGCGTTGGCCACCGCCGAACCCGACAGGTTCATGACCGCGGCCTGGGGCATGCGCAGCCCGGGCAGGGCCTGGGTGAGCATCGCCCACACGGTGACGATGTTGACGAGCCAGAGCGCGGACAAGACGGTGATGGCGACGGCGTTCAGCTTGCGCAGCTCGGCGAGCACGGTGCCGTAGTCGGTGTTGAACGCCTTGGGGATCAAGAAGGCGAAGATGACGATCGTGACGGCGAGCGACACCGTCGTCTCGAGGAGGCGCCGGGCCTTCGACTTGGCTCGCAGCTCGTCCTCGATGAGCTTCTCGGGCACGGCGAGGGCGTGGATGCCCTCCTCTTCGGCGAGCTCGCGCAGCTCGCGCTCGGTGAGGCCGTCGGCGAGGATGGGCTCGTCGACCTCGTTCCCGGGTCGGGCGTCGTCGGGGCCACCGACCGGCTCGGTCTCGGTCACCCGCCGCTCCGCCGAACGTCGAGGCCGTCGAACACGTCGTGGGCGGCGATCCCCGCGGCGCGGCTGCGGTCGACGTACCACTCGGTGCCGAAGGCCAGCGCGAAGAGGTCTTCGGGCAGGGACAGGAAGGCGGCGAGGCTGCGCTGGGAGGCGACGTCGCTCGTGGCCTGGCTGGCGTGGGCTTCCATGGCGGCCCGCTTCTGTCCGAGGTGCGCCGAGACGTCGATCGCGTGGGTGAGCTCGGCCTCCGGCACGAACCAGTCGTCGAAGGAGTCGGGGGAGAACTCCGGCGGCAGGTCGAACCCGAGCGATCCGGCCAGCTCGATGCCCACGCGCAGGAGGTCCCGGCTGATGGTGGCCTCGAGCACGATCGGGGTGCCGGCCAGCCGGGCAGCCCGCCGTCCCACGAGGTGGACCTGCCGGTGGTCGGGGTGGCCGTAGCCGCCGTGCGGGTCGTAGGTCGTCACGACGTCGGCGTCCTCCTCGACGAGGACGTCGCTGAGCCGGGCCGCGGCCTCCTCGACGTCGGCGGTGGCGAAGGCCGGCGGCGCTCCCGCCGGCAGGTCGGCTCCGTCGCCGGTGAGGCCGGAGTCGCCGTAGCCGAGGAAGACGAGCCGGTGCACGCCCAGGGTGGCGACCGAGCGCTCGGTCTCCGCCACCCGCCGGGCACCCAGCCCCCCGCCCTCGCGGTACGCCGCACCGGCGTCACCGACCTCGCCACGGGTCGCCACCACGAGCACGACCCGGTCGCCGGCGGCTGCCGCCTTGGCCATCGTCCCGGCCGTGAACAGGGCCTCGTCGTCGGGATGGGCGTGGAAGGTGACCAGCGTGCGGGTCATGCCCCTCCTGTCGTGCTGCCGGACGTGGCGGCGGCGCAGGCCGGTCTGGTCCACGGACCCGGCATCGCTGCCCTCCGGACGGCCACCCTAGTGAACCGTTCCCGTGGTGTCGCGCTGCGACCGGCGGTTCCCCGCCGAGGTCCCGGGCCGGTACCGTTGTGTGGTCCGGTCCGCCGCCCGCCCACCGAGGTCGCGTTGCCCACCCCGAGCCCTGCGAACCTGAGGATCGGCCTGGTCACCGACTGCTACCTCCCCCAGGTGGGTGGCATCGAGATGCAGGTCCACGACCTGGCCCGACGCCTGCAGGCCGCCGGCCACGAGGTGGTGGTGATCACCCCGACGCCCGGTCCCGCCGAGGTCGAGGGGGTGCGGGTGCACCGGATGGAGGTGCCGCTCGCCCCCTTCAACATCCCGTTCACGCCGTCCACGTTCCGGTTGGTGAGCGACCTGCTCGATCTCGAGCAGGTCGACGTGGCCCACTTCCACGGCGGCATCGTGTCGCCCGTCGCCTACATCGGGGCCAACGACGCCCAGCGGCGTGGCATCCCGAGCGTGGTCACCGTCCACTGCCTGTGGAGCTACGCGACGCCGGCGTTCCGGCTGCTGCAGAAGGCCGTGCGCTGGGGCGACTGGCCGGTGGTGTACTCGGCGGTCAGCGACGTGGCGGCCCGGCCGATCCGCGCCGCCGCCCCCGGGTGCGAGGTGCTCGTGCTCCCCAACGGCATCGACCACGACGACTGGTGCGTGCAGCCGGTGGCCCGCGACCCGCGGCGGGTCACGATCGTGTCGGTCATGCGGCTGGCACCGCGCAAGCGGCCGCTGCACCTGCTCAAGATGATGAAGCAGGTGCGCGACCGGGTCCCGGCCGACATCGACGTGCGGCTGCTGGTCATCGGCGACGGTCCCGAGCGCTCGTCGCTCGAGAAGTACATCGCCGCCCAGGGCCTGGAGGGCGTCGTCGAGCTGGTGGGGCGCCGCACCCGCGAGGAGATCCGCGAGGTCTTCGCCGGCGCCGACGTCTTCGTCGCCCCCGCCAACCTGGAGTCGTTCGGCATCGCCGCACTGGAGGCCCGCTGCGCCGGTCTCCCGGTGGTGGCCAAGTCCCGCACCGGCATCCGGGAGTTCGTCGAGCACGGCCAGGAGGGCCTGCTCGCCGACACCGACCGCGACATGGTCGACCAGCTCGTGCGGCTGGTCGTCGACGCCGAGCTGCGCGAGAAGATCACCACCTTCAACCGCGAGGTGCCGTCACCGGTCGACTGGACCGACGTCGTCGAGGCGAACGTGGCGGCCTACCGAGCTGCCATCGCGCGGGTGCGTCCCGCATCGGTCGACTCGTAGGGCTCGACCCCGACGATCCCGCCGAGCGGCGATGCCGCGTCAGACGGGGTCGATGCGCAGCACCTGGCCGGTGCCGGCCACCACCCACAGCTCGCCGTTGACGTCCTGGCCGAAGCCGGCGAGCGTGCCCGGTGGGACGCCCGGGCCGAGGCTGCGCTCGTCGGACGCCTTGGCGTTGGCGAGGCGCAGGCCTCGGATCTCGCCGGTGCAGCGGTCGCCGTAGACGTACGCCGGCGAGCGCCGGCAGGGCCGTGCCCTGGTACGGGAACCCGGCGACGGCGGCGCACTCGCCTCGATCGTGGTTGTACTCGAAGATCGGCGCGATGTGCCCGTCCGGCGCGGTCTGGCCGGGCAGGGGGCGGGAGCCGTCCATCGCGCCGGCCCCGAGGTTGGCGTCCCTGCCGGCCTGGCCACCGAACCCGGGCAGCAGGTTGAGCTCCTCGACCTTGTCGCCGCTGTCGGTGACCCACAGGTCGCCGCTGGCCTTGTCGAACCCGAAGTGGGGGTTGCGCACCCCGATCAGCCAGACCTCGGGGGCGCCCTGGCTGCCGTCGCGGTACGGGTTGGCGTCGGGGACGGCGTAGGGGATGTCGCCGAAGCCGCCCTCGGGATCGATCCGCAGGATCTTGCCGAGCAGGGACTTCGGGTCCTGGGCCGCGGCGGCGTTGCCCCCGTCGCCCACGCCGACGTAGAGGAACCCGTCCGGTCCCGCCGCCAGCTGGCCGCCCACCCGCTCGCGAGACGGCAGCGGGATGGTGAGCAGGTCGCGCCGCGACCTCGGGTCGACACGGTCGTCGTTCATGCGGTGCTCGACCACGCGCAAGGCGCCGTCGGGGTCGACGAACGACAGGTACAGCTTGCGGCCGTCGGTGGAGAAGGCCATCCCCACCAGACCCCCGTCCCCGTCGGTGGACACCTCCCGCGAGATGTCGAGGAGGTTCCCCCGCTCGACGAAGGCGTCGGTGCGCACCACGGTGAGGCCGTCGGGTCCCTTGACCGGGATCACGGTGAGCTTGCGCACCCGCCCGGGCCGCTCGGCGATGTACATGCCGGGGTCGCCCGATCGCGAGGTGATCACCGCCGGCTCGTCGACGCGGCCGATCTCGTCCAGCTTGACGACCACGCCCTCGAGGTTGGTCGGCCCGAAGGCCTCGGCCGGCAGGCTCGTCGGTGGCAGGGTCCCGCTGCCCTTCCTCGTGGTGGTCGTCCCGGATCCGGCCGAGTCGCTCGGCCCGAACGAGCAGCCGGCGAGCAGCAGGCCGGCGGCGGCCGACGCTGCGGTCAGCACCCGGAGCCGGCGATGGCGGACCGTGCGGGTCATCGCACCACTCGCAGCAGCCCCTCCTGGACCACCGACACGGCGAGATCGCCCGCCTCGGTGAACATCAGTCCCCGCGACAGGCCCCGTCCCTCGTGCGCCGTCGGCGAGTCCTGGTCGTACAGGAGCCACTCGTCGGCGCGGAACGGGCGGTGGAACCACATGGCGTGATCGAGGCTAGCCATGAACAGCTGCTCCTCGAGGGCACCGAGGGCGTGGGGCAGCGTGGCGGTGTCGAGCACGGTCATGTCGGAGGCGTAGGTGACGACGCAGGCGTGCAGCACCGGATCGTCCGGCAGGATCCCGTCGGCCCGCAGCCAGATGCGCTGGCGCGGCTCGAGGGGCTCCTTGCGCTGCCCCGGCTCCCAGGTGCAGTTGCGGGTGTCGATCGGGCGGTCGCGGTGGTAGTCGTCGCCCATCATCTCGGCGAAGGGCTTCCACCGCTCCTTGAAGTCGGGGAGGGTGAGCGGTCCGGGCACGCCGTCGGGGAACGGGAGCTGGTGGTCGAAGCCCTCCTCGAACACGTGGAACGAGGCCTGCAGGTGGAAGATGGCCTTGCCGTGCTGGATGGCGACCACCCGGCGGGTGATGAACGAGCGCCCGTCCCGGATGCGCTCGACCTCGTAGAGGATCGGCACGTCGGTGTCGCCCGGTCGCAGGAAGTAGGCGTGCAGCGAGTGGACGTGGAACCCCTCGCCGACCGTGCGGGCCGCGGCCACCAGCGCCTGGCCGGCCACCTGGCCACCGAACACCCGCTGGCGCTTCACGGGCGGGCTGGAGCCCCGGAAGATGTTCACCTCGATCGCCTCGAGGTCGAGCAGCACGATGAGGTCGTCGACGGCGGCCTGGCCCATGCGGCCATCCTCGCAGACGGCCACCGACTCGTCGGTCGGCCCCGTCGGTGAGGACACCTGGAGGTCGGGGCACCCGATCGAGCACGGCTGCGCACGCCCGACGTCGCCGGTCGCCCGATCAGGTCACGCGTTGCGTGTGCGGATGCCGTCGAGGAACAGCCCGGCGACCTGGCGGGCAGCCTCGTCGTAGGAGAGGCCGAGGCCGCGCAGCACGGCCGGGTCCTGCAGCCGGTCGACGAGGCCCAGGATGGCCTCGGCCACGAGCCGGGGGTGGACCCGGCGGAAGGTGCCCTGGCGCACGCCGGTCTCGACGACCGCTTCGAGTCCGTCGGCGAACCGGCCGGCGAAGGTCGCCACCAGCGCCGCGGTGCGGGGGGTGGCCACCACGTCGGCGGTGAACGCGTCGGACAGGCCGGCGAAGCGAGCAGTGACCAGCGCCGCCGCAGCCTCGAGCTGGCGGGCCGGCGACCGGTGCCGGCCGATCTCGGCGAGGCGGTCGTCGAGGAACCGGCCGAGGCACTCGACGCGGCGCGACCAGGTCGGTCTGAGGGCGCCAGGTCGTAGGGGTCGGCGGCTGCAGCTGGGGCGGCCAATCGCCGACGGTCAGGTGGCGGAAGCCCTCGGCGAGGATCAGGCGCCTCGAAGGCGTCGAGGACGTCGGTCTGGCGGGGCCAGCCGTGCGGGTCCTGTCGGTTCCGGCGGCGGCTCCGGGAGGCCGTCAGATTGAAGCTCTGTAGCCGCTGCGCCACTTCACCGACGAGATGCGGTACCAGAGTTTGCAATTCAGTACCGCTTTCGCCTGGCCTGCGCGCATGGTGCAGCGCCTGGAGGACGCCCGCCGGATCGCCACGGCGGCGACCAGCGCTGGCCGGCGAGGCTGGCGGACGAGTCGTACTTGGCGTCGCCGCGGCAGTCGTTGGCGGCAGGTGTCGCCCGCGAGCTGCGGCACTACCATTCAGGCACCTCGGACAAAACCTGCAAGCTCGGCCGGATGGTGGCCTCGACGCCGGCGTTGTTCCCCACCCTTCTGGTCAGGGGTTACGGGGCTGCCTCCGACGAGGAGACGAAGCAGCACCGCCAGCCCGCGTGCTGGAGGTCGTCCGAGGCCGACTCAGCGCTCCGCCCGACGAGCTGTTCGGCCGCTTCGATCGCCGAGCCGCTCGCACGTCGGCGTCGATCAGGCAGGTGCGCAAGCAGCCGCACGACGGTCGGAGATCGTGGTGGGAGTGCAACGCCAGGCATCGCGGCGCGGATCCACACCGACCCTGCGGCTGCTGGCCGACGGGGAAGCGCGTCGCCGAAGCGGCAGCCGCCAGGCCCGGCTCGTCCAGCCCGGGCCACGGTGGCCAGGAAAGCCGCCCACACGCTCGGCAACGAGCTGAAGGCTTCCATGGTCGAGGCCCGGGCCATGGAGGACGTGGCGGCTGCGCTGCGCGGACTTCGACGCCGCCGGCCGGGTCCACATCGGCCCGTGCACTGGCGCTGGACCGCGCGGGTGCTCACCATGGATACGTCGACGGCGTGCGGCTCGACGACGTCGTCGCCCTGCGAGGCTGTCGGCGTCGACGGGCCGGTGCTGAAGGTGGCGGTGCACAGCTGGCTGCTGAGGCACTCGTGCACGGCGTGTTCCACGGCAGTCTCCGCCGGCAACCTGCGGTGGACGGCGAGGACCGACCACCTTCTTGGACTTCGGCATCTGCGGCCGTCTCGCAACAGCGCGCGACAGCTGTTCGCGGCGCTGCCAGCGCTGCTGGCCCGCTGGGACGCTGGCCGGTCGGTGTTCACGCCGCTCGACGGCGACGCCCTCGACCCTGGACGCCATCACGGGCGACCTCGGCGCGACCATCACGCCGGCGCTCGGCGCGCCGCTGCTGGACCCCGGGTCTCCGCTTGAACTTCGTGGAGGTGGTGCGGGTCGGTCTTCGCCACGTTGCTGCTGCCGAACGACCTGATCCTGGTGACCTGGCAGTTCTTCTACGTGGGCAGCACCAGCGCCCTGCTGGCGCCAGGTGGCATGCGCTGAGCACGACCCGGGCTGGTGGCCCAGGTCCTGGCGGCCACGGCCAGCGGTCGCCGGGCGAGCGGGTGGCTGGGCTGGCCAGGCCGGCCGGGCCGCACTGGCGGCGGGCGGCGGTTTCCGTGTGGCGATGATCACCCCGTGGGTCGGTTGATCTGGGCTGCTCACGGTCCTGGTATCGTGGTGTTCCCATCTGGACCGAGCAGCCGAGCAATCAGGCATCGGGCTGCGGTGAGGTGGTGACGTGGTGGTGATCACCCCCTGTGAGGTGGAGCTGGCGCGGTTGGCGCCAGGGCTGCGGGATGTGCAGTCCCAGACCGCCGCGGCTACGGGCTGGTCGGTGCGGCTGGTGTCGACGATCGATGCGCTGGGGGTCACCGACACGATGTCGTCGACGGCGTGGTTGGCGTGGACAGCGGGGCTCACCACCGGTGAGCGCGCCGCCAGATCACCCTGGCCGCCGGTTGGGTGAGCTGCTGCCCGAAGCTGTCCGCCGCCCGTTCGGCGCGGGTCGCATCTCGAGAGGTGGCCGCCGCGGGCCGGACAGGTGGCGACCCCGGCAGGCCAGTCTTGGAGACCGCCGAAGGCCGCCACCCGGACCGCAGCTCACGAAGCTGGTGGCCGAGTACAAGACGCAGTGCAGCCGAAGGCGTGGCGCGCGACCCGACGACGTGTTCTTCGAGTCGTTCTTCGACGACCACGGCAGGTACGACGGGCGACTGCGGGCCCGCCCGGAGCAGGGCGCCAGCTCGACGCGGCGATCCGGTCGGTGCTGGAGGCCGACCAGGAAGCCACCAAGGCTGGCGATGGTGGCGAGCGGATGTCGCGCCTCGATGCCCTCATCGCTGGCTCAGGACCACCTGGCCGGGCGGTCGTCGGCACCGAACGTGCTGCCCCGGCGGTTCAGGCCATCGTGCGGATCGACGAGACGTTCTTCACTGTCCCGACCACGACGACGGCCAGGTGTGGTGGGCGAGGCGTGTCTGGCCAGGGCGTGCAGCCTCGACCCAGCGACGGCGGCGGCCCTGGTGTGCGATGCCGGGATCGCCGCGTTGGTGGCTTGCGAGCGGCGTCGCCGTCCCATGGCGTCTCGGCGCAGTTCCTTGCGGCCCAGCTGGTGGCGTTGCACGACCGCGACAAGACGTGTCGCTATCCGGGGTGTGGCCGTCGGGTCCGGCTGATCGCCACACGCGTGCCCCCACCCCGTGGGCCCACCCGCCTCGACAACCTCCGTGTTGCTCTGCGAGCACCACCACTTCGGAGTGCACCGCCGAAGGCCTGGTCCACCAGATGAGAGCACCGGCACCCGGCCGACGTGTCCTGGTGATCGTGCAACCCGACAGCACCACGGTCAGACCCCGACCCACCGGTCGGGCCCTTCACCACAGCGCCGCCACCGAGTGAGCGGCTCACCGGTACCGCCGAACCGCTGACCTTCTACGCCCGCGACGTCCTGCTCACAGCGTGGATGACCTGCCAGGCCGGCACGCCGCAGCAAACGCGCCGCCACCGACGCCGACGTCGCCTGACCACGATCGTCGCCTGCGCTCGGCTGCGCACCATGGCCTGCACGACCGCACGCGCCGGGGCCCGGCCGAACGGCCGGGCCCCGGAGGCTGCTCGGGCCCGTGCGGGGCCCGGCGATCGGTGCAGGTCGGCGCTAGGAGACCGCCTCGGCAGCCGGGATGTCGGCGTCCATGGCCTGGGTCTCCCGCTTGGACCACACGATGGCGCCGACCAGCACCACCAGCGACACGCCGGCGATGCTGTAGCGGGCCACGTTGTTGTCCTGCAGGGCGATGATCGCCGGCAGCACGAGCAGCGAGACCAGGTTCATCACCTTGATGAGCGGGTTGAGGGCCGGGCCGGCGGTGTCCTTGAACGGGTCGCCGACGGTGTCGCCGATGACGGCGGCCTTGTGGGCGTCGGAGCCCTTGCCGCCCTCGTGGCCGTCCTCGATGTACTTCTTGGCGTTGTCCCATGCCCCGCCGGCGTTGCTCAGGTAGTTGGCCATGAGCTGGCCGGTGAGGATGATGGCCGCCAAGAAGGCGCCGAGGGCGATGGCGTTGATGCCGAAGCCGACGATGACCGGCGTGAGCACGGCGAGCAGCGCCGGGGTGGCGAGCTCACGGAGCGAGGCGCTGGTGCAGATGTCGATGACCGGGCCGTACTCGGGCTTCTCGGTGCCCTCCATGATTCCCGGGTGGTCGCGGAACTGGCGGCGCACCTCCTGGACCACCACGCCGGCGGTGCGACCGACGGCGCGGATGGCGAGGGCCGAGAACATGAAGGCGACCGAGCCGCCGATCAGCAGGCCGATGAAGGTCTTCGGGTCGGCGACGTTGATCGGGAAGATGTCGAAGACGGTCTTGCCCTCTTCCTCGAGCTTGCGCAGGGCGAGCGGGCCCAGCTGCTCGGTGGCGATCGTCTCGGTGAACGACGCGAACAGGGCGACCGCGGCGATCACGGCGGAGCCGATGGCGAAGCCCTTGGTGACGGCCTTGGTGGTGTTCCCGACGGCGTCGAGCTGCACCATGATCTTCTCGGGCTCGCCGTGGAACTCGCCCGACATCTCGGCGATGCCGGCCGCGTTGTCAGCCACCGGGCCGAAGGTGTCCTCGGACACCACCACGCCGGTGGTGGCGAGCATGCCCATGCCGGCGAGGGCCACCAGGTAGAAGCTGAAGTTCAGGTTGCCGCCACCGAGGGCCACGGCGATGCCGATGCCACCGGCGATGGCGATGATCGCCCACACCGACGACTCGAGGCCGCTCGACGTGCCCGACAGGACGACGGTGGCCGGGCCGGTGCGGGCCGACTCGGCGATCTCGCGCACCGGGCGGGTGTGGGTCGAGGTGAAGTACTCGGTGATGTAGCTCACGACCTGGGCCAGCAGCAGGCCACCCACGACGGCGCCGAACATCCGCCACCAGGCGCCCTCGACGACCCGGCTCTCGAACTCGGGGTTCACGTACAAGAAGGCGAGCACCAGCGTGCCGAGGGTGGCCAGCACGCCGGCGGTGATGAAGCCCCGGCGGATGGGGGCCAGCGCGGTGGTGTCCTTGTCGGTGGCCCGCACGGCGTAGACGCCGACGATCGAGGCGAGCACGCCGATGGCGCGGGCGGCCAGCGGGAAGATCAGGCCGACGGCCCACATCTTGGGCTGGTCCGGGAAGATGGCGGTCATGGCCGACACGCCGAGGATGATCGAGGCGACGAGGGTGACCTCGTAGCTCTCGAACAGGTCGGCGGCCATGCCGGCGCAGTCGCCCACGTTGTCGCCCACGTTGTCGGCGATGGTGGCCGGGTTGCGGGGGTCGTCCTCGGGGATGCCCGCCTCGACCTTGCCGACGAGGTCGGCGCCGACGTCGGCCGCCTTGGTGAAGATGCCGCCGCCGACCCGGAGGAACAGGGCGAGCAGCGAGCCACCGAAGCCGAACCCGACCAGGATGGCCGACGACGTGTTCTGGAAGATGGCGATCACCAGGGTGGCGCCGATGAGGCCCAGGCCCACCGTGAACATGCCGGCGATCGAGCCGGTGCGGAACGCCACCTTCAGCGCGGCGGGCATCGAGCCCGACTTGGCGGCGGCGGCGGTGCGCACGTTGCCCCGCACGGCGAGGCTCATGCCGATGAAGCCGGTGAGGCCCGACATGAGGCAGCCGGCGAGGAAGGCCAGCGTGCGGAAGATGCCCGACTCGGTGCGGGTCAAGGCCTCCATGCCGTCGGGCTTGCTGATCGCCGTCGACGTCAGGAACACCACGACGACGACGGGGATCAAGATGAAGCCGATCGTGCGGAACTGGCGCTTCAGGTAGGCGAGCGCGCCTTCCTGGATCGCCCCGGCGATCTCCTTCATCTTGGATGTGCCCTCGTCGAAGGCGAGGACCCCCTTCATGAGGATGAAGCCCACGATGACGGCGAGGACGGCGGTGAGTCCCGAGAAGACGATCAGCGCCCAGTCCGTGCTCGACAGCGTGAACGTCTGCCAACCGCCCTCGGCGGCGAACAGGCTGCTCATCAGCTGGTTCCTTTCCTTGCTTGCTCCCGGGCGGTGCGAGCACCGCCGGTGGTCGATGCGGTCGTGCCGCGCTTCTCACCGGCGGTGGCGCCGGCTGCCTCCCCAGCGGCTCGTGCCCGGGACGTGGTCCCGGGCCCGCCGTTGGTCTTGCGCACGTAGATGCGGCGCGCGATGCGCTCGCCCAACGTGCGGTCCTCCCCGCCCACGCGCAGCACGACGGGGCCGTCGAACGGGTGCTTCTCGCGCACCTCGATCTTCACCCCCGGTCGCACGCCGAGCTCCTCGAGGAAGCGCACCACCTCGGGGTCGGTGGAGGACGGCAGCGCCACCTCGGCGACGTCGCCGGCCTCCAGGTCGTACAGCGGGGGCATCTCGGGGATGTGGTCGGTCTCGGGCTCGGGGATGGGGAACCCGTGCGGACAGGTGCTCGGCCGGTCGAGGGCGACGAACATGCGGTCCTCGACCTCGTCGGGCAGGTCGTGCTCGAACGTGGGGGCCAGGCGATCGGCCTCGTTCCACGAGTAGCCCAGCATGTCGGCGAGGAAGCGCTCCACGATGCGGTGCCGGCGGATCGAGGCGATGGCCGCCCGACGACCGGCGTCGGTGAAGGTGACGCCGTGGTAGGGCCGGTGGTCGACCAGGCCTCGGTCGGCCAGGCGCTTGACGGTGGCCGTGACCGTCCCCGGGCTGACGCCGAGCGTCTCGGCGAGGTCGCCGGTGTGGGCCTCGACACCGTTCTTGGTGTGCCGGTAGATGGCCTTGAGCGTCTCGCGCTCGGACTTCGACAGGTCGGTGGTCATGTTTTGAGGGGCCGAAAAGAGGTTTCGACGGGGCAGATTCCACAGCGCGGCCCGTCGAATGTCAAACGTCCGCCGTTCACCCTCCCGGGCGCGGCAGACGGTGCTCGAATCCGGCTCCCCCTACGCTCCTCGTGATGGACCGGCGCGCCGATCGGCGGACGGCGACGATGGTGGCCCGGGTCGCCACCGTCGTGGTGGCCGCGGCGCTCGTCGCGGGCGGGACCGCGACCGGGACGGCCGCGGCGTCGACGGCAGCCGCGGGCGTGGCCGCGGGGTCTGCCGGGTCTGCGCCGACGCTGCGCGAGCTGGCGGCCCGACGGGGCCTGCTGGTCGGCACCGCCGTCGACTCGGCGGCGACGCTCGGCGGTGACCCGACCTACGCCGCCGTCCTGGCCCGGGAGCACGGCGCCGGCGTCAGCGAGAACGCCATGAAGTGGGGGCCGATCCACCCCCGGCCCGGGGTCTACGAGTTCGCCGACGCCGACGCCCAGGTCGCCTTCCTCGAGGCGAACGGCATGGCCGTGCGCGGCCACAACCTCGCCTGGTGGAACCAGAACCCGGCGTGGCTCGACGACGGCACCTGGACCCGGGACCAGCTCATCGAGGTGCTGCGCGAGCACATCTTCACCGTGGTGGGGCGGTACCAGGGCCGCGTCGCGCAGTGGGACGTGGTGAACGAGGCCATCGGCACCGACCTGCAGCCGTGGCCCAACGTGTGGCAGCGCGTGATCGGCTTCCCCGACTACCTCGACCTCGCCTTCCGCTTCGCCCACGAGGCCGACCCGGCGGCCAAGCTCTACTACAACGACTTCCTCCTCGAGGCGCCGTCGCCGCGCTTCGACGCCGTGCTGGGCCTGGTGCAGGGCATGCAGGCCCGTGGCGTGCCGATCGACGGGATCGGCATGCAGGCCCACCTCGGGCAGGAGACCTGCGCGGCCGCGTGCACCAACCGGCTGCTCACCAACATGGTGCGCGTCGCCGGGCTCGGCCTCGACGTGGCGGTCACCGAGCTCGACGTGGCGCTGCCGCTGCCTGCATCACCGCAGGCGCTGGCCGACCAGGCGTCGGTGTACCAGTCGGTGCTGCAGGCCTGCCTGCTGGCGCCGACCTGCCACACCTTCGTGACGTGGGGCTTCACCGACCGCTACTCGTGGATCCCCGGCTACCGCCCCGGGTTCGGTGCCGCGCTCCCCTTCGACGAGGAGTACCGGGCGAAGCCGGCCTACGACGCCCTGGTGGCCACCCTCCTGTCGCCACCCGTCGCGCCCTCGTGCGCCGGGTTCGCCACCCGGGCCGAGGCCCAGGGTGCCTTCGACGCCGGCGTCCTGGGAGCGCCGCTGCTCGACCCCGACGGCGACGGCATCGCCTGCGAGGACCTGCCGGCGCCGGCCGCTGCGCCGGGCGTCCCGGTCGGTTCGGCGTCGGTCCCGCTGACCCCGGCGTTCACCGGGTGAGCACGTCGGTCGAGCGACGGTTCGGCGACGTCGCGTCGGTGGCGGATGCTGCCTCGGGCGTCCGGCCCGACGGTGCCGGCACCGGGGCTCCGTCCCCCGGATCTGAGTAGCGGGTACTCAGGCTCGGACGGCACGTTCGTGGTGAGGTGTCCCCGCGGGCCGACGTGACGAGTCCCGGAGGAAGGACGGACCCGGCCATGGGTGCGAACGGATCGACGGCGGACGTGACCGTGGGCGTCGTGCCTGCGGTCGGGATCGAGGTCGTGCCGCTGCGGGCCGGTGGCGGCAGCGGCGGTGGGCGGTCGAGCTCGGGTGGTGGCGGCTCGTCGAGCGGTCGCAGCCGGTCGTCGAGCGGCTCGTCGAGCAGCGGCGGCAGCAGCTCGGGTTCGTCGAGCAGCGGATCGTCGAGCGGGTCGTCGTCGAGTGGGTCGTCGAGCAGCGGATCGTCCGGTTCGGGGTCCCCGACGTGCTCGTCCACCACGACCACGACGGCCGATCCGTCGGCGCCCTCGACGGTGGCGACCGTGACCGTGCAGCAGGCCGACGGCTCGTCGGTCACGGTGACCCTGCCCCCCGGGGTCACGCTGCCCGCCGGCACGCCGTCGACGATCGTGGCCGGCGCCGGCACCTCGGGCTCGCTGGGCACGACGGTGCCCTGCGTCGAGCCGATCGACACGGGTGCGGCGACGGCGTCGTCGGTGTCGTCGACGGCAGACGACGTCTCGGCGGCGGTCGGCCTGGTGCTGCTCGGCACCGGTCTGGTCTTCCTGATCTCGATCGTGGCCGTGCTCGGCGTCGTCGTGCACCTCGTCCGGCGTCGCCGACCGGCGGTGGCCGTCGGCGGTCCCGTGCCCGGGCCGCCGGCGCCGCCGGGCTGACCACCCCCCGAACCGGCTGCCGCGCGCTGATGCCGGCGCGGCAGACTGAGGCCGTGCTGCGCGCCCGCGGGGTGTCCCGCGCCTTCGGCGGCCACGTGGTGCTCGACGGCGTGTCGGTCGCCCTCGACGGCGGCGACCGCGTCGGGGTGGTCGGCCCGAACGGCGTCGGCAAGACCACGCTGCTGCGCCTGCTCGCCGGCCTCGACCAGCCCGACGCCGGCACGGTCGAGCGCGCCCCGGCGACGCTGCAGGTGGGCTACCTGCCCCAGGAGCCGGGCTCGGGACGCGACGAGACGATCCTCGGCTACCTCGCCCGGCGCACGGGGGTGGCGGCGGCGTCGGCCGAGCTCGACCGGTGGACCGAGCGGCTGGCCGACGACCCCGAGGCCGTGGAGGGCTACACCGAGGCGCTCGAGCGCTTCCTCGCCGTCGGCGGCGACGACCTCGAGGCCCGCGCCGCCGAGGTGGCCGACCGGGTGGGACTGGGCCGGTCGGCGTCCACCACGGCCGAGCGGTTCGACCAGCCCGTCGCCACGCTGTCGGGTGGCGAGGCGGCCCGGCTGGCCCTGGCGGCGATCCTGTTGACGCGCGCCGACGTGCTCCTGCTCGACGAGCCCACCAACAACCTCGACTTCGCCGGCATCGACCAGCTCGAGGCCTTCGTCGACGCGTTCGGTGGCGCCGTGCTGGTGGTGTCGCACGACCGGGCCTTCCTCGACCGCTGCGTGCACCGCATCCTCGAGCTGCACGAGCAGTCGCACCGCGCCACCGAGTTCGCCGGTGGCTGGAGCGACTACGTCGCCGCCCGCGACCTCGCCCGCTCCCAGCAGTACGAGGCCCACGACAAGTACGTGGCCGAGCGGGACCGGCTGCGCGAGCGCCAGCGCCGTCAGGTCGGCTGGTCCGACAAGGGCGTGCGCAAGGCCAAGACGTCGGGCGAGCCCGACAAGAACCTGCGCCGCAAGCAGGCCGAGCGGTCCGAGAAGCAGGCCGGCAAGGTGAAGGCCACCGAGCGCAAGCTGGCCCAGCTCGAGCGGGTCGACAAGCCGTGGGAGGGCTGGGAGCTGCGACTGTCGCTCGCGCCCACGGCCCGCAGCGGCGACGTCGTCGCCCGGACTCGAGGGGGCGGTGGTCGAGCTCGGCGGGCCCGCCGGCTTGGCTCGGCCCGGTCGATCGTCGAGGTCGCGGCAGGACCGCATCGCTGCTGGGGCCCAACGGCGCCGGCAAGTCGACGCTGCTGGGCGCGCTGCTCGGCACCGTCCCACTGGCCGCCGGCCGTCGCTGGTCGGTCCCGGCGTGACGGTCGGCGAGCTCGACCAGCCCCGCTCGGCCTTCGACGCCGACGAGCCGGTGGCCGACGTCGTGCAGCGGGTCACCGGGCTGGATCGGAGCGAGACCCGCTCGTTGCTGGCCAAGTTCGGCCTCGGCGCCGACCACGTCGGCCGCACCGGCGCCGAGCTGTCACCGGGTGAGCGCAGCCGGGCCCAGGTGGCCGTGCTCATGGCGAGCGGCGTGAACTGCCTCGTGCTCGACGAGCCCACCAACCACCTCGACATCGAGGCCATCGAGCAGCTCGAGTCGGCGCTCGGCGCCTACGAGGGCACGCTGCTCGTCGTCTCCCACGACCGCCGCTTCCTCGAGTCGCTCCACCTGACGAGGACGGTCGACGTCGCCGCCCTCGCGGAACCGCAGCGCCTTCTCGAGGGCGTTCCGGTGTCGATGGCTTCCACGGGCTGGAAGCGAACGACACGGGAACGGGGGATGCCGGCGCCGTGCCTCGGTGGTGGACCTCCGACCGAGGCGTCTAAGGCGTCCGGCCGATGAACGCCAGCAGCTTCGTCTGCACGTCCGCGCGTCGGGGACCTCGACGCGCGGCCCGTACTGGCCGCTCTGGCGCAGCACCTCGTCCATCGGCAGCATGCCTTCCAGCATCGCGGCGCAGGTGTCCGGGTCGAGCGTCTCGTCCTGGCCGGTGGCTCGGGCGAGGTCCCAGCGGTGCAGGAACACATCGCCCGTGTAGATCATGTCGACCGCCTGCCCGAGCGGCATCCGGCCGATGTGCGGGAGATCGTGCTCGCGGTCGGCCGTGGCGGGGTCGTCGAGCAGTGCCTGCACGGCGTCGGTCTGGGTGCGCCAGGCGCCGACGGGGTCGTCGTCGACCGACGGTCCCGCCGGCAAGGTGATGCCGGTCGCGCCGTCGAGGAAGGCGGGGAACCACTCGACGAGGTGACGCACGACGTCTCGTGCCGCCCAGCCCTCGACGGGAGAGGGCCGGTCCCAGGCGTCCGGCGCGACGCCCTCGACGGTGGTGGTGAACGCCGCGGCGACGCGGCGGTGCGTGTCGGCCGGCGAGCTCACCGGCGCTCCGCGAGCAGCGCGTCGAGCTTGGCGTAGCCCTGGTCGACGCCGGTCTCCATGCCGGAGGCCAGCCACTGGTCGCGGCGCTCGAAGCTGTCGACCAGCGACTGTGCGTGCAGCCGGGTGCGGCCGTCGCCGAGATCCTCGAACCGCAGCGTCTCGAGGGCGACGTGGTCGGGCTGACCGTCGAACGTGAAGGTCTGGACGATGCGGTCGTCGCCGACCTCGTGGAAGCACCCGTGGAAGCCGTACGCCTCGCCGTCGCGCCGCGACGTATCGCCAGCGGCCCCCCGTGGTGGCGTCCCAGTCGAGGATCTCGGTGTCCATCCTGTTCGGGCCGACCCAGCGGGCGAACAGCTCGGATCGGTGGGCCCGCAGCAGCTCCGCCGGGGTGGCGTCGAAGTCGCGGGTGATGCGGATGATCGGCACGGTCGGATCGGCCTCGATCGCGACCTGGTGGCGGCTGGACGTGGTGGTCATGACGCTGCTCCTCCATTGAAGTGGTGGTCGATGGGTCGTTCCTCGCCGCGCAGCTCGGCGAGCACCGCGCCGAGGCGCTCGTAGCGTTCCTGTGCCCGTTGGCGGTACCGCTCGATCCACGCCGTCATCAGGTCGAAGACCTCCGCCTCGAGGTGGCACGGCCGCCGCTGGGCGTCCCTGCGCTGGCTGACCAGGCCGGCGTCGCTGAGCACCTTGATGTGCTTCGACACCGCTTGGACCGAGACGTCGTAGGGGTCGGCCAGCTCGCCCACGGTGGCGTCGCCGTCAGCGAGGCGGGCCACCATGTCGCGCCGGGTCGGATCGGCGAGCGCCGAGAAGATCCGCGACAGCTGGTCGTCGGCCACGACCGTCCCTCCTGCGAGCGTCTTCAACCGGATGGTTGAGGAGGCAACCTACGACGCGGTCGCCCCGTTGTCAACCATTCGGTTGAACTCCGGTGCGTCGGGGTGACGACCCGACCCTGGAGGAGGCGGGGATCAGCCGGTGAACGCCGGCGTGAGGGCGTGTGGCGTCGGCGACGCGGAGGCGGGCGGGCCGGCGGGACCCCCCGATCGACGAGCCCGACGGGTGGGGCGACCGGGCATCGTGCCGAGCCGCGACCGCTGCATCGTGAACGGCTCCCCACGGCGGGGGAGCGCTGGTGGCGCGAGCTACCGGACGTCGGCACCCGACGACCCGTCCTCACCGGCGACCAGACGATCTCCGAGGGGGCCGCGGTCGGTGCGAAGCTCGGCGATCGGTGTGGTCAGGGGATGGCGCAGCCGCCGGCGATGCGGGGATCCATGCTGGTCGGCGAGGTCGATGCGGGGACCGAGGTGCCGGAGGCGGTGAGCACGCCGTCGTGGGGTCCGGTCGGCACGAAGGTCGCCGGGACGTGGAAGTCCGGTCGACCGGGGGGCCGTACCGTCCCGACCGTCGTCCAGATGCGCCCCTCCCATCCGAAGCAGACCCGGCCGTCGGCCTCGACGATTCCTTGGAGATCGATCGGTCGGTTCCGCGACCACGCGACGTAGCCACCGACCACGACGAGGACGACCAGCGCCGCGACGCCGACGGTCACCAGACGTCGCGGCTCCCCGCCCGTGGCTGGTCCGGCCTCGTCCGTCGGATCGTCCTGCTGGTCCCCGGCCACGGCGCCCACCTCACGGTCAGCCTAGGACCTGTCCTCCGTTCAGGCCGGGAGGGGTGGGGTGTCGCGCTCGACGAAGGCCATGTCGACGGCGCGGTCGCCGAAGGGCTGCAGCGCGGAGAGGCGGGCGACCTGGTCGGCGGTGAGGGTGACATCGACGGCGGCGGCGTTCTCCTCCAGGTAGGTGCGTCGCTTCGTGCCGGGGATCGGCACCACGTCGTCGCCCTGCGCGTACAGCCACGCCAGCGCGACCTGGCCGGCGGTGCAGCCCTGCTCGGCGGCGACGGCCTGCACCTCGGCGACCAGGGCGAGGTTGCGCTCGAGGTTGCCGTCGGTGAAGCGGGGGTTGGTGCGGCGGAAGTCGTTGTCGGCGAGGTCGTCGAACGACGTGACCGTGCCGGTGAGCAGGCCCCGGCCGAGCGGGCTGAACGGCACGATCCCGATGCCGAGCTCGCGGCAGGCCGGCGCCACCCGGGCCTCGATGTCGCGGCTGAACAGCGACCACTCGCTCTGCACGGCGGCGATGGGGTGCACGGCCGCGGCGCGACGGATGGTGTCGGCCGACGCCTCGGACAATCCGAGGTGACCGACCTTGCCGGCGGTGACCAGCTCGGCCATGGCCCCGACCGTCTCCTCGATCGGCACCTCGGTGTCGGGCCGGTGCAGGTAGTAGAGGTCGATGTGGTCGACGCCGAGTCGTTCGAGCGAGGCATCGCACGCCTCGGGCACGTACTCGGGGCGGCCGTCGACCCGGCGGTCGCGCCGCAGCACGTTGCCGAACTTGGTGGCCAGCACGACCTCGTCGCGGCGACCGGCGATGGCCCGGCCGACCAGCTTCTCGTTCTCGGTGAAGCCGTAGATGTCGGCGGTGTCGAGGAACCTGACGCCGAGCTCGAGGGCGCGGTCGATGGTGGCCAGCGCCTCGGCCTCGTCGGCGGGGCCGTAGGCGAAGTCGGTGAGGCTCATGCAGCCGAGGCCCTGGGCGGGCACGGTCAGGCCGGTCGAGCCGAGGGCGCGGGTGGGCAGGGTCATGGTGCTCCTCCAGGTTGGTGCCGGACGGGATCTGCCGGCGATCGTCGCCCCGAGCACCGGTCGGCGGATGTACGAGACCGATCAGCCGGGGCGGCCCTCGGCGACGAGGCGGTCGAGGACGAGGTCGGGGTGCTCCTGCTCGAGGCGGTCGACCCAGTACTGGCTCTCGAACAGGGCGAGCATGGTGCCGTCGCTGCGCTCGAGCAGCCGCACGCCCCGCATGGCCCGCAGCGCCTCGGCGCTGGCCTCGTCGGTGCGGCGGGCGACGCGGAAGTTGGTGGGCGACAGCTCGACCGGCGCACCGAACTCGTTCTCGAGCCGGTGGACCGCCACCTCGAACTGCATGGGGCCGACGGCGGCGAGCACGGGCGCCTGGTCGCCGAGGTCGCGGTCGCGCAGCACCTGCACCACGCCCTCCTCGTCGAGCTGGGCCACGCCCTTGCGGAACTGCTTGAACTTCGACGTGTCGCGCACGCGGGCCACCGAGAAGTGCTCGGGGGCGAACGACGGGATGTGCGGAAACTCGACCGGCTCGTCGACCCACAGCGAGTCGCCGATGCGCACGTCGGTGGCGTTGACCAGGCCCACGACGTCGCCGGGGTACGCCTCCTCCACCGTCTCGCGCTCCTGGCCGAACACCTGGTGGGCGTACTTGGTGGCGAAGGGCTTGCCGGTGCGGCCGTGGGTGACGACCATGCCCCGCTCGAACCGGCCCGAGCACACCCGGATGAAGGCGATGCGGTCGCGGTGCGACGGGTCCATGTTGGCCTGGACCTTGAACACGAACCCCGAGAACGGCGCGTCGAGCGGCCGGGGGTCGCCCTCGGCGTCGGGGCGCGGCTGGGGCGAGGGCACCAGGTCGACCACCGCGTCGAGCAGCTTGCGCACGCCGAAGTTGGTCAGCGCCGAACCGAAGAACACCGGGGTGGACTCGGCGGCGAGGAACGTCTTGGGGTCGAGGTCGGCGCCGACCTCGGCGAGCAGGGCCAGCTCGTCGTCGGCGCCGGACCAGGCGTCGCCCTCCTCGGCGGCGGCCCGCTCGGCGTCGACCAGCTCCTCGGGGGCCATGGTGGCGCCGCGGGTGGTGCGGGTGAAGCGGGTGTAGGCGCCGTCGCGGCGGTCGACCACGCCCCGGAAGTCGCCGGGCACACCGACGGGCCAGGTGACCGGCGTGGGCACGATGCCGAGCTCGGCCTCGATCTCGTCGATCAGCTCGAGCGGGCTGCGCCCGGGCCGGTCCCACTTGTTGATGAAGCTGAGCAGGGGCAGCTCGCGCTGGCGGCACACGTCGAACAGCTTGAGGGTCTGGGGCTCGATGCCCTTGGCCGCGTCGAGCACCATCACGGCGGCGTCGGCGGCGGCGAGCACGCGGTAGGTGTCCTCGGAGAAGTCGCGGTGGCCGGGGGTGTCGAGCAGGTTGACGACGTGGTCGCGGTAGGGGAACTGCAGCACGGTCGAGGTGATGGAGATGCCGCGCTGCTGCTCCATCGCCATCCAGTCCGAGGTGGCGCTGCGGCGGCCGCTGCGCGCCTTGACCGCACCGGCCTCGGTGGCCAGCGCCCCGCCGTAGAGCAGGAACTTCTCGGTGAGGGTGGTCTTGCCCGCGTCGGGGTGGGAGATGATGGCGAAGGTCCGGCGACGGCGGGCCTCGGCGACGGGGTCGTGCTCGGTCACAGGGGGTCCACGCTACCGGCCGCTCGGACGCGAGAGCAGCGGGCCGGGGGGCCCGCTGCTGCGCTGGTCCCGTGGGGAGGGACCGATGGGTCGGCGCACGGCAGGTCGGGGCGCCGTGGCCGGCCGGAGCGGGTCGGGACGCTCCGGATGGCTGACACGGTACGCGGCGCACCTCAACGTCGGGTCAACCGGGAGGAGAGTTCGCGTCAAGACCCGGGGGTGTCGGGGGTCGCCGGTGGCCGGACGAACCCCGACGGACGGGTGGGTGGTGCGCCCCGGGATCAGCCGAGCGAGGCGTAGACGGCGTCGATCAGGGTGTCGGTGCGGGGGTCGCCCGTGAGGCCCAGGTACATGCGGTTCATCACGTACCCGAAGCCGAGCTCCTCGTCGGGGTCGGCGAAGCCCACCGAGCCGCCGGCGCCGTAGTGGCCGAAGCTGCGGTGCCCGCCGAGCTTGAGCAGGTCGCCGGGCAGGTTGAACCCCAGCCCGTACTGCATGTCCATGCCCATGATCACGTGGTCGACGCCGTCGGTCTGGCGCTCGATGGCGCTGTCGACGGTCTCCTCGGTGAACAGGCGCATCGTCGCGTCGCCCCCCGCCGTGGGCACCTCGCTGACGCAGGCGGCGTAGAGCTTGGCCAGCGAGCGGGCGTCGGTGATGCAGTTGGCGGCGGGGACCTCGGCGGCCCACACCTCGGGCAGGTTGAACGAGGCGAACTTCTGCTCGCTCCACGCCCCACCCGGGGCGAACAGGGCCTTGCCGAGCACCGACTCGGGCCCGATGAACTGGTCGACCATGGCCGCCATGTTCGGATCGGTCGGCAGCTCGATGACCTCGAGCGGCGCGACCCGCTCGTGCTCGGCCTCGGGCAGGCCGATCCACAGGTCGAGCCCGAGGGGCTCGGCCAGCTCCTTGCGCACGAAGTCGCCGATGCGCATGCCGGTGACCCGTCGAACCACCTCGCCGACCAGCCAGCCGAACGTCGTGGCGTGGTAGCCGTGCTGGGTGCCCGGCTCCCACACCGGTTCCTGCTGCTCGAGGGCCTCGATCACCTGGTCCCAGTCGAGGGCCTGCTCGATGGTCATCTCGGTGTCGACCCACGGCAGCCCGGCCCGGTGCGACAGCAGCCAGCGCACCGGGATGTCGGCCTTGCCGGCCTGGGCGAACTCGGGCCAGTAGTCGGCCACCTTGGCGTCGAGGTCGAGCAGGCCGCGCTGCGCGCACAGGTTGGCGGCGATGGCCGTGACGCCCTTGGTGGTGGAGAACACCAGCTGCAGCGTGTCCTCGGTGTACGGGCGGCCGGTGCGGCGGTCGGCCTCGCCGGCCCACAGGTCGACGACCTTGTCGCCGGCCTTCCACACCGACACGGCGGCGCCGACCTCGGTGGCGTCGACGCCGAGCATCTGGTTGAAGGGATCGGGCTCCCGCTCGAAGTTGGCGGCGAAGGCGGCCCGGACCGGCTCGAAGCCCGGAGCGACGTGGCCGTGGATCTCGGGGGCGGACGGCATGACGGACTCCTCGGAGGGATCGGGACGGGCCCCGTGCCCGCCGGGTGCTCGTGGGTGCGGCGCCCGAGTCGGGCGGTCGCGCACCCCCGTCTACTTGATCGCCTCGTAGCAGGCGTTGATGAGGTTGAACGAGCGGAGGTCGCCGGCGAGCCCCAGGTCCATGCGGTTCATCACGTACCCGAAGGCGAGCTCGGCCTCGGGGTCGGCCCAGCCGACCGAGCCCCCGGCGCCGAAGTGGCCGAAGCTGCGCGGCCCGCCGAGCGGGATCATCCCGGCGTGCAGCATGAAGCCCAGCCCGAACTGGATGTCCATGTCCATGAGCACCCGGTTCGGCCCCTCGGTGAGCTGGGTGGTGGCCCGCTCGAGCTGCTCGGGGGACACGAGCCGGATGCCGTCGACCTCGCTCACGGTGGCGGCGTACAGGCGGGCCAGCGAGCGGGCGTCGCAGATGCCGTTGGCGGAGGGCACCTCGGCGGCGTGCATCGCCCGGGAGTTCCAGATGTCCTGGTCGGTCAGCGCCCCACCCGGCGCGAACAGCGCCTTGCCCAGCATCGTGTCGGGGCCGAGGAACGACTTCATCAGCTGCACGATGGGGTCGTCGCTGTCACCGGCGAGGGATTCGGCGCTGACCCCGGGCGGGATCATCGAGATGAGCATCGCCACCCGGTGCTCCTCGGACTCGGGCAGGCCGATCCACAGGTCGAGCCCGAGCGGCCCCGCGATCTCCTCGCGCAGGTAGGTCCCCACGCTGCGGCCCGCGATGCGGCGGATCACCTCCCCGACCAGCCAGCCGTAGGTGGTGGCGTGGTAGCCGTGCTGGCTGCCCGGCTCCCACGCCGGGTGCTGGTTCTCGAGGGCCTCGATCACCGGCTCCCAGGACAGGGCCTCTTCCGCCGTCATGTCCCCGTCGACCCACGCCAGCCCGGCCTGGTGGGAGAGCAGGTAGCTGACCGGCATGGTCTCCTTGCCGTTCTTGCCGAACTCGGGCCAGTAGCGCACGACCGGCGCGGTGACGTCGAGCTCGCCCTCGTCGGCGAGGTGGTTGGCACAGATGGCGGTCATGCCCTTGGTCGTGGAGAACACCGGGACGATGGTGTCCTCCTCCCAGGCACGGCCGGTGGCCTGGTCGGCGATCCCACCCCACAGGTCGGCCACCTTGCGGCCTCGGTGGTAGGCGCTGAACCCCGCCCCCACCTCGTTGCCGTCGGCGAAGTTCTTCTCGAAGACGTCGCGCACGCCCTCGAAGCCCGGTGCGGTCCACCCGTGCAGGTCGGTCACCAGTCCCCCTTGGTCCGTCCCGTCGGCGAGCGCCGACGGGCTGCGGGACAGTCTGACCAGCCCGCCGGGCCGAAGCGAAACCGGCGGTTCCTACCGTCCGGCGGCCGCGCAGTCGGCGCACAGGCCGACCAGGTCGAGGCGGTGGTGCTCGGCCGCGAAGCCGTGCCGACGGGCGGCGGCGGCCAGGGAGTCGGCGAGGGCCCGCTCCAGGTCGGCGTCGACGGTGAAGTCGGCGACCGAGCCGCAGACCGAGCAGATGAGGTGGTGGTGGTGGCCGGTGAGCGCCTCGTCGAGCTCGTAGCGGGCGAACTCGTCGGCCGTCACGACGCGGTGCACCACGCCGGCCCGCTCGAGGACGCCGAGGTTGCGGTAGGCCGAGCTCTGCGCCAGCGAGTCGTCGGCGCCGAGGACCTCGTCGACGGTGAGGGGCCGGCCCGCCGCCGCGAGGACCTCCACGAGCGCCCGTCGACCCGGCGTGTAGCGCTGCTCGTCGGCCCGCAGGCGCTGGGCCACCGTGGTGTGCAGCTCGCCGGCGGCTGCACCGTCGGCGCCGCCGGCTGGTGGTGCGATGCGGGCCGCCATCGCGTCAGGCTACCTGATCTGAGAATCAGTGAGAATCGCTCAGTGAGAACCACGGGGTCAGTGCAGGTGCGAGAAGCCTCGGCCGGCGTGCTTCAGGTCGCGCAGGCGGTGCTCGAAGGTGGCGCCGAGCCACAGGAACAGCGCACCCCCGAGGGCCAGCAGCAGCCAGCGCGGCACCTGGGCGGCGTAGGGCCAGAGGTTGTCGACGGCCAGCACCACCAGGGTCAGGGCGCCGAAGGCCAGCGGCGCCTGGAGCCGCTGCCACACGCCGAGCAGCACCACACCGATGCCGACGACGGCGAGCGTGACGGCGCGTGCCGCCGAGCCGGTCGGGGTCGTGACAGCCAGCCACAGGCTGGGCAGCAGGGCCAGCGCCAGCCCGGGGCCGTAGACGAGCCACGAGAACTCGTGGCCGGTGGGGTCGACGCGGTGGCGGGCGGCCCAGCCGGCGGCGAGGGCGAGGGCGGCGGCCGGCAGGGTGTAGGCCTCGACCAGCGTCACGTCGGTGACGGCCAGCCACGACCAGGTGGCGGCGACGGCGGTGCCGGCGGCGGCCCACCGCTCCCAGGTCCGGTCGGGGGCGAGGCCGGCGAGGGCGAGGGCGGGCACGGCGGCGGTCAGGGCGGCGGCACCACGCGTGGGCTCGGCGAAGGCGAAGGCGATCCCGAGGGCCAGACCGGCACCGGCGACGGGCTCGAGCAGGGACAGGTCGGCTCGGCGAGGCAGCAGCGTCGCACCCACGAGGGCGCATCCGGCGGCGACGGTCAGCGCGACGGCGGCCGCTGCGAACGACACACCAGCCGCCGCGGCCGTGACGTCGACGAGCGCCAGCGCCGCCACCAGGCCGAGGGCGGCGACCGCGTCGCGGGCCTGCTCGCCGAGCCGCCAGGCCGCCACGACGGCGGCGACGACGGCGAGGGCGAGGGTGGCGACGGTGTACCAGGGGTCGCGGGTCCAGGCGGCGGCGGTGACGGCGAGTCCTGTCACGAGCCCGGTGGCGCCGACCAGGGCCAGGGCCACGCCCTCCCGACGATCGCGCAGCGCGAGCTGGGCGCCGATGACGAGGGTGGCGGCGCCGGTGGCGATGGCGAGGCCGATGTGGGCGCCACTGCCGTCGGCGGCGGCGACGGCGGTGGGGGCGAGGCCGACGCCGAGGGTGCCGGCCACCGCGGTCAGCGCGAGCCGGGCGTCGGCGTTCCAGGCGAGCACGGCAGCGACGATGGCTGCGGCGGTGGCGAGGCCCAGGGCGGCGACGGCGTACCAGGGGTCGCGGGTCCAGGCGTCGGCCGTCACGGCCAGGCCGGTGACGAGCCCGGCGGCGCCGACGATGGCGAGGGCGAGTGCTTCGGGCCGCGGCCGGAGGGCGACGATGCCGCCGATGACGAGGGTGGCGGCGCCGGTGGCGATGGCGAGGCCGATGTGGCGCCACTGCCGTCGGCGGCGGCGACGGCGGTGGGGGCGAGGCCGATGCCGAGGGTGCCGGCCACCGCGGTCAGCGCGAGCCGGGCGTCGGCGTTCCGGCTCGTGGTCGCGGCGAGGGCGGTGGCGACGAACGCGGCGGCCAGCGCGGCCACCGTGGGCCAGGGCGACGTCGCCCAGAACCCGGCGGTGCCGCCGACGCCGATGATCGTGCCGACCCAGGCGACGACGACGGCGGGCAGCGTGACCCCGCGATCGAGGCGGGCGGCCGTGCCGAGCCCGCCGGCGGCCGAGGCGACCACGGCGACGGTGAGCGCGATCGTCACGTCGGCGACACCGGCCGCGGCGGCCACGAGGGCGGCGGTGACCAGCCCGGTGCCGGCGGCGACGGCGGTCGCCGTGCCGGCCAGCCCGGTGGTCTGTGCCCGGGGCGCGCTGCTACCGGCGGCGAGCGCGGCGAGGGTCCACGTGGCCACGACGAACCACGCCCCGGTGGCCCAGCCCGCGGGGCTGGCGGTGAGGGCGGCGGCGAGCGCCGCCGCACCGAGGCCGGCGGCGATGCGGCCGTCGGCCTGCTCGCCGCGCAGCCACAGCGTGAGCGGCAGCGTGACGGCGGCGGTGGCGGCGAGGGCGAGGACGACGGGGCCAGCCAGGGCGCCGCCGGCGGCGACGGCGACCGGCGTGAGGGCCAGACCGAGCGAGCTCGCGGCGGTCGTCAGGACGAGGTGGGTGCCGCGGTCGAGGGTTCGCACCGCGCCCGCCGCGGTGGCCACGAGGGCGACGGCCACGGCGGTGACCGTGAGCCACGGGTCGGTTCGCCAGGCACCGATCACGACGAACCCGCTGACGGCCGACCACGCCCAGCCCGCCAGCGCCGCGCTCAGCAGCGGCCCGTGGTCGCGTCGCGAGGCGGTGAGACCACCGGCGAGGGCGGTGCCGGCGAGCGCCGCGGTCAGCGCCACGACGGGGTCGGGCGCGTCGAGTGCGGCCGCGGTCAGGGTGACCGCGGTCAGGCCCGCCACCGCAGACGCCGCGGTGACCAGGAGCTGCATTTCTCGAGCCGGCACCCTCGGGACGGTGGCCCCGGTCGCCACGGCGAACACGGCCAGGGTGGCGACGACGAGCCAGGGAGCGACCGGCCAGCCGGCTGGCGCGACGACGGTGGCGCTCGCCAGCGCGACGGCGGCGAGGGTGGCGAGGACCGTGCGCTCGCGGGCCGCGGTGACCAGCCAGGTGGCGGCCACCAGGAGCGTTCCGCCGGCGACCGCGGCCGCCAGGGTGACCTCGGTGTCCGGCCGGCCGGCGGCCGCGAAGGTGACGGGCGCCAGTGCGAGCCCGGCGGTGCCGCCGAGCGCCACCAGCAGGACCCGGCTGCGCTCGGGCCCGACGAGGACGGCGCCGATCACGGTGGCGACGGTGATCACGGCGAGCGCGGCGACGCTGAGCCACGGGTTGGCGAGGGTGTAGCCCGCGGTCGGCACGGCGGCCACGGCGGCCACCGCGAGCCCGGCCGCCAGCAGGGCCGGGGCCCGGTGGTCGTGACGATCGGCGACCGTGGCCGCCCCGCCGGCCACGACCACCACGGTCAGTCCGGCGAGTGCCGCGACGACCAGCGGGACGTCGGCGGCGAGCGGGACGGTGGTGAGGAGGGCGAACGCACCCAGGCCGGCGACCGCCAGCCAGACCGGTCCCGCGAGCCAGGCGGGCCGCGACGGCCTCGACCGCCCGACGAGCACCATGGCGGCTGCGGTGGCGAGCAGGATCGCGCCGCACGCCGCCGCGGGCCACAGCAGGGCGGCGTCGCCGCTCACGAGCTGCACCAGGTCACGGACGGGGGCGGTGGCCCCGAGGCCCCACAGGGTGCGGTCGGTGAGGGAGCCGATCGGGGTGAGGGCGGACATGGCGCTCGCGACGGCGACGGGCAGGGAGGCGAGGGCCAGCCACGCCGCACCGGCGACGGTCGTGCCGGGGGCGACCTTGCGGGGCAGCACCCACCCGGCCAGGACGGCGAGGGCGCCGGCGCCCGCGACGGCGACGAGCTGGCTCTCGTCGGTGAGCACGTCGGCCGATGCGGTGATGGCCGCACCGATCACGATGGCGGCCGCCGTGGCCACGAAGCCGTGGCCGGCCGCACCGGGCAGCTGGGGATCCCACAGGACGCGGGCGGTCACGAGCGGCACGACCAGCGCCAGGAGGGCGAGGGCGGTGGCTGGCGGCGCGTAGACGGGATCGAGCGCGCCCAGCACGGCCATGACGGCGAACACCTCGAAGGCACCGGTGCCCACGGCGACGGCGACGCCGGCGGGCCGCCACGTGGTGCGCAGCAGCGCCCAGCCGGCGGCGAGGGAGAGGGCGGCGCCGACGGCGTGGAGCCATGCGGCTTGGACCGGCGCGTCCTGGGTGAGCCACAGGAACAGCAACAGGACCGACGCCTGCAGGCCGAGCGTGCCGCCGAGGCGGAGGACGACCCGGCGGGTGAGGACAGCGAGGGCGGCGGCGATCCCGCCGAGGGTGGCGGCGCCGATCGACCACCACAGCACCGCGTCCAGGTCGGTCCCGACGCCACCGCGCCGCAGCGCGTACCAGTCGATGTAGGCGAAGCACAGGCTCACCGCGAACAGCGCCTCGGCGGTTGCCGGCAGGCGCTTGTTCAGGGCGGCGGCCAGCCCGCCGGTCAGGAGGGTGACGCCGACGAGGACCAGCGCCCGGCCGAGGTCGTCGAGGCGGGGCCAGGCGACGATGGCGAACACGAGGGCGGCGGCGGTGAGCAGCACGCCGCCGAGGGCCAGCAGGAAGATCTGGATGGGCTCGAGCCCGAGCTCACGATGCGGCCGCGGGGGACGCGGCGGCCGAGCGGCGCGCGGGGCGATCGGCAGGGCGGAGGGCGGCGGGGTCGGCCGCGGTCGTGCTCCTCGTGGCGGTGGGGGCGGCGGGAGGGGCGCCGCGGCCGGGGGCGGAGGCAGCGGCACGGCCGAGGCCCGCAGCTGGGCGAGCACCCGGATGCGGTCCTGCTGCAGGCCGGTGCGCGTCGTGGCCACGGTCTGCAGCGACCGGTGCAGCGACGCCACCGACCGCTGCAGCTCGGCCTCCCGACGGTCGAGATCGCCGAGGCGCTGGTCGATCGTCCACAGGTCGGCGGCGAGGCGGCCCCGCAGCGGCAGGGCGCAGGCCGGACAGGCGGACTCGCCGTGGAGCACGGCGCCACAGGCGGGGCAGTGCACCGTCCCGCCGGGCATCCCATGGGTGGTCGGTGTTGCACTCATCGTGGTCGGCACCCTCCCGCTCGGGTGCTGCCTCCGCCACCCAGGGTTCCCCCCATCGCCCCGTGGGGGGAGGGGAGAAGGTCATCCCCGGGCCGACCGTCCGTCACTCAGCAATGACCATTGCGCCCGCCTCGGTGGGCACGGGCGTGCCGGCTCCTAGGCTCGGGGTCCGTGACGGTCACCGATGAGCTGGAGCCGGAGCCCGCGCCGCCGCCGATCGGGCCGACGGTCCGGTCGTACCCGGGGGCGCGGCGGCCCGATCGGAGCTGGTGGGTGTCGTCGTCGGGGTTGCGCATCGCCACCTACGCCTGGGGTGATCCCGCCGCGCCGGTCATCCTGGCGGCCCACGGCGGCTTCGACTTCGCCGGCACCTTCGACGTGTTCGCCCCGCTGCTCGTCGACGGCGGCTACCAGGTCGTGTCGTGGGACGCCCGCGGCCACGGTTGCTCCGAGCGAGCGGTGCTCTACTCCTGGGCGGCCGACCTGCGCGACGCCGCCGCGGTGCTGGGCTCGATCGACCGGGCGCAGGTGGTGCTCCTCGGGCACTCCAAGGGCGCCGGTCTCATGCTCGACCTCGCCCACGCGCTGCCGCACCGGTTCACCCACCTGGTGAACCTCGACGGGCTCCCGTCGAAGAACAACTGGCCCGACGTGGCCGACCACGAGCGCACCAAGATGCTGCGGGGCGAGCTCGAGGGGTGGCTGGAGCACCGGCGCCGGGTGGCCGACGGCCAACGCAAGCCGGCCACGCTCGAGGGGCTCGCCCAGCGCCGGCAGCAGATGAACCCCCGGCTGTCGATCGAGTGGCTCGAGTACCTCGTGACCATCGGTGCCCGCGAGGACGCCGACGGGTGGCGGTGGCGGATCGACCCGTCGATGCGCCTGGGTGGCTTCGGCCCGTGGCGGCCGGAGTGGTCGATGCAGCGCCTGCCCGGCATCGGCGTTCCCGTGCTCGGTGTGCTCGGCCTGCAGCGGGAGGTCATGGGCTGGGGGACCCTGCCCCGCGACGTCGAGCCCTACCGCCCGCCGGTGTTCCGCTTCGAGGCCTTCGACGACGTCGGCCACTTCGTGCACATCGAGCAGCCCGAGCGCATCGCCGGCCTCGTCCTCGAGTTCCTCGCCGAGCACCCGGTCCGATGACGACGCCGATCGGGGGCGCGGCATTGCGAAGGCGTCGTCGCGGTGCTCGGCGATGCCGCGGCCCGCGTGGCGATGGTCGGAGCGCCGGTGAGCACCGGGCGGCTGAGCCCCGATGAGCCACGACGACCACGAGACGGCCAACATCGTCTGGCTGCGCCACGGCAGGTCCCGCCTGGCGCTGCACCTGCTCCACGAGGGGTGGGGGCGGCCGCTGCTGCTGCTGCACGGGCTCGGTGAGCGCACGCCGGCGGTCGTGCCGACGCACCTCCAGGGGTGGTCCGGACCGGTCTACGGCCTCGACCTGACCGGGCACGGCGCCTCGACGCGACCGATCGGCGGGGGCTACACGGCCGAGATCCTCATGGCCGACGTCGACGCCGCCATCGCGCACCTGGGCAAGGCCACGATCCACGGCCGGGGGCTCGGGGCGTACCTGGCCCTGCTCATCGGCGGGGCCCGGCCCGCCGAGGTGCGGGGGGTCGTGCTGGCAGACGGGCCGGGGCTGGTCGGCGGCGGCATCCGGCCGGGGTCGCCCACCATCGCGGCGGTGGCGGCCACCGGTGACGGTGACGGTCCCGATCCGTTCGCCCTGAGCGAGCTGTCGCGCGACGTGCGACCGCCCGACTATGCGCTCGAGTACGTCCGTCAGATGGTGCAGTGGTCCGAGCTGGACACGCCGATCGCGGTGAGCGCCGTGGTGCGCCCGGAGTGGCTGGCCGCGGTGGTGGCCGAGCCCGGTGTGGTCGAGGTGCCGGTCGACGAGGCGCTGGCCCTGTTCACCGACGCGTCCTGACCGCCGTGAAGCGTTCCTCGTGGTCGGTGGGGGTGACGGGGAACGCCTGGGCGGGGGTGGCCCGCGACCTCAACGGGGGCGGAGACCGTTGAGGATCGTGTCGATGGTGGTCTCGACGAGCAGGTCGCGGGTGGCGTCGTCGAACGCGAAGCCCAGGTTCAACACGTTGGCGAGGCCGTGGGTGGCCGTCCAGGACACGAAGGTGACGATGGTGGGGTCGGCGTCGGCGAGCGCCCCGGAGGCCATGCCCTCGCGCACGGCGTCGATGGCGTAGTTGAACGCCTGGGTGGCCATCGGCAGCTCCTCCCCGGTGGCCTCCCCCAGGGACAGCTCGGGCGGGAAGACGAACATCGTCTTGAACAGCTCGGGGTTCTCGACGGCGTAGCCGACGTAGACCGTGCTCAGGTGGCGCATCCGCTCCAGCGGGTCGGTCTCGGTGACCTCGGCGAAGCGGTCGAGCAGGCGCCGGAACTCGCCTTCGGCGACGCCTCGCAGGAGGTCGCGCTTGTCCTTGACGTAGGCGTACAGCGCCGGGGCGGTGACGCCGAGCGCGGCGCCGACCTGTCGCAGCGAGAGGGCGTCGAGCCCCTTGGTCTGGATCTGGTCGCGGGCGGCGGCGACGACCGCGTCGCGCGTCAGCGTCTCCCGCTCAGCCATCTCCGACACGGCCGCGATCTTCGCACAGCCCTCGCCGCGACCCTGTCATCAGCCGCTGTCGCGATCGGGGGCGGAGTGCGACCGTCGCGTGGCCGACCGCCGGCGGGGTGGGTCCGAGGTCAGGGCGAGCCGACGAGCGACAGCGGGGCGACCGAGCCGGCGGCCCTCATGGCGGCGAGGGCGCCGGCGTCACCCGTGAGCTCGGCCCGCAGGAAGTCGAGGACCACGGGGTCGACCATGGCCCGGAGCGAGGGGTCCTGGAGCGGGCCGAGGTGTGAGCCACCCTGCACGGTGAGCAGGTACTTCGGCGCCGAGGCGCCGTCGTAGATGGCCTTGCCGTTGGCGTAGCGGGTGATGGTGTCGCCGGTGCCGTGCACGACGAGCAGCGGCGGGTTGGCGCCGCCGAACCACGTCGACGGGAAGAAGGCCTGCTCCGGCGCGTAGGCGACGACCGCCTTCACCCGTGGATCACGGCAGCACGAGTTGGCCGCCATGGCCGCCACCGTGTTGCCGCCGTCGCTGTGGCCGAGCACGGCGATGCGGTTCGGGTCGACGAGCCCGCCGAAGGGGCCGGGCCCGTTCGAGGCGGCGAGCACGTTGGTGATGACCGTGCCGAGGTCGGCGGGCTGGTTGGGCAGATCGGTCTCGACCGCCGGGCCGGGCAGGGCGGTGCTGGTGAGCGGCAGCTCGGGAGCGGCCACCACGTACCCGGCGGCGGCCCAGCCCCGCAGCGCCTCGGCGTAGGCAGCGGTGTCGATGTTGAAGCCGTGGGCGAACACGAGCAGCGGGAACGGCCCGGGGGCGGGCGGGAGCGCACCGTCGGGCGTGCCTGCGGGTGCCGACGATGGGTAGCGCACCGTCGTGCGCAGCGTCCGGGTGGGCGCGCCGGCGACGTTGCCGCGGGGGCCGGTCGGGCGGGTCGGGTCGACGTAGGTGGCGGTCACCGACCCGACCGCGTACGGCGGGCCGGTCGGGGCCGCGGCCGGCGTCGCGGTGGTGGTCGAGGTGGGGGCCGCCGTCGTGGACGACGGCGTGCTCGTCGTCTGCGTGGTGGTGGCCGGTGCGGTGGTGGCCGGGGTGGTCGTCGGCGCCGGCCCGGTGGGCTCGAGCACCTGGTTCTGCGGCGGCAGCGGATCGGTGTCGTTGCCGCCCTTGCGGCCGACGCAGCCGGCAGCGGTCAGGGTGACCAGGGCGGCGATCAGCGCCGGCGCGACCCGGGACGACAGGGGGCGGCCGGGGTGGGCGGTCGGGGCGGTGCGGGGGTCGGTCGGGCGGCGGCCCATCGCCGGGCGACGGTAGCGGAGGCCGTCGGGCTATCGGTGGCGCGGCGCTGCCCTCGCCGCCGACGAGCGCGGCGGTCGACGTCGGCACCACGACCTCCCGGTGCGGCGGGCGTCGTGTCCGGCCGGGGAGCTCGACCCGGTGCGCTCGACGCGGCCGGCTCGCCCCCACCGCGGCTCAGTCGCCTGCCTCGCGGTACACCTGCGCGCCCGTCTCGACGAACTCGGTCGACTTCTCCTTCATCCCGAGGTCGATGGCCTGCCAGGCATCGCTCTCGGGGTCGAGGCCGTGCTCGGCCGCGTAGTCGCGCACGTCCTGGGTGATCCGCATCGAGCAGAACTTGGGCCCGCACATCGAGCAGAAGTGGGCGGTCTTGGCCGGCGTGGCCGGCAGGGTCTCGTCGTGGTAGCAGCGGGCGGTGTCGGGGTCCATGGCCAGGTTGAACTGGTCCTCCCAGCGGAACTCGAAGCGGGCCTTGCTGAGGGCGTCGTCCCACTGCTGCGCCCCGGGGTGGCCCTTGGCCAGGTCGGCGGCGTGGGCGGCGATCTTGTAGGCGATGACCCCCTGCTTGACGTCCTCGCGGTTGGGCAGCCCGAGGTGCTCCTTGGGGGTGACGTAGCAGAGCATCGCGGTGCCGAACATGCCGATCATCGCGGCGCCGATGGCCGAGGTGATGTGGTCGTAGCCGGGCGCGGTGTCGGTGGTGAGCGGTCCGAGTGTGTAGAAGGGCGCCTCGTGGCAGACCTCCCGCTGGAGGTCGACGTTCTCGGCGATCTTGTGCATCGGCACGTGGCCGGGACCCTCGATCATCACCTGCACGTCGTGGCGCCAGGCGATCTCGGTCAGCTCGCCGAGGGTCTGCAGCTCGCCGAACTGGGCCTCGTCGTTGGCGTCGGCGATGCTGCCGGGCCGGAGCCCGTCGCCCAACGAGAAGGCGACGTCGTAGGCGGCCATGATCTCGCAGATGTCCTCGAAGTGCGTGTAGAGGAAGTTCTCACGGTGGTGGGCCAGGCACCACGCGGCCAGGATCGAGCCGCCCCGGCTGACGATGCCGGTGACCCGCTTGGCGGTCAGGGGCACGTAGCGCAGCAGGACACCGGCGTGGATGGTGAAGTAGTCGACGCCTTGCTCGGCCTGCTCGATCAGGGTGTCCCGGTAGATGTCCCACGTGAGCTCGGCGGGCTGGCCGTCGACCTTCTCGAGGGCCTGGTAGATGGGCACGGTGCCGATGGGCACCGGGCTGTTGCGCAGGATCCACTCGCGGGTCGTGTGGATGTCGGGGCCGGTCGACAGGTCCATGGCCGTGTCCGCGCCCCACGCCGTCGACCAGCTGAGCTTCTCGACCTCCTCGGCGATCGACGAGGTCACCGCCGAGTTGCCGATGTTGGCGTTGACCTTCACCAGGAACTCGCGGCCGATGATCATCGGCTCGGACTCCGGGTGGTTGATGTTGGAGGGGATGATGGCCCGGCCCCGGGCCACCTCGTCGCGCACCTTCTCGGCGCTCACGCCCTCGCGGATGGCGATGAACTCCATCTCGGGCGTGATCTCCCCCCGGCGGGCGTAGTGCATCTGGGTGACGGTGGCGCCAGGCCTCGCCCGCAGCACGGTGCGCTCCCGGCCGTGCCACTGCAGCTCGGGGGCGGTGCCGGCGCGGGCGGCCCGGCGGCCGTCGTCACGCAGGGAGGGGGCCCGCCCCTCGATGGCCTCGACGTCGCCCCGCTCGAGGATCCAGGCGAGACGACGCGGCGCGAGGCCCGAGTGGGGATCGCCGCCCGGACCGCTCGTGTCGTAGAGCCGCACCGGCGGGTTCGCCACCGGACCATCAGGTCCCGGGGAGTCGCCGAGGTCGACCTCGACGAAGGGCACCTGCAGATCCGCTCGGCTGCCGGTGACGTGGACCTTGCGCCGGGCGCCCCGGCTGGCGGGGATGGGTGGGGTGCTGCCCTCGGCGGCGGGCGGGTCGAGGGGCCGGCTCGGCCCGGCGTCGGTGGTGCGGGTCTCGTCGTCGGCGATGGTCATCGTGGTGCCTCTCGTGCGGGTCGGTCGGGTCGGTCGGTCGGACGGGATCGGGTCGGTCGGTCGGTCGGTCGGTCGGGCGGGTCGGGCGGGTCGGGCGGGTCGGGCGGATGGGATCGGGTCGGGTGGGACCGGATCGGGCCGGTCGGGCCGGGTGGAGCGGTCAGGTGCGGCGCTCCCACCCGAGGTGGTCGATGGGACCGTGGCCGGCGCCGAGCCGCCAGCGGGCGGCGCCGGCGATGGCGGCGGTGACGAAGGCCTTGGCGTCGCGCACCGCCTCGAGTGGGCTGTGCCCGAGTGCCAGCCCGGCGGCCACCGCGCTGGCGAACGAGCAGCCGGTCCCGTGGTTGTTGCGGGTCTCGATGCGCGGCGCCGGCAGGAGCTCGATCTCGTCGCCGTGGGCGACGACGTCGACCGACCGGTCGAGGTCGTCGGGATCGACGAGATCCCCGCCCTTGACGACCACGATGCCCGGGCCCAGCGCGGCCAGCGCCTGGGCCGCCTCGCGCTGCTCGCCGTGGGTCGCGATGGCGGCGACGCCGAGCAGGACGGCGGCCTCGCGACAGTTCGGGGTGATCACCTCGGCGGCCGGGAACAGGTCGCGCACGTAGGCCTGCTCGGCGTCGACGTCGAGGAGCCGGTGACCGCTGGAGGAGACCATCACCGGGTCGACGACGAGGTTCGGCAGGCGTCCAGCGGCGGCCAGGCCGGCGACCGCGGTGACGTTCGCCGATGTGGCGAGCATGCCCGTCTTGACCGCGGCGACGGGCAGGTCGTCGAGCACCGTCTCGATCTGGGTGACCAGGAAGTCGGCCGGCGTGGGCAGCACCGCCCGCACCTCGGTGGTGCTCTGTGCCGTGAGGGCGGCGACGGCCGACGCGCCGTGGACGCGGTGGGCCGCGAAGGTGCGCAGGTCGGCCTGGATGCCGGCCCCGCCGCCGGAGTCCGACCCGGCGATGGTGAGGGCGACCGGCGGCGTCATGTCGCCACCCGGGCCGGATCAAGGGCCAGCTCGTCGAGCAGCGAGCGGACGGTGGCCGCAGGGTCGGCGGCTCGCATCACCTCGCCCATCACCGCCACGCCGGCGGCGCCGGCGCGGCGACAGCCGGCGACGTGGGCGGCGGTGATCCCGCCCAGCGCGTACACGGGCACGAGCACCCGTCGGCACCGCGCGGCCAGTCCCTCGAGGCCCAGGGCCGGCCCGTACCCGGGCTTGGACCGGGTGGCGAAGACCGGCGAGCAGGTGGCGTAGGCGATCCTCTCCCGCTGGGCGGTGACGAGCTCGTCGACGGTGTGGGTGGATCGGCCGACGATGCCGCCGCCGTCGCGTCGGCCTGGCGTCGGGTCGGCTGCGGCCAGGTGCACGCCGTCGGCGCCGACCTCGTCCGCGAGGGCGGCGTCGCTGGCGACCAGGAGCCGCCCGCCCTGGGCGTGCAGGATCGGCAGCAGGGCGCCGGCCAGCCGTCGACGCTCGGGCCTCGGCAGGTCCTTCTCCCGCAGCACCACCGCTCGCGCTCCGCCCTCGACGGCGGCGCTGACCTGTTCGGCGAGCGCTCGACCCGGTGGCAGCAGGCGGCGGTCGGTGAGCACGAGCAGCGGGGACAGGGGGGTGGGCCACGGGGGCGTGGTCATCATGACCCTCCGTCGTCGCGGCTGGCCGCGGTGGCACCGCCGTCGCCCACCGGCGGCACCAGCTGCGGCATCCCGTCGAAGGACGTCGACGCCTCGGCGTAGAGCTTGCGGGGGATGCGTCCGGCCCGGCGGGCGAGGCGGCCGGCCTCCACGGCGAGGCGCATCGCCGTGGCCATCCGCACGGGGTCCTGGGCCCGGGTCACCGCAGTGGCGAGGAGCACGGCGTCGCACCCGAGCTCCATCGCCAGCGCGGCATCGGAGGCGGTGCCGATGCCGGCGTCGAGGATCACCGGGACGTCGACCTGCTCGCGGATGATGGCGAGGTTGTACGGGTTGCGGATCCCCGAACCGGACCCGATGGGCGACCCCAGCGGCATGACCGCGGCGCAGCCGATCGCGGCCAGGCGCCGGGCCACGACCGGGTCGTCGGTGGTGTAGGGCAGCACCACGAAGCCGTCGTCGACGAGCTGCTCGGCGGCGTCGAGGAGCTCGGCGGCGTCGGGCAGCAGCGTGCGGTCGTCGCCGATGACCTCGAGCTTCACCCAGTCGGTCTCGAACGCGTCGCGGGCCAGCTTGGCGGTGAGGACCGCCTCCTGGGCCGTGTAGCAGCCGGCGGTGTTGGGCAGCACGCGAGCGCCGACGCGGTCGATGACGTCGAGCAGGGACCCGGAGGCCGAGGGGTCGATCCGGCGGAGGGCGACGGTGGTGAGCTGGGTGCCCGACGCGACGAGGGCGTCCTCGAGGACCTCGAGGCTGGGGGCGCCGCCGGTGCCGGTGATGAGCCGGGACGTGAAGGAGATGCCGCCGATGACCAGCGGGTCGTCGGTCGTGCGGTCCTCGGGCGGTGGCGATGTCGGAGCGGGCTCGGTCACGGCTCAGCCTCCCTGCGCAGCGGTCAGCAGCTCGACCCGGTCGCCGTCGTGGAGGGCGACGTCGGGCCAGGTGGATCGGGGCACGACCTCGGCGTTGACCGCGACGGCGACGCCGCGCGGGCTGGGCAGGTGGCCGTCGACGAGGTCGGCGATCGTCGCGCCGTCGTCGACCTCGGTGGCCTCGCCGTTCACGGTCACCTGCACGCCGCCACCTCCGTGAAGCGGTCGGGTCGGCACGGGGCGAGCAGGGCGGCGGCCTCGTCGTCGGTCGGCCCTCCGTCGAGCAGGCAGGACACCACGAGATCGGCCGTGATCGGGGCCAGCAGCACGCCGTTGCGGTAGTGGCCGGTGGCCACGACGACTCCGGGACCGTCACCGGTGGGGTCGAGCGGCCCGAGCAGTGGGGCGTTGTCGGGGGTGCCCGGTCGGAGGCCGGCGACCGCCTCGACGAAGGTCGTCTCGGCCAGTCCCGGGAGCAGCTCCCAGGCGTCCCGGAGCAGCTCGAGCACCGCCCCGCTGGTGACGGTGGTGTCGAAGCCGCGCTCCTCGGACGTGGCGCCGATGGCGATCTCGCCGTGGGGGCGGGGGATCACGTAGATGCCGGGCCCGCGCACCGTGTGGGTGGGGCACACCGCGCCCGGCGTCGCCTGCACCCGGAGGATCTGGCCCTTGACCGGTCGAACCGGCAAGGTGACCGTGTCGCCGTCGGGCGTGCTGATCGGCACGGGGTGGGCACCGGTGGCGACCACGACGCCGTCGGCGGCGAGCGACCCCCCGTCGGCCAGGCCGACGGCACCCGCGGCCAGCCGCGACGCCGGCTGGGTGACGAAGCCGACCCCGGCCCGGTCGGCGGCGGTCAGCAGGCCGGCGACGAGGAGCCGGTTGTCGACCTGGTGGTCATCGGCGAGCCAGAGCGCCCCCGCACGGTGGGGGCCAGCGCCGGCTCGAGTCGCCGGGCCGCTCGGGACGTCAACCGCTCGGCGGCGAGGCCCAGCCGCGTCTGCAGGTCGTGCAGGCGCCCCAGCTCGGCCGCCTCGTCCGGGTCGCGGGCCACGACCATCGTCCCGTTGCGCGAGTAGCCGAGGTCCGCCCCGGCCGCGCCGGCCAGGTCGGCGGCGAAGCGGCCAACGGGCGGCCGACGCCAGGCCGAGCCGCAGCAGCGCCTCCTCGCCCTCGTAGGCCTCGGCCACCGGGGCCAGCATCCCGCCCGCCACCCACGACGCGCCGCGGCCGGGCCGCTCGTCGACCACCACCACGTCCGCGCCGCGCCGGGCCGCCTGCCACGCCACGGCGAGGCCGATGACGCCGCCCCCGACGACGACCACCCTCACCGGCTCGTCTCCGCAGCGGGGTCGCCTCGCCGACGGCCTCGAGCAGCGCGGCGGCGGCGTCGCCCGGCCGTTCGGCCCCGTACACCGCAGCCACCACGGCGACGCCGTGGGCGCCGGCGTCGAGCAGCTCGGGCACCCGGTCGAGGGTGATGCCGCTGATGGCGATGACGGGCAACCGGACGGCCGCAGCCACGGCGGCGATGCCCGCCGGGCCGACGGGGTCGGGCAGGCCGGTCGTCTTGGTGCGCGACCGGTAGGCCGGCCCCACGCCGAGGTAGGAGGCGCCGGCGTCCTGGGCCCGGCGGGCGTCGTCGGCATCACGGCAGGTCGCGCCGATGACGGCGTCGGGCCCGAGCAGCCGGCGGGCGTCGGCGACGGGCAGGTCGTCGAGGCCCAGGTGCACGCCGTCGGCCCCGGCGGCGAACGCCAGGTCGGCGCGATCGTTGACCACGCAGGTCCCCCCCGTGCCGTGGCTGCGGTGGACGAGCTCGGCGACCACGGCGAGCCGCCGGCGGTCCGAGCCGGCCTTCTGGCGGACCTGCAGCCAGCGCACGCCTGCGGCCAGTGCGGCGTCGGTCGCGGCGTGCCGCGTCGTCGATCGTCGTCGGCGTGATGAGGTGCAGCCGGGCGATGGCCACGTGCGGCTCCGCGTCGGGGTCGGGGTCGGGGACCGAGCGGCCGGCGAGCACGGGGCGGCGGAACGGACGCGAGCTCCCTGCGCCGGCATGACCCGGATCAGGTTCGGACGGTCCGGGGCCGCAGCCCCGATCTCAGCCCGGTGCGCCGGGCCCCCGTGTGCGTGCAGCGGCCACCCTACCGCCGAACCCCGTGGAGATGGGCGTTCTCGTCATGGTTCTGCGCGCTGGGACGCTCGATGTCATGACCAGATCCCCGTGGTGGGGCGTTCGGGCGGATGGCGCGCCCGCGCCCGTCAGGTGTGGGGTGGGATGCGGCGGCCGGTCACCGTCTCGGGGGCGATGGTGACCCAGTTCGACTTCTCGACGTCGGACCAGGGGCGCACGCCGAGCGCCTCGAGGCGGTCCCGCGTGCGCGGGTCGACGACGGCCTCGCTGCGACCGCGGACGACGACGCTCCAGCCGATCCGGTCGTCGTCGTCGAGGTGGTCGATCTCGAAGGCCACCGGCGTCGCGCAGCGCGGCGTCGAGCTTGGTGCCGGGCGAGGTGCGGAACGCCACCCGGTCGCCGTCCATCGCGTAGTTGACCGGCAGGATCACCGGGTGCCGGCCCTCGACGATGGCGACCCGGCCCACACCGCCCGCCCCGGCGGCGAGCAGCTCCAGGCACTCCTCGCGGTCGAGCACCTCCAGGCCGTCGCGCCGGTCGATCACGCCCATGGCGCCCATCCTTGCACCTCGCCCCCACCTCGCCCCCACCGATCCACCGATCCACCGATCCACCGATCCACCGATCCGGGGCTGCGCCCGGGCCGGCGTGGGAGCCTCACCAGCGCGGCCCCTGGGCGAGCAGCTCGGCGACGGCGTCACCGGGCGCCGGCCGGGCGAGGAGGAACCCCTGCGCCCGGTCGCAGCCGAGGGCGCGCAGCTCCGCCAGCTGCTCGGCGGTCTCGACGCCCTCGGCGACGGCGTGCAGGCCGAGCGTGTGGGCCAGGCTGATCACGGCCGCGGCGATGGCCGAGTCGGACGGGTCGGATCCCAACCCGTCGACGAAGGAGCGGTCGACCTTGAGCAGGTCGACGGGGAAGCGCCGCAGGTAGGACAGCGACGAGTAGCCGGTCCCGAAGTCGTCCACGGCCAGGCGCACGCCGAGGCTGCGCAGCCGGGCCAGGGTGTCCTGGGACATCTCGACGTCGTCCATGAGGACGCTCTCGGTGATCTCCAGCTCCACCCGGGCGGGGTCGATGCCGGTCTCGCCGAGGACCTCGCCGATGCCGTCCACGAGGCCGGGATGGCCGAGCTGGCGGCCGGACAGGTTCACGGCCAGCGACAGCGGCGTGGCCGTCGGGACCGCCGCGTCCCACCGCACCAGCTGGCGGCAGGCCTGCTCGAGGACCCACGAGCCGATCGGCACGATCAGGCCGGTCTCCTCGGCCACGGCGATGAACTCGCCCGGGAGGAGCAGCCCGCGCTCGGTGTGCTCCCAGCGCAGCAGCGCCTCGACCCCGACGACCTCGCCGGTGCGCAGGTCGGCGACGGGCTGGTAGTGGACCCGCAGCTCGCGTCGCTCGAGGGCGCGTCGCAGCGCGTTCTCGATGTCGAGCCGGTCGACGGCGCTCGCCCGCATGGCGTTGTCGAACACCTCCCAGCGGCCTCGTCCCCGCTCCTTGGCGCGGTACATGGCGGCGTCGGCGTCGCGGATGAGCGTGGCCGGATCGGTCTCGGCCGTGAGCCGGTCGGGAAAGGCGATGCCGATGCTCATCCCCACGAAGACCTCCACCTCGTCGATGACGAAGGGGCCGCTCACGGCGCCGTTGATGCGCTCGGCGATGGCGATGGCGTCGGCCCGACCGTGGAGGTCCTGGCACAGCACGACGAACTCGTCACCGCCGAAGCGGGCGATGGTGTCGCCGGGCCGCAGGGCCGACGCGAGCCGATCTGCGATGGCGAGCAGCAGACGGTCGCCGAGGGCGTGGCCCAGGCTGTCGTTGACGACCTTGAAGTGGTCGAGGTCGAGGAACAGCACGGCGACCCGACCGCCGCGGCGCCGGGCCCGCTCGAGGGAGATGCCGAGCCGCTCGAGCAGCAGGCTGCGGTTGGGCAGGCCGGTGAGGGGGTCGTGGGTGGCCTGGTGGGCGAGCGCCGACTCGAACTGCTTGCGCTCGGAGATGTCGTGCATGACGGCCGAGAAGAACTCCATGCGGCCGTCGTTGTCGCGGTGCACCAGCAGCTGGGCGAGCACCGGCACCGGCGACCCGTCGTTGCGGACGAGGGTGAGCTCGCCGCTCCACATGCCGTCGGCGTCGAGCTGGGGCACGATCTCGGTGACCAGGCGCTCGATGACGGTGGGCGACAGCCGGTCGGCGAGGTTCAACCCGTCGAGCCCGCCGTGGTCGGGCAGCTCGAAGAACCGTCGGGCGGCCTGGTTGAGGTAGAGGAGGCGCCCCTCGGGGTCGCTGATGCCGACGAGGTCGTTGGTCGCCTCGAAGATGTCGATGAGCCGCTGGTTGTCCCGGTGTGCCTCGATCCGGTCGGTGATGTCCTCGAGGGTGCCGACGGTGCCGGTCACGCGATCGTGCCCGTCCACGATGGGTGCCGTTCGGATGGCGACCCATCGGACCTCCCCGTTGGGGCGCACGACGCGGAACTCGGCCTGCAGCGGGGGTGGGGTCCCGCTGTCGGGCTCGACGCCCAGCCAGGCCCGGTCGTCGGGGTGCACGATCCGGCGCCACCCGTCGCCGAGGGCCTCGTCGCCGGAGAGGCCGGTGATCTCCTGCCAGCGCTCGTTGACGTACACGCACCGTCCGGCCGCATCCTGGCGGTAGATGCCCGTGGGCGAGGACTGGGCCAGGGAGCGGAAGAGCCGCTCGCTCTCGCGGAGGGCGTCCTCGGCCGCCCGGCGCTCGCTCACGTCCCGGATGTGGATCACCACGCCCTCGACGGTCTCGTCGTCGAGCAGGTTGGTGGCGGTCACCTCGGCCCACCGCCAGACCTCGTCGCCGTCGAGGACGCGCAGCTCGCGGGTCAGGGCGAGCCCGGGCACCTCCACCACGCGGAGGAACTCGGTCAGGAGGCCGGCGTCCTCGGGGTGCACGTACGAGTGGCCGTCGGTGCCCAAGAACGCGGCCGGTGGACGACCGAAGAGGTTCTCGACGGCGGGGCTGGCGTAGGTGATGTGGGTGGCGTCGTCGATCACCACGACGGCGTCCGTGCTGTGCTGCACGAGGGTGCGGAACCGCTCCTCGCTGCGGCGCAGCGCCTCCTCGGCGCGGATGCGGTCGTCGGCGTCGCGCAGGTTCAGCACCACGCCCGTCACGGTCCCGACGTCGTCAGCGACGGTGCCGGCGGCGACCTCCACGTGGCGCCACGTGCCGTCGCCCTGTCGGATGCGCACCAGGACGGGGTCGAGCTCGGTGTCGGTGTCGAGCGCCTCGGCACCGTGCTCGAGGGCGCGACCGAGGTCGTCGGGGTGGGCGAGGTCGACCATGCTCTGGCCCACCAGCGCGTGCGGCTCGTAGCCGAGCAGTGCCGACGTGGCCGGGCTCGTCCACGACACGCACCCGCTCGGGTCGAGCAGGACGAGGGCGTCCCGGCCGAAGCGCAGCACCAGCGCAGCGATGTCGGGGTCGACGGCCTGCTCGGTCAGCGCGGCGACCCGGCCGAGGCCACGCCCTCCCGCCGCCGGACCGGTCGCCGTCGTCATCGCGCCCTCGGGGACATCTCGGGTCATGCTACGAGGGTCGAGCGGACGGCGCCGGGTGCGGGGGGCGAGGATCTCGCATCGGTTCGGCCGACCGCCTCGGCGGCGGTGCCTAGGCGTCGCGTGAGGAGACGAAGGCCGCCAGCTCGGTCAGCGCGGCCCGAGCCTCGCCGGTCACGGGCCCGGCCTCGAGCGCCGTCACCGCCTCGTCGGTGAGGGCGCGGATGCGCAGCTCGATGTCGTCGCGGGCGCCGCAGCCCTCCAGGAGGGCCTGCAGCTTCGCCACCTCCTCCTCACCGAGGTCGGCCGCGCCGACCCGCCCGAGCAGGTCGGCGTCCGCTCCGGCGCAGCGCTGGGCGGCCACCGCCAGCAGGGGGGTGGGCTTGCCCTCGCGGAGGTCGTCGCCCACCGGCTTGCCCGTGCGGGCGCTGTCGCCGAAGGCGCCGAGGATGTCGTCGCGCAGCTGGAACGCCTCGCCCAGCGGCGCGCCGTAGGCCGACAGCGTGGCCTCGAGCGGCTCGAAGCGGCCGGCGAGGGCGGCGCCGATGTGGAGGGGTCGCTCGATCGTGTACTTGCCGGACTTGTAGCGGGCGATCCGTCGGGCGGCGGCCAGGTCGGTCCCGCCCCGGGCCGTGCCCAGCAGGTCGAGGTACTGCCCGACGTCGATCTCCACCTTCAGCTCGTGCCAGAGGTGGCGAGCCACCGGCGGGGTGGTCGCCACCAGGCGGTCGGCGAACACCGCCGAGAGGTCGCCGGCGAGGATGGCCACGCCTTCGCCGTAGCGGCGCGGCTCGCCCCGCCAGTCGTGCTCCCGGTGCAGGCCGGCGTACTCGGTGTGGATGGTGGCCAGGCCGCGGCGGGTGGTGGAGCCGTCCATCACGTCGTCGTGCATGAGGGCGAAGGCGTGGAGGAACTCGAAGGCGGCCCCGACGTCGATCACCACCGGGTCGTCGGGGGCACCACCGGCGGCCCGGAAGCCCCAGTAGCAGAAGGCGGGGCGCAGGCGCTTCCCCCCGCCGAGCACGAAGCGAGCGATCGAGGCCAGCGGCTGGGCCAGGTCGGCGTCCACGACGGACCACCGTCGCTGCTCGGCCTCGAGGATGCCGGCGATGCGGTCGCGCACGGGGCCGGCGACCACGCGCACGGCCGTCGGCCCGTCGTCGGGCCACCGGCGTGGGGCGCTGCCGGCGTCGGTGCCGGCGTCGGGGTCAGGCGTCGTCACCGTCCGTCAGCGTATCGGCGGCGTCCCGTTCTCCCGCCGGACCTCCCGGCGCCTCGGCGGCGACCGGCCCGAGCTCGGCGACGACGCGCTCCACCTCGACCCGGGCGGCCTCGATGCGCCGGCGGCACAGTCGGATGAGCTCGGCGGCCCGGCGCACCTCGTCGGCGAGGACGTCGACGTCGAGCGCCTCGTCGTCGAGGCGAGCCAGGATCTCCTCCAGCTCGGCGACGGCGGCGGCATAGCCCACCCCGTCGGCCACGGTGGCGGCGTCGTCGGTGGTGGGCTCAGCCATCGTCGTCCTCCCGTGGGGGCGTGTGGTCCGGCGCGGACGTGGGGTCGACCCGGCTGGGAACCACGCCGTCGACGAAGGTCGTGTGCAGGGTCCCGGCTCGGCGGGCGGCGTCGACGTCGCGCAGCACCCGTCCGTCGGCGTCGCGGGTGATGGTCCAGCCTCGGGCCAGGGCACGGGCGGGGTCGAGCGCCGTGGTGGTCGCCTCGGCCACCTCGAACCGGACGGCGGCGGCCGTCAGGGCCCGGCGGGACCGGCCGGCGACCTCACCGGTGAGCACGTCGACGGTGCGGCCGGCGTCGCGGAGGCGTTGGCGGCCCCGGGTCTCGAGCCGGACCGCGGCCCGCTCGAGCCGCCCGCCGGCCGCGGCGGCGCTGCGGGCGGTGCGCTCGGTCAGGAGCCGTCCGAGGTGGGACTGCTGGTGCTCGGCGACCAGCAGGCGGTGGCGCGACCGGTCGATGGCGTGGCGGCCGGCCGCGGCGACGGTCGCCTCGGCGGCGGCCACGCGTCGGCTGCCGGCCGAGGTGATGCCGGCGAAGGCCTGCTCGGCGCGGTCGACCGCCTCCCGGGCTCCCGCCACCAGCGCGGCGGCGCACGCCGTCGGCGTCTTGTGGGCGGTGTGGGCCACGAGGTCGGCGACGCAGGTGTCGATCTCGTGGCCGATGCCCGTGACCACGGGCACCGCCGCCGTCGCCACCGCCCGCCCGACCTCCTCGCTGTCGAACACGGCGAGCTCGGTGCGGGCCCCGCCGCCGCGCACCAGCGCCACGACGTCGATCGGCCGGCGGGCCAGGGCGGCCACCGCGGCGGCGATCTCGTGCTGGGCGCCGACGCCCTGCACGCGGGTCGGGGCGAGGAGCACGTGCCAGTGCAGCCCGCTCGTCTCGAGCTCGTGGAGGAAGTCGGCCGCGGCCGCGCTGTCGGCCGCGGTCACGAGGCCGATGCGCCAGGGCACCCGTGGTGCCGGCAGAGCCCGGTTCCGCTCGACGAGCCCCTCGGCGGCGAGCACGGCGAGGACGCGGTCGCGCTCGGACTCGAGCAGCCCGAGCGTGAAGGCGGGGTCGATGGCGGTCATCCGCAGCTGGACCTGGGCCCGGGGCCCGTAGACGTCGAGCCCCCCGCGCACCCGCACCTGCACCCCGTCGCCCATCCGCACCAGTGGAGGGCCGTCGCCCCGCCGCACGAGCGTCCGGTTCACGGCCCGCCGGGCGCTGTCCCACAGCACCACCGGGAGCACGGCGCCCGGGGTGCCGGTCGTCCCGGGCTCGACGAGGGTGAAGTACACGTGGCGCGAGCCCGGCAGCCCGCCGGGCAGGTCCTGGGTGCGCAGGGCGCGGATCTCGCCGGTGACCCACACCTCGGCGGGGAAGGCCCGCTGGAGGGCGGCCGCGGCTCGGTCGACGAGCTCGGCGACGCCGTAGGTGTGCTCGGCGGCGCCCTCGTCGGGCCCGAGGCCGGGCAGCGTCTCCACGGCCTGCCAACCTACTCGTCCGGTCCCGGGGACCTCGTCGTCCCCGGCGGACCCCCTGGTGGTGCGCGAGGTCGGGGCAGCGAACGGCTAACGACGGCGGTCGCCCGGCCGATGGGATCACCGGGCGGCGGAACGCCTCGCGTGGTTCGCCGCGTGCGGAGCCGGACCCGCCGCCGGTCCCGTCCGAGGAGGATCACCATCAGCATGTTCGAGCCGGGCCGGGGGTCGGAGGCCACTGGCGCCGGTGCACCGGAGGGAGCCCGCGCGCTGCGCCCGGTCGGACCGGCTGCTGCCGGGAGGTCTGAAGCCGCGCCCTGGCGGGGCGAGGCCTGGAGCGAGGCCATCGTGCGCAGCATCTCCGACGTGGTCGCGGTCGCCGACCGGGACACGGTGCTGACCTGGGTGAGCCCGTCGGCCGAGGCCCGGCTCGGGTACCGGCCCGAGGCCGTGCTCGGTCGCTCCTGCCTCGAGCTGGTGCACCCCGACGACGTGGCGCACGCAGCCCGCGAGTGGGAGGAGGTGACCGCTCGGGGCGAGCAGGGGATGCCGACGGCCTACCGCCTGGTGGCGGCCGACGGGTCCGAGCGGGTCATGAACGTCAGCGCCGCCCCGTTGTTCGATCACCCCTCGGTCCAGGGGATGATCCTCACCTGCAGCGACATCACCGACCTGGCTCGGGCGCAGGCGCAGCTGCACCACAGCGAGCGGTGGGCCCAACGGCTGGTGCAGGGCGGCTCCGACCTCGTCGTGGTCGCCGATCCCGAGGAGCGGTGACCTACGCCAGCCCGGCGGTCGAGCAGCTGCTCGGCCTGCGGGCCGAGGACTTCGTCGGCCGGTCGCACCAGGACCTCGTCCACCCCGACGACCTGCCGGCCATCAGCCGCGCCTTCCAGGAGCGTGGGACGGGCGTCGGGGGTCGGGCCCCCGAGATCCGGGTGCGCCACCACGACGGCTCCTGGCGCATCTTCGACGTGGTCATCGCCGACCTCACCGACGACCCGGTGGTGGGTGGGCTGGTGGTCAACCTCCGGGACGTCACCGCCCGGCGCAAGGCCGAGGACCTGCTCACCGAGCAGGCCCAGCTCCTCGAGGCCATCGCGCGCGGTGCGCCGCTGGAGATCACCCTCCAGAAGATCACGCAGATGACCGAGCACGGGATCCCCGCCTCGCGCTGTGCGATCGGGATGCTCGACGCCGACGGAGCGATCCGCGTGCGGGCGGCCCCGAGCCTGCCCCGGGCCGTGGTCAACGTCCTCGACGGCTTCAGCCCGCAGTCCACCGAGGCCGACGAGATCCGGGCGGCCGCCGGGGGCTTCGTGGTCTACGACCTGGCCGAGGATCCTCGCTTCGGCGATCTGGCGGCCTTCGCCGACAGCGGCCTGGTCCAGTGCCGGGTCGCGCCCCTGCACGCGCCGGGCTCGGGCGAGCTGCTCGGCGCCATGAGCGTGTTCCACGAGCGGCCCGAGGAGCTCGGCCCGCTCGAGCTCGACCTGCTGGGCCGGGCCATGAACCTCGCCGCCATCGCCATCGAGCGCCGCCGCTTCGAGTCGACGCTCGAGTACCAGGCGCTGTACGACGGCCTCACCGGTCTGCCCAACCGGTCCCTGCTGCGGACCCGCATCGCCGCGGCGCTGCAGCGGGCCGAGCGCCTGGGCACCGGCGTGGCGGTGCTCTTCCTCGATCTCGACCGCTTCAAGGTGATCAACGACTCGGTGGGCCACGAGCTCGGCGACCAGCTGCTGCGGCTGGCGGGCGAGCGGCTGCGCGAGCCGTTGCGCGCCGGGGACACGCTGGGCCGCTTCGGCGGCGACGAGTTCATGGTCGTGTGCAACCGGGTGCCCGACGAGGCCTCGGCTCGCGCCGCCGCCGACCGCTTCTCGGCCGTGCTCGCCGAGCCCTTCGCCCTCGGCGACGGCGAGGTGTTCGTCACCGCCAGCGTGGGCATCGCCCTCAGCCCCGACGGCTCCGGGTCGCCGGACACGCTCATGCGCAACGCCGACGTGGCCATGTACCGAGCCAAGGCCCAGGGACGCGATCAGCACGTCGTGTTCGCCGAGGACCTCGACCAGCGCAAGCTCGAAGAGCTCGCCCTCGAGCAGGCGTTGCGCAACGCCATCGAGGCCGAGGAGTTCGAGCTGCACTTCCAGCCGGCCGTGCGCCTCGCCGACGGGGCGATGACCCACGTCGAGGCGCTCGTGCGGTGGCACCGACCCGAGCACGGGCTGATGATGCCCGGCCTGTTCATCCCCCTCGCCGAGGAGACCGGGCTCATCGTGCCCCTCGGCTGGTGGGTCCTCGACCGTGCCTGCGAGCTGGCGGCGGCATGGCCCGAGCTGCCCGGTGGTGAGCGGGTCCAGGTGGCCGTGAACCTCTCGGCCCGCCAGCTGGCCTCGCACGAGCTCCACGACGTCGTCGGCGAGGTGCTCGCCCGCACGGGGCTCGACGCCTCCCGGCTGTGCTTCGAGATCACCGAGAGCGATCTCGTGCACGACGTGGACGGGGCGAAGGCGGCGCTGCTGCGCCTGAAGGACCTCGGTGTCAAGATCGCCATCGACGACTTCGGGACGGGCTACGCCAGCCTCGACTACCTCCGGCACTTCACGATGGCGGACTACCTGAAGATCGACCGGTCGTTCGTGGACGGGGTCGAGCGTCCCGGGTCCCAGGAGGCCGCCATCGTCCGGGCCGCCATCGCCCTCGGGAAGTCGCTCGGGCTGCGGATCGTCGCCGAGGGCGTCGAGACGCTGTTCCAGATGGAGGCGCTGCGCGACCTCGACTGCGACCTCGCCCAGGGCTTCCTCTTCTCCAAGCCCGTCCCCGTCGACGACGCCATCGACCTGCTCGCCGGGCCGGCCGTGGTCCGCCAGTAGGGTCGACGTGGTGCGCCTCGAGCTCGACCGCACGGAGTACGAGGTCTCCCCGGTCGGTCCGGTCACCGGCGCGCCGGGCTGGGCCGTGGACGTCGCCGTCGACGAGCTCGTCGACGGCGGCCGGGGTCGGGTGACGTGGTCGGTCGCCAACGCCGGCGACCGACCGCTGGCGGTGCGCTCGGTGGCGGTCGTGCTGCGCGCCCACGGCGTGACCGAGCCGGTGCGCATGTTCCGCAACGGGTACCAGTCCTGGTCGCCGACCGGGGTGGCCACCTTCGGCGTCGACCGCGACCCGTCGACCACGCCGGGCTCCATCGAGCTGCTGCAGGGGGTGCACGCCGCCGACCAGCGCCGGGCGCTCGACGGCGAGCTCCGGTCGGAGTGGGTCACGCTGCTCGTCGACGCCTCGGCCGGCGCCGAACCGGTGCTCGTCGGCTTCGTCGGCGGCGACCGCCACGACGGGACCCTGCGCCTGCGACGCGGCGCCGACGGCGGGATCGAGCTGTGGGCCGAGGCCTTCCTCGGCGATGCGGTGCTGGCGCCGGGGGAGCGACGCGACCTGCACCCCTTCGTCCTCGACGTGGCCGACGGCCGGCCGGTCGCCGAGCTGCTCGACGGCTGGGCCCGGCCGACCGCCGCGTCCCTCGGTGCCCGAGCGAGCGCGCCGTACCAGGTCGGGTGGTGCTCCTGGTACCACTACTTCCACGGCGTGTCGGAGGTGGACCTGCGCGCCAACCTGGCCCTCGCCGACGCGTGGCCGTTCGACGTGTTCCAGCTCGACGACGGCTACCAGGCGGCCATCGGCGACTGGTTGACGACCAACGACCGGTTCCCGACGGCGCTCGACGGGATCGCCGCCGGCATCGCGGCCGCCGGCCGCCGTCCCGGCATCTGGCTCGCACCGTTCCTGGTCGCCCCCGACTCCGAGGTCGCCACCCAGCATCCCGACTGGCTGTCGCAGCTGCCCGACGGCTCGGGTCCGCTGCCCTCGTGGTTCAACCCCGAGTGGGGCGGCGGCATGGACGGGATCATGTACGGGCTCGACACCACCAACCCCGAGGTGCTCGACCACCTCGAGCGCGTGGCCGCGGCGCTGGTGGATGCCGGGTTCACCTACCTCAAGCTCGACTTCACCTTCTCGCCCGGGTTCGACGGGCGGTGGCACGACCCGACCCGCACGCCGGCCGAGCGGGTGCGGGCCGGCTTCGACGCCGTGCGTCGGGGCGCGGGCGACGAGGTGTTCCTGCTCGGGTGCGGTGTGCCGCTCGCCCACGTCGTCGGCCAGGTCGACGGCTGTCGCATCGGCCAGGACGTGGCGCCACGATGGGCGCTGGAGCCGTCGGCGGAGATCGTCCCCGGCTACCTGGCGATCCAGCCCGCGACCTTGCACGCCTACGCCAACACGGTCACCCGCAGCTTCATGCACCGCCGCATGTGGCTGAACGACCCCGACTGCCTGATGCTGCGCACGGCCGAGACCGAGCTGGCACCGCAAGCCGCGCGCACCTGGGCCCACGCCGTGGCCGTGTCGGGTGGGATGGCGCTGGTGTCCGACGACCTGGCTCTGCTCGACGGCGATGCTCGGGCGCTGCTCGACGAGGTGGTCGACCTCGGACGGCGCAGCGACGCCGAGGCGATCTCGGGGCTGCCGGCGACGAGCCCCGATCTCCTCGATCGAGCCGTCCCGACCCTCTTCGAAGGCGGCGGCCACCGGCTCGCGACCGACCCGTCGGACGGGTCGTCCACGTTCGGCTGATCCGCCCCGAGCGCGGCCCCGATCGGTCGGCCGGGCGCCACCGGCGACTCGGGCCGGTCCCCCGTCAGCGGCCGTAGCGCTGCCAGGCCGCGCCGGGGATGCGCAGGTACACGCCGTACAGCACCGACACGAGGGCGAGCACGCCCTCGGGATCCTGACGAGGGAGGTGACCGAGCAGCGCGCCGCCACCCAGCTCGAGGCCGATCGGCAGGTCGAACGTCGTGAGCCACCCGCGGAGGTCGTCGGTGAGGACGAGCTCGACCACGAGCGGGTCACGGCCCAGCACCCGGAAGCGTCGCCCGAAGGCGCTGCGGTCCGCCGATTGCACCGCCGACAACCGGGTGTGCGGGTTGACGGCCAGCACCGGGAAGTCGGCTTCGAAGGTGAACAGCACGCAGGACCGCTTGGGGTTCGCCGGCTCCTCGCGGTAGGCGACGAGGTCGAGGTTGAAGATCTGCACGGGCACGCCGGCGAACGAGCCGTACATGAGGTCGCGCACGTCGTCGGGCTCCGCCTGCTGCAGCAGGGGCAGGTCCCACGGGAAGGGCGCGTCCACGTCGGCGCGGTAGGACCGATCGGGCGTGTCCGCGTAGCGCAGCCCGAGCTCGGTGGCCACCGAGGACATCGAGCCGCCGCTCAGCCCGATCCCGCCGTTGCCGAAGTCCGCCACTGCGCCACCCCCGATCGGGTCGTCCGCCTCGCCGCGCACGGAGGGTAGACCCCGTGGCGGCACCGTGCACCGGCCCCGGCTCCGGCCCGGCACCGATCGCCGTGCCGGTAGGGTCCGGCGCCATGGCCGCCCCGACGAACCCCCGCGACCTCTTCGACCTGTCCGGTCGCACCGCCGTCGTCACCGGCGGCAGCCGGGGCCTCGGCCGCGCCATCTGCCTCGGCTTCGCCGCCGCCGGCGCGCACGTGGTGGTGGCGAGCCGCAAGGCCGACGCCTGTGAGGCGGTGGCCGCCGAGATCCGGTCGGCCGGCGGTGCGGCGATGGCGGTGCCGACCCACGTCGGCCGGGTGGACGACCTCGACGCGCTCGTCGCGGCCACCGTCGAGCGCTACGGCGGGCTGGACGTGCTGGTCAACAACGCCGCCAATCCGCTCGGTGGAGCGCTGACCGACATCACCGAAGCCGCGTTCGCCAAGTCCTACGAGGTCAACGTGCGGGGCCCCCTCTTCCTGGCCGCCCGTGCCGTCGAGCACCTCGCCACCTCCGGTCGCGGCTCGATCATCAACGTGATCACCGCCGGCGCCTTCAGCCCGGGCGAGACCCTCGGGCTGTACTGCTCGGGCAAGGCCGCCGTGTGGAACCTCACCAAGGTCATGGCCAAGGAGTGGGCGTCGCGTGGCGTGCGGGTCAACGCCCTGTCACCCGGCCCGTTCCGGACCGACATGATGGCGCCCACCTACGCCATCCCCGAGTTCCACGACGCCATCGTCGACTCGACCCTGCTCAAGCGCATCGCCGAGCCCGACGAGATCGTCGGCGCCGCCCTGTTCCTCGCGTCGGACGCGTCGTCGTACGTGACCGGGTCGGTGCTGGCGGTCGACGCCGGGCTGTCCGCCTGACGCCCCCGGACGCGCCACCGCCCGCCGTTGGCGGGCGGTGGTCGGGCGATGGAGCGGCCCGTCCGGGCGGTGGGCGGGATCACCCCCGGACGGGCCGGATGCACTGGGGACGGTAGGCGGCTCCCGTCAAGGGAGCGTCCACCGAAGATCAAGATCTCCTCAAGTTGGCACTCCGGGTGTCACTACTTCGGCGGCGGCCACCCCCTCGGCGTCGCCACGGATCAGGGTGCGGTAGAGGTCGGCGTACAGCCCGCCGGCCGCGAACAGGTCGTCGTGGCGGCCCCGTTCCACGATCCGACCGTCGTCGAGCACGAGGATCTGGTCGGCGGTGGCGATGGTGGACAGGCGGTGGGCGATGACGATCGCCGTCCGGCCCGCCAACGCCGTGGTGAGCGCGGCCTGCACGGCCGCCTCGTTCTCGGAGTCGAGGTGGCTGGTCGCCTCGTCGAGGATCACGACGGCGGGATCCTTCAGCAGCATCCGGGCGATGGCGAGGCGCTGCTTCTCGCCGCCGGACAGCCGGTAGCCGCGCTCGCCGACGATGGTTCGGTAGCCGTCGGGCAGGGCGGCCACGACGTCGTGGATCTGCGCGGCGCGGCAGGCCGCCGCGATCTCGTCGTCGGTGGCGTCGGGCCGGGCGTAGCGGAGGTTGTCGATGACCGACTCGTGGAACAGGTGCGGGTCCTGGCTCACCACGCCGATCGCGGCCCGCAGCGATGCCTGGGTGAGGTCGCGCACGTCGTGGCCGTCGAGCCGAACCGCGCCGCCCGTGACGTCGTAGAGCCGGGGGACCAACGACGACAGCGTCGTCTTGCCGGCACCAGAGGGCCCGACCAGGGCCACCAGCTGGCCGGGCTCGATGACGGCGTCGACGTCGCGCAGCACGTCGGGGCCACCCGACTCGGTCGAGGAGCCGGGCGCCTCCAGGGACGCGACCGAGGCCTGGGCCGCGCTCGGGTAGCGGAAGGTGACGTGGTCGAAGCGCACCTGCCCCACCGGGTCGACGAGGTCGATCGCGCCGAGGCGGTCCTGGATCGGGTTGGGGGTGTCGAGCACCTCGAAGACCCGGTCGAAGGACACCAGCGCGGTCATGATGTCGACGCGGGCGTTGGTCAGCGCCGTCAGCGGCTGGTAGATCCGGGTGACGTAGGCGGCCATGGCCACGAGCGTCCCGAGGGTGATGGCGCCCTGGATGACGAGGTTGCCCCCCACCCAGTACACGACGGCCACGCCGACGGCGGCGACGAGGCCGAGGGCGATGAAGAAGGTGCGCCCGTACATGGCGCTCTTGACCCCGATGTCGCGCACCCGTCCCGCTCGGGCGGAGAACTCGCGGCTCTCGGTGCGGTAGCGGCCGAAGAGCTTGACGAGGAGCGCGCCCGCCACGTTGAACCGCTCCGTCATGGTGTTGTTCATGTCGGAGTTGAGGTTCATGCCCTCTCGCGTGAGCGCCTGCATGCGGCGCCCGACCCGCTTGGCCGGCAGCACGAACACCGGCAGCAGTGCCAGCGCGAGCAGGGTGAGCCGCCACTCGAGCAGGAACATGGCGGTGAGGGTGGTGACGAGCACGATCACGTTCGACACCACCGACCCGAGGGTGGCCGTCATCGCCCGCTGCGCGCCGATGACGTCGTTGTTGAGGCGGCTGATGAGGGCACCGGTCTGGGTGCGGGTGAAGAAGGCGACGGGCATGCGCTGGACGTGGTCGAACAGCTGCACCCGCAGGTCGTAGATCAGCCCCTCGCCGATCCTGGCCGACCACCACCGCTCCGAGAAGGACAGGGCGGCGCTGACGAGGGCGACACCGACCACCGCCAGGCCGAGCACGGTCAGCTGGGCGGTGTCCTGGTTCGGGATGGTGGTGTCGATGATCTGGCGGAAGACCAGCGGCGGCACCAGGTCGAGCACGGCGGCGCCGATGATGGTCAGCAGGAAGCCGACGAGCATGCCCTTGTAGGGAGCGGCCAGCCCGAGGACGCGGCGCCAGATCCCGCGGCTGACCTGGACGCCCTTGACGGCATCGGGATCCGACCCCAGCATCATGTGCGGGCCCATGCGCATGTCGGCAGGCTACGGGTGCGACCCGGCCGTTCCTCGGCTGGACGGGGGCACTCCCCTGGTCGGCGAGGGGACGGGCGGCGCCGTCGTGGCGGAGAGTGTGGGATTCGAACCCACGGTGACCCGAAGGGCCACAACGGCTTTCGAGGCCGCCCCATTCGTCCGCTCTGGCAACTCTCCGGGTCGGACACTACTCGCGGGCTCTCGGCCGGAGCGAAGGCGATGTCGCGCCCCGGTAGGGTGCGCGCGTGGTCGACGACGACGCGCTGCTCGACTCGGCGATGGCCGTGGCGCTCGCCGAGGCCCGCGCCGCCCTCGACCACCACGACGTGCCGATCGGTGCCGTCGTGGTCCTCGACGGCGAGATCGTGGCCCGGGCCCACAACGAGCGCGAGCGGCGCGGCGACCCCACCGCCCACGCCGAGGTCCTCGCCCTGCAGGAGGCGGCGCGCCTGGTGGGGACCTGGCGTCTCGACGGGGCCACGGTGGTCGCCACCCTCGAGCCGTGCCCGATGTGCGCCGGGGCGCTGGTGCAGGCCCGCGTGGCCCGCGTGGTCTTCGGCGCGGCCGACCCCAAGGCCGGGGCGATGGGCACCCTGTACAACCTCGGCGCCGATCCCCGCCTGAACCACGAGCTCGAGGTCGTGCCCGGGATGCGGGCCGACGAGGCCGCCGCGCTCCTCACGGCGTTCTTCGCCGCCCGCCGTTGACGCCGAGGCCGCCGAGGGCGGCCCGTGGCGGAGGGAGTGGGATTCGAACCCACGGTGGGTTGCCCCACACACGCTTTCCAAGCGTGCCGATTCGGCCGCTCTCGCATCCCTCCAGGCGCGCTTCCGGCGGGGTCGGCCGGCGCCGGTGACTGCGAGCAGCCGCCCTGCCGGGAGCGCGGGCCGTCAGGCTATCCTGTGCGCCGGTCCGCACCCGCATGTGGTGGTCGGGCCCTGTGCAATCGGAGCCCGTGAACCGAGTCAGGGCCGGGAGGCAGCAGCTCTCAGCGGAATCTCCGGTGTGCCGCAGGTCGCCTGACCACCACATGGGGGTGCGGACCCGGTCACGCTCCCGGGACCGGAGCGACCACCGTCGAACGGCGTCGCACCCCGTGGGTAGGCTCGGCGGCGATGGCCTACCAGTCCCTCTACCGCCGCTACCGGCCCCGCCGGTTCGCCGAGGTGCGGGGACAGGACCACCTGGTCCGGGCACTGCAGAACGCCGTCCGTGACGGGCGCGTCGGTCACGCCTACCTGTTCAGCGGTCCGCGCGGCACGGGGAAGACCTCGACCGCTCGCATCCTCGCCAAGGTCTTGAACTGCGAGGCCCCCGCCGACGGCGAGCCGTGCGGCGAGTGCCCGTCGTGCCTCGCCATCGACGCCGGCACGTCCTTCGACGTCCACGAGCTCGACGCCGCCTCCAACAACGGTGTCGAGGCGGTGCGCGACCTCATCGCCAAGGCGTCGCTCGGCACCCCCGGTCGCACGAAGGTGTACATCCTCGACGAGGTCCACATGCTGTCGACGGCGGCGTCGAACGCGCTGCTGAAGACCCTCGAGGAGCCGCCCGACCACGTGGTGTTCGTGCTCGCCACCACCGACCCGCAGAAGGTGCTGCCCACCATCCGCAGCCGCACGCAGCACTTCGAGGTCCACCTCCTCCCGGCGGCCGAGCTCGAAGCCCTCGTCGACCACGTGATCACCGACGCCGGCCTCGACGTCGCGCCCGACGCCCGCGACTACGTGCTGCGGGCCGGAGCCGGGTCCGCCCGCGACACCCTCAGCGCGCTCGACCAGGTCGTGGCCGCCGGCGGGGTCCTCGAGGACACGTCGGCCCTCGACGAGCTCGTCGAGGCGCTGTGCGACCGCGACACGGCGCGGGCGCTCGTCGCCGTCGAGCGCGCCGTCGGGTCCGGGCGGAGCCTGCGGCTGCTCGGCGAACAGCTCATCGGGCGGTTGCGCGACGTCTTCCTGGCGGCGCTGGGCACCGACCTGCCCCGCCTCGCCGACCGCGAGCGCGAGGTCGTCGCCGGCCAGGCGGAGCGCCTCGGGCGGCCGGCGCCACCCGGGCCCTCGAGGTGCTGGGGGACGCGCTCGTGGGCATCCAGGACGTGCCCGACCCCCGCATCCCCGTGGAGGTGGCGCTGGTCCGGCTCACGCGCCCCGACGCCGACGCCCGTCCGGCCGCGCTCGCCGAGCGGGTCGCCCGGCTCGAGCAGGCGGTCGCCGGCGGCGTGCCGCCGACCGCTGCGGCCGAGACCCCCGAGGAGGCCGAGGCCGCTCCCACCGCCGCCCGTCGTCCCCCCGCCGAGGGCACCGGGCGCCGAGCCGGACCACCCCCACCCCGCCCCGGTGGCAGCCGGCCCGCCGACGCGGCCCGCAGCGTGCTGGCCGGCCGGAAGGGCCCGTCGCCGGGCCGGACAGCGCCGGACCCGCGTCGTGGCGCCTCCCTCCGCGAGGAGCCGACGGTGACGGAGGCGCCCGACGCGGCGCCGGCGCCGACGGAGGTCGCGGCGCCGCCCGCAGGCGCAGCCGCGTCAGGGTCGGCGGAACCGCAACCTCCCCCGGCGGGGTCGACCCCGTCGGCTGGGGCGGCGACCGGGCCCGGTCACGGGGGGGCGCTGCCCACCCGTGACGAGCTCACCCTGGCGTGGGGCGATGACGTCCTGCCGCGCCTGCCGCAGAAGGCGCGGGTCCGCTTCGCCGGCGGCCGGTGGGTCGACGTCGACGATGCCGCCGTGTTCGGGCTCCCCAACCAGCACCACCTCCGGCGCTGCGACGAGGTCCGAGCCGAGGCCGAGGCGGCCCTGCAGGCCCACTTCGGTCGTGCCGTGCCCATCCGGCTGGTGGTCGACGGCGACGCCGCCCCGGCGGTGCCGTCCGATGCCGGACCGGTCACCGCCCCCGACGTGGTCGACGAGGAGCCGGTCGACCCCGACGAGCTCGTCGACGCCACCGACGTCGCCGATCGAGGGCTCGACCGCATCACCGAGCTGTTCCCCGGCGCCGAGCTCGTGGACGAGCCCTGACCCCGGCGCTGCCCCGATCCGGAGGATCCGTCCGATGGCCGACACACCCGACGAGCACGAGTCCGCGGCCGGTGGCCCGCTGTCCGTCCCCGATCCCGACCTGGGGGGTCTCGGCGGTGCCGGTGGCGCGGCCGGCCTCGACGATCCCGGTCTCGGGGTCCTCGGCGGTGGCGCCGGCGACGGGTTCGACATGGGCTCCCTCCTGCAGAGCGCGATGCAGATGCAGCAGGACCTGCTCGCTGCCCAGCAGCAGGCGGCCGAGCAGGTCGTCGAAGGGGTGGCCGGCGGTGGCGTGGTGCGGGTGGAGGTGACCGGCGGCCTCGAGTTCCGGTCGGTCACCATCGATCCCGAGGTCGTCGATCCCGACGACGTCGAGCTGTTGCAGGACCTCGTGCTGGCCGCGCTGCACGACGCCGTCGGCCGTGTGCAGGGGCTGCAGGCCCAGGCCGTGCCCGACCTGGGCGCGCTGGGGCTCGGCGACGGTGGCCTCGACCTCGGTGCGCTCCTCGGCGGCGGGCCCCTCGACGACGACGAGCTCGATGACGATGACGAGCTCGACGACCTCGATGACGGCACGGCCGGCCCGGCGGGCCGCCCGTGAGCGCCTACGCCGCTCCCGTCCAGGACCTCATCGACGAGCTCGGGCGCCTCCCCGGCATCGGGCCGAAGTCTGCCCAGCGCATCGCCTTCCACCTGCTGAAGCTGCCGAAGGAGGACGCGCTGCGCCTGGCCCGGTCCATCGCCGAGGTCAAGGACAGGGTCTCGTTCTGCCGCCGCTGCTTCAACGTCGCCGAGGGCGAGGAGTGTGCGATCTGCGCCGATCCCCGCCGCGACCCGACCGTGGTCTGTGTCGTCGAGGAGCCCCGCGACCTGGTCGCGGTGGAGAAGACCGGCGAGTTCTCGGGCCGGTACCACGTCCTGCAGGGCGCCATCAGCCCCATCGAGGGCATCGGGCCCGACCAGCTCCGGGTCAAGGAGCTCCTGGCTCGGCTGGAGCCCGAAGGTGTCATCGAGGTGATCCTGTGCACCAACCCCAACATCGAGGGCGAGGCGACCGCGATGTACCTCAGCCGCCTGCTCAAGCCGCTCGGGCTGCGGGTGACCCGCATCGCGTCCGGACTCCCCGTGGGAGGCGACCTCGAGTACGCCGACGAGCTCACGCTGGGGCGCGCGTTGGAGGGGCGGCGTGACGTCGAGGCGGACTGACGGCGCCGACCCGATCGCGACCGGGGGCGGGCCGGGCCACCGGGGGTGCCTTGCCTCGACGAGACCCACCCGATCCAATGGCGCTCCGTGCCGACCCGCCGACCACGACCGCTGCTGACCTCGGTGACGCTGGCCGTCGCCGTGGTCGTGATCGTGGTGGCGTCGACGGGGGCGTTCGTGCTCGCCAACGCCAACGACGGCGCACCCGACCCCGAGACGGCGGTGCGGACCTTCGTCGAGGCGGCCGCCGCCGGCGACGGGCGGGCGCTGCTGGCGGCCTCCATGCCGTCGGAGCGCGAGCCCATCGCCGAGTACGTCCCCGGCATCCTCGATGAGCTCGAGCGCCTGGGGTTGGTCGGCCCGCTCGACCTGAACCGCGCCGGTCTGGTCGACGTCGCCGCCGTCGACCTGCGGACCGAGGCCGAGCCGGTCGACGTCGACACCTCTCGCGTCGTCGTGGACGGCGGCCACCTCCGCGGCCGCTGGGCCGTCGACGGTGGCCCCCTGAACGAGCGGCTGCGCCGTGTGCTCGTCGACGACCTGGGCCTGGACCCTCCCCAGCCCGGGGAGACCTTCGATCTCGACCTCGCCGCGCACCCCATCGTGGTGATGTCGGTGCGCGAGCTGGGTGGCTGGCACGTGTCGCTGTACGAGACCCTCGCCGAGGCGTGGCGGCAGGCGGCGGACGCGCCGCGACCGTCGTGGGGGCGCGGACCGACCGCGACCGGGTCCGACACGCCCGAGGACGCCGTGCGCGACCTGCTCGGCGCCGCGGCCGCCCTCGACGCCACCCGCGCCGTGGCCCTGACCTACCCGCCCGAGACCCGTGCCCTGTACGACTACTCGACGCTGTTCCTCCCCGGGTCGCGCCGGCTCGCCCGCCAGGCCGTCGAGGACGAAGGGTTCGCCCTCACCGTCGGCGACATCTCGTTGCGCTCCGAGGGGAGCGGGCCCGAGCGTCACGTGACGGTCGAGGAGCTGACGGCGACCTGGGGTGCGGGATCGGACTGGACTCGACTGCGGATCGAGGGTGGCTGCGGCACGTGGGAGTACGCACCGGCACCCGCGGCCGAGCCGACCCGGGTCGAGCGGCGCTGCGACGGCGACGTGTCCGCACCGTCGGCCGAGACGGCCGCAGGCCCGTACCGCCAGGTGAGCGCCTTCAGCGAGCTCGGCCGGGTCATGCCGACGTTCGTGGTGCTCGAACGCTCGGGCCGCTGGTTCGTGAGCCCCACCCGCACCGTGCTGCGGACGCTGCACGAGATCCTGGTCGGGCTCCAACCGGCGCAGGCCGACGACTTCGCCGCACGGCTCGGCGACGTCTGGGAGGTCTACCGGCCCGAGCCGTACCGCGACCGGCCGACCACGCCGCTGGCCGCCCTCGGCGTCGGCGCCTGAGCTGCGGTCGCCGACCGAGGGACGACGCCGCGGCACCGACCGGGCCCGGACGCGAGCGGGCCCCGGCGAAGCGCCGGGGCCCGAGGTGCTCGTGCCGGCGCGGGGCCGGTCCGGGATCAGCCGACCTGGATCAAGATGGCGTCGCCCTGGCCACCACCGCCGCACAGCCCGGCGGCGCCCAGCCCGCCACCCCGGCGCTGCAGCTCGAGGGCGAGGTGCAGGGTGATGCGGTTGCCGGACATGCCGAGGGGGTGACCGATGGAGATGGCGCCACCGTTCACGTTGACGATGTCGTCCTTGATGCCGAGGTCGTCCATGGACGCCACCCCGACGGCGGCGAAGGCCTCGTTGATCTCGAACAGGTCGATGTCGCCGACGTCCTTGCCGGCCTTCTCCAGCGCCGCCTTGATCGCTCGCGAGGGCTGGTGCAGCAGCGAGGCGTCGGGCCCCGCGACCTGGCCGTAGCCCACGATCTCGGCGAGGGGCGCGATGCCGAGCTTGTCGGCGACGTCCTTGGACGCGACGATCATCGCCGAGCCGCCGTCGGAGATCTGCGACGCGTTGCCGGCGGTGATGTTGCCGGACTTGTCGAACGCCGGGCGCAGGCCGGACAGGCCCTCCAGGGTGGTCTCGCCCCGCACGCCCTCGTCGTGGGCCACGATCAGGGCGTCACCCTTGCGCTGCGGGACGGTGACGTTGACGATCTCGTTCTCGTAGAGGCCGGCCTTCTGGGCGGCGTCGGCCCGACGGTGCGACTCGGCGGCGAAGGCGTCCTGGGGCTCGCGGGGGATGTCGAGCGACTTGGCGTACTTCTCGGTGCCGGCGCCCATGGCGACCTGGTCGAAGGCGCAGAACAGGCCGTCGTACATCAGCGAGTCGATGACGCCCTTGTCACCGAGGCGGTAGCCGGCTCGGGCCTCGGGGAGCAGGTACGGGCTGTTGGTCATCGACTCCATGCCGCCGGCGACGACCACGTCGGCGTCGCCGTTGCGGACCATCTGGTCGGCGAGGTAGAGGGCGTTCATGCCCGAGAGGCAGACCTTGTTGATGGTCGACGCCGGCACGTCCATGGCGATGCCGGCGTTGACCGCGGCCTGGCGGGCGGTGATCTGCCCGGCGCCGGCCTGCAGCACGTGGCCCATGATCACGTAGTCGACGGCGTCGGCGGCGACGCCGGTGCGTTCCAGTGCGGCCTTGATGGCGAACCCGCCCAGCTCGGCGGCGCTGAAGCTCGCGAGCGAGCCCGACAGCTTGCCGATCGGCGTGCGGGCACCGCCCAGGATGACGGATCCGGCCATGGACTGACTCCTTCCCCCCGCCTGCGCGGCACAGGCGTCGGACTGTGGGGCGAAAGTGTAGGGAGCCGGACCGCCGCCGGGCCAAAAGGGCCCTCGTCGCCGATCGGCGAGGCCTCGGCTCAGGATGGCCGGGGTGGCCTCGTCGGCGGCGTGTGTGTCGGCCGGGCGCTCGTCGGGCACGGGTGCAGCGGTGGCCTCGGGCCCTGGCCCGCAGATCGACCGGTGGCGTGGTCGAGGGCGCGGCCCACGGCGGCCCTCATCAGCCGGGCCGTCGGGTCGAGGCTCGGCTCGGCAGGGGTGGGGACCGGCTCCCCGGGCGTCATGGATCCGATGCGCACACCCGGACGCTCGGTGCTGAGGTCGAGCACGGGTTCGTCGGGGCTGCCGGTCAGGCGGGCGATCGCCCGCTCGAGGTCGGCCCTGGCCTCGGTGAGGCGCTCGTGCACGTCGGCCTCGTAGCGCCGGACCTGGTCGGCGTGGCGCTCCGCCCGCCGCTCGATGCGCTCCGCCCGCAGCCGGCCCTGGTCGACGGCCCCGCGCACCGTGTCCTGGGCCCGGCGCTCGGCCTCGGCCACCAGGGCGGCGGCCTGCTGCTCGGCCGCCTGCAGGACCCGCTTGGCCTGGTCGCGCAGGTCGGTGACCTTCGAGCCCGACCCGCCGTCGGTCGGCGCGGCCTCGAGCTCGGCCCGGGCTCGCATCCGGTGGCCTCGGCCTCGGCCTTGTCGCGAACGGAGCTGCCGAGCGACTCGGCGGCCCGCAGCACGTCGCTGACCTGGCCGAGGTGCGCGAGGTCGGCGGTCTCGTCGGCCTGGCGCCGGCGGGGGCGCCGCACTCCGGCCGGCGCGACGACGGTGACGGCCGGGAAGGTGGAGTGCAGGGCGTAGCGCAGGGGTGGCAGCTACCTCGACGAGGAACTTGTGCACCTCGCCGCGCTTCGTGGCTCCAGTCGGCGATGGGGAACGTCCGCTCCACCTCGTCCGGCGTCAGTGCCATGTCCGGTGCAGCCCCTCCGTCCGCCCGGCTCACGCCGCCGCCCCCGGCCGAGGGCGCCCGGATGGGCCGTTCGGCCTAGACCCTACCTCAGGAGGTGGGCGCGGGGAAGTGGAGATCGCGCCGTGGTGGGCGCGGCCCACGCCCGCCCGGGAGCGACCCTCGCCGCACCCGGGGCGGGGCGCAGCACAAATGGCCGCCCCACCGGTCGACGGGTACGTTACGCGGCCATGTCGGAGATGCAGCAGATCCTCGAAGCCATCCAGACGGGCGCGCCGGGCGAGGACCTGCCAACCTCGCCCTGCCGGAGTCCTACCGTTGCCTTCGTGAAGAAGGAGGAGCAGGCGATGTTCGAGGGCCTCGACCTCGGCCGACAAGGACCCCCGCAAGGCGCCGCACGTCGACCAGGTGCCCCTGCCCGAGATCGCCCTCGACGAGGCCGTCATCGCGGTGATGGCCAGCTCGATCAATCCCCAACACGGTGTGGACCTCGATCTTCGAGCCCTGCCCACGTTCCTCTCCTCGAGCGCCTCGGCAAGGAGAGCGTGCAAGCGCCACGACCCGCCGTACCACATCGTGGGCCTCCGATGCCTCGGGCGTGGTGCTGCGGGTCGGCTCGGCCGTGCGCAAGTGGAAGCCCGGCGACCGCGACGATCCACTGCAACTTCGTCGACGATCAGGGACCCGTCGGCCCACGACGACTCGATGCTACTCGCCGACAACCAGCGCATCTGGGGCTTCGAGACGAACTTCGGCGGCCTGGCCGACCTCTCGGTCGTCAAGGCGAACCAGCTCTCATGCCCAAGCCCGCCCACCTCAGCTGGGAGGAGGCAGGCCGTCAACGCCCTGTGCAACTCCACCAGCTACCGCATGATCGTGAGCCAGCATGCGGCCGGCATGAAGCAGGGCGACGCCGTGCTCGTCTGGGGTGGCGACCGGCGTACCGGTGGCTATGCCGTCCAGTACGTGCTCAACGGCGGTGGCACGCCGGTCGGCGTGGTGTCGAGTGAGAGCAAGGCCCAGCTGCTGCGCGAGATGGGTCATGAGCCGTCATCAACCGCAAGGAGGCGGGCTACAAGTTCTGGTCCGACGAGCACACCCAGGACGAGCGCGAGTGGCGCCGGCTCGGCAAGGACATCCGCAGCCTCATCGGTCGCGATGTCGACATCGTGTTCGAGCACCCCGGCCGCCAGACCTTCGGTGCGTCGGTGTTCGGCCGCCCGCGGCGGCACCATCGTCACCTGCGCCGCCACCTCCGGCTACATGATCGAGTACGACAACCGCCACCTCTGGATGAAGCTGAAGCGCATCGTCGTCGCACTTCGCCAACTACAAGGAGGCGTACGCCAAGTAACCAGCTCATCTGCGAGGGAAAGATCCAACCGATGCTCACCCAGACCTTCCTGCTCGAGCAGACCGGCGAGGCCGCCTTCCAGATCCACAAGAACATGCACGAGGGCAAGCTCGGCGTGCTGTGCCTCGCGCCCGAGGAGGGCCAGGGCATCGACGACCCCGAGTTCCGCGAGAAGGTGGGCGAGGACCGCATCACCCTCGCCCGCACCTACGGCTGATCCGCGGGAGCGGGGCCGAGTCTCGGTTTGGCACGAGGGCCGGCGAGTTCGGGAGACTGTGGGCCATGAGCCCGCTTTCCGCCCGCCTGCCCGGTGAAGAGAACGACGAGTCCGCAGTCGCCGCGGCCGCGGCCGACGAGAACCTCCTCACCGAGATCGACCACGTCGCCATCGCCGTCAACGACCTCGGTGCCGCCGTGGACTTCTACCGGGAGTCGTTCGGGGCCATCGTCGAGCACCGCGAGATCGTCGAGAGCGACGGCGTGGAGGAGGCCCTGCTCCGGGTCGCCGACTCGTACATCCAGCTGCTGACGCCGACGCGTGACGACTCGCCGGTCGCCAAGTACCTCGAGAAGAAGGGCGAGGGCCTGCACCACGTCGGCTATCGGGTGGCCGACTGCGCCGTCGCCCTGCAGGCCTACCTCGACGCTGGTGGCCGCTCGATCGACGCCGCTCCGCGGCCGGGGTCTCGGGGCACGACCGTCGCCTTCCTGCACCCGAAGACCAGCTTCGGCACCCTCATCGAGCTCGTCGAGGAGTGAGCGACACCGGCTCCGTGCCTGCCACCCGAGGTGGCCCTGCCGGGCCTCCCGGCCCGGGGATCAGGACGGCTGGGGCGGCGCCGGCGGAGGAGGGGGCGTCTCGCCGGGCGCCGGTGGCATCGGCGGGGCCGACCCACCGGCAGGAGGCGTCGGCGGCGGCGCCGGCACCGGCTCGGTCGGGGTCGGTGGGATCGGCGCGGCCGGCGCTCCCGTGGAGCCCGGCAGGGCACCCGGCGCGGTGCCGGTGTCGCCGGGCGGCGGCGCCGACGTGTCCTCGTCGCGCTCGGGGTGGTAGCCGCCCAGCGTCGGTGCCGAGCCGACCTTCACGGTGATGGCCTGGTTCTGGTCGGCGGTCGAGTACCAGATGAGGTAGGCGAGGCCGGGGACGAGGCACAGGATCAGCCCGACGACCAGCACGACGACGTTCATCTTCTTCTTCAGGTACAGGTCGACCGAGTCCTCGGTCTGGTTCTGCACCACGCCGCCCTGGGCGACGAGGCGCTGCACCGTGCTCTCGAGCTCGGCGTGGTTGTTGACCCAGATGGTCTCCGCAAGCGTTGCCACGTCGCGAACGCTAACCGGTTCCGGCGCTGCGGGCCGGGGTGACCGCGGTCCCGACCGCCGACGCGGCCTCGACCGACTCCTCGGAGCGCTCGGCCGGTCGGCGGCGCAGGCGGGCCGCCAGCGCGTACAGCACACCGGTGATGCCCTCTGGGTAGACCACCGCCACGACCATCAGCACGAGGCCGTTGATCGCGAACTGCACGTCGGAGGACCCCGAACCCATGGCGGCGCTGAGCACGCCGCCTTCGGCGAAGACACCGGCGACGACCGCGCCGCCGACGGCCGCGATGCCGCCCAGGTAGGTGATCGCCAGCAGGGCCAGGGACTGGAAGACCACGAACGAGTCCGCCGAGAGGTTGGGGTGGCCGTAGGCGTAGAGGCAGCCACCCAGCCCGGCGAGGAAGCTCGACAGGGCGAAGGCCACGAGCTTGGTCCGGGTGACGTCGACGCCGGCGGCGGCCGCAGCCCGCTCGTTGGCGCGCACGGCGAGGAAGCGCAGCCCGGTGGGTGAGCGACGCAGGTTGGCCACGGCCAGCCCGGCCGCAGCCAGCACCACGATGCACAGGATCCCGAAGGCGCGCCGAGGGAAGTCGGACCCGGTGGCCGACACCCCGAGGTCGACGGGGCCGAGCGTCGGCGCCGGCACGGTGGTGCCGCCCCGACCGCCGGCGAACCAGCCCCACTTGAGCACCAGCTCCTCGATGGCGACCGCCGCGGCCAAGGTGGCGATGGCGAGGTTCATGCCGCGGACCCGCACGGCGGGGAGGCCGGCCACGAGACCGACGCCGACGGCGACGCCGGCGGCGAGCACCGGTGCGAGGGGGAAGGGGATGCCGAACTCGTCGGTGAGCTTCACCATGGCGAAGGCGGCGATCCCGGCCAGGGCCATGGGCATCAGCGAGATCTGTCCCACGTAGCCGGTCAGCAGCACGACCGACAGGGCGATGAGCGCCGTGGTGGTGGTCACGATGATCGCCTGGCGCCAATCCGAGCCCAGCACCAGCATCCCGGTGATCGCCAGCCCGGCGAGGCCGAGCGTCCAGGCCGTGACGTGCGCCGGTCGGGGTGACGTCGGGAACCGGCCGGCGTGCAGCGAGGCCCGGGTCGGCAGCGACTCGCCGCGCACGGCCATGGTCAAGATGATGATGAGGAAGGGCAGCGCCATCTGCAGGTCGAGGTCGGGGAGCCACCCCCACTGCGACCGCAGGTTGAGGATCTCCGACTGCAGCATCCCGATGCCGACGCCTGCCAGCGCGGTGATGGTGAACGAGCGGAAGCCGCCGAGCAGGGCTGCGGCCAGGGCCGGCACGATGAGCAGGCTGGTGGTGGCCGGGTTGATGTTGGCGATGGGTGCGATGAGGATCACCGCCAACCCCGCCAGCATGGTCGCCAGCATCCAGTTGATGGCCGCGAGGCTCGTCGGCGACAGGCCGATCAGCACGGCCCCCTTCTCGCTCTCGGCCGCCGCCCGGGTCGCCAGACCGAAGCGGCTCAGGTGGTACAGCACGGCCAGGGCCGCGGTCACCACCACGACGAACAGCGCGAGCCACAGCCGGTCCTGTTGGATCTCGATGCCGAAGAACCGGACAACCTCGTCGGGCAGCAGCGCCTCGGGCTTGGCCACCGTGGCGCCCTGGGTGCCGAGGCGCATCTTGGTGACGGCGAGCAGGTAGAGGAAGAGGCCGAGGCTGGCGGCGACCCGGGCGAGGGTCGGGGCCTCCCGCAGCGGTCGGAACACCAGCCAGTACACGACGAGCCCGTACAGCGCGGCCAGCACCATGGTGATCAGCAGCGCGGTGCCCGGCGCGAACCGGTAGAAGATCTCCCGACCCGGCTCGGAGGATGGCCCGGGGAGCAGGCGGAGCTTGTCGGGCCCGAAGAACAGCGGGTTCAGCAGCTCGCCGCTCTGACGCAGCGAGAAGTAGGTGTAGGCGAGGAACATGCCCATGGCCGCGTGGGCGAAGTTGATGACACCCGACGCCCGATAGGTGAGCAGCACACCCAGGGCGAGCGCGGCGATGACCGCACCACCGCCGAGGCCGAGCAGCAGGTACTGCAGGTGCTGGGTCACCGTCGGCCTCAGCCGCTCTGGCCGCCGACGAGCGCAGGGACGTCGATCCAGTCGCTGACCGGGGTCAGGTTGTCGCCCTCACGCTGGACGAGGATCTGCTGGGGTGCGCACAGCGCCGGCATGTTCGGCACCTGCTTGCCGTCACAGGTGTAGGGATGGCCGGCGAAGCTCGGCCGGTTCCGTGCCGCCTTCACCGCGGCGAGGAGGTTCTCGGTGGTGAGCTGGTCGTCGGGCAGGTCGAGCAGCAGCGAGTAGATGTTCATGATGTTGCGGAACGAGATGGTGGCGGCGCTGGCGGCGGGCAGCTCGGGCGACCCGTGCTTGGCCACCGCGGCGAAGTACATCTTCGTCTCCGGATTGGCCATGTCGGAGGGGTTCTCGATGTTGAAGATGCGGCCCTCCACCGCGTCCTTGCCGATCTGGTCGGCGATGCTGGGTGCGGCACAGGCACCGACGAGGTAGAGCTGCGCGCTGATCTGCAGGTCGTGGGCCGTCTTCATCGCCGGTGCACAGGCGGTGTCGGCCGCACCCACGAACACCGCGTCGGCGTTCGCCTCCTTGGCCTTGGACATGACCGGCAGCAGGTCGGTGGCCGTGACGGCGAAGGGCACCTCGATGACCTCGGGGACGCCCAGCTTCTTCAGGGTGGCGACACCGAAGTCGACGGCCGCGGTCTTGATGGGCGGGTAGTCGGCGTAGGCGACGACGACCTTCTTGGCCCCGGCATCGGCGGCGTGCTTGGCGAAGGCGGTGAAGGCGCCGGGTGCGCCCCCGCTGAACTGGTAGGAGATCGGGCTCTGCATCTCGGCGAAGTTGACGGGGACCCCGCCGATGTACGGCATCTGGTTCTGCTCGAGCACGGGCATCGAGCCGCTCGAGGTGATGTCGATGCCGCCCGTCACCGCGATGACGTCCTGTTGGACGAGGTCCTGGGCGCACTTCTGGGACTTCTCCACCGAGAACGTGGTGATGCAGGGCACCAGCTCGAGCGGGCGGCCCCGCACGCCGCCGAGCTCCTCGTTGATGAACGTCACGGCCGCTTCGGCGCCGAGGCGGAGCTCGGGGAACGAGCCGATGGGGGTGTTCTCCTGGTTGATCATCCCGATCTTGATCGGCTCGCCGCCGGTCGCCCGCCGGGGGGTGTCGGGCACGGTGCCGAAGGACATCTGGTCGCCCTCGAAGCCGCTGATGGCCGCCGAGCCGTGCGCGTTCTGACCGCCCTGGACGTTGGCCGGCGCCGTGGCTCCCGGCCCGCCCCCGCCCTGCACGATCTCCACCCGCTCGACGCACGCCGAGGTCGCCAGGGCGACCGCCACGGCCAGCACGGCGAGCGCGGACTGTCGCCGTCGGTGTGGTCGTCGCATGCTTCCCCCTCGCGGATCCCCCACCGGACGGGCGCCCGCGGCTCGCGGTGGTGCGGTGGTCATTCTGGCGCGGTCGGGAGGTTAACAGCGTTCAGATCGGGCTGGCGGTCGCCCGCAGGGGGGAAGGGCTGCGCCCGGCCCCGGGGCGTCGGATCAGGAGCCGGCCGGGACCCAGCTGCCGTGGAAGCCGAACGGGACCCGTTGGGGCAGGGTGACCACGGCGACCGGACCGCCCGCGAGGTCCTGGGCATGGGTGAGCACGAGGTCGGAGCCGTCGCGGTCGCCGTCGTACACGACCTGCATGATCCAGCCGTCGTCCTCCTCGGTGCCGCCCCGGCGGGGAACGAACACCGGCTCCAGGCTGACCCGGTGGGGGCCGTGGTCGAGCACGTCGGTGATCCCCGTGTCGAGGTCGTACTTGTAGGTGACGCCGTGCTCGCCGGCTGCGCCGAAGCCCATCGAGTAGCCGTAGCGGTTGCGCCGTCCGATGTGCGTCTCGTTGATCCTCGGCAGCTCGGCCGGGTGGTCGTCGATGTCGTCCTCGGTGGCCCGGCCGGTCGCCGGGTCGAGCACGTAGCGCCGCAGCGTCGTCGGGCCCTCGTTCGGGCCGTGCCGGTCGGTGGCGAACATCCGCTCGTGGCGGATGGCGTCCATCACCACGGCGCCGTCGTCGCGCTCGTAGGTGTTGAGGGGGTGGAAGACGTAGCCCGGCTCGAGCTCGAACCAGCGGATGTCGTCGGCGCCGCCGTCGCGGGGGAGCAGGCCGAACCGGTTGACGTAGTCGTCGGTCCACACGTAGGGCAGGCCCGCGCCGCTCATCGCCCGGTCGAGGTCGAAGACGCAGGGCTGGTCCATGATCACCACGTGGTGCTCGGACAACCCGATGTCGTGCAGCATCGTGCCGCCCTGGGTGGGGATGTCGACCTGGTGGCGCACCCGGCCACCGGTGTCGACGACGAGGTAGCGGACCTGGTTGCCCCACCCCCAGTAGTAGACGGCCACGTGCAGCTCGCCGGTGGCGGGGTCCTTCTTGGGGTGGGCGGAGAAGGGGTGCTCGAGGGTGCCGTCGAGGTCGGTCGGGCCGACGGTGTCGAGCTCGTCGGTGAGCTCGATCGGGGGCGATCCGGCCTCCACGATGGCGAAGGTGCGGCCGGCGTGGCCGATGGCGTTGGTGTTGGCCGCGAAGACCTGCACCGACTCGTCGTAGGGGTTCGGCGGCGCCGGCTCACCGAGGGCGGCGGCGACGTCGGGGGAGCGGACCCACCGGTTCCGGTACCACTCGGCCCGACCGTCGCGCAGGCGGATGCCGTGGACCATGCCGTCGCCGGTGAACCAGTGGTAGTCGGGGCCCACCTCGCCGACGGGGTTCGGTCCGTTGCGCAGGTAGCGACCGTCGAGCTCGGCGGGCAGCGTGCCCGTCACCGGCAGGTCGACGGCCGTGACCTCCTCGGTGACCGGTGCGAAGTTGCCCCGCAGGTACGGGCTCGGCGGTGACGCTCGGTCGATCGTGGTCATGGCTCCCCCTCGGCGTCGCTCGCGTGTCGACCCCGCCGACGGTACCGGATGACCTCGGTGGGCCGCCGGGGGCGGCGTCTAGGGCCCCCGTCGGTGCGCCACAGGCCGCCGACCCACGGCTTGGGCTCGAGGTTGGCGAACCCGACGACGCGGGGGAAGTTGAGCCCGGCGACGTCGTGTCCGATGAGGGCGTAGGGGGTGTGGAACAGCCAGATGTCGACCAGCTCGCCGTTGATGTCGCGCACGACCTGTTCGTTGAGGCGATGGCGTTCGGCGACGTCCGTGGTCTGCAGCCCCTCGACCAGGAGCCGGTCGAGGTCGGCGTTCTTCACCTGGGAGAAGTTGGTCGAGAGCTTCCCCGCGCCCTTCCCGAACCGTGAGTGGAAGAACGGGTACAGGTAGAGCGGGTCGTGGTAGCTGTAGCTGCGGAACCAGGCCGCTTGGTAGCTGCCGAAGGTGGTCCCGGCGATGTAGGCGACCGGCTCGAGGGTGTCGATCTGCGCGGTGATGCCCAGCTCGGCCCACTGCTGTTGGAGCAGCTGGAGGACCGAGAGCGACTCGTTGGTCGGCAGACCCGAGATCCGGAAGGTGAGCGGCTGGCCGGTGTCGGCCTCGTAGGCCGCCGCGGCCTGGCGGGCGCGCTCGGGGTCGTGGCCGACGTAGCCGGGCTGGAGGCGGCCCAGTCGGTGCCCGGCGCGAAGGGGCTGGTGGCGACCAGCGCCTGTCCGTCCTGGGTCACCTGGACCACGGCGGCGGGATCGGTCCCGTAGGCGAGTGCCTCGCGGGCGTGCACGTTGTCGAACGGCGCCGCACCGGCGTTGAGCATGACGAAGGTCTCCTCCGAGAGGTTGTCCTCCGCCGACACCAGGTCCGAGCGGTCGCGGGCGGCGACGATGTCGGCGACCCGCGTCGTCATGATCAGGTCGACGTCGCCGGCCTGCAGTGCCGTGAACCGGGCGGCGTCGTCGAGCACGAACTGGAACTCGATGCTGTCGAGGTAGGGGAGCTTGCGCCCCTGCTCGTCGGTGCGCCAGTACGCGTCGTTCCGGGTCGCACGGAACGACGACCCGGGCAGCCACTCCTCGAAGCGGAAGGGCCCGGTGCCGCTCGGGTGCTTGCCGCCCTCCGGATCACGCAGCATCGAAGGAGCGGCGACGTAGCCGGCGACACCGGCGAGGACCTCGGGGATGACGGCGTAGGGGCCGTTGAGGTGGATCTGGAGGGTGCGGTCACCGGTGACCACCACCTGCTTGACGACGCCTTCGAAGGCGATCGACGCCAGGCCCTCGAACATGGCCGACTGCAGGTTCATCCGCACCGCCTCGGCGTCGAGGGGCGTCCCGTCGTGGAACGTGATGCCGGGTCGCACCGTGACGGTCCACACGGTGAGGTCCTCGTTGGGGGTGATGCTCTCGGCGAGCCACGGTTGGAGCTTCCCGTCGGGCCCGTAGGCCATGAGCGGCTCGATGACCGAGGAACCGACCAGGTGGCCCTCGGTCGTCCAGTTGTTCTTGACCGGGTGGTAGCCGTCGGAGTCGGCCAGCACGCCGACCACGAGGTTCCCTCCGTAGCGTGGCTCGCCCTCGTCCACCGTGGACCGGCCGTGCTCCTGTCCGGCCGGGGGGACGGTGCCGGCCCGGGTGTCCGAGGACGAGGCCGTCGAGCAGGCCACCAGCAGCAGGCCGGCCGTCGCCGCCAGCACCACGGCCGGGCGGCGGCGTGCGGTTCGCGACGGACGGGGTCGTGGCACGGGGTGCGTGGTCACCGGGCCTCCAAGTAAGTAAATATCCAACGAACTTTGTTGAGTATTGCATTGCTGCTAGCGTGGCACCAGTCGTCCTCCGCCCGTCGAAAGGCAGACCATGGAGCAGACCTCGACCACCCGGGCTCCGGGAGCCACGGCCCCGATCCGGCGCAGCTGGAAGCGTGCGGTGCAGTGCTCACCGGCGCTCGTCGCACCGAGCCGCTACGTCGCCGAGCTGATGGAGTTCACGCTGGCGATCGCCGGCCCGGCGATGCAGGCGCACTACGACGCCTTCCGCGCCCACGCCGACGGCCGACGGCTCCTCGACGAGCGTCCGAGCCTGCGCGACCACCTCGCCGACCGCGACGGGCTCGCCTCCCTCCCCGAGGGCAGCTTCGGGCGGGCCTACCTCGAGTTCGTCTCGCGGTACCGCTTCGACGCCGCCGCCTTCGACCAGGTCCACCAGCTCGACGCCATGGGTGCTCGTCTCGGCTGGGACGAGGACCTGACCTTCGTCATGGCCCGGGGACTGCAGCTGCACGACCTGTGGCACACGCTGGGTGGCTACGGGCCGGACTGGGCGGGCGAGGCGGGCGTGATCCACTTCACCTACGGCCAGATCCCCTTCGCCGGCATGGTGGTGATCGGGGGCGTCCTCGCGGCGTTGCCCGGCGGCATCCCGCGGGCCCGCTACCGGCGCTACCTCGCGCAGGCGCGCCGGCGCGGCCGGCAGGCCGGCAACCTGCTCGTCGCTCCGTACGAGGAGCTGCTGCCGCTGCCCATCGCCGAGGTGCGGGAGCGCCTGGGCATCGCCCCGACCGAGGTCGCCCACCCCGAGGGCATGCCGTACTCGGCCTTCCGCTACGGCCTCGGCAAGGTCATGGACGACGCCTACGACGCGTATCGACCGCCGAGCCTGTCGTCCCGCGGGGCATGAGCGAGCGACGCCGGCCCGGCCGTCCGAAGGGTGGCGGGCTCACCCCCGACCAGGCGCGACAGCACATCCTCGACGCCACCGAGGCGTGCTTCGGTCGGTTCGGCCTCGACAAGACCACGGTCGACGACATCGCCGACGAGGCCGGCCTGTCGCGCAGCATGATCTACCGGCACTTCAGCGGACGGGACGAGCTGCTCGCCGGCGTCCTCGAGCGCCTGACCGATCGCTTCATCTCGGACCTCGCGGATCGGCTCGATGATCACGCCACCCTGGGCGAGTTCATCGTCGCCGCCATGACCGAGGTCGTCGTCAGCGCCCGAGCCGATCCGGCGATCGCCACGATGTTCGTGGGCTCGGACCGGTCGTCGGCCGGTCAGGCCGTCGCCCGATCGACCGAGATCCGGGCCCGGGCCCGGGCCTTCGCCCATCAGGTGCTCGATCGGGCCGGGCCCGAGCGGTTGGCTGAGCTGCGCGACGGGTTGTCCGTCGACGAGGCTGCCGACCACCTCGTGCTCATCGGCCTGGCGCTGATCCAGGGCTACGGCCCAGCCGACGAGCCGGATCAGGTCCGCCGCTACCTGACGGCCTTCGTGCTCCCGGCGTTGGTCCGCGACGCCTGATCCGACGACGGGTGGTGCCTGCGCCACCGCCGAGCCACCACCGCCCGGCACGCCGCCGCTGTGACAGCGCTCGTCGCGATGGTCGTCCACCTCGTCGACGGCACCTACGAGCCGCGTGCCCGAGGTGCGGTGTGCCGGGAACGGCCCGGAAGCCGGGCCATCTGCGATCCTCGCTGACCGCTGCCGACCACCCGCGACCGCCGAACCCGGTGGGGCCACAGGGTGACCTTCGCCGGCTCGGTTGCGGTCAAAGCGCGAGGTGGAGCTTGATGGCGCGGTCGAGGTCCTCGATGAGGTCGGGCGGCACACGCCCGGCGACCGTGCCGACGCGGTCGATGGACACGGCACGGATCTGTTCCGCTTGTGCCTTCGAGGTCTGGTGGAGCCCGCAACGGTCGCTCGGCAGCAGGATCTGGAACGGGTACACGCGTGTGGTGTTCGTCGTGACGGGAACGACGGTGATCACACCGCGGCCCAGCTGCTCCGCCACACGGTTCGCGCCGTCGTTGCTGACCACCACCGCCGGTCGCCGCTTGTTCGCCTCAGCGCTGCGGGCGGGATCCAGGTCGACCCACACGATGTCGCCGCGACGCATCAGCCCAGTCCGTCGCCGACGACGGGCTCCCAATCAGCGGCGTCGGAGCCTTCCCACTCCGCCCATGCGGCGGCGTAGTCGTCGCCGAGCTCGGTTGCGCGAAGCAGCGACACGGCCCGGTGCACGACACCCGAGCGGGACTCGACGCCGTGCTCGGATGCGTAGGCGTCGATGAACTCGAGGTCTTCGTCTGGGATGCTCACGCTCAGCTTCACGAGCGCGATGCTACCTGGGTCGGACCGCAACGGCTACCCCGGTACTACCGGGAGCCGTCCCGTGCATCCTGTCCCAGAACACGGCTTCAGGCGCCAATCCGCACGATCGACCAGGCAACCAGGCCCCCCACGCCCAAGATCGGCCCGGACATGGAGCCGGCGACCATGGCCCCGATGGGACCGAGCGTGACCCGGGTCGGGTTGTGCCCTCGAGGTGTGCCCTTCTCGCGCCCGGGGCCCCCGAAACCCCGGTATGGCAGGCTCCTCGGATGATCGTCCACCTCGTCGACGGCACCTACGAGCTGTTCCGCTACCACTTCGCGCTGCCCTCGCACGTCACGGCCGACGGCGTCGAGGTGGCGGCGACCCGGGGGGTGCTCGGCTCGTGCCTGCAGCTGCTCGAGCAGGGCGCGACCCACCTCGGGATCGCCACGGACCACGTGATCGAGTCGTTCCGCAACGACCTGTGGCCCGGCTACAAGACCAGCGAGGGCATGCCCGCCGACCTGCTGGCCCAGTTCCCGCTCCTGGAGGAGTCCCTCGCCGCCGCCGGCTTCGCCGTGTTCCCGATGGTCGAGTACGAGGCCGACGACGCCCTGGCCGCAGCGGCCGCCGTCGCCGCGGCCGACGAGCGGGTGGAGCAGGTCCGCATCTGCACGCCCGACAAGGACCTCGGCCAGTGCGTGACCGACGGGCGAGTCGTGCAGGTCGACCGGCGCAAGGACGTGGTGCTCGACGCCGCCGGGGTGGAGGCCAAGTTCGGGGTCCGACCGGAGTCGATCCCCGACTACCTGGCCCTGGTCGGCGACAGCGCCGACGGGTTCCCCGGCCTGCCGGGGTGGGGCGCCAAGTCGGCGTCGGCGGTGCTGGCCCGCTACCGGCACCTCGAGGACGTGCCGGCGATGGGCGGCGACTGGGAGGTGTCGGTGCGCGGCGCCGGCAAGCTGGCGGCGACGCTGCAGGGCGAGCTGGAGCTGGCGCTGCTGTTCCGTCGGATCGCGACGCTGGAGACCGACGCACCGACGGTCACGAGCGTCGACGAGCTCGAGTGGACCGGCCCCCGTCCCGAGCTGGTCGAGGTGTGCGACCGCATCGACGCCTCGGGCCTGCTCGAGCGGGCCGTGCGCCTCGCCGAGGAGCGCGCCGCATAGCTGCACACGACCACCGGGACGCCGTCAGGAGGGATCCGGGGTGGACGCACTCGGGGCCCGAGGTCGGGTGGCGGTCAGCTCGTCTCGTCGGACGTCGCCCCTCGCGGGTGCCCTTCTCGAACTCGGCCTTGGCCGAGCCGAGGGATCGGGCGAGCTTCGGCAGCTGCGATCCGCCGAAGAGCAGGGCGACGACGGCCAGGACGATGAGGATGTCGGGGCCGATGATCTCGGCGAGCACCATGGCTGGCTCCTTGGGGTGGAGGGAAGCGTCGGTGCCCGCCCAACGCCGGTGTGATGGCCCGTGGAGAGGGTAGCCACCCACCGGTGGGTGGAGCGATCGGTGCCCGATCGCCGGCGCCGACGACGGGGTCGACGGGTCGATCGTCGACGCCGATCGGGCTGGAGGCGGACGGATCGGCGGCGCCGCTCGGTCAGCGGCGGTGCAGCTCGGTGGCGAAGATGTCGGCGAGCTCGTGGGGTGGCACCCGCTCGAGCTGGTCGTAGGTGCACGACGACGGCTGCCGGTCGGGCCGCCAGCGCTGGAAGCGGGCCGTGTGGCGGAAGCGGTCGCCCTGCAGGTGCTCGTAGGCGACCTCGACCACCCGCTCGATGCGCACCGGCGTGAACGAGAGGTCCTTGCCGGCGTCCCAGCGCGAGCCCGGTCCCGGACGGCGCCCGGGCGTCGCCCCGTCAGGGGCGGACATCTCGGCCCACTGGCGCCACGGGTGGCCCTCGAGGGCGCCCTCGGTCAGCGGGGCGAGGTCGGCGGCCAGCTCACGGCGGCGGGCCTCGGAGAACGACGAGGCCACGCCGACGTGGTGCAGCGTCCCCGCCTCGTCGTAGAGCCCGAGCAGCAGCGATCCCACGCCGTCACCGCTCTTGTGGGTGCGGAACCCCGCCACGACGCAGTCGGCCGTGCGCTGGTGCTTGACCTTGACCAGCACCCGCTTGTCGGGCTGGTACGGGGCCGCCGTCGGCTTGGCGACGACACCGTCGAGCCCCGCCCCCTCGAAGCGCACGAACCAGTCGGCCGCCAGCTCGCGGTCAGCAGTGATCGGCGTGAGGTGCAGCGGTGCCCGCAGACCCCCGGCCACCTCCTCCAGCAGTCGGCGCCGTTCGCCGAACGGCTCGGCGAGCAGGGAGCGATCAGCGAGCGCCAGCAGATCGAAGGCGACGAACGACGCCGGGGTGGTCTCGGCCAGCATGCGCACCCGTGAGTCGGCCGGGTGGATCCGTTGGCTCAGGGCGTCGAAGTCGAGTCCGTGATCGGTGGCGACGACGAGCTCGCCATCCACGACGCAGCGCGTCGGCAGCTGCACCCGGAGCGGGCCGACCAGCTCGGGGAAGTAGCGGGTCAGCGGCCGCTCGTTGCGAGAGCCGAGCACCACCTCGTCGCCGTCGCGGAACACGATGCAGCGGAATCCGTCCCACTTCGGCTCGTACAGCACCGAGCCCGCCGGCGGCAGGTCGCGCGCCGCCTTGCACAGCATCGGCTTCACGGGTGGCATGACGGGGAGGTCCACGGTCGGCCACCGTAGCGACGGTCCGGCGCTGCGGGGGCTGCCGCCCCGGTCAGGCCGTCGCCGACGGGGGATCGGGTGCCCGCTCGGCCCGGTCGACCAAGATGGGACGGCGGGCACCCCGCCCGCGGCCGCGCCGGTAGGCCTCGAGGTGGAGGAGACGGTCATGTCGATCCGAAAGCTGCTGCTCGCCGGCGCCATGGCGGTCGCCGTCGTGGCGACGGTCGGCACGGCGGTCGGCACCGCGGTCGCCGACGTCGCCCCACCGCCATCGAGGGAGTCCACCACCACCTCGTCGGCGACGTCCCCGCGGGCACCGGGAACCGTCGTCCGCGCCGAGCCGAGCAGCGGTGACGCCGTCTCCCAGGCGCAGCTGGCCGAGGTGAACAGCGAGCTCGACCGCACCCGGTCCACCGCCACCATCGCCCTCGTGCTGGCCGTCCTGGCCCTGCTGCTCGCCGTGATCGGTGTGGTCCTGGCGCGCACGGGCCGTCGCCGGGCGCCCTGAGCAGCCGTCGTCGCGACCGGGGGACGGCTCAGCGGGCGGCGGTGCCGTCCGCTTCGTCCCGGCCCTCGTCGGACGACGATGCGAGCAGGTCGGCCCGCGCCCGGGCGACCCGGGAGCGGATGGTGCCGATCGGGCATCCGACGACCTCGGCGGCCTCGGCGTAGCCGAGTCCCAGCACCTGGGTGAGCACGAAGGCGGTGCGCCGGTCCGCGTCGAGGCCGGCGATCAGGTCGTGCAGGTCGCTGGCCGGCGTGGCATCGGCGACGTGCTCCACGGGTTCGGCCGCCAGTCGGCTTCGGAGATGGCGCCGTCGGTGCGTCGCTCGGAGGGCGTCCATGCAGGTGTGGCGGGCGACGGAGAGCAGCCAGGTGCGGGCCGACGACTCCGCCCGGAACGACGGCAGCGCCTTGATGGCCCGCAGGTAGGTGTCCTGGGTGAGGTCGTCGGCGTGCTGGCGGTCGACCAGGTAGGCGCACAGGCGCCAGACCTCGGGCTGGGTGCGCCGCACGAACGAGGTGAGGGCCAGGCGATCGCCGTCGGCGGCGTCGAGCGCCAGGCGGGTCAGGTCGTCCACCGGGACATTGTTCCCGAGGCCATCCGCTGGGCGCGAATCGCGAAGGTCCCCTTGCCGCCGGGACCTTCGGCCGTGGTCCGGGAACCAAACCGGCGCCGCCGGCGACACATCCCACATGCGCTGCCTGACGTCGCGAGAGCTGCTGTCCGCCCGTCTCGACGGCGAGACGACCGAGATCGAGGACGAGGCCCTCGACGCGCACCTGTCGTCGTGCCCGGCGTGCTCGACCTACGCCGGCGCCGCCGAGCGCCAGCACCGTGAGGTCCGCCTCCACGCCGCAGAGCAGGTCCCCGACCTGTCGGGTGCGATCCTGCGGTCGGCCGGCGTGGCACCCGGGAGCGCGCTGAAGGTGGCGCACCGCCGGACCACCCTGCTCGGGACGGCCCGCTACGGGCTGCTGGTGATCGGCGTCGTCCAGATCCTGCTGGCGGTGCACGGGCTGCTGGACACCGCCGGCCTGCACGCTGATCGTCACCTCGAGGGCTGGGATCTCGCCTTCGGGGTGGGCCTGCTCGTCGTGGCCTGGCAGCCCGAGCGCGCCCGCGGACTCCTGCCGATGGCGGTGGCCCTGGCCGCCGTGATGGTGGCCACCGCGGTCCTCGACGTCGTCGACGGTCACACGGGGGCCATGGGTGAGGCGTCGCACCTCGTGGAGGTCGTCGGCGTCGCCCTGCTGTGGCTGGTCGCCTGGGCGAACGGGCGCCGGGCGGCGCGCACCTCGTCGATCCGGTGGCCCGCCAGACGGCTCGGGCCCGCCATGTGAGTCGTCGCTACGCCGTGGCGGCGAGGCCGCAGCCGCATTTCAGCCGTCGCGAGGGCCACCGGTAGGCTCCGGACCCTATGTCCGAACACACGATGCGCGAGCGCCTCGCCCAGCTCGAGGAGCGCAAGGACCAGGCGCTGCACGCCGGCTCGCAGCGTTCCGTCGAGCGGCAGCACGCCAAGGGCAAGCTGCTGGCCCGGGAGCGCATCGAGGCCCTGCTCGACCCCGGCTCGTTCCACGAGCTCGACATGCTGGCGCGCCACCGCGCCGGCGAGGCGCTGCCCGAGCGGCCCTACACCGACGGCGTCGTGACCGGCTGGGGCACGGTCGACGGCCGCAAGGTCTTCGTGTTCTCCCAGGACTTCACCGTCTTCGGCGGCGCCCTCGGCGAGGTGTTCGCCGAGAAGATCCACAAGGTCATGGACCTGGCCCTGTCGGTGGGCGCTCCCGTCATCGGGCTCAACGACGGCGCCGGCGCCCGCATCCAGGAGGGCGCGGTGTCGCTCGCCTCCTACGGCGGGATCTTCTACCGCAACGTCAAGGCCTCGGGCGTGACGCCCCAGATCAGCGTGATCCTCGGACCGTGCGCCGGTGGCGCCGTGTACAGCCCGGCGATGACCGACTTCATCTTCATGGTCGACGAGACCTCCCACATGTTCATCACCGGTCCCGACGTGGTGAAGACGGTGACGGGCGAGGAGGTCACCCTCGAAGAGCTCGGCGGCGCCCGCAGCCACGCCTCCAAGTCCGGTGTGGCCACGTTCGTGTCACCCGACGAGAAGGCCTGCCTCGAGGACGTGCGCTACCTGCTGTCGTTCCTGCCGTCCAACAACCTGGAGCCGGCGCCCTACTTCCCGCCGACCGACGATCCCGATCGGCTCTGCCCCGAGCTGCTCGACATCCTGCCGGCCAGCCCCAACCAGCCCTACGACATGAAGGCCGTCATCAGCGCGGTGGTCGACGACGGTGAGTACTTCGAGTACTTCCCGAGCTGGGCCGGCTCGATCACGTGCGGCTTCGCCCGCATCGACGGTCACCCCGTCGGCGTGGTCGGCAACCAGCCGATGCAGCTGGCCGGGGTGCTCGACATCGAGTCGGCCGAGAAGGCCGCCCGGTTCGTGCGCACCTGCGACGCGTTCAACATCCCGCTGGTCACCTTCGTCGACGTGCCCGGCTTCCTGCCGGGCACCGACCAGGAGTACGGCGGCATCATCCGCCACGGCGCCAAGCTGCTCTACGCCTACTGCGAGGCCACCGTGCCGCGCATCCAGGTGATCACCCGCAAGGCCTACGGCGGCGCCTACGTCGTCATGAACTCCAAGTCGATCGGTGCCGACCTGGCCTTCGCCTGGCCGTCGGCCGAGCTGGCCGTGATGGGTCCCCAGGGCGCCGTCGAGATCCTCTACCGCCGTGAGCTGCAGGAGGCCGACGACCCCGAGGCTCGCCGCACCGAGCTGGTCGACGAGTACACCGAGCGCTTCGCCAACCCGTACGTGGCAGCCGAGCGGGGCTTCGTCGACGACGTCATCAGTCCGGCCGAGACGCGCAGCAAGCTGATCGCCGGCCTCGAGGTCCTGCGCACCAAGCGCGAAGAGCTCCCCAAGCGCAAGCACGGCAACATCCCGCTGTAGCGGCCGGACCGCCAGGGCGGAGTCCATCCATCACCTGTGGTTGGATGGCGCCCGTGCCGACGGCGACGGTGCGAGGGATCGAGGTCCACTACCGGCGCTCCGGCGCCGGGCCCCGGCTCCTGCTCATCACGGGCACGGGCTCGTCGCTGCGCGAGAGCGCCGTGCTGCTCGAGCCGTTCGCCGAGGTGTTCGACCTGCTCGCCTACGACCAGCGTGGGCTGGGCGAGACCACCGTTCCCGATCGCCCGCCGACCATGGCCGACTACGCCGCCGACGCCGCCGCGCTCGCCGACAGCCTGGGTTGGAACTCGTTCCGCGTCGTGGGCATCAGCTTCGGCGGGATGGTGGCGCAGGAGCTCGCCGTGACGTGGCCCGAGCGCGTCGAGCGCCTCGCCCTCGTGTGCACCTCGCCGGGCGGCACCGGCGCCGACGGTGCCGCCCTCTCGTCGTACCCGCTGCACGAGCTCGACGACCTCCCCCTCGAGGAGCGCGTCCGGGTCGGACGCGAGATCCTCGACCGTCGCTTCACCGACGACTGGCTCGCCGACCATCCGTCGGACCGCTTCATCGCCGACGTCTTCGAGCAGCGGGTCCGTGCGCCGCGCACCGACGAGCAGCGTCGCGGTGAGCGCCTCCAGCTCGAGGCCCGTCGTCACCACGACGTCCTCGACCGCCTCCCGGCCATCTCGTGCCCCACGCTGGTCGCCGCCGGTCGCTACGACGCCACGGCGCCGCCCGCCAACAGCGAGGCCATCGCCGCCCGGGTGCCCGGGGCGGAGCTGCGCCTCTACGAGGGCGGCCACGTCTTCTTCTTCCAGGACCCGACGGCGCTGCCGGACATCGTCGGCTTCCTCTCGGGCGCGCCGTAGCGAGGTGGCGGTGGCGGACGTGTGCGGGACGCCGCCGGTCGCCTAGGGTCGCGGCGGGCCGTGGGCGCTCCACCCCGCCGACGCGGCCTCGTCTGCCATGACCGACTCCGTGACGCCCTCGATCGCTCCCGATCCCACGCCCGAGGAGGCGGCCGCCATCGTGGCGGCGCTGCAGCTGACGATGCCCTCGGGTGGCAGCGTGGCGCCGGTGCCGGCGGAGATGCCGCGCTGGCGGTTCTCGGGTCGCTGGTGGACCAAGCCGGTCCCCCAGCGCCGCGATCGCCCCTGACGCCGCAGCGATCGCCCCTGACGCCGCCGCGCCGGCGGGGTCAGACGGCCTTGAGGCGGTCGAGGACCTTGTTGAGCAGGGCCACGTCGGGCCGCTCGTGCTGCTCCTCGGTGAGGGAGACCTGGCTGAGCGTCAGGTACTTCTCCTTCACGAGGTCGCCCGACAGGATCATGGCGACCAGCAGCGGCATCTTCGTCTTCGCGGCGATCTCGGCGACCGAGGTGTTCTCGCCGGCCAGGCCGAGGATCTCGCGGTGCTCGATCTTGAGGCCCCACTGGTTGGCGGCCATGCCGCGAGCGGTGACCTTGACCAGGGCCTCGATGCGGATGTCGATGTCGGGCCGGGTGCGACCGTCGACCACCTGGTACCAGCGCGGCCGGACGCGTCGGGCGAACCGGTCGTCGTCATCGAAGTCGTGGTCCATGGTCACTCTCGATCTCGGCGCCCACGGTGCCGCCGGGGTCGCCTGCTCGTCCCGCCCACTGAGATGGTCGACAGCGTAGGCGCGATCGTTGAGGCCCGCCATGAGAATGGGCCGAACGGCCCATGTCGTCGGCGAGCCCGTGCGCCGGGCGTGCCGACGGGGCCGACGGACGGGTGGCGTGCGAGGATGGGCCCATGGAGCTGACCACGGTGGCCGACGACGAGGCGGTGGTCCACGACGGCCTCGTCGTGCGCACCTACGAGGGGCTCGAGCCCGATCACGTCTACGAGTACGACGGCTTCGTCTTCCGGACGCTGCCGCGGCCCGGTGGGGAGCTGCTCGCCCGGTTCGTCACCGTCAACGACGTGCACTTCGGCGAGACCGAGTGCGGCATCATCGAGGGCCTCGAGATGGGGCCCATCTTCTCGGTCGAGGAGGGGGCCGAGCCGTACCCGGAGATCATGAACCGGAGCGCCATCGCCGAGATCGAGCAGGTCGACCCCGACGCCGTGCTGGTGAAGGGCGACCTCACCTCCAACGGGACCCTCGACGAGTACGAGGCGTTCCTGTCCTTCTACGAGCCCGCCTTCGGCGACCGGCTGTTCCACGTCCGGGGCAACCACGACTCGTACCACGGCGGCACCTATGCGGCCGACCCCCACCAGGCCGTCGAGCTGCCCGGCGTCACCCTCGCGCTCATCGACACGTCGCGTGCCGCCCACGCCAACGGCTGGGTCCCGGGGGAGACGCTCGCCTGGTTGCGTGACCTCGCGACCACCGCCGACGGCCCGGTGCTCGTGTTCGGCCACCACCACATCTGGAGCCCCGAATCGGCCCAGCGACCCGAGAACTACTTCGGCATCGTGCCCGACGACTCCGAGCGGCTGGTCGAGGTGGTCGCCGCCCACCCCAACATCCGCGGCTACTTCGCCGGCCACACCCACCGCAACCGCGTGCGTCGCTTCGGGCTGACCCACGACGTGCCCTGGGTCGAGGTCGCCTGCGTCAAGGACTTCCCGGGCTCGTGGGCCGAGTACCGCGTCTACGACGAGGGCATCGTGCAGATCCATCGCCGCATCTCGTCGCCCGAGGCGCTCGAGTGGACCGAGAAGACCCGGCACATGTACGAAGGCACCTACTTCGAGTACGCGTTCGGCGACCTCACCGACCGCTGCTTCCTCCTCCCCACGAAGGTGCCATGACCGATCAGCCCACCCCTGTCCTCGAACGTGGCGAGGCCCGCCTCTACATCGTCGGCTCCGCCTTCCAGGCGTTGGCGTTCGGCCTGCTGGTGGTGGTGGTGGTGTCGATGTTCTCCAGCGGCGCCTGGGTCATCCCGGCGCTGTTCGGTGCGCTGATCTCGGTGTTCATCGGCAACGTGTTCATCGTGCAGGTGCGCCTCAAGCTGCGCGAGCGGGGCGCGCTGCCCGACGAGGGCGAGGTCACCCCCGAGCAGCGCACGCTGGCCCGCAAGCTGCTGGTGCCGTTCTCGCTCATGACCGACGCCCGCATGGCCAACCGCAGGGCGTGAACCCCGCACGGCCGCGGCGCCGGTCCACGGCGGGGCCCCTCGCCGACCTGCGGGTGGTCGACCTGGCCACGGTCCTCGCCGGTCCGGGCTGCGCCCGGTACCTCGCCGACTTCGGCGCCGACGTCGTCAAGGTCGAGGCCCCGGCCGGCGACTCGCTGCGCAACATGGGCTGGCGCGACCCCCGCGACGACGTGTCGCTGTTCTGGAAGCTGGCTGGGCGCAACAAGCGCTGCATCGCCCTCGATCTGAAGGACGCCGACGACCTCGACGTCTGCCGGCGCCTGATCGACTCGGCCGACGTGCTGGTCGAGAACCTGCGGCCCGGCAAGCTCGAGGCGCTCGGGTTGGCGCCGGCCGAGCTGCTGACCCGCAACCCGGGGCTGGTGATCACGCGGGTGACCGGCTTCGGCCAGGACGGGCCCTACGCCGACAAGCCCGGCTTCGCCACCATCGCCGAGGCCATGTCGGGGTTCGCCGCCATCAACGGCGAGCCCGACGGGGCGCCGCTGCTGCCGCCCATCGCCCTCACCGACGAGGTCACGGCGGTGGTCGCCGCCTTCGCCACCATGGTGGCCGTGCACAGCGGGGTCGGGCAGGTGGTCGACGTGAGCCTGCTCGAGTCCCTGTTCCAGCTGATGGGACCGCTGCCCGCGGCGTGGGGGCTGCTGGGCTACGAGCAGCCGCGCCTCGGCGCCGGCATCCCCTACACCGTTCCCCGCAACACCTACCGCTGCGCCGACGATCGGTGGGTGGCCGTGTCGACCTCGGCCGACTCGGTGGCCCGTCGGGTGGTGGAGCTGGTCGGCGTGGGCGGCGACGAGCGCTTCGCCACCTTCGCCGGTCGGGTCGAGCACCGCGACGAGCTCGACGCCGTGGTGGCGGCCTGGATCGCGGCGCGCACCCGCGACGAGGTGCTGGCCGCGTTCGAGGCTGCGGAGGCCGCCGCCGCTCCGGTGCTGTCGGTGGGCGAGCTGGTGGCCGACCCCCACGCCGTCGCCCGCGCGATGGTGGTCGAGGTCGACGGCGTCCCGATGCAGGGCCTGGTGGCGCGGCTGTCGGCCACCCCGGGGGCGATCCGCTGGGCGGGCCGCCCCCGAGGGGCCGACGAGGCCGAGATCCGCGCCGAGCTCGACGGCTCGGCGGATCGTCCAGGTGGCGTCACCGATCCGCGCTGATCGGTGCCGCCTCAGGCGTGGTAGTCGTAGTTCTCCTGGAACATCTGCAGCGCCTGCTCGTCCATCAGGTCGAAGACCGGGGCGATGTCCCACTCGTACCAGGCGTTGAACTTGCCGACCGCGTCGTTGAGGGCGACGGCGTTGTCGGTCTCGATGATGGCGCAGCCGCCGAGCTGGTCGGCCCGGCTCACCCACTGCAGGAACTGGGTGTCGGGGTGCGGCGTGTACCGCTTGAAGGCGTCGAGGATGGCCTTGCCCTCGGCGATGCGCTCGGCGGGGCTGGCGCCCTCGCGGTCGCGCAGCGTCCACGTGATCATGAACTTCATGTCCTTGCCTCCCTTTGGCCCCCTGGAGGTCACGGATCGTCGGAGGCGGCGGCGCCGCACTCGTCCCCTCGTCCCACCCGCCGGACCCCAGGTAGGTCCGGTCGCTTGCGAAGCAGCCAACATAGGTGGCGTGGGCCGTGGCTCGCCGAGATGTTGCCGGGTCGTGACGCCACCGGCGCAGGGCGGCGTCTGATCGACCGAGTGCCCGGGCCACCGCCGGTCACTCGGCGGAGGCCACCTCGATGCGGTCCTGGCGCCACTCGCGGGCCATGTCCAGGGCGAGGTCGGCCCGGTCCAGGATCTCGTCGGTGGTGAACCCGTGGGCGGGGTAGCAGGCCACGCCGGCCCACACGGTGAGGCCGGGCTCGGCCTCGGCCAGCCGACGGCGGATCCGCTCGACCGTCCAGATGGCACCGGTCTCGGCCGTGTCCTCCAGCACGAGCGCGTAGCCGCCGTCCATCAGCCGACAGGCCGTGTCGGCCTCGCGGATGGTGCCGGTGATGTGGCGGGCCACCTTCACGGGGTCGGCCGGGTGGGGCAGGCCGCTCTGCAGCCCCTCGATGACCTCCATCACCACCACGGCCACCGGCTTCAGGTTGCGGCGGGCGGCGGCGATGCGAGCGTCGAGCGCGACGGTGAAGTAGCCCTCGCTGAACAGCCCGGTGGTGCCGTCGGTGAGGGCGTCGGCCTGGGTGCCCTTGCGCATGGCGGTGAGCTGGATGCGGCTGGCGAGCTGCTGCTCGAGGTCGGTGCGGGCGTCGGCCTCCTCCGACAGCCGAGCCTCGAGGGCGGTGACCTCCCGGGCCCGCTCCTCGGCCCGGTGCCGGTTGGCCACGGCCACCCGACCCACGGCGATGGCGGCCACCCCGGCGACGAGCGCGGCGACACCGGCCAGCCCGGCTGGGATGGCCGCGCCCGAGGCTGCCGCGACGGCGCCGAGCACCGCCCCCGTCAGCCCGGCCGCAGCCCCCAGGACGGCTCGCCGATCCACCCCGATCCATCGGACCGCGGGCCTCGATTTCAAGCGCGGCCAAGGGTGAAATCGCGCGCACCGCGGCCGATCAGGGCGCCCGCGGCCTCCCCTCCGAGCTTCTCGGCGTTCCTGTCATCCGATTGCGCCCTGGTGCGCGCAGAACCATGACGAGAACCCCCGAGGGGGGGTGGGATCGGCCCGAGGTGGGCGGTGGGACCGTCTCGGGGGCGGAGCCGGGCGTCAGGCGCCGGCCAGCTCGGCGATGTCGGCCATGATCCGGCCGATCTCGAAGTCCTTCGGCGTGTAGACGCGGGCGATGCCCCGGTCGAGCAGCGCCGGGCGGTCGTCCTCGGGGATGATGCCGCCGACCACGACCGGAGCGTCGACGCCGGCCTCGCGCACCAGCCGCAGCACCTCGGGCACCAGCTCGAGGTGGCTGCCCGACAGGATCGACAGACCGATCACGTCGACGTCCTCGTCGCGGGCGACGGCCGCGATCTGCTCGGGCGTCAGCCGGATGCCCTGGTAGATGACCTCCATGCCGGCGTCGCGCGCCGCCACCGCGATCTGCTCGGCGCCGTTGGAGTGGCCGTCGAGGCCCGGCTTGGCGACGAGGAAGCGGGGCGGACCGCTCGGACGCGCCTTGACCCGCTCGGCCACCTCCCGCAGCGACGTGCTCAGGCCGCCCACACCGGCGGCGGCCGCCACGCCGGTCGGGGCCCGGTACTCGCCGAAGACCTCTCGCAGCACGCCCGCCCACTCGCCGGTCGTCCCGCCGGCGTGGGCCAGGTCGATGGTGGCGGGCATGATGTTGGTGCCGCCCTCCGCCGCTCGTCGCAGCTCGTCGAGGCTGCGCTTCACGGCGTCGCTGTCGCGGTTCGACCGCCAGGCCTGGACGTCGGCGATCATCTCGTCGGCGACGGCGGGGTCGACCTTCAAGATGTTCTCCTCGCCCCCGAGCGGCGACGGCTCGGTCTCGGTGTAGGCGTTGACGCCCACGACCACCTGCTCGCCCGTCTCGATGCGGCGGGTGCGCTCGGTGTTGGACGACACCAGGCGACCCTTGAGCTCGTCGATGGCGGCGAAGGCGCCGCCGAGGGCGAGCACGTCGTCGAGCTCGGCGGTGGCGGCGTCGACCAGCTCGGCGGTCTTGGCCTCCACCACGTGGGAGCCGTCGAAGAGGTCGCCGTGCTCGAGCAGGTCGGACTCGAAGGCCAGCACCTGCTGCATGCGCAGCGACCACTGCTGGTCCCAGGGCCGGGGCAGGCCGAGGGCCTCGTTCCACGCCGGCAGCTGGATCGAGCGGGCTCGGGCCCGCTTGGACAGGGTGACGGCCAGCATCTCGAGCACGATGCGCTGCACGTTGTTCTCGGGCTGGGCCTCGGTGAGCCCGAGGCTGTTGACCTGCACGCCGTAGCGGAAGCGCAGCGCCTTGTCGTCGGTGATGCCGTAGCGCTCGCGGCCGATGCGCTCCCACATGTCGGTGAAGGCCCGCATCTTGCAGGTCTCCTCCACGAAGCGGATGCCCGCGTTCACGAAGAACGAGATGGCGGCGAACACGGCCGGGAAGCGGTCGGCCTCGACCTGGCCCGACTCGCGCACGGCGTCGAGCACGTCGATGGCCGTGGCCAGCGAGTAGGCGATCTCCTGCACGGGCGTGGCCCCGGCCTCCTGCAGGTGGTAGCTGCACACGTTCATGGGGTTCCACTTGGGGACCCACTCGTTGCAGAACGCGATCATGTCGACGATCAGGCGCTTGGAGGGCTGGGGCGGGAAGATGTAGGTCCCCCGCGACAGGTACTCCTTGACGATGTCGTTCTGCGTGGTGCCTCGCAGCTGGCGCGATTCGACGCCGTGGTTCTCGGCGTTGGCGATGTAGAGCCCGAGCAGCCAGGCGGCGGGCGCGTTGATCGTCATCGACGTGTTCATCTCGCCGACCGGGATGCCGTCGAGCAGCGTCTGCATGTGGCCGAGGTGGGCCACCGGGACACCGACCTTGCCGACCTCGCCGCGCGCCGCGGGATCGTCGGGGTCGTAGCCCGTCTGGGTGGGGAGGTCGAAGGCGATCGACAGGCCGGTCTGGCCCTTGGCCAGGTTGGTCCGGTACAGCTCGTTGGACGCCTTGGCGGTGGAGTGCCCCGAGTAGGTGCGCATCATCCACGGCTTGTCGCGGGTGGGCCTCGCTGCGTCGTCTGCCATGGGACAAGTGTCGCGGCCGCCGGTCGGCGCTGTCATCTCGGGCGCGCTCCCGCACGGCGTCGACACGTCCGCGGCACGCGCGCCGTCAGCGGTAGGGCGCCCAGGGGTCGACGGGCAGGTCGACGGCGTGGCGCAGCCGGTCGAGGTACTCGGTGCGGGGGAGGTCGACGGCGCCCAGCGAGCGGAGGTGATCGGTCGTCCACTGCACGTCGAGCAGCTCGGCCCCGCCGTCGCGCAGGATCTCGACGAGGCGCAGCAGCGCCACCTTGGACGCGTCCCGGGCGGCGTGGAACATCGATTCGCCGGCGAAGAACCCGCCGATGCCGATGCCGTAGAGCCCGCCGACCAGCCGGCCCTCGGCGTCCCAGGTCTCCACGCTGTGGGCCCAGCCCAACCGGTGCAGGTTCAGGTAGGCGTCCTTGATGCGCGGGGTGATCCAGGCGCCGTCGCGCTCGGGGTCGCGACAGCCGTCCACGACCGCAGCGAAGGCGGTGTCGACCCTCGCCTCGTAGCGCTTGGCCGACTGTCGCATCGACCGCGTGACTCGAAGGCCGTCGAGGGGGATCACGCCGCGCGGGTCGGGCGACCACCACGCCATCGGCCCGTCGTGGTGGGCCGGCATGGGGAACAGGCCCTGTCGGTAGGCGGCCAGCACCGTCCCCGGTTCGAGGTCCGCGCCGATGCCCACCACGCCGTGCTCGTCGGCGGTCCCTGCCGGGGGGAACGACCAGCGGCTCGGCGGTGGTTCGACGCGCATCGTCGATGTTGTAGCGCGCGGTGCCGGCGGCAGGCCCCGTCGAGGCGACCCGCGAGGCGGTCGCCGGTCAGAGCGAGCCGAGGGCGGCGACGAAGGACGGGATGGTGTCGGTGCTGAGGGCGGCGACGTTCATCCGGCCGTTGGCGACGAGGTACACGGCGTGCTCGTCGCGGAGGCGCTGCACCTCGGCCGGGGTGCAGCCGGTGAGCCCGAACATGCCTCGGCCGTCGGCCACGTCGGGGCAGCGGTCGACCCCCTGGCGCTCGAGCTCTGCCGCCAGCTCGACGCGCAGGCCGTTGATCCGCGCCCGCATGGTGGCCAGCTCCTCGACCCACTCCGCCCGCAGCTCCGGGTCGCCCAGGATGGTCGACACGATCGCCCCGCCGTGCACCGGGGGGTTGGAGTAGATGGATCGGGCGCAGGCCTTGACCCGGCTGTGGACCGAGTCGGCCAGCTCGGCGGTGGCGGCGATGGTGACCAGGGCGCCGACCCGCTCGCCGTACAGGCCCATGTTCTTGGAGAAGCTGAGGCACACGGCGAGGTCGACGCCTGCTGCGTTCAGGATCCGCACCGGCTCGGTGTCGGGCTCGAGCCCGTCGCCGATGCCGGCGTAGGCGAGGTCGACCACGGCCAGCGCGCCGCGCTCGGCCAGCAGGCGGCCCACCTCCTCCCAGGCGGCGAGGTCGAGGTCGAACCCGGTGGGGTTGTGGCAGCAGCCGTGCAGCACGACGGCGTCGCCGTCGCGCACCGCGGACAGGTCGGCCAGCATCGCCTCGGGCTGCAGCTCGTTGGCGGCGGCGTCGTAGTAGCGGTAGCCGGTCACCGACAGGTCGGCGTCGGCGAAGATGGGCTTGTGGTTGGGCCAGGTCGGCTCGCTCAGCCACACGGTCGATCGGGGGTTGGTCACCCAGGTGAGGCGGGCGGCGACCGACAGCGCCCCGGTGCCGCCCGGTGCCTGGGCCACCCGCAGGGTCGCGGGGGCGTCGGGGTCACCGGGGAAGAGCAGGCCGGCCACGCCGTCGGCGAAGGCGGCCGAGCCGGCGATCGGCAGGTAGGTCTTGGTGTCCTCGGCGTCGATGTGGCGCTGCTGGGCGGCTCGCACCGCGTCGAAGACGGGCGTGCGACCGCTGTCGTCGCAGTACACGCCGACGGTGAGGTTGACCTTGCCGTCCCGGTCGTCGGCCTTGAACAGCTCGGTCAGCCCGAGGATCGGGTCGGGTGGGGCGGGTTGCACGGAGCGGTACACGCGGCTCTCCCGGGGAGCGTGGGGTGGGGCGCGGCGGGACGCGCTGGTGAAGTCTGGCCGACCGGCCCATCGGCCGGGAAGTCGGTTGTGGCCGGTGCACGCCCCGGCGGACCCGGCGACCGGGCCCGGAACGGATCAGTGCCCGTAGTGGTAGAAGCCCTGGCCGGACTTCCGCCCGAGGAGCCCGGCGGTGACCATGCGGCGCAGGCGGGGGGCCGGCGCGTAGTTCGGGTCGTTGAACTCGGTGTAGAGGGCGTCGAGGATGGCCAGCGAGGTGTCGAGGCCGACCAGGTCGAGCAGGGCGAACGGCCCCATCGGGAAGTTGCACCCGCCCTTCATGGCGGTGTCGATGTCCTCCATCGAGGCGGTGCCGTTCTCGAGCATGCGCACGGCGTTGTTGAGGTAGGGGAACAGCAGCGCGTTGACGATGAAGCCGGCCTGGTCCTTCACGATGACCGGATCCTTGCCACAGGTGTCGGCGAAGTCGCGCACCCGGTCGACGGTCTCGTCGGACGTGACCAGGGTCCGCACGATCTCGATGAGCGACATCATCGGCGCCGGGTTGAAGAAGTGCACGCCCACCACCAGCTCGGGCTTGTGGGTCTCCATCGCCATCTCGATGACGGGCAGGGTCGAGGTGTTGGTGGCGAGGATGGCGTCGTCCTTGCAGATGTGGTTGAGCTCGCGGAACAGCTCCTTCTTGACCGCGAGGTCCTCGACCACCGACTCCACGACGAGGTCGCAGTCGGCCAGCTCGTGCAGCGAGGAGGTGGCCGTGACCCGGGCCAGGGCCGCCGCCTTGTCGGCCTCCTCGAGCTTGCCCTTGTCGACCTGCTTGGTGAGGGACTTCTCCATGGCGAGCACCATGGCGTCGGCCGTGGCCTGCTGGCGGGACCGCAGCACCACCTCGAAGCCCGACTTGGCGGCCACCTCGGCGATGCCCGACCCCATGATCCCCGAACCAACGATGCCCACGCGCTTGATCGTCATGGCCGCGACGTTACCGACCGGTAGGGTCCGCCCGCCAACGCCGCTCGGGCTCCGGCCGTCCTCGACCGGCACCGCGGCGCCCGTTCGGCGCTCCGAGTGCGACGGATAGGGTGGCGGCCCATGACGAGCGGAACCCTGGCCCTGGTCGGCGGTGGCGAGTGGACCGACGGCTGCACCTTCGATGCCGAGCTGCTCGAGGCCCGCGGCGGGCGCGAGGTGGTGGTGCTGCCCACCGGCTCGGCCTACGAGAACCCCGCCGCCGTGGTGGCCCGGGCCGGTGCGTGGTTCGCCGGGCTGGGGGCCGACGTCGTCGAGGCGCCGGTGCTGACCCGGCGTGACGGCTTCGCCGAGGAGAACCTGGCCCTGGTGGCCAACGCCCGCTTCGTGTACGTGGCCGGCGCCTCGGCCATGCACCTGCGGTCGGTGCTCAAGGACTCCCCCCTCTTCGAGGCCCTCACCACCGTGCTCGCCGACGGTGGGGTGCTGGCCGGCACCGCCGCCGGCGCCGACGTGCTGTGCGACCCGATGGTCGACTCCCGGGGCGGGGCCTTCACCGTGGGCCTCGGCGTCGTCGCGGGGCTGGCGGTGATCCCGCGGTCCAACACCTGGTCGCGCGACAAGATCCATCGGACCGTGCAGCTCGCCCCGCCCGGTCTGGTGCTGGCGGAGCTGCCCGAGGCGACCGCTCTGATCCGGCGCGACGGGACGTGGCGCTCGGCGGGTGTGGGCGAGGTGCAGGTCTTCCGCGACGGCGCCCTCACCGATCTCGCCGCCCTCCCCTGAGCCGGGCCGCGACCACCGGCGTCGCCGCTGGTGCGGGGCCGCGGGGCCCGAGCCCGGTTCCCGGGCCGATGCGTCCGGGTCCCGAGCGGATCAGGTCTCGGTGATCTTGACGGTGGTGATGGTGACCGGGTCCGACGGCGTGCCCGACGGGCTGCCACCGTCGGAGATGGCCTTCACCGTGGTGTCGTAGCCCTGGGTGACCTGGCCGAACAGCGAGTACTGCGGCCCGGGCAGCGGGTTGGGGCCCGTCCAGATGAAGAACTGGCTGCCGTTGGTGTTCGGGCCGGAGTTGGCCATGGCGACCGAACCGGGCACGTACTCGGCCACCGAGGACGGCAGCTCGTCGCCGATCTGGTATCCGGGGTTGCCCGTGCCGGCCGGGTTGCCGGTGGCGTCGCCGCCCTGCACGACGAACCCGGGGATGACCCGGTGGAAGGGGACGCCGTCGAAGTAGCCGTAGCGCGCCAGCACCACGAAGTTGTTGACGGTGTTCGGTGCCTTCTTGGCGTCGAGGGCGATGGTGAAGTCGCCCTTGGTCGTCGAGACCAGGGCCGTGTAGGTCTTGTTCGGGTCGATGCACATCGGTGGGGCCTCGCTGAACGACGTGGTGCGCTGGGCCGTGCCGTCGGCCGGTGGGCAGGGCGTCGGGCCGGTGATCGAGGCCCCGAGCGGCAGCAACGTGCCCGGCGAGCTCGTGGTCGCCGTGGTCCCCGACGTCGACTGCTCGGTGGGCTGGTTGTCGTTGCGGCGCACGAAGGCCAGCACCAGGAAGAGGGCGACGAACACGCCGGCGAAGATCGCCGCGGTGGTGAAGCGCCGCCGGTTCTCCGCCTTCTTCTGCTCGCGGCGAGCCTCCTCGATCCGGGCCTGCCGGCCCGCCTTCTGGCGCTCACGCTTGGCGGTCCCCATGGCGGCGCAACCTACCAACCGGTCCGAACGGCGGACCAGGCAGCCTCCGGCGGCCGGGACCGCGCGAGGGCGTCAGCGGGTGGTCGTGGAGGTGGTGGCGCTGGCCGTGCTCGGCTCGACGATGACCGTGGTGATGTCGAGGACCTCGGTGGGCTGGCCGCTCTGGGTGCCCGCCTGGCCGATCTGGCGCACGGCGTCGGCGCCGTCGAGCACGAGACCGATCACCGGTGTGGTCTGGGGCAGCCCGACCACCTGCTCGCCGATGCCGACCACCATCGTGCCGCCCACCTTCTTGGTCCCCGGCTCGACGGCCATGCCGAGCGTGACCGGGGTGTAGGCCTGGGGCGGAGCGTCGCTGTCGATGGTGTAGCCGGGGCTGGTCACCCCCGGCGGGTTGGCGAAGGTCGAGTCGACCTCGAACCATGAGCGGGACTTGATGAGCGAGATCGGGGCGCCGTCCCAGTAGTGGTAGCGGGCCAGCACGATGAAGTTGTTGACCACCGCCGGGGCGTTGTCGGTGGACACCAGCGCCTTGATGTCGCCCTTCGGCGTGCGGATGGTGACGATGAACTCGCTGCCCTTCTCCACGCACGTCGGCGGCGGCCCGGCGAAGCTCGTCGTGCGCGGCGACGAGCCGTCCTCGGCGGGGCAGGGGGTGGGACCGGTGAGCGTCGCGCCGGGCGGCACGGCGGGGATGCTCACGGGCGGGCCCTCGGGCACCGTCGTCGACGGCACGCTCGACGGCGCCGTGGAGGGTGCGACCGACGTGCCGCTGGAGGCCCCCGTCGACCCGGACCGGCCGGCGGCGAGGAGGAGCCCGGCGACGAGGGCGATGATCATCAGCAGGCCGAGCACGCCCACCAGGCGCTGGTTGCGGCGGGTCCGGCGATCGGCCCGCCGGCGCGCCTCCTCGGCGGCGAGCCGGCGCTGACGCTCTTGCTCACGGCGGGCGCGGGGGCTGGACATCGGCCGTGCACGCTACCCGGCGGGTCTCGTTCCCGGGTGGCGGTGCCGGGCCCGGCGCGCTCCGGGCCGGGCCCTCCCGGGTTCGGCACCGGAGGGGCCGAACGGTAGCCTGCCCGCCCGTGGCGCTGGTGGTGCAGAAGTTCGGAGGCACATCGGTCGGCGACCCGGAGCGCATCCGCACGGTGGCCGATCACGTGGCGCGCACGGTGCGTCGCGGAACCAGGTCGTCGTCGTCATCTCCGCCATGGGCAAGGAGACCGACGAGCTGCTCCGGCTCGCCCGGGAGGTCTCCGAGACCCGCCCCGGTCGGGAGATGGACATGCTCATCACCGCCGGCGAGCGCAAGGCGATGGCCCTGCTGTGCATGGCGCTGCACGACCTCGGCGTCCGGGCCGACTCGTTCACGGGCAGCCAGGCCGGCTTCATCACCGACACGGTCCACACCAACGCCAAGATCCTCGAGATCCGCCCCGACCGCGTCCGGACCGCCCTCGACGCCGGCCACGTCCCTGTCGTGGGGGGCGCCCAGGGCGTGTCGACCGAGCAGAACATCACCTTCCTCGGCCGGGGCGGCTCCGACACCACGGCGGTGGCGCTCGCCCAGGCCCTCGGCGCCGACATCTGCGAGCTCTACACCGACGTGTCGGGCGTGTACACGAGCGACCCCCGGGTCGTGTACGACGCCCGCAAGCTCGAGCGGATCTCGTTCGACGAGCTGCTGGAGATGACCGCCAACGGCTGTCCCAAGCCGGCGATGCGGTCGGTCGAGTTCGCCCGCAACTGGGGCGTGAACCTGCACGTGCGCTCCGCCTTCACCTGGGAGCCCGGCACCCTCGTCACCAAGGAGGACGACGCCATGGAGCAGGCCATCGTCTCGGCGGTCACCCACGACACCGACGACTGCAAGGTGACGATCGCCGGCGTGCAGGACCGGCCCGGCATCGCCGGCCGGGTGTTCCGCGCCCTCGCCGACCAGCACGTGAACGTCGACCTCATCGTGCAGAACACCTCCGAGGACGGGGTCACCGACATCTCGTTCACCGTGCCCAAGGGCGACCTCGAGCAGGCGGTGGGCATCTGCGAGGCGCTGGCCCCCGAGATCGGGGCCAGCGACGTCCGCGCCGACGACGAGATCGCCCGGGTGAGCGTGATCGGCGCCGGCATGAAGTCGCACCCGGGCGTGGCGGCGACGGTGTTCGAGACGCTGTCGGACAACGGCATCAACATCGAGATGATCTCCACGTCGGCGATCCGGGTGAGCTGCGTGGTCCGCCAGGACCAGATCGAGCTGGCCGTGCAGGCCCTGCACGCCGCCTTCCGCCTCGACGAGGGACCCGCCTACCTGCAGTAGCCGCCGGTCTCCTGCCCGGGGCGGGCACCTGGCCGGCTCGGCGATTTCCCTGTCGATCGGGCGGGGTCCCGCCGATAGCCTGGCGCCCCATGCGCATCGGAGTGCTCGGAGCGACCGGCCAGGTCGGCGGCGTCATGCGCCGTCCTCGCCGAGCGCCAGTTCCCCGTCGACGAGATCCGCTACTTCGCCTCGTCCCGATCTGCCGGCCGGCGCCTGCCCTGGGACGGGATCGAGGTGGAGGTGGAGGACGCCGACACCGCCGACTACCGGGGCCTCGACATCGTGTTGATGTCCGCCGGGGGCACCACGCCAAGCGGCTCTCGCCGAAGATCGCCGAGGCGGGCGTCGTGGTCGTCGACAACTCGTCGGCCTGGCGGATGGATCCCGACGTGCCCCTGGTGGTGCCCGAGGTCAACGACCACGCCCTCGACGACATCGCCAAGAACATCGTCGCCAACCCGAACTGCACGACGATGGTGGCGATGCCCGTGCTCAAGCCACTCGACACCGAGGCCGGGCTGCGGGCGATGGTCGTGTCGACCTACCAGGCGGTGTCGGGCGCCGGCCTCGCCGGCACGGCCGAGCTCGACGAGCAGGTGCGCAAGATCGGTGACGCGGCGCCGTCGCTGACCATGTCGGGGAAGGCCGTCGAGTACCCGGCGCCGAACAAGTTCCCCGAGCCGATCGCCTACAACGTCATCCCCTTCGCCGGCGGGCTCGTCGACGACGGTCTCGACGAGACCGACGAGGAGCAGAAGCTCCGCAACGAGAGCCGCAAGATCCTCGAGCTGCCCGACCTCCGGGTGGCCGCCACGTGCGTTCGGGTGCCCGTCTACACGGGCCACTCGCTGTCGATCAGCGCCCACTTCGACCGTCCCATCACGCCCGAGCAGGCCCGTCGCGTGCTGGTGAAGGCCAAGGGCGTCGAGCTGGCCGACATCCCCACCCCGCTGCGCCGCCGGTGTCGATCCCACCTTCGTGGGCCGCATCCGCCGCGACCCCACCGCCGAGCACGGGCTGTCGCTGTTCCTCAGCGGCGACAACCTGCGCAAGGGCGCCGCCCTCAACGCCGTCCAGATCGCCGAGTCCTCCTCGCCCCGCCGCGGCTGAGGCGGCCTCGGCAACGCCAGCTCGCTGTCGACGTGCATGCACCTGGACCGTGGCGGTGGTCGGCGGCCTGAACGTCGCCGAGCGTCGCTCGCGGTCGACGTGCATGCACCTGGCCACCGTGGCGGTGGTGGGCGGCCTGAACGTCGCGGGCGCCGGCTGCGGTCGACGTGCATGCACCTGGCCACCGTGGCGGTGGTCGGCCGGCCTGAACGTCGTGGCGGCGTCGGGCCGGGTGCCCCGGGAGGCATCACGGCGGGTCGGTGACGTAGCGCCGGACCAGCGTCCTCGAGGGACAGGTCGAGCTGGTTGGCCAGCGAGGCGACCGCCAGCACGTCGCCGAGCTCGTGCAGCTGCATCTCGGTGTTGCCCTTGCGCACGGCCTGGGCCAGCTCGCCGACCTCCTCGCACAGCCACGCCACCGTCGACGGGATGCCCCGCGCGGTCGGCCTCGCCGTAGAGCCGTTCCATCAGGTCCTGGAGCTCACCCAGCTGCATGGCGGTGGACGCGTGGACCGGGCGCCACCTCGCCGCGGTCGTGTCGCTGACGTCTCGCGAGACAGCCGAGCGGATCGCCGACGCACGTGGTAGGCCGTGCGCACCAACGGGCCAGGGCGCCTGCGCAGCGGCGGAGGAGGTGGTCGCGGTGGCCGACGAGGTGGACGAGCTGCGGCGGAGGCTGGACGCCCAGCAGGTCGTCATCGAGCGACTGGAGCGGGCCCTCACCCGGCTGCAGGGCGGAGCGATGGCCGACGCCGGCGTCAGCGTTGCTGGACTCCCCGACGGCGGCGGCACTCCAGCCGAGGCGCACGCCTCGTCGGATCCTGCGTCGGCGCCGGATCGGCGACAGCTGCTCCAGCGGGCGGCGGCGGCGACGGCCGGTGCGGTCGCCGGGGGAACGGCGATGGTGCTGGGCTCGGCCTCCCCGGCTGCGGCCGCGGCCGGGACGTTCGACGGCAACCCGGCGGTCACCGCCACCAACACGGGCGGTTCGGCCGGCAAGGCGATCCAGGCCACCGGCGGCACCGGCAACGCCCTCACCGCCGCCACCACCGGCTCGGCGAGCACCATCCTCGCCACGGCGAGCAGCGGCAACGTGGTGGATGCGACCAGCGCCACGACGGTGCTCGGCAACGCTGCGATCAAGGCGACCTACACGGGCAGCAGCACGGGCTGCGGGGCCGCGAACCTCAACGGGGGTGGGGGCTCGGCGCTGCGGGCGGTCAACAACAGCTCCGCTGCGACGTTCATCCTCGGCAACAACTCGACGGGGCTGCTGGCCGGGGCCGGGATCTTCGTGAGCTCCGCCTCCGACACGGTCTCGACCCAGTCGTCGAGCACCAACCAGTCCCAGGCCGGGGTGCACAGCGAGGGGTTCCAAGAGGCCAGCGGCGTGGTCGGCATCGCGTTCGATCGGGGCGTCGGTGGACGGTTCTCCGGCGGACGGTGCGATGCGCACCTCGGCGATCAGGAGTTCCTCGCCAAGGCGCCGTCGGCCCGCAATCACACCAACGGTCACGCCGTCGGCGAGCTGGCGCTCGACGCGGCCACCGGCAACCTGTTCATGTGCGTCGTCGCCGCACCGGCCGGCCAGGTCGGACCTGGCGCAAGATCACCGGGCCGGCGACCGCCGGCGCGCTGCACGTCCTGCCCACGCCGGTGCGCGTCTACGACTTCGCGTCCGGGCCAACCCCCGGTCGCCGTCGGCCCGAAGACGCCGCTCGCCGCGGCCCCCGCACCTGCGACCTCAAGGCGAACAGCTCGGGCGTCCCGGCCGGCGCCACGGCGGTGTTGGTGAACCTGGTGGCCACGGGCACGACCGGCGTCGCCGGCGGCTTCCTGTCCATCTACCGCAACGGGATCGCCTGGCCCGGAACATCCAGCCTCAACTGGTCCGGCCCCGGCCAGAACGTCGCGGTGACCACCCTCACCGCCGTCGACGCCAGCGCGGTGTGCAACCTGTTCGCCAACGTCGTGACCGACGTCGTCGTCGACGTGCTCGGGTTCTACCTCTAGGAACGACCGAAGGCGCCGGCCGAGGACCCGCCTGGAGGCTCCGGAGGCCCGAACCGGGAGCGTGACGGAGCAGGGCCGAGCCGGTGGACGGGCCGCACGTCGACCGGATCGCACTCGGCAACATGGCAGGAACTACCGATGCGCAGATGGCGGCGGACGCGGTTGGCTTCCCGGACGGTCGACGCGAACGGCGGTGGACAGATGACGAGTGGTGGAAGCTGGGTCCGGCGCGGCGCGCCCGCGCCTGGAAGCCCTCGACCGGGTTCGGCCGCCACGGTCCTCGCCGGGCGGCGGCTCGCGTCGAGCATCCTCCGTCGCACGAGGGTGACGTCGCTCCTGCTCCTCCTCGCCTTTGCCGCGACGGTGCTGCCCTCGCTTCCCGCCGAGGCCGTGGGAGCCCCCACCGCGACGCCGCCCTATACGCCGTTGTCGCCGGCGCGGTTGTTGGACACGCGTCCTGATGGGGTGACCGTCGATGGGGCGGCCCAGGCCGGTGGGGCGATCGGGGCGGGGCAGGTGCGGAACCTGCCGGTGCTGGGTCGTGGTGGGGTGCCGGCCAGTGGGGTGGCGGCGGTGGTGCTCAACGTGACGGTGACGGGGCCGTCGGCGCCGTCGCACCTGACGGTGTTCCCGGCGGGGGAGTCGCCGCCGAACGCGTCGAACTTGAACTTCTCGGCGGGTCAGACGGTGCCGAACCTGGTGATCGCCAAGGTGGGTGCGGGTGGTCAGGTGTCGTTGCGCAACAACAGCGGCAGCGTGCAGGTGATCGCCGACGTGGCCGGCTGGTTCCCGGTCGGTCCGGGCTACACGCCGTTGTCGCCGGCGCGGTTGTTGGACACGCGTCCTGATGGGGTGACCGTCGATGGGGCGGCGCAGGCGGGTGGGGCGATCGGTGGGGGGCAGGTGCGGAACCTGCCGGTGGTGGGTCGTGGTGGGGTGCCGGCCAGTGGGGTGGCGGCGGTGGTGCTCAACGTGACGGTGACGGGGCCGACGGCGCCGTCGCATCTGACGGTGTTCCCGGCGGGAGTCGCCGCCGAGCGCGTCGAACTTGAACTTCTCGGCGGGTCAGACGGTGCCGAACCTGGTGATCGCCAAGGTCGGGGCGGGTGGTCAGGTGTCGTTGCGCAACAACAGCGGCAGCGTGCAGGTGATCGCCGATGTGGCCGGCTGGTTCCCGGTCGGTCCGGGTACACGCCGTTGTCGCCGGCGCGGTTGTTGGACACGTCCTGATGGGGTGACCGTCGATGGGGCGGCCCAGGCGGGTGGGGCGATCGGTGGGGGCAGGTGCGGAACCTGCCGGTGGTGGGTCGTGGTGGGGTGCCGGCCAGTGGGGTGGCGGCGGTGGTGCTCAACGTGACGGTGACGGGGCCGACGGCGCCGTCGCATCTGACGGTGTTCCCGGCGGGGGAGTCGCCGCCGAGCGCGTCGAACTTGAACTTCTCGGCGGGTCAGACGGTGCCGAACCTGGTGATCGCCAAGGTGGGTGCGGGTGGTCAGGTGTCGTTGCGCAACAACAGCGGCAGCGTGCAGGTGATCGCCGACGTGGCCGGCTGGTCCCCCGATCAGGTGCCCGATCCCCGCCGGCACCGACCGGGCTGGCTGCGGCCGTCACCGGGTACCGGACCATCCACCTGTCGTGGAACGCCGTGACCTCGAGCGACACGATCACCTACGACGTGTAACGCAGCACGTCGATCGGCGACCTCGGCTCGGTGGCCGGGTCCGTCGGGGGCACCACCTTCGACGACACCGGTCGGACGCCCGGCACCACCTACTTCTACCGGGTCGTCGCGCGCGGCGCCGCCACCGGCAGCTCGGCGCCCTCGAACCAGGCGTCGGCGGCCTATCAGATGCCGGTGCCGGCGAACCTCGTGGCCACGGCCGGAACGCCACCGTGCACCTCGGCTGGGACGCCATCGGCGTGCCGCAGCTCGCCGGCTACCACCTCTACCGGTCGACGACCGCAGGGGTGCTCGGCACCGACCTCACGCCGGGCGGGCTCGCCACGACGAGCTACGACGACAACGCCGTCTCGAACGGCACGACCTACTACTACCGGCTGAAGTGGCAGGCCTCCGACGGCCTGCTCTCCGGTCCCTCCAACGAGGTGTCGGCGACGCCGGCGGTCCCGGTCAACCCCGTCGTGAAGACCTCGGCCATCCCCGGCGGCCAGCAGGGGATCGCCTACGTCACCGGCCTCGAGGCCGAGTCGGGCGTCCCGCCGTACACGTGGTCCATCTCCGCCGGGGCGCTGCCGGCGGGCGTCGCCCTCGACCCCGCGACCGGCCTGCTGTCGGGAACGCCCACGACGATCGGCACGGCCGGCTTCACGGTGAAGGTCACGGACTCGACGGCGAAGCAGGGCACCAAGGCGTTCAGCCTCCCGGTGACCACGGCGCAGTCGTGGCCGCAGCCGGGACGCAACGGCACCGGCAGCGCCTACGCACCGGCGGAGAAGCGCTGACGGCCGCCAACGCAGCCGCCGTGGCCGAGGAGTGGTCGGCCCCGAACAGGTATCGCGGGCCGTCGGTCGTGGCCGACGGCGTCGTCTACGTGGGGGGCAAGCGGCCCGAATCGGCCGGCTTGGCGGTGATGGCCTACGACATCGCCTCCTCCCAGCTGCTGTGGTCCCGGGAGATCGGCACCTGCTCGTTCAACAGCCTCGTGGTCCAGGGCACCACGTTGCTGGCGCAGTCCTGCTCGTCCGTCGTGGCCATCGACCGCGGGGGCTCGCACGCCGTGCTGTGGAGCACCGCGACCACGGATCCAGGTGTGACGGTGACCGATGTGCGGGCGGTGGGCACCACGGTGCTGGCCTGGGCGCAGGACCGGGTCGTCGCCTACTCGCTGACCGACGGCACGCGCCTCTGGCAGCAGGTCGCACCGACCGGGGTGACGGTGGCGTCGGTGGCCACCGACGGCACGAGGGTGGCCGTCGCCTACAGCGACCGGTTGCGGGTGCTCAACCTGTCCAACGGGTCCCAGGTGTGGCAGCGCCTCAACGCGCCGTCGAGGGACCTGGTCATGGACGGCGGCTACGTCTACGTCGTCTCGGGCGATGCGGTGCGCAAGATCTCCGCCACCACGGGCGTCGACGCGTGGGCATCCCCGGCCGATCCGGCGTTGCAGGGCGTGCGCGGCGTCGACGGCAGCACCGTGTACGTCTACTGGGGCGTCTTCGACTTCGGCAACGACACCAACGTCTTGAAGTCCTTCGACGCCGGCACCGGGGCCGCCGGACCCGACCTCGCGCTCCCCGACCGGCTCCGCTCGCTGGCCATCACCAGCGACCTGCTGATCGTGGAGTGGACCGGCGAGGGGTTCTACGGCGCCGACGCGAGCGGCATCACCGTGCACCGGAAGTCCGACCGCGCCACGCTGGCGACGGCCACCGAGCCCACCAAGACCTTCTGGCCGTCACACGTCGCCGTCGCCCACGGGCACATCGTCAGCGTGCTCGGCACCCGCCTCCGGGTGCTCGGCATCGGCCCCTCGGTGCCGGCGATCTCCGACAAGGTCCTCGCCTCCGGCTACGTCGGCGCCCCCTACAGCACGACCTTGACGGGGTCCGGCGGCACGCCCCCGTACCGCTGGACCATCGACGCCGGCGCGCTCGATCCCGGGCTCTCGCTCGCCACCGACGGGACGATCTCGGGCACTCCGACCTCGCCCGGGCTCCGCTACGTCACCGTGCGGCTCACCGATGCCCGAGGCCGCTGGATCACCCGCGAGCTCCCGGCCGAGACGCTCACCCCGGCCAGCGTCGACTGGCCCACCGCCGGCCAGACCGCGGCCCGCACCGGTGACGCCGCCGACCCGGCCCTGGACGTGGACGGCGCCGCCACCCTCGGGCGGCGATGGAAGACGGCGGCCGTGCCCGTGGGCTCGACCGCGTCCGACGACTGGCGGTCACCCGTCGCCGCGGGTGGTCGACTCTTCCACACCGCCACCGACGGCACGCTCCGGGCGTGGTCGACGGCGGGCTCGGGCTCGGCCGACCGGACGCCCCTCTGGTCCGCCACCGCCGACGCGCCCGCCACGTTCGTCAGCGCACCGACCTACAGCGGCGGCGTGCTCTTCGTCGTCGGCTCCGAGGGCCACCTGTACGCCGTCGACGCCACCACCGGGGCGCGGCTGTGGAAGATCACCGTCACCGGCTCACTGCAGACGGTCGGGAGCGGACCCCCCGTCGTGGTCGGCGGGCGCGTCTTCTGGAGCCCCCCGGTGTACAAGCCGAAGGTCTGGGCCGCCGACATCGCCACCCACACGCTGGTGTGGGGCGGGACACCGGTGACCCTGCCCGACAACGGCCACTCCTACGACAGCTACAGGGGACCGTGGATGGCCAGCGACGGCACCCGGCTGTTCGTGCAGTCGGGCTGCGACGTGACGGCGCTGGCCACCACCACTGGCGCAGTCGCGTGGTCGGCCACGGCGTTCGACAACGCCCCAGCCGGCACGGGCGACTGCGTGCCCAGCGCTGCTGCGATGGACGCCCCGATCGTGGCCGACGGCGCCGTGATCGCCGGGACCCGGTGGTCGGTGGCAGCCTTCGATGCCGCTACCGGCACCCGGCGGTGGCGGCGCCTGCAGGGCGCCTGGGACGGGATGGCGTCCAGCAGCGGCGTGGTGGTCGTCCCGCTCTTCGACGCCAACGACGCCCTCCGCCTCACCGCGCTCGACGTGCGCACCGGTTCCCTGCTCTGGAGCGACTCGACCACGATCGTGGCGGGGGCGCCGTCGATCGACGGCACCGTGGTGTACGCCCGAACGGGCGCCGCCCTGACCGGTTTCGACCTGCGCACGGGCGACACCCTCTTCGATTCGGGCACCCTCGAGACCGGCTCCTTCACGCAGCGGGCCGCGCCGGCCATCGCCGGCGGACGGCTCTACGTGTCGCTCCGCGACGGCACGGTGGTGTGCATCGCGCCGCCGTGATCGGGGTTCCGCAGCTCATCGGCTGTCAGCGGAAGTAGCCGATGACGTCGACGAAGAAGTCGGTGGACGAGCTGGCCGGCACCAGGCAGGTCAGCGTGGCGTCGGCGTCGACCGCCACGATGGTGGTGTTGGCGACGATGGTGCCGGGCAGGTTCCAGTTGATCGAAGAGGTGCCCGGGAAGGTGAGGCCCTTCTTGTAGGCGGCGAGGAACCCGGTCGCGGAGGTGTTGACGACCGTCAGGTTCACGAGCACGCCGGTGGCGCCCTTCGGCACCCCTGAGCCGTTGTTCGTGCAGTCGACGTCGCGGGTGCCGTTCGAGAGCTGTCCCTTCACGCCACCGAAGGGTGGGTCGGTGGCACGGGAGTCGTAGACGCGGGTGGGTCGAGCAGGTGGAGCGAGCCGGCGGTGTCGGCGCCGGACAGCTGGCGCCACTGCCCGGGAGAGCCGCCGGCCACCGAGTACTCAGAGGCGGTTCGCCTCGTCCATGTACAGCTCGCCCTCGAAGTGGCTGTCGGTCCGGCTCAGCGGGGCGGGCATCCCGGTGAGCGGACGGAGCACCATCTGGGCCCGGCTCGTCGAGGCGCTCGTGACCTCGGCCCACGTGCCGTAGAGACCCCCGATGAACATCCCCGCCGTGTAGCCGGCGTTGCCGACGACCGCGTTGCCGGCCGGCGCATCGGCGGTGACCGCGGGTCCGAAGAGGGCGGAGTTCTCCCGAGCACACCGGCGTGGACGGCGCTGTCGGAGTGGCCGAGGACGCCGTGGCCGGCGGCGGCCTGGCCCCGGACGCCGGTGGAGGCGCCTTCGCCCTTCACGCCCACGCCACCGGTCCCGTGCACGCCGACCGCCGTCCCCTCGCCCTTGACCGCCGTGCCGCCCGCTGCGTTCACACCGTGCACGCACGCCGATGCCGTTGAGGGTCACCGCCGTGCCGCACGCCGTCGCCGGCCTCGCTGGTCCCAGCGACACCGATGTCGGCGGCATGGCCGGCGACGCCGGCGACGCCGATCGGTCCCGTGCCCTCCACGCCGATCCCGCTCTGCGACACCCCGCAGACGCCACGGCCGTCGGTCGCCGCGGTGGAGCCGAACAGCGCCCCGGTGGCCTCTCCTCCCGTGTCCGTGAAGGCGGTCACCCCGTTGCCCCCGGTGCCGGTGGCGGTGACCGCCGGGTTGCCGCTGAAGGTCCCCGGCGCCGCGTCAGCCCGTTCGGCGTGTCCGAGCGCGAGCGCCGCGCCGCCGGCGACGGCCCCCGCCGCGATGGTGAGCATCCGCCGGCGATCCGGACGAGTCGCCTCGTGGTCGTCCGGATCGCCGCCACCAGGCACCAAGAGGTGGTGCTCGCCGGCAGGCTGTGCGTGGTCGTCGGCTTCCACGGCTCGGAGGCGCTCCTCGAGCTCGTCGATGCGGCTGCTGAGCCGTTGGACGAGGTCGTCGTTCGTCATGGCTGCCTCCTCGTTCGTGGGATGCGCACCACACCACCGGCTCCGCCGAGCGGCGGCGAGGCTCGCGTGTCTCGTACCGCGCCGGCGTGTCTGCGCACAGTGGCCAATGGCCCGAGCGGACCGGGAGACCTTCGCGAGGCGTGACGCGACGACGCCTGGCCTGCGTGAACAGGCCAGGCGCACGGGTCGGGGTGGCGGGATTTGAACCCACGGCCTCTTCGTCCCGAACGAAGCGCGCTGCCAAGCTGCGCCACACCCCGTGGAGCGCTGATCGTACCCGCCGGCGGAGCGGGATCGAAAGCCCGAAGCCGGCGTGCTCGCCGGCGGCGCGACCCGGGGGGCACCACCTGGCGGTGGTGCCCCCCGGACAGGTCGCAGGGCGAGCGTCGTCGCCGACGCCGATCGGCTCAGACCTTGGCGTCGGCCGTCTCGGCGGCCTCGACCGCGTCCCGCCAGTCGAGACCGGCCAGGACGTCCTCGGCGTACCCGGGAGCGCCGTGCTCGTGCACGTCGAGGCCCTCGATCTCCTCCTGCGGCGAGACCCGCAGGCCGATCGTGGCCTTGAGGATGCCGAACAGGATCCCGGCCGCGACCAGCACGTAGGCGAAGACCGACACGATGCCGATCACCTGCGAGACGAGCTGGTCGGCTCCGCCGCCGTAGAACAGGCCCTGCTTGACGACGAGCCCGCCGTCGGCGTTGAGCTTGTCCTCGAAGGAGAACAGGCCCACGGCGAGGGTGCCCCAGGCACCGCAGATGCCGTGCACCGAGATGGCGCCGACCGGGTCGTCGATGCGCAGCCGGTCGATGCCGAACACGGCGAACACCACGATCAGGCCGGCGACGGCGCCGATGATGACGGCGCCCCAGCCGGTCACGGCGTAGCACCCGGCGGTGATGCCGACCAGGCCGGCCAGCAGGCCGTTGCCGGCCATGGCGACGTCGGGCTTGCCCGTCTTGAACCACACGACGAGCGTCGCCACGACGGCGCCGGTGGCACCGGCCAGCAACGTCGTCAGGGCGATCGCCGGGACCGAGGCGTCAGCAGCGAGCTCCGATCCGGGGTTGAACCCGAACCACCCGATCAGGAGGATGAACACGCCGATGATGGCGAAGGGGACGGAGTGGCCGGGGATGGCCCGGGGCTTGCCGTCCTTGCCGTACTTGCCGATGCGGGCCCCGAGCATGGCCGCACCCACCAGGGCGGCCCAGCCACCGACGCTGTGCACGACGGTCGAGCCGGCGAAGTCGTGGAACGGCGTCGACAGCTGCGAGAGCCACCCACCGCCCCAGACCCAGTGCACCACGACCGGGTAGATGAAGGCCGAGATGATGAAGCTGTAGATGAAGTACGAGATGAACTTCGTCCGCTCGGCCATGGCCCCGGACACGATGGTCGCCGCCGTCGCCGCGAACGCCACCTGGAAGATGAAGAACGTCGGCAGCGTCAGGTTGCCCCAACCCTCGGTGAACGAGTCGGCGTTGAGGAACCAGCCCTCGGTGCCGAACAGGCCGTTGCCGGCGCCGAAGGCGATGGCGAAGCCGAAGGCGGCGAAGCCGAGCACGCCGACGACGAAGTCCATCATGTTCTTCATCACGATGTTGCCGACGTTCTTGCCTCGGGTGAGCCCGGCCTCGACGAGGGCGAAGCCGGCCTGCATGAAGATCACCAGCACGGCGGCGATGAGCACCCAGATGTTGTCCAGGATCACCTGGACCTGGGTCGCCGCCTCGTTGGCGGCGGCCTCTGGAGGTGAACCCTCCTGGGCGAGGGCGGCGGTCGCCGTGAAGAACGTGGCGGCGCCGATGCCGGCACCGACGAGGAGCCGGCGGGCTCGGGGGTTGGATGGCAGCACCATCGACCTCCTGGGTTCGGGGGTGGGGTTGTCGGATCGGGTGTCGGTCGCTTGGCTCACAGCGCCTCCGCGTCCCGTTCGCCGGTGCGGATGCGCACCAGGCGGTCGAGGGGGGTGACCCAGATCTTCCCGTCGCCGATCTGGCCGGTCCGGGCGGCGTCGACGATGGTGGAGACCACCTTGTCGACGTCTTCGGTGGCGCAGACCACGTCGACGCGGGTCTTGGGCAACAGGTCGACGCGGTACTCGGCGCCTCGGTAGGTCTCGGTCTTGCCGCCCTGGCGACCGGCGCCCTTCACGTCGGTCACTGTCAGGCCTTGCACGCCGATGCCCGAGAGGGCTTCCTTCACGTCGTCGAGGCGGTGGGGTTTGATCACCGCACTGATCAGGTGGACCATGGCCGCTCCTGGTTGTGGGACCCACCGACTCGATGGGTCCGGTCCGATGACGGCTGGGCGACGCTGCCTGGCGCCGTCGACAGGTCGTCAGGGACGGTAAAGAGACGGAGTTTCGAGCGGTGTTCCGGCGCGTTACGCCCTCGCAGCCACTGTCTGGCGACCGCCGGCGGACGTCACCGGCCGACCGCCCGAAGATGAACGACATCTGAACGGGTGGGCCTCGGGGCCGGTCCCGCCGAGCGGCGACGCACCGCGCGGGCCACCAGGAGCCCGGCGGGTGCCCGCGGTGATCCGCCCGTCCCCGCAGCGGGCGGTCGTTGCCGTGTGCCCCGCGTGGCGTCAGCCGGCCGCGCCTGCGGCGGCGACCGGGCTCGGCGCGCTCGTCAGCCGAGCGATCGCTGGAAGATCTCGACCCGGTCGCGCCGCGACACCAGCTCGTCCGCGAGCTCGTCGGCCGGGCAGGTGATCACCCACAGCCCGTGCTGGAGCGGGGTGCGAGAGGGCGAGGCCCGGTACACGGACGCTTCGAAGGCGGCGAAGCCGAGGTCCCAGGTCGCCGGAGGCAGCGGTGCGAGGCGGGCCACTGCCCGGACGCGTCCGTCGTCGAGCCGGCGCACGACCTCGGCCTCGAGGCGGGGCGCTCGCTGTCCGTGGTCCGGCGGCAACGTGGCGCCGGCGGCGGCGACGATCGACTCGGTGAGCTGCGTGAGTCGGGCATCGGCCCGGATGACGCCGTCGGTGAGCACCAGATCGCGGGCCAGGCGATCACCGAAGTCTTCCCGGATGGCGCCGAGCGACGCGATCGGGTCGCCGTCGGTCCCGGCGACGAAGGCTGTCGCCAGCCGGTCGGTGGCGTTGAAGAAGCCGTCCCACACCCGCTCGCAGGCTCGGTACAGCTGGGTCTGCTGGGTCACGTCCTCGACGCTTCGGCGTCCCACCACCCGCGTCTCCCACCGCCCACCGGCGGCCGCGACCCGATCGATGACCGGGTCGAGGTGGGCACGGTCGTCGGCACCGTGGGGTACGGCCCACCGGCCCGGTTCGAGCTTCACCGCGTCGAGGCCCTGCAGGAGGCGCCAGATGCCCCGACGCTTCGTCCCCGACTCCGGGGGCAGGCAGTAGTCGAAGGCGGTCCAGCGCAGCCCGCCGTCGTGGTCGGTACCGGCGGAGGGTCCGAGGGCGAAGGCCAGCGGATCGAGGGTGATCGTCGAGTGCATGGGAGTCCTGGTCGCGAGTGGTCACTCGCCGACCAGACTTCCCGGCACGCCCTGGGCGGCACGATAGCGGGCGACGACCCGCCGTCCCGGGTTCGTGACCGAACGGTTACGGAGGGGTCCGCACGCTTGAGCGGCCCTGCGCGGGCCGCTCAGGCCTCGACGACCTCGCCCTCGGCGAGGTCGGTCTCCTCGTCGACGCCCTCGTAGTACGAGTAGCCGCTCACCAGCACGTCGACGGCACGGCGCAGGCGGAAGGCGTCGAGCGGCTTGATGAGCCAGCCGTCGGCCTCGGCCCGGTGGGCCAGGAAGACGTCGGCGGCCCGGTCGAGCAGCATCATGACGGCGGTGATGGGCAGCCGGTCCGCGCCCTCCTCCAGGCGGATCGCCATGCACGCCGCCATCCCGCCCATGTTGCCGATCTGCAGGTCGAGGATCACGAGGTCGGGCTCGACGTCGTGCATCGCCGGGAGCACGTCGACCCCGGCGCGCACCCGGTAGACCGTGGTGTCGGCGTCGGCGACGGCGGCATCGACCTCGTCGTAGATCCAGTCGGCGTCGGTCGCGAGCAGGATGCGCGTCACGGTCGGCAGGCTACTCAGCCCGTCGGCGCGCGGCGAACGGGTGGCGCCGGGCCGGGGCCGTGTCGGCCCGACGGGCGGCGCCCACCGGGAGAGTGGCTACGATGCGCGGCGTGCACCGATCGGGGGGAGAGCGATGACGCTCGAGATCCACGTCGAAGAGCGGCGCGAGTACACGTTGTGCCGCCCCGTGGGAGAGCTCGACGCCTACACGGTGGCGCAGTTCCGCGAGGCGCTCGCCGACCTGGCCGCCATCCCGCGCCTGCTGATCGACCTGTCCGACGTGCCGTTCATGGACTCCGCCGGGCTGGGCGCGCTGATCGGCGGCATCCGTCGGGCCCGTGAGGCCGACGGCGACGTCACGGTGGCGTGCAGCCGCCCCACCCTCACCCGACTGCTCCACACCACCGGGTTCGATCGCATCGTCCCGGTCACCGAGACCCTCGAGGAGGCCATCCAGGCCCTCCTCAACCCGCCCGACGCCACGGCCTGACCGCGCCTGCAGGCGTCACCGTCGGACGTCGGCGGGAGCGCTCGGCCGAGGGTCGAGGGTCGGGTCCGATCAGGCGTCGAAGAGGTGGTGGGCGATCTCGTAGAGGCCGTCGAGGTCGTGGACGTCGGAGCGCAGGTACGGGACCCGCACCACCGGTGCCGGCGCCAGCCGCTCGGCGAGGCCGCGCAGGTGGTCCTCCTCACGGGAGGCCACCAGCAAGAAGTCGGCCAGGTTGTCGTAGAGGCCGCCCAGGTCGGTGCCGGCGTAGGAGTGGGCCCGCTCGCGGGTGGCGGTCGGCGACGCATCCGAGAAGTGGGGGTGCATGCGGTTCACGATGAGGGCCCGCACCGGGATGTCGGCGTCGTGGAGGCGGGCGGCGAAGAAGGTCGCCTCGCTGACGACGTCGTGGCGCGGGGCGGTCACCAGGACGAAGGCGGTCCGCTCGTGGGTGAGCAGGTCGATCACGTGCTTGGCCCGGTCCTTGAACCCCTGCTCCATCCCGTCGAAGGCCTGGAAGAAGGCGACGGCGTCCTCGACCACCTCGGCGCCGACCACCTTCGACACGGTGCGCAGGATGGACTGGGCGGCCACGTTCGCCGCCCGCAGGATGCCCCGGGTCGGCGCCGTGACGATGCGATAGAGGCGGTGGTCGAGGAAGCGGGTCAGGCGCCGTGGCGCCTCCAGGAAGTCGAGGGCGTTGCGGGTGGGCGGGGTGTCGACCACGACGAGGTCGAAGTCGGACTCCTCGTGGAGCTCGTAGAGCTTCTCCATCGCCATGTACTCCTGGGTTCCCGACAGGGCCGAGGAGATGTTGCGGTAGAAGCGGTTCTCGAGGATGCGACCGGCCTGGTCGGGGTCCTCGGCGTGCTTGACCACCAGGTCGTCGAAGGTGGTCTTGGTGTCGAGCATGAGCGCCGACAGCTCGCCGGGCCACGGGCCCTCGATCCGGCTGGGCTCGTTGGTCAGCCCGGCGAGGCCGAGGGCGTCGGCCAGCCGCTTGGCCGGGTCGATGGTGACGACGCAGGTCTTGCGCCCGAGCTTGGCGCCCTCGAGGGCGATGACGGCGGCGGTGGTCGTCTTGCCGACGCCACCCGATCCGGTGCACACGATGACGTCGCCGTGCACGACCAGGTCGCGCAGCGTCAGCGCCGCCTGGTGCGGGTCGGTGGTCGATCGCTCGGTCACGCCGCGCCCCCGGCCAGCTCGGCGAGCGAGGTGATGCCGTCGAGCAGCTGGGTGGCCAGCTCGTCGACGTGCTCGGGGCCGAGGTCGGCCGAGAACAGGTAGGGGAGCCGGAGCTGGGGGAGCGGCAGCCGCCCGCCGAGGCGTTCGAGCTGCTCGCGCTGCAGCTCCATGCGGTCGAGGCGGAAGCGGGCCGCGGCCCGCAGGGCGTGGCTCTCGCCGGGGTGGAGGAACGCTCCTGCGTCGGCGGCGGCGTCGTCGGGGTCGTGCTCGAGCCCCTCGATCGGCGGGTAGACGCCGTTGACCACCACCGGTCCGAGGCTCACCCCGACCTCGTCCTCGAGGCTGTAGGCCGTCTCCACCAGCTCGTTGACCGGCGTCTCCTCGGGGAGCGTGACGAGCAGGACCTGGCAGCGGGCCGGGTCGGTCAGCATGTCGAGCACGTCGCGGGCCTGGGCGTTGATCGGCCCGACCCGGACGGCGTCGACGAGGCCCCGCGCCGAGCGCAGGAACGAGATGGCATGGCCGGCGGCGGGCGCGTCGAGGACGATCAGGTCGTTCTGGAAGGACCGCTCCAGCTGCTTGGCCTTGCCGAGGATCAGGATGTCCTTGATCCCCGGGGCGGCGGTGGCGACCATGTCGACCGCGCTGCTGGCGGCCAAGCGCCGCGAGATGCGGCTCATCCCGTGGTCCTCGAGGTACTCGATGAGCGCGTCGTCGGGGGTCAGCGTCCGGGCCCGCACGTCGGCTGCGCCGCCGGGGCCGCCGCCCGGGGACAGCACGACCTCGTCGTAGTCGAAGGGGGGCTGGCCGAACAGCGTCGACAGGCCGCTCTTGCCCTCGACCTCGATGACCAGGGTCGACAGCCCGGTGCGGGCCGCCGCCCGCGCCAGGGAGGCGGAGACGACGGTTTTGCCGACGCCGCCCTTCCCGGCCACGATGACCATTCGAGATGCTGCGAAGAACTGGGCAGGATCCACCCTCACATCCCCCGAGAGGAGGCCGGTGGGCAGACTAGCCACGGCCGCTCGTCGAACCCCTCATCCGTCGACGTGCACCGACGCGCCCGCGCTCGGCCCGCGACCGGGTCGGTGGGGTCGGCTCGGCGCCCTGTCGGTGCTGCTGTCGGTCGTGGTGTCGGTCGCCGCGTCCGTCGCCGGCGCCGGCCCGGCGGCGGCCCAGGCGGGCGACCGGGCCCCGACGGTCGACGTCGTCAAGGTCGACGGCCTCCTCGACCCGGTCCTCACCTCCTTCGTCGCGCAGTCCATCGACCAGGCCAACGCCGACGGCGACGTGGCGGTCGTCCTCCAGGTCAACTCGTCGGGCTCCGTCGTCGCCGACGCCGAGCTCACCGCGCTCTTGACGAAGATGCGCACCTCCGCGGTGCCGGTCGACGTCTGGGTGGGACCGTCCGGGTCGGAGGCGACCGGCCTGTCCGCCATGCTCGCCGGGGCGGCGGCGGTCGTGGGGATGGCGCCGGGGACCCGGCTCGGCCTCGACGGCCTGACCCCGTCGCCCGAGGTCGCGGCCACGGCGGTGCGCACGGTGCCCACCGGCACCGTGGGCGCCCAGGAGGCACAGGACCTCGGCATCACCACCTTCGCCGCGCCCACCATCGGTGACTTCATCGTCAACCTCGAACAGGTCGAGACGAGGCAGGTCACCCAGGGCGACCAGGTCCGCCGCGAGCTCGTCACCCAGGTGCGGTTCACCCAGCTCTCGCTGCTCGACCAGCTGTTCCACGCCGTCGCCAGCCCGGCGGTCGCCTACCTCCTCTTCCTGGTGGGCATGGGGCTGCTGATCTTCGAGCTGTTCACCGCCGGCGTCGGCATCGCCGGCGTGACCGGTGCCGGCGCGTTCGTCCTGGGCTGCTACGGCGTGGCCGTGCTCCCGGCCCGCGGGTGGGCGGTGCTGCTGCTGGTGCTCGCCATGGCGGCCTTCGCCGTCGACGTGCAGACGGGCGTCCCCCGCTTCTGGACCGGTGCCGGGTTCGTGTTCCTCGTCGTCGGCTCGCTGTTCCTGTTCGACGGCTACCCGCTGTCGTGGATCACGCTGTTGGTGGCCTTCGCCGGCGCGGCGCTGACCTTCCTGTCGGGCATGCCCTCGATGGTGCGCACCCGCTTCGCCACCCCGACCATCGGGCGGGAGTGGATGATCGGCGAGATGGGCCGGGCGGTCACCGCCGTCGACCCCGACGGCGTCGTGCAGATCCAGGGCGCGCTGTGGCGGGCCACCACCAACCGGGCCACGCCGGTCGAGGAGCTCGACCGCGTGCGGGTCGTGGGCATCGAGGGCCTGGTGCTCGAGATCGAGCCCGAGGAGGGCGGGGCTCGGGACTACCGCGAGCGGCGTCCCCGGTCGGCGACCGGGGACGCGCCGACGGACGACGCGTCCGCCGGCGGTGGTGGGGAGCCGGACGTCACGTCCGGCGACTGACCCCAAATCACCGGGTGGCCGCCGGGGTCATTGGGTCGATTGGACGCAAATGACACGCGTGGCATTTGCCGACCCGCTGGGACAGGCACCGTGGCTGACCTGCCTGTGCTCACCGGAATGCGCAGGTCGCTGCCTCGAATTGACCCTTGTTTCGGGAATATGGCGGGACTATCGTCCCGCTTTGAAAGGGGGACAATGTCGTGAGTGCGCAGCGCAGTGAGGATGCCTGGCAGGTGAAGGCGGCGTGTCGGGGTCCTCAGGCATCGGTCTTCTTCCCGCCTCCGCAGTTCGAGCGCAAGGAGGAGAAGCTCGAGCGCGAGTCCCGGGCCAAGGAGATCTGCACCACCTGTGCCGTCCGCAAGGACTGCCTCGAGTACGCCCTGTCGATCCGTGAGCCGCACGGGATCTGGGGCGGCCTCAACGAGGTGGAGCGCAAGCAGCTGTTGGCTCAGCGGGTCTGATCGCAGCGCCGAGTGCGCGCGCGACCGCAGGCCAACGGTTCGGTGGGCGTGTTGTGGGGGCACGCCCACCGAACCGGGGGGATGCCACAGGGCCGGCCCGTGGGCCGGCCCTCTGGCTGCCCCCGCCGTCCTCGCCTCGCGCCCGGCCGGTGACCGTCCCGCCCGTCCCCGCCCCCCGACGAGGAGTGCCATGAGCGACGTGGTTCCGGTGCCCGACGAGCCCGCCGACGAGGACGAGCTGGCGCTGGGGGTGCTCGAGCTCGACCTCGCCTTCGCCTTCGCCCAGCCGGTCGCCCGCGTGTTCCGCGGGCTCGAGCAGATGAACGACTGGTGGGCGATCCGGCTGCACCCGGAGGCCCGAACCGTGCTGGAGCCGCATCCGGGCGGCGCCTGGAAGCAGCTGTGGAGCAGCGGCGGCGCCCTGCTCGGCACCGTGATCCAGGTCGACATCCCCACCCGGTTGCGCATCCGGGGGCCGGTGCTGTCCACGGGGCTCGTCGACGCCGTGCTCGACCTCTGGCTGGAGGAGACCACGGCGGGCGGCACGGTGCTGCACGTCCACCACCAGGCGATGGGCGACCTGCCCGATGACGCCCACGACACCTACAGCGAGGTGTGGACCGACATGTTCGGCGGGGCGCTGGGCCAGTACCTGGCCCGCCGGTGAGCGACGTCGTCCCGCCCGCCGGCGGCGACGCTCCCGGTGCCGGCACCGCCTTCGTCGTCGAGGTCGAGGTGCCCGGTGAACGGGCGCACCTGCTGTCGCTGCGCGGCACCGTCGAGTTCGGCCGCCGGGGCGACGGGGTGGTCCTCGCCGACGCCGAGGCGTCCCGCCGGCACTTCCGCCTGATCGGCACCGGGGGTGCCGTGCTGGTCGAGGACCTCGGGTCGACCAACGGCACCCGGGTCGGGGGCGTGCCGGTGGCGGGCGCCCGACGTCTCGTCGTGGGTGACGTGGTCGGTGCCGGCCGGTCCACGGTGCGCCTGGTCGAGGTCGGCCCGGTCGCCGCGCCGCCCCCACCGGGCGCGGTCTCGTCGTCGGCGCCGCCGCCGGCCCCGAGCCCCGCTGCTGCTGCACCGGCGCCGGCCGACGCCGCCCCTGGTCGCCGTGGGGTGGCCATCGCCGGCACGCCGCTGGTGCTGCAGACGGTGGGTGAGGTCGTCCGCCTCGCGCCCGTCGAGGCGTTGGTGCGGGCGGCGGCCGAGGCGTGGGCCGGCCTCGCCGGGCTCGGGCTCGCCGGCGCGGCGGCCGGTGCAGGGACGATCGACGTCTCGGGCGACGCGACGTCGACCGGCACCGGGGCCGCCGTCGACGTCGTGGCCTCGTCCCTGGGGTGGCGGATCCCCGCCGACCTGCCGCCCGACCCGCTGCTGCCGGCGCTGGCCGTGCTCGTCGCCGGTCGACGGGGCCCGATCGACGGCGCCATCGTGGTCGGTCTCGCCCTGGAGGCGAGCGGGGTGCCCGATCCCGCGCCCGGGCTGGCCCGACGGTCGCTGCCGGCGACGTCGGTCGCGACCGGCGCGCTCCGGCTGGCCATGGCCCGCTCCTTCGTCGGCTACCTGCTCGCCCGCTGCGGGCGCGAGGCGGTGGCCGCCTTCGCGGGGTCGGCACCGGGGGATCCGGCCGAGCGGGCGCGGCGCTGCTGGGGCTCGACCTCGCCACGCTCGACGTGGAGTGGCGGGGCCTGGTGGCCGAGATCCCGCCGGCGGGCCCGCTGCGGGGCCGCTGCTGCACGGCCTCACCATCGGTTCGGCACCGGAGCTGGATCCGGTCCGCCGCCTCGTCGACGGCGCCGTGGCCGTGCTCGACCTCGACGCCGCCGATCGTGCGACCGCCGACGGCCTCGCGGCGGGCCACCGCGGCGCGTGCCCGCCGGCGGCACCGCCGGCGAAGCGGAGGTGGCTGGCCGTCGTCACCGGCGGCTGCGGGAGCTGGTGGTGGACGGTGGGCCGTTCGCCGGCACGGTGGTCGCCGAGGTCGGCCCGGGCGACCGCTACGGGTTCGCCTCGTTCGCCGGAGCCCGCGGGCTGGACGCTGCGGGCCGCCGAGGACCTGGACCTGCTCGTGGTGGACGAGGCGAGCCTCGCCGCCGTCGGCCTCGTCGCCGACCAGGGCGGGCGGACCCGACCTGCGGCCGGGCCGGTCGAGGAGGTCGCGATCGTCGACGTGCTGCTCGCCGACGAGCCGGCGGGCTGACCGGCCGACCCGGCGCAACGAGCGCCCTCGCCGGCGGTAGCGTCGGCGACCGATGCAGGCCATGGCGTCCTCGCCGGCGGACGGAGCCGAGGCCGACGGCCCCCCACCCCTCGACGCCGACGACCTCGGTGGTCGTCCCGGCGACGCGTCGACCCCCTGGGTTCCCCGCGCCCTCGCCCTCGGCGCCTACCTCGTGCTGGCGGTCTTGGCCCTGGCGTACCCCGACAAGCTGCGCGAGCCCGACCCGTACGCCTACCGGGCGTCGATCGAGGCGCTGGAGCAGGGTGACCTCACGCTCACCCCCGAGCAGTACGCGGCGCTCGACGCACGCCTGCGGGCCGATGGCGACGGCTGGGAGCGCACCGGCCCGGCTGCCGGGGCGACCGTGACCCCGCCGGGCGGCGCGACCTGCGGCGCCGCCGGGCCCGGCGCGACGAACGGCCCGGTGGGCTCGGGCGGCTTGCCGCCGAGAGGGTCGGGAGCCGATGGCGCCCGGCCGTTCGTGCCGCCGACCGGGATCCCCGGCGGCGTGGACGGTCCGGTGGCGGGCGGCGGGATCGCCAGGGGTCCGGTGCCGGTCGTGCCGGTCGGGCCCGGCACGACGGGCGGGGTGGGAGCGGCTGGCGCCGCCGGCACGGCGATGGGCATCGCCCAGTGGGTGCGCACCCCGTCGGGGCAGTGCGCCAGCGAGAAGAACCCGGGCTACCCGTTCCTCGTGGTGGCCTTCGACGCCGTCGGCGTGCTTCGCCTCGGTCCGCTCGTCTACGGCGCGCTCGGTTGCCTCGGCCTGTGGTTCGGCGCCCGCCGATGGCTCAGGCCGTGGGGTGGGGCCTTCTCGGTGGCCCTGTTCTGCTCGCCGTCGGCGGTGCTGATCATGGCGAACCGAGCGACGATGCCGAGCTTCACCGACGCCGCGCTCCTGGCGGCCGGCGGCGGCGCGCTGGTGTGGGTCGTGCTGGCGACGGAGGTCCGGTGGCGTCGGCGGGTGGTGGTCGGCGCGGCGGCCGCTGGCGCTCGGCGCGGTCACCGTGCGCTACACGAACGCCGTGCCGGTGGCGGTGCTGGCGGTGTGGGCCGTCGTCGCCGCGCTGCGGCCGCTGGGGCCTGGGGTGGCGGTCGCTGGTGCCGTGGGCTGCCGCCGGCGCCGTGCCGCTGGTGCTGGCGGCCGCCTACGACGACCGGGTGTTCGGCGGGCCCCTGGCGGTGGGGTACGAGCAGGCGGGGGGCTGCCGCAGCTCACCCTCGCCAACGTGACCGAGAACCTGCGGGTGATGCCGGCGCGGCTGGTGCAGGCGCTCCCGGTGTTCGTGCTGGCGGCAGCGGCGCTGGTGCTGGCGCTGGTGGTCGCGGCGCCGGCGCGTCGGCCGACGTTCGCCGTCGCCGGGCAGCACCGTCGACGGCTGGGTGCTGCCCGTGCTCGCCGGGTGGTGGCTGTCGCTGTGGGGTTCTACGCCGCCTTCGGGTGGACCTGGCAGTCGGTGCCGGTGGGTGCGCACCCGATCGTGGCGACGCGCTTCTACCTCCCCGCCACCGGCGCGCTGGCGCTGCTGGCGGCCTGGCTGTTCGTCCGGGTGCCGCGGTGGGCCGCCGTCGCCGCGGTCGTCGTGCTCTTCGTCGTGGGTGGCCTGGCCTACCGCGACGCCGTGACGAGCGGGCCGATGTTCCAGGCCGTCGGCACCGGTGGCCCGACGTCGGGCCCCGGTGGCGGTCCCGGCCCGTCGTTCCCCGGCGGTGTCGGGGGTGCGCCGGGCCCGTCGCTCCCCGGGCGTGTCGGGGGTGCGCCCGGGAGCGCACCGTCGCCGGGGTCACGCCTGCGCCGGGGATCACGCCCGTGCCGGGCAGCTCGGCGTCGGGCGGGTCGCGCTGACCGGTCGTCGGCGCGACCCCGCTCACCCGCCGGCGCGCAGGCAGGGGCCGGCGACCCGCAGGTCGCCTCGGCGGCGGGTGCGGCCGGTGGCGTCGAGGACCTCGAGCAGCGGCACGGCGTACTTGCGTGGGTGCCGAGCGCCTCGCGCACGTCGCCGACGCTGATGCCTCGGGCTGCAGTCGTCGAGGCGGGCCGCCAGGATCCGGCACAGGTCGTCCACCGCAGCGGCGGCGAAGCACACGCCGCCGTGGAGACGACGTGGCCGCGCCGCACCAGCTCGCGCACGTCGGCCCGGGCCACACCGGCGTCCTCCGGTGACGGCGGGGCGAACGGCTCGGCTTCGAGCCGGGCGAGGAACAGGTGGTCGGCCCAGGGTCGGCGGTCGAGCCGAGGGTGGCGCGACCGCCCGACACGGTGACCCCGTCGAGGCCGGCCAGCACGGCTCGGTCGCGATCGTCGAGCGCGGCGACGTCGATGCCGACCTCGCCCGCCGCCTCGACGGCCGCTCGCAGCCGATCGCATGTCGCCGCCAGCACGGTCGGGTCGACCACCCAGCGGCCGACGTCGGCCGGCCGACGCTCGCCGGTCAGTCGCTCGAGCTCGTCGACGTCGACCCAGCCGCGGCTGGCGACCACGCGCCCACGTCGCGGTCGGGTCGGGCGCGAGCCGCCGGGAGCCGCGGGTCCACGTCGAGGATCTCGCCCCCGCCGATCGTCTCGCCGCGGCCGGCGTCGCGCAGCACGACGTGGTCGCCGGGCAGCAGCGGCAGGGGCACGGGCAGGTGCAGGCGCACGAAGCCCGATCGGCCGGGCTCGATCACGTCGGGGCCGAGCACCCGGAGCCGCACGGCGTGCTCGCCCGACCCGAGGTAGGCGAGGTACGCGCCGCGCCGCGACACCGGGTGGTCGAGCGAGCCCAGCACGTCGATGCGGGCGTCGAGGACGGCGACGGCGTGCCACTGCCCGGCCCGCACGAGGGCGTCGCCGCGACCGACGTCGTGGTGGGAGATCCCCGACAGGTTCACCGCCACGCGGTGGCCGGGCCCGACCTCGGCCTCGCCGTGCTCGTGGGTCTGCAGGGCCCGCACCCGCACCGGCCGTTCGCCCGGCACCACCACCAGCTCGTCGTCGACGGCGAGGCGCCCGCCGGTGAGCGTGCCGGTGACCACGGTGCCCGCGCCCTTCGGTGCGAACGACCGGTCGACCCACAGCCGGGGCCGGTGGAGGTCGGTGGCCCGCGGGGTGTCGTCGAGCAGGCGGTCGAGGGCGAGGCGCAGCGCAGCCAGGCCGGTGCCGTCGACCGCATCGACCGCCACGATCTCGGCGTCGGCCAGGAACGTCCCTTCGAGGTGGTCCACCACGTCGAGGCGGGCCAGCTCGCGGTGGTCCTCGTCGACGAGGCCGACCTTGGTGAGGGCGACGACGCCGTGGCGGTGGCCGAGGCCTTCGAGGATGCGCAGGTGCTCCTCGGACTGGGGCTTCCAGCCCTCGGTGGCGGCCACCACGAACAGGCAGGCGTCGACCGCGCCGACCCCGGCGAGCATGTTGCGCAGGAACCGGACGTGGCCGGGCACGTCGACGAAGGCCACGCCCCGGCCGCTGGGCAGGGTGCACCAGGCGAAGCCGAGGTCGATGGTGAGGCCGCGCTCCTTCTCCTCGGCCAGGCGGTCGGGGTCGGTGCCGGTGAGGGCCTGCACGAGCGTCGACTTGCCGTGGTCGACGTGGCCGGCGGTGGCCACCACGTGGGTGGTGGCGTCGGCCGACGGCGCGGCCACGCTCACCGGCCCGTGAGCGCGCCGGCCACCGCGTCGGCGACCACCGGGTCGTCGTCGGCGTCGACCGTGCGCAGGTCGAGGTGGGTGCGCCCCTCGGCCACGCGGGCGATGACCGGCCGGGCGCCTGCCCGCAGGACCGCGGCGTGATCGCCGTCGAGGGTGAGCCCGGCCGAGGCGATGGTGACGCCGGGCAGCGTGCCGCCCCCGGGCACGGCCTCGAGGTCGTCGGCCGTCGCCCCGGGTGCGCCGCGCCGCTCCAGCTCGGCCACGAGGGCGTCGGCGCGGGCGCGCAGGCCCTCGACGGGCAAGGTGGCCAGTCGCCAGAACGCGATGGCGTCGCCGTCGCGCCGCAGGTAGGCGAGCGCGGTCTCCTGGAGGGCGGCCAGCACGAGGCCGCCGGGGCGCAGGGCGCGCGCCAGCGGATGGGCCGCACAGGTGGCGACGAGGTCGGCCCGGCCGGCGATGATGCCCGCCTGCGGCCCGCCGAGCAGCTTGTCGCCCGAGAAGGTGACGAGGTCGGCGCCGGCGGCCAGGGTCTGGCGGGCGGCAGGCTCGCCGTGCAGCCAGGCCGGTGGCCCGGCGGGCAGCCACGGGCAGGCGGCGTCGAGCAGCCCCGAGCCGATGTCGGCGACGACGGGGACGCCGAGGTCACCCAGCTCGTCGATCCCCACGGCCTCGGTGAAGCCGACGATGCGGTAGTTCGACTGGTGCACCTTGAGCACGAGGGCGACGTCGCCGTGACCGGCGAGGGCCCGCTCGACGTCCGCCCGCCGGGTGCGGTTCGTGGTGCCCACCTCCACCAGCCGGGCGCCCGACTGCGCCATCACCTCCGGCACTCGGAAGCCGCCCCCGATCTCCACCAGCTCGCCCCGCGACACCACCACCCCGCGGCCGTCGCCGGCCAGCGCGGCCAGCACCAGCAGCACGGCGGCGGCGCCGTTGTTCACGATCAGGGCGGCCTCGGCGCCGCACGCTCGGGCCAGCAGCGTGCCGGCGTGGGCCGAGCGCGACCCGCGGCGACCCGACGCCAGGTCGAGCTCGAGGTTCGTGAAGGTGGCGTCCTGGTGGTGGGCGAGCGGGGCGCGGCCGAGGTTCGTGTGCAGCAGCACCCCGGTGGCGTTCACCACCGGCTGCAGGAGCCGCCGGCCGATGCGCGCCGCCGCGGCGCGGGCCGCGGCCTCGTAGTCGGCCGGGCCGGCGACGTCGCCGACGCGGTCGCCGTCCGCACCGCTCGCCACGGCCTCGCGTGCCGCGTCGACGCACAGGGCGTGGGGCAGGCCGGTGTCGGCGATGGCGCGGGCGAGGCGGTCGACGGAGGGTGGGGGCGCCACGGCGACGCAGGTTAGGTCGGTCCCCCACCGCCCGCCCCGCCCGGGGAAGCGGCCGGGTGGCCCGGTAGCATTGGTTCGTGGTCCTGGTCGTGCTGCTCCTGCTGTTCGTGGTGCTGCCGCTGGTGGAGCTGTACGTGATCGTCCAGGTCGCCGGCCAGATCGGCGTCCTGTGGACCTTCGCCTCGCTCATCGCCATCTCCGTGCTGGGTGCCTGGTTGGTCAAGCGCGAGGGCCTCGGCGTGCTGCGCCGGCTCAACGCCGAGCTGAACGCCGGCCAGCTGCCCACGACCGCGCTGGTCGACGGTGCGCTGGTGCTGCTGGCCGGGCTGCTGTGCATTGTGCCCGGGTTCGTCAGCGATGCCGCCGGGCTGCTGCTGCTGGTCCCGCCGGTGCGCGCCGGCCTGCGCCACGTCCTCGTGGGGCGCCTGCAGCGCCGGCTCGACCTCGCCTCGGAGTCGGGCGGTTCGGCCGGCTACGTGTTCACCCGCTCGGGGGGATTCGGCCCCGGTGGCTTCGGCACCAGCACGGTCTTCATCCGCGGCAACGTCGTCGACACCACCGCCACCGACGCTCGCGGTGCCGACGGCGACGACCCGGGCGACCCCTGGACGCGTCAGCTCGGCCCGGGGCGATGAGCACGTCGGCTCCGGCTCCGGTCGCCGAGGTGCCCCTGCGCGACGCCGCCACCGTGATGCTGGTGCGCGACGGCGACGGCGGCCTCGAGGTCTTCATGCTGCGGCGCAACCTGCGCAGCGACTTCGTGGGCGGTGCCTACGTGTTCCCCGGCGGTGCGGTCGACCCCCACGACCGCCACGAGGACCTCGAGCCGGTGTGCGCGGGCCGCAGCGACGCCGACGCGTCGTCCCGGCTCGACATCGACCGGGGTGGGCTCGCCTACTGGGTCGCCGCCATCCGCGAGAGCTTCGAGGAGGCGGGGGTCCTGCTCGCCTACGACCGCGACGGTGACGTGGTCCGCTTCGACGACCCCGGTGTCGCCGAGCGCTTCGTCGCCCACCGGCACGCCGTCGACCACGGTGAGCGCCGCCTGGTGGAGATCTGCGACGAGGAGGGGCTCCGTCTCGCCGTCGACACCATGTACTACTTCGCCCACTGGATCACGCCCGAGGGTGCGCCCCGGCGCTACGACACCCGCTTCTTCGTGGCCCGGGCACCCGAGAACCAGGAGCCGGTGCACGACGACCACGAGGTGATCGCCAACCTGTGGGTGCGCCCGGCCGAGGCGCTCGCCCGCCATCAGGCCGGCGAGTACGAGATGGTCTTCCCCACCGTCCGCTCCCTCGTGGCGCTGTCGCGCTTCGACGGCGCCGACGACCTGCTCGCCCACGCCGCCACCATCGACGAGGTGCCGCCGATCCTGCCCCGCATCGTCGCCGAGGAGGAGGGCGGGCTGCGCATCGTGCTGCCCGGCGACCCCGAGTACGACGCCGTCGTGCCGGCGGTGCTGCCCGAGGGCATCCCCATGAACAGGCTCGGCATGTCGGGCGCTTCCGCCGGCGCGGCCGACCAGACCCAGGAAGGGGTGATCTGACGTGTCCCGGGCCAGGGTGAAGGCGAGGGAACCAGAGGTGACCGACGACGAGGTGCCGGCCCCCGAGCCGCTGGTGCCGGGCGTCGCCCGGGCGTTGAGCCCGATGGTGCGCCGCATCGTCGCCCCCAACCCCGGGATCTACACGGGTCCGGGCACCAACACCTACCTGGTCGGCATCGACGAGATCGTGGTCGTCGACCCCGCCGTCGACGACGCCTCCCACCTCGACGCCATCATCGGCTGCGGCGGCGACCGCATCCGCTGGATCGCCGTCACCCACACCCACGTCGACCACGCCACCGGCGCGGCGGCGCTGGCCGAGCGCACCGGCGCCGAGGTGCTCGGCTACGGGGCCAAGGACGGCTTCAAGCCCGACCGGCGCCTGCGCGACGGCGACGTCGTCGACTCCACCGAGTTCCGCCTCCGGGCCATCCACACGCCGGGTCACGCCTCCAACCACCTCTGCTACCTGGTGGAGGAGGAGCGCATGCTGCTGTCGGGCGACCACATCAACTCGTCGGCCACGGTGGTCATCCGCCCGCCCGACGGCGACATGGCCGCCTACCTCGACTCGTTGGCCGCGCTGCGCAAGCTGCGGCTGCGCTCGATCGCGCCGGGTCACGGGCACCTCATCGAAGACCCTGCCGCCACCATCGACTGGTACATCGAGCATCGCCACGAGCGGGAGGCCCAGGTGCTCGCCGCGCTGACCGAGGCAGGCAGCGCCAAGATCGACCAGCTGGTCCCGATCGTGTACGTCGACGTCGACGAGGAGCGCTGGCCCATCGCCCGCTACTCGCTGCACGCCCACCTGCTCAAGCTGGCCGCCGAGGGCAAGGTGTCGGGCAAGACGCTGACGGGCAAGTGGTCGGTCGCCTGACCGGCCGCCGCCTCGCCGACCGCGAACCGATGCCGACGACCGGCTGCTCGACGTCGAGAGAGGCATGCCACCGATGACGAGCGACGACCGACGCGATCGCACCGATGTCGTCTCGCGGCTGGCGCAGCACCGCTTCGCCGACGTCAACGAGCTGCTCGACACGCCGATGGTGCTCGTCACCGCCTTCGACGGCGACGAGCGGTCGGGGTGCCTGGTCGGGTTCTGGACCCAGTGCAGCATCGACCCGCCCCGCTACCTCGTGTGCCTGTCGAAGGCCAACCACACCTACGGGGTGGCCGCCGGCAGCGAGGTGCTGGCCGTGCACCTCGTGCCCGACGACCGCTTCGACCTCGCCGAGCTGTTCGGCGGCGAGACCGGCGACGGGGTCGACAAGCTGGCGCGCTGTGACTGGACGCCGGGACCGGCCGGTGTGCCGATCCTCGACGCCTGTCCCGACTGGTTCGTGGGTCGGGAGGTCGCTCGCACGGACGCCGGCGACCACGACGCCATCGTGCTCGAGCCCGTCGACCTGTCCTCCGGCGAGCCCGAGGGCCCCTTCGTCCACTACCGCCGCGCCAGGCAGATCACCCCGGCCACCCGGCGTGAGCGCGGTGCGACCGGCCCGGCGTCCGTCGTACGCCCCACGTGGCGTCCGGGCGATCAGCGTCCAGGCCTTGGTCCTCGTCGTGGTGCTGGTGCTCGTGGCGCGGCCCCACCCGTTGCACGGCTTGCCGATCGAGGTGATCACCTGACGCAGCCGTGCCTGGTCGAGGTGTCAGGGGATGTCGAGGATCAGGGCGATGGTCTCTCGGATCTGGGCGAGCACTGCGGCACCCACGTGGCCTCGCACTCCGGAGATCCGACTCGGAGAGACGGCCCGGATGTGTTGGCACTGCGCCGCCGACGCCGTCTCGAGCCCGTTCACCCCGTCGGGCTCGACGGTCACCTCGGAGTGGAACGAGCGGATCGTGCTCGTGAGCGGCACCACGTGCACCACGGATGGCGCAGCATCGAGGATCCGTTGGGCGGTGACCAAGACCGCGGGATGCCGGAAGCCCGCCTCCCGTCCCGCCGGTGCTCCCAGCTCGAGGTCGACGACATCACCCGAGCTCGGCATCGAGCCAGATCACCTCGTCGTCCCGCAGCCGCGTGCGGAGGTCGGCGCCGACGCGGTCTTGTCGAAGCGCTCGTACGGCGAGCGACACGGTGTTGCCGACGGTGGTGTTCAGCTCGGCGGCCAAGCGCTTGAGCTCGTCATGGGTCGCGGTGTCGATCCGGACGCTCGTCGTGTGCATGCAGATCAGCATACATCCCGCGCCGCAGCTCTCCGGGGCCTGGGCGCGGCAGGAGAGCCGTCAGTGCTCGCCCTTGATGACGAAGTAGGAGCCGCGGATGGTGCCGGCCAGCTTCGACCTCTGGCGGGCGAACTTGAACGACGACAGCTCCTCGGGCACCTCCATGCCGTCGGACAGCTTGAAGCCGACGGCCCGCTTGCCGCCGTCCTCCAGCGAGTACAGGACGTTGACCGACAGGCCGCTCTCGTAGAAGACGTAGGTCCAACGCACGCCGTCGACCTCGAACTGGGTCGCCTCCAACGGCGGGGACGCGATGACGATGTCCCGCTCCTCCTTCAGGATGCGGGCGACGTAGGCGACCAGCCTCTTGGCCTTGCTCGCCGGCTCGACGGTGAAGTCGTGGTCGTACTTGTTCTTGAAGTAGCGGGCCTCGTTGGCCCGCAGGCCGGCCAGGGCATCGGCGACGGGCGAGGACTCCAGCCCCACGGTGGACACGGACGTGAAGTCCACGGCGTACGACATCGCTCATCCCCCTCGTCGCCGGCCGAGACCCGGCGGCGCGGAACGAGGGTATCCGGATCGCGGGTGGCCGGGCCGGGTCGCGTGGGGGCGGCCGCGTCGAGGCCGGAGCCCCCTGGGGGATGCCGCTCCCGTCGGGCGCGGCTACCGTCGAGCCGTCCCAACCATCCGACCACGCCCCGGGCACGGGGCGAGCGTCGGGCCGGCACCGGGTCGCCAGCGCCCCGGAGCCCCGTCCAGCCACGACCCAGGGGGGAACATGGCCGACTACCAGCTGTACATCGACGGCGAGCTCTGCGACGCCACCGGTGGGGAGACGTTCGCGTCGTACAACCCGGCGACCGGCGAGAAGATCGCCGACATCGCCAAGGCGTCCAAGGAGGACACCGTCCGGGCGATCGAGGCCGCCCGCAAGGCCTTCGACGAGGGCCCGTGGCCCAAGATGAGCGGCAAGGAGCGAGCCGAGAAGCTGCGCCTCATCGCGTCGAAGATCGCCGAGAACGCCGCCGAGCTGGCCGAGCTGGAGGCGCTCGACGGCGGTGGCACCATCCGCAAGGCCCAGCTGGCCGACGTGCCCGGCGCCCAGTCGAGCTTCGAGTGGTTCGCCCGCATGGCCGAGGAGCGCCCCGACCGGGTCGACCTCGAGGGCACGCCGTTCCCCGCCTCGCAGAACTACGTCCGCTACGAGCCCCTCGGCGTCACCACCGGGATCATCCCGTGGAACTTCCCGCTGATCATGGCCTCGTGGAAGATCGCTCCGGCCATCGCCGCCGGCAACACCTCGGTGCTCAAGCCGGCCTCCTACACCTCGATCACGGCCCTCAAGCTGGCCCAGATCATCGCCGAGTGCGACCTGCCCCCGGGTGTGGTCAACATCATCGCCGGCCCCGGCGGCACGGTGGGTGAGGAGCTGGCCTCCAACCCGATGGTCGACAAGACCGCCTTCACCGGCTCCACCGAGGTGGGGCGTCGCATCATGCAGCTCGCCTCGGGCACGGTGAAGGGCTGCACGCTCGAGCTGGGCGGCAAGTCGGCCAACATCGTCCTCGACGACGCCGACCTCGACCAGGCCGCCGCCGCCGTGCTGTGGGGCACGTTCATGCACGGCGGTCAGGTGTGCGAGTCCGGCACCCGGGCGCTGGTGCAGCGCGGCATCTACGACGAGTTCGTGAGCCTGCTGGCCGACCGGGCCGGCAAGATCCAGCTCGGCGACCAGCTCGACATGAACACCGACCTGGGGCCCCTGGTGCACCGCAGCCAGGTCGAGACCGCCGAGCGCTATGTCGCCCTCGGCCGTGAGGAGGTCGGCGAGCCGATCGTGGGCGGCTCCTCCCCGGCGGCCATGCCCGGCAACCTCGACCCCAAGGCCTTCTTCCAGCCGACGATCTTCGCCGACGTCGACAACTCCGCTCGCATCGCCCAGGAGGAGATCTTCGGCCCGGTGCTGTGCGTCATCCCCTTCGACAGCGACGACGAGGCCGTGGCCATCGCCAACGACTCGATCTACGGGCTCGGGGGCGGCGTGCAGTCGGGCAACCTCGAGCGGGCCCAGGACGTGGCGTCCCGCATGCGCACCGGCACCGTGTGGATCAACGACTACCACATGATCTCGCCGGAGCGTCCCTTCGGTGGCTACAAGCAGTCCGGCGTGGGCCGCGAGCTGGGCACCCAGGGCTACGACATCTACCGCCAGGTGAAGCACGTCCACGTGAACCCCGAGACCTCGGGCCGGGACAACCACTTCCACTACGCGGTGCTGAGCGCCAACATCTGACGCTCGCCACGACCAGACGCGAGCAGCGGGGCGCCCTCCGGGGCGCCCCGCTCGCGCCCGGGCGCGGGCCACCGAGGGGCGCGCCGTCAGGAGCAGACGAACAGCACGCGGTCGCCGTCGTCGCGGCGCTCGGCCTGACCACGGTGGCGGAGGTGCTCGAGGTGGGCGAAGGTCTCGCTCTCGGCCATCGAGCCCCAGTTGCGCTTCGCGAACAGCCGGTGGGACAGGTCGGTCACCGTCGCCCAGCCTTCGGCATCGGAGATCTCCCGAAGCCGCTCGAGCCGCTCGTCGTGATGGGCCTTGATGGCGTCGACGCGACCCGGGAGGTCGTCGAAGGGGTGACCGTGGGCCGGCAGCACGACCGACACCCCGTCGATGGCCGCCACCCGGTCGAGCGACTCGACGTAGCGGGCGATCGGATCGCCTTCCACCAGCCCGGAGATGTGCGGCGTGATGGTGGGCAGCACGTGGTCGCCCGACAGCAGCACGCCCTCGGTCGGGTCCCACAGGCAGAGGTGGTCGTCGGTGTGGCCCGGCGTGAACAGGGCGAACCAGTCGCGCCCGGCGAGGCGGATGGGGGCGTCGTCGGCCAGCCGCAGCGTGGGGTGCGGGACGCGGAACCAGTCGAGGGCGGCCCGGAAGCGCTGCATCACCATCTTGCGGTGCTGGGGGAGGGTGTCGTCCAGCGGTGAGCCCCATGGCGCCCGCCGGTTCCACGGGAGGTCGGGGTTCGTGTCGTCCAGGTCGTCGTCGAGCGCTTCACCCTGGAGGTCGAAGGCGTCGAACCACGTCGTGAACGTCTCCGACGTGACGATGCGCGCCCCGGTGGTCTCGGCGAGCAGCCCCGCCGCGCCGAAGTGGTCCGGGTGCGAGTGGGTCACGAAGACGGTGTGGACCCGTCGCAGGGGCACGCCGGCGGCCTCGAGCCGGGCGCCGAGGGCGGTCCAGTTCGCTTCGCCCGGCAGCCCCGGATCGACGAGGGCGATGCCGTCGCCGTCCTCGAGCAGGTAGGTGTTCACGTGGCCGAGGCCGGGCAGGTCGATGGGCAGCTGGAGGCGCAGCACGCCGGGCGCCACCTCGTCGATCTCGTCGGTGGCGGGCTCCTGCTCCTGCTTGGTGGGCTTGGCCGTCCCGGTACCGGCAGACCCTGGGTCCGTCCGCTCCGTCATCGACGCCAGGCTATCGGCGAACTTGACCGAACGGTCAATTTGGGGACGACTCGGGCCCGGCCGTCGGCGGCTCGGCGAGGATGCAGAAGTGGTCGCGGTAGTACCGCAGCTCCTCGACGCTCTCGCGGATGTCGTCGAGGGCGCGGTGGCCCTCGGCCTTCGGTGGGGCCGCGTCGAGCAGCGCCGGGTTCCAGCGCTTGATGAGCTCCTTGAGCGACGAGACGTCGACCGATCGGTAGTGGAGGAAGTCCTCGATGTCGGGGAGGTAGGCGGCGAGGAAGCGTCGATCGGTGCCGATGGAGTTGCCGCACAGCGGCACGGTGCGGGCCGTGCCGATGTGGGCCTTCAGGAAGGCCAGGGTCGCCGCCCCGGCCTCCTCGAGGGTCACGGAGGACGCTTCGATGGCCGGGAGCAGCCCGCTGGCGGTGTGCATCTCGCGGACCACGTCCTTCATGGCGGCCAGGACCTCGGGCGGCTGGTGGATCACGAGGTCGGGGCCCTCGGCGATCAGGGTCAGGTCGTCGTCGGTGAGGAGGGTGGCGATCTCGACGATGACGTCGGAGGTGTGGTCGAGGCCGGTCATCTCGAGGTCCATCCAGGCGAGCATGGGCGGCGATGCTACCGGTGGCCGCCGCCCGGGTCGGATGGCCGGCCGCGGTGGCGCCCGTCGCATCGGTGCCGCGGGCCTCTCGTCGACGGCCCGAGCAGGTCGGTCAGCGGGCGGAGGACCGGGCGAGGCGCCACAGGTGCGGTGGCACGACGCGCTGGTAGTGCACGAGCGGCTCGCCCCGCCCGCTGATCGCCGGCAGGCGCCGGGAGCGGGTCCAGCCGCGCCGCTCGTAGAAGCGGCGGGCACGGAGGTTGTCACGCTGGGTCCACAGCTCGAGGTGGTGGTAGCCCTCCTCGGCCAGCACCACGTCGAGGTGGAACAGCAGCTTGGAGGCGAGGCCTCGACCCCAGTGGTCGGGGTCGGAGACCACCAGCGCCACGTGGGCCCACTCGGGCACGACGTCGCCCCGGCCGCTGTCGGCCCGCATCGGTGCCACGATGACCGCCGATGCCAGCCGGCCCGCCTCGAAGGCCCCCAGGGTCACGGTGCCGGCCGAGGTGAGCAATCGAGCCCAGCGCCCGGGCCCGTCGGGTCCGCTCAGGTGGACCAGCGCGGTGGGGAGGGGCCGGCCGAGTCGTCGGGCGTCGGCCCGGGCGACCACCAGCGCCACGGCGTGGGCGTCGGTGAGGTGGAGGGGGCGGACCTGCACGCGTCAATCCTCGCGGAGCGCCGCCGGCAGGGTGAAGCCGTGCTGGGGTCGGCGTCGCCACCGGTGGGTCGCCACCACCGCGTCCAGCGGGACGGTGCCGTGGTGGTGCGGGAAGTGCTCCCCCGGGTGCGACTCGGCCCACGAGACCGCATCCGGCAGCCGCTGCGGATCCACCACGACCAGCACCAGCTCGTCGGCGCCGGCGAAGTGGCGGTCGGCGGTCGTGGCCGCCTGGTCGAGCGTCGACAGGTGGACGAACCCCTCGGTGGCCAGGCTGGGCGGGGCGAGGGCGCCGGCCTGCACGGCGGCGTCCCACTCGTCGGGGGTCGCCAGGTGCACGAGCCGCCGGTGGGCGGTGCCGGCCGGGTCGACGACGCCGCCGGACCGACCGGGGCCGGGGTCCCCGCCGTCGACCATCGTGGCTCAGGCCTCCTCGGCCAGGTCGAGCGCCTCCTCGACCGTGACCGTGGCGCCGGGAGCCCGGAGCGCGCCGAGCACTCCCACCAGCGTGATGGCGCCGCCGAGCACCTTGCCGGCCGTCGTCGTCTGGCCCAGGACGACCCAGGCCAGCAGGCCCGACAGCACCGGCATCGACAGCAGGATGACCGGCGGCACGTTGGCGGGCACCCAGGCCAGCGACCACGTCACCGCGAAGTGGCCGAGCGCGCCGGGCAACACGGCCACGGCCAGGCAGAGGAGCAGGTCGTGGGTGGAGATGTCGCCGACGGGCTCGCGGGCCACGAGGACGAAGGCGGACACGACCACCGCCGCGGTGGTCAGCGCCGTGCACAGGAACGGCCAGGTGTCGATGGCGCCCCGCAGCTGCTTGGACCACACGAAGTAGATGGCGTAGAAGACGACGTTGCCGGCGGCGAGCGCCATCCCGGCCGGGTTGCCCTGCGGTCCGGCCGAGCCGGCGACCGCGACCATCGCGGCACCGGCCATCGCCACCAGCGACCACAGCCGGAAGCTCATGCCGGGGCGCTCGCCGAACAGCGGCACCGCCAGCACGGCGACCACGACGGGGGCCAGGGTGTTCATCAGCGTGACGTCGACGACCGAGGTGGCCTTCAGCGCCGTCATGAACAGCAGCTGGTGCACCGCGAAGGCCGTACCGGCCCCGACCGCTCCGAACCAGCCGGCGCGGTCGGGGCGGTGACCGGTCCGACGCATCTGGAACCAGGCGGCCACCGCCAGCACGGGCACGCCGACCCACAGCCGCCAGAAGGAGAACACCGGGCCCGACACCGTGCTGGCCGCCACCATCACCGGTCCGGTGCTGAACATGATCGTGCCCAACCACACCACGGCCACCGGGTGCGCCCCCGCCGTCACCCGCAGCCGCCCGAACGACGTGGCCCCGCCGGCGGCCGGCGAGCCGGCGGCGTCGAGGGGCTCGGGCGCAAGGGTCACCCGGGCACCCTACGGGCGGGTCGAGCGCAGGCACAACGAGGTTCGGCACCGTCTCCGAGGCGGCGCGGCTCGAGCCGGGCCGCCGCGGGTCGCGCCTACTGTGTCGCCGTGCTCGAGGTGCCGCTGCACCGGCTCGATCCGGATCTCCCCTCCCCGCCTATGCCAAGGCGGGCGACGCCGGGGTCGACCTGTGCGCCCGCGAGCCCGTGGTGCTGGCCGCCGGCGGGGTCGGGCGCTCGTGGGCACCGGCAGGTCGGTGGCGATCCCCGAAGGCCACGCCGGGTTCATCCAGCCGCGCAGCGGCCTCGCGCTCCGCCACGGCGTGACCTGCCTCAACACCCCGGGGTTGATCGACAGCGGCTACCGGGGCGAGCTGCAGGTGCTGCTGGTCAACCTCGACCCCCACGAGGACCACCAGGTCCAGCGGGGCGAGCGCATCGCCCAGCTCGTCATCCAGCGGGTCGAGCACGTCGCCTTCGTCGAGGTCGACGAGCTGCCGTCGTCCGACCGGGGACACGGCGGCTGGGGCCACACCGGCCGCTGACCCGGTCCGGGCCGCGGCCCCGACCGACGCCCGTCCCGCAGGATCCGGTCGGGACCTCGCCGGGGATCAGGCGCGGTGCTTGACGAGGTGGACGTGGCGGCCCGCCTCGTCGACCTCGTGGACGTCGACGGTGTCGCGGACCAGCTCGTCGAAGCGAGCGAGGGCGCCCTGGTCCTGCCAGTGCTGCCCCGACCCCGCCGTCGTCTCGGCGTCGATGGCCAAGCCGTCGGCGAGGACGGTGAACGCCAGGCTGATGGTCCCGGCTCCGCCCTCGGGCCGCAGGAGCAGGATGATCGTCTCGTCGACCGCCAGGCGCAGGTCCTCGATGTCGGCGAACCCGAAGCCCAGGCGCAGCGCGAGGCTCGAGGCGGTGATGCGGGCGACCCGCCCGTAGGCCGGCTCGGCGGGGATCACCAGGCGGATCTCGTCCTCGGTCACCGAGGTCAGCATCGCGCGTTTCTGCTGCCCGAGCGGGCGCCCCGCCGGTGGTGTGCGGGATGCGGGCGGTGCTGCCCGAGCGGGCGCTCCGCCAGCCCGTTGCTACCGCAGGCGGGGCGCCGTCGGCGGGTCGGGCTCGCGGCCGACCTCGGCGGGATCGCGGTCGTCGCGCTGGCCGAGGTGCACGGGGTGGCGCAGGTGGTCCTCGTGGCTCCACTCGGTGAAGGCGACCTCGACGACGAGCTCGGGCCGCACCCACGTGGCGTGCCGCACCACGGCGCGGTCGGGAGGGGGCGCGAACGGGCACGCCGGCTCGACCCGCTCGTCGAGCATCCGGCGCAGCCGTGCGAGGTCCTCGTCGGTGAACCCGCTGCCCACCTTGCCGGCGAACCGCAGCGGCCCGGGGGCGACGTCCGTCGCGCCACGGGGCCGGGGTGGCTCGTGGTAGCCGACCACCAGCGCGCCGAAGGTGGCGGCCCGTGCGCCCGTGCCGGGCGTGAACCCGCCGACGACGAGCTCCTGGCGCCGCCGGACCTTCAGCTTCCGCCAGGCCCCCGAGCGGTGCCCCGGCTCGTACCTCGAGCCCAGCCGCTTGGCGACGAGGCCCTCGAGCCCGCGGTCGGCCACCGCCTCGAGCAGGGCCCGTCCGTCGCCTCGGGAGGCGGCGGGGACCTGCCACGTCGGGCCCGCCTCGACGAGGGCTTCGAGCAGCCGCCGGCGGTCCTCGTAGGGGAGCGGGGTGGCGTCGTTGCCGTCGAGCCACAGCAGGTCGAACAGCTCGAGCGTCACCGGCTCGTCGGCGGCGAGGCGCGCCGCCTTGGCCGGATCGGCGTGCATGCGCGGCTGGAGCCGGCCGAAGCTCGGCACGCCGTCGGGATCGAGGGCGACGATCTCGCCGTCGAGCACGGCGTCGTGGTCGGCCAGGCGGGCGGCGAGCGGCGCGAGCTCCGGGTACCGCGCCGTGACGTCGGCGCCCGACGAGCTGGTGAGCCGCAGTCGTCCCTCGTGCACGGTGGCGACCGCGCGCACCCCGTCCCACTTCAGCTCGTAGGCCCAGCCGTCGTCATCGTCGGGAAGGGCGCCGACGACCGCCCGCATCGGCGCGAACGATGGTGGAGCAGGGCGCACCCCCGGACCCTACGACCTGGTCGAGCGCGACGGGCCGAGGTGGACCGCCCACTGGCGCCGGTCGCCGCGCCCGGCGACGGGAGGGTCGTCGGGCCCTGCCGTCGGCGCCACGCCTTGGGACGTTCGGCCCTACAGCGCCGGCGGCTGCGTCCGCTTCGATGGCCGGAATGGAACTGGACCACGCCGGCCTCGAGATCCTGTCCCGGGACGAGTGCCTCGCGCTGCTCGCCTCGGTGCCGATCGGTCGCATCGGGCTCTCGTTGAGCGCGCTGCCGGTCGTGCTGCCCGTGAACTTCGCCGTGCACGACGAGACCATCATCATCCGGACCTCGGTCGGGTCGAAGTTCGCCGCCGCCATCTCCAACGCCGTCGTGGCCCTCGAGGCCGACCACTACGACTCGCTCGGTCACAACGGGTGGAGCGTCCTGGTGCAGGGCTCCTCCCGCGTCGTGAGCGACCCCGGCGAGCTGGAGCGGTTGCGGCGCCTGCCGCTGCGCCCGTGGGCGAACCCCGACACCGATCGCTACATCGCCATCTCCACCGATGTCGTGAGCGGCCGGCGGGTCCGGGGCTGGTACCGCCCCGACGGCCACGAGGCGTTCCAGCGGATCGCCAGTCGCTGAGCCACCACCCGGTCGCCGGCCCAGCGGTCAGTCGGTCAGTCGGCCAGTCGGCCAGTCGGTCAGTCGGTCAGTCGGTCAGCGGGACCGTCCAGACCAAGGTGGTGCCCTCGTCGGGGGCGGATTCGACGGTGAGGCTGCCGCCGAGCTGCTCGGCCCGCTTCGCCAGGTTGCGCAGTCCGTGCCCGTGGTGCTCGTCGGGCGTGCGGGCGGCGTCGATGCCGCGACCGTCGTCGTCGATGCGCAGGAGCAGGTCGTGGTCGTCGACCTTGAGCCGCACGTCGGCCCGCCCGGCCCCGGCGTGCTTGGCCATGTTGGTCAGCGCCTCGCGCACCACGGCGAGCACGTGGTCGGCCACGCCGGCGGGCACCACCGAGTCGATCGGGCCTTCGAACTGCACGATGGGGTCGAAGCCGAGCGACTCACCGCTCTCGCTGACGAGGTCGAGGACCTCCTGGCGGACCGAGCGGCCCGGCAGGCGGGCGCGCTGCAGCTCGAAGATCGTGGTGCGGATGTGGCGCACCGTGTCGTCGAGGTCGTCGACGGCGGACTGCAGCCGGGCGGCGAGGTCGGTGTCGGCCTGACGGGCCGCGATGCCCTGCAGGGCGAGGCCGGTGGCGAAGATCCGCTGGATCACCGTGTCGTGCAGCTCGCGGGCGATGCGCTCGCGGTCCTCGAGCACCAACAGGTCGCTCACCCGGCTGTGCAGGCGGGCGTTCTCGATCGCCATGGCGGCGGCGGCGGCCAGGCCGGTGACGAGCTCCTCGTCGGCGTCGGTGAAGGCGGGGGCCGATCGCTTGTCGGTGAGGTAGAGGTTCCCGAACACGGCGCCGCGGACCCGGATCGGCACACCGAGGAACGACGACATCACCGGGTGGTGGGGCGGGAAGCCGAAGCTGTCCGGGTGGCGGCGCAGGTCGGGGAGGCGCAGGGGCTGGGGCTCGACGATGAGCAGGCCCAGGATGCCGTGCCCCTCCGGGAGGTGCCCGATGCGGTCTGCCTCGTCGTCGTCGATCCCGACGGTGATGAACTGGGCGAGTCGGGTGTGGCTCTCGTCGACCACGCCGAGGGCACCGAAGGCGGCGTCGACGAGGGTGGTCGCGGTCTCGACGATGCGCTGGAGGACGACGGGCAGGCTCAGCTCGCTGCCGACCGTGACGATGGCGTCGAGCAGCTGGTTCAGCTCGGTCGGGCCGACGCCGCGCTCGGTCATGGCCGAGCAGTCTACGGGCGGCGCTGCCGGCGGTGTCAGCCGGCGCCGCCGCCCCCCGGGTGGGCGCCGCCGTCGCGGTGCACGACCAGGACGGGCACGTCGGCGTGGGCGACGTGGCTCGCGGTGCTGCCCAGCAGCACGCGGCTCAACCCCTTGCCCCGGCTGCCGACGGCGAGCAGGTCGGCGCCCCGCTCGCGGGCGTGGGCCACCAGCATGTCGGCGGGGGTGCCGGTGAGCACCACCGTCTCGGGGTCGATCCCGAACCGGTCCCGCAGCCGGGCGGCGGCCTCGTCGAGCTCCTCGCCGGCCTCTCGCTTGGGTCGGCTGGGGTCGGGGAGCTGGGTGATGTCGTAGTCCAGGACGGTGGCGAGCACGACGGTGCGGAGCCGGTCGCCGAGCAGTCCCACCGCCCGCTCGGCCGCCTCGCGGGCGTCGGCCGAGCCGTCGATCCCGACGACCACGTCGACCTCGCCGCCGGCGGGCCGCCCGGTGTGTCGCACCTCGGCCGGAGGGAGGTCCTCCTCGGCGTCTCGTGCCTTGAGCGCCAGCAGCCCCGCCAGCGGGCCGTACAGCACGAGGCTGCCCCAGATGAGCGGGGAGTGGCCCTTGCGGACCATCACCAGCGCCACGGCCGCGCCGATGAGGATCCAGATCACGACGGCCACGACGACGACCATGCGTCGATCGTAGGTGCCCGGGCGCTCGAGGCTGGTCGAACCGGTCGCCGTGACGGCCGGGTCCGATCGGACCCCGCCCGTGTCGTTCGGACCCCGCCGCGCGCCGCTCGGGCCGGGCGTGCCCATCCGAGGCGTCGACCGGCCCGTCGCCTCGACGGCTGCATGGCGCGTGGTCCGAGTCCCACCGGGCAGAATGGGACGATGGCCATCAAGGTGTTCCTGCTCGACGACCACGAGGTCGTCCGTCGTGGGCTGCGGGAGCTGCTCGAGTCGACGGGTGAGATGGAGGTCGTCGGGGAGGCCGGGCTGGCCGAGGAGGCCCTGCGCCGCATCCCCGCCACCCAGCCCGACGTGGCCGTGCTCGACGTCAGGCTCCCCGACGGTGACGGGGTCGAGGTGTGCCGCGAGCTGCGGTCCAAGGACCCGAGCCTGCAGTGCCTGATGCTCACGTCGTACTCCGACGACGAGGCCCTCTTCGACGCCATCATGGCCGGGGCCGCCGGGTACGTCTTGAAGCAGATCCGCGGCACCGAGCTCGTCGACGCCATCAGGAAGGTGGCGTCCGGCCAGTCGCTGCTCGATCCGTCCCTGACCGCCAAGGTGCTCGAGCGCCTCCGCACGGGCGGCGCCGAGGACAAGAAGCTCGAGGCGCTCACCGACCAGGAGCGCCGCATCCTCGAGCTGCTCGCCGAGGGGCTCACCAACCGCGAGATCGCCGAGCGGATGTACCTGGCCGAGAAGACGGTGAAGAACTACGTGTCGAACCTGCTCGCCAAGATGGGCATGCAGCGGCGCACCGAGGCGGCGGTGTACGCCGCCCGGCTGTCCGAGCGCCACAAGCGCCAGTCGGGCTGATCCTCCCGGCGTCCTCGCCGCTCAGCGGTCGGCAGCGGTGCCGCGCCCGTCCGGGGCGTGGGCATGGTGGTGCTCGACCATGGCCATGTCGACCAGCTCGGGCTTCCCCTCGATGCGGTCGCGCCAGCCGGCGAGGCGCCAGCCCAGCTCCAGCACCATGCAGGCGATGGCGGCGATGCCGATGACGGCCAGCTCGGTGACCTGGTCGGGCAGCTCGATGGCGAAGTAGCTCCGCAGCGGCGGGATGGCGAGGATGCCGACGAAGCACGCGACCATGAGCGCCAGCAGGCCGATGCGCCACGCCACGAAGGGGCGAGCCAGGATCGACAGCACCCACATGGCCACGATGAACAGCACGATCGTGGCCGCCGTCTGCGCCACCCGGAGCTCGTCCTCGCCGACCTGGTTCTTCACCACCATGTAGGCCGTGAAGGTCGCGACGGCGGTCACGATGCCGGCCGGGATGGCGAAGCGCAGCACGCGACCGAGGAAGCCCGGTCGGGCCCGGCGGGCGTTCGGCGCCAGCGCCAGGAAGAAGGCGGGGATGCCGATGGTGAGGCTCGAGATGATCGTCAGGTGGCGCGGGTAGAACGGGAAGGCCACGCCCGCCACCCCGACCGCCAGCGCCAGCAGGAAGGCGTAGGTGGTCTTGGTGAGGAACAGGTTCGCCACCCGCTCGACGTTGGCGATGACCCGGCGGCCCTCGGCGACCACCGAAGGGAACACGGCGAAGGAGTTGTCGAGGAGCACGAAGCGGGCGACGGATCGGGCAGCGGCGGACCCGGAGCCCATGGCCACTCCGATCTCGGCGTCCTTGAGGGCGAGCGTGTCGTTCACCCCGTCGCCCGTCATGGCGACCTCGTGGCCCTTCGCCTGCAGGGCGTGGACCATCTCGCGCTTCTGCTGGGGCGTGACCCGGCCGAACACCGAGGTGCGCTCCATCACCTCGGCCAGCTCGTCGAGGTCGGCGGGCAGCGTGCGGGCGTCGAGCGGGTGGTCGGCGCCGTCGATGCCGCAGCGCTCGGCGACGGCGCCCACCGTCACCGGGTTGTCGCCCGAGATGACCTTCACGATCACGCCCTGGCTCTTGAAGTAGTCGACGGTGTCGGGGGCGTCGGGGCGGATCTTCTCCTCGAGCACGACCAGGGCGGCCGGCGCCAGACCATCGGGCAGGTCCTCACCGGCGAGGCCGGCGGGCGCGTGGGCGAGCAGGAGCACCCGTCGTCCCCGCTCGGCGTAGTGGCGGACCCGCTGGTCGACGTCGGCGGCGCCGTCGGCGTCGGCGTGGGCGGCCAGGATGTCGGGCGCGCCGAGCAGCCAGGCGCCGTGGCCGTCGAAGCTGTTGGCGCTCCACTTGCGGGCCGACGAGAAGGGCACGGTGCCGGTGAGGCGCCACCCCGGCTCGTGGGTGTACTCGGCGGCGATGGCGGCCATCGACGGGTTCGGGTCCTCGTCGGCGCGGGCCATGGCGGCGAGGACGTTCGAAGGTGCCTCGCCGACGTCGCCGAGGTGCTCGACGGTGTTGCACACCAGCCGTCCCTCGGTGAGGGTCCCCGTCTTGTCGACGCACAGCACGTCGACGCGGGCCAGGCCCTCGATGGCGGCCAGCTCCTGCACCAGCACGTTCTTCTTGCCCAACCGCAGCACACCGATGGCCAGCGCCATCGACGTGAGCAGGACCAGCCCCTCGGGGACCATGGCCACCATGCCGGCCACCGAGCCCTGCACCGCCTCGGTGACGCCCTCGTGGTTGCGGACCTGGGCCCAGATCAGCAGGGCCCCGGTGGGGATGATGAGCCAGGTGACCAGCTTGAGGATGGTGTTGATCCCGTCGCGCAGCTCGGACTTGACCAGCGTGAAGCGCGACGCGTCCTCACGGAGCTTGAACGCGTAGGACTCGGTGCCGACGGCGGTGGCGCGGAACACGCCGCGGCCGGCCACCACGAAGCTGCCCGACAGCACCTGGTCGCCGGGCTCCTTGACGATGGGATCGGCTTCGCCGGTCAGCAGCGACTCGTCGATCTCGAGGCCGACGCCAGCGAGGATCTCGCCGTCCACCGTGATCTGGTCGCCGAGGCCGAGCTCGATGATGTCGTCGGCGACCAGCTCGGTCGTGGGCACGTCGATGGTCTGACCGTCGCGGCGCACGCGGCTGTGCGGGGCCGAGAGCAGGGTGAGGCGATCGAGGGTCCGCTTGGCCCGGACCTCCTGGACGATCCCGATGAGGGCGTTCAGGACGAGCACGATGCCGAAGAGGGCGTCGCGGTACTCGCGCACGGCGAGGATGGCGACGAGCTGCGCCGAGCAGCGCGTTGAACCGGGTGAAGACGTTGGCCCGGTGATCTCGCCGTACGTGCGACTGGTCGGGCTCGGGACGTCGTTCGTCCGCCCCTCGGCCCGCCGTTGCTGGACCTCGGCCGCCGTCAGGCCCCGGCGCACCGCGGCGTCAGCGTCGACCGTCGTCGCCGTCTCCACGCCGACTGTCTACCGCAGCACCACCCTCCGCGGCGGGCCCTGGGCGTCGTGGCCCGCTACCGCCCGGTGGTGGGGTGCACGACGGTGCGGACCGGCCCTGCCCGCGGTCGGGACCCGGCGGTCGCCGCCGGTGTCGCCGAAGTACCGTCGTGGTCGTTGGCGTCAGTCCTCGTCGGGCTCGAAGGCGTAGTGCTGGCTCTCGAGGACCTGCTCGAGGTCGGGCTCGGCCTCGTCGCGCTCTCGGCCCAGCGGGGGGCGTCCTCGGGCTGCTCGTCACCGAAGTAGGTGGCCGGCACTCGGCCGTCGTCGTCGGCGCCGAGGGCCACCTCGGCCCGACCCGGGTCCTCGGCCGGCAGCACGTCGTGGACGTCGCGCTCGAGATGCAGGGCGCTCGCCTCGGGGGACAGTCCGACCTGCTCCTCGAGCTCGTCGTCGGAGGGGAGGAACTCCCACTCGTCCACGGGTTGCTTCGGCTGCTCGACGGTCATGACGACGCTCCTCGGTCCTGAGGGCTCGTGTCGATCTGCTCGTTCGTCCGGTGGTTCCGCCTGCCTTCACCCTGCTCCGGTTCGCCGGCTCGGCAAGTGAGGAAGGTCCCGACGGGGGGTGGGCCCTGTCCACGCGGTTCACCCGTGGCGCACCGGGACGATCACCACCGGGCGGGTGGACCGCTTGACGAGCGCCTCGGCCACGTTGCCGAGCAGGAGGTGGCGCAGCCCCGAGTGGCCGTGGGAGCCGACGACGATCTCGCCGGCGCCGATGCGCTCGGCCTCCTCGAGGATCTTGTCGATGGTCGGACCCATGACCACGAGGGCTCGGCCTGGACGCCGTCGGCGGCGAGGCGGTCGGCGATCGTGCAAGCGGCGCCGCTCGTCGACGAGCTGGCCGGCACGATCGTGGCGCGTGTACGGGCTGATGTCGTCCTTGTCGTACCCGGCGATCACCGGCTCGTCGGCGGCGACGTGCAGCACGTGGATGCGCCCGCCCCGATCGCGTGCGAGCTCGGCGGCCTCGGCCACCACCGCGTCGGTGGCGTCGGAGAAGTCGACACAGGCGAGGACCTCGCGCACGGCCGCCGACGTTAGCGGAGGCCTTGCCCCCGACGCGCCGGTGCCCTGCCCGAGGGGCAGGGCACCGGGCGCGGTGGGGGGCTCAGCGGTCGGTCACCGCTGGGCGTTGGCCGCCCGGCCCTGGAGCTGGCGGTGGACCAGCGTGTCGATCCGCTCGGGGACCTTGGCCTTGAGCTGGTCGGCCTTCTCCTGGGTGAGCTTGCCGTTGGTGACCGCCTCGTCGATGCGGGCGTCCACCTTGCCCACGAGGTCGTTCACGATCGTGTCGAGCGGCACGCCCTTCTCCTGGGCGACGTCGGCGATGCTCTTGCCGGAGCGGAGCTCGGCGACCAGGTCCTTCGACGACATGTTCAGGTCCTTGGCGACCTCGTCGACCGCCTGCTTGGCGAAGTGGCGGATGCGGTGGCGCAGCGGGTGCTGGGCGTCACCGGGCTGGGTGGACTGGGTCTGCTGCCCGTTGTCCTGGGCACCGGCGATGCCGGTGAAGCCGGTGGCGGCGATGGCGACCGAGCCGCCGAAGAGGGCAGGCCGGCGGCGGTGGAGGCGAGGAGCTTGCGCATGGTGGGGTTCCCTTCGGGTCCTGAGGGGGTCGGCTGTCGAGGATCAGGATCGGGGCGCGCCGTTAGGACGGTGTGAGGCGCCGATCACGGGTCGGCCAACACGAGCGCGCCGAGCGGTCCGGCTCAGGGGGTGGAGTGCCGCCGAGCGTGCCGAGCGGTCCGGCTCAGGGGTCGGCCGCACGAGCACGCCGAGCGGTCCGGCTCAGGGGTGGGTGCCGACGAGGCGTCGGGCCGTCGAGCAGCAGCTCGTACTGGTTGATCTCGGTCGCGCTGCTGGCGGACCATCAGGCGCGCCAGCTGTCGCAGGTCCGCGCTCTCGGCGTGCTCGGCGGCGTACTCGGCCATGTGCACGCCGCCTGAGCGGTGGGCGATCATCAGCTCGAGGAACCGCCGATCGACCTGCGGGCCGCTCGAGCCGAGGTAGGCGACCAGGTCGGCCCGGCTGGCCAGGCCGGGCATCTGGGAGAACGCCACCGGCTCGTCCATCCAGGCCATCACGGTGCGGCCCGGATCGGGGCGGTCCTTGCCTCGATCGTGCAGGTACTGCTCGAGGCGACCCATCTCGTAGCGCTGCCCGGCGAGGATGTCGGTGGCCAGGACGGATGGCCGGCTGGGTCGCGTTGCGGGCCGCGTGATCGGCCATGAGCACGGCCTGGTCGTGGTGGTCAGGCATGTCGGCGGCGAACCCGTCGCTCACCGGCCACGCCCTCGGTGCGCCCGCCCCTCCCGCCTGGTGGCCCCAGACCACGGCGAGCACGAGGGTGAACAGCCACAGGGCCACCACCGCAGTCACCGTCACGGCGCGCGCACCGGCCTGTCGGTCACCGAGGCTGCCGCTCACGACGGCGAGTCTACGGGTGGCTCCCGGGGCGGTCGGGTCGCCCCCGTGGCGTCGACCCTCGGCCGGGCGCGACCGGGGCCGGGCACGTGCCCGGCCCCGGTCCCGTCCCTGTCGACGGCGCCCGTCAGGGGCGCACGATCCACACCGTGACCATGCCGAAGAGGCCGTTGTCGTTCTCGGCGTGGGTGAGGATGTGGCAGTGGTAGGCCCAGATGCCGAGCTGCTTGAGCAGCGGGTCGTCGGGCTTGGCCTCGACGTTGACGTCCTCGGGCCGGCTGTGGACCAGCACGGTGTAGCGCTCGCCGGGGGCGACGTTGATGGTGTCGACCCAGTAGGGCTGCTCGAGCGAGATGCCGTCCTTGGCCACCACCAGCTGCGGGATGTGGTGCAGGTGCATCGGGTGCGCCTGCAGGCCCTCGTTCTGGTACGTGAGCAGGTCCCAGTCGCCGACCTTGGTCACCATCGGGTCGGTGCCGGGGAAGGCCTTGCCGTTGAGGGACAGGCCGATCACGCCGGCGTCGTTGAGCACCATCACGTGCTCCTTCTCCGGGGCGATCTTCAGGTCGGCGGGCACCGTCACGCCGTTGATCGTCCGACCGGTCGGCAGCTGCACGTCACCCACCTGGAACTGGGCGAACAGGCCGTTGACGATCGACACCTCGCCGTGGTTGTGCGAGTGGTACATGCCCAGCTCGGGCTTGCCGGGGGCGGTGAACTCGTAGGTGTAGGTCTCGCCCGGCTTGATCATGTCCTGGGTGATCGGGGCCACGCCGTCGTCGGGGAACGGCGTGGTGATGCCGTGGAAGTGGATGTCGGTGCCCTGGGGCAGCGAGTTCTTGAGGACGACCTTGACCTTGTCGTTGGGCTCGACCCGGATCCACGGACCCGGCACCTGCTCGTTGTAGGCCCAGGCCTTCACGATCTTGCCGGGCTCGGTCTCCCAGTCGATGATCTTGGCCTCGAGCTCGAACTGCTTGGTGCCGTCGGGCAGGATCGTCGGGGTCATCCGCTGGTTGCCGCGGCCCTTGGTGGCCTCGCCCTGCACGCCCGGGTTGCCCCACATCGTCGGCTGCGGGTCGCCGCCGAGCGCCTTGACCGCGTTCTCGGCCACCGCGTTCACGTACTTGTTGGTGGTGTCGATCATCGACTGGTCCTGCCGGGCGTACTCGGCGGCGTCGGTGACGCCGTGGGTGGCGTCGGTGGCGCTGGCGCTCGAGGCGCCGGCGCTCGAGCCGCCGCCGGAGCCGACGACCAGGGTGGCCACCATGCCGGCCTGCTCGTGGCCGGGGATGGCACAGATGACCTTGTAGGACTTGCCGGCCTCGAGCGTGCCCAGGTCGAGGGTCTCGCTCTGGCCGCCGTTGAGGTCCTTGGTCTTCTTGTTCAGCTCGGCGATGTCGAGGTTGTGGGTCTGGCTGCCCGCGTTCTTCACCTGCAGCTTCACCGGTCCGGCCGACACGTTGATGGTGGCCGGCGTGATCTTGAACTCGCTGAGGTCCACCTCGACCGGGGCCGCCGCGGTGGAGGTCGAGCCACCCCCGCCGGAGTCCTTGGTGACCACCACGACGACACCGATGGCGGCGAGCAGGAACGCGCCGACCGACATCAGCGCCGCGAAGACGCTGAGCGTGCTCCGGTCGCCGCCGCCGGAACGTTGCAGGGGACTGGCCATCTGGGTGCTCCTCGTGATGCAGTGAGGCCGGCCGTGGTGACGAGCCACAGCCGGCCTGGGCGTGCCGCGGGGTGACGGGCCGCGGGGTGTGCCGCAGTAGAGCAGGCCGGGACCGCGGATCGCCAGCCAGACCTACCTCGGCACGATGGGCGGCATCGTGCCCATGTGCGCAACAGATGCGTCAGGGCATCCGGTCCGCGGCCCTCGGGACTTTGGTCCCATCTCGCAGGGGCGTCGGTCCCTGCCTTGGGCGAGGGTGCGACGGCGACGATGGCCGGCAACGCATAACGGTCGTTATCCGCCAGGGGGGCGGTCGACCAGGCCGAGGGAGGGAACCCGATGCGAGTGCTCGTGCTGGAAGGACGTCCGGGGGTCGCCGACGGCGCCGTCGAGGAGCTGGGCCGGGCCGGCCACGAGGTGGCCCGCTGCCACGAGCCCGACGCCCCGTCGTTCCCGTGCAACGCCATGCTCGACGGGCACGGCTGCCCACTCGACGACGGTCGGGTCGAGGTGGCGCTCGTCGTGCGGGATGGAGCCGGTGCGTCGGCGGAGGCCGCCGAGGACGGCGTGCGCTGTGCGCTGCGTCGCCAGGTCCCGCTGGTCGTCGCCGGCGAGCCCGGCGGTTCCGCCCTCGCCGACTGGGCGACGGTGGTGACCGACGCGGCGGACGCCCTGCCCGACGCCGTCCGGCAGGCGGCGGCCGCCCCGCTGCGCCGCCAGAGCGACGCCGCCCGCCGCTCGCTGCGCTCGGTGCTGGAGCACCACGGCGTCGACGGGTCCGCTGCCGACGCCGAGGTCGTGCGCAGCACCACCGACCTCAAGGTCGTCCTGCGCCCCGGGGTCGAGCTCGACAAGGGCCTCGCCGACATGGCCTCGGTGCGGGCCGTGGGCGCCGTGCGCGACGTCGACCCCTACGCCCGGACCATCAACGTCTCGATCGAGCAGCCCACGGTCGCCTCGACCACCTGAACCATCCCACCCGCCCCTGCCCGCCGGGTCGGAGGCCCGGCACCCGGGTGGCGTGCACACAGCTGACATCCCGCCTGCGCCCCCGGCGCAGCGGTCGGGCAGCGGGTGCCGGTTCCCGCCGGCGCCCCCTCGTCACGGCCGGGTCCTCGACGGCTCTCCCTCTCGGCCGGCTGGACCCGGCCGCGGCGCGTGCGGGGGCGGCCGGAGGATCGGGCCGCGACGGTGGCCTTTCGGGTGTCTGACCGCCTGATGGCCAGGAGATGACCTTCGTCCCTGCCGTTCCGCTCCTGTCTGGTCGATGCTGTGGCGCAATAGGTATTGCCACAGGGTGACCCGGCGGGTGCCGGGACGAGGTGTGAGCCCGGCGGGTGGACAGGGGGAAGCGATGTCGCTGCTGGTGCTGATCACGGGAACCGAAGGTTGGGCCATCGAGCAGGTCGAGCAGGCGCTGGCCGGCCGAGGTCACGTGGTGGGCCGCTTGGAGGAGCGCGGCCCGACCCCCGCCGACGTGGTGGTCACGGTGCGGGCCCATCCCGTGCCGAACGCGGTGCGGGCCGAGCGTGGGGTCGCCGAGGCCGTGGCCGCCGGCGTGCCCCTCGTGGTCGTCGGCGCCACGGTCGTCCACCCGTTCGGCGACGACGTCGCGCTCGCGCACGAGGGCCTCGAGGGCGTCGTCGACGCGGTGGAAGATCTGCTCCTCGAGGCGGGGGGCGACCGCGACCCCGTCATCGTGCCGACGGCGGCGCTCGTCCGGGCGGCCCACCCGGGCTGATGCCGCCGCGGAGGGCGGCGCCGGCCCGGGGGCGGCGTGCGGTGGTGGGCTGCGGCCGTGCCGCCGATCGGAGCCGCGAGGGACACCTCGCCCCCGAGCGTCCGTAGACTCCGCCACGTCATGGAGACCGAGACCGTCTCGCTGTTCTTCGCGCTGCTGAGCCTGCTGGCGCTCGCCGCGGCCGCCGTGCTCGGCGTGGTCGGGCTGGTCTCGTGGCGCTCCGGGGGGACCCGCGGGGCCGGGCTGCGGGCCGACGTCGGGTCGGTGGCGCTGTGGCTCGGCTTCGCGGTGGCCCTCACCGCCACCCTCGGCAGCCTCTACTACTCCGAGATCGCCAAGTTCACGCCCTGCAAGCTGTGCTGGTACCAGCGCATCGCCATGTACCCGCTCGTGCTGCTGCTCGGCATCGCCGCCGTGCGCCGCGACCGCGGCATCCGCGTGTACGCCCTCGCCCAGGCCGGCGTCGGTGCCGCCATCGCGGCGTACCACACGTACCTGCAGGCGTTCCCCGACTCCTCGTCGTCGTTCTGCACGGTGGACGCGCCGTGCACGCTGCGCCACGTCTGGGAGCTCGGCTTCGTGTCGATCCCGTTCATGGCCCTGGCCGGCTTCCTGCTGATCATCGCCCTGCTGGCGGTGGGGAGCCCGATCGGCGGCCGTGGGAACGATCTGGCGGGCTCCGACGACCAGTACGTCGACGTGGGGGTCGACGACCATCCCGGGAACGGCGCCCTCGTGGGCGCGACGCCGGCCCCAGCCGACCAGGAGAGCCCCTCGTGAGCAACCGACCCAACCGCAAGCCGACCGCCGCGCTGCACGCCCGCAACACCAGGGTGCAGCAGGCCAAGGCCGCCGAACGCTCGTCCCGGGTGCCGTGGATCCTCGCCGGCGTGGCCGTCGTCGTGGTCGTGGTGCTCGTGGTCGCCGTGCTGCTCACCCGCAAGAGCGACACCACCCAGACGGCGACCGGCTCGGGCGGCGCCAGCCCCGGCACCGTGGTCTCGGGAGGCCTCTCCTACGGGAACGTGACGGTCTCGGGGACGCCGCTGCCCCAGTACCAGTCCGCCGGCGCCTCCGATGCCGCCATCGGTCAGGTCGCGCCGACGCTGACCGGCTCGACCATGAGCGAGGCGCCCATCACCATCGGCAACGACGGCAAGCCCAAGGTGGTCATGTTCCTCGCCCACTGGTGCCCGCACTGCCAGGCCGAGGTGCCTCGGATCCAGGAGTGGCTGAACGCCAACGGCCAGCCCTCCGACGTGGAGCTGTACGCCGTGGCCACCGGCACGAGCGACCAGAAGCCCAACTTCCCGCCCTCGAAGTGGTTGAAGAAGGAGGACTGGACGGTGCCGACCATGGTCGACGACGAGAAGGCCACCGCTGCCGACGCCTACGGCCTGTCCAGCTTCCCGTACTTCGTGGTCGTCGGGGCCGACGGCAAGGTCGTGGCCCGCACCAGCGGCGAGCTGACCACCGAGCAGTTCGTTGCCCTGATCGACCAGGCCCGGGCCGCGGGCGGCGCAGGCACGGCCGGCACCGCCGGCACCGTGCCGGGATCGGGCGCGGCCTCGCCGGCGGGCACCGCGGTGGGCTCGGCCCGCGGCTGACCGAACGACCTGGACCCTGTCGGGGGAGGAAGCGATGGAGCGGTTCGAGGGCAAGGTCGTGCTGGTCACCGGGTCCTCCAGCGGGATCGGGGAGGCCACCGCTCGCCGGTTCGCCGCCGAGGGCGCCACGGTGGTGGTGAACTCCTCGTCGTCGGTGGCCACCGGCGAGGCGGTGGCGGCATCGCTGCCGAGCTCGTCGTACGTGCAGGCCGACATCTCCGACGCCGACGACTGCGGCCGACTCATCGATGCGGTGGTGGGAGAGCACGGGCACCTCGACGTGCTCGTCAACAACGCCGGGGTGACCGAGGTGATCCCCCACAAGGACCTCGACGCCGTCACCGACGAGATCTTCCGGCGCATCCTCGAGGTCAACGTCCTCGGCACGTGGCGGCTCACCCGGCTGGCGATGCCGCACCTGGAGGCCACCGGCGACGGGGCCGTCGTCAACATCACCTCGCTGGCCGGTGTGCGACCGACGGGCTCGTCGATCCCCTACGCGGCGTCGAAGGCGGCGTTGAACCACCTCACCGCGCTGCTGGGCAACGTGACCGGCCCTGCGGTGCGGGTCAACGCCGTGGCGCCGGGCCTGGTCCGCACGCCGTGGACGGCCGACTGGCAACCGCTGCACGACGCCATGGCCACGATGAACCCGCTGCAGCGGTCCGCCGAGCCCGACGACATCGCCGAGGTGGTGGTCGACGTGGCCGCCGCCCGCTACCTCACCGGCCAGGTCGTGGTCGTCGACGGCGGCCTCGGCCTGCGCTGACCGCCGCGGCCTTCCGCCCCCCGGCCCGCCCCGCGTCCCCCCACGCCCGCCCGCCGCCCCGCCTCTCCCCACGAATCGGTGACGGTTGTTCGCTCATGGGATGAAGAACCGTCACCGGAAGCCCGGCTGGCGGCTGCTGGGCAGTGCGGTCGGGCTGGCGGCGGCGAATTGAGTAGTCGTCACTCAGGACCCACCAACCCCCCGCATGATGGGATGCCGGCATGGGTCTCGACGACGTCCGACGGCGCCTCGCTCACGACCCGGCCTTCGCCGATCAGGTGATCGTCGACCCGCGTCGCACCCTCGAGCCCTACGACCTCGGGGTCGACGAGCTGCGGGTCCTGATCGACCAGCTCAACGACGACCCCGACCTCGGCCCGGTCGAGCAGCGCCGCCGGCGGGCCCGCTTCTTCGGGCTGCTCGCCGAGCGGCGCACCGACGGCCACGAGGCGTGAGCCGACGCTGGCGGGCACCGGTGCGGCGCAGCCGTAGGGCTTCAGCGGTGAGCACGGGCGCGGCGGCCTCAGCGGTCGACCGCGTCACGGGCGCCCACGGGTGCGCTCGGTGAGGTTCGATCGGTGGCTCCCCTGCGGTGCGATCGCCGTGTCGCAGGCGCGAAACCCCTGGTCAGGAGCCTCATGGTCGGTCGCTGTCGTCCGGGTGGCGGGTGCCACAGCTAATTAGTGCGAAAAGGGGGTGTCTGAGCGCGGGAAACGGGGGGAGCCGGTCGTATCGTGCGCTTCGTGGAACCGCTCACCTTCCTCCTCATCGCCGGGATCACCCTGCTGCTCATGGAGCCAGCGGTGTACCTGGCCCACCGCTACGTGATGCACGGGTTCGGGGCCGGGTGGCACAACAGCCACCACAAGCGCCGGACGAGCAAGGTCGAGAAGAACGACCTCTTCCCGGTGGTGTTCGCCGCCATCACCATCGCGGTGATGTTCGTGGGCAGCCAGGTGGAGGCCCTTCGGGTGCTGCTGCCGATCGGCGCCGGGGTGACCGCCTACGGCCTCTCGTACGCCTTCGTGCACGAGCTGTACATCCACCGCCGCCTCAAGTTCTTCACCTGGCGGGTCAAGTGGCTCGAGCCCCTCGTCGACGCCCACGTGCTGCACCACCGCTTCAACGGCGAGCCCTACGGCTTCCTCCTCCCGGTCGTGCCGGCCCACATCAAGGCCAAGGCCGCCCGCCTCGGCGACAAGATCACCTGGGACCGCCAGGCCATCCTTGCCGGCGAGCCCGCCGGCAAGGGCTCCCGCCCGCCGGTGATCGACCTCGAGCCCGCCGGGCGTCCGGTCGCGGCGCCGTCACCCGCCCCCAGGACCCCGGAGCTCGTCGGCGCCTGACCCCGGCGTCCGAGCCCGGCGCCCGAGACGCTCGGGCCCCTCATCTCCATCGGTCTCCCACCCCCGAGGCCCGGCGTCCCGCCCGCCGGGCCTCGGCGCCTGGCGGGTCGTCGTTCGGGCCGGTCCATCACGCACCGGTGCTCGCCGGCCGGCGAGCTTCGAGGCCTGGCGATCCGGCGGGTTGTCAGCGCGCGGCGGCAGGGGTAGATCCGGTCCACCCAGCGGTGGTCGTGCAGGCCGATGGCCTCTCGCTGCAGGCAGAGCCGGTCCCGGGCCTCGAGGAACGCCCGCCGGGCGGCGCGGTACTCGACCAGCAGGTCGCCGGCGACCGGGGCGCTCCAATCTCCGGGCCTCCCGTCGCATCGAGGCGTTCGAGCAGGGCGGCGCAGCGCAGCGACGCCTCCTCGAGGCGGTCGCCGGCCTTGCGCATGGTGGCGGCCCGCCCTTGGCCAGCTCGCCCTGCACCACGGCGAAGTAGCGCTCCGACGCCGTCTCCGTCACCGCCATCGAGGCTAGCGAGGCGCCGGGCAGGCGGCGGCCCTCGATGTGACTCGAACCTGGACCCGCTGGTGGACCGTGGGTCGAGCCACGCCGGGAGCGGTGGCCCCTGTACGCCCCCGACTCGAACCCGGAACCCTCGGATTAAAAGTCCGCTGCTCTGACCAGTTGAGCTAGGGGCGCGCCCCGCCAACCTACTCGCCGGCCCCGGCCCCGGCCTCGGCCCCGGCCCCGGCCCCGGCCCGTGTGGCGGCCAGCACCGGCGTTCCTGTCATCGATCTGGGCGTTCCCGCCCGCAGAACGATGACAGGAACACCGAGAGTCGAGTCGACTCAGTTGCCGACCTCGCGGTTGTAGCGGGTGAGCAGCGTGTCGATCTCGCTCTGGGCCTGCTGGAGCGCGTCGTTCGGCGACTTGTTGTTGAACATCAGCTGGTCCTGGGCCGAGTTGACCGCCTGGCGGAACTGGTCGTAGGGGCCGATGAGCGGTCCGGGGAACGACGGGTCGATGGCCAGGACCTGGTCGTAGGCGATCTTGAGCCAGCGACCCGACAGCGTCGTGGTGAACGCCTGCTGCACCGCGGGCTGGTCGGCGGCCTTGGTGTTGTAGGGCAGGAACGAGCCCCCGGTGAACATCTTCGCCTGGGCCTCGGGCGTGTTCATGAACTTCATGAAGTCCCACGCCGCGGCCTGGACCTCGGGCTTGGTCGTGTTGGTGATGTACCAGGCCGAGCCGCCGACCTGGGTCTTGCCCGGGTTCTCCAGCACGGGGAAGGGGCCGGCCGTGAGGTCGAGGCCCGACACGTTGACGTCGTTGATGGCGTCGCCCCCGGCCCCGCCGGTGTCGACCTTCTGGCCGCCGAGGAACGCCTCGATCGAGGTCGCGGCCGAGGAGGTGTCGACGAGCATCGAGGCCTTCTGCTGGGCCATCGCCAGGTACTGGTTCACCTGGCCGGGCGTCGCCGGGATGGGCTCGAGCAGGCCGGCGTCCTGCATGCCCTTGAACCACTCGAACAGCTTCGTCGCCTGCGGGTTGTCGGCGAGCGTCGCCTTGTCGGTGGTGCCCGAGCCGCGGCCGTTGTCGTTGTTGACCACGCTCGACTTCGCGCCGGTGAGCCAGAACTCGGTCTTCCACGACGCGAACTCGTGCACGAGCGGCTTGTCGGCCACACCGGCGGCCTTGATCTTCTCGGCGTCGGCTCGCAGCTCGTCGAGGGTCGCCGGTGGCTTGTCGGGGTCCAGCCCGGCCTTGCGGAAGTGGTCCCGGTTGTAGAAGAGCAGCACGTTGCCCAGGTTGGCCGACGCCGGCCACAGCGTCCCCTGGATCGTGTAGTAGTCCTTCGCCGTCTTGGCGAACGACGCCATGTCGTAGCTGTCGGCCTGGATGCACGACTGCGCCGGCAGGATCACCCCGGAGTCGGCCATGGACTGGGTGAAGGTGTCGTCGACCATGACGACCCCGGGCAGCTGCTTGGACGGCACCGCCGCGTTGAACTTCTTCTGCAGCTCCTGGTAGTCGCTGCCCTGGCTCTCGAGCACGACCTTCACCTTCGACTGCTTGGCGTTGTACTCGGCGGCCAGCTCCTTGAGGGTGTCGCCCGGCTTGGCCGTCTGGGTGTGCCACACCACCACCTCGACGGGTTGGGTGGCCTTGTCGAGGGCGTCGAGCGGGCACGGCGGGAGCGCGCCGGCCTGCCCGCCGGCCGACCCGCCCGTGGTGCCGCCGCCGGAGTCCGAGCTGCTGCAGGCGAGGCCGGCCAGCAATGCGCCGGCGGCGAGGACGGCACCGGCGAGGCGGCGGCGATGGCGCCGTGGCTCGGTGCGGGGGGTGGGCGCGTCGTTGCGCATCAGAAGCCCTCCTTCTGGTACTGCTGCAGCAGTGCGGTGATGTCGTCGCTGGCCTTGGTCACGGTGGGCTGGGCCTGGCCGTTGTTGAAGATGACCTCGTCGACGCTCTTGCGGATCGCCTGGCGCACCTGGTCGTAGGGGCCGATGAGCGGTCCGGGGAACTTCGGGTCGACACCGGTGAGCAGCTCGTCGTAGGCGATGGCCAGCCAGCGGCCGGCGCGGGTGTTGGTCCAGTTGTCGACGATCCGGGCGTCCTTGGCCGCCGACATCCGGTAGGGCAGGTAGGAGCCCACGAGGTTCCAGGTGACCTGGGACTCGAGCGAGTTGAAGTACTTCATGAAGTCCCAGGCCCCGGCCTGGACCTCGGGCGGGTTGGTGTTGGCGATGTACCAGGCGCCACCACCCATGGCGAGCCGTCCCGGCTCCTTGATGCCCGGCACCTTCGCGGCGCCGATGTCGAGGGCCTGCAGGTCGACCGCGCCGGGGTCGACGTCGGCGGGCAGCCCCCGCGTGTTGAGGTCGCCCTTGAGGAAGGCCTCGACCGAGGTGGCCGCCGTGGAGGTCTCGATGGTCATCGAGGCCTTCTGGTTGGCCATGGCGAGGTACTGGCCGACCTGCCCGGGGGTCTGGGGCAGCGCTTCCATCAGGCCCTCGTCGATCATCTCGCGCACCCACTGGTAGAGGGAGACCGTGGTGGGGTTGTCGTAGGCGGAGGCGTCGGTCTTGCCCGTCCCGCGACCGTTGTCGTTGTTGACGAGCGGTGCGCCGGCACCGGTCAGGAACATCTCGATGATCGCCGGGCTCACCTGCAGGACCACCGGCTTGTCGACCACGCCGGCCGCCTTGATCTTGCGGGCCCACTCGCGGACCTCGTCGAGGGTCCCGGGCGCCTTCTCGGGATCGAGCCCGGCCCGTCGGAGGTGGTTCTTGTTGTAGTAGAGCAGCGCCCCCGACAGGCTGAGCGACGCCGGGTACAGCACGCCGTCGATCGTGTAGTACGCCTGGCCCGTGGGCAGGAAGTCGCTCATGTCGTAGCCGTCGGCCTTGATGCACGACGTGGCTGGGAGCACCGTGCCCGAGTCGACGATCTGCTGGGTGACCGTGTCGTCGAGGATGGAGATGCCCGGCAGGTCCTTGGCCTTCACCCCGGCCTGGTACTTGCGCCACAGCTCGTCGTTGTCCGAGCCCTGGTTCTCGACCCGCACCTTCACCTTCGACTGCGAGGCGTTGTACTCGTTGGCGATCTGCTCCAGGGCATCACGGGTCTTGGCCTGCAGGAAGTGCCAGATCGTGACCTCCACCGGACCGGTGGCCTTGTCGAGGGCGTCGAGCGGGCACGGCGGCAGGTTCGCCGCCTGGTCGGTGCCCGTGGTGCCGCCGCCCTGCTCGCTCTTGGAGCAGGCCGCCCCGAGCAGGCTCACCGCGGCGAGGACGGTGACGGCCAACCGGGTCGTACGGCCCCGCACGGCTCAGATCTCCTTGTTGTAGGCCTCGATGGCCTTGGTGCTCTCGTCGGCCGCCTGCTTCACGGCGGCGTCGGGTGCCTGCCCGGCGAAGGCGACGCTGTCGAGCGCCTTCTTCATGCTGTCGCGCACCTGGTCGTAGGGGCCGATGAGGGGGCCGGGGAACTTCGGGTCGACCCCGGTCTGGAGCTGGTCGTAGGAGATGGCCAGCCACCGTCCGGAGATGTCGTTCTGCCAGGCGTCGACGAGGGCGGCGTCCTTGGCCGCGCTGACCCGGTAGGGCAGGTAGGAGCCCTTGAGGTTCCACTGCACCTGGGTCGGCGTGGAGTTCCACCACGTGATGAAGTCCCACGCCGCCGCCTGCACCTCCGGCGGCGTGGTGTTGGTGATGTACCAGCCGTTGCCCGAGATCTGGACCTTGCCCGGCTCCTTGATCCCCGGCAGCTTCGACGCGTTGATGTCGAGGGCGTTGAGGTCGACCGAGGAGGTGTCGTTGCCCGCCGCCACCGAGGTGTCTCCCTGGAGGAAGGCCTTCACCGAGGTGGCGGCCGTGGAGGTCTCGATGGTCATCGAGGCCTTCTGGTTGGCCATGGCCAGGTACTGGCCGACGTCGCCGCCCTGGTAGGGGATCGGGTCGAGGAGGCCGTCGCGGATCATGTCCGCGTACCAGGTCATGAGCTCGCGGCCCTGCTCGCTGTCGAAGGCGGCGGCCTGGGTCGTGCCGCCACCACGGCCGTTGTCGTTGTCGACCATCGGCGAGGTCGCGCCCGTCATCCACGTCTCGTAGAACCACGGCTGCAGCGACAGGGCGAGGGGCTTGTCGACCACCCCGGCCGCCTTGATCTTCTCGGCGACGGTGCGCAGCTCGGCCAGGGTCGTCGGTGGCTTGGCCGGGTCGAGGCCGGCCTTCCGGAAGTGGTTGCGGTTGAAGTACAGCAGCGGGCTCGACAGGTTGACCGTCGCCGGCCACATGGCGCCCTTGATCGAGTAGAAGTCGATGGCCGACTGCACGAAGTCGTTCATGTCGGTCTTGGACGCGTTGATGCACGACTGTGCCGGCAGCACCACGCCGCTGTCGGCGACGGCCTGCAGCGAGATGTCCTCCAGGACGGCGATGGCGGGCAGGTCCTTGGTCTTGGCGCCGGACTGGAACTTCTTCCACTGCTCGGCGTAGGACCCCTGCGCCTCGACCCGGACGCGGACCTTCGACTGGGAGGCGTTGTACTGCTCGGCCAGCTGCTCGAGGGACTCCTTGGTCTTGGCGGCGAGCGGGTGCCACAGCACGACCTCCACCGGACCGGTGGCCTTGTCGAGGGCGTCCAGCGGGCACGGCGGCAGGTCGGCGGCCTGGCTGCCCCCGGTCCCGTTCGAGCCGCCCGAGCTGCTCGAGCCGCCGCAGGCGGCGACCAGGGCGAGCGCGGCCGCGACGGTCGTCGACGCCAACAGGCGGCGGGCTCGACGGGGGTGGGTGGTGAGGCGCATGGTGGGGTCCTCCCGGTCAGCCCTTCACCGCACCGGCGGTGAGGCCACGGATGAGCTGGCGCTGCAGGAAGATGAGCAGCAGGAGCACCGGGACGGCCGCGATCAGGGCGGCCGCGAACCCGATGTTGTTCTCCTCGACCTTGGCCGCCGACAGCGACTTGAGGCCGATCTGGATCGTCTCCCACTTGCCCTCGGTGACCACGGCCCGCGGCCACGTGTACTGGTTCCAGGCGCTGAGGAAGGCGATGACGGCGAACGAGGCGACCACCGGCCGGGTCACCGGGATGGCCACCCGTCGCAGGAAGGCGAAGTGCCCGAAGCCGTCGAGCTGGGAGGCGTCGAGCAGGTCGCGGGGTATGCCGAGGAAGCCCTGGCGTATGAGGAAGGTGCCGAAGGCGGTGGCGAGGAACGGTGCGGTGAGGGCCGGGATGGAGTTGAGCCACCCGAGGCTGCGGATGGTGTCGACGTTGGGGATCAGTGTGACCTCGATGGGCAGCATGAGCGTGGCCATGAAGATCACGAAGACCGTCCGCTTGAACGGGAAGTCGAGGAAGGCGAAGGCGTAGGCGGCGAGCAGCGAGGTCGCCAGCTGCAGCGCCACGATGATGATCGTGACGATGGCGCTCAGCAGCAGCTTGCGGCCCAGATCGCCCTCGACGAACGCCCGGCGGAAGATGCCCCATTGGATGTCGACCGGGTACAGCGGCTGGCCTTCGCGGACGTACACCGCGGGCGTCGACAGCGCCCGCACGAGGGTCATGTAGACGGGGAACAGCACCACGACCGACAGGGTCGACAGGACGACGTACCAGACGCCCTTCTTCCACGGTGCCTGCATGGCTTCGGCGCCCATCTCAGCCTCCGTAGTGCACGCGGCGGTCGAGGATCCGGAACTGGACGAGGGACACGACGAGGGTGATGAAGAACAGGCCGATCGCCATCACCGCGCCCGTGCCCTGGTTGATCGGCTGCTGGCTGTTGAAGATCTTCCACACCAGCGTCTCGGTGGAGCCGGCCGGTCCGCCGCCGGTGAGGATGTCGATCTGGGCGAAGGCCTGGAAGGCGAAGATCACGAGGACCACGATCAGGAACATCAGCGTGGGCGAGATGAGGGGGAGCGTGATCCGGAAGAAGCGTCGGATCGGCCCGTAGCCGTCGAGGGTCGCGGCCTCGTTGACCTCCTCGGGGATGGCCTGCAGGCCGGCGATCACGATGATGAACGTGAGGCCCAGGTTCTGCCACACCGACGACAGCGCCACACCCCGCAGGGCCGAGTCGGGGCTCTGCAGCGAGATCCACGAGACGTCGCTGAAGTAGCCCACCTGGGGGTTGATGAGCACGAAGAAGATGACCGAGGCCACGGCCACCGACGACGCCACCGTGGAGGCGAAGATCGTCTGGAAGATCTTGATCCCCTTCAGGTACCGGTTGGCGGCCACCGCCAGCAGCACGCCGAGGATGATGCCGAGGGGCACCGTGTACACGACGTAGCTGGCCGAGATGCGCAGGCCGTCGAGGAACTCCGAGCCGCCGAGGGTCTCGGTGTACTGGCTGAACCCGACGTAGGTCTCCCGCGTGCCGAACCGGTTCTGCTGGAAGAGGCCCAGGTAGACGAGCCGGTAGAGCGGGTAGAAGAAGAACGCCCCGAAGATGACCGCCGACGGCAGGAGGAACGCGACGGCGAGCATCGTGTCCTTCACCCGGCGGGACCGACCGGCGCCGGCCCGCCGCGTGTCGCCGAAGTGCGGCGGTCACGTCGGCCGCTCCCGTGCGCCGTCGCCCGGCGGCCATCGCGTCACGGCAGGTGCTCCGTGGTGTCGGGGTCGAACAGGTGGATGTGGGAGGGTCGACGTTCAGGCGGATGGCCTCGCCCTCGGCCGGCCCGGGCCCTCGGCCGGCTCCCGCACCGTGGCCGCGGTGCCGTCGCCGAGGTCGCACACGAGGTGACGCTCGTGGCCGAGCCACTCGACGGCCACCATGGAGGCCTGCAGCGTCCCGTCGCCGCGCAGGAGGTTCTCGGGGCGGACCCCGATGACGACCTTCGTGCCGGCGACCGGGGTCGACTGATGGGCACCGGTGCCGTCGAGGCGCAGGCGCTCGGCGGCACCGAGATCGGCCCACGGCTCGCCGGCGTCGGTGATGACGGTGGCCGCCATGGTGTTCATCGGCGGGCTGCCGATGAACCGGGCCACGAACAGGTTGTGCGGACGGTCGTACACGTCTCGGGGTGGCCGACCTGCTGCAGGCGGCCCTCGTTGATGATGGCCATGCGTGACGCCATGGTCATGGCCTCGACCTGGTCGTGGGTGACGTAGATGAAGGTGGTCGCCAGCTGCCGGTGCAGCTCGACGAGGTCGGCGCAGGTCTGGGCCCGCAGCTTGGCGTCGAGGTTGGACAGCGGCTCGTCGAACAGGAGCGCGGCCGGTCGGCTGACGATGGCGCGGGCCAGCGCCACCCGCTGTCGCTGGCCGCCGGACAGCGCCGCCGGCTTGCGTCCGAGCAGGTCGCCGAGGCCGAGGGTGGCTGCGGCGTCGTGCACCCGTTCCTGGCGCTCGGGCCCGGTGAGCTTGCGCGGGGCGCCGCCGTCGACGGCGAAGTGGCGGGCGATCAGGGGCGACTCGATGTTCTTGGCCACCGTCATGTGCGGGTACAGCGCGTACGACTGGAAGACCATCGAGATGTTGCGGTCCTTCGCCTCGATGTCGTTCACCACGCGGTCGCCGATGCGCAGCGTGCCCTCGGTGATCGTGTCGAGGCCCGCCACCAGGCGCAGGGCCGTGGTCTTGCCGCAGCCCGACGGACCGAGCAGGACCATGAACTCCTCGTCGTGGATCTCCAGATCGAGGTGGTCGACGGCGGTGACCTCGCCGAAGCGCTTGGTCACCCCCTCGAACACGACCTGGCTCATGGGCGGCCCTCCCCCGGTCCGGGCGATCTGGCGGTGCAGCCGCCCCGCTCGGCCCACACGTCGGCACATGCTCGCATCCTTCCGGGCCCCGTGTGCGGAGGGGAGAGCCGAACGTCACCAATCCGTTCGCCCCCTTCCCGAACGGGCCGGCGGATCGGGTGCCCTGGCGGGTCGTCGGTCAGCCAGAACGGCGGTCGTGGGCCCAGGGGCCGGGATGTCGGCCAGAATGGAGGAGATGGCCGAGCCCCACGCCGTGCGCCTCACCATGTTCTTCCCGGCGTGGAACGAGGAGGCCACCATCGAGCGGGCCGTGGCGGCCGCCTTCGAGGCCGGCGACGAGCTGATCGGCGCCGGTGAGATCACGGCCTACGAGGTGCTGATCGTCGACGACGCCTCGACCGACGCCACCGGGGCCATCGCCGACAAGCTGGCGGCGGCCGACGAGCGGGTCCGCGTGGTGCACCACGACCGCAACCGCAAGCTCGGCGGGTCGCTCAAGACCGGCTTCGCCGAGGCGCGCGGCGACCTGGTCCTGTACACCGACGCCGACCTGCCCTTCGACATGGCCGAGCTGGCCAAGGCGGTCCGGCTACTGCGGATCTACGAAGCCGACATCGTCAGCGCCTACCGCTTCGACCGCACCGGTGAGGGCGCTCGCCGACTCGTGTACAGCTACGTCTACAACCACCTCGTCCAGGCGATGTTCGGCCTGCGCCTGCGCGACATGAACTTCGCCTTCAAGCTCGTGCGCCGTGGCGTGCTCGACCGCGTCGAGCTGCGCAGCGAGGGCTCGTTCATCGACGTCGAGCTGCTGGCCCGGGCCCAGCGCCTCGGCTTCCACATCGTGCAGTTCGGCGTCGACTACTTCCCCCGCACCCGGGGCATCTCGACCCTGTCGTCCAACGCCGTGATCCTGAAGATCCTCCAGGAGGCGCGGGCCCTGCGGTCCGAGCTGTTGGCCATCGAACCCCTTCCTCCCGAGGAGGTCGAGGCGGTGCGCCACCGCGACGGCGGTCCGCCGGGCGGCCGATGAACGACCCGGCGGCGCCCGGTCACGCCAAGCGGCTCATCGTGAACGCCGACGACTACGGGCTCACGATGGGGGTGTCCCGCGCCATCCTGCGGGCCCACGCCGAGGGCATCGTCACCTCGACCTCGGTGCTGGCGCTGGCCCCCGGCTTCGACACGACGGTGGGGTGGCTGCAGGACCATCCCGGGCTCGGCACCGGCGCCCACCTCGCCGCCGTCGGCGAGGACCCACCCCTGCTGTCGGCCCGGGAGGTGCCCACGCTCGTCGACCGCCGGGGCCGGCTGCGCCCGTCGTGGCGCCAGCTCCTTCCGCTCGTCGCCGCCGGCCGCGTCGACCCCGCCGACCTGCGGCGGGAGTTCACGGCCCAGATGGAGGCGCTCGTCGGTGCCGGGCTCACCATCGACCACCTCGACACCCACCAGAACGTGCACCTGTGGCCGTCGATCCGCGACGTGGTGCTCGAGGTCGGCGAGGCCTTCGGCGTGAAGGTCGTGCGGGTGACCCGCTCCGCCGCCCGATCGGTGGTGGGCATCACCGTGCAGCGCCTGGCCCGCGACCTCGAGGTCCTGCTCGACGTCCGCGGCTGGCGCACCACCGACGTGTCGACCGGTCTCGACGAGGCGGGCCACCTCGACCGGCCGGCCATGGTCGCCGCCCTCGACCGGTTGTCACGCGAGCTGGACGCGCTCGGTGGCGGCACCGCCGAGCTGGCCACGCACCCCGGCGAGGCCGACGACGCCGACCTGGTCCGGTACCGCTGGCGCTACTGGTGGCCCGCCGAGCTCGAGGCGCTGTGCTCGCCGACGGTGCGGGCCGCGGTGGCCGAGCACGGCTTCGTGCCCAGCCGGTTCGACGAAGTCGGCGACTAGCGCGCCGCCACGATCCCGGGACCCGTCGCCGGGCCCGGCGCCCGACGTCGGTATCGTCACCCCGTGCGGATGCCGACCACGCCGGAGGCGCTGCGGGCGGTGCACGCCTACGACGGCGGCGCGTCGGGGGACCGGTTCCACGTGCGGTTCCGGTGGCTGACCTGTCCCTTCCCCGCGCTGGAGCGCGTGGTGCCGCTCACCGGGCGGGTCCTCGAGGTCGGCTGCGGCCACGGGTTGCTCTCGCTGTACCTGGCCGAGTGCGGTCCTCGACGGCAGGTGGTGGGGATCGACATCGACGCCGACAAGGTCGAGGTGGCCCGAGCGGCGGCGTCGCGAGCCGGTCTGACCGACCGGGTCTCGTTCGTGACGACGTCGTTGGCCGACCTGGACGCCTCGGGCTTCGACGCCGTCGTCATCGCCGACGTGTTGTACCTGCTGCCCCCGGCCGCCCGCCGCGCGGTGCTCGCGGACGGCGCCGCCCGGCTCGCGCCCGACGGCCGGGTCGTGGTCAAGGAGGCCGACCGCCGGCCGCGGTGGAAGGGGGCGCTCACGGTCGCCCAGGAGCTGGTCGCCACCCGGCTGCTGCGGATCACCGAGGGGGAGCAGGTGGCGTTCACCCCGCCCGAGGAGCTCGCCGACCCGCTCCGGGCGGCGGGGTTGGAGGTCGTGATCCGCCGAGTCGACCGTGGCTACCTCCACCCGCACGTGCTGCTCGTGGCGACGGCGGCCGGCGGTACGGTGCCCGGGTGAGCGCCGCCGCCGATCCCCGAGCCGCCGGCCCGACGATCGACCACAGCCCCGACCACGACGGGGCCGCGCACGGGATCGAGGCCCAGCCCGACGACCACTACTTCGACGTCATGGCCACCGTGGCCGAGACCCACTGGTGGTACCGGGCCCGACGCGCCTGGGTCGCCCAGGAGCTCGGGCCGCGGGTCCGGCCGGGCGCGATCGTCGTCGACGTCGGCACCGGGACCTCCGAGACGCTCGACACCCTCGCCGTTCTCGGGGCCGGCACGGTGGTGGGGACCGACATCTCGCCGCACGCCTTGGCGTTCGCCGCCCGGCGTCGGCCCCGTCCGAGCGTGCTCCGATCCCTCGCCACCGAGCTCCCCTTCCCGGACGCCTGCGCCGACGCCCTCGTCAGCCTCGAGGTGCTCGAGCACCTCGACGACGACGTGGCGGCCACCTGCGAGTACCGCCGCATCCTCAAGCCCGGTGCCACCGCCTACATCACCGTGCCCTCCTACCAGTGGCTGTGGAGCGAGCACGACGACTGGGCGGCCCACCGGCGGCGCTACGACGCCCGCACCTTCGAGCGGGCCGTCGTCGCGGGCGGGTTCCGGGTGCTGCGGACCTCCTACTACTTCTCGTTCCTCGTGCCGCCGGCCTACCTCATGCGGCGCACGCCGCTGAAGCGGCTGGTCAAGGCCACCAACGACGAGGTCAGCGCCATGCACCCGGCCGTCGACGCCCTGTTCGCCTCGGTGGCGCGCGTCGAGCGGGCGGTCGGTCGTCGATGGCGCATCCCGTTCGGCCTGTCGATCCTGTGCGTGGCGGAGGCGCGGTGAGCGCGAGGCGCACGGCGGCCGTCGTGACGGTCGCCGGCGGTGGGCTGGCGGCGGGCATCGCCGCCGCGGCGACCCGGGTCCTGTCCGACGAGGACCGGCGCGAGCGCCTGCGGCGCCAGGCCCGGGTGTGGCGGCTGACCGCCACGCGCAGCGCCCACTGGGCGGCGGTCAAGGTGCGCGGCGCTCGCCTCGACGAGGAGGCGCGCGCCGCGCTGGAGGAGCGGTTCGCCATCCGCACCGCCGAGGACGTCGCCGCCGAGCTCGGCAACATGAAGGGCGCCATCATGAAGCTCGGCCAGATGGTCAGCTTCATCGCCGACGGCCTGCCCGACGACGCGCGCGCTGCCCTCCAGAGCCTGCAACAGGACGTGCCCCCGATGGCGCCGAGCCTGGCCGAGGAGGTCGTCCGCCAGCAGCTGGGCCGCGATCCGGAGCACCTCTTCCTGGCGTGGGACCCCGTGCCGGTGGCCGCCGCCTCCATCGGTCAGGTGCACAAGGCGGTCCTGCACGACGGGCGCGAGGTGGCGGTCAAGGTCCAGTACCCGGGCGTCGGCAAGGCCATCAAGCACGACCTCGACAACGCCGAGATGCTCTACGCCATGTTCTCGGCGGTGGCGCTGAAGGGCCTCGACGTCCACGCCCTCGTCGACGAGCTGCGCGACCGCATGTACGACGAGCTCGACTACACGCTCGAGGCCGGCTGCCAGACCGAGTTCTGGGAGCGCTACCGCGACCACCCCTTCATCCGCATCCCCAAGGTCGTCCCCGAGCTGTCGGGGGAGAAGGTGCTGACGACCGAGTGGGTCGACGGCACGAGCTGGACCGACTTCGAGGCGACGGCGACGGAGGAGCAGCGCCAGCGCGCCGCCGAGGTGGTCTTCCGCTTCGCCCAGGGATCGGTGCACGAGCACCGCGTCTTCAACGGCGACCCGCACCCGGGCAACTACCGCTTCCACGCCGACGGCTCGGTGACGTTCTTCGACTTCGGGCTGGTCAAGCGCTGGGCCGAGGACGAGTTCGAGAAGCTCATCCCCATCCTCGACCTGGTGCTGGACCGCGACGCGTCGGGCACCGTCGACGCCATGGTGCAGGTCGGCTTCCTGATCGCCGACCACGGGCTCGACCCCGACCACGTCTTCGAGTGCGTCAGCGCGCCGTACCGCGCCTACTTCGACGACCAGTACACCTTCACCAAGGGCTACACGGCCGAGGCGCTGCAGAACGTCATGGACCTGCAGGGCCCCTACGCCGACGTCATCCGCTGTCTCAACATGCCACCGTCGTTCGTGATCCTCGACCGCGTGGTGTGGGGGGTGAGCGCTCTGCTGGGCCGGCTCGAGGCCCGCAACCGGTGGCGGGGCATCCTCGAGGAGTACCGCCACGGCGGCCCACCGGTCACCGCGCTGGGCGTCGCCGAGCACGAGTGGAAGCAGCGGCGAGGCCTGGGGTGAGGCCGGCGAACCGGGGGACGGGGTGAGCGACGAGGTGCCGGTGTACCTCGCCGGGCCGGAGGTGTTCCTCCCCGACGCCGCGGAGGTGGCGGCCGCGAAGCAGCGCATCTGCGCCCGACACGGGCTGCTCGGCGTGCACCCCCTCGACGCCGAGACCGGTCTGGTCACCGAGGACCTGGCGGCACCCGACCGGGGCCTCGCGCTGTACGACGCGCTGGTCGACCAGCTCGATGGCTGCGCGGCGGGCATCGCCAACCTGACGCCCTTCCGGGGGCCGAGCGCCGACGTCGGCACGGCCTGGGAGGTCGGGTACCTGCTGGGTCGCGGGCGGCCGGTCGTCGCCTACACCAACGTCACGACCCACTACGCGGCGCGGGTCGAGCCGGACGGCTTGCAGGTCGAGGCCCACGACCTCGCCGACAACCTCATGCTCGAGGGGGCCGTGCGACGCTCCTCGGGCCTGGCCGTCGTGCGGGTGGCCACGCCCGACGCCGTGCGCTACACCGCGCTGGACGGCTTCGAGCGCTGCGCGGTCGCGCTGGCCGAGCTGCTCGGCGCCGGGTGAGCTCGGGACCTGGTCAGCGCACCCGAGCGTGGCGCTCGCGCCGGGCCCGATCGGCGAGATCGGCCACGAGGGCGTCGGCGTCGGTCCGGGAGCGCAACCGCACCGACTCCCGACCGCGCTCGTGGGCGACGAACAGCTCCTGGACGTAGCGCGGGCGCTTCTCCCTCGGGAAGATCCACACCCAGTGCACGTACGTCGGATCGAGGTGCTCGTCGCAGCCGTCGGCCATGTCGGGCCGGTTGGTGCCCCGGTGGATCCACCGCCGGCGGGCCACCCGCCACAGGCAGCGCCACCGCGGTGTGTCCATCAGCACGACGAGGTCGGCGGCGTCGATGCGCAGGTGGGCCGTGGCGCCGTAGTTGCCGTCGAGCACCCACTCGGGGCGTGCCACCAGCTCGCGCATGGTGACCTCCCACTCGTCGGACGGCGGCTCGATCCAGCCGGGCGAGAAGTAGAGGCGGTCGAGGTGGACCACCGGCAGGCCGGTGGCAGCGCCGATGCGGGCCGCCAGGGTCGACTTCCCCGCCCCCCCGCTGCCCAGCAGCGCGATCCGGCGTGGCAGCGGTCGCCGGGGACCGTGCACCGTCGTGGGCCGGGGCGAGCGCACGGGTGCGTCACCCCCTCGGAGGGTGTGGGCCGCGGCTCATCGTGGGTCCTCCCAGCCCAGCAGGGTGGGGAGGCGCTCGAGGAAGGCACGCTCCTCGGGCCAGGCCGAGGCCTGGGCCTGCTGGCGGATGAAGGCGAGGAAGGCGCGCCGGTCGTCGAGGCCGAGCCGCTTGAGGTGGTAGCTGATCTCCTCCTCCATGCGGACCGACAGGGTGGGGCTGAGGTCCTCGGCGGGCGCGTGGGCGATCAGGTACTGGAAGCCGATGACGATGGTCATCAGCACCTCGTCGAGCGTCGGTTGCTCGGACATGACCGCAGTCTGCCCCGCCGGGCGTCGGGCCGGCTCGTCGGGTCGGCCCGCCGAGCCGGCCGGCGCCTACCCGCAGCCCTCGCCCCCCAGGCGCGCCTCGTCGCCCGCCTCGCCGAGCAGCCGATGGTCGCCGTCGCCGTCGTCGAGGGCGTCGCCTTCGAGGTCGCCCAGGCCCTTGGCGATGAGGAACCCGCGGGCCCGCTCGGCCTTCGGGTACCGGTCGACGAGGGCGTGGAAGGCCGGGGAGTGGTTCGCCTCGACGAGGTGGGCCAGCTCGTGGACGAGCACGTAGTCGAGCACCCACACGGGGAAGCCGGCGAGGCGGTCGGAGATGCGGATCTCGCCGGTGCGCGGCGAGCACGAGCCCCACCGCTCGCGCTGGTTGCCGACCCAGCGCACCGACGCCGGCTGCGGCAGGCCGTGGCGGCGGGCGAGCGTCCGCGCCCGACCCTCGACGTCGACCGGTCCGGCGACGAGCTTGCGCTGCACCCGGTCGACGAGGGCCTGGACGTGGCGGCGCTCCTCGTCGGGGGCCATGCCGGCGGGCACCCGCACCCGGATGGTCCCGTCGACGACGGAGGCGGAGATGGTGCGGCGCCGGCGCGCGCTGCGGATGATCTCGACGGGCAGGGGGTGGGCGGGAACGGCCATGGTGCACCTCGGACGGGCGGTTGCGGATGAGGGGGCACCGTCGTCGCGGCGGCGGGCGATCGGGTGGGACCGGGCGGTCGGGTCAGATCTGGGTGGGCACCGTGGTGAGCAGCTCGTCGTCGACGAGCTGGAGCCGCTCGCCGAGCACGACCCGCTCGCCGTCATGGGTGAGCCACCGGGCGCCGAGGTTGGGCAGGCGGTCGAAGGGGAGGTCGTGGAGCCGCTCGATGGCGTAGACGATGCCGCCGTGGCACACGACGAGGATCTCGCCGCCGCGGTACTCGCGCTCGATGTCATCGAAGGCCTCGTGCACCCGCTCGAGCAGGGACGCGTCGGACTCGAAGCCGGGAGGCCGCCGGCGGGCCTCGAGGTAGCCGGGCCAGGCCCGCTCGATCTCGGCGTGGGTGAGGCCCGACCACTCGCCGGCATCGCGCTCGCGCAGGCGGGGCTCGAGGACCACGGGGCCGACGCCGAGCGCACCCGAGAGGATCTGGGCGGTGTGCGCCGCCCGCTCGAGGTCCGACGAGATGATCACGTCGACGGTGCCGAGCCGCTCGCCGGCGGCGTGGGCCTGTCGCCGCCCGAGCTCGGAGAGCGGGGGATCGGCCTGGCCCTGCCAGCGGCCGGTGGCGTTCCACTCGGACTGGCCGTGGCGCACGAGGAGGATCCTGGTCACGGCCTGCACGGTATCCGGGGGGTGTGACGAGGCCGTGCACGATGGGTCGGGCCGCACGGCCACCGACGGTCGCCGGCCGTCCCTGGCCGTCGCCAGCTCGCCTCGATCCGCCGCCACCCCGGGCCATCACGGGGCGGGGGGGAGCCGGTGGCTACGCTTCGGCCGTGGCGACGTTGCGTCTGTTCGCCTCGGCGCGCGAGGCGGCGGGCACGAGTCGCGACCTCGTGGCCGGCTCGACGGTGGGCGAGGTGCTCGACGCGGCCCGCGCCCGGTACGGCGAGGCGTTCGCCGAGGTGCTCACCTCGTGTCGGGTGTGGCGCAACGGCGAGCCCGCTGCGTTCGACGACCCGGTGGCCGACGACGACGAGGTGGCCGTGCTGCCGCCGGTGTCGGGTGGCTCGAGGTGAGCGTCCCGGCCCCCGCGGAGCCACCGCGCTCACGCCGTGAGCGGCGGGCCGCCAAGCGGGCCGACCGGATGCCGACCCGGGACTTCCCGATGCCCGGCCTGCAGATCGCGGCGACGGGCACGGTCCCCGCCGTGCGTGGCCCGCAGCCCCGGTGGATGCAGCGGCTGTTCGGTGGCTACGACATCGACGGTCCCCGCGTGCGCGTCGGGTTCGTGTGGTTCCTGCTGCTCGCCGGCGCGCTCTACGCCGGGCTGGTGGCCCTCGGCGTGCTCTACGGCCTGGTCGCCGGGGTGGCGGCCACCCAGACCGCGCGCGAGTGGCGACGCGTGGGCCGCCAGCCCAGCCGGCTCGTCGCCGGGCTCGGCGCGCTGCTCATCCCGCTCACCGCGTCGGTCAGCCTGGTGCTGCCCGGGCTGGTGATCCTGGCCGTGCCGGTCGCCGCCCTCGGCGTCGCCCTCTTCCGACGGCGTCGCCGCACGCCGCTGCTCGACGCCGCCGGGACCACCGTGCGGTCGAGCGTCTTCCACGCCGTCGGCGCGGCGGCCGTGCTCGTCACCTACCGGGCCAGCATCGCCGGGGCGATCATCCTGGTCGTCCTGGTGTGCGCCTACGAGATGGGCGACTTCCTCGTCGGCGCCGAGTCGGGCAGCGTGGTGATCGGTCCGATCGCCGGGATCATCGCCGTCGGCGTCTTCACCGCCAGCGTGGCCGTGTTCCAGCTGTCCCCGTTCCGCGAGCCGCTCGACGCCATCGTGTTCGGTGCGCTCGTCGCCGTGCTCTGCCCGCTCAGCCAGATGGTGGCATCGCTGCTGCTCCCGACGGCCTCGGCCAAGGCACCGGCCTTGCGGCGGCTGGACTCGCTGCTGCTGACGGCGCCGGCGTGGGTGTGGCTGCTCTGGAACTACCTCGGCTCGTGACCGGCGCCCGGGTGCGGGTCGCCGACGGACTCGCCCGACCGGTGACCCGACCGGTGGGCGGCGACCTGACCGTTGACCGGTGCCCGCGCGGCACCGGGCCGTCGACCCCGACACGGCGATGCCGGGCGTGGGTACGCTGGTGCCCGTGGCACGCCTCGAGGGGACCTCGCCGCTGTCGGCCGACCACGAGCGGATGCTCGACCCGTCCTACCTCGCCGACCTGGCCGACCGGCCGATCGAGCAGGTGCGGGTGATGCGGGCGGAGTGCGTCGCCGCCGAGACGGGCCTGTCGTACCTGCGCCGCATGGTGCAGGGCCCGCTCGACATCGTCGGCCACGAGCTCGCCCGCCGCGCCGAGGGCGCGGGATCGTCCGACCTGGCCGCCATCGTCGCCGACCTGCCCGACGCCCTCGGCGAGCACGGCCGTCCGCCCGGGGTGGGCCGGCTGCCCCGCACGTTGGAGCCGACCGACGTCGATCCCGAGCTCGAGGCCGCGCTCGACGCGCTCGTCGGCGACGGCCGGCTCGCCCGGGTGCCCGACATGGCCGACGACGAGCTGGCCGACCTCGCCGGGCGCCTGCGCGACTACGAGGAGCTGGTGTCCGACCGCCGTCGCGCCTTCTTCGGTGCCATCGACGCCCTGCAGGCCGAGATCGCCCGCCGGTACCGGGACGGCGAGGCGTCGGTGGAGTCCCTGCTCGAGGGCTGATCGCCGCGGCGGCGGCCCCGTTCCGAGGCCCCGCGACCTCGTCGCGCCGGCCCGTGACGGAGCCCGGGCACCGCCGGTTTCGGTTTTCCCGACCGAACTCCTTAGATTTTGTCCCATGAACGAGCTGGAGCAGCGCTGGCGCGACCTCGGGGAGTTCATCCGCGAGCAACGGCGGGTCGACCGGCTCTCGCTGCGCAAGCTGGCCGAGATGGCGGGGGTGTCCAACCCGTACCTCAGCCAGATCGAGCGCGGCCTGCGCAAGCCGTCGGCGGAGATCCTCCAGCAGATCGCCCGAGCGCTGCAGATCTCGGCCGAGACGCTGTACGTGCGGGCCGGCATCCTCGACGAGACCGACCTCGAGCAGGACCTCCCCGCGGCCATCCGTCGCGACACCCGCATCGACGAGGACCAGAAGAAGACCCTGATCCACATCTACGAGTCCTTCGTGCTCGAGCGCGAGGCCCGCACCGGCGCGACGGGCGGGCCGCGGGCCGCCGTGTCGGCGCCACCCGCCGTGCCCGCACCGATCGGGAGCGAGGCGGCGGACGGCGCGACGCCGTCGGACGCCGACGACCCGGAATCGCTCGCCGACGCCCAACGTTGACCGCTCCGATGCGCTCGCTGGCCGTCCTCTCCCTGCACACCTCGCCGCTCGCCCTGCCCGGGCGGGGCGACTCCGGCGGCATGAACGTCTACGTGCGCGAGCTCGCCGGCTCGCTGGCCCAGGCGGGCGTCGACACCACCGTGTACGTCCGACGCGATCGCGGCGGCCTGCCCGACGTCGTCGAGGTCGAGCCCGGCATGCGGGTCGTGCACGTCTCGGCGGGCCCTGCCACCCTCGCCAAGGAGGAGCTGCCCGAGATCGTCGACGAGTACACGGCCGGGGTGCGCGACCACATCCGTGCCGCCGGCGACGTCGACGCCGTGCACGCCAACTACTGGCTGTCGGGGATCGCCGGTCACCGCCTCAAGCACGAGCTCGCCCTCCCGCTGGTCACCACCTTCCACACGCTCGCCCGGGTCAAGGCCGAAGGTGGTGACGCCGAGTCCGACCGGCGGGCCGAGGCCGAGGCGGAGATCATCGGCTGCGCCGACACGATCCTCGCCAGCTGCCGGACCGAGGCCGAGCAGCTGGTCGAGCACTACGGCGCCCGCGCCGACCGGATCGAGATCGTCCCGCCCGGCGTCGACCACGCCTTCTTCTCGCCGGGCGACCGGCGGGGGGCGCGAGCGGCACTCGGGCTGTCCGACCATCCCGTGCTGCTGTTCGTCGGCCGGGTGCAGCCGCTCAAGGGCCTCACCGTCGCCATCGAGGCCCTCGGCGAGCTCGGTCACCCGGATGCGCAGCTCGTCGTGGTCGGCGGCGCCAGCGGCGCCGACGGCCCGGCCGAGCTCGCCCGGGCGCACGCCCTGGTCACCTCGCTCGGGCTCCACGATCGGGTGCGCTTCGTCGAGCCCCAGCCCCACCACCTGCTGTCGACCTACTACCGCGCCGCCGACGTCTGCCTCGTCCCGAGCCGCTCCGAGTCGTTCGGCCTCGTCGCCCTGGAGGCGGCTGCGTGTGGCACGCCGGTGGTCGCCGCCGCCGTGGGCGGGCTGACGACGCTGGTCGACGACGGCGTCACCGGCTTCCTGATCGACGGCCGCCAGCCCGGTGACTACGCGGCCGCCGTGCGCAAGATCGTCGAGGACCCGGCGCTGGCCACCGAGCTCGGCGCCCGCGCCGCCACCCACGCCCGGACCTACACGTGGTCCACCGCCGCGGCCCGGCTCCGGCGGATCTACGCCGACCTCACCGCGCGGACGCTGGTGCGCTGCGCCTGACCTCGGTCCGGGAGGAGCCACCATGGCCGACGAGATCGCCACCCCGGAGCAGCTCGACGCCTACGAGGCCCGCATCGACGCCTGGCTGGTCGAGCAGCTCCACGAGAACCCGGCCGTGGTCGGCATCGAGCGGGGCGGCCCCGACGAGCGACGCTGGATCGTGCGGCTCCGGGGCGAGGAGAAGGAGCTGTTCGCCGTCTGGTTCACCCTCGACCAGCGCACGCTGCAGTACGAGACCTACGTGATGCCGGCGCCGATCGAGAACCACGCCGCGTGCTACGAGCACCTGCTGCGGCGCAACGAGAAGCTGTTCGGCGTGGCCTTCGCCATCGGTGCCGAGGACGCGGTGTTCCTCACCGGGCAGATCCCCGTCCACACCATCGACGAGGGCGAGCTCGACCGGATCCTGGGCACGCTGTGGGCGACGACCGAGCAGTGCTTCCGCCCGGCCATGCGGGTGGGCTTCGCCTCGGTCTTCCGGGGCTGAGCGCTCGACCCGGCGCTCCGGGGTTGGTCCACGAAAATCTATGTTCTTTCCGTCACTTTCGTTGCTTCTCGATCCTCTCCCTGCCTAGCGTCGGGCCGGCTCGGAGGTGCCGGCTCGGTGCCGCTTCGGGAAGGGCGGCGACCGGGTGCGCACCTCCGAGCGCGCGTCGACGCCGTGCTGCGCCACCCCGGCGGCGATCGGTGTCGCCACTAGGGTCTGGCGCCATGGCACGACTCGCGATCGTCGGTGGTGGACGGATGGGCGAGGCGCTCGTCGGCGGGCTGCTCGACGCCGGGTGGGCCCGTCCCGACGAGCTGGTCGTGGTCGAGCGCCTGCCGAGCCGCCGCGCCGAGCTGGCCGAGCGCTTCCCGGGGCTGGCGCTGGCCGAGCAGCCGGTGCCCGCCGACGCGGCGGTGCTGGCGGTGAAGCCGGTCGACACGATCGAGGCGGCCCGGGCGCAGGCCCGAGCCGGCGCCGGGCGGCTGCTGTCCATCGCCGCCGGTGTGTCGCTCGCCTCGCTCGAGGCGGTCGTGCCCGCGACGGTGGCGGTGGTGCGGGCCATGCCCAACACGCCGGCGCTGATCGGGATGGGTGCGTCGGCGGTCGCCGCCGGGGCCAACGCCGGCGAGGACGACATGGCCTGGGCCGAGGAGGTCCTCGGCGCGGTGGGCACCGTCGTGCGCGTCGCCGAGGCGCACCTCGATGCGGTCACCGGGCTGTCCGGCTCGGGACCCGCCTACGTCTTCCTGTTCGCCGAGTCGCTGGTGGAGGCGGGGGTGCTGGTGGGGCTGCCCCGCGACGTGGCCGAGGCCCTCGCCGAGCAGACGCTGCGGGGCTCAGCCGAGCTGCTGGCGCGCTCGGGCGAGCACCCCGCCCAGCTGCGCAACGCCGTCACCTCTCCGGGGGGCACGACGGCGGCGGGCCTGCAGGCGCTGGAGACGGGGGCCTTTCGGGCGGCGATCCTGACCGCCGTGCAGGCCGCCACCGAGCGCGCCCGGCACCTCGGCGCCTGACCGGTCCTCGGATGAGGAGCGTTGCTCCGGCGACGCGTCGCGTCCCGGCCGACCACGGCGGTGGACCGGTGCGCCGCCGTCCCGTTCGCCCGGCGTCCGGCGGTCGCCTGGGCCCGGTGGGCACCGCAGTCCCCCTGTGCCACTTTCGCAACACCGCAATCTCGTTGTAACGTGCGCCCCCGTGCGGAGTGAGGGGTGTTCCTGACATGGCGCAGAACCCGTCGAGGGCTCGCTTCCTGACCGTGGCCGAGGTCGCGCAGATCATGCGCGTCTCGACCATGACGGTGTACCGGCTGATCAAGGCCGGCGAGCTGGCCTCGGTGCGCGTCGGCAAGTCCTACCGGATCCGGGAGGACGACGTCGACGCCTACCTGCCAAGCGCTACACCGAGGCCGGCTGACCCCGACACGGGCCCATCGCTCGGACTGCGGCGGCGGTGACGCCGCCGCAGTCGCGTCCGAGCCCGGGTCGGACGCCGGGTCGACCCGGTGTCGCCGACTCCAGTCGGGCGACCGGTCCCTCGGCAGGACCGACCTCGGTAGGACCGAGCTCCCAACGGCGTCGCGTGGTGGCGTCGCGTCCGGGCCGTCGGCGCGCTCCGATAGCGTCGAGCGGGCATGGGGCGCCGCCACGACACCGTCACCTTCCTCACCGACTACGGGCGCACCGACGAGTTCGTCGGCATCGTGCACTCGGTGCTGCGGTCGATCGCGCCCCACGCCCACGTGATCGACCTCACCCATGACATCGCGCCCTACGACGTGCGGGCCGGCGGCCTGCTGCTGGCCCGCAGCGCGCCGTGGCTGTGCCCCGGTGTCGTGCTGGCCGTCGTCGACCCGGGAGTCGGCACGCCGCGGCGGGCGATCGGCGTCGAGGTCGGCGACGGCGCCTCGGTGCTGGTCGGGCCCGACAACGGCCTGCTGGCGCCGGCGGTCGCCATGTGCGGTGGCGCCACCCGCGCCGTCGAGCTGACCAGCGACGAGCACCGCCTCGAGTCCCCCGGTCCCACCTTCGACGGCCGCGACGTGTTCGCCCCGGCGGCGGCTCACCTGTGCAACGGCGTCGACCTCGCCGAGCTCGGACCGCTCGTCGATCCCGTCACCCTCTTCCCCGGCGTCCTGCCCGTGACCCGGGAGGAGGACGGCGGCCTCGTCGCCGAGGTGCTGTGGGTCGACCGCTTCGGCAACGCCCAGCTCAACGTCGACCCCGACGAGCTCGTGCCCTACGGCGACCGGGTGGCCCTGCGCTTCAACGGCGAGCTGCGCACCGGCGTGCGGGCGGCCACCTTCGCCGAGGTGAAGGTGGGCGAGATCGGCCTCGTCGTCGACTCCTACGGGCTGGTGTCGGTCGCCGTCGACCAGCGCTCGGCCGCCACCGAGCTGGGCCTGGGTGCGGGCACCGAGGTGATCATCGAGCCGCTCGGCGACGAGGAGCCGCCGGGTGCAGGGATCGCCACCCCGGTCGAGCTGGGGCGGCGCGGCGACGGCGGCTCGGCCGGCTAGGGGACGAGGGGGCGACGACGATGCGCAAGGGCACCACCATCACCCTCGGCGTGCTGCTGCTGTTGATCCTCGGCGCCGCGTTCCTGCAGCTGTTCCTGCTCGCCCGCTGACCCGACCGCACCCGCGCCGCCTCCCGGTCAGGCGTTCCTGGTGTGCGCTGGGGGTGATGGGGAACGCCCGGGTGGCGGCCGAGGCGTCAGGACGAGCTGGCCAGGCGGTCGCGGGTGAAGCGGCGGGCGTTGACGGCGACGAGGCCGATCGCCAGGAGCCACACCACCACCCCGACGGCGACGACGGCGAGCGGCGGGGCCAGCAGCAGCGTGGACGCCTGGGCGGCGGCCAGGAAGATCAGCGGCAGGATCACCGCGCCGCCGAGCTGGTTCGCCTCCTGGGTGGTCTTCGCCCGCGACGACACCACCACGAGCAGCCCGAGCGCGAGCAGGGCGACCGCCGGCGCCACCCACAGCACCATGATCGTCCACTGGGTGAACGGCAGGAACGGCCGCCCGGTGACCGGCCAGGCGATGGCGTTGCACATGATGGCGTAGATCACGGCCGAGCCCCAGGTGATGGCGATCGCGGGCAGGAAGGCGCCGAGCACCTTGGCCACGAACAGGTCGCGATCGGCGACCGGCAGGTGGAGGAGCCCCTCCAGGGTCCGGCGCTCCTTCTCGCCGGCGAAGGCGTCGGCGGCCAGCACCGCCGACACCATCAGCGGGATGACCAGCAGCATCGGCGAGAGCAGGTAGCCGAGGATCAGCACGATGAGCCGCTCGCGCTCGGGCAGGGTGAGGATCGGGTCGAACAGCTCGGTGGCGAAGGGCCCGATGTCGCGCAGCCGGTCGATCGAGGAGGCCACCTGCTCCGACGGGGCCGAGCGGGCGAACAGGCCGATGCCGAGGGGCAGGAAGATCAGCAGCACCAGGGGCACCGCGATCATCGGGATCATGATCGCCTTGGACCGCTTCACCGCGGTGAGGTCCTTCGCCATGACCGTGCGGATGGCGACCCAGTCGGTGGCGGTGCGGACCTCGTCCTCGCGGCGCGCCGCCGCCTCCGCCGCGGTCTCGACGGCCTCGGTCACGGCCGGGTCGGCCCCCGTGGGCCGGTCGGTGGCGGTCATCGGGCGTCCTCTCGACCGGCGAGGAAGGCGTCGGTGGCGGCCTCGCCGCTCTCGGCCAGGATCCGTGACTCGATGGCGAAGTAGACGTCCTCGAGCGTCGGGGGGTGGGCGCGCGCGTCGTAGACGGGCAGGCCGAGCCCGACCAGGGTGGCCACCACCGCAGGCAGGGCCTCGCGGTCGGCGAGCCGCAGCCAGAGGCCGAGGTCGCGCCCCTCGACCTCGAGCACGCCCTCGAGCGCCCCGACCGCTGCACCCACCGCGTCGTCGGCCGGGTGGCCGGTCTCGACCTCGGCGGCCATGCCGTGCCACAGGTCGCGCGCCAGCTCGTGGGGCCGACCGAACGCCTGCAGGCGGCCCTTGTGCAGCACGGCCATGTGGTCGGCGAGCTTGCCGGCCTCTCCCAGGAAGTGGGTGGCCAGCACGATCGTGCGGCCCTCGTCGGCGAGGGCCTGGATCAGGTCGATGACGTCACGGGTGCCGGCCGGGTCGAGCCCGGAGGTGGGCTCGTCGAGGAACAGCACCTCGGGGTCGTGCAGCAGCGCCCGGGCCAGGGCGACCCGCTTGCGCTGGCCGGTGGAGAAGCCCTGGGTGAAGTCGCCGGCCCGGTCGGTCATGCCGAAGCGCTCGAGCATCTCGTCCACCCGTCGGATGGCCCCGGGCCGGTCGAAGCCGCGGAGGCGAGCCGTGAACAGCAGGTTCTCGCGGGTGGTGAGCCGGTCGTCGAGCCCGGCGTTCTCGGTGAGCACACCCGTGCGGGCCCGCACCTCGTTGCCCTGGTCGACGGGGTCGTAGCCGAGCACGCGGGCGGTGCCCGAGTCCTGGCGCAGCACGCCGTTGAGCAGGCGGACGGTGGTGGTCTTGCCGGCGCCGTTGGGCCCGAGCAGGGCGAGCACCTCGCCCCGCTCCAGCTCGAAGCTCAGGTGGTCGAGCGCCACGCCGCTCGGGAAGCTGCGGGTCAGGCCCTCGGACTCGATGGCCGCGGTCATCGCCGGGCAGTCTGCCCCGTGGCGGCCGCCCGCGCACCGACGCCGGGCGGGCACGCCAAGTGACCCGCCGGTAACGTGGGGTCGCCCCGGTCGAGCCGGCCGGGCCGCCGGGACGCCCGGTCCGGGACCGGGCCCGTACGAAGGCGCGCCGAGTGAACCTCGCATCGATCATCGATCCCCACCCCCACGACGCCGTCGCGCTGGTGAGCCGGGGCAAGGAGACCACCTACGGGACGCTGCGCGAGCAGGTGGCGGGCCTGCGGGGCGGGCTGGCGGGCCTCGGGCTGGCGCCCGGCGACCGCATCGCCGTGGCCGGCGGCAACAACTGGTACTTCGTCGCCACCTACCTCGCCGCCCTCGGTGCCGGTCTCGTGGTGGTGCCGGTCAACCCGGCGAGCCGCCCGCCCGAGCTCGAGCGCTACCTGGCGGTCACCGGGGCCAAGGCCATCGTGGTCACGCCGGCGTCGGCCGCCATCTTCGCCGCCCTCGACCGCGCCAAGGCCCCCGACCTCGAGGTGGTGATCGTCACGCCCGGGGTGGAGGCCGACGGCGCCCACGTGCTCGACGACGTGATGGCCGCCGATCCGGTGCCGGTCGTCGGTCGTGACGACGACGACCTCGCCGTGCTCATGTTCACCAGCGGCACGGCGGGCTCGCCCAAGGCGGCCATGCTCACCCACGGCAACCTGCTGTCGAACCTCGACCAGATCCAGGCCCATCCCGGCCGCAAGCAGACCGCCGACGACGTCGTGCTCGGCGTGCTGCCGCTGTTCCACATCTTCGGCCTCAACGTCGGGCTCGGCCTGACGCTCTACACGGGGTCGCGGATCGTGCTCGTCGAGCGCTTCGACCCCACCACCACGCTCGAGTCGGTGACCAACCACCGGGCGACGATCGTCAGCGGGCCCCCGACGATGTGGTCGGCGTGGGCCACCCTCCCCGGTGCCGATCCCCGGGCCCTGGCCTCGGTGCGCGTCGCCGTCTCCGGTGCGGCCAAGCTCCCCGTCGAGATCGCCCAGCTCGTCGAGGACCGCTTCGACGTCGAGCTGCGGGAGGGCTACGGCCTCACCGAGACCTCGCCCGTGGTCACCACGGCCACCGGGACCGACGCGCCGCGTGGCTCGATCGGCACGCTCGTGCCCGGCATCGAGGTGCGCCTCGTCGACCCCGAGGGTGACGACGTGCTCGTCGGTGACTCCGGCGAGATCTGGGTGCGCGGACCGAACGTGTTCGCCGGGTACTGGAACGACCCGGAGGCCACGGCCTCGGCGCTCACGCCCGACGGGTGGCTGCGCACCGGCGACATCGCCGTCGTCGACGACGAGGGCTACCTCTACCTCGTCGACCGCGCCAAGGACCTCATCATCGTGTCGGGCTTCAACGTCTTCCCGGCCGAGGTCGAAGACGTGCTGATCGAGCACCCCGCCATCGAGGCCTGCGCCGTCGTGGGCGTGCCGCACCCCTACACGGGCGAGACCGTGAAGGCCTACGTCGTGCTGGCGCCCACCAGCTCGGCCGAGGAGGACGACATCGTGGCGTGGTGCTCGGAGCGGCTGGCCCGCTACAAGTGCCCCACCAAGGTGCTGTTCGTCGACGAGCTGCCCGCCGGCGTCGGCGGCAAGGTCCTGCGTCGCGCCCTGCGCTGACCGGACCGGTACGGTCGCGGCTCGGCCGTCGCCCGACGGCCTGACGTCACCGAGGGGGAGCCGTGCCGCTCGATCCGGCCGCCGAGATGTTGTTGTCGTTCGTGAACACCGCCGGCGCGCCACAGCTGCACGAGATGGCGCCAGAGGAGGCGCGCGCCGCCTACGCCCGGCTCTCGAAGCTGGCGGGCCACGAGGGCGCCGCGGTGCGGTCGGTCGACCGGCGCGAGATCGCCGGCGTGGGGTGCATCGTCGTCACGCCCGACACGGACGCCGACGAGACGTTGCCGGTGCTGGTGTGGATCCACGGCGGCGGGTGGGTGATCGGCTCGGCCGAGGAGAGCCTGCCGACCTGTCGCGACCTCGCCGACGCCGTCGGGTGCATCGTCGTCGACGTGGACTACCGCCTGGCCCCCGAGCATCCGTTCCCGGCGCCGATCGACGACTGCGTGGCGGTGACGCGCTGGGTCGTCGACCACGCCGACGAGCTCGGCGGCGATCCCCGGCGCGTCGCAGTCGGGGGTGACTCCGCGGGCGGCAACCTGTCGGCGGTGGTGTCGCTCGAGGTGCCGGGGCTGGTGCACCAGCTGCTCGTGTACCCGATCACCGACGCCACGCTCTCGCACGGTTCGATGCAGGAGCACGGGGAGGGGCTGTTCCTCACCCGCGACGGGATGCAGTGGTTCGTGGGCCACTACGTGGGCGCCACCGACCCCGAGCACCCACGGATCTCGCCGTACCACGCCGACGACGCCGTGCTGTCGGCTGCGCCGCCCGCGCACGTCATCACCGCCGAGTACGACCCCCTGCGCGACGAGGGCGAGGCCTACGCCGAGCGCCTCCGGGCCGCCGGGGTGTCGGTCAGCTCGACGCGCTACGAGGGCCAGATCCACGGCTTCTTCTCGATGACCACCATGCTGCCGGCCGGCGGGGAGGCCGTGGCCGAGGCCGCCGCGCTCCTCCGGGCTGCGTTCGGCACGGACTGATGGCGACCGCCCGCCAGCCGGACCGACGCCGTGGCCGGGCCGGGTGGGAGGGCAGCCGGACGAGCGTGCCGGATCAGATCAGGCCGAGTGGATGCGGGCCGGTGGCGTGCCGGCGGCGGAGCGCTCGGCCGCCGGGCTCGGTCCGGCTGCCAGCGCCACTCGGGGACGGGCTGGGGGTGTTGGTGAGCAGGAAGCCGACGAAGATGACGGCGATGCCGACGACGAGCGCTGACCGAGAACGCGTCCATGGCGTCGAGCACCGAGTTGGACACGCCGCCGGCGCTGAGGATCAGCGTGCCGACGGCGATCACCACGTTGGCCAGCGAGGCGCGCCGGCGAGAGCGCGCCCGGACGCAGCTGACGGACCTCACCGCCCGAGCGCCGCGCCGCCAGCGACGCCCGGCCCAGTCGCCACGCGCTGATCAGCGCTTCACGATGATCACGGTGGCGGCGATGCCCGAGCCGACGGCGGCGAGGAAGCGGGGCCAGAAGCCGAACACCTCCGAGCCGCGCGGGAACACGTCGGAGGCGATGGGGTTGGTGAGCGGCGCGGCGACGACGATGCCGGTGGCGAAGGCGGCCAGCATCGACACGATCGCGGTCCACCGGTCGCCGGTGCGCTGGTGCCTCGCCAGCAGATAGACGGTGCCGAGCGCCAGGTAGGGCACGTTCACGATGGCGCCGAACAGGTAGAAGGCCTTGAACGTCCACTCGCTCCACCCCAGGGCGGCGGCCAGCCACAGCGACGCCGAGCCGGCCGCGAACAGGAACAGCGAGATCGTCCACACCAGCTCGTGGCGCTTGCGTCGGGCCAGGTAGCGGTCGAGCGTCGACAGGGCGAACGCCAGCGAGATCAGCGTGGCGGCGGCGGCCAGGGCGGCGTGCAGGGACATGGCGACCCTCACGGTAGAGGGCGCCGCGGGACTTTGTGAATCCGTGAACGAGCCAAGTAGATTCGGCCGTCGATGGCGGACAAGCAGCGCCGACGCATCCCGGAGGCGACCGTGGCGCGCTTGCCGGTCTACCTGCGGATCCTGCTCGAGCTGGCCGAGGCCAAGACCACCACCATCTCGTCGGAGCGCCTGGCCGAGCTGGCCGGCGTCAACGCCGCCAAGGTGCGCAAGGACCTGTCCTACCTCGGCAGCTACGGCACCCGCGGCGTGGGCTACGACGTCGAGTACCTCATGTTCCAGATGAGCCGCGAGCTGGGGCTCACCCAGGACTGGCCGGTGGTCATCTGCGGCATCGGCAACCTCGGCCACGCCCTGGCCAACTACCGCGGCTTCGGCGAGCGCGGGTTCCCGGTCGCCGCCCTGGTCGACGCCGACCCGGCGGTGGTGGGCGAGGTCATCAGCGGGCTGCGGGTCCACGCGATCGACGAGCTGCCCGAGCTGGTGCGCACCCGCGGCATCGCCATCGGCATCATCGCCACGCCGGCGGTGGTGGCCCAGGAGGTGGCCGATCGCATGGTGGCCGCCGGGGTCACCTCCGTCCTCAACTTCGCCCCGGCGGTGATCACCGTCCCGCCGCACGTGTCGCTGCGCAAGGTCGACCTGGCCGTCGAGCTGCAGATCCTGAGCTTCTACCAGCAGCGCCAGGAGCCCACCGCGGGCGGGGTCGGGCCCGGCGTCGGCGAGGTCTCGCCGGAGGCGGTCACCGGCTGATGCCGGTCGACGCGCCGCTGTACCCGGTCAACCTCGTGCTCCGGGGCCGGCGCGTCCTCGTCGTCGGCGGCGGGCGGGTCGCGGCCCAGAAGGTGGCCGGCCTGCTGGAGTGCGAGGCCCACGAGCACGTGGTCGCGGCCGAGGTCGGTCCCGAGGTGCGGGCGCTGTCCGACGGCCTCGATCCCGACGGGCCCGGCCGGCTCGACCTCGAGGAGCGTCCGTTCGCGCCGGGGGACACCGCAGGGCACCGTCTGGTGGTCACCGCCACCGGCGTGCCCGACGTGGACGGTGAGGTGTTCGCCGAGTGCGAGGCGGCTGCGATCTGGTGCAACAGCGCCGACGATCCCGCCCACTGCTCGTGCACGCTTCCGTCGCGGGTGCGCCGGGGTCCGTTGCTGGCCACCTTCTCCACGGGAGGGCGCAGCCCGGCGGTGGCCACCTGGCTGCGCCGGCGCTTCGGGGAGGAGCTCGGCCCCGAGTACGTCACCCTCGTCGACCTCCTCGCCGAGCAGCGGGAGGCGATCCGGGCCGAGGGCCGATCCACCGAGGGTCTCGACTGGCAGCGGGCGCTGGACTCGGGAATGCTTGAGATGATCCGCGAGGGTCGTCTCGCCGAAGCGAAGGAGCGCCTCGAGGCGTGTCTGTCGTCGTCATCGGACTGAACCACCACACGGCACCGCTCGACCTGCTCGAGCAGATGACCGTCGACGACGCCTCGCTCGGCAAGGCGCTGCACGACGTGGCCGGCCGCGAGCACGTGAGCGAGGCCGTGGTGCTGTCGACGTGCAACCGCACCGAGGTCTACGTCGTCGCCGAGAAGTTCCACGGCGCCTACCGCGACCTGCGCGACTTCCTCGCCGACCTCTCCTTCCTGCCCCCGGAGCAGTTCGCCGACCACCTCTACGTCCACTACGACGACGTGGCCGTCGAGCACCTGTTCACCGTGGCGGCCGGGCTCGACTCCGACGTCGTCGGTGAGGCCGAGATCCTCGGCCAGGTGCGCAACGCCTGGGAGCGGGCCCGGGCCGAGGGCTGCACGGGCGCCAACCTCAACGCCCTGTTCCGCCACGCCGTCGAGGTCGGCAAGCGGGCCCGCACCGAGACGGGGATCTCCCGCCACGTCGTGTCGGTCTCCACCGCCGCCGTCGCCATGGCCCGCGAGCGGCTCGAGACGCTCGCCGGACGACGCATCCTCGTGCTCGGCGCCGGCGAGATGGGTGAGGGCATGGTGCGGGCGCTCGTCGACGACGGCGTCGACGACGTGCGCATCGCCAACCGCACGTGGGACCGGGCCGTCGAGCTCGCCGAGCGGGTGGGTGGCCGGGCCGTCCGCCTGACCGAGCTGGGCGCCTCCCTCGCCGAGGTCGACCTGCTGCTCACCTCGACGGGCGCCACGTCCATCATGCTCGAGCACACCGACGTGGCCGCCGTGCTCGAGGCGCGCGGCGGTCGACCCGTGCTCATCGTCGACGTGGCCGTGCCCCGCGACGTCGATCCCGCCGCCGCCACGCTGCCCGGCGTCACCCTGCTCGACATGGACGACCTGCGGGCCTTCGCCGAGGCCGGGGTGGCCTCCCGTCAGGCCGAGGTGGCCGCCGTGCGGGCGCTCGTCGACGAGGAGGTCGACCGCTACCTCGCCGTCTCGTCGGCTCGAGAGGTCGCACCGCTGGTGGGGTCGCTGCACGAGCGCGGCGAGGGCGTGCGGCGCGGGGAGCTCGAGCGCTTCAAGTCCCGCCTGGCCGGCCTCGACCAGCGCGAGCTGCTGGCGGTCGAGGCGCTCACCAAGGGCATCGTGGCCAAGCTGCTGCACGATCCCACGGTCCGGCTGAAGGACGCGGCCGGCACCGCCAAGGGCGAGCGGTTGGCCGACTCGCTGCGCGACCTGTTCGACCTGTGAGCCCGGCGCCGCTGGTGGCGCCCATCGCCACGCGCGGCAGCGCGCTGGCCCGGTGGCAGGCCGACCACGTGGCTGCGCTGCTGCGCGACGCCGCCGCCGTGCAGCGGGTGGCGCTGGAGACCGAGCCGGTCGTGGTCGAGACCCAGGGTGACCGGCGCCTCGACGTGCCGCTGTGGGAGCTCGGCGGCAAGGGCGTGTTCGTGAAGGAGGTGCAGGCGGCGGTGCTCGACGGCCGCGCCCGCCTCGCCGTGCACTCCGGCAAGGACCTGCCGGCGGCGACGCCCGACGGGCTGGTGCTGGCGGCGGTGCCCGAGCGGGCCGATCCCCGCGACGTTCTCGTGGGCGCCACCCTCGCCGGGCTCGGACCCGGAGCGGTGGTGGCCACGGGCTCGGTGCGGCGGCGGGTGCAGCTGGCCGACCGCCGCCCGGACCTCACCTTCGCCGGGCTGCGGGGCAACATCGCCACCCGCCTCGACCGGATCCCCGACGGTGGCGCGATCGTCATGGCCGCCGCCGCCCTCGATCGGCTGGGGCTCCTCGACGAGCTGGCCGCCCGCGACCTGGTGCACGAGGTGCTCGACCCCAGCTCGATGATCCCCCAGGTCGCGCAGGGCGCGCTGGCCGTCGAGTGCCGGGCCGACGACGACGAGCTGCTGGCCCTGCTGGCCCTCGTCGACCACGAGCCGTCGCGTCGCGCCGTCGACGCCGAGCGCGCCTTCCTCGCCGAGCTCGGCGGCGACTGCGACCTGCCGGCCGGTGCCTTCGCCGTCGCCCTCGACCACCCGGCTTCCGGTGACGGTTCTTCGTCCCATGGCGACACACGCGTCACCGGAACGCCCGGGGGAGCGGCGGGGAGGGCGGCAGGGGGAGCGGCGGCGGAGGGGGTCGGGGTGTCGATGACGGCCCTGCTGGCGTCGCTCGACGGCCACGTCGTGCTGCGTGCCCGGGCCGGCGGCGACGATCCCGACGCGCTCGGCCGCGGGCTGGCCCGCCACCTGCTCGACCACGCCGGCGGAGCGGCGCTGCTCGATCGGTGAGCGTCCGGGTGACAGCACCGCGGCGCGCGCGGGCTAGCCTGTCGGGCGAAGCGAGTTCCGTTGTCCAGTACAGCCTGCTCGTCAGTAGAAACCGGGCGGTCCGCGGAGGGCCGCCACACACCGAAGGAGCGGGTTGCGATGGCTACCGGCACCGTGAAGTTCTTCAACAACGAGAAGGGCTACGGGTTCATCTCCCGCGAAGACGGCGACGACGTCTTCGTCCACTACTCGAACATCCAGGGCTCGGGCTACCGCTCCCTGGAAGAGGGCCAGCGGGTGGAGTTCGACATCGGCCCCGGCCGCAAGGGCGACGAGGCCCAAAACGTGCGGGTCATCTGAGGTGACCCGGCTCGTCCCGAGCGCCGGGCGCTGAGCCCGTGGCCACGCAGCGCAGCAGCTGGGAGAAGCGAGAGCGCGACAAGGCCAAGCGGGCGCGGGCCGACGCCAAGCGAGCCCGTCGTCAGGATCGCAAGACCGGCGGCGAGGAGGACGAGGAGGCCACCGAGGCCGCCCCGCAGGTCGACCAGGAGGCGATCCTCGCCGAGCTGGCCGCGCTGCACGCCGCCTTCGCCGACGACCAGATCGACTTCGACGAGTTCGAGGAGCGCAAGGCCGAGCTGACGGCCAAGCTGTCGGTCGAGTGACCCGCGGCCCGGCCGCCTGCGACCACGTCTGACGGAGCGGGCGCCTGCGGGCGCCCGCTCCGCCGCGTCCGGCCCCGGCGCGGGGCGGGTGCGGTGGTCTCGAGGACGCAGAGGCGTCGAGCTCGTCGCTGCCAGTGACGGGTGCAACATTGACACTGTGAACTGTGACGGTTGAGGATGGCGGTATGGCCGCCACCCTCACCTCCACCCCTGTCGTCGTCGAGCGCGCCGCTCGCCTCGTCGCCGCCGCGGAGCGCCAGAGCTTCGACCCCTTCACCGAGGTCGACTGGACCGTCCCGGTCGACGGCCCCGACGCCTACTACCTCCCGCCCGAGTTCCTGCCCCTGCACGGCACCGACGTCTGGGAGGCCATGAGCGAACAGGAGCGGCGCGACTACAGCCGCCACGAGTGCGCGTCGCTGTGCAGCGCGGGCATCTGGTTCGAGAACATCTTGATGCAGCTGCTCATGAAGCACCTGTACGACCTGCCGGCCACCGACGGCAGCCACCGCTTCCTGCTCACCGAGGTCGCCGACGAGTGCCGGCACTCCTCGATGTTCGGCGAGTTCGTGCGTCGGGCCGGCACGCCGGCCTACCCGGTGTTCCTGCCGATCCGCCTCGGCGGGCGGTTCATGGTCGCCACCTCCACCCGGGCGGCGGCCTACATCTCGATCCTCACCGCCGAGGAGATCCTCGACGTCTCCAACCGGGCGACGATGAAGGACGAGCGGGTGCACCCGACCTCGCGGCGGATGGCCAAGATCCACGTCGCCGAGGAGTCGCGCCACATGTCCTTCGCCCGGGTCTGGCTCGAGGAGTCCTGGCCCCGGATGAACGTCGTCGAGCGGTCGATCGCCATGGTGCAGGCGCCGTTCTTCGCCTGGGGCATCTCCCAGGCGCTGGTCAACCCGGCCGTCTACCGCACGCTCGGCATCGCGAGCGGCGCCCGGATCGCCAGCCGGAACCCCGAGCACCGGGCCCGGGTCCAGCGCGACCTCGGTCGGCTCACCAGCTTCCTCTCGGGCATCGGAGCCATCAACCCGGTCACCCGTCCGGTCTGGCGCGTGCTGGGGCTGGTGGGGCGGTCGTGACCGCGCTGGCGGAGGTGGTCGGCCATGATGAGGCCATGGCCGACCACGAGCCTCCCGACGGCACCGTCCCGGGTGCGCCGAGCGGCGAGGCTGCGGGTGACGACCACGACGAGGTCATCTACAGCATCGACGAGCTGTCCGCGCTCACCGGCGTGCCCAGCCGCACCATCCGCTTCTACCAGTCGAAGGGGACGCTGCCGCCGCCGGAGCGGCGCGGGCGGGTCGCCCTGTACCGGCCCGAGCACGCCGACCGGCTCCGCGTCATCGCCGAGCTGCAGGACCGCGGGCTGCGCCTCGACGCCATCCGCGACGTGCTCGAGCAGGTCGAACGGGGCGGCGATTCGCTGTACGGCTGGCTCGGGCTGGGGGAGCGGCTGCAGGCCCCGTGGACCGACGACCGGCCGCTGGTGGTCGACCACGCCGAGCTGCTGCGCCGGCTCGGGTTCGACGAAGCAGCACCGGGCCGCCGACGCCCCGGCCTCGTCGGCGAGCTCGAGCGGGCCGGGGTGGTGCGGCGAGGGCACAGCCTGCCCGCCACCTACGTGATCACCAGCCCCGAGCTGCTCGACATCGTGGTCGAGCTCGACGCCGCCGGCATCGACATCCCGACCGCCCTGGAAACGGGCGAGATCCTGCGGGCCCGCCTCGGCAAGGCCGCCGACGAGCTGGTCCGCTACTTCAGCTCGCAGACCGGCCGCGGCTTCACCGGCTCCGCCGACGTGGACGAGCTGGCCGGCGCGGTCGACGCGCTGCGGCCCCTCGGGTCGCGTGCCGTGCAGCTGATCTTCGCCCAGGAGATGGAGCGGGCCCTGCGGGCCTTCGTCGAGAGCGGCAAGGCGCTCCCTCCCTCGAAGGCGAGCCGCGCCACCGAGCGCGACGGCACGCACCACCGTTCGTCCCGCCGTCCACGGCGTCGCTGAGGACGGTCGGGGACGCGCCGGCCGAGGCGTCGGTCGGGCCCTCGGCCCGGCCCGATCAGCGGTGGACGCGCGACAGCGTGGTGAAGGTGCACGTGTAGAGGTCGTCGGACCAGCCCGGTGCGGGGAACAGCACGCTCTGCAGGGGTGAGCCGGTGGCGACCCGGGCCCGGACCTCGCCCGACTCGACATCGACCACGACGACCTGCTCCTGTCCGGTCTCGTGGTCGAAGTCGCCGAGGACGACCTCGCCGGTGTCGGGGAACAGCAAGGGGTGGCCGGCCTGGTCGAGGCGTCGAGACCACAGCCGTTCACCCCCTTCGCCGGCCGCGCCGTAGCGCCAGGCCGTGACCACGCCGTTGCCGGAGTCGTAGCCGAGGGCGAGGCGCCGGGTGGGGTCCACGGCGGGCGGGTTGGCGATGACGCCGCCGGGCTCACCGCACACCTCGAAGCGGTCGACGATCGGTCGGCCGCCGTCGCTGCCCGGGGTGACGCGCCACAGGCACAGCGGCGCGGTCGCCACCCCCTTGCCGCGGAGGGAGGGGCCGAAGCCCTCGGTGCCGGCGCCGTCGTCGAGGAGCCAGGCCGAGCCGTCGGCGAGGACGACGTCCCAGCCGAAGCCCTGACCCTCGTCGAGCCGGTAGCGGGTGGTGAACGCCTCGTCGGGGACGAGGCGGGCGGCCACCGGGTCCCACACCAGGCGCCGCAGGGACTCCACCCCGACCACGTACACCGCGCCGCCGGCGGCGTCGGGCCCGGTGTCCATCGAGAGGCGCGCCACCGAGCCCTCGTCGAGCTCGTGGCGGTCGACGACGGCGAGCCCCTCGGGCTCCAGCACGACGAGCTCGGAGCCCCGGACGCCCTCGGGCAGCGCGAGGGGCCCGGCGTCGGCGCCGCCGCCGATGTCCTTCATGACGAGGTGGCCGTCGGGCAGGACCACCAGGGAGTTGTAGGGCCGGTCGCGGGGCAGCTCCCGGGAGGCGATGACGGTGCAGTCGGGCCCGAGGCGGTGGCACCAGCGCCCGTAGGTCACGTACAGGGAGCCGTTGGCGTGGGCGGCGACGCCGCCGGGCCAGAACGGGCCGCCGGGCAGGTCGGGGCTGCGCTCGACGGGCTCGAGCGACTCGGGGTCGATGCGCTCCAGCCACGAGATCGTGCCGGTCGGGCCCAGGGTGTGCCCGAGCACGAAGACCTCGCCCGGCTCGCGCAGCACCGCCATCGTCACCGCCATCACGTCGCGGTGGTGGGCGTGCAGCGTGGCGCCCGGCGCCAGGCCGAGGCCGCCCCCGGCGATCGACTCGTCGGCCAGCTCGAGGCGACGCGGGGTCTGGCGCCGGGCCGGGCCGCCGTCCTCGCCGGGCCACGGGCTCGGCCAGTAGCCGTCGAGCTCGGTCGTCATGGTCGTCCCCCCTGGCGCTCGGTCCTCGCCCTCCCGGCACGATAGTGGCACCTGGGGTGACACCATTCTCGGACGCCGAGCGTCGCCGAGCGTCGCCGGGGATCGGCGGGGATCGCCGGGCGTCGACGGGCTGGATCCGTGGCGCCGCGCGCCGCCGCCCTACGGTCGTGGCGGTGCAGACCGTGTGGGTCCTCGGCGATCAGCTGAACCGGTCGACCGGCGCGCTGCGTGACGCCGATCCGGCGGGCACGCGCGTCCTCTTCGTGCGGTCGGAGGCCAAGCTCGCCTCCAAGCGCTGGCACCGGCAGCGACTGCACCTCGTGCTCACGGCGATGCGCCGCTTCGCCGACGAGCTGGCGGCCGAGGGGTTCGCGGTCGACTGGCGGGAGGCGCCGTCGCTGGCCGCCGGTCTGACGGCCCACCGTGCCGCGCACCGCCCCGACCGCGTCGTCGCCATGGCGCCGCTGTCGTGGGACGGTCTCCACCTCCTGCGCCGGCTCGACGTCGAGGTCGTCGCCAACGACCAGATGCTGTGCTCCGCCGAGGAGTTCGCGCTGGGCGGCCGGTCGTCGCCGACTCCGGATGGAGGACTTCTACCGCTGGCAGCGTCGACGGCTCGGCTACCTCATGGACGGCGACGAGCCGGTCGGGGGCCGCTGGAACTTCGACGCCGACAACCGCGAGCCCCCACCGGGCGACGGCCGGACGTGGCCGGCGCCGGTCGTCGACGGCCTCGACGAGGTGGATCGGGCCGTGCTGGCGTCGCTCCCGTCGTCGTGCGTGGGGGACGAGCCCATCGGGCTGTGGGCCACCAGCCGCGCCGGTGCCCTCGACCGGCTGCGCCGGTTCGTCGACGAGGCCCTGCCGCGGTTCGGCCCCCACGAGGACGCCATGCTCCGGGGCGACTGGCACCTCGCCCACTCGCTGCTGTCGCCGTACCTCAACCTCGGCCTGCTGCACCCCGCGAGGTCGTCGAGGCCGCGGAGGCGGCCCATCGGGCCGGCCGGGTGCCCATCGCCTCCGCCGAGGGGTTCGTCCGCCAGGTCATCGGCTGGCGGGAGTACGTCTGGGGCGTCTTCTGGCTCTGGATGCCCGAGTACCGTCGGGAGAACCAGCTCGGCGCGACCCGATCGCTCCCGCCGGCCTTCACGGATCCGGCCGCGACCGAGATGGCCTGCGTCGCCCACACGGTCCGTGGTGTGCAGTCCCGTGGTTGGGTCCACCACATCGAGCGGCTGATGGTGCTCGGCAACCTCGCCCTGCTGGCCGGCGTCGCCCCGGGGGCCCTGGTCGAGTGGATGTGGGCGTCGTTCGTCGACGGCGCGGAGTGGGTGATGCTGCCGAACGTCCTCGGCATGGCGCTGCACGCCGACGGCGGGCGCATGGCGACCAAGCCCTACGCCGCCGGTGGCGCCTACGTGGATCGGATGAGCGACCACTGCGCCGGCTGCCGCTACGACCCACGCCGACGCGTCGGTGACGACGCCTGCCCCTTCACCACGCTGTACTGGGACTTCCTCGCCCGTCACGAGGAGGCGCTGCGGGGCAACCACCGGATGAGCCGCCAGCTGGCCGCGCTGCGCCGCCTGCGCGACCTCGAGGACGTGCGGTCCCGGGCCGCCGAGGTCCTGGTCCGCCTCGACGCCGGCACCCTCTGACCGGGGGTCGAGCCGGCCCCGTCGCCCACGCCCGCCGCCCACGCCCGCCGCCCGTGCCCGCCCCGTGCCCGCCGCCCATGTATTGACACTCGAAGTGCCGCTATCTACGGTCGGTGGCCATGGCGACGGTGACGGCGGATCAGGGGTCGGAGGACCAGGGCTCCGAGGGCCGGGGACCCGACGGACAGGGTGCGGGCGCCGTCGCCGACGGTCGGCGGGCCCGCGGCGCTCGCAACCGCGACGCCGTGGTGGCGGCGATCCTCGAGCTGCTGCGCGAGGGGAACCCCAACCCGGGCGCCCACGAGATCGCCGAGCGGTCCGGCGTCTCGGTGCGGTCGGTGTTCCGCCACTTCGACGACCTCGAGTCGCTCCACGAGGTCGCCATCGAGCAGGTGCTCGAGCAGTCGGCGCACCTGTACGCGCCGCCGGCCCCGACCGGCGACCTCGCGGCGCGGTCCCGGGCGATCGTCGAGCAGCGGGCCCGGCTCTTCGAGGAGATCACCCCCACCCGGGTGGTGGCCGAGCGCCTGCGGGTGCGCAGCGAGCCCATCGCCGCACAGCTCGCTCGGGCGCACTCCTTCCTGCGGGACCAGATCGCCGAGCTGTTCGCCGAGGAGCTGCGGGCGCTGCCCGCCGCCGAGCGCCGCACCACCCTCGACGCGCTCGACGTCGCGCTGTCGTGGCCGTCGTGGCACCAGCTGCGCACCGACCAGGGCCTGTCGGTGGCCCGGGCGTCGGCGGCGCTGCGGCGCACCCTCGTGCGCCTCCTGGCTGCGGCGGGCTGACCCGCGCCCGGGATCGGTCCTCAGCGACGGCGCCGCGTCGGCCGGGGGGCGACGTCGTCGGTGGTGCCTCCGGCGCTCCCGGACAGGGCCCGGGCAAGGCGGCGGTCGGCCTCCTCGCGCATGGCGGCCGCGATCATCCCCCGCATGACGATGGCGGGCACCAGGCGGCTGCGCTCGGTCAGCTCGGCCGCCCTCGCCACCGCCTCGGGCTGGGCGCCGGCGGCCTGCACCGGCCCCCACACGTAGGTCTCCCACAGGTCGAGGAAGCGGCGGGCGATCTCGGCCGCCTCGGACTGCAGCCGGGCCCCCTCCTCGAGGAGGGCCTCGATGGGGTAGCCCGCCTCAACCAGCAGCTCGGCGGCGTCGAGCATCGCCGGGCTCGGCACCAGCCAGCCGTCGTCGGTGGGCTCGATGAGCCCGAGTGCGACCGCCCGCTCGCCGAGCTCGGGCGGCGCGTCACCGAACCGCGTCGCCAGCTCGTCGGCCGACAGGTGGGCGGGCTCCTCGTCGGTGTAGGGGCCCAGCACCGCAGCCTCGAAGCCGAGGACGTCGGCGAGGTCGCGACCTTCGGCGTAGGAGGCGAGCAGGTCGCCGATGGCGGCGAGGGAGAAGCCCCGGCCCAGGAGCCGGTTGATCACCCGCAGCCGGGCGAGGTGGCCCTCGTCGTACCAGCCCGTGCGGCCCACGATCACCGGCGGGGGGAGCAGCCCCTTGTCCTGGTAGGCCCGGATGTTGCGGGTGGTGATGCCGGCCTCGCGGGCGAGGTCGTCGATGCGCAGGCGTCCCACCACCCGTGCGAGCCTAGCGGTGCGCCCAGATCAGCCCATCGTTCGATGTCTCATCGACCGCTGCTCGGCACCTCGGTCGGTGGTCGACCGCTAGCGTCGCGGAGGTGGCGAGCCCCCGCACCGGCCCCGGCGAGGGCGGCGACCGCGCCGTGGGCCACCCGAGCGAGGACGACGTCGGCGTGGGCGTGGGACCGCACCCCGAGCCCTGGCCCGACGACGAGCGGCTCGACCCCGAGCTGCTGGCGCTCGGTGACCGGCGCAACGTCGTGGATCGCTACCGCTACTGGCGCAACGAGGCCATCGTCGCCGACCTCGACACCCGTCGCCACCCGTTCCACGTGGCCATCGAGAACTGGGCCCACGACCTCAACATCGGGACGGTCGTGCGCACGGCCAACGCCTTCCTGGCCGCCGAGGTGCACGTCATCGGCCGGCGTCGCTGGAACCGCCGCGGCGCCATGGTGACCGACCGCTACCAGCACCTGCGCCACCACCCGACGGTCGAGGGGTTCGCGACGTGGGCGGCCGGCACGGGGCTGGCCGTCATCGGGGTGGACAACCTGCCCGGGTCGGTGCCCCTGGAGACGACGGTGCTGCCCGAGCGGTGCGTCCTCGTGTTCGGTCAGGAGGGACCCGGCCTCTCCGATCCGGTGCGGGCCGTGGCCGACCGGGTGTGCTCGATCAGCCAGTTCGGCTCCACGCGATCGATCAACGCCGGGGTGGCCTCGGGGATCGCCATGCACGCCTGGATCCGCCAGCACGTCTTCGGCCAACGGCCGTGATCCCGGTGGTGCGCTCGGCCCAGGTCGCCGGCGCGGGTCGAGCTCAGCGCGGCGGGGGTGGCCCGGGTCCGGAGACGACCGAGCCCCCGCGGGGTGCCG
>JAWKIW010000006.1:0-235952 GCA_041394145.1 Acidimicrobiales bacterium
CAGCTGCCGCCCGGCCTGCGCGCCAGCCTCTACCTGAAGGACGACGACTACCGGCTGTCGTTCCTGTACGGCAACTTCACCACCCTCACCCGCTTCACCGAGGCCGACCTCGAGCGGGTCGTCACCGAGCGGCTGTCCCCGCTGCACGTGAGCATCCACGCCACCGACCCCGAGGTCCGCGCCGACCTGCTGCGCAACCGGCGGGGTGCCACAAGCCTGCGCTGGCTGCGGGCCCTGCTCGACCACGGCATCGAGGTCCACGGCCAGGTGGTCGTGTGCCCCGGTCGCAACGACGGCGCCGTGCTCGACGACACGCTCGCCGGGGTGCTCGACCGCTACCCCGAGCTGGCGTCGCTGTGCGTCGTGCCGCTCGGGGTGTCGAGGTACAACACCGAGCCGGCCATGCGGCCCCACAGCGTCGCCGAGGCCGTGGCCGTGCTCGACACGGTCCACGACTGGCAGGAGGTGTTCGGGCGCGTGCTCGGCCGGCGCCTGGTCTTCGCTGCCGACGAGTACTACCTGCTGGCCGGCCGGCCGTTCCCGCCGGCCGAGGCCTACGAGGGCTTCCCCATGCACGAAGACGGCGTCGGCATGGCCCGGGCCTTCGAGCTGGAGCTGACGGGCGCCGTCGACCGTTCCACCGGCACGACGCCCGGGTTCTTCGCCTGGGTCGACACGGCGCCGCCCGACGGCTACCGGGCCCCCCGCACCGACACCCCGGTGGTGCTCGGGCCTCGTCGCGACGCCCCCGTCGGGATCCTCACCGGCGAGTACGGCGCCGCCGTGCTGACGCCGCTGATCGCCGCGCTGGGCCGCGACGACGTGCGGGTCATCCCCGTGCGCAACGACTTCTTCGGTGGCACCACGGCTGTCACCGGCCTGCTGGTGGGCGCCGATCTCGCCCGGGTCCTCGCTGCCGAGCCCCGCGGCCACCGCTACCTGCTGCCCGACGTGTGCCTCTCCCAGGGCCGCTTCCTCGACGGCACCCGTCCCGAGGACCTGCCCCAGCCGGTCGAGATCGTGGCGACCGACGGCATCGCTCTGCGGGCCGTGCTCGAGCGGACGGCACCGTGAGCGAGGGGCTCCCGGTGGTCGCCATCGTCGGCCGGCCCAACGTGGGCAAGTCGACGCTCGTCAACCGCATCATCGGCCGACGCGAGGCCATCGTCGAGCAGCGACCCGGCGTCACCCGCGACCGCAAGGAGGTCGAGGCCGAGTGGCAGGGGCGACCCTTCCTGCTCGTCGACACCGGTGGCTGGCTGCCCGGCGGTGACTCGCTCGACGAGAAGGTCTCCGCCCAGGCCGAGAAGGCCGTGGCCGATGCCGACGTCGTGCTGGTGGTGGTCGACACCACGGTGGGCGTCACCGAGGAGGACGCCCGGGTGGCCGACCTGCTGCGCCGGGCGAGGCGACCGGTCCTGCTCGTCGCCAACAAGGTCGACGACACCAAGCGCGAGGCGTCCATCTGGGAGTTCGTCGGCCTCGGGCTCGGCGATCCCTGGCCGGTGAGCGCCCTGCACGGCCGAGGGACCGGCGACCTGCTCGACGCCGTGGTCGAGCGCCTCCGGCGCCGCCCGAGCCGCTCGGGGGAGCGGAGGACGAGACCGCCGCCGGGGCTCCCACGGCGGGCGACCGGATCTTCTCGGTGGCCATCGTGGGCCGACCGAACGTCGGCAAGTCCACCCTGTTCAACCGGCTGATCGGCGACGACCGGGCGGTGGTGCACGACATGCCGGGCACGACCCGCGACGCGATCGACACGGTCGTGGAGACCCCCGACGGGCCGGTGCGCTTCGTCGACACCGCCGGCATGCGCCGGAGGTCGCGCATCGACGAGGACACCGAGTACTACTCGCTGCTGCGGGCGCTGCGGGCCATCGACACCGCGGACGTGGCCCTGCTCGTGATCGACGCCACCGTCGGCGTCACCCACCAGGACCAGCGCCTGGCCGAGCGCATCGACGGTGCCGGCTGTCCGATCGTGGTGGTGCTCAACAAGTGGGAGCTGCTCGACGCCGACGAGCGGGCGACGGCGACCGCCGACCTGGCGCGTCGACTGCACTTCGTCGGCGACGCCCCCGTGCTCAAGATCAGCGCTCTCAGCGGCAAGGGCGTGCACAAGCTGCTGCCCGCCCTGTCGGGGACCATCGAGGACTACCACCGGCGGGTGCCCACGCGGCGCGTGAACGACGTCGTGCGGGCCGCGCAGGCCGCGCAGCCGGCGCCGGGGGGAGCCCGGGTCCTGTACGCAACCCAGGGCGCCGTCGACCCGCCGACGTTCACGCTGTTCGCCAACCGGGAGCTGCCGCCCACCTACCTGCGCTACCTCGAGCGCAAGCTGCAGGAGGCGTTCGGCTTCGCCGACAACGTCCCCTTGAAGCTTCGGGTGCGCCGCCGCAGCGACTGAGGAGCCGGTTGAGGCCTACGGCTCCAGGGCAGCGAAGGGGCCGAGATGGGCCGAGAGCACACGGTGACCACGGAGACAACCCCGAGCCGATGTCGGATGTCGCGTTGACACACGGTCGCAAAGGGCCGGCGACGGGCGGCCGGTAGGCTCGGCGGCCGTGCTGAGGACCGTGCTCGTGCTGGTGGCGCTGGCCTCGGCGGCAGCGGCCGCCATCTGGGGACGGTCCGCCCGCTACCGCCAGAAGCTGCTGGCGCGCATCGAGAAGCAGTCCGGCGACTCCGACCTCAAGCGCCTGGCGCTGTCGGACTTCCGCAAGGACCTGCACACCACGCTGCTGTACGCCGTCGTCGGGCTCGGGGCCCTGGTGATGGCCGTCGTCGGCACGGCGAACAGCGCGGCGGTGTTCGTGCTGGTGCTTGTGCCGGTGGCGCTGTCGCTCGCCTTCGGCCGCAACCATCAGCGAGCCCGGCTCGAGTACAACCGCTCCGAGCTCGAGCGCCGGGCCCAGGAGGTGCTCGTCCAGGACGACCTCGCCCCCAAGCGGTGGGCGGCCCGGTTGGCCCCCGAGGACCTGCCCGACTTCCCGGGCTTCGAGGTGGGCTGCGTCTACCAGGCCGGCTCGGGCCTCATGGCCGGCGACTTCTACGACGTGTTCCGGGTGGCCCCCAACCGGGTGGCCGGCGTGATCGGCGACGTGTCGGGTCACGGCATCGAGCCCGCCATCACCGCCTTCCAGGCCAAGTACCTGCTGCGGGTCTTCCTGCGCCAGTACCGCGACCCGGCGCAGGCGCCTCGAGGAGCTCAACCAGCAGATGTCGGCGGCGGCGCCGGGCAGGAGTTCATCTCGGTGTGCGTGGTCGTGTTCGACACCCAGGCCGGGAGCCTGCGGGTGGCGTCGGCCGGCCACCCCGCCGCCTGGCTGTGGCACGAGCGAGGTGCGGCCCCTGCAGGCCACCGGACCGCTGCTCATGCTGGACCCGAGCGCACGCGTACTACTCGCGGGAGATCCCGCTCGAGCCCAACGACCTCTGCCTGCTGTACACCGACGGCCTGTCGGAGGTCCGCAACGGCGAGCAGCTGTTCGGCGAGGACCGCATCGCCGCGGCCATCCGGCGTGATCCGGGCATCGCGGCCGACGTACTGTGCAAGTCGCTGCTCGAAGCCGCCGTCGACTTCTCGAGCGGGCCGATCTCCGATGACGTCGCCATCCTCGCCATCCGCCGGGCCTGACGGCGCCGCCCACGAGGAGATGCTGGCCACCGCCGTGCGGCGGGCTCGGGCCGGCAACCTGGCCACCGGCGGCGCCAAGCTGGCCCAGCAGGGCAAGCTGTTCGTGCGCGACCGGCTCGACCTGCTGTTGGACCCGGGCTCGTTCGTGGAGGAGGGCCTGCTGGCCAACGCCGCCGCCGCCGATCTCCCCGCCGACGGCGTCGTCACCGGCACCGGCACCGTCGACGGCCGGCCGGTGTGCGTGATGGCCAACGACCCGACCGTCAAGGCGGGTTCGTGGGGGGCCCGCACGGTCGAGAAGATCGTGCGGCTCACCGAGAAGGCCCTCGCCGACGAGCTGCCGGTGGTCTGGCTGGTCGACTCGGCCGGGGCCCGGATCACCGACCAGGTCGAGCTGTTCCCCGGTCGCCGCGGCGCGGGGCGGATCTTCTACAACCAGGTGCGCCTGTCGGGCCGGGTGCCCCAGATCTGCTGCCTGTTCGGGCCTTCGGCCGCCGGCGGCGCCTACATCCCCAGCTTCTGCGACATCGTGATCATGGTCGAGGGCAACGCCTCGATGTACCTGGGCTCCCCCCGGATGGCCGAGATGGTCATCGGCGAGGTCGCCACGCTCGAGGAGATGGGCGGGGCCCGCATGCACGCCACCGTGTCGGGCTGCGGCGACAACCTGGCCCACGACGACGAGGACGCCATCGACCAGGCCCGGGCCTGGCTCTCGTACTTCCCGCTGCGCTGGCGCGACGAGCCGCCCCTGTACCACCCCGCCGAGCCGGCCCGACCGCTGACCCGCGCCGTGCTGCCCGTCGAGGAGGCCCAGGGCTACGACATGCACGCCGTGGTCGACGGGCTGGTCGACGACGAGAGCTTCTTCGAGCTCAAGCCGCTGTTCGCCCCCGAGCTGATCACCGGCCTGGGCCGGGTGGACGGCCGTCCGGTCGGCATCGTGGCCAACAACCCGATGCACAAGGGCGGGGTCCTCTTCGTCGACTCGGCCGACAAGGCGGCCCGGTTCATCTGGCTGTGCGACGCCTTCAACATCCCGTTGCTGTTCCTGGCCGACGTGCCCGGCTTCATGATCGGCACCGAGGTCGAGCGCCAGGGGATCATCCGCCACGGCGCCAAGATGATCACGGCGGTGTCCGAGGCGACGGTGCCGAAGCTGTCGATCATCGTGCGCAAGGCCTACGGCGCCGGGCTGTACGCCATGTCGGGCCCGGCCTTCGCACCCGAGGCCACGATCGCCCTGCCGACGGCCAAGATCGCGGTGATGGGTCCCGAGGCGGCCGTCAACGCCGTGTTCGCCAACCGCATCGCCGCCTTCGACGACCCCGACGAGCGGGACGCCTTCGTCGCCGAGCAGCGGCGCCTCTACGAGGAGGACGTCGACCTGCTCCGGCTCGCATCCGAGCTGGTCATCGACGCGGTCGTCGAGTTCGAGGACCTCCGCCACGAGGTCGTGGCCCGCCTGGAGCGGGCCGCCGGCAAGGACCGCAGCTTCAGCCAGCGCCGCCACGGCGTGCCACCGGTGTAGCGGGGTCGACGACCGTGCCGTGGTGCGAGGACTGCGCCAAGTTCTGGAACCCCAACTCCCTGCCGCCCGACGGCACCTGCCCGACGTGCGGGCGCATGATCGGCGATCCGCCCGACACCTCGGTGCCGTGGCACTTCTGGATCCTGCTCGTGGCCCTCGCCGTCTACCTGGGCTGGCGGCTGGTCCAGGGCATCGGCTGGCTGTCCGAGCGCGGCCTCACCTGGCTGGCCGTGGTGCTGTCGGTGCTGCTGGTGGGTGGGCTCGGCTGGCTCGGGTCGTGGTGGTACCGGTCCCGCGACCGGACCAGCGCGTAGCGCCGCTCAGCTGCCGACCCAGAGATCGGCGAGCCAGGTCTTGGCCCCGAGGGTCGAGATGCTGCCGTTGGCGGCGTCCTCGAAGCCGTGCACCCGGGGGTTGGCGGCCAGCGCCCAGTCGACGTGGGTGAGCCAGATGTAGGGCAACGCCGCGTTCAGCTGCTGGGCCACCATCGCGAAGTCCTCGTCGCGCTTGGTCGGGTCGGCGGTGACCCGGGCGTCGTCGAGCGCCCCGTCCACCTTCGCGTCGGCGAAGCGCGGCACGTTCGTGGAGATCCCGCCGACGGGGACGATGGTCTTGGAGTGCCACCACACGTACTCGCCGTCGGGGTCGGGCGAACCGTGGTTCCGCCAGTCGATGGCCTGGAAGTCGCCGATGACGCCGGTGGCGATCTGGTCGCTCTGCTTGATGGTGGCGACGTCGACCTGCATGCCGGCCTTGCGCCACATGTCGGTGAGCAGCTGCTGGCCCGTGCGGTCGGCGACGGTGGCGCCGCCCTTGTAGGTGAAGGCCAGCGGACCGCCGTGCTTGGTCTCGTACTCCTTGACCAGCTCCTTGGCCTTGTCGAGGTCGAAGGCCGGGTAGCCGGTGTCCTCGCGGTAGCCGAGCTGACCCGGGACGAAGGGGCCGTTGGCCGCCGTCGTGAGGCCGGCGCCGACGGTGTCGACGTAGGTCTTGGTGTCGGTGGCGAGGGCCACCGCCCGGCGGGCGATCGGGTCGTCGAACGGCGCCGTCGCGGTGTTGAGCACCACGAAGGTCTCCTCGCCGTTGGCGTTCTCGACCATCTTGAACTCGGTGTCACGCAGCTGGGCGACGTCGCCGGGGACCGGCGTGTGCATCATGTCGATGGTGCCGTTGCGCAGCGCCGCCACCCGGGCGTCGGCGTCGGGGATGGGGCGGAACTCGATCTCGGCGAGGTGGGGCTTGCCCTTCTGCCAGTACGCGGGGTTCTTCGTCGCCCGGAAGGACACGTCCTGGTCCCACGACTGGAAGACGTAGGGCCCCGTGCCCACCGGCTTGAGGGCGCCGTCGGGGCCGTTGAGCATCGACGGAGCCGCGACGTAGCCCACCTGGGTGGTGAGCGTGTAGGGGAACGAGATCCACGGCTGGCTCATCGTCACCTTGACGGTCCGGGGGTCGACGACGTCGATGCTCTGGACCGACGCGAGCGCCTTGCCGGTGGTGGCGGAGGCCTTCTGCCGGTCGAGGTTCAGCTTCACGGCGTCGGCGGTGAGGGGTGTGCCGTCGTGGAAGGTGACGCCGTCGCGCACGGTGATCGTCCACACCTTGCCGTCCTCTGACGGCGTCATCGACTCGGCGAGGTAGGGGACCGCCTTGCCGTCGGCGTCGAGCGTGGCGAGCGGGTCGAAGATGGCCGAGGCCACGTAGTGGCCGACACCGCTCCAGCCGTTGGTGGTGGGGTCCCAGCCGCTCGACTCGGCCTCGAGGCCGATCACGACCTTGCCGCCGTCGGTCGGCGTGGCCGCGTCGCCCATGCCCTGCAGGCGAACGCCGGACACCGTGGTGGGGGTGGTCTGGCCGGTGGCCTGCTGCGTGGTCGTGCCCGACGAGCTGCAGGCCGCGGCCCCGACGACCAGTGCGGTGGCCACCAGGGCGGCCGAGCCGATTCTCGTTCGTGCACGGTCCATGTCGACCCCCGAGCCTCGTGGTCGGTCTGTGGTTCTCGTCTGCGCTGTGGCACCGACCGTTGCCGATGGCGTGGCCATCCTCGCGTCCGTTCGGCGCCGTTGGGCGGCAGGTGTAGCCGGATCGGCGAAAAGGGGTCGATCGGCCCGCCGGCAGGGCCGGACGGCCCACGGTTCGCGCCGACGATCGACCGCCGTTCCCAGTTCGGTGCGCGCACGTTGGTCGGGTAGAAGTGACGCCCCGCAACGGGCTGTGGCGCAGGTTGGTTAGCGTCGGTCTGGGGGACCGAAGGTCGGGAGTTCAAATCTCCCCAGCCCGACCACAACGTGCAGATGGACGGAACGGCCGGCGCCGCGTCGCCCTGGGTTACGTTGCCCCTGTGGGGCGACTGCGACAGGTGTGCGTCTTCTGCGGATCGAAGCACGGACGGCAGACGGGCTACACGATCGCAGCGCAGAAGCTGGGCCGGGTGCTGCGCGGCCCGGGAGATCGGCCTCGTCTACGGCGGCGGCGACGTCGGGCTGATGGGTGAGCTCGCCGGCGCGTGCTGGCCGAGGGCGGCACGGTCACCGGCGTGATCCCGGGGTTCATGGTCGACCACGAGGTCGCGCACCACGGCATCCGCGGCTCGAGGTCGTCGACTCGATGCACGCCCGCAAGGCCCGCATGTCCGAGCTGGCCGACGGCTTCGTGGCCCTCCCCGGCGGCTGGGGGACCCTGGAGGAGCTGTTCGAGGCCGTCACGTGGGCCCAGCTGGGGCTGCACGACAAGCCCATCGGGCTGCTCAACGTCGGCGGCTTCTTCGACGACCTCCTCGCCTTCGTCGACCATGCCACGGGCGAGGGGTTCGTGAAGGGCGCCACCGAGCCCCTCCCTGCTCGACGACGAAGATCTCGAACGTCTGCTCGCCCGCATGGCGGACCACGTCCCGGTGGGCGGGACTTGATGGACAGGTGACGAGCGGTCTGACCGGCGCTCCCGGCCGGTCCCGCCCCGCCCATCCTGTCGATGCACGAGTGCGACGAGGCCGGTGCCGGCTTCGTAGCATCGTCGTCGGAGGAGGTGCCATTGCCGACCACGAAGCAGACCATGTGCCGGATCTGCGAGGCGCTGTGTGCCTCGAGGTCACCGTCGGCGACGACGGGACGGTGCTCGACGTCAAGGCCGACCGCACCCACCCGGTGTCGGCGGGCTATGCCTGCGTGAAGGGGACGAGCCTGGGCGAGCTCCACCACGACCCCGACCGCGTCGACCACCCGATGAAGAAGGTGGGCGACCGATGGGAAGCGCATCTCGTGGCCCCAGGCGCTGCGAGATCGGCGACCGGGTCAAGGACCTGCGGCGGCGTCACGGTGACCGCTCGGTGGCCCTGTACACCGGCAACCCGACGTTCTTCTCCTTCCAGAACATCTTGTTCTCCGCCGCCTTCATCGAGTCGCTCGGCTCCCCGAACCACTTCGCGTCGCACTCCATCGACGTGAACACCAAGTTCTTCGTGGCCCAGCGGATGTACGGGCTGCCCACCGTCCACCCGGTGCCCGACCTCGACCGCGTCGAGCTGTTCGTGATCCTCGGCTCCAACCCGGCCGTCAGCCAGATGTCGGTGATCAACGCCCCCGGCGCCTCGGCCGCCTGCGCGCCATCGAGGCCCGTGGCGGGCGGGTGGTGATCGTCGATCCCCGTCGTAGCGAGACGGCGGCCAAGGTGGGCACGCACCTGCTGATACGTCCAGGACCGACGCCTACCTCCTCGCCGCCATGGCCGAGGTGATCGTGCACGAGGACGGCGTCGACCTGGCCCCGGCCCGCCGGGTGGCACGCAACGTCGACGCCTTCGCCGGTGCCGTGCGGGGGTGGACACCCGAACGGGTGGCGCCGATCTGCGGGATCGACGCCGACGTGATCCGGACGCTGGCCCGCGACTACGCCGCCGCCGACGGCGGCCCTGTACTGCTCGACCGGGGTCAACATGGGGCGCTTCGGGTCGCTGGCCTACTGGCTGCTGCAGTCGCTCAACCTGGTCACGGGCAACATCGACCGGAGTGGTGGCCTCCTGGTGCCGTACGGGCCGTTCGACGTGTTGGCCCTGGCCCGCCTGATCGGCACCGGCGCCGAGGGCCCGGAGCGCACGCTCGCCGGCGGCTGGGCCAAGGTCGCCGGGGCCTTCCGTCGGCGCACTCGCCGACGAGATCACGATCGACCACCCCGAGCGGATCCGCGCGCTGTTCGTCAGCGCCGGCAACCCGGTGCTGTCGGTGCCCGGTGCCGAGCTGTCCGACGCGCTCGACGAGCTCGACCTGCTGGTGTGCATCGACCTGTACCGCAACGAGACCGCCGAGCACGCCGACTACCTCCTGCCGGCGGCCGACATGCTCGAGCGCAGCGACTACCCGGTGGCGTGGGCCAACCTGCAACCGACGCCGCACGTCCAGTGGACCGACGCCGTCGTGGTGCCGACCGGTGAGCGACGGGTCGAGTGGGAGATCTTCTGCGACCTGGCCGTGGCCTGCGGCGCGTCGCCGATCGGGCCGACCGCCACCAACGTCCTGCCGCGCCTCAACGCCGTGCTGGCCCGGCTGCCCGGCGGGCGGCGGTTCACCCCGGACCACCTGCTCGCCCTGCTGTTGCGCTGGGGGCGACGCACCACCCTCGCCGAGCTGCGCGCCAACCCGTCCGGTCTGCCGCTCCCGGCGACCGAGCCGGGCTCGTTCCTCGGCGTGCGGGTGCCGTCGCCCGACGGCCTCGTGGACCTGGCGCCCCGGGAGCTGCTCATCGACCTGGGTCGGCTGGAGGCGTCCGCCGACGAGCTGGCCGACCCGCCGCCGGGCACGTTGGTGCTGATCGGGCGCCGCCAGCGGCGGAGCCACAACAGCTGGATGCACAACAACCCCGGCATCCGTCAGCCGGCCGGCAACACCGCGCTGGTGCACCCGAAGGACGCGGGTGCGCTCGGCATCACCGACGGCGGGCGGGTCGCCGTGCGGGGCAACGGCCGCGCGGTCGAGCTGCCCGTGGCGATCACCGAGGACGTGGCACCCGGGGTGGTCTCGGTGCCCCACGGCTGGGGCCACGACGGCGACGGCCTGCGTCGAGCGGGCGGCCACGCCGGGGTGAACGTCAACGAGGTGATCGGCGGCGGTCAGGCCTGGATGGAGCCGGTCAGCGGCCAGTCGATCATGGTCGGCCACCGGGTCGAGGTCGCCCCGGTCGACGACCGCGAGCTCTGATCACCGCCATCTGGTCAGGGCCGGCCGTCCAGGCGCAGGAGCCGGCGGCCGCACGGGGGGTATCCCGACCCGACGGCACGACCTGGTCTCGTCGGCGGGGGCCGGCGCTGACCGGGCACCCTCAGGACGCCGCGTCGAGCCCGGCCTCCCGCACGACCCTGGTGCCTTCGAGCGTCCCCGCCTGGCGCCACTGCGCGAGGTGGTCGGCGTAGTCCATGAGCGATCCGGGGAACACCGCGGCACGGGCGGCGAGGGTCGTGCGCGCGCCCTCGCTGTTCCCATAGCTCGGCGTGCAGGCGCGGTTGTAGCGGGCCAGGGGACCCGACGCCTCCCACAAGATCGTGAGCCACTCGTCCTCGGCCTCGACCGTCGCCTCGATGGAGGCGATGCCCTCCCGGCGGCAGTGGTCGATCATCCAGGCGATGTGCGCCGTCGACTCCGACAGGAAGTGCACGAAGTTCAGCCCGAAGCCGGCCTGGATGAAGCTGACGACGAAGAAGTTCGGGAGCTCGGCGGTCAAGATGCCGTGCAGGGAGTGCGTGCCGTCGTGCCAGCGCTCGCTCAGGCGCACCCCGCCGCGGCCGATCGGGTCGAACCCGAGGCGGTCGACGAGCCCGGTCGTGATCTCGAACCCCGACGCGAACACCAGCAGGTCCAGCGGGTGCTCGACGCCGTCGACGATCGGTCCGGCGGCGGACATCTCGCGCACACCCCGCCCGTCGGTGTCGACGAGGTGCACGTTCGGCTCGTTGAACGACTGCAGGTACTCGTCGTGGAAGCAGATGCGCTTGCAGTGCTTGCCGTACCAGGGCTTGAGCTTCTCGGCGGTCTCCGGGTCGTCGACGACCTCGTCGATGCGGCGCCGGAAGCCCTCCATGATCTCGAAGTCGATCGCCTCGAGTCGGGCCCGCTCCTCCTCGGAGGCGGGCTCGCGCTGGGTGTCCTCGCCGAGCACCTTCCCCCAGCCGTCGGCGACGAGGTCGCGGTCGGGCTTGTTGCCGGTGACCACCTGGGTGAAGTTGAGCGTGCGCTCGCGCTGCCAGCCCGGCGGCAGCGAGCGGAACCACTCCTCGTCGATCGGCTGCTGGGCGCGCACGCCGACCGCCGACGGCGTGCGCTGGAAGACGTAGACCTCCTTGGCGGACCGGGCGAGCTGGGGGACCACCTGCACGGCGGTCGCGCCGGTGCCGATGACGCCGACGACCTTGTCGGCCAGTCGGTCCATCGGCTCGGTCGGGCTGCCGCCGGTGTAGGTGTAGTCCCAGCGGGTCGTGTGGAACGCCGTGCCGGCGAACCGATCGATGCCGTCGATGCCGGGCAGCTTGGCCTTGTGCATCAGCCCGCCCGCCGACACGAAGAACTGGGTGCGGATGCGATCGCCCCGGTTGGTGGTGACGTCCCAGCGGTGGGCGTCGTCGTCCCACACCAGGGATTCGACCTCGGTCTGGAACCGTGCGTGGTCGTAGAGGCCGAAGTGACGGCCGAGGAGCTGGGCGTAGCCGAAGATCTCGGTGGCGCTGGCGTACTTCTCGGTGGGCATGTAGCCGGTCTCTTCGAGCAGCGGGAGGTAGATGGTGGCGTCCACGTCGCACATGCAGCCCGGGTAGCGGTTCCAGTACCAGGTCCCACCGAAGTCGGCCGCCTTCTCGAGGATGCGGAAGCGCTCGATGCCCCGCTTGCGCAAGCTGATCGCCGTGAGCATCCCGGCCCAGCCGCCGCCGAGCACCACCACGTCGACCTCCTCGACGACCGGGTCGCGGGTGAAGCCCGGATCGGCCCAGGGGTCGCGGTCGAGATGGTGCTCGCTGAGGGTGTGGTACTGCGCCAGCCCTTCCTCCCGCAGCCGCTTGGCGCGCTCGGCCTCGTAGCGGGCCGTGGCCGCGGCGATCGTCGAGGGGTCGGGGCTGGTCACGGTGGGTCTCCGGGGCGGGGAGCGGCACGGCCGGCGGCGGGCCGAGCCGAGTCCTGACGGAGCGTCAGAATACGTCGCCGTGCGCCTCGACGCGCCAGCTCGGTCGACGGCTACGAGCGGGACCGCCACGCCGACCAGGCGCCGGTCGACCACAACGCCAGCACCACGAGCACGGGCTGGAACAGCAGGCGGAGGGCTCGCGCCGCATCGGTGTCGAGTCCGAAGGCCGGGTCCCGGTCGACCAGCTGGGAGATGTTGCCCGGGAAGATGGCGACGAAGAAGGCGGCGGTGAGCCACCCCACGACGACGCGGTGGCGGGACAGGGCGACGAGCGCGCCGCCGAGGGCGATCTCGGCGACGCCCGACACCACGACGACGAGGTCGCCGTCGACGGGCACCCAGCCCGGGACCTGGGCGAGGAAGGTGCTACGGGCCCACGTGAGGTGCGCGACGCCGGCGAAGACGAGGCCGGCGCCGAGGGCCAGGCGGAGCAGGTCCTGCGCTCCCGACGTCTGGTTCGCTCCCGTGGCGGCGACGGTAGTGCCGGCGGTCGAAGGGTGCGGACCACGGCGCCGGCGGACCACGGTCCGCGGATCGTGGCAGGCTCCCCGCCCGTCAGGGCGCCGTCTCGCTCCCCACCCGCACGGTCCGGCGGTCCAGGCGCAGGAGCCGGCGGGCGTTGGCGTCGAAGGTGGCGGCCAGCGCGGCGTCGCCGTGGCCGGGGTCGAGGCACTGGTCCCAGCCGGCCAGGTTGGTGCCGGCCACGATCCGCTCGGTGCCCATGGTCGCCACCAGGCTGGCCAGGGCCCGGGGGCCGCCGACGTGGGCGTCCCACCACAGGCGGCCGAGGCGCTCGGCCACCGCTCCGGGCGGGGCCAGGGCGTCGGGTCCCCACGGGCGGGTGCGGGCGGCGTGCTCCATCCGCTCGGCCAGCCACGAGGTGGCGCCGCCGCCGTGGCTCACGCACACGTCGAGCGCGGGATGGCGGTCGAGCACGCCCCCGAGCACGAGGGTGGCCACCGCCAGCGTCTCCTCGTAGAGGAACCCCAGCCACAGGTCGCCGTCGAAGCGGGCGAGGCGCTCGTCGCGGCGAGGGTGGTCGATGCCGTCGGGCGCGGGGTGCAGGAAGGCCGGCACGTCGAGCTCGGCGCAGGCGGCCCACACCACGTCGAAGGCGGGGTCGTCGAGGGGCCGGCCGAGGTCGGTGCCGAGGTAGGCGCCCACCAGCCCGAGGTCGCCGACGGCCCGGCGCAGCTCGTCGGCGGCCCGCGCCGGGTCCTGCATGGGCAGCTGGGCGAAGCCGGCCAGCCGGGTCGGGGCCGACGCCACCAGGGCGGCCAGGCCGTCGTTGTGGCGCCGACAGAACACGTCGGCCCACGCCGGCTCGACGTGGGCGAAGTAGGTGAGCGGGTTGGGCGACAGGACCTGCAGGTCGATGCCGGCCGCGTCCATGGCCGCCAACCGCGCGTCGAGGTCCATGAAGGGGCTGCCCCGGTACCGCACCCCGACCAGCTCGTAGTCGCCGACGCGGAAGCAGGGGAGCCGCCCGGTGGCCGGGTCGCCCTCGTCGAGCTCGGGTCCGTGGGGCCCGGCCGCGCCGAGCACCGACTCGAGCACCACGTGGGCGTGCAGGTCGATCACCGGGTCACCCGAGATCGACCGGATCGATGGCGTCGAGCACGGTCGGGTCCTCCAGGGTCGACAGGTCGCCGGGGTCGGTGCCGGTGGCACGCGCCCGCACGGCCCGGCGCACCACCTTGGCCGAGCGGGTCTGGGGCAAGGCGTCCACGAAGGCCACGTGGGCCGGACGGAACGCCTTGCCGAAGGCGGCGACGACCGCGTCGGCCACCGTGGCGCCCAGCGCGCCGACATCGGCCGGATCGGCCGCCGACGCCGGCGACGGCACGCACCACAGCCCGACCACCTCGCCCTTGACGGGATGGGGGAGGCCCACGGCCGCCGCCGCGACGATCCCGGGCACGCCGAGCGCGGCCGACTCGAGCTCGGCGGGGCCGATGCGCTTGCCGGCGACGTTCAAGGTGTCGTCGCTGCGACCGTGCAGGAACCACCAGCCGTCGTCGTCGACCTCGGCCCAGTCGCCGTGCCACCACATCCCGTCGAGGCGGGACCAGTAGGTCGCGAGGTAGCGCTCGGGGTCGCCCCACACGCCGCGGGTCATCCCCGGCCAGGCGTCTCGCACCACCAGCTCACCGACCTGCCCCGAGCCGCGCACCGATCGGCCCTGGTCGTCGACCACGTCGACGGCCACGCCGAGGGCGGGACCACCGACCGAGCACGGCACGCACCCCTGCAGCAGGTTGACCGACAGCAGGCAGGCGCCGACCTCGGTGCCGCCCGACAGGTTGACGATCGGTCGCCGGCCCTCGCCGGGGACGTCGAACAGCCACCACCAGGCATCGGTGGTCCACGGCTCGCCGGTGCTGCCGAAGGCCCGCAGCGAGGACCGGTCGTGGCCGACGACGTGGTCGTCGCCGGCCGCCGCCAGGGCGCGCACCAGGGTGGGCGACACGCCCAGGAACGAGATGCCGTGCCGCGCGACGAGCGACCAGGGCCGGGCCGGGTCGGGCCAGTCGGGGGCGCCGTCGTAGGTGACCAGGGTGGCGCCGTTGGCCAGGGCCGCCACCGTGATCCACGGACCCATGATCCAGCCCATGTCGGTCAGCCAGCAGGCCCGGTCGCCCGGTCGCAGGTCGGCCTGGAAGGCGCCCTCCTGGGCCAGCTTCACGGTGAGGCCGCCGTGGACGTGCACGGCTCCCTTGGGCCGGCCGGTGGTGCCCGACGTGTAGGCCAGCAGCACCGGGTCCTCGGCCCCGGTGACGGCCGGGCCCACCGGCGCCGCGCCGGCGGCCCGCAGCTCGTCCATCGACACGACCTCGACGGCGACGCCGGCCGCGGCCGCGTCGGTCGCCGCCTCGGTGGCGGTGTGGGTCAGGTCGACGGCACGGCCGCGGCGGACGGTGCCGGCCGTGGTCACCAGCAGGCCGCACCCGCCGTCGACGAGCCGGGCCGTGACCGCGGCCGGCCCGAAGCCCGAGAAGATCGGCACCGCCACCGCCCCGAGGCGGGCGACGGCCAGGAACGCCCGGACGCCGTCGTCGAGCCCGAGGAGCAGGGCGACCCGGTCGCCCCGTCGGACGCCCCGGGCGGCGAGGGCGCCGGCCAGCGCGGCCACCTCGTCGCGCAGCTCGGCGAAGGTGGCCTCACCGGTGGTGCCGTCCTCGGCCTCGTGCACCAGGGCGGTGCGCCCGGCGTGGGCGGCGTCGTCGGCCCACCGGTCGAGGCAGACGGCCGACAGGTTGACCGCCCCGTCGGGCCACCACGTGGTCCACGCCACCCCGGCCGACTGGTCGCGCACCCGGGTTGCGGGTCGCTGGAACGGCACGCCCAGGAAGGCGACGACCGACGTCCAGAACCACTCTGGGTCCTCGATCGAGCGGGCCACCAGCTCGTCGTACCCGGCGATGCCGTGCTCGGCCATGAACCGCGCCGTGTTCGTCCGGGCCCGAACCTCGGGCGTGGCCTCCCACACCGCGGCGCCCATGGTCAGAACAGCACCGGGTAGGACGCCCAGTAGCCCCGCTCCGAGGTGGGGTCGAGCCGGGCCGGGTCGTCGGGGTCGGGGCGGGCGCCGGCGGCCAGCACGGCCTGCACGGCGACGGGCACGAGGCCGTAGAGCCGCTCGGGGTCGTCGCCGGTGCCGAGGTCGCTGCCGGCCGCCAGCTCTTGGCCGATGCAGGCGTGCATGCCGAGCCCGAAGCTGAGCCCCCATGGCGCCACGCCGGGGTCGAGGTGGCGGTGCGGATCGAAGGCGTCGGCGTCGGCGCCGTAGGCGCCCGGATCCCGGTTGGCCGCCATGAGGTCGATGACCACCTTGTCGCCGGGCGCCACGGCCTCGCCGCCCAGCAGCGTCATCGGCTCCAGCGCCCACCGCATGGCCACCGGGCTCGAGGGCTGCAGGCGGACGGTCTCGTGGACGCAGCGCTGCAGGAAGGCCAGGTCGTGACGGGCCCGCTCGCCGTCGGCCGGGGCGCCACGATCCAGCTCGAACACGTTGTGCAGCGTCCGCACGAAGGCCGTCGCCGAGGTGTGGGCGCCGGCGAGGAGGTAGAAGCAGGTCTCGCGCAGCACGACGTCGGGGGCGAGGTCGAGGTCGTCCTGGTTGCGCAGCAGCACGGTGAGCACGTCGCGGGGCAGGTCGTCCTCGTCGAGGTCGCCGGCCGCCACCGCGTCCAGGGCCGCCCGGCGCCGGGCGATCGACGGCTGGAGGAACTCCTCGTCGAACGCGGCGAGGGCGGCGGCCACCTCGGCCCGCTTGGCGTCGCGATCGCCCGTGTAGTGCGCCAGGGTGGCGCCCTCGATGAACCGCATCATGTACGAGTACAGGTGCCGCGTCTCCTCGGCCGTGCGCTGGGGCCGATCGACGCCGGCGGTGAAGGCGGCCAGGTTCATCATGAGCTGGTGGCTGAGGCCGACCAGCTCGGCCCGGCCGGCGGCGACGTGGGGGGCGAGGGTCTCGGCCACGATGGGCGGGAAGAGGGCGCGCTCGTAGCGCTGCTGGGTGTCGCGGCGGAAGAGGCGGTTCTCGAGCCGCCGGCGGGCGCGGTGCTCGTCGCCGTGGAGGTTCACCAGCACGTCGGCCATCACGACGTCTCCGGCGTCGTAGAGCGCCTGGCGCAGGTGCTTCTGGCGGAAGGCGTCGCGCGCCCTCGTAGGTGCTGACGGTGACGACGGTCGGCTCGGTCGCCTCGCTCATGCCGGGCTCCTCGTGGTGGCGGCCCAGGATGCGGCCCGGGCCAGGATCCTGCGGTGGGTCGGGTGCGCGAAGGAGGCCGGTCCGTGGCCGAGCAGGTCGGTGACCACCCGTCCGTCGCCGACCGCCCGCGCCCACAGCAGCGGGTGGGCGCGTCCACCGTGCTCGGCGACGAGGAGCGGCTCGACGTCGTCGACGAGGTCGAGGAACCCGTACACCTCGTCCTCGATCACGAAGGGCGCCACGTCACCGGTGAGCGCATGGGCGCGGCCGGCGGGGGTCACCTGCACGTCCACCGGGCCGAGCGGGGGGTGCGACGAGCGCTCCCAGCGCCACGCCGCCCCGCACAGCCGGTGCCAGGTCGGGTCGGCGTCGAAGCAGATCACGGCGGTGTGCAGGGCCAGCAGACCGCCGCCACCCCGCACGAAGCGGTCGACGACGGCCAGGTCGGCGGGGTCGAGGCTCACGGCGTGCTCGGCGCGCTGGTCGGCGTAGCGGTCCTCGGCCATCCGCCAGCGCAGGGCGTTCACGGTGAACAGGTCGATCGGCTCGCCGCCACCGCGCTCGGCGGCCCGCAGGACGGCCACGGCGTCGGCGGGCTCGGTGACCATGGTCGTGGCGATCCCGTCGGAGGCCACCAGCTCGGCGAGCATGGCCGAGGTGGCGGCGAACTCGTGGGTGGGCCCGCCGCTGAGCAGCAGCTGGCGGGTCACCGGTCACCGTCGCCGTCGGTGGGGTCGGCGACGCCCACCGAGTCGACCGACCGGGGGCGGGGCAGGGACCCGATCACGCTCATGGTCACGCCGCCGTCGACGAGCAGCTCGGTCCCGGTGACGTAGGCGGCCGCCTCCGACAGCAGGAACAGCACGACGGCGGCCACGTCGTCGCTGCGGCCGAGGCGACCCAGGGGCACCCGGCTCGACCGGCGGCGCCGGATGTCGGGGTCGGCGTAGATGGGCTCGGACATGCCGGCGTCGATGAGCCCGGGCGCGACCGCGTTGACCCGGATGCCGTGGGTCCCCCATTCGAGGGCCATCTGCTGGGTGAGGCGGGCCACCCCGGCCTTGGTGGCGCCGTAGGCGCCGGCGTTGGGGCCCGGCGCCACGCCGTTCATCGACGTGACCGTGACGATGCTGCCCGGCTGGCGGGCCGTCACCAGCCGGCGGGCCACCGCTCGGGCCGTGACGAACGTGCCGGTCAGGTTGACGTCGACGACGGCCCGCCAGTCGTCGACGGTGGCATCGAGGAGCGGTCCGAACCGCACGATGCCGGCGCTGCACACGGCGGCGTCGGGTGCGGTCGTCCCGGTCGCCTCGGCAAACCTGTCGAGGGCGGCGTCCACGGCGCTCGTCGGTGGTGTCGGCCGTCAGGCCCACCGCCTGCCCGGCGAGCCGCTCGGCGGTGCGGGCCGCGGCCTCGCCGTCGCGGTCGAGGGCACCCACCGTCCAACCGGCGTCGGCCGCCGCCTCGGCGACGGCGGCGCCGAGGCCGTGCCCGGCGCCGGTGACCACGACGGTGCGGCCTTGTGCCCGCGGGCCCGCTCACCGGTGCACCAGGTCCCAGGTGAGGGGGGGCCGACCAGGTGCCCACCTTCTCCATGGGCAGGGGAGCGCTCGGGCCACGGCCGGTCGAGGTCGACGGCTCGGCCCCGGGAGAACACGTGGCGCAGGCGGCGCCGGTCGCCGAGCACCGACACGTCGGCGGCGGGGTCGCCGTCGACCACGAGCACGTCGGCGGCGGCCCCGGTGGCGATGACGCCGATGGAGTCCAGTGGGCGGCGCAGCGCGATGGCACCGTTGCGGGTGGCGCACGAGATGGCCTCGAGCGGCGACAGGCCGAGGGCCTCCACCAGCACCTCCATCTCCCGCGCGTGCCAGTGCCCGTAGGGGGTCAGGGAGAAGCCGCTCTCGGACCCGCACAGCACGGGCACGCCGGCGTCGTAGGCGGTGCGCAGCATGTCGGCGGTGGCCTGGATCTCGCCGCGGAACAGGTCGACCTGGGTGGTCATGGCCCCGACGAGCGCCCCGTGATCGGCGAGGTTGGCGAGGAAGGTGAAGGTGGGGGCGACCGCGCACCCGGCGGCGACCATGGCCTCGACCGCGGGCTCGTCGAGGTAGCTGGCGTGCAGGATCAGGTCGACCCCCGCCTCGGCCGCCAGGCGGGTCGACTCGGCGTTGCGGCAAGGGCGATGGTCGGGGTGTCGAGGGCGTGGGCCGTCTCGGTGACGGCACGCAGCTCGTCGAGGGACCACACCGTCAGCTCGCCGTGCCGGTTGGGCAGGGAGCCGGTGACGTGGATCTTGATCCAGTCGGCGCCGTGCTTGACCTGCTGGCGGGTGACCCGGACCATCTCGTCGCGGTCGCCGACCACGTGCGCGTAGCCCACGCGGCCGGTGTCGGGGATGAGCCGACCGGCGGTGCCACCGGCGGCGGTGAGCAGCGCGTTGAGGCCGGCGGTCATGCGGGGGCCCTCCACCAGCCCGGCTTCGATGGCGTCGCGCAGCGAGGGGCCGAGGTCGTAGATGCAATCGGCATCGAGGAAGCCGGTGACCCCGGCCAGCAGCAGCTTGCCGACGTTGAACGCAGCGACGAGGGCCGCCGTCGACTGCGGGCGGTGGAAGAAGAGCTCGTCGTTGCTGGCCGGCTCACCGAAGGTGATGTGGCAGTGGGCGTCGATGAGGCCCGGCAGGACGGTCAGCCCGCCGACGTCGTGGACGACGGCATCGGGGCCGGCGGCGGCGGCCGCCTCGGGCCCCACCGCGACGATGCGGTCTCCCTCGAGGGCCACGTCGGCCGGCGCCGGTGGCGTGCCGGTCCCGTCGATCACCCGGCCCCCCGTCAGCAGGGTCGTCATCGCCTGGACCTCCTGGTCGTCACGCCCGGAACCGCCCGACGTAGCCGTCGAGCAGGTGGGGATCGGGACGGCCCGGGTCCGGCATGAAGTCCACCGCGAGGTAGGGCCCGGGCGGCAGGTCGAGGTACAGGTAGCCCTCGAACCCCCCGGACAGCGCCCCCATGCCGCCGAGGGCGACGAGCGGCACGCTCGGGGTGGCGTTGGTGGCCAGCTCGCCGAGGAGTCGGTCGAGCCCGTCTGCCGTCAGGTCGTCCCGCAGGCCGAGGATCGACAGCTCGTGCAGGCCCCGTCCGCCGGCACCACCGTCGCGGTTGACGACGCGGTACCAGCCGGCGGGCAGCGCCTCGGGCAGGTGGTAGCCGTCGGCGTCCATCACGATGGTGCCCTGCAGCGGCTCGGTCCCGGCGTCGGTCGTCCCGCCTGGGCCGCCGGCGTCGGACGCGCCGCCGACCTGGAGCATGGTGGACATGCCCATGAGGGCGTGGGCCACGCCGTGGGCGTCGGGCACGTAGCACATGGCCATGACGGTGCCCGCGGGCAGGTCGACCATCGCCTCCACCGCGCGGCCAGGACCCACGTAGCTGACGCCGCCGAGCATGTCCACGTACTCGATGGCCTTCGAGCCCGACGAGTCCCCACCGGCGGCCGCGGCGAGCTGTCCGAGGTCGACCCCGTCCTTCAGGCGGGCGAACATCACCTGGTGGGCCTCGCCGCCGGTGTTGTGGAACGACACCTTCGTCCACCCCGGTCGCAGCCCCTGGCCGCCGGCGGGCTGCATGGCGAAGGCGTACTCGGTCCCGGTGATGTCGAGCGTCTGGACGGGTCGGGGCCTGGTGGTCGGCGCCGCCACGGCCGAGCCGGTGCCGGGCGTCGCACCCGGGCCCGGCGCCGCCCGATCAGCGGTGCCCGCTGACGAGCCGCAGACTCCGAGGAGCACGGCGACGGCGAGGGCGACCGCGGGGGCGACCGCAGCTCGGGTGCGGGCCGGGCCGGTGGCAGGTGCTCGGGGGTCGGGACACATGTCGGATCGCCGGGTCACGGGCGGCGCTCAGGACTCGGCGGCGAACCAGTTGGCGTGGAACCCGAACGGCACCCGGCGGGGGAGGTGCACGGTGGCCACGGGTCCGGCGGCCACGTCGCGGGCGTCGAGCACGACGAGGTCGCTGGTGTCGCGCTGGTCGTCGTAGACGATGTTGAGCAGCCAGCCGTCGTCCTCGGCGGTGCCGTCCGGATCGGCGGCGAACACGGTCTCGCCGACGTGGCCGTGCGGGCCCGCCGTCCACAGCGTGCGGCTCCCGTCGGTCTCGTCGTACTTCACGATGGTGTCGAAGTCCCCGATGCGTCGATCGGCCTGCAGGAAGGCCGACAGGTACAGCCAGCGCACGCGGACCCCGTTGTAGGCGTCGTTGATGCGGTTGAAGTCGCCCCCGAGGTCGTCGATGGGCTCCCACCCGGCGGCGCCGCGGGCGAGGTCGACCCAGAACCGGGCGGGACGTCCGGGCGTCGGGTCGGCCACCGAGCGGTCGAGCGGGGCCTCCGAGTCGATCCCGAAGTCCGGCGCGTCGAAGCGCGACCCGCACAGCTCGATGCGGTCGCCGTCGGCCCAGCCGCTCCAGAAGTGCTGGACGTGGCCCGGCTCGATCTCGTACCAGGTGATGTCGTCGGCACCGCCGCGCCGCGGCATGACCCCGAGCCGGGTCCCGTTCTCGGGTCGCCACGACACCATCGGCCCGTGCCCGAGCGACTCCATGTTGAACACGATGGGGGAGTCGAGGAACACGGCGTGGTCCTCGGTGATCACGAAGTCGTGCATCATCACCGGCGCCGGCAGGTCGAGCTCGACCGAGTGCACGAGCTCACCCGAGGCGTCGACGACGAAGTAGCGCAGGTACGGGGCGAACAGCGAGTACGCGAAGCACACCAGCTCGCCCGTGCGGGGGTCGATGCGGGGGTGGGCGGTCATCGAGCCCCGCAGGCGGCCGCCGAAGTCGTGCTCGCCCACCGTGTCGAGCTCGGGCGTGATCTCGGTGGGCAGGCCGCCCTCCCACAGCGCCAGCCACCGACCGGCATGGCGGATGACGTGGGTGTTGGCCACGTTCTTCACCGGTCCGGCGTCGCCCGTCAACGAGCGGTCGGGGAAGTCCATGACGTTGCCCAGGCCGGGGTAGACGGCCCGGCCGAGGGCGAGCTCGGCCTGCAGCCCTCGTGAGCGCACCCACCGGTTGCGGTAGCTCGCCCGGCCGTCGCCGAGCGTGATGCCGTGGAGCATCCCGTCGCCGTCGAGCATGTTGTACCGGCCGATGGGCTCGAACAGGGGGTTGGGCCCGTTGCGCACGAACGCGCCGCGCAGCCCCGGCGGCAGCGCGCCGGTCACGGGCAGGTCGGCCACGTCGATCTCGTCGGCGACCGGGCACAGGTTGCCGGTCAGGTCCGGTTGGGCGGCGGCGTTGGTCACGTGGCCGCGCAGCCCCCCGGGCGCCGCGGCCGGGTCGGTGGTCGTGCTGGTCATGGTGGCCTCCCGGGGCTGGACCGGACGATCGGGCAGGCGACGTCCTGGCTGCTAGATTAACGACGTTAACCCGTCCGCCCGGTCGAGGCGACCGCGAGCGCGGACCGGGCCGCAGCAACGAGGGGGGTCCCGTCGGTGGACGCAGTGCTCGAGCAACGGATCCGTGAGCGGATCGCCGTCGAGAAGGACCGCGCCGAGCCGCCGCCGGAGGCGGTCCCGGTGCCGCTGATCCCGACGGGGCGCTACGTCGACCCGACGTTCTACGCCCTCGAGCGCGAGCACCTCTTCCCCCGGACCTGGCTCTTCGCCGGTCACGAGTCCGAGTGGCCCGACCCCGGCTCGTACCGGCTCTTCACCCGTTCGGGGGCGCCGATCGTGATCGTGCGGGGCGAGGACGGCGAGCTGCGCGCCTTCTACAACGCTTGCCGCCACCGCGGTGCACCCGTGACGCGCGACGACTGCGGCACGGCCCGTCGCCTCACCTGCCAGTACCACAGCTGGAGCTACGGCACCGACGGCGTGCTCAAGGCCGTCCCCGACGCCCGCAGCTTCGCCGGGCTCGACACCGACCAGCTCGGCCTGGTGCCGGTCCGGTGCGAGCGCTGGGAGGGGTGGGTGTTCGTGAGCGAGGACCCCGACGTCGTGCCCCTGACGCAGTTCCTCGGCCCGATCTGCGACCAGATGCTCGACATCGACGGTCCGAGCATGCGGCTGGTCGGCACCCAGGTGCACCACCTCGCCTGCAACTGGAAGCTCATGGTGGACGCCTTCCTCGAGGTGTACCACATCCGCACCGTGCACCCCGACAACGCCGCCCTGCTCTACGACGACCAGGCCACCACGGTGGCGATGCTGCCCAACGGCCACAGCCGCCTCACCGTCGAGAAGCGGGAGGAGCTGCGCGACCTGCCCATGGTCTCGCCCGAGCACGACAACCCGTCGGTGCCGCTGCTGTGGCGCCAGACGTCGACCTCGTTCGGGATCTTCCCCAACCTGGTCGTGCCCATGGACACGGGCGCGTTCACCTTCTTGTGCATGTGGCCGGTCGGTGTCGACGCCACCGAGCTGGAGCTGCGGTGGTACGCGCCGGCGTGGGAGAGCGAGGACGTGCCCGAGGACCACCGGCTGCGCATGACCCTGTTCGACACCGTCATGGCCCAGGACACCGCCAACATGGCGCCCATCCAGGCCTCGGTGTCGTCGCGGGGGGCCCGGCCGTTCCAGCTGGGCTGGCACGAGCGGCTCATCCACCACTTTCAGCGGGCCGTCGACCTGGCCATCGGTCCCGACCGGCTGCCCCCGGGCACCGAGGTGTCCGACGCCCTCGACGGCTACGTGGAGCCGTCGTGAGGGCCGGGCGCGCCGGTCGGCTGGCGGTGCTGCTGGCGGTGTCGACGATCGTGGCGGCCTGCAGCGGCGACGTCGTGGGGACCGGCGGGGCGGCACCCGCCGCGACCGGCACCACGGCACCGACGGTGGCCGGGGCCGAGCTCGCCGGCCGGTGGGCGCACTACGACATCGTCGCCTACCAGGGCTCGCCGATGAAGACCATGATCATCAGCTACGGCTTCACCGACTTCGCCGTCGAGGGGGACCGCCTCATCGAGTCCGAGGAGTTCTGCCACGCCGACCAGGTGACCGACCAGCCCATCAAGACGTCGATCTCCGACGCCGGCACCCGGGCCATCAAGCCGGTCAGCACCCCGGTCGAGGTCAGCGGTGAGGCCGGCGCCCGGCGGGTGCTGCGCCCGGGCACGCCCACCCCGGTGGGCATCCGCCTGGCCGACCCCGCCAACGAGGCGCTGCCGACCGACCCGCGCGACCCTCGCATCGTCGACGACGACGGCGACGGGAAGCCCGGCATCACCGTGGTCGTGCACTTCGGCGAGGCGGGCGACGGCGAGCTGTACCTGGCCCGGCGCGAGATCTTCGCCTACGACATGGTCCAGGACGGCCCGGACTCGCTGCGCGGGACGGTGAAGGACAGCTCCGAGCAGCTGGTGGTCGGGGCGTCGCTGTCCATCCTCGAGAACACCGACGCCAACTGGGCCCAGGTGCCCGACCGGTCGCTGAGCCCCATCCTGTTGCAGCGGGTCGGCCGCGACTGGGACTGCGACCGGTTGATGGCCGAGCGGGGCCGGCTGTTCCCGCCCGACCCCGGCATCGGGTGGTGACGCCGGGAGCGCCTCGCCGCACCGGGCCGACGCCGTGTGCTAAACGTTGTTCCGTCAGGGGTGAACGCCGTTAACCCCGCCCGGGATCCACGACCAGGGAGCCGACATGCCCGCACCCGCAGCCTCACGACCACGCCCCACCGCGACTTCGACCTCGAGGTGGTGGCGGGGGAGTGGCCCGCCGACATCAGCGGTGAGGTCCTGTACTCCAGCCCGCTCAACGGCCACGGCCTGCCCTACGCCATCTTCGACTTCGGCGCCGTGTGCCGGCTGTCGCTCGAGCCCGGTGCCCGCGGGGCGGCCCCAGGACGGTTCCGGTGGGAGAGCGTGACCATCGAGACGCCCGGCAAGCGCCTGTGGAACCGCCACGCCGATCTGTTCAGCGGCGGGCCGACCGGCTACCTGTCGCCGTTCGGGCCGCCGAACTGCGCCAACACCGCGCCGCTGCCGTGGGGCGACCGCCTGTACGTCACCTGGGACGCCGGTCGTCCCGTCGAGCTGCACCCGGGCACGTTGGAGTTCGTGTCCGAGGTCGGCCACGTCGACAGCTGGGGAGGCAGCTCGCTGGGCATGGGTGGGGTGCTGCCGTTCCTGCTCTCCTCGGCCCACCCCGTGGCCGACCCCGAGCGGCACTGCCTGTGGACCGTGAAGCTCGACTTCACCATGACGCCGACGGTGGGCATGCGCCCGTCCCTGGTTCGCTACGACCGCGACGACGGCACCCAGGTGCGGCACTGGCCGCTCGACGGCATCAGCTTCGACGGTTCGACCCACACCGTGAGCCAGACCCGCGACTGGGTCATCCTGTGCGACTCGGGGAACTTCAAGGCCGACCCCGGCGAGATGGCGGGTGGTGAGCGCACGGCCACCATCGACGACGAGGTCCCGGTGTGGCTGATCCGCAAGGACGCCCTCGAGGGCGTGCCGTCGGGGACGCCGATCAGCCCGGTGTGCTTCACCATGTCGCCGCCCAACGGCCACTACTACGCACGCTGGGACGACACCGACGGGGTGTCGGTGGTGTGGGAGGGCATGGACCTCATGGACCTCGCGCTGTACCTGCGGCCCGACGACGTCGACGTCAACGGCAACCCCGTCGATCCGGCGACGGTGGGCCTCTACAACATGGCCATGGCTCCCGAGACGATCGTCGAGGTGGTCTTCGACCCCGAGAGCGGCAAGGTGCTGGAGCAGGGCAGCTTCAAGGACGACTGGACCTTCAACCTCCAGCTGTCGGCCATGGACTGGAGCCTGGAGGGCATGACCGCCCCCACCCTCCACCACGTGAGCTACCAGGGGTGCCGTCCCGGCAACATCTCGGCCCGGGCGGCCAAGCTGTACGAGGGCCGCATCGACCTGGACCAGGTGCGGGAGGAGACCCCCGGGGCGCTGTGCTCCTTCGAGCGGGGGAGCATGGAGCTCAAGGCCCGATGGGAGTACCCGGACACCTCGGACCACATCACGTCGCCGGCGTTCGCACCCCGGGCCGTGGGTGCCACCGCGGGGGCCAGCGCCTATGCCGGTCGCGACCCCGGCGGCCACGACGGCTACGTGGTGCAACCCGTGTGCAACGACGACGGTCTTCGCATCGACGTCTTCGACGCAGCGCGCGTCGGCGACGGCCCGGTCGCCACGCTGATGGGCACCAACAAGGAGACCATCCCGGTCATCCTCCACAGCGCGTGGTCACCGGCCAACCACGAGCTCGTCGACGCCGAGCGCCTGCGCTTCTCCTCGGAGATCACCGACGAGACCCTGGCCTCGGTGCCCGACGAGCTGCAGGCCAGCGTGCGCGAGGTCGCCGACGAGCTCGACGCCCTCTGGTAGCCGGCCCGGCCCGCTTCAGGCGTCGGCGCCGTAGCCGCGCAGGATGCGGCCGGTCACCTCGGCCACCAGCGCGTCCTCGGCCTCGGGGGTGAGGCCGAGGCCGAGCAGCAACATGTTGGCGATCCCGTGGACGCCCGCCCACAGCGTGAGGGCGACCGGCAGCGGGTCCTGCACGTCCAGGTGCCCGGCGGCGATGGCGTCCTCCAGCGCGCCGAGCGCCATCTGGAAGGCCTGGGTGGCGGCGGGCAGCTCGCTGCCCTCGGGCACGCCGAGGACCCCGCCGAGGTCGGGGGGGAAGAGGAACATGACCCGGAACAGCTCGGGGTCCTGTTGGGACATGCGCACGTAGTTGCGGCACTGCGCCCGCACCCGGTCGAGCGGGCGGGCCGGATCGGCGGCGGCGTCGATCTCGCGGTAGCGCGCCATCAGCTCGTCGAACTGGCGCTCGGCCACCGCTCGGAGCAGGTCGTCCTTGTCGTGGAAGTGGGCGTACAGGGCCGGCGCGCTCACGGAGAACTGGTCGGCGAGGCGCCGCAGCGTGAGGGCGTCGAGGCCGTCGCGGGCGATGAGGACCCGGGCCTCGTCCACGATGGCGTCGCGCCGCAGCGGCGTGCGAGACGCGGTCGGGGGCACCGTCAGATGCTACCGCCGAGGGTCGGCGGTCCTTCCCCCGACGAGGGCGGGCGCTCCTACACTCGGCGACCGTGGCCGGGCGCGGTCCGGCCGCGGCCATCACTCGGCGAACCTTCCTCGCCGGCGGGAGCAGGGCCGAGGCGATCGCCCGAACCTATCGCCCGAACCGATCGCCCGAACCGATCGCCGGCGCCGATCCGGGGGAACGAGCATGACGACCACCTACCACCGAGCCGACGCCGACCCGAGGGTGCTCGCCGACGCCGACGTGGCGGTGGTCGGCTACGGCAACCAGGGCCGATCCTGGGCGCTGAACCTGCGCGACTCGGGGCTGGCGGTGCGGGTCGCGGCCCGGGCCGACGCGTCGCGCGAGCAGGCCGAGGCGGACGGGTTCAGCACCGGTGAGCCCGGCACCGCCGCCGACGCCGACGTGATCTGCGTGCTCGTCCCCGACGACGCCATCCCCGGGCTGGGCCTGGTGCCCCGGCCGGAAGCGCTCGTCGTCCTGGCCAGCGGCTACGTCGCGGCCTTCAGCCGGTTCGAGCCCACGTGCGACGTCGGACTGGTCGCGCCCCGCATGCTCGGACCCGAGGTGCGCCGCTGCTACACCGACGGCGTCGGGTTCATCACGGCCCTGGGGGTCGTGCGGGACGAGACCGGCACCGCCCTGGCCCGCACGCTGGCGGTGGCCGACGCCATCGGTGGGCTGCGGCAGGGCGCCATCGAGATGACGGCGACGCAGGAGGCGGTCCTCGACCTTTCGGTGGAGCAGGTGCTGGCGCCCGCCCTGCGGCGGGTGAGCCAGTCGTTCGTCGAGGTGATGCTCGAACAGGGCATCCCGCTCGAGGCGGTGCTGACCGAGCTGTTCCTGTCGGGCGAGGTCGAGCGCACCTACCGCTTGCTGCGGCTGGAGGGCTACGCCGCCCAGATGGCCCACCACTCGCCCACCAGCCAGTACGGGCAGCTGTCGCGCCAGGGTCGCTACGACCACCTCGACGTGCCGGCCACCATGCGCGAGCTCGTGGCCGACATCGCGTCGGGCCGCTTCGCCGACGAGTGGGACGCCGACCGCGACGCCGGGCACCCCGAGCTGGCGCGCCTGCGGGCTGGCGCCCTGCCCCCGGAGGTGGTGGCGTGGGAGGCCGAGCTGCGCCGGACCCTGGGCGAGACCGCCGAGGGATAGGCGGCGACGACCGGCCGGGCGCCACGTCATGGAGCGTCAAGTTCGGTGCGGAACTGCCGATGAACGCGGGGTGGCGGGTGCGCGGACGCACAAGGCGCTCATCGAGTGGGTCGACGGGGACGTCGTCACCTGCCTCGAGGAGCCGATCGGGTGGGAGGGTGGCTCCTGGGCGCCGGCCGCCGGCATCGGCACGTCCCGGCCTCGAGCGGATGACGACCTGACCCTCGTCATCCGTGACGCCGACCGGGAGATGTCCGTGGCGAAGCGACAGCGCACGCCCCGGGCGCTGTGGGGATCGGTCGAGGGGATGCCGGCGTGATCCGGAGCCGACGAGGAGCAGCGCTCGGTCTCGGGCTGGCCGTCGCCGTGGTGCTGGCGACCGGCTGCACCACGACGTCGACCGGATCCGGTCCGGCGTCGCGGGGCGGGGCCGTGTCCGTGCCGACGTACACCGTGCCGACGTACTCGATGCCGAGCTTCACGACGACGACGTTCAAGCTCCCGACCTACGGGCCCACCACGACGAAGAAGCGTCTGCCGACCATCGGCTGACGTGCCGAGCGCCCCGGTCCGGCTGGTGCGTGCGCTCCGGGGCGGTGCTCCGTCGAGATGTGGTCCACTGATCGCCATGACCGCCGACCCGTCGAACCCAGCCACCGTCCGCTACGAGGCCGAGCCGCCGGTCGTCGTCGTCACCATCGACCGACCCGAGGTGCGCAACGCCGTGGATCGCCCGACGGCGGCGGCGCTGGCCGACGCCTTCCGTCGCTTCGACGCCGACGACGAGCTCGCCGTGGCCGTGCTCACGGGCGCCGGGGGCACCTTCTGCGCCGGCGCCGATCTCAAGGCCGCCGCCGCGGGTTCGGACCGGGCCAACCGGGTCACCCCCGACGGCGACGGCCCGATGGGCCCGAGCCGCATGCGGCTCTCCAAGCCCGGCATCGCGGCCGTCGAGGGCCACGCCGTGGCCGGGGGACTGGAGCTGGCCCTGTGGTGCGACCTGCGGGTGGCGGCGGCCGACGCCGTCTTCGGCGTCTACTGCCGGCGGTGGGGGGTGCCCCTGATCGACGGGGGCACGGTGCGGCTGCCCCGGCTCATCGGCCAGAGCCACGCCCTCGACCTCGTCCTCACGGGGCGCGGCGTGTCCGGTGAGGAGGCCCGGACCATGGGCCTGGCCAACCGCTTGTGCCCACCGGGCGAGGCGCTGGCGGGCGCGCTCGACCTGGCCGGTGAGCTCGCCGCCTTCCCCCAGCGCTGCCTCCGGTCCGACCGGGCCTCGGTGCTCGCCCAGTGGGGCCTCGACGAGGAGGAGGCGCTGGTCTCGGAGCACGGCTTCGGCTGGGAGGTGATCGTGTCGGGCGAGACCCAGGCCGGGGCGGCCGTGTTCGCCGGCGGCGCCGGACGGCACGGCTCGTTCGCCGATCCCGCCGGCCCCGATCCGACGGCGGTCGGGAGCGACGGCCCCAGGTCCGGCTGACCGGCCGCAGGCGGTCACCGTCAGGGGGCCGCACTAGCGTGACCGGCGATGTGCGGACGGTTCGTCTCGAGCACCCCGCCCGACCAGCTGGCGCGCTACTTCGACGCCGAGCTGGCGGTGGAGGCGGCCCTGGAGCCCAGCTGGAACGTGGCGCCGACCAACGACGTGTACGTGGTCCTGGTCGACGGCGGGGTGCGCAAGCTGGAGGAGCTGCACTGGGGCCTGGTGCCGTTCTGGGCGAAGGACCCGTCGGTCGGCAACCGCATGATCAACGCCCGGGCCGAGGGCCTCGCCACCAAGAACGCCTACCGCCACGCCTTCCGCAAGCGGCGCTGCCTGATACCCGCCGACGGCTTCTACGAGTGGAAGAAGATCCCGGGCCACAAGGCCAAGCAGCCCATGTACATCCACCGACCCGACGGTGCGCCGCTGGCCTTCGCCGGGCTGTGGGAGGTGTGGCGCGACCCGGATCGTCCCGACGAATCGCTGCACTCGTGCACGATCATCACGGGCCCGCCCAACGAGATGGTCGCGCCCGTGCACGACCGCATGCCGGTCATCCTGGCGCCCGACGCCTGGGAGTCCTGGCTCGATCCCGAGCAGCAGGACACCGAGCTGCTCGGCCGGCTGCTGGTGCCGGCGCCACCGTCGTTGCTCACGCTGCACCCGGTGAGCACCGAGGTGAACAACGTGCGCAACAAGGGCGCCCACCTCATCGACCCGGTCGACGGTGATGGGTAGGGCACCCCGATGACGGTTCCGCTCCGGCGGCGCCTCGACAACCTCTCGCTGCGCTGGCAGGCCCGGCTCGACAGCGAGTGGTCCGATCGCGTCGTGCCCTGGGCCGTCGCCGCCGCCCTGTTCGTGCTGCTCGCCGCCCTGGCGCTGGCCAAGGCCCGGTCCCTCGACGGCACCCTCGATCTCGCCGCCTACAGCCAGGCGGCCTGGAAGATCGGCCAGGGCGCCCGCCCGGTCGTCACCGTGACGACCGACGCCCACGTGCTGGCCCAGCAGGCCGCGTTCCTCTTCTACCCGGTCACCCTCGTGACCTTCGTGCTGCCCATCATCCCGGCGCTGCTGCTGGTGCAGGCGGCCGCCCTGGCCCTGGGCGTGGTGCCGGTGTGGTGGATCTGCCGCCGGTTGGCCAACCTCCGGCCGGGGGCCACGCTCACCGTGCTGTTCGTCTACGCCTGCTACCCGGTGCTGCACAACCTGAACCTCGACGGGTTCCATCCCGAGACGCTCGCCCTGCCCGCCCTGCTCGGGGCCATGTACTACGGCCTGCGAGGCCGCTGGTGGCCCTTCGCCGCCTGCTGCGCCGTGGTGGTGCTCGCCCGGGCCGACCTCGGCCTGGCCGTCGCCGGGCTCGGCGGGCTGCTGGTGGTCGAGGGGCATCGCCGGGCCGGCTGGACCACCCTGGCCGCCGGCTTCGGGTGGACGGTGCTGTGCACCGCCGTCGTCCAGCCCTGGTTCGGCGACGGCAGCTACGCCCACGTGGGTGCGTTCGCCCAGTTCGGCTCGACCCCGCTGTCGATCCTCGGCGGCATGGTCACCCACCCGTTCGAGGTCCTGGGCCGGCTCACCAGCGAGCAGAACTTCCAGCTGTTCGTGGTGCTGTTCGCCCCTGTCGCTTTCCTGCCGGTGATCGCCTTCCGCTACCTGGTCCCGGTGCTGCCCCTGCAGTTCCTGTACCTGGTCGCCGACGTGCCCCGAGACGCCGTGTTCGGCCAGCAGACGGTGGCCATCACCGCGTTCATCTTCCTGGCCACCGCCTTCGCCCTGGCGCGCATCGGCCGCATGGGGGTCGAGAAGGTCACCGTCGACCGGCGCGTCCTCGGGGCGCTGCTGCTGGCCAGCGCCGTCTTCTTCGTGCGCGACGCGGCGTCGTCGCCGTACCGCCAGCCCTGGAACTGGGGCGGCCAGGACATCGTCGACTACGCCCGCATCCAGGCGGCCGACCGGGTCCAGCCCGATGCCTCGGTGCGCACGTCACCGTCGCTGGCCACCTTGCTCGCCGAGCGCGATCGCCTCTTCGTGCTCGAGGCGGGGGACCGGCCCGACCCCGTACGGGCCGCCGACGGCGTCGACGTCATCGTGCTCGACGACCGCCAGGTGCCGCAGTGGAACGACGTCGAGAAGCAGGTCTTCCGCCTCGGCCTGGACTCGCTCGGGTTCCAGGAGGTGTCCTCGGACCAGGGGATCGAGCTGTTCACCCGCCGGGGCAGCGAATCGCTGCGGCCGCCGCCGGGCGGGTCGACCTGAGCGGCCGTCCGGGACCCGGGCCGACGGCCCTAGGCCGTGGCGTCGAGGGCGGCGCGGAGGAGCTCGGCGGCGTCGTCGAGGTCGCTCGGGTCGGGGTGCTGGTCGGCGTTGGCGAAGTCGAGGTCGTGCACGCCTCGGATCGGGACCACGTGCAGGTGGACGTGGGGGACCTCGAGGCCGGCGATCATGAGGCCCACCTTCACCGGGCTGAACGCCAGCTGCTGGGCCCGGGCGATGCGCTGGCTCACCGTCATGAGGTGGGCGGCGAGGTCGGGCTCGAGGTCGACCCAGTGGTCGACCTCGGCGATGGGCACGACCAGCGTGTGGCCGGGCTGGAGGGGGTTGATCGACAAGAAGGCGACGCAGCGGTCGTCGCGGTGCACGAAGCGGCCGGGCAGCTCGCCGTCGATGATGCGGGTGAAGATCGTGGCCATCGGGGCCAGATCGTAGATTGTCGGAGGTGAGCGCGGCCGCCGATCCCGAGCCGGCCCCGCCCGGGGGGGCCAGCACCCCGCCCGACGGGGTCCACGAGCCGCTCGACCGCGTCTGGACCCTCCCCAACGTCATCACCACCGGCCGGCTGCTGTTCCTGCCGCTGTACTGGTGGCTGCTCGTCGGCCAGGGCAACCGGGCGGCTGCGGCGGCCGTGCTGGCCCTGATGGGGGCCACCGACTGGTGCGACGGCTACGTGGCCCGCCACACCGGCCAGGTGTCCAGGCTGGGCAAGGTGCTCGACCCGACCGCCGACCGGGTGATGTTCTTCGTGGGGATCGTCGGCATCATCGTCGACGGGGCCGTCCCCCTGTGGTTCTGCCTCGTCGTGCTGGGGCGCGAGGTCGTGGTGGCGGCCATCACGGTGGTCATCACGGTGCTCGGGGCCAAGCCCGTCGACGTCACCTGGTTCGGCAAGGCCGGCACCTTCGGCCTCATGTTCGCCTTCCCGCTGCTGCTGGCCGGTGCGTCGGACCTGTCGGTCGCGCCGGTGTTCACCGCCCTCGGATGGCTGGCGGGGATCCCGGGGCTCGTGCTCTCGTACTACGCCGCCGTGCTGTACGTCCCGCTGTGGCGGGAGAACCTGCGGGCGGCGCGAGCGTCGCGACGGGCCGCGGGCGCCGCCGGCACGTGACCTGACCGGATCCTGAGGGACCTTCGACCCACCGGGCCGCTGCCGTCCGGGGCTGCCTCGTCGGACCGCCGGCAGGTAGGTTCAGGGCATGAAGGCCGTGATCATGGCGGGAGGCGAGGGCACCCGGCTGCGCCCGCTGACCTCCAACGCCCCCAAGCCGATGCTGCCCCTGGTCAACCGGCCGATGATGGAGCACATCGTCGACCTGCTGAAGCGGCACGGCATCGAGGACATCGTGGTGACGGTGGCGTTCATGGCGAACGCCATCCGCAACCACTTCGGCGACGGCTCCGAGCTGGGCGTGAACATGGTCTACGCCACCGAGGAGACCCCTCTCGGCACCGCCGGCTCCGTGCGCAACGCCATGGAGCACCTCACCGAGCGCTTCCTCGTCATCTCGGGCGACGTCCTCACCGACATCGACCTGTCCAAGATCGTCGAGTTCCACGAGGACAAGGGCTCGCTGGCCACGATCGGGCTGGCCCACGTCGAGAACCCCCTGGAGTTCGGCATCGTCATCACCCGGGAGGACGGGCGCATCGAGCGCTTCCTGGAGAAGCCGACGTGGGGCCAGGTGTTCTCCGACACCATCAACACGGGCATCTTCGTGCTCGAGCCCGAGATCTTCGACTACATCGCCCCCGATCAGCCGGTCGACTTCTCGGGCGAGGTGTTCCCCGGCTGCTGGCCGACGATCGTCCCTCTACGGCGCCATCACCGACGGGTACTGGGAGGACGTGGGCACGCTCGAGGCCTACCTCTCGGCGCACAAGGACATCCTCGATGGCAAGGTGCAGGTGAACATCGAGGGCTTCGAGCTGAGCGAGGGGATCTGGCTCGGAGAGGGCGCCGACGTCCACCCCGAGGCCGAGGTGACCGCGCCGTCGGTGATCGGCGACAACTGCCGCATCGAGGGCGGGGCGAGCGTCGGCCCGTACGCGGTGCTGGGCGCGAACGTGCGGGTCCGGGTCGACGCCGAGCTCGAGCGGGCCGTCGTGCACGACAACGCCTACCTGGGCGAGGCGGTTCGTCTCCGCGGGACGGTGGTCGGGCGGTCGTGCGACCTGCGCAAGGGGGCCCGCGCCGAGGAGGGTGTGGTGCTCGGCGACGAGTGCTTCATCGGCGAGGACGCCCTGCTCGCCTCGGGCATCAAGGTCTACCCCTTCAAGACGGTCGAGGCGGGCGCGGTCGTCAACACCTCGATCGTGTGGGAGTCCCGGGGCGCTCGCAGCCTGTTCGGGCGCGACGGCATCACCGGCCTCGCCAACGTCGACGTCACGCCCGAGCTCGCCACCAAGGTGGCCATGGCGTGGGGCTCCATGCTCAAGAAGGGCACCACGGTCATCACCTCGCGCGACTCGAGCCGGTCGGCCCGGATGCTCAAGCGGGCGATGATGGCCGGCCTCAACGCGGCCGGCATCAACGTGGAGGACCTCGAGGTCGCCTCGGTGCCGGTGACGCGGTTCATCATCCGGCGTCCGTCGGCCACCGCCGGCCTGACCGTGCGCCTCGTCGAGAACGACCCCCAGTCGACGAGCATCCGGTTCTTCGACGCCAACGGCCTCGACATCACCGAGGACACGCAGCGCAAGATCGAGCGGGTCTTCAGCCGGGAGGACTTCCGCCGGGTGTTCCCCGGCGAGATCGGTGAGATCGGGTTCGCGCCGAGAGCACTCGAGCACTACGCGACGGCGCTCGAGGCCACCGTCGACGTCGACCGCATCCACGACACCGGCTTCAAGGTGGTGATCGACTACGCCTACGGCTCGGTGTCGTTCGCGATGCCGAACGTGCTCGCCAAGCTGGGGCTCGACGCCCTCGCCGTCAACCCGTTCGTGTCCACGGCCGGGGTGATGCGGGACCACCTCGACGAGCACGCCCAGTACGTGGCCGAGCTGGTGCGCACGTCGGGCTCCAACCTCGGTGGGGTGATCGACCCCGACGGGGCGCGGCTGATCCTCGTCGACGACGGGGGCCACGTGCTGTCCGACAACGAGTCGCTGCTGGCCTTCTTGTCGCTGCTGCCGGGCAGCCTGCTCGGCGACCGGGTCGCGCTGCCCGTGTCGGCCACCCGCGCCGCCACCGACCTGCTCGCTGCCAACGGCATCGGCGTGATCCCCACCAAGCTGTCGAACCCGGCTCTCATGGACGCCGCCACCGAGCCCGGCGTCGGGTTCGCCGCCAACGGCCAGGGCGGGTTCATCCTCCCGGGCTTCCTGCCGGCCTTCGACGGTGCGGCCGCGTTCGTGAAGATGCTGGACCTGCTGGCGGCCGACGGCCGGCCGCTGTCGAAGGTGGTGGAGGACCTGCCCAGGGTCCACATCGTGCACGAGACGGTGGTGACCCCGTGGGAGCAGAAGGGGGCGGTCATGCGCAGCCTGGTCGAGTCGTCCAAGGGGCGCGAGACCGAGCTGATCGACGGCGTGAAGGTGTACCACGATGGCGGCTGGGCCCTGGCCCTGCCCGATCCGGAGGAGCCGGTCACCCACATCTGGGCCGAAGCCGAGGCCGACGCCGACGCCCGCCGGCTGGCCCAGGAGTACGCCCGGCGCATCCGCCAGCTGGTGCGCTGACCGCGCCCCCGACCCGGTTGGGCCGGTTCGGCCGATGGGCTAGGTTGCCCCGCATGAACGTGCCCGACGACCTGCGGTACTCCGCGGACCACGAGTGGGCCCGGCTCGAGGACGGCCGGATCCGGATCGGCATCACGGACTACGCGCAGGACGCCCTGGGCGATGTCGTGTACGTCGAGGTCCCCGAGGTCGGCACGGCCGTCGCCGCCCACGACAAGATGAGCGAGGTCGAGTCCACCAAGTCGGTGTCGGACATCTTCGCCCCCGTGGCGGGCACGATCGTCGAGGTCAACGCCGACCTCGCCGACGCCCCCGAGCGACTGAACGACGATCCCTACGGCGAAGGCTGGATCTGCGTCATCGAGCCCTCCTCGGCCGCCGAGCTCGACGAGCTGCTCGACGCCGACGCCTATCGCGCCCTCATCGCCGGCTGAGGGTGGTCATGGCGGACGTCTACTGCAACAACTGCGGGCACCGGAACCCCGTCGGGTCCAACTTCTGCTCGTCCTGCGGCGCCGTCCTCGAGACCCAGTCCGAAGAGCACACCACCATCACCTTCCACCCCGTCGCCCCGAGTGATCCGGTCGACGAGGAGGTCTCCGTCGCCCTCGACGAGGTCGGCGGCGACGAGGGCGTGCTGGTGGTCAAGCGGGGCCCCAAGGCCGGCACCCGGTTCCCCCTCGGGAAGGTGGTGACCACCGCCGGTCGGCACCCCGACAGCGACATCTTCCTCGACGACATCACCGTGTCGCGCCGCCACGCCGAGGTGGAGCGACGCGGCGACGGCTTCGTGGTGCGCGATGTGGGCTCGCTCAACGGCACGTACGTGAACCGTGAGCGGATCGACGAGGCGGTGCTGCGCAACGGCGACGAGCTGCAGGTCGGCAAGTTCAAGCTCGTGTTCTTCCTCGGCCCCCACGAGTGATGAGCCCGGCGATGAGCGACCGCGCCCACCTCAGCATCGGCGAGGTGCTCAACCTGCTCCAGGACGAGTTCCCCGACATCACCATCTCCAAGATCCGCTTCCTCGAGAGCCAGGGGCTCCTCGACCCCGAGCGGACGCCCTCGGGCTACCGGAAGTTCTACGACGCGGACATCGAGCGGCTGCGGTGGATCCTTCGCCAGCAGCGGGAGAACTTCCTGCCGCTGAAGGTGATCAAGGACCGCCTCGACGACGGCGACGTCCCGGAGCTGCAGGCAGTGACGACCCCCGAGGAGGCCGCGCCGACCGCCGCGACGGGCCCGTCGCCCGAGGCGGAGGTCGAGGCGGTCGTCGATCCGGTGCCGACGCCACCGGCCGCCGAGCCGGAGCCCTCGCCACCGGTCGCGCCGCCGCACGCCGGGCACGACGCGAGCGAGCCCTTCGACGCCGGTGAGACGGCCGTGAGCCTCACCGTGGACGAGCTGGCCCGGGCCAGCGGGCTCAGCGCCCGCCAGCTCGGCGAGCTCGAGCGCTACGGGCTGCTGCACGGCGAGCAGGCCGGCAACATCTCCTACTACGACGAGCACGCGCTCCTGGTGGCCCGCACCGCGGCCGCCTTCCTGGCCCACGGGGTCGAGCCACGGCACCTGCGGATGTACAAGGTCGCCGCCGACCGCGAGGCGTCGTTCTACGAGCAGCTGGTCCTGCCCCTGGCCAAGCAGCGCAACCCCGCGGCGCGGCGCCAGGCCCGCCAGAACCTCGGCGAGCTGGCCAAGCTGGGCGACACGCTGCACAAGGCCCTCCTGCGCGACGCCCTGCACGACCACCTCGGTGGTTGACGGCGATCGGCCGGGCGCCGAGCTCCTGTTGAGCCCGGCGGACCTGCGTGGCGTCGTCACCCGTCTCGCCGCCGAGCTCGAGACCGCCTACCCCGACGGCGTCGTGCTCGTCGGCGTGCTCAAGGGCTCGATCGTCTTCCTCAGCGACCTGGTCCGGCGCCTGCGGGTGCCGGTGCTGGTCGATCTGGTGGCGGTCTCGGCCTACGCCGCCGGAGGGCGCCGCGCCCGCCTCGTGAAGGACCTCGACATCGACGTCGCCGGGAGGGACGTGGTGGTGGTCGAGGACCTCGTCGACACCGGGCTCACGCTCGGGTTCCTGCTGGGCACCCTGCGCCGCCGCCGCCCCGCGTCGCTCGCCGTGTGCACCCTCCTCGACCAGCCGGCCCGGCGCCTGCTGCCGGTCGAGCTGCGGTTCCGGGGGGTGGAGATCCCCGACACCCTGGTCGTCGGCTACGGCCTCGACTTCGCCGGACGCTACCGGAACCTCGACGGTGTCTGGACCGTCGATCCCGCCGTGCTGGCGGCCGATCCGGACGCCTACGTCCGCCGTCTGCACCCGCCCGGCCCGCCATCGGGCCCACCGTCCGCACGGTAGGGTGCGGGGGATGATCGAGATGGAGCTCATCGGCGTGCGGGTCGAGCTGCCGACGAACAACCCGATCGTCCTGCTCAAGGAGACGACGGGCCGCGGCCGCGTCCTGCCGATCTTCATCGGCGGCCCCGAGGCCACCGCCATCGCCCTCGCCCTCGACGGCGTGGAGACCCCACGACCGATGACCCACGACCTCATGGTGACGCTGCTCGGCGACCTCGGCGCCCGCCTCGATCACATCGTGGTGACCGACCTCTCGGAGGGGACCTTCTTCGCCGAGCTCCACCTGCAGACGTCGGCGGGGGAGCGCACGATCTCGAGCCGGCCGTCCGACGCCATCGCCCTGGCCGTGCGCGTCGGGGCCCCGATCTTCGCCGAGGAGCACGTCGTCGACGAGGCTGCCGCCCCGGTGGAGGACGAGGACGAGCGCGAGGACATGGTGGAGGAGTTCCGCCGCTTCATCGAGAACGTCGATCCCGAGGACTTCGCCTCCTGAGCGACGGCGTCCGCCGTCTCACCCCATGGCGAAGCTGCGCCGCCGCCCCCGCCCGGTCGACGCCGGCCATCACGACCCGTGGCGCCGGCTCCGCTTGAGCGTCGCCCTCCTGGCGGTGGTGCTCGTGGCCGGCACCTTCGGCTACCTGCTGCTCGGCCTCGGACCGGTCGATGCGATGTACCAGACGGTGACGACCGTGAGCACCGTCGGGTTCCGGGAGGTCGGCGAGACCACCGGCGCCTGGAAGGCCTTCACCATGGTGCTCATCCTGGCGGGGGTGGGTGTGGCGCTCTACACCCTCACGGTCCTGCTCGAGGTGATCGTGGAGGGTCGCCTCACCGACCACCTCTGGAGGCGGCGCATGCAACGCGACATCGCAGCGATGAACGAGCACGTGATCGTGGCCGGGTGCGGTCGCCTCGGCCGGGCGATCACCCGGGCGGTGGCCAACTCCGGTCACGAGGTGGTCGTGGTCGACCGGGACGCGGAGCGGCTCGCGGCGATGGGCCAGCCGTTCGTGCTGGGTGACGCCACCGAGGACGACGTGCTCGTCGCCGCCGGGATCGACCGAGCCGCCACCTTGGTGGCGGCGGTGACCACCGATGCGGACAACCTCTACGTGACCTTGAGCGCTCGGTCCCGGCGTCCCGACCTGTTCATCATCGCCCGGGCCCGGCAGGAGACCGCCGAGGACAAGCTGCGGCAGGCGGGAGCCAACCGGGTGGTGAACCCCCAGTCGCTGGGTGGGGCGCGCGTGGCGGCGATGGCGGTGCAGCCCCACGTCGCCGACTTCCTCGACGTGGTGATGCACGACGGGTCCCTCGAGTTCCGACTCGAGGAGGTGGCGGTGCCGAGCGACTCACCCCTCGCCGGGCTCGACCTGCGCACGTCCCAGCTGCGCGACCGGACCGGTGCCATGGTGCTGGCGCTGCGGGCACCCGACGGCGCCTTCGTCACGAACCCGCCGCCCGAGGCACGCATCGAGCCCGGTCACGTGCTCATCGCCATCGGCACCCGGGACCAGCTGGGCGCCCTGGCCGCGGCGGTCGTCGGCGACGGTCGTTGACGCCGACGGGTGCGGGCGCCTACCCTGCACCTCCGGTCACACCGTCGTAATTCCGCGGGTGTGAGCGTCACGGTGACGTGGTGATCGACCTTCACCGTTCGAGATGTGGCAGCACCTGACCCTCGACCGCAGGGTCAGCACGGAGCCGGGGCGACGATCGCCCACCGGCGCAGCTGGGAGCACGGACCATGGCCACCTCCTCCACCGCCCTCGAGCAGGGCTTCAGCGGCAACAAGACGGCGGAGATCGTCGGGATCACCTACCGCCAGCTCGACTACTGGGCGCGCACCGATCTGGTGCGCCCCTCGCTCGTCGACGCCCAAGGCAGCGGCACCCGGCGCCGGTACTCCTACCGCGACCTGCTCGAGCTGAAGGTCATCAAGAGCCTGCTCGACGCGGGCATCAAGCTCGAGACCGTCCGCGAGGTGTTCACCTACCTCCGGGAGAACCTCGGCGAGGACGTCACCACCGCCAACCTCGTCATCCAGGGCAACACGACCGTGCTCATCCAGCGCGACGAGGAGCTCATCGACCTCGTCAAGCGGGGCCAGGGGGTGCTCAACATCCTGCCCCTCGCCGGCGTCAAGGAAGAGGTCGACGCCCGCATCATCGAGCTGCCGTCGTCGAAGGTGGCCGACCTCGGCACGGCACGTCGTGGACGGGCGGCCAACGAGTAGCCCATGGTCCCGGGTGACGCGCCGGCCGGCGCCCTGCCGCACGAGCGGGTGACGTTCGCCCACAACGCCGAGCGCCAGCTGGCCATGCTGCTCGACTTCTACGGGATCGCCTGGGCCTACGAGCCGACGACGTTCGTGCTGGAGCGCGACGGCGACGGCAACCCCCGGTCGGCGTTCACGCCCGACTTCCACCTGCCGGACCACGACCGCTACCTCGAGGTCACGACGCTGCGCCAGCCGCTGGTGACCCGCAAGCACCGCAAGCTGCGTCGCCTGCGCGAGCTTCACCCTGAGGTGGAGGTCAAGGTCGTCTACCAGCGGGACTACCTGCACCTGCTGGTCACCTACGGCCTCGAGCCGCCGCAGCAGCTCGACGGCCTGGTCGGCCGCGCCGGTGCGCCGGCCACCGAGCCGGTCCCCTCGCTGCTCGAGCTCGGCACCGTCGCCCGCCCGAGCCGCGCCCAGCGGCGGCTGGCCGCTCCACCAGCACGTCGCGCCGGCTGACCCGACCGTCGCGACCGCGGCGCGGCCGCGACGCACCGACCTCCCGCCCGGCGGGGGAGGGTCGGTCGATGCCGTGCCGCCGCCGTCGTGCCGGCCGTGCCGCCCAGCGTGCCGGTGCGAGCGCCGAGCCGTCCGCGGTGGACCATCCACCCCCACCATCTGAACGTGGTTCAGACTATGAACATGGTTCATCTGCGAGCCGTGGCCGACGACCGCCGGGCGCGGGCGCGCGACGAGAAGCGCCAGCGGATGCTGGCGGCGGCAGGGCGGGTGATCGACCGCGACGGCCTCGACGGCGTCACCATGCAGGCCGTCGCCGACGAGCTCGACGCCGCCGTGGGCACGCTCTACAACTACTTCCCGTCGAAGGCGGCGCTGGTGGCGGCGCTGCGGGGTCAGGCCGTCGACACCCTCCGGGCGTCGCTGCAGACCGCGTCGCACCGATGGGACGAGGACCTCGGCGGTGAGGACCTCGACCCGATCACCGACGTGCTGGTGCGGCTCTGCGCGTTCGGCGCGTTCTTCGGTGCGGCGTCGGTGGTCTACGCGGACGAGTTCCAGCTCCAGCGGCTGCTGCTGTCGGAGAAGGTGTCGCTCTCGTCCCGTGGCGAGGTGCTGGCCGCGCTCGAGATCGTCGACCGGCTGCTGGCGGCACCGGCGGAGCTGCTCGACCGGGCCGTCGCGCTCGAGGCGCTCGAGCCGGCCGACGACCGCGAGCGGGCCCTGGTGTGGGTGGCGGCCATGAACGGCGTGCTGCTGCTGGATCAGCTGTCGACGGTCGACCGGCACCTGTTCCGGGCCCAGCACCTGGCCCGGTCGCTGACGCACGACCTGCTGACCGGCTGGGGCGGGGACCGGGCCGACGTGGAGGTGGCGGCCAGCCACGTCGAGCGCCTGGCGGCCCTCGGCCCGATGGCGCCGCCGATCGAGGGACCGGTGATCCGGTGAGGACCGTGGCGCGGCCGGTGGTGGCCGCGGCGGTGGCGGTGCTGATCGGCCTGTCGTCGATCGGTGCCGGCGCCGTGGTCCTGGAGACCGCCTTCGCCCGACCGGCGACGGCCCAGGAGGCGGACCGTCCCCCCGGGGAGCCCTGCGTGCCCGGAGCCTCCCTGCCCCAGCCCGGCGAACCGCCGAACGGCCCCTCACCGGTCGGTCGCTGCGAACCGTCGTCGAAGCGCCGCGTGGTCGACTCGGCGGTGTGGATCCTGACCCTGGCTGCGCTCGTCGGCGTGGTCGTGGTCGGAGTGGTCCTGGTGCGGCGAGACCGGCGTGCCGGTCGGACGGCGTGACCCGCACCGCTCGTTAGTCTGCGCCGATGACCGACGCCGACCTCCGCCGCTCGCCGCTCGACGCCGCCCATCGGGCGCTGGGGGCCAAGCTGGTCCCGTTCGGGGGCTGGGACATGCCGCTCAGCTACCCCGAGGGCACGCTGGCCGAACACCGGGCGTGCCGGCACGACGCGGTCGTGTTCGACGTGAGCCACCTGGGCACCGTGCGGGTGACCGGACCCGACGCCTACGCCGGGCTCCAACGGGCCCTCACCAACGACCTCGGGAAGGTGGCGCCGGGGCGGGCCCAGTACACGCACCTGCTCGATCCCGGCGATGCCTCGGTCCTCGACGACATCATCGTGTGGTGGCGCTCGGCGGAGGCCTTCGACGTGATGCCGAACGCGTCGAACACCTCCCGGGTCACCGACGCGCTCGCCGAGAGCGGCGTCGACGGGGTCGACGTGACCGCCGGGCGCGCCGTGCTGGCGGTGCAGGGGCCCGCCGCCCGCCAGAAGCTGGCGGCGGTCAGCCCGGCGGCGGCCGAGGTGGGACGGTTCCGCGTGGTCGAGGTCGACTGGGACGGCGTGGGCTGCGTGGTGGCCGGCACCGGGTACACCGGTGAGGACGGCGTCGAGATCGCCGTGCCGGCCGAGGAGGCGGGCCGGCTCTGGGACGCCGTGCTGGCCGCCGGGGTCACCCCGGCGGGGCTCGGGGCCCGCGACACCCTGCGGTTGGAGGCCGGCCTGCCGCTGCACGGCCACGAGCTCGGGCCCGGCATCACGCCCCTGCAGGCCGGGCTGGGCTGGGTGGTGTCCTGGGACAAGGGCGAGTTCCGCGGCCGGTCGCCGCTGGCGGCCGAGAAGGAGCGGGGCGTCGCGCGTCGCCTCCGTGGCCTCGTCACCGAGGGCCGTCGCCCGCCTCGGGCCGATCAGGTCGTGCGGCGCGACGGTCTCGACGTCGGGGTGGTGACGAGCGGGAACTTCTCGCCCGAGCTCGGACACGGGATCGCCCTGGCGTTCGTGCCGCCCGACGTGGCCGAGGGCGACGAGCTCGTCATCGACGCCGCGGTGCGGAGCTGGCGGCCCGGGTCGTCGCCACCCCGTTCGTGACCAAGCGCTGAGGGACCGCGCCGCCCGTCGCGGCGGCGGCGAGCGTCGGCAGCTCAGCCGCCGAGACCGCCGAGCTCCCCTCGAGCTGGTCGAGCTCCCGTTCCAGCGACGACACCGTCTGGTCCGGTGCGGTGGTGGTCGGTCCTCCGGCGGCCGCCGGCGCGGCGCCCGGTGCCGGCGGGCGTCCGTCGGCGCCGGGAGCGGACGGGGTGGTCGCCGGCAGGGACGTCGAGGCCGCCGCCGACCGGCTCGCGGGTGTCGAGGTGGTGGTCGTCGGGCCCGGCTCGGTGGTCGTCGGGCCCGGGTCCGCGGTCGTCGACGACGATGCGAGGGGGACCGTCGAGCCGGCCGTCGTCGACGGCGACACCGACGACGTGGGCACGGGACCGGGCTCCGCCGCCGGCGTCGACGTCGACGTGCAGCCGGCGGCCACGAGCGCCGCCAGGCCCGTGGCGGCGACTGCCGTCACGGGCCGGCGGGCCCATCGGGTCGAGGTCACGTCGAGGCGCAGGCCTTGGCCAGGCGGTCCTGCATCGCGTCGAGGCGGGCCTGGATCTTGGCGATGCGGTCGAGCGCCGTGTCGATGCGGGCGACCAGGTCGGCGCGACCGGCGGCCTCGGCCTTGCCCCGAGCGTCGCTCAGCTTGGCGGTGAGCGTGCCGAGGCGGGTCTCGATCTGGGCCAACCGGGCCTCGATCTCGCCCTCGTGGGCGCAGATCCGGGCCTTCACGGCGCCGGGGTCGGGTCGGGTGGTCTCGGCGCCGGCGACGCCGCTCATGCCGGCGGCGCCCATCGTGAGGCTGCCGGCGAGCACGGCGCCGGCAACGGCCTTGCGCAGGTCCATGGGGGATCCTCCTCCTGGTGGTCGTGCCCGCACCTTCGGCGCGACATGTGAGGAGGGTGTGAGGAGCCGATGAGCGGTGCCGGAGGCCGCGGACCCGGCTCCGCGGTCAGTCGACGCGGACCCGCTCGCCGTAGGCGGGCACGACCATGTTCCAGCCGAGCTCGCCGGCTGCGTCCCCGGCCAGGGCGGCGGCCGCCTCGGGTTCTCCGTGCACGACGTAGCAGGCCTCGGGTGGTTCGTCGGCGGTGCCGAGCCACGCCACCAGCTCGGCCGCGTCGGCGTGCACCGAGAACGACGGGAGGTCGACGACCTCGGCCCGCACCGGGATGTAGTGGCCGAGCAGCTTGACCTGGCGGGCGCCGTCGGCGAGCTGGCGACCCCGGGTCTGGGCGGCCTGGAACCCGACGAGGATCACGGTGTTGCGGTGGTCGGGGAGGTAGCGGCGCAGGTGGTGCAGCACCCGCCCGCCGGTGGCCATGCCCGAGGCCGACACGATGACCGCGGGGTAGGCGAGCTTGTCGAGCTCCATCGACTCCTCGACCGTGCGCACCGCCGTGACGTCGCGCAGCCCGAAGGGATCGCCGCCGTCGGACACCTCGGGCCGCACGTCGCCGTCGCCGTCGCGCACGGCGGCCCGGTAGACGTCGAGCGCTGCCAGGGCCATCGGGCTGTCGACGAACACGGGCAGCTCGGGGATGGCACCGGACTCCCGCAGCCGGCGCAGGTGCACGAGCAGGACCTCGGTGCGGTCGACGGCGAAGGCGGGGATCACGACCTTGCCACCCCGCTCGGCGGTGCGCGAGATGGCGGCGGCCAGGCGCTCGAGGGCGCCCTCGTCGTCGTGGCGTCGGTTGCCGTAGGTCGACTCGACGAGCACCACGTCGGGGCGACCGAGCGGCGTGGGCGGCACGAGCAGCGGGTGGGCGGGCCGGCCCAGATCACCGGAGCACGTGACGGTGCGGGGGCCGTGGCGGGTCTCGACGGTGAGGTGGACGATCGACGAGCCGAGGATGTGGCCGGCCGGGTCGAGGCGGACCCGCACGCCGTCGGCCACGTCGATGTCGGTGCCGAACGGGGTCGGCCGCAGGCGGGTGCAGGCCGTTCGAGCGTCGTCCTCGGTGTACAGCGGCAGGGCCGGGTGGTGCTTCGAGTAGCCCCGGCGGTTGGCGTAGGCGGCTTCCTCCTCGTGGAGGTGGCCGCTGTCGGGCAGCACGATGCCGGCGAGCTCGACGGTGCCGTCGCTGGCGTGGACGGTGCCGGCGAAGCCGTCGCGCACCAGCGCGGGCAGGTAGCCGCAGTGGTCGACGTGGGCGTGGGTGAGCACGACGGCGTCGACCGAGGCCGGATCCACGGGGAAGGGCGCCCAGTTGCGCAGGCGCAGCTGCTTCTCGCCCTGGTACAGGCCGCAGTCGACCAGCACGCGGGCCGTGTCGGTCTCGAGCAGGAACCGGCTGCCGGTGACGGTCCCGGTGGCGCCGAGGAAGGTGAGGGTGGCCATCGTCGCAGGGCGGTCAGTCGGTGTAGGCCTCGATCGGCGGGCAGGAGCAGACCACGTTGCGGTCGCCGTAGGCGTTGTCGATGCGGCTGACGGGCACCCAGTACTTGCGCTCGTGCAGTGCGGCCACCGGGTAGGCAGCGAGCTCCCGGGGATAGGGGTGGGCCCAGTCGTCGGCGGTCACGTCGGCCGCCGGGTGGGGCGCGTTGCGCAGCGGGTTGTCGTCGCGGTCCCACGCCCCGGTGGCCACCTGGTCGATCTCGTGGCGGATGGCGACGAGGGCGTCGCAGAACCGGTCGACCTCGCTGAGGCTCTCGGACTCGGTGGCCTCGATCATCAGGGTGCCGGGCACGGGGAACGACATCGTCGGCGCGTGGAAGCCGTAGTCGATGAGCCGCTTCGCGACGTCGTCCACCGTCACGCCGGTCTCGGCCGTGATCGGCCTGATGTCGATGATGCACTCGTGGGCCACCATGCCGTTCTGCCCCGTGTAGAGCACCGGGTAGTGCGGGGCGAGGCGGTGGGCGATGTAGTTGGCGGTGAGGATGGCGACCTGGGTGGCCTGCAGCAGCCCTTCTCGCCCCATCATCGTCAGGTACATCCAGGAGATGGGCAGGATGCCCGCCGAGCCCCACGGCGCGGCGGCCACCGGGCCCGGACCCGTGGCAGGGCCGGCGTCGGGGACCAGCGGGTGGTTGGGCAGGAACGGGGCGAGGTGCTCCTTCACCGCGATGGGACCGACGCCCGGCCCACCACCGCCGTGGGGGATGCAGAACGTCTTGTGGAGGTTGATGTGGCTCACGTCGGCGCCGAACTGACCCGGCTTGGCCACGCCGACCAGGGCGTTGAGGTTGGCGCCGTCGAGGTACACCTGGCCGCCGGCGTCGTGCACGGCCCGGCAGATCTCGGTGATGGCGGCCTCGAAGACCCCGTGGGTGGAGGGGTAGGTCACCATCAGGGCGGCGACGTCGGGGCCGTGCTCGGCCAGCTTGGCCCGCAGGTCGTCGACGTCGACGTTGCCGCCGTCGTCGCAGGCGACCACGACGACGCGCATGCCCGCCATCGCCGCGCTGGCCGGGTTGGTCCCGTGGGCCGACGCCGGGATGAGGCACACGTCGCGGTGGGACTCGCCCCGGCTGGCGTGGTAGCCGCGGATGGCCAGCAGGCCGGCGTACTCGCCCTGGGAGCCGGCGTTGGGCTGCAGCGAGACGGCGTCGTAGCCGGTGATCTCCACCAGCGCCGCCTCCAGGTCGCGGAACAGCTGTCGGTAGCCCTCGGCGTGGTCGATCGCGGTGAACGGGTGCAGCGAGGCGAGCTCGGGCCAGGTGATCGGCAGCATCTCGGCGGTGGCGTTGAGCTTCATCGTGCACGAGCCGAGCGGGATCATCGCCCGGTCGAGGGCGATGTCCTCGTCCATCAGGGCCCGCAGGTAGCGCAGCATCTCCGTCTCGGAGTGGTAGCGGTGGAAGACCGGGTGGGAGAGCACCTCGCCGGTACGTCGAAGGCGGTCCGGGATGGCGTCGGCGACGACGAGGTCGAGGTCGTCGATCGACGCGCTCACCCCGAAGCCGGCCCACACCTGCTCGACGACGTCGCGGGTGGTCGTCTCGTCGAGGGAGATGCCCAGGGTGTCGGCGTCGACACGGCGCAGGTCGATGCCCCGTTCGCCCACCGCAGCCAGGATCGTGTCGGCCCGGCCCGGCACCCGGACGGTGACCGTGTCGAAGAAGGCCTCGGTGGCCACGTCGATCCCGCCCGCCCGCAGCCCCGCGGCGAGGATCGCGGTGAGGCGGTGGACGCGCTCGGCGATGCGGGTGAGGCCCTCGGGGCCGTGGTAGGTGGCGTAGAGGCCGGCCATGATGGCCAGCAGGACCTGGGCGGTGCAGATGTTGGAGGTGGCCTTCTCGCGACGGATGTGCTGCTCGCGCGTCGTGAGGGCGAGCCGGTAGGCCATGCGGCCCCGGGTGTCGACCGAGACGCCGACCAGCCGACCCGGCAGGCTGCGCTTGTGGGCGTCGCTGGTGGCGATGAAGGCGGCGTGCGGGCCGCCGAAGCCGAGGGGGACGCCGAACCGCTGTGACGACCCGACCACCACGTCGGCGCCGATCGCACCGGGTGGGCGCAGGAGGGTGAGGGCGAGCAGGTCGGTGGCCACCACGACCTTGGCGCCCCGCTCGTGCAGGTCGGCGATCAGGGCGGCGTCGTCTCGCAGCCCGCCGCTCGAGCCCGGGTGCTGCAGCAGCACGCCGAAGATCCCCTCGCCGACGATGCCCGTGGCCGGATCGGTGACGACCACCTCGAGGCCGAGCGGCTCGGCCCGGGTCTGCAGCACGGCGATGGTCTGGGGATGGCAGTCGGCGTCGACGACGAAGGTGGTCCCGGCCTTGGGGTTGAGCCGGTGGCACATCGCCATCGCCTCGGCCGCCGCCGTGGCCTCGTCGAGCAGCGACGCGTTGGCCAGCTCCATGCCGGTGAGGTCGCTCACCATGGTCTGGAAGTTGAGCAGCGCCTCGAGGCGGCCCTGGGAGATCTCCGGCTGGTACGGCGTGTAGGCCGTGTACCACCCGGGGTTCTCCAGGACGTTGCGCAGGATCACGTTCGGCGTGCGGGTGCCCGAGTAGCCCATGCCGATGAGCGGCGTCCGCACCACGTTGCGGTCGGCGACCTCGCGCAGCCGTGCCAGCGCCTCCGCCTCGGTGACCGCCGACCCCAGGTCGAGGGGCTTGTCCCAGCGGATCGACGACGGCACCACCGCGTCGACCAGCTGGTCGAGCGACGACAGGCCGAGCGCCTGCAGCATCGTCGCCTGGTCGTCGGGCGATGGGCCGATGTGGCGGGCCACGAACTCGTCGTGGGCTTCGAGGTCGTGGAGGCTGCGGGGGTGATCGGGCATGGGGGCACCTCTGGGTCCGGGGATGGGGCCGCGTCGGTCGGCGCTCGCCCCCGCTGTCGTCGGACCTGAGAGCTTCGCCGTCGCGCACCCGAGTGCTCGGCCGGCTTTCCCCTTCGGTGAGCGGTCCGCCGCAGCTGCTGTCGTGCTGCTGCGATGGCCCGCTGCTCTCCAGCGTGTGCCTGCGCCTGCGGTACGGGGGCCTGAGAGATTCCGGGCGGTTGCTCCTTCGGCGCCCCCGCCGGCGTCGTCGGCGACGGAGGACTCTCCCGCAGGCGGTCGAAGGCCTGGGTTGTGCCCCCGATCCTAGTCGGGCGCCCCTCCCGCCCGGGCTTCCTGTCATGAGATCGAGTGCGGGAGCACGCAGATCCATGACGGGAACGGGGAGGTGGGGGGGTCGCGGAGGCTCTAGGTTGAGGGGTCGGCGGATCGAGCGTCGGCTGGTGCGAGCCGGTGGATGCCCGAGCCGGTGGACCGGGGGAGCAGGCGATGACGAAGATCGTGGTGCTGGGCGGGGGCGGCGGTGTCGGGTCGGTGGCGGCCCGGACCGTGGCCCTGGCCGAGGACGTGGACGAGGTGGTGGTGGCCGACCTGCGGGCCACCGACGCCGCCGCCGTGGCGCAGTCCATCAGCTCCTCGACCGGTCGATCCGGCGTGTCGGCCGCCGCGGTCGACGCCTCGGACCCGGCCTCGCTCGCCGCGGTGCTCGCTGGCGCCGACGTGGCGGTGAGCTGCGTCGGGCCCTTCTACCGGTTCGGCGCGCCGGTGCTGGCGGCGGCGGTCCGGGCCGGTGTCGACTTCGTCGACGTGTGCGACGACCTCGACGCCACCCTCGCCCAGCTCGACCTCGACGAGGCCGCCCGTGAAGCGGGCGTCTGCGCGGTCATCGGGATCGGGAACTCGCCGGGGCTGGCCAACGTGCTCACCCGCTACTGCGCCGACCACCTGCTCGACGCCGTCGCCTCGGTCGACATCATGCACATCCACGGCGGCGAGGCCGACGAGGGCCCGGCCGTCGTCAAGCACCGCATCCATGCGATGACCAACGACGTGCCCGTCTTCATCGACGGCGAGCTGCGCGACGTGCGGCTGCTCGAGCCCAGTGGTGCCGAGTTCGTGGAGGAGACCGACTTCCGCGACGTCGGCACCTTCCCCGTCTACCCGTACCCGCACCCCGAGACCATCACGCTGCCGCCACCTGCCGGGGCTGCAGCGCTGCACCAACCGCGGCGTGGTGTTCCCGCTCGCGTACTTCCATCGGACGATGGACCGCGTCCGCGAGGGCGGCGACGTCGACGACATGGTTGCCGACATCCTGGCCGACCGACCGGAGCTGCTGGCCGAGGCCGGGGTGACCGGTCCCGCCGGGTGCCTCAAGATCGTCGTCGCCGGGACGCAGGCCGGCGAGCCGCACACCTACGTGTTCTCCCTCTCGTCGACCACCGAGGGGGCCGGCGAGGGCACCGGCATCCCCGCCGGGCTGGCGGCGATCATGGTGGCCCGGGGCCAGATCTCCGGTGCCGGCGTGCACCCGCCCGAGGCCGCGGTCGATCCCGACGCCATGCTGGCGCTGGCCGGCGAGATCGTGCGCCACTTCGGGATCGAGGGCGAGGGCGGCGGGGTGCCGATCCACGTCGAGCACGTCAGGCCCGACGGGTCGTCCGAGTCGCTCGACCTCGGCCTGTGAGCGCCTCGGTGCGGGCGGCGCGCTGCTACGTCGGCCACGACCTCGGCACCGGCGGCGACAAGGCGGCCCTGGTGCGCGACGACGGCGAGGTGCTGGCGTCTGCCTTCGTCGCCTACGACCTGCACCACCCGGCCCCCAACCAGGTGGAGCAGGACCCCGAGGACTACTGGCGCGCCGTGGGCGACGCCACCCGAGCCGTGCTCGCCGACGCCGGCGTCGCCCCCGAGGCCGTGGCCGGCGTGGGCTTCGCCGGGCAGATGCTCACCATGGTGCCGCTCGACGCCCGGGGCGAGCCCGTGCGCCCCGCGATCTCGTGGCTCGACAGCCGGGCCGACCTCCAGGCCCGGCGCATGGCGCGGCGGCTGGGCGGGGAGCGGGTGATCATGGCCATCGCCGGCGCCGTGCCGTCGGGCAAGGACGTCGTCTGCAAGATCGGCTGGCTGCGCGCCAACGAGCCCGAGGTGTTCGCCCGGGTGGCCGCCTTCTGCGACGCCACCGGCTTCCTGGTCGCCCGGGCCACCGGGCACCTGATCGCCGACGACACCGCGGCCGGCGGAACCGGCGTGCTGAACCGCAAGACCCGGCAGTGGGACCGCCTCCTGGCTGCGCTGACGCGGGTGCCGCTGACCAAGATGCCGCCGATCCGGGCGTGCGCCGAGGTCGTGGGCGGGCTGCAGCCGTCCGCCGCCGAGCACCTCGGTCTGGTGGCGGGCACACCGGTGATCGCCGGCATGGGCGACGTGCCGGCGGCCGTGGTGGGCTCGGGCGCGCTGGAGCCGGGCGACGCCCACATCTGCCTCGGGACGTCGGGCTGGCTGTGCGTGACCACGCCGGAGGCCCGAGACATCGGCCGCAGCGGCGTGTTCTCGCTGCCCGCCGCCGACCCCGGGGCCTTCGCGATGGTGGGCGAGATGGAGACGGCGGGGGAGTGCCTCGACTGGTTGGCCGAGCACGTGGGGGTCGGCGAGGCGCGGCGGCCCGGGGATGGCCACGGCAGCGCGAGCGATGGGTCCGTGCACGAGCGGCTGCTGGCGCTGGCCGCCGAGGTGCCGGCCGGCTGCGACGGGCTGCTGTTCGGCCCGTGGATGTTCGGCGAGCGGGCCCCGGTCACCGACACCACCGTGCGCGGCGCCTTCGTGAACCTCTCGCTCGACCACTCCCGCGGCCACCTGGTGCGGGCGGTGCTCGAGGGTGTCGCCCACAACCTGCGCTGGCTGCTCGGGGTGTACGACCGGGCCGGCTACCCCTGCCCGGTGCTGCGCACCATCGGCGGCGGCTCCCGATCGGACCTGTGGCTGCAGATCGTCGCCGACGTGACCCAGCGGAGGGTCGAGGCGGTCGTGCGCCCCCAGGACGCCGGGGCGGTGGGGGCCGCCCTGACCGTGGCCGTGGGGCTCGGCGACCTTCCCGGCTACGCCGCCATCAAGCCGCTGCGGCCCACCGACCGGGTCTTCGCCCCCGACCCGGCCACCGAGGCGGTCCACGACCGCATGCACCACGCCTTCCGCGCCGCCTACCCCGGCCTGTCGCGCGTCGGCCGGATGCTCAACCGCTGAGACAGGAGAGGCTCTTCCCATGCGCTTCACGTTCGCCGAGTCGATGACCGATCCGAGCTACTACCTGCCGCTGGCCCGGGCGTGCGAGGACGCCGGGTGGGACTCGTTCCTCGTGCCCGACAGCATCTGCTACCCGGAGGTGTCGGACTCGACCTATCCGTACACCCCCGACGGCAACCGGGAGTTCCTCGAGGACAAGCCGTTCCTCGAGCCGTTCTCCCTGATCCCCGCCATGGGGGCGGTGACCGAGCGGCTGCGCTTCACCACCTTCGTGGTCAAGCTGCCCATCCGCCACCCCGTGCTCGTCGCCAAGCAGGCGGCGACCGTGGCGGTGATGACCGGCAACCGCTTCGGGTTCGGGGTCGGCCTCAGCCCCTGGCCCGAGGACTACGAGGTCTGCGGCGTGCCGTGGGAGCGGCGCGGCAGGCGCATGGACGAGATGATCGAGATCATCAGGGGCCTCACCGCCGGCGGCTACCACGAGCACCACGGCGAGATCTTCGACATCCCGTCCGTCAAGATCTGCCCGGTGCCCACCGAGCCGCTGCCGATCCTGATCGGCGGCCACGCCGACGTCGCGCTGCGCCGGGCGGCGCGGCTGTGCGACGGCTGGATGCACGCCGGCTCCGAGGCCGAGCGCCTGCCCGAGATGATCGCCCGGCTCCACGAGCTGCGGCGCGAGTACGGGCGAGAGGACGACCCGTTCGAGATCCACGTCATCTCCCTCGACGGGTACTCGGCCGAGGGCTGCAAGCGGCTCGAGGAGCAGGGCGTCACCGACGTGATCGTCGGCTTCCGCGACGCCTACCAGATGGCCCAGGACACCCAGCCGCTGCAGGACAAGATCGACATGATCCGGTCCTTCGGCGACTCGGTCATCGCCGAGGTGAAGGGGTAGCGCCGCCTACGACGGCGAGGCGGCGGGGGAGGCCGCAGTGGCCGAGGTCGCGGCGGCGATGCCCGCTCGGCGGCCGAAGAAGGCGCCGTCGGCCAGCGACAGCCCGCTTGCGTAGCCGTGGGCGGCCAGGCCCGACGTGGTGCGCCCGGCGGCGTACAGGCCGGCGATCGGCGAGCCGTCGAGGTCGAGGACCTCGCCGTCGACGGTCGTGTGCAGCCCGCCCAGGGTGAAGGTGGCGTAGAAGGCCGACTGGGTGCGCAGGTCGTAGGCGCCGAGCGCTCCGGTCAGCGGTCGGACGAACGCGGCGGCCTTGTGGAACACCGGGTCCTCGCCGTGCTCGGCGTGGCGGTTGTAGAGCTCGAGGGTCGCCACCAGCGACCCCTCGGGCAGACCCATCTCGGCCTCGAGCTCGTCCGCCGACTCGCACACCCAGGCGGCCTGGAACCCGGCTCGGTTCACCTCGTAGAGCTCCTCGTCGACGATCAGGTACATCTCGCCGCCCTGGTGGAACAGCGCCTCCTGGCCGACCCGCCCGTAGTAGGTGTCCTCGTTGATGAACCGCTGGCCGCGACCGTTGACGAGGATGCCGCCGACGAGCTTGCGGGGCGGGGTGATCGGCACCGCGCACTCGGCGGCGTCGAGGTGCACTGCCCGGGCGCCGGCCGCCTGGGCCATGCGGATGCCCCGGCCGTCGTCGAAGTCGGTGCCGAGGCGCAGGTTGCAGCGGGCGACCAGCGGGACGTGCTCGGCCACCATCTCGTCGCTGCGGACGAACCCGCCGGCGCACAGCACGACGCCGCGCCGGGCCCGCACGGCGACCGCGTGCCCGTGCCGACGCACGAGGACGCCGATCACCCGTCCGTCGTCGTCGACGACGAGGCGGCGGGCGTGGGTGTCGGTGGTGATCCGCGTCGACGTGGCTTCGACCGCCGCGAGCAGGCACTGCATGAGGAACCCGCCGGCGGCGTGGCGGTGCCGGGGCTTGTGGCCGCGCGGCGCCGGCCGGACGATGCGGTCGAAGGGCCAGGCGTCCTCGCCTCCGGAGAAGACGAGGCCGTCCTCGGTCGGCGGCTCGATGCCCGGCTCGGGGAAGAAGCCCGCCTTGAACGGCACGCCGTGGTCGACGAGCCAGTGGTAGAAGGCCACGCTCTCGTCGCAGAACACCCGCAGCTTGGCCTCGTCGGGGCCGGGGCCGGTGGCGGCCACGAGGAAGTCGTACATGTCGTCGGGGGTGTCGGTGAAGCCGCAGGCCTCCTGCACGGGCGTGCCGCCACCCAGGTACAAGATGCCCCCCGACTGGGCCGACAGCCCGCCCCCGCCGCCGGCGGCCTCCAGCACCAGCACGTCGGCGGCCGCGTCGGCCTCGATCGCCCCCAGCGCCGTGCACGCGCCGGCCACGCCGAGACCCACGACCACCACGTCGGCTTCGTCGTCCCACGCCGTCACCTCGCGGGCCGGCAGCACCGCGGTGCGATCGAGGTCGGGCGCCATGGGCACGCACCTTAGGGGGCGGCACAGTACGAGAACGTGTTCCAGTTCTGTGCGAGAGTTCGTGCCGTGCTCGAACGCTTCTCGCTCACCGACAAGGTCGTCCTCGTCACCGGTGCCGGCCGGGGATCGGGGCCGCCACCGCCCGCGCCGCCGCCGAGGCCGGCGCCGACGTCGCCCTGTGCGCCCGCACGGCGGAGCACCTCGAGGCGGTCGCCGTCGACGTGCGCGCCGCCGGCCGGCGCGCCCTGGTGTTCCCGGCCGACGTCAACGACCTCGACCAGCTCTCGGCGTTCGTGGCCGCCGCGGTCGACGAGCTCGGCGGCGTCGACGTCGTCGTCAACAACGCCGGCGGCACCATGCCTCGGCCCTTCCTCGACACCAGCAGCGGCTTCCTCGAGCGGGCCTTCCACTTCAACGTCACCACGGCCTTCGCCCTCACGAAGGCGGCGACGCCGCACCTGCTCGAGCGGCAGGGGAGCGTGGTCAACATCTCCTCGGCGATCGGGCGGCTCCGCGACCGCGGCTTCGTCGCCTACGGCACCGCCAAGGCGGCGCTGTCGCACATGACCCGCCTCCTGGCGGCCGACCTCGCGCCCAAGGTCCGGGTCAACGCCATCGCGGTCGGCTCGACGGCGACCTCCGCCCTCGACGTCGTGCTCGAGAACGACGCGCTGCACGACGAGATGGTGCGGCGCACGCCGCTCGGCCGTCTCGGCGATCCGAGCGACATCGCCCTCGGCGCGGTCTACCTGGCGTCTCCCGCGGCGTCCTGGATCACCGGCAAGGTCCTCGAGATCGACGGCGGCCTCGAGGAGCCCAACCTCGCCCTCGGCCTGCCCGACCTGTAGCCCCGACAGCTCCCACGCTGACCCACCCCCTTCCGGCTTCCCGTCATGAGATCGAGCGCTCCGACGCCCATATCCATGACCAGAACCTCTTTGGGTGGGGGGATCAGCCGAGGAGGATGCGGCGGCCGGCGGCCATGCGGTCGGCGGCCGCCTGCATGACGGCGTGCACCCGCGCCGCCAGCGCCGCCGGCGTCTCGGCAGGCTTGGGCTCGACGGGGTCGAGCACCGCGACGGTGAGCTTGCTGGGCAGGGGGAGGTAGGGCAGCACGCCCACCAGGCCGGCGTTGAGGCCCCAGGGCACCGACAGGGTGATCGGGAACGTCTTGTTGCGCAGCAGCCGGTCGATGCCCAGCCGGCGGGCGATGCCCTGCCCGTCGCTCAGCACCAGCAGCGACTCACCGGTGCCGATGACCACCACCGGCACGATCGGCACGCCGTGCTCGATGGCCAGGCGGGCGAAGCCGGTGCGACCGGCGAACTTCACCCGGTTGCGCTCGGGCCAGGGCTTGGCCGCCTCGACGTCGCCGCCGGGCAGCACGATCACGTAGCGGCCGCCGGCGAAGCCCCGGGCTGCGCTGTCGTGTCCCGCGGGCAGGAACCCGGCGGGCTCGAGGAGCGGCCCCACGCCCATCGTCCACGCCAGCTGGTGGGTGAGGAACACCGCCGGCTCGTCGGTGGGCAGGCCGAGGCGGCGGAACGTCTCGGCCAGGGCGAACACGTTGAGGTCGAACAGCCCGCCGAAGCCGTGGTTGGCCACCACCAGCGCCGGCGGCGGGCAGACCTCGGTGGGCGCTTCGCGGATCTCGAGGCGGGTGTAGGCGGCGACCGCCCGGGCGGTGGACAGCAGCCAGGCGCGCACGGCCCGACCGCCGGCGGACAGCTCATCGGGCAGTGGCGCCGGCGCGTCGGCATCGGCGGTCACGGGGCGCGTCCTCCGACCCGCTGCTCGCGCCGGGACAGCCCGACCACCACCACGACGACGCCGATCACGAAGAGGAGGCCGCCGACGAACACCGCCCACACCAAGACGTTCGTGGACGTGGTGGCGAGCTCGTCGTACGGGGGCCCGACCGCGAGCCCGTCGGTGGTCGCACCCTCCACGGCGACGGCCGTGACCCGGTAGGTGCCGGCGACCGGTGCGGTGAACACCGCGACCTGACGGAGCCGGTCCTGGCCGCCGCTGAGCTCGTCGCTCGTCCGCGGCGTGACGGCGACGGCGGCACCGTCGGGCGCGACGACCTCGGCGGCCGGGGTCGTGGCGAAGCCGGTGGTGGCCCCCGCCTGGTACAGCCCCTGCGGCCCGACCGCCAGCACGACGTCGCGCGTCTGGCCGGCCGGGATGCGCGGGAGGTCGGCGACCCGGGCGGCGAAGGCGCCGAACCCGGCGACCACGCCCACGACCGCGGCGAGCAGCCCCAGCAGGGCGAGGACGGCGCCGACGGCGACGGCCGATCGGGCCGGTGCACGAGCCGGTCGAGCGGCGGGCATGTCCCATCCTGACACGGCGGCCACCCGCGGCCTCCACTACGGTCGATCCCGGTGAGGGGAGGAGCATCCATGCCACGTCGAGGGGGAGCGGTCGCCGTCGTGGTCGCGCTGACCATGGCCGTCGCCGCCTGCAGCGGGTCCGGGACGTCGACGACGTCGGAGGGCGCCGCCGGTTCGTCGACCTCGGGAGCGAGGTCCGAGGCCTCGTCGGGCACGGGCCGACCGGGTACCACCGCGACCGGGGGCGGGGGAGGGGGACCGACGAAGTACGCCGGCTTCACCAGCGCCATGTACGACGACCCGGCGAGCTGGCTGTGCGCGCCGGGGATCCCGAAGGACTACTGCCTCAGCGAGGACCTGCGGACCACGGTGGTCCAGCCCGACGGCGCGACCACCACCGAGGAGGCGCCGCCAGCGAAGGACCCCACCTTCGACTGCTTCTACGTGTACCCGACCGTCAACCTCGCCGGCGGGCCGGGCACCGACGACGCCATGGCCGCCGACTCGGCGGCCGAGCAGGCGGTGCTGCGCAACCAGTTCTCGCGGTTCCGGACCCTGTGCACCACCTACGCCCCGCTGTACCGCCAGATCACGCTGTCCTCGTTCGCCGCGCCGAACCGAGACGAGCTGCAGGCCAAGGCCTACGGCGACGTCAGCGCCGCGTTCAAGACCTACATGGCGAAGTGGAACAAGGGTCGGCCGGTCCTGCTCATCGGCCACTCCCAGGGCTCGGGCCTGCTCGCCCAGCTGCTGCACGACGAGTTCGACGGCGACCCGACGATGCGGGCCCAGCTGGTGTCGGCCATGCTGATCGGCGGCTTCACGTCGGTGCCGATCGGCGCCGACGTCGGTGGCACCCTCCAGAACATCCCGGCCTGCCGGTCGACCAGCCAGACCGGCTGCGTCATCGGCTACAACAGCGTCACGGTCGGTGACGACGCCTCGGCCCAGCGCTGGGGATCGGCGGCCGTGGACCGCTGGAACCAGTCCGACCCGGGCAACCTCACCAAGCTGTGCACCAACCCCGCCAACCTGGCCGGCGGCTCCGGGCCGCTGCTGCCCGTGGTGCCCAACCAGGGGACCTTCGCGCCCGGCGTCACCGTCGACACGCCCTTCGTCGAGCTGCCGGACGCCTTCACCGCGGAGTGCGTCACCAAGGACCGCCTCACCACCCTGCAGATCGGGGCGTCGCCGACCGCCTCGGGCGGTGATGTCCGCCAGGTCGCCCGGCTCATCGAACCGGTGCCCGGGTGGGGCCTCCACATCAACGAGGTCAACCTGACCATGGGCAACCTGCTGGAGATCGCCGCCGCCCAGGGCAAGGCCAAGGGCTGACCGGCGACGGTCGGCTCAACCCGGCCAGCGGCTGGCCACCGTGCCGTTGGCGGTGTCGAGCACGACGATGCCGTTGCCCACGTTGGCGATGAAGCGGTCGCCCCGCCACTGGACGGCGCCGAAGGTGACCGAGCCCGAGCCGAGCTTGGGGTCGGCCGACGTGGGCTGGCCCAGGCGGGCGCCGTTGGTGGCGTCGAAGGTGTCGAAGCGGAACGTCTTGGCGTCGCCGTCGAGCTGGGCGACGCGCAGCGTCGTGCCGTCCAGCCCGGCGCTGACGCCGACCTCGCTGCTCGTCACGACGGAGCTCGCGCTGGCGTAGGGCCCGTCGGCGGGCTCCGCCGCCCCCACGTCGATGTTGGTCCGCTGCTGGCCGCTGACGGGGTCCACCACGACGAGGGACAGCTTCGTGGTCCCGCGGGTGGACTTGCCCTGCAGCACCAGGGCCGTGTCGGACACCAGGTAGGCGGCCAGGTCGAGGTCCTCGCCGCCGTTCCAGGTGTTGCGCACCGTGCCGCTGACCGCGTCGAGGTCGTAGACCTTGTCGGCGAGGGAGAGGTAGTAGCCGGTGGGTCCGACGAGCTGGCCCTTGGCCGGCGCGCTCGACGCCGACACGCCGTCGAGGTAGGTGTTCCACGCCATCTGCCCCGACACGGCGTCCCACTTCTGCACGCAGGCCGGGCTCGAGCTCCAGGCGAACACCACACCGTCGGAGAACGGCACCGGCAGGGCGACGTCGCTGCTCGACGGTCCGTAGCCTCGGGAGCCGCGGAAGCTGGGGTCGGCGCACTTCGGGTCGAGGCGGCCCGTCTCGGTCCCGTCCGCCGGGTTCAGCACGGCGACCACGTTGTCGCTGCCGATGTGGTCGACCACGACGATCCGCTGTGCCGTCACCACGACCTGGGCCGACGTCTGACCCAGCCGGCGGTTCCACGCCGGCGCCCCGGTGGCGGTGTCGAACGCCTGCAGCACGCCGTCGCGCGACTTGGCCACGACGCGGCTGCCGGCCACCGTGAAGCAGGTGCCGCGGCAGGACGTGTCGATCTCGTCGCTGAGCGATCCCTGCCACACCGTCGTGCCATCGGTGTTGCGGAAGGCGTAGACCTTGGTCCGGTCGGCCGCCAGGGTGAAGCTGGCGTCGTAGGCCAGCTGGATGTTGTAGGCCTTGTCGCCGAGCGACGCCGACTGCCAGACGGTCTGACCCGAGGTCGCGTCGGCCTTGACGACGTAGTAGCTGGTCCCACCCTCGTACCTGGAGGCCGCCAGGGCGAGGTTCACGGGACCGTTCGGCTCGCCGGGCAGCGCCAGGATGGCGTCGTTGTCGGGGCGGAACGCCTGGGCCGAGCCGAACAGGCCGCCCGTCGAGCTCGACGTGAAGGCGGAGTAGAGCCCGATCCCGATCCCGGCCAGGGCCACCACCGCCACGATCAGCGACACGAGGCAGCTGGCGCCGCCGGCGGTCGCAGCCGTCTTGCCGGCGGCCTGCATCGCCCGCTGGGCCTCCGCCGGGTCGTAGGTGGGCCCGGTGGGGGGCGTGAACGTCTGGTTGCCGACGACGACCGTGACCTGGGGCCCGCCCTGGCGGGGCACGTGGTAGACGGCGTCGCAGTACTGGCAGGTGCGGTTGCCCTGGCTGTCGGGCGGCGGCAGCTTGGCGCCGCAGTTGTCGCACTCGGCGCGCAGGGCCGGGTTGTCCTTCGGATCGAACATCGGACGGGATCCTCCTCGGCACCGCGACCCCGGTGCCCACCTCAGGATGCGATGACGGGACGCCGACGACCTGAGTAGGTGCTACTCAACCTGCGGGCGGCCGGAAGCGGCGACGACCGGCCGGCGGCTCGGTCATGCCAGCTGACGGGCGATGGTGGCGTTGTCGAAGTAGATGCGGAAGCAGGCCAGCTGCTCACCGCGGAACAGGAAGAACACCGCCATCCGGCAGCGGAACCCCTTCCCCGACGGTGGGATGTGCTCGATCGAGCCGAGGTGGGTCCCCATCACCCAGACCTCGGCGATGACGGCGTCGTCGGCGTGGTAGTGGGCGATGAGCTCGTAGCGGTAGTCGGGGAAGGCCGCGTTGCGCTCCTTCAACCAGCGCGAGACCGCCTCGATGCCGTCGTAGACCTTGTGGGTGCCGACCAGCTCGTAGCGGGGCGCCGGGAACACCTCGGCCAGGGCGTCGAGGTCGTTGCGGTTCTCGGCGTCGAGCAGGGCGAGGATGGTGGCCTCGCGCCGGGCCCGCACGTCGTCGGTGGCAGGGGCGTCGGTCATCGTCGCCTCAGTCGAGCAGGTCGGGCTCGGCCCGCACGATCTGCTCGTAGAGGGGCTGGAAGCTGAGCCAGCCGGCGACGTGGCCGCCCACCTGGGACGCGGTGAGCGAGGCCACCTCGTCGTCGAGCGGGTAGACGGGACCGGCGGCCTGGGCGAGGAGCTGGGCCTGGCAGGACCGCTCCATGGTGATGAACCACCAGGCCGCCTCGTCGACGCTGTGGCCGACGGTGAGCAGGCCGTGGTTGCGCAGCACGGCCGCCTTGTTGTCGCCGAGGGCGTGGGCGATGCGCTTGCCCTCCTCGGGGTCGAGCACGACGCCGGTGTAGTCGTCGAACAGGGCGTGATCGCCGTAGAAGGCACAGGCGTCCTGGGTGAGCGGCAGCAGCGGCTGGCGCATCGCCGAGAACGCCTTGCCGTGCAGCGAGTGGGCGTGGGCGGCGGCCTTCACGTCGGGGCGAGCGGCGTGGATGGCCGAGTGGATGGCGAAGGCGGCGTCGTTGACGGCGTAGTCGCCGTGGACGATCTCGCCCGTGTGGCTGACCAGCAGCAGGTCGGACGCCCGGATGAGGCTGAAGTCGACGGCGAACGGGTTGACCCAGAAGTGGTCGGTCAGCTCGGGATCGCGCGCCGTGATGTGGCCGGCGACGCCCTCACTGAAGCCGAACCGGCCGAAGAGGCGGAATGCGGCGGCGAGGCGCTGCTTGATGTGGGTGCGCTCGGCCTCGACGGAGTCGAAGGTCGGGAACGCGTAGGGGAGCGGCTTCTTGTCGGCCACCGGCATGCCTCCTGTCGAGACGTCGGGCCCCCCGGCCCGCGCCGACCAACTCTAGGACGGGTTTGACCGGGGCGGGCCGCCGTGGTTGGCTGCGGCGGCAATCCGAGCACGACGCTCGGGCAGGGGAAGCCGGTCGAAGTCCGGCGCTGTCCCGCAACCGTAGGTCGGGTCGTCCACGTGGCGATCCGGCGAGCCGGAATGCCTGCCCGACCGTGAGGCTCTCGACGCACCCGTCGTGGACAACGGGGCTGAGCCTGCGACCACCCCTGTCCGGGGTGACCTCACAGGTCCGACCCACCGAGAGGAGACCTGTGATGACCGCTCGAACCCGACCGCCCCGTCTGCGCCCGAGCCGGCCGCGCCTGCGCCGCGGTGCCGTCGCCTCGGCCGCGGCGGTGGCGCTCACCGTCACCCTGCTGGTGCCCGCCGAGGCCGGCGCCGCGCCACCGAGCTCCGACGGCCCGACCGCCGCCGGCTACGGAGCCCGCTGGGCGGCGACGAAGGTGAACGCCCTGGGCTTCGTCCCCAACCCCGACAGCACGGCGAACGTGAGCGCCACCATCGAGACGGCGCTGGCGCTGGCCTTCGCCGGCGTCGACCGGCCCACCTTCGACCGCGCCGTGGGCTGGCTGCGGGCGAACGCGGCGACCGCGCTGCTCGATCCCTCCGGCAACCCGGGCGCGGGCCAGCTCGGCTACCTGCTGATGCTCGCCCACGTGTCGGGCGACGATCCGACCGCCTTCGGCGGGGTCGACCTCGTCGCCACCCTGACGGCGAGCCTCGGCGCCCACACGCCCGGCCTCTACGGCCTGAGCGACCCACCTACGACGGTGCCTTCCGCCAAGCGGTCGCCCTGCTCGGTCTCGTCTCGGTCGGTGTCACGCCGCCGGCCGCCGCCGTGCAGTGGCTGCGGGACCAGCAGTGCGGCGCGTCACCCGCGTCGGCCACCGGCAGCTGGCAGCCCTACCGGGCCAGCCTCGCCGTGCCCTGCGACGCCCCCGATCCGAACACCTTCCTCGGGCCCGACACCAACAGCACGGCGTTGGCCGTGCAGGCCCTCTCGCGGCTCGGCGGCGGCGCGGCCGTGACGGCCGGCCTGGCGTTCCTCGACGGGGTGCAGGCCGGCAGCGGAGGCTTCGCCTTCGTGCCCGGCGGCGACCCCGACCCCAACTCGACCGCGCTGGTGGTCCAGGCCATCGTGGCCGGGGAGAGGACCCCTCGGTCGGGCGATGGGCGCCGGGGGGACCAGCGCGCTGGCCGCCCTGCTGTCGTGGCAGCTGGGCTGCACGGCGGCCGCCGACGAGGTCGGCGCCTTCACCTCACCGTTCTCCGACGGCGCGCCGGATGCGTTCGCCACCCGGCAGGCGGTGTGGGGGCGTCGGGCCAGGCGTTCCCGCCGGCGCCGTCGTCGTTCGCCGCCGTGTCGGTGCCGTGCCAGTCGACGGGGTCGACGACCTCGACGACGACCGTGACGTCGGGACCGACCGACGTGGTGGTGGCGCCGGGGACATCCGGCGGCGGGGCGGTCCTGCCCGCCTTCACCGGGTGACCGCCAGTTTCGTCACCTGACGGAACCGGCGGCGCCACCTCGCGTCGCGTCCCGGGGAGGGGCGCGGACGGATCACCGCTCGCGGCACGAGCCGTCGCCGGCACCCGCCCGCGTGCGGCGAGCGCGGTCCCGTCGACCTCGGGGCGACCGGCTCGGGTGACGACCCGCATCACTCTTCACGGTGCCGAACGTGCGAAGATACGTCACGTGACGAAACAAGCGACGGTGCGGCGGTGCCGGTGGTGCGGGCGCCGGTTCGCCCCGACGCCAGGGCCGGGGCGGCCGAGGCAGTACTGCCGCCAGGGCTGCCGGCAGCAGGCCTTCCTGGCCCGCAAGCTGGCCGGCGCACGGCCTCGACGATGACGACCTGATCGTGTCGCGGGCGACCCTCGAGGAGCTGCAGAGCCGCCTGTACTGCCTGCAGGCGGCCATCGAGGACGTCGACCGCGACCTGGCTGCGTCGCACGGACCCGACGACGTGGCCGAGGCGCTGTCGTGGCTGCTGGAGAACGCCCGCCCCGTGGCCGAGCTGTGGGTCGAGCCCCGAACGGACGGACCCAGCTAAATCAGGGTGGACCAAGCACGAGCCAGGCAGGGTTCCAGCCCCACACTGCGCCACTGGAACCCGTGCCTCGGACCCGGACAGACACCGTGAACACCCCGCACTGCGAACCAAACATGCTGGTGATGTCGGCACCTCCCGCCGTCGTCGTCACATTCGGGCACGTCCCGCTGCGCGTGTTGTTCAATACGAGGGTGTTGGATGCTGTCGGTTCGTTGCAGTTGGTGCCAGCGGGGCTACGCACATTCCAGGTCACCGACGATCCCGTGGGGGGCGTCACGGTGATGACGGCTACATCGTCGAAGTAGGGCAACAAGGTGCCGGCGGCGTTTCCGTGTATCTGCACCGTCTGCGTCGACGACTCGCGTCGGAGGTAGACGAAATTTGTGTAGCGGTCGGCACAGCCGTTCGCCCCATTGTCGTTCTGGCAGGTTGTGACCAGTTGGATCGGCGACGTGCTATCCGGACAGGACACCGAGGGGCACGTCCAGAACATGTCCCGCACGCCGATGATCTGCGTCGTCCCGGTGCCCGTCTGCGTGCTCGTGTACGTGAGATCGAGCCGGTCGAGGGGCCCCGGAACGCTCACCAACAAGTTGCCCGTGGAGTCGGACACGCCGCCCGTCGACGTCCCCGAGTAGACAGCCGTGGTGTTGGTCGTCGGAGTGTTGGGGGCGAGCTGGGTGGCCGGTGGCTGCTGGGGGGTGAACGTCCCCGTGACCGGCGTGCCGCCGAGCGTCGGGGCGAGCGTCACCTGGTCGACGAAGTTGTTCCCGCCCCCCACCGCCCGGTCGATGTCGACGAGGACGAACTGCAGGTTGGCGATGGGGGTGTCGAACTGCATGCGCAGCGTGATGGCATTGTTCTGCGCGGCCGTGTTCTTGCCGAACTGGAAGAACTGCCCCGTTGGGAAGCCGCCTTGCGCGGCGCTGACGACGCCCGTCTGGGTGCTGCCGGTGAAAGACAGCGGAGGCGAGGCCACACCGGGCAGGAACGAGAACGTCAGCTTCACGTTGCCGATGGTCGCCACGTCCCATGGGTAGGAGGCCAGACTCGTGCCCGGCTGGTTGAGGGCGAAGCTCGACCAGCTGATCGTGCCCTGGCTCGTGCACTTGGACGTGGTGGCCGCGAACGCCGGGGTCGAGAGCACGACGGGTGCCACCCATCCCGCCGCGCCCGCCGCCGCTCCAGCCGCGAGGAACCGCCGTCGATCGAATCGACGCGCGTCGTCATCGCTCATCGTGTTGTCGCCCTCCGACCCCACCATCGCCGTTGCCTGCCCGCCGGAGCCTACAGCACTTGGCACCCAACGCAACTTTACATAACGGAGATTATGGGCGGATTGGGCCCGGCGATCCGGGCGCCGTCCCGGCCCCCCGACTCAGGTGAGGGCCTCCGGGACCGCCGACAGCTCGCCGGCGAGGTGGCCGGTGTCGTTGTAGCGGCGCACGATCCAGCGAGCCCCGTGCACGACCAGGTGGTTGATCGAGGCGTTGTCGGCCCCCACGAAGGCGAAGGGCCGGGCCCCGGTCGCCCGGGCGAGGATGGTGCCGATGACGCCACCGTGCACGACGACCACCACGCGCTGGTCGGGGTGGGCGGCGGCGATGCGCTCGACCGCCGGCACGATCCGGGCCTCGAGCTGCTCGTGGCTCTCGGCGCCGGGGATGACGTCCCAGCGCTGCTCCTCCCATGCGGCCGATGAGCGGGTCGCCCTCGGCCCGTCCGCTGCCGCAGCAGGCCGCCCTCCCACGCACCGAGGTACACCTCCCGCAGGTCGCGCTCCACGACGGGGGTGAGCCCCCGCCGGCGGGCGAGCGGTGCCGCCGTCTCGTGGGTCCGGCGCAGGCTGGTGACGTAGATGGCGTCGAGCGCCTCGTCGGCGAGGCGCTCGGCCAGGCGCTCGGCCTGCCAGCGCCCCTCGGGCGACAGCGGAGGGTCGCCGTGGCCGTCGGTCAGCTCGAACGGCTCGCCGGGCACGGCGGGCGCCGACTCGCCGTGGCGCACGAGCAGCAGCTCGCAGGCACCCGGCGGCGGCGTGAAGCGGTGCTGGCGGTAGGACGGTCGGTCGTCGGCCACCTGGCTCCTCCCGGGGCGGGGCGTCGGGCGGCAGGCTACCGGCGAACGACGCCCCCGCCGCGATGGCCGGTCGCGTCGGGAACCTGACAGGCTTGGGTGTCGACCACCATCATGGATCCCGCCATGGCCCCCGACCCCGCTGCCACCGTCGCTGCCCCGCCCCCGCCGTCCGCCCCCGTCGGTCGCCCGCCGTCGCGCCCTCGTCCCGTCGGCCTGATGATCGCCGTGCTGGTGGTCGGCGGCGCGCTGATCGCCTCGCTCGCCATCATCCGCTCCTCGGCATCGACCTCCGGGCCGGCGAGCGAGTGGAAGGGCACCGCCATCACCCCGGACCGGCCCCGGCCCGACTTCGTGCTCACCGACCTCGAGGGCAAGCCCTACGACTTCCGGGCCCGCACCGCCGGGACGCTCACCCTGCTGTTCTTCGGCTACACGAACTGCCCCGACATCTGCCCGATCCAGATGGCCACCCTCACCGGGGCCCTGCGCACCGATCCGGGTCTGCCGGCCACGGTGGTGTTCGTGACCACCGATCCGGTGCGCGACACCCCCGATCGGCTCCGCACCTGGCTCCAGGGCTTCGACCACCCGGTGACGGCGCTGACCGGCACGCCGGAGCAGCTGGTGGCGGCGCAGGAGGCGGCCGGCCTGCAGCCGGCGATCGCCGGCCCGCCCCGCCCCGACGGCAGCTACGACGTGGGCCACGCCGCCCAGGTCCTCGCCGTCACGCCGGACGACCGCATCCACGTCGTCTACCCGTTCGGCGTCCGCCGGGAGGACTGGCTCGACGACCTGCACCGCATGCTCGAGGTGCCCGAGTGGCAGGCGAGGTCGGGATCGTGACCTGGTGGTGCAGCGCCACCGGCCAGCCCTGGTCCTGGTCGCCGATCGCCTACCCGGGGATCTGGCTGGCGATGGGCGTGCTCGTCGCCATCTACGTGCGGTCGTGGCGGCGCCTCGCCGCCGCCGGCGCGCTCGATCCCGCCGACGGCAAGCGCCGATGGGCGTTCGGCTTCGGGGTCGGCGCCCTGTGGCTGGCCACCGACTGGCCGATCGGGACCCTCGGCTCGGGCTACCTCGCCAGCGTCCACATGGTGCAGTTCCAGATGTACACGCTGCTGGCGGCGCCCCTGCTGCTGCTGGGCATGCCCCCGGCGATGTTCGGCCGGCTCCTCGCCGCCCTCCGGATCGACGGCCTCGCCCACCGGCTCGCCCGACCGGTCGTCGCCGGCGTCACCTTCAACCTGCTGCTGCTGTTCACCCACTCCCCCTTCGTCGTCGACCGGGCCCGCACCAACCAGGTCGGCTCCTTCGTCCTCGACGTGCTGTGGCTGGTGGCCGGCATGATCCTCTGGCTGCCCGTGCTCGGGCCCCGCAACGGCTTCCGCCACCCCTCCCCCGCCGTGCAGTGCCTGTACCTGTTCCTCGCCATGGGCGTCGTGCCGATGATCCCCGGTGCGATCCTGACCTTCTCCGAGCTGCCCCTGTACTCGGTGTACGAGCTGGCCCCGCGCGTCGGCTCGATCGACGTCACCGCCGATCAGCAGGTGGCGGGGCTGATCATGAAGGTCGGCAACCTGCCCTTCCTCTGGACCGCCATCGCCGCCATCTTCTTCACCTGGGCCCGGCGCGACCGCGAGGCCGCCGTCACCGGGACCGTCCCGGTCACCCACTGACGGCACGCCGATGGCTGGCGCTGCGTCGACGGCCGTCGCCGGCACCCCGACGGCGTCGTTCCTCCGCCGCCACGCCGCCCTCCTCGGCGGGGCCGTCGTCGCCGCCCCGCTCGTGGTCGCGGCCGTGCGGATGCTCACCATCGACGGCTACGCGCCCTACGCCGACCTGCCGCTGATCGAGCTGGCCGTGCGCGACGTGGGCCTGCACCCCGTCCTGGTCGGCGCCTACTCCCGGTTCGGCTGGTTCCACCCCGGCCCGCTCATGTTCTACGTGCTGGCGGTGCCCTACCGGCTCCTCGGGAGCCAGGCGGTCTCGTTGCCGGCGGCGGCCGCACTGGTCAACGCCGCCGGCGTCGTCGTGGTGGCCTGGCTCGCCCGCCGCCGGGCAGGCCTCGGCGGCCTGGTGCTCGTGCTCGCCGGGACGGCCATCGTGCTGCGCACGATCGGTGCCGAGCTGTGGGTGGACGCCTGGAACCCCTCGGTGGCCGTCATCCCGTTCCTCGTCTTCGTGCTGGCCTGCTGGGGCGTGTCGGCCGGTGACGATCTGTGCCTCGTCGTGGCGGTCGTCGCCGGCTCGGCCAGCCTCCAGAGCCACGCCGGCTACCTGCCGCTGGTGGGTCTGGTCGGCGCCCTCGCCGTCGCGTCCCGGGTGGCGTCGGGCGTCGGGCGCCGCCGGCGCGGCGAGCACGGCTCCGAGCCGCCGCCGGCACCACCCGGCGGCGGGCGGACCATGCGCCTGCGCACCGCCGTGGCGGTGGCGATCGGCCTCGGCGTGGTGCTGTGGCTGCCGCCGCTGATCGAGCAGGCCACCCACGACCCCGGCAACCTCCGACAGATCGTCGGGTTCAGCCGAGACGTCCGACCGCAGACCACCCTGGCCGACGGCGGCCGGTTCGTCGCCTTCGAGCTGGGGGTGCCGCCGGCGTGGGTGGCGGGCGAGCTCGAGCCGGGGTGGCTGGGACTCGTCGACGTGTCGGCGCCGCCCGTGCCGGTGGGGGCCCTGCTCCTGGTGGCGGCGGGCGGGGTCGCCGCGTGGCGACGGGAGGTCGATGCCCTCCGACTCGTGGTGCTGGCTGCCGGCGCCGCCCTGGCCGCCGTGGTGGCGGTGAGCCGGTTCGCCGACGGCATCTACCCCTACCTCACGCAGTGGAGCCCGGTGGTCGGACTGGTGGTGTGGCTGGCGATCGGGTGGACGGCGTGGCGGGTCGCCCGGCCCCTCCTCCCCGATCCGGCGCGCCTGGCCGCCGGCGCGGTCGCCGCCGCGGTCGTGGTCGTCGTGACAATGGTCAACGTCGTCGCCGGCGCGACCGCGGCGCCCCACGACCTGGACCGGTCGGCACCCATCTTGGCCCTGAGCGACGCCGTGGAGCCCCGCCTCGACCGCGCACAGCCCGTCGTGGTCGACCTCGCGGTCCCGAGCGGCGGCGTCGAGGCGCTGTGGACCGCCCGCGGCATGGTCGACGAGCTCGACCGCCGCGGCTTCGACGTGCGGGTGCCGGTCGGCGACGCCGACCTCGGACGACGGGCCGACCCCTCCGGGGCGACCCAGCTCGTCGCCGTGCGACGCCTGGCCGACGACGTGCCCCCGGACTGGCGGGGCTCTCCGCCGCTGTCCCGCTCGGGCGACCTGGCCGTGTGGGTCGCGCCCTACGGCCGCTGACGAGCGGTGGCCGGTCCCCGACCCGACGCGCACGTGGCGTCTCGCGCCCGGCCCGCGAGATCGGACCCCACGTGGGTTCCGAGCCGGCGAGCCCGTACGCCTACATTCGCCGACATGGGCCGCTCGTCCGCCGGTTCGCCGCCGCCTCGTCGCCGTGGTCGTGGCCGTGCTCCTCGGGGCCGTCGGGTGCGCTGCGGGTGCTGGGGGCGAGGCCGGGCCGGCCGATCGAGGCGCGCCAGCGCCGACGAGCGCCGACCCGCTGCCCGACGCCACCGTCACCGACGTCGCCACCGGAGCACCAGTCGAGCTGCGGAGCCTGCGCCCGGCGGATCGGCCGTTGCTCGTGTGGTTCTGGGCGCCGTTCTGAACGACCTGCCGGGGCGAGGCCCCCGGCGTCGAGCAGTTCGCTCGACAGCACGCAGACACGGTGGCCGTCGTGGGCCTCGGTGCCCGCTCGGACCTCGACGCGGCCCGGGGCTTCGTTCGCGACACGGGCGTCAGCTCGCTGCCGATGGTGTGGGATCGGACCGGCGAGACCTGGGTGGATCTCGGCGTCGCCACCCAGCCTGCCGCGGTGCTCTTCGACCGGGATGGCACCGAGCTCGGCCGCTGGTCGGGCGTCGACGAGGACGAGGTGCTCGCCGAGCTGCGCCGCTGACCGCGGCGGGGCGCGCATCACCCGGACAGGAAGCTCAGGCGCACCTGCCGCTCGGGGTTGTCGCCGTTGGTGTCGACGAGCACGATCGACTGCCAGGTGCCGAGGGCGAGGCGCCCGCCGAGGACCGGCACGGTCAGCGACGGCGAGATGAACACGGGCACGAGGTGGTCGGCACCGTGGCCCTGGCTCCCGTGGCGGTGTCGGTAGCGGCCGTCACGCGGGAACGTGCGATCGAGCAGCTCGTCGAGGTCGACGTCGCTGCCGGCGCCGAGCTCGAAGACCGCCACACCCGCGGTGGCGTGGGGCACGAACACGTGCACCAGTCCGTCCCCACGCGGCCGGACGAACGCAGCGACGTCGCCGGTGAGGTCGGTGGCGCGCCGGTCCCCGTTGTGCAATCGGACCACTGCGGTGTCCACGAGCCGGAGGCTAGCGGCGCCCCCTCGCCATTCGCACGCCGACGAAGGCAGCCGGTAGCGTGGCCCGCCGTGGCGCGCCGGATCGAGGTCGAGCTGACCAGCACCCGCGACGACGGGAGCTGGACCTGGCGCGCCGCCGGAGCCCGCCAGCCCAAGGGCGAGCTCGACGGGGCCCTCCTCTACCCGGGGGCGAAGGTCGGCGACGTCGTGCGGGCCGACGCCGAGTTCGACCTCGACGGCATCCACGTGGTGCACGTGCTGCCACCCAAGGAGGCGCGCCGCGAGCCCGACCGCATCGAGGTGGTCGGCCCGCCGCGGCGCGAGCCCGGCGTCACCACCACGCTGGCGGCCAAGGGCCGGCGCCCGGGGGCGACCGGCGGGAGCGAGGCGAGCGACGCGACCGCGGTGAGCGACGCGACCGGGACGAAGGCCGCTCCCGCGGCGGACGGCCACCGCGGCGCGACGACGACGGTCGACGCGACGGCCGGCGCGGCGAGCGCCGTGCGCGACCGGAGCGTCCGGCGGCGCCGCCCAAGCCTCGTGCACCCCGCCTCAAGCCCGGCGCGCCCACCGGGCCGCGGCGCTCGCCGAGCTGCCGCCCGAGCAGAAGGCCCTCGCCGAGCTCGTCCTGCGAGGGGGCATCCCCGGGGTGCGCCAGGAGATCGACCGCCAGAACGAGCTGGCCCGAGCCGACGGCCGTCCCGAGATCCGCCCGGCGCCCCTCGTGGCGCTCGCCGAGCAGCTGGTGCCGTCGCTGCGCTCGGCCGAGTGGCGCGACCGGGCCGAGGCCGCCCTGGCGCAGGTCGCCGACCTGGATCTGCGCGACCTGCGCTCGGTGGTGGTGGCCGCCGACGCCGCGGCCCGAGACGACGACAGCCGGGCGCTCGCCGCCCAGCTGCGTGACGCGCTCGGCCACCGGGTCGAGCAGGAGCACGCCGCCTGGCTGCACGAGGTGGCCGAGGCGCTCGACGAGGGCCGGCTGGTGCGGGCCCTGCGGCTCAGCTCCCGCCCGCCCAAGGCCGGCGCACCCTTCCGCGCGACCTGGCCACCCGCCTGGCCGAGGCCGCCGGCGCCGGCCTGACCGCCGACACCGGTCCCGATCGGTACGCGGCGGTGGTCGAAGCGGTGGCGTTGTCGCCGGTCCGTCAGCAGGTGCAGCCCGAGGGCGTGCCCGCCGAGCCCGGTGACGCCCTGGTCAAGGTGGTCAGGGCCAACGCCCCCCGCGTGCCCCAGGTCGCGGCCCGCTTCGGGATCGAGCCGGGGGCGAGCCGCCCGCGGCGCCCGGCGGCCGCCAAGGCCCGGCCCGCGCCGGGCCCCGAGGCCGTCGAGTCGGCGGCGACCACCGAGGCGCTGGCGCCGGCACCGGTGCCCGAGGCCCTCGACGCCGGGCCGACGCCGGCCGGCGCCCTCGAGCCGGGCACCGAGCACGGCGACTGACGGCGACGGGCGCCGCGGCTCAGCGCCGCGCCAGCTTCGTGAGCCACGGCACGACCGCACCCGGTTCGGACAGCACCGCGTCACCGGGCTCGGCCCGAGCCCGCGGGTTCCAGGCGGCCAACCCGAAGGGCACGCCGGCCTCGGCGGCGCTGCGCCGGTCGTGTGCCGTGTCGCCCACGAGCGCGACGTCGTCGGCGGCGACCCCGAGCGCCTCGAGCACCGGACCGAGGCACTTCGGTCCGTCGAGCGCGTCGGCGAAGAGGGCGACCTCCGGCCGCCAGCCCAGTCGGGCCAGCTCGGCTCGGCCCGAGGCCGGGTGCTTGTTCGAGCACAGCGCCCACCGGTCGAGGCCGGCGACCAGCTCCTCGACGCCCGGGAAGGGCCGCGCCGCCGCCGTGTCGTAGGCGGCGACGTAGTCGTCGACCGCGAGGCCGAGGCGCCGGCACTCGTCGGCGAGGACGTGCCCGTAGGTGACGGACCCGGCCGGCACGCCGAGCGCCACGAAGGCGTCGGTGAGCGCGGCGTCGGAGTCGAGCAGGGTGCCGTCGAGGTCGAACACGGGGAGCCGCACGGCGGGCAGGGTACCGCCGGCGTCCGACGGGTTTCGCCGACCCGAAACGGCCCGCTGTAGGGTGCCGCCATGGTTGACTACGAGGTGCACGGCAACGTGCTCGTGATGACGATCAATCGGCCCGAGGCCAAGAACGCCGTCAACGGCGAGGTCGCCGCCGGGATCGAGGGGGGCATCGACCGACTGGAGGACGACGAGAGCCTCTGGATCGGGGTGCTGGCGGCCAAGGGCGACGTGTTCAGCGCCGGCGCCGATCTCAAGGAGATCAACTCGGGCAACGCCGCCGCGCTGATGACCCAGCGGGGCGGCTTCGGTGGCATCGTCTACCGCGAGCGGCGCAAGCCGATCATCGCCGCCGTCGACGGCCTCGCCACCGCTGGAGGCTGCGAGATGGTGCTGGCGTGCGACCTGGTGGTGGCCTCGACGCGGGCCTCCTTCGGGCTCGCCGAGGTGAAGCGCAACCTGGTGGCCGGCGCCGGCGGCCTGTTCCGCCTGCCGCGGGCCCTGCCGCCCAACGTGGCGATGGAGGCCATCCTCACGGCGACGCCGATCCCGGCGGAGCGGGCGCACCAGTTCGGCATGGTCAACCGGCTCACCGAGCCCGGGAGGCGCTCGACGGCGCGCTCGCCCTCGCCGCCGAGATCACCGAGAACGCCCCGGTCGCGGTCTGGGCGTCCCGGGGGTGGCCAAGGCCGCCGTCGCCACGGGCGAGGACGAGCTCAAGGCCCTGACCGACCAGGCCTTCGGCGCGGTCCTCGCCTCCGAGGACACCAAGGAAGGGCTGACCGCCTTCATCGAGAAGCGCAAGCCCAACTGGCAGGGCCGCTGATCAGGTGATCGTGTCGATGATGCCGTGCTCGTGGAGGAACTCCGCGAGCCCGTCCACCAGCGGCTGCTCGGCCACCAGGTGCCGCGGCACCCACGCCACCTCGGCGGCGTCGTCCCCGGCTCGGGGTGAGGTGCCGTCGAGCACGGTCGCCTCGAAGTCGCAGATCACGTAGTGGTGGGCGTCGTCGATCCGCTCGGCGATGCCCACCAGGCGGCCGCACACCCCCTCGAGGCCGGTCTCCTCGTACAGCTCGCGCACCACGGCCTCCGCCAGCAGCTCACCGGGCTCGACCCGACCGCCCGGCACCGACCAGCTGCCGGCCGCCGGTCCATGGCCGCGGCGCACCAGCAGCAGCGCGTCGTCGAGCACGACGATGGCGCCGACGGCGACCTCGGCTCGGGCGGGGCTCACGGGGCGTCCTCGGGCGTCAGGTCCCGGTGCACCACGATGGCGCGGGCGGTGAGGCCGAAGCGCTCGAAGAAGTTCTTGGCCGCCCGGTTGCCCGGCAGCGCGAGCGCGTCGACACCATGGCACCGCTGCTGGACGCACCACGCGACCAGCAGCTCCATCATCGCCTCACCGACGCCGACCCCTCGGGCATCGGGCTCGACGAAGAGGTCCTCGACGACGCCCAGGCGGGTGCCGTCGCGCAGGTCCTCGTGGTGGGCGACGCCGTAGCCGACCACGACCCGGTCGATGGTGCCGACGACCACCACGCGGCGGGCGTCCCCCAGCGCGGCCATGATCGAGTCACCCGGCGGGTGGGGCCGGGCCTCCCGGCTCGCCCACAGCCGCCCACCGCGCTGGGGGGTGAGCTCGGTGAGCACCTCGTCGGCGAGGCGCCGCAGCGCCGGCTCGTCGTCGGAGGTGGCGCGCCGCGCAGCCTCGTTCACGACCCCTGCAGCTGGGCGATCTTGCTCAGGATCGTCTTCCGCCCGCGGTTGGCCGTCTCGTACGCCCGCACGATCTCGAGCTCGTCGGGCTCCAGGCTCTCGAGGCGGGGCACGACCTGCGACGCCGAGAGGCTGTCGTAGTCGGTGATCGCCAGGGACTCGGCGGGTGGACCCGACGGGGCCGGTTCGGCCGGCGGCCCGGGTGCTGCCGGCGCGGTCGTCGGCTCCGGCTCGGCGGCCGGGGCCACGTCGCGCCGCTCGACCGACGCGGGCGGTGCCGAGCCGGGGGCCGGGGGTCGTGCCAAGCCGAGTGCCTGCAGGGTGGCGTCGGTCTGGCGCCGGCCCCGTTCGATCCAGCGTGGGAGCAGGGACGGCGCGTCGAGCACGAAGCCGATGGGCGCGCAGACGAACAGGTCGACGAGGTGGTGCAGCGGACCGCGGTGCCCGTGCTCGTCGCCCTCCGCGCCCGGCCCGGTCACGTCTTCCTCGCCCCGAAGAGCTCGCGGATGGCCGGGCAGTCCTCTTCGCCCATGGGGCACTGCGGGTTGTCCGGCCGTCCGAACTGGGCCGGGTTCACCAGCAGGAAGCACCCGGTGCACATGATCTCGTTCGCCCGCTTGGGAGTGACGCCGTCGGGTGTCTCCGCCGCGCCGCGGACCTCGGGCTGCTCGAGCTCGTCCTCGTCCTCGTCCTCGTCCTCGGTGGCGGCGATGCGGTCCTTGAGGATCGTGTCGAGGTCGGCCTCGACGTCGTCGGGGTCGAACTCGTCCTCGTCCTCCTCGCCTTCCTCCTCGCCCTTCTTTCGGGCCCGGGCCGCGGGCTCGGCGGCCGGTTCCTCCTCGGCCTCCTCGGTGTCCTCGGCGGCCTCGGCTTCGAAGCCCTCGTCGCCCTCCTCCAGCTCGTCGACGAGCTCCTCTTCGTCGAGCTCCTCGTCGAGCTCCTCCTCGAGCTCTTCTTCATCGAGCTCTTCCTCGAACTCGCCGTCGGTGTCGTCGTCAGCCATGGTTCCTCTTGCCCGGGGGGCGGTTGCCGCGGCGGCATGATAGGCACGCCCGGGACGGGTCGCGCGCCGCCGGGGACGATTTCTCTCAGGTCCCGCGGCGACGTGCTTCGGCCCGCCGCTCGGCGTCGAGTCGCTCGAGCGCCGGCTCCGGGCTGTGGTCGACGTAGCGCAGCATCGCCGCGATCGCCGGGTGGCCGGCCTCCTCGGCGATGAGCCGGTGCATCTCCTGACCGACGAGCCGGTAGGCGGGGTGGCCCTGGGGTGTGGTGCGCAGCTCGATCAGGTGCATGGCCTCTCGGGCGTTCATCTGCATGACGAACCGCACCTTGTACGCGAGGCACACGGCATAGGGCGCCTGCTCGGGGAACCGCTGGGCCAGCGTGTCGTGCAGCTCGGCCGATCGTTGCATCGCCTCCTCGAAGGCCACCTGCTCCCCCGCCGCGTCGACGGCCTCGGGTCGCGTGTAGCCGTGGCGAGGCGACAGCGTCTGCCACTCGATGGTGAGCATGCGGTGACGCTGCAGGTCGCGGAACGCGCCGTAGTCGGCGAGCACGTCGAACCGGTAGGCGGGCCGCTCCAGCGCTCGCCCCGGCTTGTGGCGACGGTTCGCCCGCTCGCCCTCGTAGGTCCGCAGCACGGCGATGCGCTCGTCGACCGACATCGACTTGACCCGCTGCTCGATCTGGGTCTCGGGCAGGTGGGTGTACGGGTACAGGCAGCTGGCCACCAGCTTGATCTCGGCGTCGGGATCGAAGTCGACCAGCCGCACCACCGGCGCGGGGTCGGCCGCCTCGTCGGCGGGGAACAGCTCGGCGGCGAGGTCCTCCATGGCGTCGTGGGTGCGCTCGAGGTACGCGCTCCAGGCGACGCCGCGGTCGTCGAGGTCCACCCGCTTGAGGAACGACGGGATGACCTTGCGCAGCTCGGTCAGCATGAGGTCGGCATAGGCCCGCGCCTCGGGCAGGGGGTGGGACCGCATGCGCAGCAGCAGCGCCTCGTAGCCCTGTCCCGAGCCGTAGATGCCGACGTTCGACAGGGAGGCGGCCGGGAGCACGCCGCGCAGCGCATCGAAGGCCTTGGCCCGGATCGCTTGCCGGTACACGAAGTCGGAGTCGCCCTCGTCCTTGGGGAACTGCTCCCGGAAGAAGTCCTGCAGCCGAGGCAGCAGCTCGGCGTAGGTGTCGAAGATGCGATCCATGTCACCGACGTAGCGGGTGCCCAGGTTCGACATCAGCACGTCAGGGTCGCGGTAGTAGCGGTACCGGCCGCCGATGCGGGCGTCGTAGGCGATGTAGCGGGTCGACTGCTCGAGGTAGGACATGAGCCGACCCCACTCGAGCACCTTGGTGAGCAGGTTCGACGCCTGCTCGCAGGCCAGGTGCACCCCACCGAGCTGGGCCACCGAGTCGTCCCCGTACTCGAAGAAGACCCGGTCGTAGAGCTCCTCGGCCCGGCGCAGGCCGACCGTGGCGTCGATGGAGGCGTCGCCGCGGATGTCGAGCTCGTTCACGAACTCGTCGAGGAACAGGCGGCGGAGGCTCTTCGGCGACCGTGAGTAGCGGGCGAACAGCGCACCCTTGACCACCTCGGGCAGGTTCACCAGGGCGAACACGGGACCGTCCAGGTTGGTGAAGTAGCGCCGGAGGACGTCGGTCTCCTCGTCGGTGAAGTCCTCGGCGACGTAGACGGTCACGGGCGCCGAGCGTAGGTGGCGCGGCGGGGGCCGTCGGGGATTCCCGGCGGCTCAGCCATCGGCGAAGGCGGCCCGGGTCGCGGCCAGCACGTCGGCGTCGAGCCACAGGTCGGCGATGGTCATCGCCATGGCCTTGGCCCCGTCGAGGACGGCGCGGTCGCCGCCCTCGCCTCGGGCGTGGTCGGCGAACTCCGGGGTGTGGATCGACAGGTTGGCCGGCGCCACGGCGATCATCGGGTGGATGCTCGGCACCGCGTAGGAGACGTTGCCCATGTCGGTGCTGCCCACGACCGCCGCACCGGGTGGGGGCGCCACCACGTCGCGACCCAGCCGGGCGGCGTTCGCCACGTAGGCGTCGAGCATCGGCTCGTTGTCGCGCAGGTCGGCGTAGGCCGGATCCTTCCACTCGAAGCTCATCGTGCAGCCGGCCGCGTCGGCACCGGCCTGCAGGCAGGCCAGCACCCGTTCCTTCAGCGGCTGCAGCCGGGCGAGCGTCCCCGCCCGGACGTACCACTGGGCCGCGGTGCGGCTCGGGACGATGTTCGGCTTGTCGCCCGCTTCGGTGAAGATGCCGTGGACCCGCTCGTCGCTGCGGATGTGCTGGCGCAGCGCCGCCACGTTCACGTAGCCGAGCACGGCGGCGTCGAGGGCGTTGCGACCCTTGTGCGGTGCCGCCGCGGCGTGGGCCGCCGCGCCCTCGTAGCGCACCCACAGCTGCTGCACGGCGATGGCGGCCATGGAGCGCAGGTCGGCGCCGGCGGGATGGACCATCATGGCGGCGTCCACCCCGTCGAACGCGCCCCGGTCGAGCAGGGCCACCTTGCCGCCGCCCCCCTCCTCGGCGGGGGTGCCGAGGATGACGATGCGGCCACCGACCTCCTCGGCCAGCGCGGCGGCGGCCAGCCCGGCGCCGAGGCCGGCCGCGGCGATCACGTTGTGGCCGCAGGCATGGCCGATGCCGGGCAGCGCGTCGTACTCGCAGCACACGGCGACGACGGGCCCGGTCGAGCCGGTCGCGGCGCGGAAGGCCGTGGGCACCCCGAGGGCGCTCCGCTCGGGCTCGAGCCCCTCGTCGTCGAGCAGGTCGGTGAGCAGGTCGTGGGCGTAGCGCTCCTCGTAGCCCAGCTCGGGGTGCTCGTGGATCTGGTGCGAGGCGGCCACCAGGAGATCGGACCGCCGATCGACCTCCTCGCAGAGCCGGGCCTTGACGGCCTCGAGGTCGACGGTGCGGGGCGCCATGGGCGCCGAGCGTAGCGCCGGGTCACACCACCACCGTGAGGGCGTCGGCCTCCACCCGCACCGACAGGGCCGACGCCCGCCCGATCCGCTCCCCGTCGAGCCAGACGTCGAGCGCCGGATCGAGGTCGGCCTGGAAGGCGGGCACCCGGGAGGTGCGGATGCCCGGGTGCGGCAGGTGGGTCCCGGTCGTCGCCCGCCGTCGGGCCTGGAGGCGCTGGCGGAGGGGCAGCGACCCGTCGCTCACGTCGAGCAGTCCGTCACCGGGGTGGGCTCGGGGCCCGAGGTCCCAGCCCCCCAGCCACTGCGCGTTCATCGCCACCAGGGCCCGACCCCGCCACCAGGGCCGGCGCGCGACCAGATGGGCCACGAACCAGTGGAGGCGCCCGTCGACGAGGGCGGCGCCCACGTCGACCGTGACCGTGACCGCGTCGGGGCCGTGCAGGCGGGCCTCGTCGCCGGTCCCGCCGAGCGTCCGGCACAGGTCGCCGCCGACCAGCCCGACGACCGGGAGCTCCTCGCCGGCCCGCCGCGCCGCCTCCACGAGGTGGCGGGCCTCGGCATCGCTGCGCACCACCAGCCCGTCGGCCGGCAGCGGCCCGGGCACGCCCCACCCTGCGTGGCGCTCCACGCTCACGCCGTCGTCCCCGGCGCGCGGTCCTCGTCGGTGGCGGGGGTCGGATCCTCGTCGTCCGCATCCGGGCCGACCTCGGCGGAGGCGGCCACCACCCCCCGGAAGACGGCGTCGGCGGCGCGGCGGGCGGTGTCGGCCGTGCCCGGGTCGACGGCGGCGTCGCCGATCTGGCGGAGCAGGTCGACCAGCTGCTTCACGTTGCGCACGAAGTCGCCGCCGGAGAGGTCCTCGTCCTCGAGGACGAGGTCGAGGGCGGTGCCCGCCGCCCAGGCGTGGGCCAGGGCGAAGAACGTGGGGTCGGGTGGCCGGGTGAGGGGCAGGCCGAGTCGTTGCTCGTCGGCCTGCAGGTCGGCGGCGATGACGCCCAGGCGGTCGACCCGCTGGCGCAGCGCCGGCGACGGGAACCACGCCGGTTCTGGCGGCACCGGGCTGCGGTGCTCGTAGGTGAAGCAGGAGACCAGCCCGGCGAGGGCCGCCGGATCGAGTCCGTCGAGCACCCCCTCGGCCAGGGCCTCGGCCACGAGGAGGTCGCTCTCGTGGAACAGCCGGACGAGCCGCTCGCCCTTGGCCGTCAGCGCCCAGCCGTCGAGGTAGCCCCAGCCCTCGAGCAGCTGCAGGACCCGGTCGAAGCGCCGGGCCAGCGACCCGCTCCCCTCCTGCACCTGTCGACGGAGGTCCTCGACCTCGCGGCGGGCTCGGTCGGCCCGTCGCAGGGCGCGCAGGTGCTCGGCGAGGTCGGGGCAGGCCGCGACCGGGTGGGCGCCGGCGTCGACCTCGTCGCCGTCCGCCGGCGCCGATCGCTGGGCCGTGGCGTCTCCGACGGACGGGGCCGGCGGGCGCAGCCGTGCCCGGCCCAGGCGGTCGAGCACCTCGCGCTGGAACCTGGGCGCACCCGGGGCGTAGGGCACGGGCAGGTCGACGTGGCCCAGCACGTCGGGTCCGTCGACGAGGTCGTCGCGACCGACGGTGAGGATGCGGCGGGCGGAGGTGAGCAGCCGGACGCGGAGACCGCCGCCCTTGCGCTCGGCCACGGACAGCACCACGGCGGGGCTGTCCTGGCGGCCGGCGACGGCCAGCACGTCACCCGGTCGCAGGCGGCGGACCGACTCGTCGGCGTCGCGGCGTCGGGCCGCTCGCTCGGCCCGACGCCGGGCGTCGGCGCGCTCGACGGCGCGGGCGTACGTGCGCACGTCGCCGAGCTCGCAGGTCGCCGTCGCCTCGAGCGCGGCCAGCCGCTCCTCGGCCCGGGCCAGGCGCGTCTCGAGGCGGACCACCGAGCGGTCGGCCCGGAACTGCGCGAACGACAGGTTGAGGAGGTGGTGGGCCTCGTCGGGCTGGTAGCGGCGCACCAGGTTGGCGGCCATGTTGTAGGTGGGCCGGAACGCCGATCGCAGCTCGAACGAGCGGCTGGCCGCCAGCGCGGCTGCGTCGCCGAAGGTGGTCCAGGGCGACCACAGCACGACGGCGTGGCCCTCGTCGTCGATGCCCCGCCGCCCCGCCCGTCCGGTGAGCTGGGTGTACTGCCCGGGGGTGAGGGCCTCGTGGTGCTCCCCGGTGAACTTCGTGAGCTTCTCGATGACCACCGTGCGCGCCGGCATGTTGATGCCGAGGGCGAGCGTCTCGGTGGCGAACACGACCCGGACGAGGCCTTCGACGAAGCACTGCTCGACCGCCTCCTTGAACGGCGGCACCATCCCCGCGTGGTGGCCGGCGATGCCCGCCTCCAGCCCGGCCAGGAACCCCTGGTAGCCGAGCACGGCGAGGTCCTCGTCGCGCAGGGCGTGGACGTGGTCCTCGACGATCTCCAGGATCCGGGACCGCTCCCCCGCGTCGGTGAGCCGCAACCCGGCGCCGACGCAGGCCTGCACCGCGTCGTCGCACGCCGCCCGGCTGAAGATGAAGTACAGCGCCGGCAGCAGGTCCCGCGATCGGAGGGCCTCGACCACGGCGAGGCGGTCGGGCGTGAACCACCGCCGCCGGGGGCGACCGCGCCCTCGGCCGGGTGGCGGGCGATCGGTGCGGTCGAAGCGGGCGCCGTCGGGGTTGGGGTGACCGTCGACCAGCAGGGGCAGCCACCGCAGCTCGTCGGCCAACCGGTCGCCCGCCAGGAAGTGGTTCTCCAGTGCGACCGGGCGCGCCGTCTCCACGACGGCGGTGGTCGTCCCCCGCACCGTGGTCAGCCAGTCCGCCAGCTCGCCGGCGTTGGACACGGTGGCCGACAGGCACACCAGGCGGACCTCGGCCGGCAGGTGCACGATGACCTCCTCCCAGACGGGCCCGCGGTAGGCGTCCTGCAGGTAGTGCACCTCGTCGAGCACCACCACGCGCAGGTGCTCGAGGGCCCCGGACCGGGCGTAGATCATGTTGCGCAGGACCTCGGTGGTCATCACCACCACCGGGGCGTCCCCGTTGATCGCGTTGTCACCGGTGAGCAGCCCGACCTGGTCGCGGCCGTGCCGTCGCACGAGGTCGTGGTACTTCTGGTTCGACAGCGCCTTGATGGGGGTCGTGTAGAAGGCTCGGCGCCCCGAGGCCAGCGCCTCGGCGACGGCGTGCTCGGCCACGACCGTCTTGCCCGAGCCGGTCGGTGCCGCGACGAGGACCGACTCACCTCGATCGAGCGCTTCGATGGCCGCCACCTGGAAGGGGTCGAGGCGGAACCCGTGGACCGGGTCGACCCGGGGACGCACCTGGCCCGTGCTCACGGCGACGCGGCGGCTTCCGCTTCCTTCTTGCGCCGGCGCCGGGTCAACAGCCAGCCGATCAGGATCGAGGCCTCGTAGAAGACGTACATCGGGATGGCCAGCGCCAGCATCGAGATCGGGTCACCGCTCGGGGTGATGACGGCGGCCACGACCACGACGACCACGATGGCCTGGCGGCGCCAGCTGTTGAGCCGACGAGGCGTGAGGACGCCGGCCAGCTGCAGGGCGACCAGCAGCACCGGGAACTCGAAGCCGGCGCCGAAGGCCATCATCATGAACAGGTTGAGCTTCAGGTAGCTCTCGATGCCCGGGATGATCTCGACCTCGCTGCCGGACACGCCGATCAGGAACTGGATGGCCGCCGGCAGGGTCCAGTAGGCGATCGCCGCGCCGAACAGGAACAGGACCAGCGCGCTGACCGTGAACGGGATGGCGTACTTCTTCTCGTGGGGGTACAGGCCCGGGGTGACGAACCGCCAGATCTGCCACAGGATCACCGGCATGGCGAAGATGATCCCGAGGTACACCGAGGTCTGGATGCGCACGGTGAAGCCCTCGAGCAGGCTCATGGCGTAGAGCTTGGCGTCGGGCTGGATCTGCTTGTACGGCGCCGTGAGGAACTCGAGCACGTACGGGTACAGCACCCAGCCCAGGATCGTGCCGACGCCGACGCCGATGGCCACCTTGATGAGGCGCTGGCGGAGCTCGGCGATGTGCTCCCACAACGTCATCCGGCCGGCGTCGAGGGCCGACGGGTCGGGTTGGGCGCTCATCGCCGTTCGGGTGGCGACGGGATCACGCCGCGGAGGCGTCGCCGGTGTCGGTCGGCTGCCCCTCCGGTGCGGCGTCGGGACGCAGGACGGGCGGATCGGACGCGGTGGGTGAGGCCTCGGCCGGCGCGGCCGGGGTGCCGGGGGTGGCCGGTGTGGCCGGGGTGCCGGGGGTGGCAGGCGGCAGGGACGGCCCGGCCCCACCGGGCGTGGTCTCCTGGTCGGACAGGTCCATCGCCTGGCGGATCTCCTGCTGGAAGCCGTTCGACATCCGCCGCAGCTCGGCCGTCACCCGACCGACCTTGCGGGCAGCCTCCGGCAGCTTGTCGGGGCCGAGCACGATGAGCGCGATCAGCAGGATGACCAGCAGCTCGCCGCCACCGACGTTGAACATGGCGTCGAGTCTACCGATCAGCCCGGGTCGGGCCCGACGCCAGCGTCGCACGGCGGGCGGCACCGGCACGCTCCGCCTCGGCGCGCACGGCGCCGACGACGTCGGCGAGCCCGGCCAGGGCTGAGGCGGCGGCCGAGAGCCCGGCCACCTCCCTGCGGAGCCGCACGGTGGCGAGGATCAGGGCGCAGGTGACCAGCACGAGCGCCGACAGCGAGGCGGCGGGCAGCACGGCGCCAGTGTAGGAGCCCGGCCCCGTCAGCTCGGGGCGGGTGGGCTCAGGCGAGCTCGCCCAGGGCGTCCGCCAGGGCGCCGTCGTCGGCGAGCAGGGCGTGGAAGTCGAGCAGGTCGTCGTGGGTGAACGCCGCACCCGTGCCCCGTGGCTCGCTCAGCTCCAGCGGCGGGCTCCACGTCGTGTACGACACCCCCGAGGCGACCAGCAGGTCGACGGTGCGGGGCTCGGCCGGCTTCACGACGGTCATGGCGCAGATCGGGCAGCGGAACGAGTAGGTCCCCTGGTTGTCCGCCGTGCACACCCGCACCCGCACGTCGGCGGTGGTGAGCTCGACGTCCCCGCAATCGCTGCAGCTCGCCCGGATGGTCGCCATGTGCAAGATTTCGGCACCTCGCCGGCGGGTCTGTGTAGGCCGTCCGGCCCATTTCGGCCCCGCTGGCGCCGGCGGTGGCGGGGGGCCACGATGGCGGTCGTGCCCACCCGGATCCCCGCGCTGCGCCAGCCCCCGGTGACCTTCGCCCATCGTGGTGCTCGGGCTCACGCCCCCGAGAACACCCTCGAGGCCTTCGCCCTCGCCCGCCGGCTCGGGGCGACAGGGGTGGCGAGTGAGGTGTGGCGGACCGCCGACGGGCAGGTGGTCCTCGACGCCACCGGCACCACGGGGGGCCGACTGCGGCGTCGTCCGTTCGCCTCCGTCGACCGCGCCGAGCTGCCCAGCTCCGTGGTCGCGCTGCACGAGCTGTACGACCACGTCGGCGACGAGGTCGAGGTGGCCCTCGAGGTGGGCGATCCCGACGCCGTCGCCGAGGCGATCGCCACGGCCCGTGATCGCGGTCCGACGGTCGAGGAGCGGCTCTGGCTGCGCTCGCCCGACCTGGACCTGCTGGCCGGCTGGCGTCCGCTGTCGTCGCGCGTCCGTCTCGTGCACACGGCCCGCCTGCGGGAGCTGCGACCCGGACCCGAGCCCCACGCGGCCCGCTTGCGCCAGCTCGGGGTGGACGCCGTGTCGATGCACCACAGCGACTGGAACGGTGGGGCCGTGACCTTGTTCCACCGGTTCGGGATCCTGGCGCTGGCCGAGGACGCCCAGTTCGAGCGGGTGCTCGCCGAGGTGGTCGACGCCGGCATCGACGGGGTCAGCTCCGACCACGTCGACCGGATGGTGGAGATCGTCGACCGGTTCGGGTCGCGCTGATCCGGTCAGAGACCGCCGAGGCGGCTGAACGGCCAGATCCGGAAGAAGGCCCGGCCCACGATGCGATCCTCGGTGATCGGGCCGATCCACCGGCTGTCGCGGGAGTTGGTGCGGTTGTCACCCATGACCCACACCGCGTCGGACGGGACCTTGCAGGGATCGGCGGCGGTGCAGGCCCGGGCGCCCTGGGTGGTGGTGACCCCGGCGGGCAGGTACGGCTCGTCGAGCTGCTTGCCGTCGATGTACACCTTGCCGCCCTCGATGACGAGGCTCTCCCCCGGCAGGCCGATCACCCGCTTGATGAGGTCGGAGGTCCCGTCGTTGAGGCCGGCCTCCGGCGGCTTCTCGAACACCACGATGTCGCCCCGGTTGATGTCGTGCATCCGGTAGCTGAGCTTGTTGACCAGGACGCGGTCGTTCTTCTCGAGCGTCGGCAGCATCGACTCCGACGGGATGTAGAAGGCCTGCATCACGAAGGTCTTGATGACCAGGGCGACGGCGACCGCCGCCACGATCACCACCACCCACTCGACGGCGGACGACAGGCTGCTGCGGGACCGGTGGCCCTTGGGTCGGGCCGGCTCGGCGGACGGCACCGGCGTCGACGGGTCCGGGAACAGCGGCTGGGGCTGCCCGGCGTCGGGTGGGTTGGCGGCGGGCACCGTGGTCATCGAGTGGGGACCCTCGTTCGTGGGTGAGCAGTGGCACGTCGGCCCGGGTGGAGACTACCGCCCACCTTCGCCGTCGGCGTAGCGGGCCAGGATGCGAGCCGCCGCCGCCGATCCCGCCCCGGCGAGCTCGGTGGGCGCCTCCACCACGACGGCTCGGGGCCCGAGCCGCACCAGGAGCCGCTCCAGCCAGGGGCGGGCGGCCACGACGAGGGTGACCCGGGCCCGTCCGTCGCCGAGCTCGGTGACGTCCTCGGTCGGGTACTGCTCGAGGACCCAGCGCACCGACGGGTCGAGCTCGAGGGTGACCCGCGGGTCGTCCGGCGTGGGCCGGAACGCGCCGAGGACGGGGGTCTCGGCCGGTGGCACGAAGGTGACGTCGGTGGCGGCGGCAGACTCGATGCGGTCGACGCGGAAGACGCGATCGCCACCGGCGAGGTGGCAGTGGGCGGCGAGGTACCAATGGCCCTGGTCGTGGAACAGCCGGTGCGGGTCGACGTCGCGCTCGCTGCTCTCGTCGCGGCCGTAGCCGTAGTAGCGGAGGTGGACTCGCCGGTGCCCGGCGATCGCGTCGTGGAGCACCGCCAGGTTGTCGGCCTCCGCAGGGCCGAGGTCGATGTCCAGCCGGTCGGGGTCGACGTCGAGCACGGCGGCCAGCTTCGCCAGTGCTCGTGCCAGAGGGCCGTCCGGGTCGGCGCCGGGCACGGCGAGCACGCTCCGGCCGGCGGCGAGCAGCGCCAGGCCCTCGTCCGGGGTCAGTCGCAGGGGCCGGTCGAACGCCAGGGGCAGGTGGACGAACACCCGGTCGTCCTCGACCACCACCTCGACGAGCAGGTCCGGTGTGTACGGCGCCACGCCCACGAGCTGGACGATGTCGAGGTCGGCGAGCAGCCGGGCGCGGGGCACGTCGAAGCGCCCGCACAGGTCGTCGATGGGCACGCCTTCCGGACGGGCCGCGACGTAGGGCAGCAGGCAGAGCATCCGCTCGACGGAGGCGGTCGCACCGGCCCGGGTCACGACGCCATCCCCCGCAACCAGGTGACGATGTCGTCGCGCAGCTCGGGCGGGGCCAGCACCTCGGCGTGGTCGAGGAAGGTCAGCACGAACGAGCGGAACGCCTCGGGGTTGGTGACGCGCACGGCGACGACGATCGACCCGTCGTCGCGTCGCTCGACGACGGCGTCGGACCCCAGGTGCTGCACCGCCCACACGGCCTGCTCGGCGTCGACCCACAGGTGCGCCACCACGGGGTCGCGCTCGCCGAACTCCCACGGCTGAGCCGGTCGGCCGGCCTCGGGTGGCGGCGGTGCCTCGAACGAGCCGGGCGGACCGGCGGTGACGACACCGTCGATGCGGTCGACCCGGTAGCTCTTGGTGACATCGACATCGTGCTCCCGTCCGGACAGGTACCAGTGGCCGCGCTGGTACTCGAGGCGGTGCGGATCGACGACCCGCTCGCGGTCGCGGTAGCGGAAGGTGAGGGGCCGTCGGTCGGCCACGGCGCCGAAGACGCGGGCGAGGTTGGGCTCGGCGGGCAGGTCGGCGAGCGCGACGGGCCCGGCCCCGGTGCTCGCCGGTGACGCGTCGTCGGCGAGGCCCTCGAGCTTGCGCAGCCCGCCGGCGGCACCGGCGTCGCCCAGTCGCACCAACGACGCGGCGAGGTGCATGGCGGCCAGCTCGTCGGGGGTGAAGCCGGGGTCGCGCAAGTAGTAGTCGTCGCGACGGATCCGGTAGCCGAGCACCGGCGGATCGCTGCCTGGCACCGGCTCCACCCTGAGCGGGATGCCCATCTCGCGGAGGTCGTCCTTGTCGCGCTCGAACTGGCGGCGGAACGACTCCAGCTTGTCGGGGTAGGCGGGGATGCGCTCGCGCAGCTCCTCCGCGCTCAGTGGGCGACTCGTCTCGAGGAGGGTCGCGGTGAGCGTGAGGATCCGTTCGAGCTTGTCCACCCGCCCCGTCCCCTACAGCGACGCGATGAGCTTCTCGACCCGCTCGTCGCGCGACTTGAACGGGTCCTTGCACAGCACGGTGCGCTGGGCCTGGTCGTTGAGCTTCAGGTGCACCCAGTCGACCGTGTAGTCGCGCTTGCGCTCCTTGGCCCGCCGGATGAACTCCCCGCGCAGCCGCGCTCGGGTGGTCTGGGGCGGCGTCTCGATGGCCGTGTCGATGTCGGCGTCGACGCACACCCGCTCGACGAGGTCCCGGTCCTGCAGCTTGTAGAAGACGCCACGCTCGCGGTTGACGTCGTGGTACTGCAGGTCGAGCAGCGCGACCCTCGGATGGCTCAGCGGCAGGTCGTGCCGGTCGCGGTACTGCTCCACCAGGTTGTGCTTGATCACCCAGTCGACCTCGCGGTCGAGGGTGAAGGGGTCCTTCTCCAGCTGGGTGAGGCAGTGCTCCCACATCTGCAGGGCCTGCTTCTCCAGCGGGCTGAGCTCCCGCCGCTCGGCGTAGCGCAGCGCCCGGTTGAGGTACTCACCCTGGATGTCGAGCGCGGAGGCCTCGCGCCCGTTGGCGAGGCGCACCCGCCGTCGACAGGTGAGGTCGTGGCTGATCTCGCGGATGGCCCGGATGGGGTTCTCGAGGGTCATGTCCCGCAGCACGATCGACGGCTCCTCGAGCATCCGCAGCAGGATCGAGCAGGCCCCCACCTTCAAGAAGGAGGCGTACTCGCTCATGTTGGAGTCGCCCACGATGACGTGGAGGCGCCGGTAGCGCTCGGCGTCGGCGTGCGGTTCGTCGCGGGTGTTGATGATCGGCCGGCTCCGCGTGGTGGCGCTGGAGACGCCCTCCCAGATGTGCTCGGCGCGCTGGCTGATGCAGAACATGGCGCCCCGGGCCGTCTGCAGCACCTTGCCCGCGCCGGCGTAGATCTGGCGGGACACCAGGAACGGGATCAGCACCTCGGCGTAGTGGCTGAAGTCGTCCCGGCGGCTGGTCAGGTAGTTCTCGTGGCAGCCGTAGGAGTTGCCGGCCGAGTCGGTGTTGTTCTTGAACAGGTAGATGGTGCCCCGGATGCCCTCCTCGCGCAGGCGCTGCTCGGCCGACGCCAGCAGCTGCTCGAGGATCCGCTCCCCGCCTTGTCGTGCACCACCAGGTCGTAGATCGAGTCGCACTCCGGCGTGGCGTACTCGGGGTGGGAGCCGACGTCGAGGTACAGGCGGGCGCCGTTGGCCAGGAAGACGTTGGACGAGCGGCCCCACGACACCACGCGACGGAACAGGTAGCGGGCGACCTCGTCGGGGCTCAGGCGGCGCTGGCCCCGGAGCGTGCAGGTGACGCCGTACTCGTTCTCCAGCCCGAAGATCCTGCGCTCCATCCCGCGACACGCTACCGGTGCCCGCGACCGACGGGGTGCACGGGAGGGCGCACTATCGTCGGGCCCGTGGCCGCGCTGCGCATGGTGCCGCTGGCGAGCACCGCCTCACCCTTCGAGGCGAAGGTCCTGGCGGCGCGCCTCGGCGCCGAGGGCATCGTGTGGCAGCTGCGCGGCCACGTCGACTCGATGTACCCGCTCGGCGGCGACGTCGAGGTGCTGGTGGCCGAACCCGACCTGGACCGTGCCCGGGAGGTCCTCCTGCTCGACGAGGTCGAGGCAGCCTTCGTCGACGCCAGGCCCGACCCGGCCGGTGACCGTCGGGCCGATTGGCTCTTCGGCGCCGTGCTGGTGGCGATGGTCGCGCTGTTCCTCGCCGCTCGGCTGATCTCGCTGCCGTGAGGGGCTAGCCCAGGAGCCGGCGGACCTCCCCGGCGATCTCGAGCTCCTCCCGGGCGCACACCACCACCACCTCGACGGTCGCACCCGGCGCCGTGACCACGCCGTCGCCGTGGCCGTCGAGTGCCTCGTTGGCCCGACCGTCGAGCCCGATCCCGAGGAAGCCGAGGCCCTCGCCGGCGAGGCGGCGCACGACCGCCGACCGCTCGCCGACGCCTCCGGTGAACACCACCGCGTCGACACCGCCCATGGCCGCGGCCATGGCAGCGATCCCGGCGCGCAGGCGATGGGCGTACACGGCGATCGCCAGGCGGGCGTCCTCGTCACCGACGTCGGCGGCCGCCAGCACCTCGCGCAGGTCGGCCGACCGGCGGGACAGCCCCAGCACGCCGGACCGGTGCTCGAGCGCGTCGTCGAGGTCGGCGACGGTCACGTCGGTGGTCCGCAGCAGCCACAGCAGCAGACCCGGGTCGACCGAGCCCGACCGGGTCGCCATCACCAGGCCCTCCAGCGGGGTGAACCCCATGGTGGTGTCCACCGAGCGTCCGGCGGCCACCGCTGCCAACGACGCACCGGCCCCGAGATGACACGTCACGAGGCGCAGGTCGCCCACCGGGCGGTCGAGCAGTGCCGCAGCCCGACGGGTCGCCCAGGCGTGGCTCAGCCCGTGGAACCCGAAGCGGCGCAGCGGCCACCGGTCACGCCACGCCCCCGGCAGCGCGTAGGTGGCCGCTGCCGGATCGAGGTGGGCGTGGAAGGCGGTGTCGAAGCACGCCACCGCCGGCAGGTCGGGGCGCGCCTGGAGCAGGCGGCGGATCAGCTCCACCGCCGGTGGGTTGTGCAGCGGTGCCATCGGGGTCAGCCCCTGCAGGCGATCGACGACGGTGCCGTCGATCACGACCGGTCCGGTGAAGTCGGCGCCGCCGTGCACGACGCGGTGGCCGACGGCGTCGGCCTCGGGCAGCTCGACGAGGGCGGCGTCGAGCTCGTCGGGCGGCGGATCGGCGGGCAGATCGGCCGCGCCCAGCACCTCGTCGTCGGACCCGACCACGCGCAGCTTGACGCTGCTCGAACCGACGTTCGCGACCAGGACCCGTCCGGCCGTCACGGCTCCCAGACCCAGTCGCTGATCTCGGGCAGGTCCTCGAGGTGCTCCCGGACGTAGACCGCGTGGCGGGCGAGCATGCTCTCGCAGTGCTCGCGCAGCTCGTCGGTGCCCGGCACCCGGCGGTCGGCCCGGCGCAGCGCCTGCAGGCACAGGTGGTATCGGCTCACCCGGTTGCGCACCACCATGTCGAACGGCGTGGTGGTGGTGCCCTCCTCCTCGTAGCCGCGCACGTGGAAGCGGTCGGTGTCGCCCTGACCGTGGATCAGCAGGTGCACCCCGCGGGAGTAGCCGTGGAAGGCGAACACCACGTGCCGGTCGGGGGTGAAGATGTCGGCGAACTCCAGCTGGTCCATCCCGTGGGGGTGATCGTTGGCCGGCAGCAGGGTCATCAGGTCGACGACGTTCACGACCCGGAACCGCAGCTCGGGCACGTGCCGGCGCAGCAGCTGGGCGGCGGCGATCGTCTCCATCGTCGGGATGTCGCCCGCGCAGGCGAGCACGACGTCGGGATCCTCGCCACCGTTGCCGGCCCAGTCCCACACGCCGATGCCGCGGCTGCAGTGGGCCCGAGCGGCGTCGGCGTCGAGCCACTGCAGCTGCGGCTGCTTGTCGATCACCCCGAGGTTCACGGATCCCCGTGACCGGAGGCAGTGGCGGGCCACCGAGAGCAGGCAGTTGGCGTCGGGCGGCAGGTACACCCGGGCCACCGTCGGGCGCTTGGACGTCATCACGTCGATCAGACCCGGACCCTGGTGGCTGAAGCCGTTGTGGTCGTTGCGCCAGCACGTCGACGTCAGCAGGATGTTGAGCGAGGCGATCGGCCGCCGCCAGCCCAGGTCCTTGGCCACGTCGAGCCACTTGGCGTGCTGCACCGTCATCGACGCCGACACCATGGCGAAGGCTTCGTACGACGCGAACAGGCCGTGGCGACCGGTGAGCAGGTAGCCCTCGAGCCAGCCCTCGCACAGGTGCTCGCTCAGCACCTCCATGACCCGTCCGTCGGGGGCGAGGTCGTCGTCGCTGTCGAAGATCGGTCGTTGCCAGGCGCGCCCCGTCGCCTCGAAGACGGCGCCGAGGCGGTTCGAGCGGGTCTCGTCGGGGCAGAAGAACCGGAAGTTCGCCTCGTCCTCGTTGTGGCGGAACACGTCGCGCAGGAACTCGCCGAGCCGGCGGGTGGACTCGAGCCGCACCGTCCCGGGCGCGGGGACCTCCACCGTGTACCGGCTCCACTCGGGCAGGTCGAGGGCCACGAGCACCCGACCGCCGTTGGCCGCCGGGTTGGCCCCCATCCGGTGCTCGCCCTTCGGCGCCAGCGCGGCCACGGCGGGCACCGGTCGGCCGTCGTCGTCGAAGAGCTCGTCCGGGCGGTAGGACCGCATCCACCCCTCGAGCAGCGCCAGGTGCTCGGGGTTCGTGCGCACCTGGTCGACCGGCACCTGGTGCGAGCGGAAGGTGCCTTCGACCAGCTCCCCGTCGACCTCGTGCGGGCCGGTCCAGCCCTTGGGCGTCCGCAGGACGAGGGCCGGCCACGGCGGCAGCTGCCGGTGGTCCACGGCATCGCCGTGGCGCGCCCGCTGCTGGATCTCGGCGATGCCGTCGAAGCAGTCGTCGAGGGCCGAGGCGAGCAGGCGGTGGACGGTGGCGGGGTCGTCGCCCTCGACGAAGCGCGGCGCCAGCCCGTGGGATTGCAGGAACATCGCCACCTCGTCGTCGGTGGAGCGTCCGAGCACCGTGGGTCCGGAGATCTTGTAGCCGTTGAGGTGCAGGATCGGCAGCACCGCGCCGTCGTGGCGCGGGTCGAGGAACGACGCGCTCTTCCAGCTGGCGGCCAGCGGCCCCGTCTCCGCCTCGCCGTCGCCGACCACGCAGGCGACCACGCGCCCGGGCGCGTCGAAGGCGGCGCCGTAGGCGTGGACCAGCGCGTAGCCGAGCTCGCCGCCTTCGTGGATGGAGCCGGGGATGTTGACGCTGACGTGGCTCGGGATGCCCCCCGGCGTCGAGAACTGCCGGAAGAGGCGCCGCAGGCCGGCCTCGTCCAGGGAGATGTCGGGGTAGATCTCCGAGTAGGTGCCCTCGAGGTACACGTTGGCGACCACGGCCGGGCCGCCGTGGCCCGGGCCGCACACGAACAGCACGTCCCCGCCCCGCTCGGCGATGACCCGGTTGAGGTGCACGTAGAGCAGGTTCAGGCCCGGAGAGGTGCCCCAGTGGCCGAGGAGCCGGGGCTTGATGTCGGACGGCTGCAGCGGTCGCCGCAGCAGCGGGTTGTCCTGCAGGTAGATCTGTCCGACGGTCAGGTAGTTGGCGGCCCGCCACCAGGCGTCGAGCCTCGCCAGTCGGTCGTCGTCGAGGGGTCGGTCTTCGCTGGGCACGGCACCTCCCGATCGGTCCGACCGGACCGTACCCGCCTGCTCACCGGCGATGCCCGAGATGTCGACCGACGTTCACCGACGGTTCACGACGAGGTCGACAGCAGCTCGGTGACCTCGTCGTCGGCCAGGCGCCGGAAGGCCCGCCGGCCGTTGGTGCGGGCCAGCACGGCCACCTCGAGGTCGTCGGCGCCGAGCGTGCGGTCGGGGCCGGCGAGCGCGGCGACCGCGACCCGCAGCGCCGCCCCCAGATCGAGGCCGTCGGAGAAGGACGACTCCAACCGGTCGGCGATGGTCTCGGCCTCACCACCCAGCACGGTGAAGTTGCGCTCGTCCATCACGGTGCCGTCGTAGAGGATGTGGAAGAGCTGGTTGTCCTCGGGCGCGTCGCCCACCTCGGCCACCAGGATCTCCACCTCCATGGGCTTCATCTCGTTGGTGAAGATCTGGCCGAGGATCTGGGCGTACTGGTTGGCCAGGCTGCGGGCGTCGACGTCCTCGCGGCTGAAGGCGAAGCCCTTGAGGTCGGCGTGGCGGACGCCGGCGATGCGGAGCTGGTCGAACTCGTTGTACTTGCCCACGCCGGCGAAGGCGATGCGGTCGTAGATCTCGCTGACCTTGCGCAGCGTGCTCGACGGGTTCTCGGCGCAGATCAAGATGCCGTCGTCGTACACGACGGCGGCGAGGCTGCGGCCCCGGGCGATGCCCTTGCGGGCGTAGTCGGCCCGGTCCTTCATGACCTGTTCGGGAGCGACGTAGAACGGCATGCTCATGGCGTCACTCCTCGCTGCCCAGGTCGGCGGTCTCGGGGACCCGTGGCCGACCTTCGGCCTCGCGCTCGGCGAGGGCGTCGACCAGGGCGCCGAAGCGCTCGGCGACCTCGTCGTCGCCGGCCCGCACGAAGCCCTCGGCGGTGATGGTGGCGACCACGGGGTAGATGCCCCGCACCGGATCGGGGCCGCCCGTGGCCGAGTCCTCGTCGGCCGCCTGGAACAGCGCGCTGATGGCGAGGTCGATCGACTCGGCCCGGCCGAGCCCGTCGCGGAACCCCAGCTTCACCACCGTGCCGGCGTGCAGGCTGCCCGAGCCGGTGGCGGCGAAGTTGGACTCCTCGTAGCGCCCACCGGTGACGTCGTACTGGAACAGCCGACCGGCGCCGCGGCGCAGGTCGTACCCGGCGAACAGCGGGACCACGGCGAGGCCCTGCATCGCCGCCGGGAGGTGGTTGCGCACCATCTGGCCGAGCTGGTTGGCCTTGCCCTCGAGGCTGAGGGTGGTGCCCTCGACCTTCTCGTAGTGCTCGAGCTGCAGCTGGAACAGCTTCACCATCTCCATCGCCGGACCGGCGGCGCCGGCGATGGCCACACCGGAGAAGTGATCGGCGGGGAAGACCTTCTCGATCGCCCGGTGGGAGATGAAGTTGCCGGAGGTGGCCCGCCGGTCGCCGGCCATCACCACCCCGTCGGCGAACCGGATGGCCACGACGGTGGTGCCGTGGGTGACCGGCAGGGCGTCGCCCACCGGGGCGTCGGGCACGGGCGGGGTGATGCCGAGGCGCCGGGTGAGCTCGACGAAGTCGGGCCCGGGATCGTCGCCGGGTCGGAAGAACGGGAGGCTCATCGGGGCGCAGGCTATCGGCCGCGGCCGGTCCTGCCCGCCAGTGCGTCGAGCCGGCGGCGGATGGCACGCTCGAGGATCGCCGCATCGCCGGCGTCGCGCTGCTCCTCGGTCACGGCCACGGCGGCCAGCTCGCCCACGCGGCGATGGGTGCCGGCGTACTCGGCCGCCCGCCACAGGAGGTCGGGATCGTGGCGGAACTGGCCGAGGCCGGCGTTGCACCGGAAGCACAGCAGCGAGCGGACCCGGCCCGTGTCGTGGTCGTGGTCGACGTGGAGGCTCCCGGTCGCCGGCGGCGGATCACCGCAGATGGCGCACCCGCCTCCCTGCTCGTCGAGCAGGTTGTCGTAGTCCTCCGGCGTCAGCCCGTACTTCGTCTTCAGATGCCATTTGCGCAGGCTCCGGGCGTAGCCCCCCGACTCCTTGAACCGTCGTTGGTTCTCGGCGTACCGCTCGGGGTTGTCGGCTCGCCACCGCTGCGTCCGTCGCCGCGCTTCCTCGGCGATGTCGGGGTTGGCGGCCTTCCGGGCTCGCGCCTTTGCCTGGAAGCACGTGCGGCACTCGCCGCGCCGACCGTCGACGCAGCCGTCGGCCCGGTAGAACTCCTCCAGCGGCTTGCGATCACCGCAGACGTTGCAGACCTTCGATCCCTCACTGGCGTCCATGTCGCCAGCATCGCCGAGGGGTGTGTCAGGACCCTGCGTGTCGCAGGATCACTCTCCACCCTTCTGGACATAGGATTTTACAAAATCCTCGGCGTTGGTCTCGAGGACGTCGTCGATCTCGTCGAGCAGGTCGTCCAGCTCGGCCTTGAGCTTCTCGCCCTTCTCGGTCGACGCGGGGGCCTCCTCGACCGTCTCCTCGGTGCGGGAGGGGGTGGTCTTCTTGATCTGCTCTCGCTCAGCCATGTGCCGTTCTCACTGCGCTCGTGCACCTCGCTCGGCGAGGGTGCCGGGATCGATCAGGACCCCAGCATGTCCAATAGCTCGGCGGGGGTGGTGCATCCCGCCAGCAGGCTACCCACGTGGGCCTCGGTTCCACGGGTCGGTTCCATCATCGGCACCCGCCGCAGCGGGTCCTTGCCGACGTCGAACACCAGCGAGTCCCAGTTGGCGGCCACGATGTCGCCGGGCCACCGCTGGAGGCACTTGCCGCGGAAGTAGGCACGGGTGTCGGTCGGCGGCTCGGCCGTCGCCCGCTCGACCTCGTCGTCGGTGGTCAGTCGCTGCAGGCCCACCCGGGCGGCGAGGGACTTCGACGGCCGGAGGTCGTGGTACTGCAGGTCCATGGCCGCCAGGCGGGCGTCATCCCACTCGAGGCCGTGGCGCTCGCGGTAGCCGTCGATGAGGCGGTGCTTGGCCACCCAGTCGAGCTGGGTCGCCAGCGTCGACGGGTCGGCCTCGAGGCCGGTGAGGACCTCCTCCCACCGGCGCAGCACCTCCGGGCCGACGTCGGCGCCGACGCACTCGAGGCCGGCGGACTCGGCGTACTTCTTGGCCCGGTCGAGCAGCTCCCACTGCACCTCGAGGGCGGTGACGGTGCTGCCGTCGGCCAGCTCGTAGGCGCGGCTGAGGGTGAGGTCGTAGGACACCTGCCGCATCGTGGCGACGGGCGCGGCGAACACGAACTCGCGCGGCAGCACGTCGTCCTCGATCATCGCCAGGACGATGGCGGTGGTGCCGACCTTCAAGAAGGTGGCGATCTCCGACAGGTTGGCGTCACCGCAGATGACGTGCAGGCGGCGGTACTTCTGGGCGTCGCTGTGGGGTTCGTCGCGGGTGTTGACGATCGGGCGCTTCAGCGTCGTCTCGAGGCCGACCTCCTCCTCGAAGAAGTCGGCGCGCTGGGTGAGCTGGAAGGGGACCTCTCGCCACGACACGCCGGCGGCCTCGCTGCCGACCTTGCCCGCGCCCGTGAACAGCTGGCGGGTGATGAAGTGGGCCATCACGTGGGTGACGATGCGCCCGAACGGGACCGAGCGGTCCATGAGGTAGTTCTCGTGGCAGCCGTACGAGTTGCCCTTGCGGTCGGAGTTGTTCTTGTAGACGACGAGCTCCTGGCCCTCGGGCAGGAGCCGGTCGGCCGCCGCCATGGACTGCACGAGGATGTGCTCGGCGGCCTTGTCGAACACGACCACGGAGCGGGCGTCGGCGCACTCGGGCGTCGACAGCTCGGGGTGGGCGTGGTCGACGTAGTAGCGGGCGCCGTTGGTGAGCACGGCGTTCACCAGGTGGGTCTCGACCTCGGGGGCGAGCGTGCCCGTGGGCGCGGCGCCGCGGGCGTCGTTGCCCGGCGTCTCGTCCTCGAAGTCCCAGCCGACCTTGGGCGCGGGGCCCGCCGACGAGGCCGCGGCCCGCTCCCGTTCGTTCACGTAGGCGTTGATCAGCAGGGAGGACGCCGCGATCGGGTTCGACTCCCCCGCGCCGCGCACGAGGATGCCGAACTCGGTCTCGACCCCGCAGATCTTCTTGATGGCCACGTCGCCACCCTAGTGGGAGGCGTCGGCGGCTCCGGGGCGCAGGACTAGAGGTACTGACCCGTGGCGACGCGCTCGATGGATCGGCCGCCCTCGGCCTCGGCGTCCTCGTCCTTCTTCACGAGGGTGCGCACGTAGACGATGCGCTCGCCCTTCTTGCCCGAGATCTTCGCCCAGTCGTCCGGGTTGGTCGTGTTGGGCAGGTCCTCGTGCTCCTTGAACTCCTGGTGGATCGAGGCGATGAGGTCGTCGACGCGCAGGCCGGCCGGCCCGCCGTCGATCACCCGCTTGATGGCGAGCTTCTTGGCCCGGCGCACGATGTTCTCGATCATGGCGCCCGAGGAGAAGTCCTTGAAGAACATGATCTCCTTGTCGCCGTTCTGGTACGTCACCTCGAGGAACTGGTTCTGCTCGTCGGTGCGGTACATCTCGGCGACGGTCTCCTCGATCATCGCCGCCACGGCCTTGCCCGGGTCGCCGCCGCCGAGCTCGCGCACGGTGTCGGCGTCGAGGGGCAGGTCGGGCTTCAGGTAGCGACCGAAGATCTGGGCGGCCGCCTCTTCGTTCGGCCGCTCGATCTTGATCTTCACGTCGAGGCGACCGGGCCGCAGGATGGCGGGGTCGATGAGGTCCTCGCGGTTGGAGGCGCCGATGACGATGACGTTCTTCAGCGACTCGACGCCGTCGATCTCGGTGAGCAGCTGCGGCACGATCGTCGACTCGATGTCGGAGCTGATGCCGCTGCCGCGGGTGCGGAACATCGAGTCCATCTCGTCGAAGAACACGATGACCGGCCAGCCCTCCTCGCTCTTCTCCCGAGCACGCTGGAACACGAGGCGGATCTGACGCTCGGTCTCGCCGACGTACTTGTTGAGCAGCTCGGGGCCCTTGATGTTCAAGAAGAAGCTGCGGGCCTCCTTGTCGCCGCTGACCTCGGCCACCTTCTTGGCCAGCGAGTTGGCCACCGCCTTGGCGATGAGCGTCTTGCCGCAGCCGGGCGGTCCGTACAGCAGGATGCCCTTGGGGGCCGGGAGGCGGTACTCGGTGAACAGCTGCTGGTGCAGGAACGGCAGCTCGACGGCATCGGCGATCTGCTCGATCTGGGTGTCGAGGCCGCCGACGTCCTCGTAGGAGATGTCGGGCACCTCCTCGAGCACGAGGTCCTCGACCTCGGGGCGGGGCAGGCGCTCGATGAGCAGCCCCGAGCGGATGTCCATCAGGAGCGTGTCACCGGACCGCAGCCGCTCGTCGAGCAACCACGAGGCCAGCTCGGCCACCCGCTCCTCGTCGGCCCGGCCGACGATGAGGGCCCGCTGCTTGTCGTCGAGCAGCTCCTTCAAGGTGACGACCTCACCCGTGAGATCGGGGTTGCGGGCGAGCACGACGTTGAGCGACTCGTTCAGCACCACCTCGGCCCCGCGGATCAGGTCGGCCGTCGCCAGGTCGGGGTGGACCGACACCCGCATCTTGCGGCCGCCGCTGAACACGTCGACCGTGCCGTCGTCGTTGGTGCCGAGCAGCACGCCGTAGGCCGACGGCGGCTGGCTGAGCTTGTCGACCTCTTCACGGAGCGCGGCGATGTGCTCACGCGCTTCGCGGAGGGTGTAGGTGAGCTTCTCGTTCTGCGACACCGCCTGGGCGAGCTGGCCCTTGGTCTCGAGCAGCCGCTCCTCGAGCGTGCGCACCCGCTTGGGCGCGTCCTGGAGCCGTCGCCGCAGGGCGACGACCTCCTCCTCGAGCACCGACGCCTGGTCCCGCAGCTCGGCGAGCTCGGCCTCGTAGGCGCTCAGCTTGGACTCGTAGTCGTCGGCGTCGATCGGGACCACCCCCTTCGGGCTGTGTCGGCGACCCTACACGCCTGCCCGCCGAACCGGTCACCGACCGGGGCCTCGTCGTGACGACGCCACCGCGCCGCCGGATTTGCCCGGTGGCTCGGCGCCGGGGCACGCTCCGGAGCGCTCGGGCGGTCCCGGCATCCGTCGTCGGATCCGCTTTTCGACGGCCGAGTCCGTATAAACTCTCGGTGTTGCGGCGCACGCCGCACCCGGTCCCCACCCAGGAAAGGTGCAGACATGAAGGTCTGGATCGACCAGGATCTGTGCACGGGCGACGGCCTCTGCGAGGAGATCGCCCCCGACGTGTTCACGCTGCTCGACGACGGGCTCGCCTACGTCAAGGAGGGCGACAAGGTCTTCTCCGATCCCGGCGGCGCCCAGGGCATGGCCAACATCCCCGACGGCCAGCTCGACGCCGTGATCGAGTCGGCCGAGGAGTGCCCCGGCGAGTGCATCTTCATCGAAGCCGAGTGACCCGCACCGCCGCCTGACCGGCGTCGGACGCGTCATCGACCGCGAGGGCCCGCCGGCCCCTCGTGTCGCGCCTGCAGCCGCCGGGCCGGACGCGCATCATGCGGAGGTGGACGTGCCCCACGCCGGCTGCCTGCTCGTCGCCGTCCCTGGCGTGCTGGAGGATCCGAACTTCCGGCGCACGGTCGTGCTCCTGCTCGAGCACGGCCTCGACACCGGCGCCCTCGGGGTGGTGCTCAACCGGCCGCTCGACACCCCCGTGGACGACCCCTTCCCCGGCTGGCACGACGTGGTGTCGTCGCCGCCGGTGCTGTTCGCCGGCGGGCCGGTGGCGCCGTCGATGGTCATCGCCCTCGGTCGCCCCCGACCCGGCGACGCCCCGGACGGGTGGGAGCTGGTGCTCGACGACGGCGGCCACCGCCTCGGCACCGTCGACCTGCGTCGCGGCGCAGACGTGCTGGCCGGGTCCATCGAGCAGGTCCGCGCGTTCGCCGGCTACAGCGGCTGGTCGCCCGGCCAGCTCGAGGGGGAGATCGAGCAGGGGGCGTGGTTCGTGGTCGGTGCGGAGCCCTGGGACCCCTTCGTGGTGGAGCCCGAGCTGCTGTGGCGTCAGGTCCTGCGCCGCCAGGGCGGCACCGTCGCCCGCTACGCCAACTTCCCGGCCGATCCCTCCACCAACTGACGCCCGCGCCGGTCAGGCGATGCACTCACCGGTCGACACGCCGGACCGCATCGGCGTTGCCAGCACGGCGCGCAGCTCGTCGGTGGAGAGGGCGTAGGCCACGTTCGGCCGATCGGGGGCGATGGCGAAGGCGACGCCGATGACCGTGCCCGTCGGGTCGACCAGGGCCGACCCCGAGTCGCCCGGCCGCAGCTGGGCGGACAGCTCGAGGACCTCGCGCTCGGTCCGGCTCGTGCCGTAGATGTCCCGGCCGACGGCCCGGATCACCCGGGCCACCTCGAAGGGCGCGATCCGCAGCGGCTCGCCACCCGGGTGACCGAACACGCCGCCCCGCTCCCCCGACGCCGACGAGCCGATGGGCAGCGCCGGTCGATCGAGGTTGCGCACCCGCAGCACGGCGAGGTCGCGGCCCGAGTCGAAGGCGACCACGTCGGCGTCGAGCCGGGCACCGTCGTCGCGCTGCACCTCGGTCGTGCGCTCACCGGCGACGACGTGGGCGTTGGTGACCACGAGGCCGTCGGCCACCACGAAGCCCGAGCCGTCCTGGATGCGGCTGCAGGCGATGCCTTCGACCTTCACGACCGAACGGGCCACCCGGCCGGCGACCTCGGGGCTCAGCCCGCTCGCCGCCGGCGGCGGGCCGAGGTTGGGCGTCGGCTGGAGCGCCTCGAACACCCGGGGGAAGCCGTCGCCGACGAAGCCCTGCAGCGCCTGCATGGTGTCGGGTGGGTCCGGGAGGTGCTCGTCGAGCTGTCGGGCCAGCGCCGAGTTCGTGGCCAGCGACGCGACCCAACCTGGTGTGTGGGCCGCCAGTGGGAGCAGCAGCCAGACCATGACGATGGTGCCGACGAACCCGGCGAGCCCACCGAGGACGCGGTCGATCACCGTCACCGTGCCGTCGTCGCCGACCGGGCGCAGCGTCGAGCCGATCCAGATGCCGAGGCCCTGGCCGACGAACGCCAGCAGCAGCAGGACGCCGACCACCAGCGCGAACGACGTGAGGCCACCGCCCCGCGGCACCCGCTCCAGCACCCAGGGCAGCAGGCGCACGGCGGCGAACAGCCCCAGGGCCATGCCGACCCACGACGCCACCCGGGTGACCATGCCCAGTCGGTAGCCGCCGATGATGCCGGCGACGACGAGGGCCACGATGACGACGTCGAGGACGTTCACGGAGCGGGTGCCGGGCGGGGCTCAGGCCCCACCGCGGCGGGCATGGGTCAAGAAGCCGGTGTGGGCCACCATGCGGTGGTCGGGGCGCACCGCCGGGCCGTCGATGTGCCACGAGCGGTGCAGCACCTCGACGGTCTCGGCCATCACGAAGTCGGCCTCGTCGAGGGACTCGCGCAGCTGCACCACCTGGGTGACGCTCGGGGTGTACGCCACGAGGATGCCGCCCGGGCGCAGGGCGGTCGCGGCGTGCTTGGTGACCTGCCACGGCTCGGGGAGATCGAGCACCACGCGGTCGAGGTCGACGAGGTCGATGCCCTCGTAGCAGTCACGCTCCTCCACCGTGTACCGGGCCCGGGCCTCCTCACCGAGGAAGGCGGTGACGTTCGCCACGGCCCGGGCGGCGAAGTCGGGGCGCAGCTCGTAGCCGGTGACGATGGCCCCGGCGCAGCAGGGTCATCGACAGCGCTCCGACCCGACCCCGGACTCGAGCACGCGGGCGCCCGGGAAGACGTCGGCGAGCAGCAGGATCGGTCCGAGGTCCTTCGGGTAGATGACCTGCGCGCCCGCTTCATCTTGAGGACGAACTCGGCCAGGGTCGGCCGGAAGGCCGTGTAGGTGGCCCCACGGGTGGAGCGGACCGTGCAGCCCTCGTCCTGGCCGAGCAGCAGGTCGTGGGGCAGGTAGCCTGCGGGAGTGCCACTCGCTGCCGGCGACGAGCGTCACGAGGTACCGGCGGCCCTTGCTGTCGTGCAGCAGGACGCGGTCGCCCTCCACGAACGGGCCCCGGCGCGCCGAGGGCGTCGTCGGCGCTCACGGCCCGGCCGTCCGGGTGTGGGCGGGGGACCCAGCGCCACGGCGACGTCGCCGGCCGGCGCCTCGGGGTGCCGGCCACCCGCCCGCGCCACGAGCCGGCAGAAGGCGCAGACCCTGCCGGTGTGGGCGCGCCGCACACGGCACACGGTCCGAGCTCGGCCTGCTCGGCCTCGGCCTCGGGCCGGAAGCGCTCCGAGGCCCGGGCCAGGAACCCGAAGTAGAAGTCGAACTTCGATCCCGGCGACGTGGCCTCGATGGCGTTGAGGGCCTCCTTGTACCCGAGGTGGCGGTTGCCGGCCGCCATCGGGCACTCGTCGACGATGTAGTCGATGCCCCGCACCACGCAGTAGGCCGCCGTCTCCCGTTCGCCGAGGCGCACCAGCGGCTTGACCTTGCGGGGGAAGCCGCCCCGCGCCGGCAGGACCGGCAGCTGGCGTCCCAGGTAGTCGGCGTGCCAGCGCAGCACGTTGCCGAACAGCACGGCGGCCTCGTCGTCGAGGTTGTGGCCGGTGACGACGACGTCGTAGCCACCCTCCACCGCCGCCTGGTCGAACAGGTGCCGCTTGGAGAGCCCGCAGGCCGAGCACGGCACCCGCCCGGCGGCCCGAGCACCACCGGGCACGTCGTAGCCGTAGTCGTCCGGCAGGTCGATCACCCGCAGCGCCAGGCCACGCTCGTCGGCGAACGCCCGGGCGGCGGCCGGAGGCGTCGGAGTACTCGCCGATGCCCAGGCCCAGGTACAGCCCGTCGGCCTCGTAGCCCAGCTCGAGGAGCAGGTCCCACACGGCGAGGGAGTCCTTGCCGCCCGACACCGCCACCAGGCAGCGCTCACCCGGCGCGATCATGGCGAACTGCTCGATGGCCTTGGCCACCTGCTCCCGACACATGCGCAGGAAGTGCTCGGGGCAGTAGTTGGCGTTCTGGCGTCGGACGTCGATGACCGCCGGCCCGCGGCAGACCCGGCACTTCATCCGAGCGCCCCACCCGAGATCACGGGGCGGATCTCCACGACGTCGTCGTCCTCGAGCCGGGCGTCGCCCGGCACCAGCTCGTCGCCGCGGATCACCAGGACCGCTTCCCGCGACAGCTCCAGGCGCTGCAGCAGGGCGACGACCGACAGGGGGCCGCGCAGCTCGACCTCGCCGAGGGTTGCGCAGGAGGATCTTCACGGCGCCAATTCTGGCAGGCCGGTGGGGTGACGCGGCAGCCGCCCCCGACACGGCTCAGCCGTCGACGGCACCGAGCCGGACGGCGAGCTCGGCGGCCCGGTCCGAGGCCCGCACCTGCGCCGTGCGCAGCCTCCGTCGCTGTCGACGGCTGGGCTCGTCCCCCGCCCTCGCCGCGGCGCGCTCGGCCCGGGCCTCGGCGCTGCGCACCCGGCGGGCGAGACGGCTGCGCTCGATGCGGGCCCGCTGCCGGGCAGCGGCCTCGGCCCGCGCCTGGCGGGCCTGCTCCGCCCGGGCGGCGGCCTTGGCCGACCTTCGCCGGGCTCGTCGGGTCCGGGCCTTGCGTGCGGCCTTCTTCGCCTGCTCGTCGTGGCGCCGCTGCTCGGCGGCGGCCACCTTCGCCGCTCGGGCCTGCGCCGCCGCCTCTCGCCGCCGGTCCTGCTCGGCCACCTTGCGGTCGCGCTGGCGGCGGCGTCGCGCCGCACGTCCCACCGTGGCCTCCTGGTGGGCGATGACCAGGGTCTCACCCGGGCGAAGCGCCTCGGCCAGGACCACCTCCTCCTCGCGGCGCGTGGCGATCCGCAGCCCGCGGCTCGCCCCGAAGACGGCCGCCAGCAGCAGGTAGGGGAGGTTCCCGCCGAGGAGGCCCTCTTCGTAGCTGCGGCGGCGCAGGCGCTCGAGCATCGCCGTGCGCTCAGACCCGGCGGATCTCGACCACGGTGCGCGTCCGGCGCCCTCGCCGACGACCGAGCCAGAAGGCGACGACCACCACGCCGACCAGGATGGCGGCTCCGGCGACGACGGCGTAGTTCACGGCCTCGTCGCTGATGATCTCGACCTCGCCCTGCAGCTCGCGGAACTTCGCCTCGATGTCATCGCGCTCGATCCGGGCGCCGGTGGTGCTCATCACGGGGCTCCTGATGGCGTCGACGGCGCGACCGGCACGGCGGCGGGTGCCTCGGGCGGCTTCGACGGCTTGCGTCGCCCGATCCCGGCGCCGATCGCGCCGATGGCCAGCACCAGCGTCACGAGCACGATGGCATAGGGGGCGAACGACCAGGTGTCGGCGAAGACCGAGAAGCGCTGGAGCAGCCGCAGCAGTGACAAGGACAGGAACAGCCCACCCAGCCCGACGAGCATCGAGCCTCCGACGCCGTAGCCCAGGTAGCGACCGAGGCCCTTGAGCGGGTCGACGGTCTCCTGTCGGGCGTAGGCCTTGAGGAGCTCCCAGAGCTCCTGGAGGATCTGTGGAACGGCCTTCGGCTGTGGCGCCACGGGGTCCCTCGGGGTCGAGCGGTCCGGGGTTTCCTACCCCTCACCGGCCGGCGGTGCAACTACTCGTCGTCGCCGGGTGGCGTGGCCTCCAGCTGGAGCCGGCGGGTGAGGTAGGTCAGCTCCTCCTCGAGCAGGCCGCCGACCTGCACGAGCCGGGCCTCGGCGGACGGCGCCGCGAGCAGGTCCTGGCGATCGGCCGGGCCGAGCGGCGCCAGGGCCACGACCTGGTAGGAGGCAGCACCGGGTCCTCGCTCAGCTCGACGGTGGCCGGCGCGGCGGCGGCACCCAGCTCGGCCGACAGGGCCAGCACCCGCCGCAGGGTGGCGGTGACGCTCGCGGAGGCGCCGACGAGCCCGGGGCCCGGCTCGGGGTCGGCCCAGTCCTCGACCTCGGCCCGCGGGTACGGGTCGTCGTCGAGCCAGCGCAGCACCTTGATCCGCCGCACCCCCACGGTGCCGAGGGCGTAGCGACCGTCGTCGAAGGACGCGGCTTCGACGATGCGGGCGACGGTGCCGACCATGGTGCGCTGATCGCCACCCCCCACCTCGCTCCCCCGCTCGATCAGCACGACGCCGAACTCGGGGACCCCCTCCAGGCAGTCCTCGGTGAGCCGGCGGTAGCGCGGCTCGAACACGTGCAGTGGCAGCACGGCGCTCGGCAGCAGCACCGAGCCCAGGGGGAACATGGGCAGCACGGGCACGCCCTGAGCGTAGGTCGCCCGGTCGTCGACGACCCCGTCCAGGTCGGGTCGGTCCGCCGGGGGCGGCTCAGGTCGGCAGCTTCGGCCCGATGGCCTCGCGCGGCGCGCCCTGGCGCGGGTAGTCGGTGAGCGACACCGCGAGGTCGTCGACGACCTTGACGCCGTCCTTGGGCGCACCGTTGACGATCTCCACGAAGGTGAGCCGGCTCCCCGGCACCGTGGTGACCCACCCGGCGAGGGCGTACACCTCCTTGAGGGAGCCCGTCTTGGCCACGACCCGCCCGTCGCCCGGGGTGTTGCGCATGCGCTTGCGCAGGGTGCCCTTCTGCGCCCCGACGGCGAAGCCGGTGGCGAGGTCGCCGTCACCGCCGTCGAGGGCGAGCACGGTCAGCGCGGCCCGGCAGGTGATCTTGTTGGCGCGGTGCAGCCCGGATCCGTCGAAGGTGGTGACGCCGGCCATCGGGACGCCGCGGGCCTCGACGGTCTGCCGGACGACGCCGACGCCGGCCGCGGTGGTGCCCTGGCCGACGGCCCGCACGCCGATCTCCTTGGCGAGCAGCTCGGCGGTGGTGTTGTCGGACCAGGTGAGCATCTCGTCCACGAGCTCGCGGACCGGCAGCGACTCGATCCGGGCGATCTCGGCGGCGCCCGGGGGCGTCGCACCGGCGACCCCCGTCCCGGTGACCCGCACCCCCCGCTGCTCGAGCAGGGACTTGAGCGTCTCGGCGGCCAGCGGCGCAGGATCGCCGAGCTTGCGGGACCGGGCCGGCACGTCGGGGTCCCGGCTGAGCCCGGCGTTGCCCCGGTTGACCTCGAGCGCGCTCAGGGCCCCGACCTGGTCGTCGCGCTGGTAGCTGGGCTCCCAGCCGTCCACGGCGCGCTGGGTGTCGTAGCGCGACTCGTCGCCCACGATGTCACCGCGGATCTCGGTCACCCCCGCGGCCTTGATCCGGTCGGCCAGCACGGCGAAGTCGGTCTGGGGCTGGTTGCGGTCCTCGAGCACCTGGCGGAAGCCCTCGGTGAACAGCAGCGGGTCGCCACCACCGACGAGGAACAGGTCGCCGGCCACCACACCGCCGGCGTCGGGCGCCGTTGCGGTCCGGGCCACGGTCGGCAGCGTGGTCTCGGGACCGAGGACCTGCAGGGCGGCGGTCCCGGTGAAGGTCTTCAGCACCGAGGCCGGCGTGACCGGTTGATCGGGGTTGACGGCGACGATCTCGCGGCCGTGGTCGGCCACGACGAGGCAGCTGCCGGGACCGGCCTCCTTCTGGTAGCCCTGCGCGGCCTGCACGACGTCGGCATCGGCCGCCCGGGTGCGCACCAGGTCGGGCACCCGCCGGGTCGAGAAGACGGGCGTCACCGGCCGTCGCGGGGGGCTCGGCACCGCGCTCCCGGGAGCGGGCGCCTGGGCCTCGGCCACGGCCGGGCCGCCCAGCACGGCGGCGGCCAGGACGAGGGCGGCGAGCCGGCGACGGCGCGGGATCGAGGCGGACATCGGCGGGCCAGCCTACGGGGTGGCGCGCGCCGACCGGCCGCGGCCCGGTGCGCCGGTGGGTGCGCCCGGCGGGGCGTCGCTCACCGCAGATCGCGGCGGCGGCGCCACCGGCTGTAGTGCCAGAGGTGGGCGAGGGCCCCGACCGCCCGGTTGGAGGAGGGGTAGCAGTACTTGCCGCTCTCCACCACCCCGCGCACCGCGGCGTTGTCGGGCGAGGTGACGGCCAGCTCGGTGGCGGTGAGGATCGGCTTGCCCAGCTCGTCGGCCAGCTGGGCGGCCGTCGCCGTGTAGCGACGGTCCTGGCGCTCGTGGAAGCCGACGATCCGCTCGAGGCCGTGCTCGGGGTAGAAGGGCCCCTCCCGCTCCATCTTGGCGGTGTTGCCCTGGATCCCCATGCCGAGGAACACCACGGCATCGACCGCGGGGTGACGAGCCGCCGTGGCGAGCACGTCGGGGATGGTGTCCTTGGTCTCGCCGCCGGCCATGTCGATCGGGTTGTTGCGGCTCCACCGGGGGGGCAGCTCGGCGTCGAGCTCGTCGCGCAGGTCCTCGGGCAGGGCGAGCAGCTCGAGGTCGGTGCGGGAGATGGCGTCGGCGGTGACGACGCCCCACCCGCCGGCGGTGGACACGACCATGGTGGCCGGCCCCGAGGGCAGCGGCTGCGTGGCGAAGGTGGCGGCGGCCTCGTAGGCCTCCTCGATGGTGGTCGCCCTGATGGCGCCGGCCTGACGGCACATGCCGTCGAAGACCCGGTCGTCGGTGGCCAGGGAGCCGGTGTGGCTGGCGGCCGCTCGGGCGCCTCCTGCGGTGGCGCCCCCCTTCACCAGCACCACCGGGATCTGCTCGCAGACGGCGCGCAACCGCCGGGCGAAGTCTCGTCCGTCGGTCACGCCCTCGACGTAGGCCAGGGCGACGTCGGTCTCGTCGTCGGCCGCGAAGAACTCGAGGAAGTCGACCACGCCGACCTGGGCGGCGTTGCCGGCCGACACGGCTCGGCTGATGCCGACGCCGCTGGCGATGGCGTAGTTCTGGAAGGACGACACGAAGTTGCCCGACTGGCTCACCACGCCGATCCGGCCGGGCGGGGGGTACGGCGCCACGATCTGGGCGCACAGGCTCGCCGGCGTCGAGATCACGCCCTGGCCGTTGGGGCCCACGACCACCATGCCCAGCTCGTCGGCCAGCGCGACCAGCTCGTCCTGGGCGCGGCGGCCCTCCTCCCCCGCCTCGCCATAGCCGGCGGAGGCGATGAAGGCGGCCGTGACCCCCTTGGCGGCGGCGGCCCGCAGCAGGTCGAGGTTCGCCGAGGCCGGCGTGCACACGAACACCAGGTCGGCCTCGCCGTCGGGCACCTGCTCGATGTCGGTGAGCGCGTCGAGGCCCAGGATGGTCCCGCCGTCGCGGTTGAGCGGGTACAGCGCCCCGCCGTAGCCGGCGGTGCAGATGTTGTGCAGCGCGACGAAGCCGAACTTGCCGGGGTGCGAGGACGCCCCCGCCACCACGATGCCCCGCGGCTCGAACAGGGCCAGGTAGCGGTCGTGCGGGATGCGGCGGGTCACGACCGGACCTCCACGAGGGCGTCGACGGCGACGGGGGCGCCGTCGACGATGATCAGCGGGTTGAGGTCGGCCGACACGAGGTCGGGCTCGTCGACGGCCGCCCGGGACAACCCGAGCAGCACGTCGGCGACCTTGTCGCGGTCGACGGGGGGCTCGCCCCGGAAGGGCCCGAGCAGTCGCTGCGTGGCGAGGTCCTCGAGCATCTCCAGGGCGTCGACGCGCTCGATGGGCACCAGCCGGATCGCCACGTCGGCCACCGCCTCGGCGAGGATCCCCCCCACGCCCACCATCACGGTCATGCCGAACTGGGCGTCCTCGGCGAGGCCGGCGATGAGCTCGCGGTTGCCCCGCACCATGGGCGCCACGAGGACGTGCACCTCGCCGTCCTCGGGGCGAGCCGCCGCGAGCAGCTCGGCGGCGGCGGCCCGCACGGCGTCGGCGTCGGCGAGACCGAGACGCACGAGGCCCCGCTCGGTCTTGTGGGCGATGTGGTCGCCGCCGAGCTTGGCGACGACCGGCAAGCCGAGCGCACGGGCCGCGTCGGCGGCGGCGTCGGCGTCGGTGACGACGCGCTCGGGCAGCATCGGCACGCCGTGGCGGGCGAGCAGCGCCTTCGAGTCGTGCTCGGAGAGCGTGCGGGTGGTGCCGTCGGCCGGGCTCATGGTCGCCCTCCCCCTGCGTGGGCCATGGCGCCGTAACGTATCGGCCCCATGCCCGCCGGAGCCATCCCGCCCGCCGCCCCGACCGCGGCCGTCGGGCCCGGCCCCCTCACCGGCCTCATCGAGGGCTTCTACGGAAGGCCCTGGTCCTGGTCCGCACGCGCCGAGGTCCTGGCCTTCTGCCACGCCCACGGCCTCAGCCACTACGTCTACGCACCGAAGGACGACCCGCTGCACCGCCACGACTGGCGCGTGCCGTACCCCGACGCCGACCTCGACGGGTTCGCCGGGCTGGTGGCGGCCGAGACGATGCGGATCGGCTTCGCCGTCTCGCCCGGGCTCAGCATCGACGCCCACGACCCGACCGACCGGGCCGCCCTCGCCGCCAAGGTCGACCAGGTGGTCGCCACCGGGATCGACCTGGTGTGCCTGGCGCTCGACGACATCCCGGTGCGACCGGGTCTGGGCGAGGAGCACGCCGCGCTCACCGCGTGGCTGGCCGACCACCTCGGCGACGGGGTGCGCCTGGTGCTGGTGCCGACCGAGTACGCGGGGACCCGGCCGACGCCCTACCTCGACGCGCTGGCGGCCGGCGTGCCCGAGGAGGTGGCGATCGCGTGGACCGGGCCGACCGTGGTCTGCGACGAGATCACCGTCGGGCAGGCCGCGGCGCGCGCCGAGGTCCTCGGTGGCCGCGCCCCGCTGCTGTGGGACAACTACCCCGTCAACGACGCGGTGATGGCCGACCGGCTGTTCATGGGCCCGCTGCGGGGGCGCGATCCGGGGCTGCGGGACGCGTGCTGCGGCCACCTCGCCAACCCGATGGTGCAGCCGCGGGCCTCGCTGCTGCCCCTGGCGTCGGTGGCCGCCTGGGTCCGTGGCGACGATCCGGAGGCGGCCTGGCGCCGTGAGGCGGACCGGCGGGGCTGGCGGGCCTTCGCCGAGGCGTGCGACGGCGAGGTGCCCCGCCGCCTGGTCGCCGACGTCGTGGGGACCTGGGACGTCCCCGGTCGAGACGACGCGCTGGCCCGCCTCGAGGGGTGGCTGGACGAGGCGGTGGGCGCCGAGGCGCCCGGGCTGGAGGAGGAGGCCGAGGCCTGGCGGGAGCAGGTGCGGGCCGAGGCAGGCCTCGCCCGCTCCGCCGTCGCGCTGCTGCGCACGCTCCCGCCGACGCCGGGCCTGCCGTTCGACCACGCCGGCGCCGTGCAGCACGCCCTGCTCGTGGGATGGGTCTGGCGCGAGGTGGCCCGATCACCCGTGACGGTGTTCGGCCCCCGCCTGTCCCTGCGGCCCGTGCTCGCCCAGTGGCCGGACGGCGAGTTCGCCTACCGGAGCGCCAGCCTCGATCAGGGCCGCAATGCGGTCGACGCCCTCTGCCGGTTCGCGCTCGACCGCCTCGCCGCCGCCACCGAGGCCGCCCTCCCGCCCCCGTGAGCGTCCGGCGCTCAGCGGGGCTCCAGCGCGGCCCGGAAGAACGACCGGATGTGGGTGAGCCGCTCCTCGAGCGCGGTGGGCGTCAGGGGGTCGCGGTCGAGCAGGCCCTCGATGAAGGGAAGGTCGCCGAAGTAGCTCAGCAGCGCGCCGTACCCGGTGAGCAGCAGCTGCTCGGGGTCGAGGCGGCGGAAGTTCCCGGCGTCCATCTCGCGCTCGAAGTAGGCGACGGCCCGCTCGAACAGCGGGCGCAGCGCGACGCCCAGGTCGATGCCGAGGCGGTCCCCACCGTCGAGCGCCTCCCGTCGTGCGATGCGCACGAAGTCCGGGTTCTCGGCGAAGAACCGGAACCCGGCGGTGAGGACGCGGTCGACCTGCGCCCAGGCGCCCTCGGGGCCGCCGTGGGGGACCTCCGGCGCGGGCGTGCCGCCCTCGGTGGCGTCGTCGACCCGGAGGAACCACTCGGTGAGCGCCTTGTCGAACACCTCGCGGTACAGGGCGTCCTTGGAGGGGAAGTGGTGCAGCAGGCTGGACCGGCGGATGCCGACCGCCTCGGCGATCTCGTTCAGCGAGGTGGCGTCGTAGCCGTGCTCGGCGAACCGCTTCCCGGCCTCGACGAGGATCGTGTCGCGCGTCGAGGGCGGGCTGTCGGTCTGGGCCACGGCGACGAGGCTACTGCCGACCGGTCGCTAGGGTGCGGCCCATGCAGATCATCGCCGCCCTGTTCATCGACGGCATCGAGCTGCGCCAGGTGCCCGGGCCCGCCACCCGCATCGACCTCACCGGCATCCAGTTCTCGGCGCCGGCACCGGCCCCGGTGCCGGTGACGCTCGAGCCCCATCTGGTGGTCATCGTCCGCTGTGGTGCCGACGAGTCGGGCGAGGGGGCCCTGGAGGTCGTCTACCGGCGCGGTGACGACCAGGTCGCCCGCAACGTGCAGCCCCTGCAGGTCGAGCCGGGCCGGTTCTCCTACCGGCTCGTGCGCGCCGAGCTGGAGTTCGAGTCGTACGACACGATCGAGGCGCACTGCCGCATCGACCTCGGCGAGGTGACGGTGGTGCCCTTCACCCTGCTGCCGCCGGTGTGAGCCGCGACGCGTGCCGTTCGCCTCCGCCCTCTCCGAGCATCCCGATGCCGCTGCGGCCACCGGTGAGGTCGCCGGCGCGCTGCTCGAGGCCCTCGGACCCTCACCGGACCTGGTGCTCGTGCACGCCACGGGCGCCCACCGCGACGCCTTCGCCGACGTCGTCGACGCCCTCGGTCGGGTGCTGACGCCGCACCGCCTCCTCGGGGCGACGGCCGTGGCGGTCGTCGGCGGGGCGCGCGAGGTCGAGGAGCAGCCGGCGCTGTCGCTGTGGGGTGCTCGCCTGTCCACGGCCGGCCCGGCCGACCTGCGGCCGCTGCGACTCGACGCCATCCGCACCGGCGACGGGCTGGCCCTGCTGGGCTTCGACCCCGAGGCGCTGCGATCGGCCGGTGCGGTGGTGCTGCTGTGCGACCCGGGGTTCCCGACCGACGAGGTGCTCGCCGCGCTCCGGCGGGAGGCACCGGCGCTGCCGGTCGTCGGCGGCGTCGCCTCGGCGGGGTTCGGGCCGGGCGCCAACCGGCTCGCCCTCGACGGCCGCGTGTTCGACGACGGCGCCGTCGGCGTCGTCGTGCCGCCAGGGCTCGTCGACGTCGAGCTGGTGGTGTCCCAGGGCTGCCGACCGATCGGCGAGCCCCGCACCGTGACGCGGGCGGAGGCGAACGTCGTCCTCGAGATCGCCGGCACCCGGGCCCTCGACCACGTCGCGGCCGTCCTCGAGACCGCATCGCCACGCGACCGCGGGCTCGCCGAGCGGGGCCTCCACCTCGGCCGCGTCGTCGACGAGCACCGGATCGAGCTCGGACGCGGCGACTTCCTCGTCCGGAACCTCGTCGGCGCCGACCCCGACCGCGGCTCGATCGTGGTGAACGACCTCGTCGAGGTGGGCGCCACCGTCCAGCTGCAGGTCCGCGACGCCGAGGCCGCCGACGAGGACCTGCGCGAGCTGCTGGCGGGCCGCGAGGCCGACGCCGCGCTCGTGTTCACCTGCAACGGGCGGGGCCGCGCCTGTTCGGTGCACCCGACCACGACGCCACCGTGGTCACCGAGCTGACCGGCAGCCGGGCCACGGCGGGCATGTTCTGCGCCGGCGAGATCGGCCCGGTCGGCGGCCAGGTGTTCCTGCACGGGTTCACCGCGTCGGTGGCGCTGTGGCGCGAGCGCTGAGACCCCGCGACGACCCCGGGTAGGGTGACCGCAGCAGCGGCGGACGAGGAGGACCGGCCCGGTGAGCGACCCCGAACTCGAGCAGCGTTGCATCAACGTGATCCGAGGGCTCGCCATGGACGGCCCGGAGCAGGCGCAGTCCGGCCACCCCGGCACGGCCATGGCGCTGGCCCCCCTGGCCTACACGCTGTGGACCCGGGTCATGCGCTACGACGCCGAGGCACCCGACTGGCCCAACCGGGACCGCTTCGTCCTGTCGTGCGGCCACGCATCGATCCTGCTGTACTCGATGCTGCACCTCACCGGCTACGGCCTCACCCTCGACGACCTGAAGGCCTTCCGACAGTGGGGCTCGGTCACCCCGGGCCACCCCGAGCGCAACGACACCCCCGGCATCGAGGTGACCACCGGCCCGCTGGGCCAGGGCGTCTCCAACGCCGTGGGCATGGCCATCGCCGAACAGCACCTGCGGGCCCGCTTCGGCTCCCAGCTGTTCGACCACCACACGTTCGCGTTCTGCTCCGACGGCGACCTCGAGGAGGGGATCAGCCACGAGGCGGCGTCGCTCGCCGGCCACCTGGGCCTCGGCAAGCTGGTCCTCGTCTACGACGACAACCACATCTCGATCGACGGGCCCACCGAGCTGGCGCTCAGCGACGATCCGGTCAAGCGCTTCGAGGGGTACGGCTGGCACGTCGACAACGTCGGCGAGATCGCCAACGACGTCGACGCCCTCGAGGCCGCGCTGCGCGACGCCATGGCCATCGAGGACCGGCCGTCGGTCATCGTGCTGCGCAGCCACATCGGCTACCCGTCCCCCACCCTGACCGACACCTCCAAGGCGCACGGCAGCCCGTTCGGTGCCGAGGAGATCACCAGGACCAAGGCCATCCTCGGGATCCCCGACGAGCCGTTCTGGGTCCCCGACGACGTGCTGGCGGTCTACCGCTCGGCCGGTCGTCGGGGCCGGGCCGATCGCGAGGCGTGGGAGCGGCTGTGGGCGCAGTGGCCCGACCAGCGCGACGAGATCGAGGCCTGTCTCACCGGCCGCGGCCTGCCCGGCTGGGCGTCGTCGCTGCCCACCTGGTCGCCCGGCGAGAAGGTCGCGACCCGCAAGGCCAGCACCGCATGCCTCGACGCCGTCCTGCCGGCGGTCCCGGGGTTGATCGGCGGCGGTGCCGACCTGACCGAGAACACCGGGGTGGAGATGAAGGGCGAGCCCCCCTTCTCCAAGACCGACCGTCGGGCCCGGCAGGTCCACTTCGGGATCCGCGAGCACGCCATGGGCGGCATCATGAACGGCATCGCCGCCCACGGCGGTCTGCTGCCCATCGGCGGGACCTTCTTCGTGTTCTCCGACTACATGCGGGGCTCGGTGCGCCTCGCCGCCCTGTCGGACCTGCACGTCATCTACTCGTGGACCCACGACTCCGTGGGCCTCGGCGAGGACGGGCCGACCCACCAGCCCATCGAGCACCTCGCCGCCATGCGGGCGATGCCCGGGCTGCGGGTCGTGCGCCCGGCCGACGCCAACGAGACGGCGACCGCGTGGAAGATCGCCGTCGAGGCCGAGGGGCCCACCGCGCTGATCCTCAGCCGGCAGGGCCTGCCGGTGCTGGAGGGCACGGCGGGCAACGACGGCGTGCTCAAGGGCGCCTACGTGCTGCGGGACGCGCCCACCGCGCCCGAGCTGGTCCTCGTGGGCACCGGCAGCGAGGTCTCGGTCTGCGTCGAGGCCGCCGAGCGCCTCGCCGGTGACGGCGTGGCGGTGCGCGTCGTCTCCATGCCGTCGTGGGAGCTGTTCGAGGAGCAGGGCGACGACTACCAGGACGCCGTGCTGCCCGACGGGGTGCCGACCCTGTCGGTCGAGGCCGCCACGACCTTCGGCTGGGCCCGCTGGGCCGACGACTCGGTCGGCATCGACCGCTTCGGGGCCTCGGCACCGGGCGCGGTGGCCCTGGCCAACCTGGGGATCAACCCCGACCACGTCGTCGAGCGGGCCCGGAACCTGCTGAACCGACCCTGAACGGGCCTTGAACGGGTCGTGACGAAGCGGTGACGGCGACGACGCGACCGACCAGACTGCGACATGCTGTCGGGGCTGCCCCGGCGGACGGACGAGAGGGATCGACGTGACGAGACTGCAAGACCTCCACGAGCACGGCGGGCAGAGCCCCTGGCTCGACAACCTCAAGCGGGGCTGGATCACCAGCGGCGAGCTCGAGCGGTGGGTCGAGCGCGGCGTGCGCGGGATCACCTCGAACCCCACGATCTTCCAGAAGGCGATCGAGGGCAACGTCGACTACGACGCCCAGCTGCGGGAGCTGGTCGCCGGTGGTGAGGACGTCACCGCCAGCTACTGGGACCTCGTCACCAAGGACATCGCCGACGCGCTCGGGATCCTGCGTCCCGTCTACGACGCCAGCGGCGGTGAGGACGGGTACGTGTCGGTCGAGGTCTCCCCCGAGCTGGCCCACGACACCGACGGCACGATCGCCGCCGCCCGCCACCTCCACGACCTGATCGACCAGCCCAACCTGTACGTGAAGATCCCGGGCACGGTCGAGGGCCTCCCGGCGGTGCGCCAGATGATCTCGGAGGGCAAGAGCGTGAACGTGACGCTGCTGTTCTCCAACCGGCGCTACGAAGACGTGATCGAGGCCTACCTGTCGGGGCTGGAGGCCCTGGTCGCCGCCGGTGGCGACCCCTCGACGGTGTCCTCGGTCGCCTCGTTCTTCGTGAGCCGCGTCGACACCGAGACCGACCGGCGCCTCGAGGCCATCGGCACCGACCAGGCGCTGGCGCTGCGGGGCACGGCGGCGGTGGCCAACGCCCAGCTCGCCTACCAGACGTTCCTCGCCACCTTCACCGGGCCCCGATGGGAGGCACTGGCCGCCAAGGGCGCCCGGGTCCAGCGTCCCCTGTGGGCGTCGACGTCGACGAAGAACCCCGCCTACTCCGACACCCTCTACGTCGACACGCTCATCGGCCCGCACACGGTGAACACGATGCCCGACAGCACCCTCGCCGACTTCGACGACCACGGCACCGTGGCCCGCACGGTGGACGCCGACGTCGACGGCGCCCGCCGCGCCCTGGCGTCGCTGGCCGAGGTCGGCGTCGACCTCGACGACGTCACCGCCACGCTCGAGACCGAAGGCGTGGCGTCGTTCTCGAAGTCCTTCGACGAGCTCCTCGGCGCCCTCAGCGCCAAGGCCGACTCGTTCAAGTAGCCGGCGTCCTCCTGTGAACGGCTCGCTCGTCATCGTCGACGACGTCCCCACCGCCTTCGCCGAGCGGGTGGTCACCGCGTTCGCCCATCGCGTCGGCGACACCTTCTCGATGGCGCTGTCGGGCGGCGACACCGCCCGGCACTGCTACGAGCGCCTGGCCGACCGGGGCGACGGCAACGTCGACTGGTGGAAGGTCGACCTGTACTGGGGGGACGAGCGCTGCGTGCCCCTCGACGACCCCGACTCCAACTACCGCCTGGCCCGGGAGGCGCTGCTCGACCGGGTCGGCGCCGCCAACGCGACCTACCCGATGCGCTGCGACGACGGACCCGATCCGTACCAGCTGCGCGTCGGGGAGCTCGGCCGGTTCGACCTCGTGCACCTGGGCCTCGGACCCGACGGCCACACCGCGTCGCTGTTCCCGGGATCGACCGCCCTCGACGCCGACCCCGGTCGCCTCGTGGTGATGAACGACGACCCGCTCGGGCACAACCCGCACCGCCGGATGACGCTCACCTACGCCGGCATCGCCCGGGCCCGGCTCGTGCTGGTGACCGTCGCCGGCGAGGCCAAGCACGACGCGCTCGCGCGGGTGCTGTCGGGCGATCCCACGGCGCCGGCGTCGCGGATCACCGCCGACGAGATCGTGTGGCTCGCCGACCGCGACGCCGCCGGCGACCTGGCCGGATGAACGTGGCCGCGTTGACCGCGGCCAGCCAGACGCACAGCAGGGCCAACAGGACGAAGCCGTTGGCCATCGTGATGACGGCGACGGCCGTGGCGAGCACCACCGACCCGGCGACGACCACCACCGTCACGTCGCGGCCTGCCAGCATCGACAGCCCGGCGGCCGCAGCCCGACCGCCGTCGAGCGGCAGCACCGGGACCAGGTTCACCACGCTCCAGCCCACCGTCGCCCACACCGCCAGTCGCACCACCACGTCGGCCGTCGAGCCCGGCGCGAGCCCGCCCTCGACCACGAGCAGCGGGACGCCGACGACCAGCCCGGCGGCGGGACCGGCGAGGCTCACCACCAGGCGGGCCCGGCGGGCCGCCACCGCCCCGGTCGTGGCGCCTCCCAGGCCGCCGAGCACGATGCGCGCCGGGCTCCCGTAGCACCGCAGAGCGGCGGCGTGGCCGGCCTCGTGCACCAGCACCGCGGCGGTGGCGACGACGACCCACGCCGCGGTCAGCACGACGTCGCGCACGCCCAGGCCGAGCACCGCCACGAGGGCCAGGAAGGACAGCCGGATCGTGACGGGGACTCCGGCCACGACGACGGTCGTCGCCGGCGACCTCGACGTCCGAGGGATCTCGGCAGCGACGGCCATGGTCCGAACCTACCGTGGGAGCCGGTCCGGAGATCCGACCCGCCGAACCCGGTCGAACCCGGTCGGGAGCCGCGCCCGGCCGGTACAGTGCCGTCGCATGAACCCGACCTGCTCGAGTCGTCGCTCGACGACCTGCTGGTCGAGGCCCGAGCGGTGCGGGACCGCCACCACGGCACGCGGATCACCTACTCGCCCAAGGTGTTCGTCCCGCTCACCATGCTCTGCCGTGACCGGTGCGGGTACTGCACCTTCGCCCAGCCGCCCGCCCGCCTCGACGCGCCCTACCTCACCCCCGACCAGGTGCTCGCCATCGCCCGGGCCGGCGCCCGGCAGGGCTGCCACGAGGCGCTGTTCACCCTCGGCGAGCGGCCCGAGCTCCGCTACCCCGTGGCCGCGCAGTGGCTGGCAGACCAGGGGTACGCGACGACCGTGGAGTACCTCGCCGCCATGGCCCGCCTGGTCCTCGACGAGACGGGGCTGCTCCCCCACGCCAACGCCGGCGCCCTCTCGCGCGACGAGCTCGCCACGCTCCGCCCCGTGGCGCCGTCGCAGGGCATGATGGTCGAGTCGCTCGCCGGCGACCTCGCCGCGCACCGCGGCGCGCCCGACAAGGCGCCCGACCGACGCCTGGCGACCCTGGAGGCCGCCGGCGAGCTGTCCATACCGTTCACCACGGGCATCCTCGTGGGCATCGGGGAGTCGCGTCGGTCGCGCCTGGAGACGCTCGAGGCCATCGCCGCCTCCCACCGTCGGCACGGCCACGTGCAGGAGGTCATCGTCCAGAACTTCCTCCCGAAGCCGGGCACGGCCATGCACGACGTCCCGCCGTGCCCGCCCGACGAGCACCTCGAGGCCATCGCCTGGGCCCGGCTGGTCCTGCCGCCCGAGGTCCACGTCCAGGCCCCGCCCAACCTCTCGGACGACTTCGGGCCGCTGCTCGACGCCGGCATCGACGACTGGGGTGGCGTCTCGCCGGTGACCGCCGACCACGTCAACCCCGAGCGCCCCTGGCCGGCCCTCGAGCGGCTCCGTGCGGTGACCGAGGCGCGCGGGTTCACCCTCGCGCCCCGGCTGACCCTGTACCCCGAGCACGCCCTCGACCCCGTCCGGTGGCTCGACGAGGGCCTGCGCTTCCCGGTCCTCGACCGCTCCGACGCCGAGGGCCTCGGTCGCGACGACCCCGGTTCGGTGTTCGTCCAGCGGCTCACCCCGGCCAGCCCCGAACAGGTCGACGACGGCATCGAGGTCCTGCACGTGGGTCCCCGCTCCACCGCGTGGTCCTCCGGGGGCACCGGCCGGCCGCCCCAGCTCGTGCCCGGCACCGCCCGGGCCACGGCCCGCGGTCCCGTGCAGGAGGTGCTCGAGGGCGTGCTCCTCGGCCAGGAGCCCGGCGTCGACGAGCTCGTCACGCTGTTCTCGGCACGCGGCCCGGAGGTCGTGGAGGTGGCGGCCGTCGCCGACGACCTGCGGCGGTCCGCCGTGGGCGACACGATCACCTTCGTGCGGAACCGCAACATCAACTACACGAACGTCTGCACCTTCAAGTGCCGCTTCTGCGGGTTCTCGAAGGGTCCGCTGTCGCTGAACCTGCGGGGGACGCCGTACCTGCTCTCGCTCGACGACGTGGCCGAGCGCGTGCGGGAGGCCGTCGACCGCGGCGCCACCGAGGTGTGCCTGCAGGGCGGCATCCATCCCGACTTCGACGGCGACTACTACATCGAGGTGGCGCGGGCCGTGAAGGCCGCGGCCCCGGCCATCCACGTCCACGGCTTCACCGCGCTCGAGGTCACCGAGGGAGCGCGTCGCCTCGGCGAGCCCTTGGCGAGCTACCTCCGCCGGCTCAAGGAGGCCGGCCTGGCCACCCTGCCGGGCACCGCGGCCGAGATCCTCGACGATCCGGTCCGCGCCGTGCTGTGCCCCGACAAGATCACGACCGAGGAGTGGCTCGACGCCCATCGCACCGCCCACGAGGTGGGGCTGCGCTCCAACGTGACGATCATGTTCGGTGCCGTCGAGCAGCCCGTGGCGTGGGCGCGCCACCTGATCCGCACTCGGGAGCTGCAACGGGCGACCGGGGGCTTCACCGAGTTCGTGCCCCTGCCGTTCGTGCACATGGCCGCTCCCATCTACCTCCAGCGCCGGGCCCGGCGCGGGCCGACCTTCCGCGAGGCGCTGCTCATGCACGCGATCGGCCGCATCGCGTACCACGGCCTCATCGACAACGTGCAGGTGTCGTGGGTGAAGATGGGCGTCGACGGGGCCCGCCAGATCCTGCAGGCCGGGGCCAACGACCTCGGCGGGACGCTGATGGACGAGAACATCTCCCGCGCCGCCGGCGCGACCCACGGCCAGGGCATGGACGAGGACGACTTCCGCTCGCTGGTGGCGCCGCTCGCCCGTCACCTCGAGCAGCGCACCACGCTCTACGACCGCGTCGTCGCGGCATGAGCCGGCGGGCAGGTCGATGAGCCCCAAGCAGGCGCGCTACCGGACCGGCAACGACGCCGTCGACGACCGCATCGCCGAGCTGGTCGAGGCCGCCGGCGTCCATCGCGACCTCGACCTCGTGTTCGAGATGGTGGTGTCGGCGGTGCGGATGGGGCGCGAGGCCGCCGACCGGGGCGACCTCAAGCTGGCCAACGCCGCCCTCAAGGAGCTGCGGTACTCGTTCCTGGTGTTCGAGCCCTACGCCGAGGCCCCGAAGGTGTCGATCTTCGGCTCGGCTCGGCTCCGCCCGGAAGACCCCTCCTACTCCGTCGCCCGCGACTTCGGTCGGCTCATGGCCGAGCGGGACTGGATGGTGATCACCGGCGCAGGCCCCGGGATCATGGAGGCCGGCATCGAGGGTGCCGGCCCCGACCGCGCCTTCGGCGTGAACATCGTCCTGCCGTTCGAGTCAGAGCCGTCCCCGCTGCTGCTGGGCGATCCGAAGCTCATCAACTACCGCTACTTCTTCACCCGCAAGGTCACCTTCATGAAGGAGTCGGCGGCGTTCGCCCTGCTGCCCGGCGGCTTCGGCACCATGGACGAGCTGTTCGAGCTGTTGACCCTCATGCAGACCGGGCGCACGGTGACGGCCCCGATCGTGCTGCTGGAGCCTCCCGACGGGACCTACTGGCCGAGCCTGCTGGCCTTCCTCGAGTCCGAGCACGCCCGCCGCGGCCTCATCTCCCCCGAGGACCTGTGCCTCGTCCGACGCTGCGCCACCCCCCAGGAGGCCGTCGAGGAGATCACGGGCTTCTACTCGACCTACCACTCGCAGCGCTCGGTCGGGCGCCGGCTGGTGCTGCGGCTGCGCCGCGAGCTCGACGACGCGGCCATCGCCCGTCTCGACGAGGAGTTCGCCGACATCGTCGTGCGTGGCCACATCGAGCGGGCGACGGTGTCCTCGTCCGAGCTCGACGACGGGGACCACGTCCAGCTGCCCCGCCTCGCCTTCCAGTTCAACCGGTCGGGCTTCGCGCGGTTGCGCCTGCTGATCGATGCGATCAATGCCGAGGGCCGTCGCCCCACCACGTGAGCCCGCGGCACCCGGTCCGGATCCGGGCTACACCCCGTCGTCGACGCCGATGTCGGCGCTGCGCAGCAGGCCGGCGGCCTTCTCGACCGCCCGACGGGCTCGGGTGAGCACCTTCTCCTCCGCCGGGGCGCGGTCGGCGCCCTCGGCGGCGGCCTCCCGCAGCACGTCGAGGGCTCGCTCGCCGAGCTCCTCGGCGATGGCGTCGAGGCGGCTGACGAGGTCCTCGTGGGAGGTCGGCATGGCGGCGTTCTAGGCCGGCATGCCCAACGAGCGCAAGGGTCGCACCTCCTGCTGCGCTCCCGCTCGCCGCAACCGGCTTTCGGTCATCGATCGGCGCGTCGGGACGCTCGATTCGATGACAGGAACGGCGTTGGGGCGGTCGAGGTCAGACCCACTTGCCCGGGTTGAGGATCCCGTCGGGGTCGAGGGCGTGCTTGATGCGCCGGGTGAGGTCCATCACGTCGTCGCCGAGCTGGCTCACGAGGTGACGGGCCTTGAGCACACCGACGCCGTGCTCGCCCGTGATCGTGCCGCCCAGCGCCAGCGCCGCCTCCATGACGGCGTCGAAGGCGGCGGCCGCCCTGGTGGTGGCCTCGGGATCGGTGGCGTCGTAGGTGACGAGTGGGTGGAAGTTGCCGTCGCCGGCGTGGCCGATCACCGGGATGGCCGTGTCGTGCTCGACGGCGATGCGCGCCACCTCGGCGAGCAGCTCGGGGATGCGGGGCACCGGCACGCCGACGTCTTCGATCAGGACCGTCCCGAGGCGCTCGACGCAGGGGATGGCCATGCGACGGGCCCCCATCAGCAGCTCGCCCTCGTCCGGGTCGTCGGTGTGGGCCACGTACGCCGCGCCGGCCTCCTCGCACACCTGCGCGATGCGACGCGCCTCGTCAACGGATCCGTCGGTGCGGGCCAGCACGAGCGCGGCGGCTTCCCGGTCGAGGCCCATGGGCTGCACCGCCTCGACCGCGCGCAGCGCGGCGCGGTCCATGAGCTCGAGCGCGGCCGGTCGCACCATCGTCACGACCCGGCTGACCGCCCGCCCGGCGTCCACGACGGACGCGAAGGTCGCCACCACCGTCGACGCCTCCGGCGGTCGGGGCCGCAGTCGCAGGGTCGCCTCGGTGATGACGCCGAGGGTGCCCTCGGACCCGACGAAGAGGCGCTTGAGGTCGTAGCCGGCGACGTCCTTGATCGTCCGTCCGCCGAGGCGCACCGCCCGACCGTCGGCCAGCACGACCTCCAGGCCCAGCACGTAGTCGGTGGTCACGCCGTACTTCACGCAGCACAGGCCGCCGGCGTTGGTGGCGAGGTTGCCGCCGATCGAGCAGATCTCGAACGAGGACGGATCCGGCGGGTACCACAGGCCGTGCTCGGCGGCGGCCGCCTTCAGCTCGGCGTTGCGGATCCCCGGTCCGACCACCGCCACCATGGCGTCGGGCTCGACGGCGAGGTGGCGCAGCTGCTCGGTCGACACGACGATGCAGCCGTCTAGGGCGCTCGCGCCACCCGAGAGCCCCGTACCCAGCCCCCGCGGCACGACCGGCACGCGCCACCGGGACGCGAGCCGCAGCGCCGCCTGCACGTCGGCGGTGCTCCGAGCGCGCACCAGGGCCACCGGCGTCCCGGGCGTCACCGCGGTGGCCCGATCGACGCGGTAGGCCGCCATGACGTCGGGATCGACCACGAGCGCGCCGGGGCTCAGCGCATCGGCGAGCTCGGCGCGCACGGCGTCGATCGGGTCGATCACCTCGCCAGTCTGGCAGGGCTACAGTCGGCGCCGGCATGGATCCCCTCGACCCCCACGAGTGGCTCTCGATCGACCACGACGGCGAGACCTACCTCTTCGACGTCACCTTCCTCACCAGCTCGTGGACCTGCATCTTCGGCGCCGGTTGCCAGGGCGTGCTCACCGGTCCCGCGCCCGAGCTGGTCCACGGCTGCTGCACCTACGGCGCCCACTTCGTGGACAAGGCCGACCGCAAGCGGGTGGCGGCCCTGGCCGAGGACCTGACCGGGGCGCAGTGGCAGTACCGCAAGAAGGCGGCCAAGCTCGGCGGGCCGATCCACAAGAACGAGCACGGCGAGTGGGTCACCCGCACCGTGAACGACGCCTGCATCTTCTTGAACCGGGTCGGCTTCCCGACCGGACCCGGTTGCGCGCTCCATCAGGTGGCCGTCGAGCGGGGCGAGCGGCCGATGGACCTGAAGCCGACGGTGTGCTGGCAGCTCCCGCTGCGCCTCGAGGAGCGCACCGACGACGTCGACCACCGCACCTGGGTGCTGCGGGAGTGGAAGCGCCGCGACTGGGGCGAAGGGGGCCAGGAGTTCCACTGGTGGTGCACGGAGGGCCCGGAAGCCTTCGTCGACCACCGACCCGTCTACGAGACGCTCCGCGACGAGATCGTCGAGCTGGTCGGTGAGGAGCCGTACCGGCTGCTGCGCGAGCAGCTCGCGCGACGGGGTGCCGAGACGCTCCTGCCCCATCCAGCCCTCAAGAAGACCTCATGACGGCCGACAGGGAGGCGAGTATGCGCCAGTTCACCTCCGAGGACCTCGATCGGGCGTGCCGCGACGACGGGCTCCTGCTACCCGAGTACGTCTGCGACCAGCTCGTCGCCGCGGTCGACGCCGGCAAGCACGTCATCCTCACCGGGCCACCCGGCACGGGCAAGACCACCCTGGCCTACATCAGCGCCGAGGTGGCGCGACGGTCGATGATGTGCACCGGCTACCTGCCCACCACGGCCACCAGCGAGTGGACGACCTTCGAGACCATCGGCGGCCTGCAGCCGACCGTCGACGGCCTGATCTTCCGGCCCGGCCTCTTCGTCGACGCCATCGAGAGCGGCCGGTGGCTGGTGATCGACGAGCTGAACCGTTCGAACTTCGACCGGGCGTTCGGTCAGCTGTTCACGGTGCTGTCCGGCGCGGCCGTCGTCCTGCCGTTCAAGCGCAAGGGCCAGCCCAACCCGATCTCGCTGGTCCCCTCCGGTGTCGAGCCGCCCGAGAAGACCGACGTGATCCGCGTCCCGGCCGGCTGGCGGATCATCGCCACCATGAACGTGTTCGACAAGAACCTGCTGTTCGACATGTCGTACGCCCTGATGCGCCGCTTCGCCTTCATCGAGGTCGGCACGCCCGACGAGGAGACCTATCGGGTCCTGCTCGAGGGGCCGGGTGAGATCGTGCAGAAGCTCCTGCCGCTGCGGAAGTTCTCCGATCTCGGCCCGGCCGTCTACCTGGACGCCGCCAAGTACGCCGGGCGCCGGGCCAAGGACGGCCCCACCCCCTCCCGGCTGCTGTACGAGGTCTTCTACGCCTACTTCCTCCCGCAGTTCGAGGGCATGGAGGACCGACGGGCCACCACGCTGTACCGGGCCGTGGCCCAGCACCTCGACGCGCCCGAGCAGGCCGAGGCCCAGCGCACGATCAGCGAGGTCCTCGGCGTCGAGCTCGCGGTGTAGCCGCAGCCCCGTGGCCTTCACCACCCACCTCGCCGTCGACCACAGCGGCGATCCACGCCCCGGCGACGCCGGCTACGACAGCGTCACCGACCTGTGGCGCCGGCTGGCTCGCCCCTTCGACCCCTCCGGCACCCTCGGCGCGGTGACCGGCCTCCCGGTGAAGGAGACCGACCGCCTGGTCGGGCTCGCCGTCGCCGCCTGCGACGAGGCGGACCGACTGCTCGACGCCTTTCCCCGCACCATCCGCTCGCTGGCGACGTCGATGCACACCCACGCCGAGCGCTGCGTCGGTGAGATCCGCGGCCCGGTGCTGTGGTCCGAGACGATCTCGGCCCGCGCCGCCAGCTTCGGCAACCCCGACGTCTTCATCTGCTCGACGCCGTCGCGCGCCTATGACGTCGAGGAGAACCAGGTCCTGGTGTGGGCGCTGGTGCGGGTGCACGAAGCCGGCGAGGCCGCCCAGGCCGACACCACCGCGGCGCCCGACGACACGCAGGTCCGGCGGGCCTGGCGCAACGGGGTCGACGCCGGTCGCTTCGCCGAGCACCCGTCGCTCGCCCACGTCACCCGTCGGCTGCCCGGTCCCCGAGCCCTGAAGAAGATCCGGACCGGCAAGAAGCGCAAGGCCTACGAACCAGCGCTCGCCGTGCTCGACCGGCTCGCCGAGCCGGTCGGCGCCGACGACGCCCGTGCCCTGTGCGACGACCGGACCCGGGCGCAGCTCGACCTGCTGCTGCAGATCGTGCACGCCCTCGAGGCCCGCACCGACAACCGGTTGCCCGAGTTCCGGGTCGAGCACGGCGGCCTCTACAGCGGCCCGCTGCAGTTCCACCATCCGGCGGCCAAGACCACCGCCGGCCGCACCGCCGGCATCGTGGTCGGGCCGCTGCTCGTCGACGTGCCCGACCCCCTCGGCGAGACCTCGCGGGAACAGGCCCAGGCGAACCTCGAGGCCCGCGCCGGCCGGCGCCACGCCATGGTGGTCATGGAGCCCGACGACGCCGTGCTGGCCGTCGAGCGGGCGATCGAGCTGGCGCGCGGCTGACCGCGCGCCAGCGCTGCCGAATCAGCGCTTCGCCTGCCGCCGACGGTCGGGCTCGGCGAGCAGCCGCTTGCGCACGCGCAGCGCTGCCGGCGTCACCTCGACCAGCTCGTCCTCGGCGATCCACTCCAGGGCCGCCTCCAGCGTCAGCGTCCGCGGTGGCACGAGCTTGATGGCCTCGTCGGCGGCGTGGGTGCGGATGTTCGTCTTCTGCTTCTCACGCGTCACGTTGACGACCATGTCCTCGGCGCGGGCGTTCTCGCCGATGATCATCCCCTCGTAGACGGTGACACCGGGTCCGACGAAGAGCTCGCCGCGCTGCTGCAGGTTGTCGAGGGCGTAGCCCGTCGTGGCGCCGGCCCGGTCGGCGATCATGGCCCCGCCCTTGCGAGACGGGAGCTCACCCACCCAGGGCGCCCAACCGGCGTGGTGCTGGTGCATGATCGCCGTGCCCCGGGTGGCGGTGAGCAGCTGGGAGCGGAAGCCGATGAGGCCGCGCGCCGGCGCCTCGAGGCGCACGATGGTGCGGCCGCTGTCGCCGGGGCGCAGATCGGTGACCCGGCCCTTGCGGGGGGCGAGCGCCTGGGTCACGGCCCCGACGTGCTCGTCGGGGACGTCGACGACGGCCTCCTCCAACGGCTCGTGGCGACGGCCGTCGATGTCGCGCACGACCACCTCGGGCCGGCTGACCTGCAGCTCGTAGCCTTCGCGCCGCATCGACTCGATCAGCACCGCCAGCTGCAGCTCGCCACGGCCGGCCACCTCGATCACGTCGGGAGAGTCGGTCTCGTGGAGCCGGATCGACACGTTGCCGAGCACCTCGCGCTCGAGCCGCTCCCGCAGGTGGCGGGACGTGAGATAGCGGCCCTCCTGACCGGCGAGCGGCGAGGTGTTCACCCCGAAGGTCATCCGCAGCACCGGCTCGTCGACGTCGAGGCGGGGCAGCGCCTCGGCGGTGGCGGGGTCGGCCACGGTGTCGCCGATCTCCACCTCCGGGAAGCCGGCCAGCACGAACAGGTCACCGGCGACCCGCTCGTCGACCTCGACCCGGGCGACGCCCTCGAAGCCGAGCAGCTGGGTGGCCTTGCGCCGCACGACGAGGTGCTGGCCACCACCCACGTCGGCCTCCAGGTCCTCGTGGTCGCTCTCGGCCTCCTTGAGCAGCACCACCTGGTCGCCGCGACGCAGGCGTCCGCGCACCACGCGACCGATGGCGAGGCGACCCAGGTAGTCGGACGCGTCGAGGTTGGTCACCAACGCCTGCAGCGGGGCGTCGGGATCGCCACCGGCGGCGGGCACGGTGGCGACGATCGCCTCGAACAGCGCCGTCAGGTCGTCGTCGGGCCCCGGGACGCCGATGCCCCCCACGCTGCGGCCCTCGCGCGCCACGGCGGACACGATGGGGAACTCGACGTGGTGGTCGGCGGCATCGAGGTCGAAGAACAGCTCGTAGATCTCGTCGACGACCTCGGCCGGCCGGGCGTCGGCCCGGTCGACCTTGTTCACCACGACGACGACGGGCAGGTCGGCCGCGAGCGCCTTGGCCAGGACGTAGCGCGTCTGGGGCAGCGGGCCCTCGGCGGCGTCGACGAGGAGCAGCACCCCGTCGACCAGGGCGAGGCCGCGCTCGACCTCGCCGCCGAAGTCGGCGTGGCCCGGCGTGTCGACCAGGTTGACGCGCTCGCCGCGCCAGGTGACCGACGCCGCCTTGGCCAGGATCGTGATCCCGCGCTCACGCTCCTGGTCCTCGGAGTCGAGGACGCGGTCGACGACGGCCTGGTGCTCGCCGAAGACCCCGGTGGCGCGCAGCATGGCGTCCACCAGGGTGGTCTTTCCGTGGTCGACGTGGGCGACGAGGGCGATGGTGCGCACAGCAGCAGGGGCAGGCGCAGCCCCCCAGCGGCGCCCGGTGGCGGGACGTCGTCCCGCTGGTCAGTCGTCCTCGCCGGCCTCGTGGAGGCACCAGGACGCATGCTCGGCGCCCGGGTCGGCCCCGCACTCGGGGCACGGTTCGTCACTGCGTTCTTCGAAGATGGCGTCGATGTCGAGGTCGTTGGAGCGCTTGAGCGCACGGGCTTCCTCGAACCGGCGATGGCGCCCCTTTTTCACGGGCCGAACTCCCGGTGGCGATCCACTGAAACGTCCGGTCAGTGTAGCCACCGATCGTTCGCCTGTGACAATTGCGCGGCGTCGGCCGCTTTCGGCCCCCCTCGTGGCCTTCCGGTCACGCTACGATCGCCGCGTGGCCGGCCCGCGCGATCCCGATCACCCGTGGTGGCACACGGCGGTCGGCTACCAGGTCTACCCACGATCGTTCCTCGACACCACCGGCAACGGCGTGGGCGACCTCGAGGGCATCCGCCGTCGCCTCGGCTACCTCGCGTGGCTGGGGGTCGACGCGCTGTGGATCTCGCCGTTCTACCGATCCCCGATGGCGGACTACGGCTACGACGTCGCCGACTTCTGCGACGTCGATCCGCTCTTCGGCGACCTCGTCGGCTTCGACGTCCTGCTGGCCGAGGCGCACGCCCTCGGGCTGCGGGTGATCATCGACTGGGTGCCCAACCACACGTCGGACCAGCATCCGTGGTTCCTCGCCTCGCGCTCCTCGCGCCAGGACCCCAAGCGCGACTGGTACGTCTGGCGCGATCGCCGGCCCGACGGCTCGCCCCCGAACAACTGGGTGTCGGCGTTCACCTTCGACTCCGCATGGCAGCCCGATCCGACCACGGGGCAGTCGTACCTGCACGTGTTCCTGCCCGAGCAGCCCGACCTGAACTGGGCCAATCCCGAGGTCGAGGCGGCCATGCACGACACGCTGCGGTTCTGGCTCGATCGCGGCGTGGACGGCTTCCGCATGGACGTCATCCACCTCATCGGCAAGGACCCGGACCTCGCCGACGATCCCGCCGACCTGGCCGGGCTCAGCCACGTCGTGCTCAACCACCGGCCCGAGACCCACCCGCTGCTGCGCCGCATCCGTCGCCTGCTCGACGACTACCCCGGCGGTCGCATGGCGGTCGGTGAGGTCTACCTGCTCGACACCACCATGGTGGTCGACTACCTCGGTGAGGACGACGAGCTGCACCTGGCCTTCAACTTCCCGCCGCTGTACGCGCCGTGGACGGCCGAGGCATGGCGGGCCCAGATCGAGATGACCTACGCCACCCACGATGCCGTCGGGGCCTGGCCCACCTGGGTCCTGTCGAACCACGACAACGTGAGGCACCGCACCCGCTACGGCGGCGGCGAGGCCCGAGCCCGGGCGGCGATCGTGCTGCTGCTCGGCCTGCGGGGGACCCCGTTCCTGTACGCCGGTGAGGAGCTGGGGCTGGAGGACGCCGTCGTGCCGCCGGAGCGGGTCCTCGACCCGGGCGGGCGCGACGGCTGCCGCGCCCCGATCCCGTGGGACGGGTCGCCGGGCCACGGCTGGGCGACGCCCGACCCGTGGCTGCCGTGGCCGCCCGACGCCGACCACCGCCACGCCGACGCCCTGCAGCGCGACCCGGCGTCGATCCTGCACCTGTACCGACGCCTCCTCGCCGTGCGCCGGACCTCGCGATCGCTGCACGCCGGCTCGCTCGAGCTGCTGGCAGCCGACCACGCCGCTCCCGAGGTGGTCGGTTGGGTCCGCCACGCCGATGGCGACCAGCCGCGCACCGTCCTGGTCAACTTCGGTGACGCCGCCGCCGGGGTCGACGGCGTCACCGGCACCGTCGAGGTGGCCAGCGACGGCGTCGGCGAGGGCGAGCGGTTCACCGGGGTGCTCGGCCCGGGCCAGGCCATCATCGTCCGGTGATCTCGCTGCCCGCCCTCGTGGCGCTGAGCGCCGCCACCGCCGGGGTCGGGGCGCTCGGTGGCCTCGGAGGTGCGGTGTTCCTCGTCCCCCTCCTCGTCCTGCTCGGCGTCGACCCCCGGGAAGCGGCACCGCTCGGGATCCTGTCGGTGGCCGGCGGCTCGCTGGCCGCCGCACCCCGCCAGCTGCGCGCCGGCCTCGTCCACCACCGACTCGGCGTCACCATGGAGATCCCGTCGAGCGCCGGCGCCATCGTCGGGGCGACGGTGGGTGGCCTCATCGCCCGCTCGCTGCTGAGCCGGATCCTCGCCGCGGTGGCGCTCGGCGCCGCCTTCGCCGCCGGGAGCCGCAAGGGGCTGCGCAACCGACCGTCGGCGGTGTTCGCCGAGGAGGAGCCCGGGGAGTGGCCGGGCACCTTGGCGGGTGCCTACCGCCTCGGCGACCAGATGGTCCCCTACCACGCTCGTCGGGTCCCCACCGGGCTGCTCGCCATGCTCGGCGCCGGGTTCGTGTCGGGCATCGCCGGGGTCGGGGGCGGCTTCATCAAGACCCCGGCGATGAGCGAGATCATGCACGTCCCGGTCCGGGTCGCGGCGGCGACCGCCACGTTCACCGTCGGCATCACGGCGGCGGCCAGCCTGGTGGTCTACGGCGGTCAGGGCCGGATCGAGTTCCGGCACGGGGCCGCCGTCGTGGTCGGCGGCCTGCTGGGCGGCACGCTCGGCGCCCGGCTGCAGGCTCGGCTGCCTCCCCAGCGCACCCGGCTCGTCATCAGCGTGGCGCTCGTCGTCGTCGCCCTCGTGCTCGGGATCCGCGGGTGAGCGGGGCCGAGCCACCCGTGCCGCCTGGTCCCACCGGGCCCCCACCCAACCCGCGCCGCGACCGACAACGGGCGTTGGCCGCCTTCCTGCAGGGTGCGCTGGTGGTCGCCACCCTGCTCGGGATCGCCGCGCTGGTCGTGCCCGAAGCGGTGCACCGCGCCCTGGCGATCGCCATGGTCGTCGTGCTCGTCGGTGTGCCGGTCGTGCGCGTCGGCTGGCTCGTCGTGCGCTGGGCGCGACGCCGGGACTGGCGGTTCGTGGCTGCCGGCACCGCGCTGCTCACCGTGCTCGCGCTCGGGCTGGTCCTGTCGTTCCGGGGGGTCTGACGAGCCGGATCAGCCGTGCAGGGACCGATGCGATCGGGCCTCGAGCACCAGGCCCCCATGGCCGTCGAAGGCGAGGGCGGCCTCGCCGGACACCAGCTTGCGGATGGGTTCGCCCACGAGCTCGGCGCGCCACCCCACGGCGAGTCGTGCGTCCTCGTCGCCGCGCAGCAGCGCCTCGAGATCCGCCCGGGTGGCCAGCAGCGCGGTGTCGATCTGGCGATCGCGGGCGAGCTGGCTCACCCACGCCGACACCAGCCCGACCGCCGGTCGCAGCTCGCGGTCGAGCTCGCGGGGCGGAGCGTCGTCGGAGGCCGGCGGACGGGCCGCCAGGCCGTCGGCCACCGCGTCGAGCACCTGGCGGGCCAGATCGTCGCGCAGGTGGCGTTCGTCGAGCCCCCGGACGCGGCGGAGCTCGGCGAGGCTCTTGGGCGGGCGCTGGGCGATGCCGACCACGGCGAGGTCGGGCAGCACGAACCGGGGTGGCTGGTCGAGCGCGGCGGCTCGCCGCTCTCGCCAGGCGGCCACCGACCGGGCGACGGACCGGGCCTTGCCCCGGAGCTGGCGGGCCTCCTTGATGCGCCGCCAGGCGTCGGCGGGATCGCGGGCCCCCCGACTGCGGAGGCGCACCCCCTCGCACTCGTCGAGGGCCCACTGGAGCCGCCCGCGGGCGGTGAGCCGCTCGACGAGGGAGCGGTGGACGTCGAGCAGGTGGGCGACGTCGGACGCGGCGTAGGCGCACTGGGCGTCGGTGAGCGGACGGGCGAGCCAGTCGGTGAGCCGATCGGCCTTCGGCACGTGGAGGCCGAGCTCGCGCTCGTACAGCGACGCCAACGACGGCGTCGCCATGCCGAGGAAGCCGGCGGCCACCTGCGTGTCGAAGAGGCGGGCGGGCACGACGCCGCAGACCTGCTCGAGCACCTCGAGGTCCTGGTCCGCGGCGTGCAGCACAGCGAGCCCGTCGCCCGTGAGCACCTCCGCCAAGGGGGCGACGTCGACGGCCAGCGGATCGATCAGCACCAGGTGACCGGGCCAGGCGATCTGCAGGAGCGCCAGCTTCGGGAAGTAGGTGCGCTCCCGGTGGAACTCGGTGTCGAGCGCGTAGGCGGGCTCGGCGAGCAGGGCGTCGACGGTCTCGTGCAGGGCGCTGGTGGTGTCGACCCAGCGGGGCGTCGGCTCGGACGGCGGCGCGGGTCCCATGGCAGCGACGGCGGGCCGGCGCTCAGCCGGGCTCGGACCCCGTCACGACGCCGTGGCCCGCCTGCATCCAGGCCATGGTGCCGCCCCGCACGTTGATGGCATCGATCCCGAGCGGACGCAGGTACTGCGCGGCCCGATGGCTGCGGGCACCGGTGCGGCAGATGATCAGCACCGGTGCGTCGGTGGGGAGCTCGGCCACCCGGTCGGGCACCTCCGCCAACGGGACGAGCACGGCGCCGGGCACGTGGCCACCGGTGTACTCCTCGGGTTGGCGCACGTCGAGGACGAACGCGCCGTCGGCGCGTCGCTCGGCGAGCTCGGGTACGTCGATCTCGGGGACATCCACGGCGCAGCAGCGTATCCGCCCCGCTTGTCCCCGGTCGTGGCAGGACGCGACGATCATGGCGCCGTGCGGACCCTCCACCTGCTGCGCCACGCCAAGTCGGACTGGTCCGACGCGTCGTTGGCGGACAGAGCTCGACCGCTCAACCGCCGCGGGCGGCGAGCCCGGCGCACGATCGCCGACCACGTCACGGGGTGGCACGTCGACCTCGTCGTCACCTCTGACGCGGCGCGGGCGATGGCGACCGCGGCACCCGTGGTGGCCGCGCTGGGGTGCGAGCTGCGCATCGAGCCGCGCCTCTACGACGACGGCGACGACGCCGCCGGGCTCCTGGCGGTGGTCCGCGAGCTGGCCGACGAGACGCCGGTCGTGCTGATGGTCGGGCACAACCCCGGGATCGAGCAGCTCGCGGATCTGCTCGCCGGCGGTGCTCCGGCCTTCCCCACCGCCGCCCTCGCCACCCTCGAGCTCGCCGTCGCACGGTGGGCGGAGGCCGCCCCGGGCACGGCGACGCTCACCGCCTTCGTCACGGCGCGGACCCTCGACGAGGGCGACGGGTCCCGCTGAACGCGGCGAGATCGTCGGGGGTGTCGACGTCGGCGACAGCCGCGGCCTCGACGCCTCCCAGCTCGACGTGGACCACGCTCTCGGCCAACGCCCGCTTCGGCGCGCGCACACCGCCGGCGAACGCATCGGACAGGTGCGGCCGTGCCGCGACCCGGACCGCGACGAGCTGGGTCTGGGCGATGCCGCCCACGACCGGCACGGCGCCCATCGCACGGGCAGGATCGGTGGCCGCCAAGGCCTCGACCAACCGGGCGACGACCACGTCGGTCAGCCGGGGAGGTCGCAGGAGGCCACCACCGCGATCGACGGCGCCCCTCCTCGTCGGCCACGTGCGCCAGACCGGTGATCATCCCCCGAGCGGCCCGGCACCCGGCCACCGGTCCGCGACGGGCACGAGGCCGTGTCGCTCCAGCGCCGCCGCCGCGCCTCCGACGGCGAGCACCCTCACCGCGCCGGCGGCGGTGAGCGCGGCGGCGACGTGCTGCCAGCGGGACGCCGTCCACCACCAGCACGGACTTGTCCTGCCCCATCCGGCGCGACGAGCCGCCGGTGAGCACGATGCCGGTGAACGATTCGGTCGTCACCCGGCCGTCGCCTCAGCCGAGGTCGGCGATGCCGCCGTAGGCCGCCGCCTTGCCCCGGCTGACGCCGTGATCGGCCACCGCCTCGGCGAGGTCGCCGAGGAAGTCGTCGACCACGTGCTCGTGGTACGGCGACACCATCAGGTGCAGGCCACCCTGCTGGCGATCGAGGTTCCAGCCACGGTCGTCCATCACGTCGCCGACCGCCCCGATGTCGACGGCGTCCGAGGCGATCTGGAAGACGCTGAGGTCGGGATCGCCGGTGACGTCGACGCCGTCGATGGCGTCGATGCCGGCCCGGAACCGACGGGTGGCGTCGCGGACCTGGGTCGCCTTGCGCAGGTAGCCGTCGGCCCCGAGGTGGCGCACGGTCGCCCATGCCCCGGCGATGGGTGCGGCCGGCCGGGTCCCGGCGGTGGTGACCGAGCCGTACAGGCCTCCGGGCCACTCGTCGTAGACGAACCACTGGTGCCGCACCAGGGCCGGGTCGCGGTACAGGATCAGCGAGGCGCCCTTGAAGCAGTAGCCGTACTTGTGGATGTCGGCCGACAGCGACGTGACCCCCTCGACGCGGAAGTCCCACGGCGGGACCGGCTCGCCCAACCGCTCCCAGAACGGCAGCAGCCAGCCACCGAGGCAGGCGTCGACGTGGCACAGCACGTCGCGCTCGGCCGCCAGCGAGGCCAGCGCCGGGATCGGATCGATCACGCCGTAGGGGTAGCACGGCGCCGAGCCGACCACGAGCACGGTGTCGTCGTCCACGAGCGCTGCCATGGCGTCGGGGTCGGCCCGCAGGTCGGCGCCCACCGGGGCGCGCCGATGCTCGATGCGCAGGTAGTGGCAGGCCTTGGCGAAGGCCGGGTGCACGGTGTCGGCGGTGACGATGTTCGGCGCGGTGATCCCCTTGACCTTGTCGCCGCGGTCACGGGCGGTGTGCACGGCGAGGAAGATCGATTCGGTGCCGCCGCTCGACATCGTCCCTGCCTCGGGATCGGTGCCGAGCAGGTCGGCGCCCATGGCGACGACCTCGGCCTCCATCTGCACCAGGCTCGGGTACTTGAACGGGTTGAGGGCGTTCTCGTGGAAGTAGGCGCGGACCACGGCCTCCTGGAGCCGCTCGAGCTCGGCGTCGTCGGGGTGGTACACGAGGCTGAAGGCGCGACCGCTGCGCCAGTCGATGTCGCCACCGGCGAGCTGGTCCAGCTCACCCAGCAGCTCGTCGGCACCGGTGCCGTGCTCCGGGAACCCCACGGTCAACCTCCGTAGCTCATGCGGGTGTCCTCCATGCGCAGCACCGGCGTCTCCTCCTGGTCGCGGAACCCGCAGTCGACGACCTCACCGATGAAGAAGGTGTGCGTGCCGCAGTCGACCCCGTCGCGCACCTCGCACTCGATCCACGCCACCGCCTGGTCGAGGATCGGCACCCCGGTGGCGCTGCCGTCGCGGAACGCGAAGCCGTTGAGCGTCATGGCGTCGAGATCGACGTCGACCGGCTTGGTGAACTTGCGCACGATCGCGCGGTCCTCACGATCGATCGTGCACACCGAGAACGATCGCCCCTCGGCGACGAGCTGGTGGGTGAGTGCGTGCTTGTCGACGCCGATGCCGACCAGCTTGGGCTCGAAGGCCACCTGCGTAGCCCAGTTCAACGTCATGGCGTTGCGTCGATCGCCCGCCCGGCTGCCCACGACGTACAGGCCGTAGGGCAGGGACCACAGCACCCGGCGGCGGAGCTTGTCGTAGGCTTCACGCGCCTCGTCGGTGTCGGCGACCACGGCCGGGAACGGCCCGATCGCCCCGGTGCCCCCCGGTGCGGCCATGGCTGCACCGTAGCGGGACGGCGGAGGACGCGGCGAGGCAGCGCCGGCGGCGGCCGCAGCGCCGCTGACGCGCAGGCCCGGGTGTCAGCGCAGCTCGGCCGGTGGCCACGCCGGGTCGAGCTGGCGCAGGAACTGGGTGCAGCGCTCGGCTTCGTCGTCCTCGCCGATGCGCTCGGCCATGCGACGCAGGCCGTCGAGCGCCCGCAGGAAGCCGCGGTTCTCGGGGTGCTCCCAACGCACGTAGCCGCTGCCTCGCCAGCCGCTCTGTCGCAGCCGGTCGAGCCCGCGGTGGTAGCCGACGCGATAGGCGGCGTAGGCCTCCACGTCGTCGCGGGCGAGGTCGCCCAGGCGGGCCCACCCGTCGAGGAACCGGGGGTTGTCGGCCACCACCGCCGCCACCGCCCCTCGCCGTGCGTCCGCGGGCGCCGCCAGCGCGTCGGCGAGGGCGGCCACGACGTCGCCGGGCTCGGGATCGAGGACCGTCTCGGACGGACCGGACGAGGTCAGGGACACGGACTGGTCGGCCATGGGCGCACCCTACCGGCCGCCACCGCGGCGGCCGGGGTCCGGCCCGGCCCGGTCGACGGCGCGCCGGACGAGGGCGGCGAACTCGTCGGGGTGGGTGCTGTGGGCGGCATGGCCGGCTCCGTCGATCACGACCAGCTCCCCGAGGGGTGCGGCGGCGGCCAGGCGATCGGCGGCCTCGCGGTGGTGGGCGTCGCCGACGCTCCCCCGCCCGGCCACCACGGGGAAGGGCAGCTGCGCAGCGTCGTCGAGCGCCTCGGTGGCCCGCATCTCGCGCAGCTCGGTGAGCAGCGCCTCGCCCTCGGCCCGTCGTGCGTCCTTCGTGGCCCGTGGCAGCCGCTCCCACCGCTCGTCACCGATCATGCGTCGCAGGAACGCCTCGGCGGCGGCATCGGCGCCGTGGGCTCCGGCCGTCTCGACGGCCCGTGCCCCGGCCGAGGTCCGCGGCCACCACGGGGCCCACGGCATGGGTGACTCGTACGCCCCGACCGCCGGGACGAGGTCGGGCCGAGCGAGGGCGGCGAGGATGGCGAGCACCCCGCCGAAGCTGTGGCCCACCACCACCGCGGCGCGATCGTCGAGCACGGCCAGCAGATCGGCGACGTGGTCGGCCACCGTGCCGGCGCCGGCCTCGACCGACCGCCCGTAGCCCCGACGGTCGTAGCGCACGACCTCGAGGTCGTCGAGGCGCCGGCCCACCTTCACGAACGAGGCACCTCGGTCCATCGAGCCGTGCACGAGCACGACGCGGTGGGTCGCGCCGTCGGTCGGATCACCAGTGGAGGGACGGTGCCGGCCGTAGACGGCGACGCCTCGCACGCGACGGGTGACGAGGTCGCTCACGACGCCGGCGCGGCGTCGACGGCGCGCAGGTGCGCGATCTCGTTGACGGTGCCGACCGAGCGCACGCCCTCGCGCGACACGAAGACCCGGGACACGCTCGTGTAGCCGGGGTCGAACCACAGGACGCGCTCTATGCCGAGCACGGCGCCCAGGTAGGCGTTGATCACACCGCCGTGACAGACCACTGCGACCTTGGCGCTCGGGTGTCGGGCGGCGACACCGTCCAGGGCGGCTACGACCCGGGCCACGAAGGCGACGGGGTCGACGCCGAGCGCCGCCCAGTCCCCGGTCGCCATGGCTCGCCACCACGGATGGTTGGTGGCCCGCAGCTCCTCGATGGGGATGTAGGCGTGGGCGTCGCGGTCCCACTCGGCGACCTCGTCCTCCACGACGGGCTCGAGGCCCTGCGCCCGGGCCAGTGGCGCTGCGGTCTGTCGGGCTCGGGCGAGAGGGCTGGTGTAGAGGGCGTCGAGGTGGCGCTCGTCGGCGAGCCAGGACGCCAGCGCCTCGGCCTGGCGGCGTCCGGTGCGGTCGAGATCGGGGTCGACCGGGCCCTCGGCGACCTCGATGCGCTCGGGGCGGGCGTGGCGGATGAGCAGCAGCTCCACGGTTGCTCCCGGTGCCGTCGCCTCAGCTGCGCGGCACGTCCTTCCACGGCAGGCTCTTGTCGACACGGACGTCACCCGGCAGACCGAGGACCCGCTCACCGAGGATGTTCTTCATGACCTCGGTCGTCCCACCCTCGATCGACTGGGCCCGCATCCGGAGGAAGCCCTTCTGCGGGCAGTCCCAGGCGAGGGCGTGGGTCGGCCGAGCCATGGCGTAGTCGGTGTAGAGCATCCCGCCGGCGCCGAGCAGCCCGACGGCGAAGCTCATCACCGCCTTGTTGTGCTCCGCCGACATGAGCTTGCCCACCGACCCCTCGGGTCCGGGCGTGCCCTTCGACCGGAGCTGCGCGGCCCGGATGTTGGTCAGGCGCAGCACCTCGGCCTCGATCCACAGGCGCGCCAGCTCGTCGCGAGCCACGGGGTCGCGCTGCTCGTCGCCGAGTCCGCGCCACACCTTCAGCGCCTCGCGGATCACCCCTCCTTCGCGCGCCGGGATGGCGCCGCCGATGGCGACCCGCTCGTTCATCAGCGTCGTGAGCGACACCCGCCAGCCCTCCCCGACCTCGCCGAGCCGCTCGGTGTCGGGGATCCGGACGTCGGAGAGGAACACCTCGTTGAACTCGGCCTCGCCGGTCATCTGGCGCAGCGGGCGCACCTCGACCCCGGGGGCGTGCATGTCGACGACGAAGTAGGTCAGGCCCTTGTGCTTCGGCTGCTCGGGGTCGGTGCGGGCGATGATCATCCCCCACCGGGCCAGGTGGGCCAGGGTCGTCCACACCTTCTGCCCGTTCAGCACCCACTCGTCGCCGTCACGCACGGCGGAGGTGGCCAGCGACGCCACGTCCGAGCCGGCACCGGGCTCGCTGAAGAGCTGGCACCAGACCTCCTCGCCGGTGAACAGCGGGCGGAGGTAGCGGCGCCGTTGCTCGTCGGAGCCGTGGGTGACGACCGTCGGCGCTCCCATGCCGTGGCCGATCGGGTTCCGGGCGTAGGGGCTCGGCACCCCGGCAGCCAGCAGGCGCTCGTTCACGAGGCGCTGCAGCCCCGGGCTGAGCCCGAGCCCACCGGACCCCTCCGGGAAGTGCACCCAGGCGAGGCCCCGGTCGTACTGGGCACCGAGCAGCTCGGCGGCCGGTGTCGTGGCGGGGTCGTGCTCGGCCAGCAGCCGGTCGCACAACGCCAGCACCCGTGCGTCGTCGTCCATCGGGGCCCGAACCTACGAGGTGCCCGACGCAGCCCGCACATCGCGGTCGGGACGCTGCCAGACCAGCGTTCGACTGGGTGGGTCGAGCTGCAGGGCGTCGAGGAAGGCCGGCATCGGGAACCTCGGAAGGTGGGTCAGCGCCTCGAGCGCCCCGGAGTCCTCCAGTCGGTCGATCGGCACGAGCACGCCACGGGCCTCACCGTCGCCGATGACGACCACCCCGCCGTAGGCGCCGTGCGGGCCCTTCTTCGCCGTCACCACCTCGACCTCGTCGACGTCGCTCCAGTCGACGCCCTCCTCCCGACCGTCGGCCAGGCGGCGCCGGACGCCGAACGCGTCGCACACCAGCTCCACCGTCGCGGCCCGGTCGGCGACCCGCCTCCCGTGGTTGCGCAGCACCGCCAGCAGCACGAACAGCGGCGCCAGGAACAGCACCAGCACCCACGCGTTCATGTCTCCCCCCGAGCGGGCACCCCGCCGGCCGTGCCCTCGCCATCACCCTCCGCCACCATCACCCCTCCCCCCGATCCTCGAGCCGGGCCAGGAGCCGGTCGCGGACCGACTCCCCCGGCTCGCGGGCCTTGGCGCCGGTGACCCGCCACCCCAGCCGCGAGGAGTACAGCAGGGGCGGCTCTCCCAGCCGCCCCTCACCCGAGGCCGTCACCCGGGCGAAGAAGAGGTCGTGGTCGAGCGGGACGGGGGCGTACCCGTCGTGGCCGCCCAGCGCCGTGACCCGGTCGATCACGTCGCAGCGCAACCAGGCGATGCAGTCGGTCGCCACGGGGAGGCCGTCGGCGGTGGTCAGCAGCTCGGGTGCCAGCTGCCGGAACCGCCGCCCCGGGTAGGAGAAGTACTGGCCGGCCTCCACCTGGTCACCCGCCAGCAGCGACACCGTGAACCAGCCGGCCGCGACGACGAGCCGATGGGTGTCGTGCTTCGGTGAGATCGACGCCACGACGATGGGCTCGTCGAAGGACACCTGGCACACCCAGTGCGACGTGTACGCCCGCGTGACGCCCTCGTGGGTGCACGCCACCACCTGCACGCCCTTCATCATCTGCCCGAGGCAGCGCTTGATGTCCCGGTCGATCACGTGGCGATGGTAGGGGGTCGGTCAGTTCAGCCGGGCCCGCAGCCGGTGGGCCGACGCCAGGTAGTCGGCGCCCAGCTCACCACCGAGGACGTCGGCCAGCTCCTCGTACTCGGCGGCGGCGTCGCGCAGCCGCCCCGTGGCGGCGAGGACGGATGCCAGCTCGGCCCGCTCCTCCACCGGCACGCCCGGCAGCAGGGTTCGCAGGCGCAGCGTCCAGGTGAGGGCATCGCGGTCGCCCGACGCCTGGTAGATCGCCCGCAGGTTGGCGAGCATGCGGGCGAGCACCGCGTGGGTCGCCACCGGGGCCAGGAAGGCATCGTCGAAGCGGGCGTCGTCACCCTGCACCGCGCGGAACCGGGCTTCGCACCCGGCCCGGTCGAGCATCGCCCCACCGGCGAACGGGTCGACGAACACGTCGGGGTCGACGCGGTCGCGCACCAGGAAGTGCCCGGGCATGGACACCCCGGCCAGCGGCACGCCCAGGCGCCGGCCGACGGCGATGGTGAGGACCGACAGCGTGATCGGGATGCCGACCCGTCGGGTCACGACCTGGTTGAGGAACGAGTTGCGAGGGTCGTAGTAGTCGCGCCGGTTCCCGTGGAACCCGCAGTCGACGAAGAGGTGTCGCACCAGCGCATCCAGCGTCGGCGCGAAGCAGCGGTCGGCGAGGTCGTCGAGGCGGACCAGCTCCGACGCCACGTCGAGGTCCCGGTAGGCGTGGGCGGCGATCACCAGCGCCGACTCGTCGAGGGGCACCTCGGCCTCCGGGCGGTGCACGAGCTCGGCGAATCGAGCGGTGGGGTCCATCGCCGGCGAGGGTACCGGCCGGGCCCGGGGACCCGGCGGGTCGGGCGCGAGAGGCCGTGGGGTAGGGTCGCCGACGCCCGACGTCGGTGTCGGGCCAGCACGAGGGGGTGCCCGTGTTCCCAGCCGACTTCGCGGCCTCGACGCCCGACAAGGCCGCCTACGTGATGGCGGGCAGCGGTCGGGTCGTGACCTACGCCGAGCTCGACGCCGACGCCATGCGCATCGCCCAGCTGTTCCGGTCGGCGGGCCTGCAGGTCGGCGACCACGTCGCCTTCTGCCTGGAGAACCACCCCGCCTTCTACAAGCTGGCCTGGGGCGCCACCTACGCCGGCCTGTACTACACCGCGATCAGCTCCCGGCTGACCGCCGAGGAGACCGAGTACATCGTCGACGACTGCGGCGCCAAGGTCTTCGTGACCTCCACCTACAAGGCCGACGTGGCCGCCGAGCTCGCGGATCGGTTGCCCGCGGTCACGATGCGCCTGATGATCGACGGCATCGTCGACGGGTACGAGCCCTTCGAGGACGCGGTCGCCGCGCAGCCCGCGCAGCCGCTGCCCGAGCCCCGCATCGCCGGCAAGGACATGCTCTACTCGTCGGGCACCACCGGTCGACCAAAGGGCGTCAAGCCGGCGTTTCCGTCGGACGCCCTGGAGACCCCGACGACGGTGACGTTCCTCGGCGAGATGCTGCTCGGCTACCGCCCGGACATGGTCTACCTCTCACCCGCGCCGCTGTACCACGCCGCCCCGCTGCGGTTCTCGATGTCGGTGCACCAGGTGGGCGGCACCGTCGTCGTGATGGAGCACTTCGACCCCGAGCAGCTCCTCCAGCTCGTCGAGCGCCACCACGTGACCCACACCCAGGTCGTGCCGACGATGTTCGTGCGCCTCCTCAAGCTCCCCGAGGAGGTGCGCTCGCGCTACGACGTGTCCAGCCTCGAGATGTGCGTGCACGCCGCCGCTCCGTGCCCCATCGCCGTGAAGGAGCAGATGATCGCCTGGTGGGGCCCGGTGATCCACGAGTACTACGCCGGCACCGAGGGCAACGGCTTCGTCTACACCAACTCCGCCGACTGGCTCGAGCACAAGGGCTCGGTGGGCCGGTCCCTCGTCGGGGTCATCCACATCGTGGACGAGGAGGGCAACGAGGTGCCGGTCGGCGAGGAGGGCACCATCTACTTCGAGAGCGAGGCCGAGTTCGAATACCACAACGACCCCGACAAGACGGCGTCGTCCCGTCTCGGCAACGGATGGTCCACCCTCGGTGACGTGGGCCGACTCGACGAGGACGGGTTCTTGTACCTGACCGACCGCAAGGCCTACATGATCATCACCGGTGGCGTGAACGTGTACCCGCAGGAGGCCGAGAACGTGCTGGCCATGCACCCGGCCGTCTACGACGTGGCCGTGATCGGGGTCCCCAACGAGGACTTCGGCGAGGAGGTCAAGGCCGTGGTCCAGCTGGCCGACGTCACCGAGGGATCGGCCGACCTCGAGCGCGACCTCATCGCGTTCTGCCGGGAGCACCTCGCCGACGTGAAGTGCCCGCGCTCGGTCGACTTCGTCGACGAGCTGCCGCGGCACCCCACCGGCAAGCTGTACAAGCGCCTGCTGAAGGACCAGTACTGGGCCGGCCACCAGAGCCGCATCATCTAGTGGGCCGGCCCCCGACGCCTCGGCACCCGTTCCTGGAGTGGCCCGCGCCCATCCCGTTCGCCCACCGCGGCGGGGCCGGCGACTGGCCCGAGAACACCATGCCCGCCTTCGAGGGCGCAGTGGCGCTCGGGTACCGCTACGTCGAGACCGACGTCCACGTCACCGCCGACGGGGTGCTGGTGGCCTTCCACGACGAACGCCTCGATCGGGTCACCGACCGCTCCGGGCTGATCCGGGAGCTGCCGTGGACCGAGGTCGCCGCCGCCCGCGTCGACGGCCGCGAACCGATCCCCCGCTTCGACGAGCTGCTGGACGCGTTCCCCGACCTGCGCATCAACGTCGACCCGAAGCACGACAGCGCCGTGGAAGCGCTCGCCAGGGTCATCGCCCGCGCCGGGGCGCTGCACCGGGTGTGCGTCGGGTCGTTCTCCGACCGCCGCCTGGCGCGGCTGCGGGCGATGCTCGGTCCCGGGCTGGCGACGTCGCTCGGCCCCGCCGGGGTCGCCCGGCTGCGGGCCGCCAGCGTCGGGCTGCCGACCGGCCGGTTCCCGGCCGACTGCGTCCAGGTGCCGACGAGGGCCCGCAACGTCACGATCGTCGACGAGCGCTTCGTGCGCGCCGCGCACGGGCGCGGGCTGGCGGTGCACGTGTGGACCATCGACGAGCGCGCCGAGATGGAGCGCCTCCTCGATCTCGGCGTCGACGGCGTCATGACCGACCGGCCGGCGGTGCTGCGTGAGGTGCTGACCGGGCGCGGGGCGTGGCACGGTCCCCGGCCCGACGATCGCTGACGGTCCCACCACGCTCGGGGCCCCGAGGGGCCCCGACGAGAGCAGGTGGTCCGGCGGGTGCGACCCGCCGCGGCTCAGGAGGTGCTGCGGCTGCGGCGGGCGCCGTAGACGGCGGCGGCACCGAGCACGATCAGGCCGGCGCCGATGCCGATGAGCCGGCCGCTGTCCGAGCCCGTCACCGGCAGGCTGCCGCCGGTCGTGGTGCCGGTGATGACCGTCGTGACAGGCGCAGCCGTGGTGTCGGAGCCGCAGGCCACGACCGTCACGGGCACCACCTTGGAGATGTCGTTGCCGAACATGTCCTGTCCGCTCACCACCGCGTTGGCCGGTCCGAGCGGGAAGGACCCGGGCACCGGGAAGGTGGCCGTGCCGCCCGCCGTCGTGGCGCTCACCGAGATCGGACCCAGCGGGCTGGACGTGCCGTTGGACTCCAGGACGGCGTTGGCGGTCGAGGAGGGCAGGTAGCCGCTGACCGTGACGGTCACCTGCTCACAGGTGCTCACCGTCGCCGGCGAGACCTCGACGCTGGGGCCGGCGCTGCAGGCCAGGTAGAGGGCGAGGTCGCCCGACAGGTAGCCGGAGCAGTCGGTCGGCGGCGCCCCCTGCGCCGGGGCGGCACCTGCGGCCGGTGACCCGACCATCGCGCCCAGGCCGGCAGCCCACAGCAGGGCCACCACCGCTACACCGATCCGCAATCGAGATCTCCGCACCGTCACGCCTCTTCCTCTCCCCCGGGCTCCAACCTGGCGTCACGCTAGTTCCTCGTGACGCGTCAAGCAACCATCTGCCCCCTCCGCGCCTTTCGGGGACCCGAGCCCGCCGGCGCCGAGGGCCGGACCTTCGCCACGAGCCCGCCACGCCGCCCAGCCGACACCACCGACCGTGATCAGGTCGGCCAGCACGACCACCACGGCAGGCCAGTACCAGAGGACGCCACCACCCGTCGGGAACCGCAGCACACCGTCAGCGGTGGGCTCGGCCGGCGTCCACCCGCGCAGCCAGCCGGGGGCGGCGGGGCGGTACCAGGTCACGGGTGCGGTGGTGTCGACCAGCGCCAGCGGCTCCACCACCTGATCGATGGCGACCGGCCGGCCGGCGTCGTCGGTCGCCGGCCCTGGCCAGGCCCGCACGCGGTACAGGAAGACGTCGTTGCCCGTCTCGACCCGCTCGAGCCCGGGGTCGCGATCCAGCGACTGGTAAGGCCGGTAGTCGCCGACGCGGTTGAAGACCACCCAGCGGACCCCGAGCTCGGCGAGGCGGTCGGCGACCGGGGACCCCGCCTCGACCTCGGCCGCCAGCGAGCGCAGGATCGGCTCGCGCGGGTCGGCCCGTTCGCTGCTCGGCTCGGCGGAGGCCCGGGTGCGCAGGTCCGACGAGACGAGCACGTCGCCGCCGGCGTAGATCGGCCACGGGTTGAGCACGTGTCGGACCACCCCCAGGCGCACGTTCGTGTAGCCGGCCCACGGGAAGGCCACCGTGGTGCCCGGTTCGGCGGCGATGCGCTCCCGCGCCGCCTCCCAGTCCGGGGGCATGGCCACGGCGTCGAGGAGCCCACCGAGGCCCCACAGCCCGGGTCCGGCCAGCACCAGGGCGGCCGCGGCCGGCACCGCCCGCACGAGCGTGGCGGTGCCGTGGCGCTCGCCGCCGGCGATGCGGCTCGCGAGGCGGACCGCCCCGAGACCGGCCGCGGGGGCCATCCACACCAGGTACAGCGGCAGCAGCCGCTGGCTCTCGCGCAGGTTGGCGCCGACCGGGTTCGCGGTGAGCCACTCGAGCGCACCGTCGAGCCCCGGGATCGCCGAGGCGAGGGCGACGCCGGCGCCCACCGCCGCCAGCACGGCGGCAGGGCGACGCCAGGCGGCCGGCAGCTCGCGATGGCCGTACAGGGCCAGGCCTCCGAGCACGAGGGCGATCGGCGCCGCGACCCACGCCGACGCCCAGCCCACCTGGTAGTACGAGTTCCAGAAGCCGTGGCCGGCGAGCACCGCCGCCAGCCCGGGCACCCCGTCGGCCCGGGTCGCGAACCCGGTGGCGTCGGCCAGGTCGGCACCCTGGCGGTACACGACCAACCCCGGTACGAGCCAGGGCAGCTGGGCCACCAGCCACAGCCCGAGCACGGTCAGTGCCCGGCGACCCCTCGTGGCCACGAGTCCGGCGACGATCACCACCAGGGCCACCAGACCCCCGTAGTTGCCGGTGAAGGCCAGCGCCGCGGACCACAGGAACGTGTGGGCCGGCCGGTCGCCGGGGCGCAGCAGCGTCGGGTAGGCCCACGGAAGCAGCGCCATCGTGGCGGCGATCATCAGGTGCCCGACGGCGATCCGGGTCAGCAGGAAGGGGCTGAGGGCCAGCACCAGACCCGTGCCCGCCGCAGCCAGTCGCGACCGCGAGGCGACCAGCCGGTACCCGCCGACGAAGGCCACCGCCATGGTGGCCACCATCATCGCCTTGACCACGGTGTCGCCGCCGACGACCGGGGAGAGCCACGCCGCCGGCACCATGAACGGGACCCGCCGCGGCAGCTCGGGGCCGAGCCCCCACGCGCCGCGGGGGAGGGGCACCTCGTGGGGCAGCACCAGGTCGAGGCTGAAGAGGCTGCCGGGGCCGAGGGCGGGCCCGAGCCACAGCACGGCCACCGCGACGCCGGCGAGCCAGGGACCGAGGATCGACCACCACCGGCGGGCGGGCCGTTGGTCGGAGCGGGCCACGCCCCGGCGGGTAGTCTCTGCGGCCACGCCCGCAGATCGTTGCAGGTTTCGCACCCTCGTGAGCACCGCCACCACCACGTCGACCGACGCCCCGCCCGACGCCCCGCCCGACGCCCCGCCTCCGCCGGCCGTCGCCTCCCGCCTCGAGCTGTTCCGGCTCTTCCTCGGCGAGGAGGACGACCCCGAGCCCTTCTACCTCAAGCTGGCCGACCGGGCGATCGCCGAGTTCCCCTTCCCGCTGCGGGGCCGCCGGGTGCTCGACCTGGGTGCCGGGCCCGGGCACTACAGCCGAGCGATGCGCCGAGCCGGCGCCTCGGTCGTGCCCGTCGACCTCGGCGACGACAACATCGACCGGGCTCGGGCCGGGGGCCTGCACCCCGTGCTGTGCGACGGCACCCGCCTGCCGTTCCCCGACGGCGGCTTCGACGGGATCGTGTGCTCCAACATGCTCGAGCACACCCCGACCCCGCTGCGCATCTTCGACGAGATCGAGCGCGTGCTGCGCCCCGGTGGCTGGGCCTGGGTGAGCTGGACCAACTGGTTCTCGCCCTGGGGCGGCCACTCGATCACGCCCTTCCACTTCCTCGGGCCGCACCTCGGCGCCCGGACCTACATCCGCCTCTTCGGCCGTCCCGACCGCAACCTGCCCTACGAGACGCTGTGGCCCACCCACATCGGCCCGATCCTGACCGACCTGCGCCGCCGACCACGGTTGCGCCTGCTCGACGCGGTCCCCCGCTACTACCCGTCCCAGCGCTGGATCCTCCGGGTCCCTGGCCTGCGCGAGCTCGCCACGTGGAACTGCCTCCTGCTGCTCGAACGGGTGCCGGGGTGATCCCGAGCGGCACCCAGGACCCGTCGCTCCCCTACACCCGGCGCAGCGCGGCGGGCACCGCCCGGCGGGTCCTGCGCCGGATCCGTGAGCACCTCGGCGACGACCCCACGTTCCTGCCCGTGGTGCTGCGGGCGACGCCACTGGGCGTCTCGCGTCGGCTCACCGACACGACCGACCTGGTGATCGAGGGCTTCCCCCGCTCCGGCAACACCTTCGCCTACTTCGCCATGCGCCTCGCGTCGGGGGACCGCCTCCGGATCGCCAGCCACGTGCACACGCCGTCGCAGGTCAAGGCGGCGGTGGCGCTGCACCTGCCCACCATGCTCGTGGTCCGCGAGCCGCGCGACACGGTCGTCTCGCTGCTCATCGCCGCGCCCCACGTCGCGTTCCGCGCTGCCATCGCCGAGTGGATCCACCACCACCGCGAGCTGCTCGCCTACCGCAACGGCTTCGTGGTCGCCGGCTTCGACCAGGTGACCCACGATCTGGGTCGCGTCGTCGAGCGGGTCAACGAGCGCTTCGGGACCGACCTGCCCCGCTTCGAACCGACCCCCGCCAACACCGACGCGGTGTTCGCCGCCATCGAGGAGCACCACCAGCGGGTCCACGGCGGCACGGAGAACGTCGTGCCCCGTCCGTCACCGGCGCGCCAGGCGGAGCGCAGGTGGCTCCTCGAGCAGCTGGCCGCGCCACGGTTCGACGAGCTGTGGGCCGAGGCCGAGGTGGTGCACCGCGACCTGACGGCCGGCCTCAGCGACCCGACCCCAGCTCGAGGGCGAGCTCCCGGCTGAACCGCTCGGCGCCGCGGTCGTTCATGTGGACGATGTCGGCGAAGGACTCCTCGTCGTAGCCGCGATCGGTGAAGTCCACGACCCGCACCCCTTCGCGGGCGGCCACGTCGTAGAGCACCTGCTGACCCTGGCGCAGCGCGGCGAGGTCGACGTCGTAGCGCTTCCAGGTGGCCAGGGGCACCGGGGGCACGACCAGGACGACCTCGGCCCCCGACGCCTTGGCCACCTCGACGAGCCGGGTGACGTCGTTGGTGTAGAAGGCGTCGGGCGTGAGGTTCTTGCGCAGCTGCTCGATCACCGACGTCACCCGGTAGCCCTCGCCGTGGTACAGCGAGCTCTCCCCGTCGGGAGCGAGGTGGTCGCCAGAAGTCCTCGTCGCGCAGCGGGATGTAGGGCTTGGGTGGCGTCCGCGTGACGGCGTTCCAGACGGCTTCGCCCATCACCTGCGGCTGTCGCAGCGACCCGCGGTGCTTCACCAGCGCGACGTCGTCGTTCAGGGACCGGTTCAGGTCGCCGAGCACGCCGGGCTGGGTCTCTCGCAGGACCCGGGCGAAGATCACGTCGGACTGGCTGGCCTGGATGTTCAGGTTGAACACGTCGGTGAGCAGCAGGTCGATCGGGTGGATCCCGAGCACGACGACGTCGGGGTGCAGCCGGTCCAGGACGATCTCGTCGGCCCACCGAACCTGGGTCGCGACCGGCGCCCCCACGACCGAGGCGTTGTAGACGCGGCCGTAGCGCGGCGAGTTGCGCACGAAGCTCGACGGCGACACCGCCGAGTCCATCATCGAGGTCCCGAAGAACACGACCTCGGGCTCGAGTCCGTCGTCGTGCAGCTCGTCGACGCGCCGCGCCTTCAGGATCATCTCGGCCGCGTCGCCGGCCCGCACGACGGGCAGCTGCTCCTCGACGGCTCGGACCAGCAGCTCGGCCGCCAGCAGCACCACGAGCAGCACGCCCACTGCGGCCAGCCACGGGTGCCGGGGCGCGCGGCGACGTCGTCGCGGCCGCGGCGCGGCGCCGGACGCGACGTCGTCGACCTGCGCGGCGGTGGTCGCCGCTCCCGCGCCCTCACCCATCGGGCGAGATCGTACTGCCGCCCTCGACGACGCCGACGTCGCCCGGCGCGGGGACGACCGCCGCCTACGCTCGGGCCATGGCACGCGAGGCGGTGGCCTTCCCGGGACAGGGCGTCGACCCCGTCGACCTCGCCCGCATCCTCGACGAGCACGCTGACGAGGAGCCCGTCGCCCGACTCCGTGCCCTCCTCGGCGGGGACGACTGGCGGGGTCTGGACCTGACCGACACCCGGGTGGCCCAGCCGGCGATCCTCACCGCCGGCCTCGTCGCCGCCGGCAGCCAGGTCGAGGCGGCGTCGGTCGAGGCGGTGGTGGGTCACAGCTTCGGCGAGATCACGGCGCTCGCCTTCGCCGGCGCCCTCGAGCCGGCCGGGGCCATCGAGCTGGTCCGCACTCGAGCCGAGCTGTGCCACGCCGAGCACGAGCGGCGGCCCGGTCGGATGATCGTCGTGATGCGGCTCGACGACGTGACCCTCGAGTGGGTCCGGCGCCGTGCCATCGCCGAGGCCGGTGGGAGCCTGGAGGTCGCCGTGGTCAACGGGCCGGGCCAGGTCGTGCTGTCCGGTGACGAGGCCACTGCGGCCGCCGCCGTGGCCGCGGCCACCGCGCTCGACGCGGTCGCCCGCCCCCTGGCCATCGGCGGCGCCTACCACTCGCCGCTGCTCGCCGGCGCGGTCGACGCCTTCACCGAGGCCGTCGCCGAGGCGCTGGCCGGGCCCCCACGGGTGCCGCTGGTGTCGTGCACCACCCAGGACGTGCTCACCGACGTCGACGCCGTGGCGGCGTCGCTGGGTCGAGCGCTGGTGCTGCCGGTCCGCTGGGAGGCCACCATGGCGGCGGTGGCCGCCCTCGGGGTCGACCGCATCGTCGATGCCGGCCCGGGCCGGACCCTCGTCAACCTGGCCCGTCACACCCCGACCATCGCCTTCCGCGGCCTGTCCCCCGAACGGCCCCGCCGCCGGTCGTGACCGCGCTCCCCTAGGTTGTCGCGCCGTGCTGTTCAACTCCCTGCAGTACGCCGCGTTCCTGGTGGTGGTGCTCGTCCTGTACTGGGCGCTGCCCCGCCGGGGACGACGCTGGCTGCTGCTGGTGGCCTCGTACCTGTTCTACGCGTCGTGGGACTGGCGCTTCTGTGCGCTGCTGGCGGCGACCACGCTCGTGCACTTCGACCTCGGCCGGCGGCTGGGACGCACCCAGCGAGCCGACCAGCGCAAGCTGCTGGTGACCCTCGGCGTGCTGTTCAGCCTCGGGATCCTCGGGGTCTTCAAGTACGCCGACTTCTTCGTCTCGTCCTTCAGCACCCTGCTGTCGACCTTCGGCATCGAACCGAACGCCGCGACCCTCGGGATCGCCCTGCCGGTCGGCATCTCCTTCTACACGCTGCACACCCTCAGCTACACGATCGACGTCTACCGCCGCGACCTCGAACCCACGCGCTCGCTCCTGTCGTTCGCGGTCTTCGTCGCCTACTTCCCCCAGCTGCTCGCCGGCCCGCTGACCCGGGCGGGCAAGATGCTGCCGCAGTTCGAGCGGCTCCCCGGACGTCCCGACCGGATCGCCTGGCGGCAGGGACTGGAGCTGATCCTGATCGGCCTGTTCCAGAAGGTCGCCATCGCCGACGCCCTCGCCTCCCTCACCAGCGCCACGTTCATCGACACCAGCACCGGCCCGGTGCCCGAGCGGAGCTGGCTGGTGCTGGTCCTGACCGCCGTCGCCGGGTTCACCCAGTTCGTGCTCGACTTCGCCGGCTACTCCAACATCGCCCGCGGGACCTCCAAGCTGCTCGGCGTCGAGCTCCCCTACAACTTCCGCGAACCGCTCACCCGGTCGCGCAACCTCCAGGACTACTGGCGCCGCCACAACATGACGCTCATGCAGTGGTTCCGGGACTACGTGTACCGGCCCCTGCGACCGCGCGCGGGCACCGAGGTGCGGGTGTTCGGGCTGATCGTGCTGGTCTTCGTGCTCTCGGCCCTGTGGCACCTGCCGACCGTCGGCTGGCTGCTGTGGGGCGTGGCGGTCGGCGCCGGCGTGGCCACCGAGGGCGAGGTGAACCGACGACGAGCCCGCGCCCGCCGTCGACGGGCCGCCCGCGCCCAGGGAGGGGCGGCGACCACCACCGCCGTGCGCGCCCGGCCGCGCACCGTCACCCGGCAGCTGCGGGCGTCCGCCTGCCATCGGCTACCTGTCCCTGCTGATGCCCCTCATCCGCTCGCCGAACCTCTCGAGCGCCGCGGCGTACTACGGCGACATCGTGCGGCTGGTGTGGGCGCCCATCAACGGCAACGACGTCGGCATCGTGGTGTACGCCCTGGTCGCCGTCGTCCTCGCCGACCACCGGGAGCGGGCCCTGGAGCTCACCGAGGGCCAGGACGACCCGCCGACGTGGTCGCGGCTGGTCCTGTGGGCGGCCATGATCCTGCTGATCATCGTCTTCAGCGGGACCGTCAACCAGCCGTTCGTCTACTTCCAGTTCTGACCGTGGCAGGATCGGAGCCGATGGAGCACCAGGACATCTTCGACGCCTTCAAGCTGCGAGCGCTCGAGGTGCTCGACGTCGACCCCGAGCTGGTGACGCCCGACGCCGAGCTGGCCGACACCCTGGGCGCCGACAGCGTCCACCTGCTCGAGATCGCCGGGCAGCTCGAGACCCAGTTCGGCGTCGAGCTCGAGGACCGCGAGCTGTACGACGTGATCACGGTCGGCGAGCTCGTCGAGCTGGTCGCGCGGAAGCGCTGACGGGTGCCACCGCCACCCGTCGCCGTGACCGGGGTGGGCACGGTGTCGGCCGCCGGCGTCGGCCACGAGCAGCTCTGGACCTCGCTCGTCGCCCGCGACGACGGCGCCACCCCGGGGCCGATGACCGACTTCGACCCGTCGCCCTGGTACCGCCCGAACGAAGCCCGCCGGACCGACCCCTACCTGCAGTACGCCGTGGCCGCCGCCGCCCTGGCGCTCGACGACGCCGGGGCCCCGGCCGTGCCGCCCGACCGGACGGGCGTGGTCATGGGCAACGTCTACGGCGCAGCGGTCAGCCTCGAGGCGCAGCGCGACGTCCTGGCGGCGCGGGGCCCCAAGGCGGTCTCGCCGCTGCTGGCGGCGCAGGCCTCGAGGACGCCTGCGCGTCGCAGGTCAGCCTGCGCTTCGGCCTCCGCGGCCCGTCGCGCCTCGCCGGTGCCGGCTGCGCCAGCGGGTCCCTCGCCCTCGGTGACGGGGCCGCGCTCGTCGCCAGCGGCGCCTGCGACGTCGTGCTGGCCGGTGCCACCTTCCGGGCCGATCACCCCGGTCCTGCGGGCGTCGTACGAGGTGCTCCGTGTGCTCACGCGCGGCGATCGGGCCCGCCCCTTCGACCGCCGCCGCGACGGGTTCGTCATCGCCGACGGGGCCTGCGTGCTGGTCCTCGAGTCGGCGGCCCACGCCACGGCCCGCGGCGCCGACGTGCTGGCGTGGATCGTCGGCTGGGCCCAGACCAACGACGCCCACCACATCTCCAACCCCAGCGGCGAGGGACTGGAGCGGTGCATGCGCACGGCGATCGACCACGCCGGCCTGCACCCCGAGGAGATCGTGCACGTGAACGCCCACGCCACCGGCACAGGTGCCGGCGACCAGCAGGAGGCGGGCGCCATCGGACGCGTCTTCGGCGCACACCGGCCCTCCGTCACCGCCGTCAAGGGCCGCACCGGCCACGCCATGTCGGCGGCCGGGGCCTTCGAGGCGGCATCGGTCGTGCTGTCGTTCCGCCACCGCCTGCTGCCCCCGACGGCCACCGACCTCGAGCTGGACCCCGCCATCGACCTCGACGTGGTCCATCGGGCCCCGCGGCCGTGGTCACCCGGCCCGGTGCTGTCGGGCTCCGTCGGCCTCGGTGGCCAGAACGCCTGCCTCGTGCTCGTCCCCCCGACGGACTGATCCCCCCGCCGGATCGCCGCCGACCCACGACGCCGGCACGAGGTCCGCGAAGCCCACCCCCACGACCGCGGCGGCCAGCCCGGCGGCCCACGTGAGCGGCTCTCGGGCGCCGGCCGACAGCACCGAGAGGACCGCCGCCACCACGGGCAGGGCGAGCAACGGCAGCCGCCGGCGCCAGTCGGCGTGCCACGCGTCGGCGTCGCGCACCATGGCCACGGCCGTGGCCACCACGAGCAGCCCACCGGCGCCGGCACCGAGCAGCCACGGCAGCCGGCTCGATGCCCCCGGCTCGACCAACAGGGCGCCGATGGCGCCGACGGTCCGATCGGTGATCGTGCCGGGACCGGCGGGTCCGAACCAGGGCAGCACCACGGCTGCGGCCACCGCGACGACGGCCGCCACGCCTCGCCACGTGTCCCGGCGCCGCGGACCGAGGGCGATCCACCCGGCGAGCACCGGCACGGCGAGCAGGGCCTCGGGCCGGGCCAGGCCGGCGAGGCCGGCGAGCACACCGGCACCCACGGCGCGGCGGAGGTCGAGCCGCTCGGGATCGGCCAGCAGGACCGCCACCGTCACCGCCAGCCCGGCGGCGAGCACGGCCAGCTGCTGGTCCCACAGCGACGGGGCCACGGCGGCGACGGCGGCGGCGAGCAGCGCAGCCCGTCGCCCGCCGAAGCGGTGGGCGACGGCCGCGACCGCGACCACCAGCGCCAGCGAGCACAGCAGCGCCAACAGGCGCGGCCCGACCGGCCAGAAGGCCGCCAGCACGGGGGCGAGGGGCGGGTGGTCGGTGGCGGCCACGGCGCGGCCGTCGACGGTGACGACGTAGCCGGTGCCGCTCCGCACGCGGTCGGCCAGCTCGGCGACCGCCCCGCTGAGGGCCGGCGGCGCGGCCACGACCCGGATCACCGCCGCGACGACTCCGATGGTCGCGGCCGGCGCGGCCCACGTCCGGGCCGCTGCCACCCGACGGGCGAGATCGCGTCGGCTCGCCCGCGCCGACGTCGCCGGCAGCCAGCGTGGCGCGGCCTGCGACGGCCGCTCGACCACGGCGAACATCACGACCGCCACGGCCAGCAGGGCGCCGGCGACGTTGCCGGCCTGGGCGGCCAGCGGGCGATCGGTGGCGAAGGACAGGGTCGGGTCCCCATTGGGGCCACCGGCCTCGAGCACCGTCGCGAGCGCGGCGCCGACGAGGACGAGGAACGCGCCGAAGGCGACCGGACGGCCGGGATCGTCGCGGTAGAAGAGCGTGGCGACGATGACGAAGCCGGCCACGATGGCGAAGTCGGCGCTGATGAGCAGCCAGCACAGCGCCACCGACGACGCCGCCAGGCCGACCAGGGTGGCGGTGGAGAGCGAGGGCCGACCGGTCGCCGCCCCGGGCTGGACGACGGCCTCGCCCGCGGTGCGCTCCGGCGCCCGGAGGAAGCCGGTCATCGGCGCGCCGGGCGGGGACGGGGTCGACGCAGCAGCAACCAGGCGCACAGCGCCACGCCGACGGCGGACAGCGCCAGGCCCACGTCGAAGATGCGGGCCCCGCGGTAGCGCAGCTGCACCTCGATCGGGCCCGTCTCGGCGATCTGCCAGCCGGCCAGCGTGTCGTAGGCCGACGGTCCCCCGAGGGACCGGCCGTTGACCGTGGCCTCCCACCCCGGGGCCCAGGACTGCTGGTACACGATCGTCGTCGGCTGATCGGCCTCGTAGCGCAGCGTCACGTCGGTGGGTGACGAGGCGTCGACGGTGACGGCCGGCGACGGCGCTCCCGTCGGCCCGGGCATCGAGACGTCGGCGGTCGTGAGCGACAGCCCGTCGAGGCCGGTGCCGTTCCCCGAGTCGAACAGGTTCCAGCCCTGCGCCAGGCGAAGCACGTCGCAGCCCTGCACCCGTATCGGCGGCGCACCGACGGCGCCGTCGATCCGCACGGACACGTCGTTGCGGGCCCCCGACTCGGACCCCACCGTGCCGACCGACGCACACCCGGAGCGGCTGTCCGCCGGCGCCGACTGGACGCGCTGGTCGTTGACCGCCACCTCGTCGATGCGCACGGGGAGGAACTGGGTCGCCCCGCTGGGCTTGGCCTGCACGACGACCGTGTCCGTCACGGTGGCGTCCGGGAGGTCGACGACGAAGATCCGGCACGAGGCGTCGTCCCGGCCCGGACAGGCGACCGAGGTGCGGGCGTCTCGCACCTCCTCCTGGCCGACCCGCACCGACACCGAGTCCACTTGGGCGAAGCCGGTGGGTGCGTCGGTCATCACGCCGATCCGCCGCACGGCCTGCGCCGACGGCAGCCCCAACGTGAGCGGTTCGCCGACGTCGGGGCGTGGTGGAGCCAACCAGGCCGACGCCGGATCGCCGTCGACGGCGGCGTGGGCCCAGGTGCTCGCGTCGGTCCGGTCGTACCGGCTGCCCGAGGCCGTGATCGAGCGGTCGAGCAGTCGCGCCATGGTGTCGTCGCTGGTGCCCGGCCGAGCTGGCCGTCGGCGGTGAAGGGCCGGTCGGCGGCGACGCGGAACCGCCGGCGGATGGCCTCCTCCTCGGCGACCGGGCCGGTGCCGATCGACCGGCTGAACGCGTAGGTGGTGGGGGCGCGGCGGTCGGCCACGGCGAGCTCCGGGCGGTCGACGGCCGCTCGCTGCACGTCGTCGGGGACCTGGACGTGCTCGCGCAGGTCGAGGCCTCCGAGGGAGACGTCGACGATGCTGCCGGTGGTCGGCGTTCACGGCGAGGCTGCGCGGCGGAACGCTCACCTCCACCCAGCTCACCGGCCCGGAGTCGAACGTCGCCGAGAGGCGCAGCGTGCCAGGTTGGCCCGCCTGGGCGATCGCGTCGTCGCCGGTGAGCTCGACCGTCTTGCCGTTGGAGAACCGCAGCCGCAGCTCGGTGAGGGCACGGACGTCGATGCCCACGCTGCGGATCTGCGGATAGACGGCCTGGCCCCGTGGGTCGGCGTCGGCCGGAGGTCGACGTGCAGCGTGGGACCGGCGGTCTGGACCTCGCTCTGGGTGACCTTCCACTCCGTGGCCGGGTTCCCGTCGAAGGCGTTGGCCGGGCGGTTCCAGGGCGTCGACCCCGACGCGCTGCGCACCGGCACGCCGGACTCGTAGATGGTCTCGGCGTCGGGGTACCAGGCCACGGACTGGCTCCCGGGCCGCCCGAACAGCGACTGGGGCACGCGGTCGAGGTTCTGGCCCTCCGCGAGGGTGGCCGAGGAGTCGGGCTCGTAGCCGAGCAGGACCCGCAGGCGACGGCGGTTGGTGTCGGTGATGTACAGCGGCGCGCCCTGGCGCAGGAGGTCCTGCAGCTCGCTGGGCTCGAGGGCACCGCTGTAGACGACGGGTCGGTCACCGTCGAGGGCGCCGAGCGACGCCAGCTCGGGCCACGCCGCACCGTCACCCGACACGACGGCCGGGGGGCGGCCGTCGGTGACCCGCACGCCGTCGGGTGGGCCGGGGTCGCGCAGCTCGAGCACCTCGACCGGCGGCAGGGCCCGCTCGCGTACCGCGACGTCGGAGCGGTCGGTGGGATCGACGGTGTTGGTCCCGGGCGCCCCGAACGAGGCCGCCGGCACGAGGTCGGGGTCGTTGCGCAGCCCGTCGAAGGCCGCTGGCCGGGGGCGGCCGAGCGCCTGCCAGTCGAGGTCGTTGCGCAGCAGGACGTAGCGCACGCCGAGGCGGCGCAGCACCGGCGCCAGCGACCCGGGCTGGTAGGCGGGGTCGCTGAGCCCCATCGACACCTGCTCGAGCAGGTTGGCGGCCTGCGGCGTGCTCAGGGGGACGCCGGTGGCCACGGCGTGGGGGCGGGCCAGCATCGAGTCGAGGATGTCGTCGCCGACCCACCCCCACCGGTACCGCGACCGGCTCGTCATCGGGGCCACGAGCACCCGCTCGTCGCCGGGCTGGGCGTCCAGCCAGGCGGTGGCGTCGCTCCAGTAGGCCGGGACGCCGTCGAGGCGCTGGTTGGGGTTGTAGACGCTCCCGGTCCAGAAGGGCAGCGCGTTCACCGCGAGCACGACGACGACGACGGTCGCCACCACCACCGCGCCGCCCGGCGATCGCCCTCGCAGGCGCCGCACCGCAGCGGCCGCGCCGCACCCGAACAGGATGCTCACGCCGATGACCAGGCCCGGCCCGGCCTTGTAGACGTTGCGGAACGCGCCCAGGAGGGCCACGTCCTTCAGCGCGGTGAGCAGGCGGGACCCGGCCGGCGACGGGTTGGCCAGCGGGTAGGCGCCGACGAGCAGCACCAGCGAGGTGAGCGCCATCAGCGCGAACAGCAGCCGCGGCCGCCACCGGCTCAGCCACACGTAGGCGAGGGCGACCATGGCCGGCACGAGCGTGCACAGCACGACCAGCGCGCTCGAGAAGTACACGCCGCCCTGCGGCTTGAGCAGCTGGGCGCCGTCGCGGAAGTACGAGAGCCAGTTGCCGAGCCCCCGCCACGACTCGGTCCACGACGACGCCCGGAAGGACACGTCGACGGCCTCGGTGTCGTTGAGCCGCTGGCCGAAGATCCCCGACGCCAGGTAGAGCTTGGCGAGCACGGCGGCGCTGACGAGCACGGTGAGCGCTCCGGCCCGGGCGACCCAGCCGAACAGGTGGCCGAGCCGTACCCGTCGCTCGACGAGCACCAGGTACACGGCCAGCGGGAGCAGGGGCACGGCGGCGAGGACCAGCCCGGGCACGTCGACGTTGCCGGGCAGCGCCACCAGCAGCGCGAACGCCGCGGCCCAGCGCCAGGGCCGGGGATCGGTCACCCCGCGGGTGAACACGACCAGCAGCCAGGGCGCCAGGGCGAACTGCAGGTAGATGTCGGAGAACGGGGTGAGGAACGCGAGCGAGTAGACGCCGAAGGCCGCCGAGAAGCCGGCCACCAGGTGCTCGGGCCCGAGGCGCGGTCGGAACAGCGACAGCACCGCGACCACGCCGGTCGCCACCAGCGCGAGCAGCAGGGCGTGCCACACCCGCTCGGTCCACGCCGCATCGAGCCCGACGACGCGCAGGAGGGCGAGGGGCGCGTTGACGCCGACCCAGAGGTCCTCCCGGACGCGGCCGAGGCCGCGGCTGGCGTCCCAGATGGCGAAGCCCTTGGCGAGCCGGCGGGCCGGGTTGGCGTAGATCTCGTAGCGGCTGTCCCCGATGTAGGCCCCGGGCGACGACGTGGCCGTGGCGGCCAGCCCCAGCACGGCGAACACCACGAAGGTCGGCCACCGCCGTTCGGCGAACCAGGCCCAGGCCCGGGCGGTCCCGGCCAGCCGGACGGGCGCGGGCGACGGCACCTCGTCGTCGACGACCGGCGGCGGCGGGGCCTCCAGCGTCGTCACGGCGCCGCGCTCGCCACGTCAGCGCCGCGGCGTCGCCGCGGGTCCTTGAACCGCATCACCGGACGCTCCACGCCCACGAAGCTGGCGGTCGCGGTGACGATCGTGAGCCCGAGGACGAGGACGAGCAGCGCCCAGAACCCGTTGGCCGCCACCGACTGCAGGGCGTCGCGCGCCCCGCCGGTGGCGTCGCGCACCCACCGGCCCAGGCCGCCGAACCCCTCGAAGGGCGCGCCCTTGTCCGCCGTGTCGGGCTTGAGCCAGTCGAGCCAGAGCTTGTGCCACAGGTAGATCCCGTAGGAGATGGTGCCGAGGAACAGCGGGACCGTGGTGGCCAGCGCCCGCTGGAGGGCGCCCGGCCGCCGGGTGCCGAGGATGCTCGGCAGCAGGAAGAAGAAGGCGGCGCCACCGTTGAGCGCGAACCGCACGCACATCTGGGCCACGGTCTCCTTGCCGGTCCCGGCGGCCAGCTGGGGCTCGACGGTGCGGGTGAGGGCGAGCACCAGGTAGCAGGCGGCGGCGACGAGCACGCACAGCCAGTCGGTCTCGGCCAGGGCCGTGAGCCACCGGGGCAGGCGGCCCCCGGCGTCGGTCCAGGCGACGGCGACGGCCAGCACCATCCCGAGCGCGAACCAGTCGAGGTAGTTCGGCAGCCACAGGTGCTGGTTGTCGGCCGGTCCGGCGTCGGGTCCCACGGCCTGGCTGGCCACGGTGACGCGGTAGATCCACCCGAGCACCCACAGCACCCCCAGGCCGAGCAGCTGCGCTTGGACCTTGGTGCGCAGCGAGCGGGCGCCGCGACCGAGACCGTGACGGATGCCGGCGGCGAGGAACGGCAGCACCACGTAGAAGCTCACCTCGATGCACAGCGTCCAGGCCACGGTCAGGGCGGCGAAGCCGTAGTAGGGCCGGTAGATCTGGGTGAGCGAGTACAGCGTCAGGTACTTGTCCCACGTCGGGTTGCGCAGCCCGATCAGCAAGATGAAGGCGGTGAGCGCCAGCCAGTAGGCGGGGAAGATGCGCAGGAACCGGTGCCGCCAGAACCGCAGCCACGACGGATCTCCGGTCCCGGCGAGGTGCGCCCGGACGAAGGGCCGGTACAGCAGGAAGCCCGAGAGCAGGAAGAAGACGGCCACCCCGAAGTTGCCGAGGTTGCCCAGGATCCCGGCCAGCGGCGTGCCGTCGGTCGTGAGCCGGGAGGTGCCGGCGACGTGGTACACCAGCACGCCGATGGCGGCGACGGCGCGGTAGCCGTCGAGCGCGCGAACCGGCCGCCCCGGTGGGGCTCGAGGATCTCGGCCAGGCGTCGCCCCGCTCGCGGCGGTGAGGGCCACGTCGCTCAGGGGCTGCTCGCGGGCGGCACCGCCGCCGCCGTGGTGGTCGGCCCCGATGGTGCCGTGCTCGAGGTCGGTGCGGCCGGCTGCTTGGCGGCGCCGTTGGCGCCACCGCCGGTCGCCGAGCCGGGCGTGCCCGGCTTGGGCACCGCGGTGACGAGCGGCGTGATGGTGCCCTTCCTGGCCACGAACTCGGCCCAGCGCCTCGACGCTGGCCGGCCCGTCCGCGAACAGCCCGGCCTGGGTCCCGTCGTTGACGAGGTAGGGGTCGTTGACGGTGCGCACCGGGTTGCCGTCGAGGAAGACCGTGATGGACTGGCCGACGAACTCGACGCGGACGGTCATGGCGTCGGTGAGCTTGGTGAGGCCGCTGTTGTCGACCCTGACCTCCTCGCCGTTCTGGAACTTGACGATGTTGAAGGTCCCGACCTTGGGCACGGCCTTGATGGCCCACCAGGCGTTCGGTCCCCGGTAGCGGAACACGAGGCCCCACCCGTCGACGAGCTTGGACGCCTTGGCCTGGACCGAGCCGTCACCGGTGCCGAGGTCGACGACGGCCATGTTGCGCGGGCCGCTGGTGTTCTTGGCCGCCACGTAGGCCTGTCGCTCCTTGACGCCCCAGGTCCCCGACACCGCCACCCAGTCCTCGCCGGTGGTCGTCTTGCCGAGGGTGGTGCCGTTGTCCGGCCGGTCGAAGTCGTCGCGCACGGCCGGCAGCTCCTGGGCGAGCGGCGCGGTGGTGCCGGTCCGAGTGGCCGTCTCGTCCTTCTTGCTCCCGCCGACCAGGACCCAGGCGCCGACGGCCACCACCGCCAGCACCACGGCCACCGCCACCAGCAGCTTCCACGACAGGAACGCCTCGTCGTCCTCGTCGTCGAGGGGTGCTGCCGGCGCCCCCGGGGGCGTTCCCCGGTCGGTTGCGTGAGGTTCGGGCACCTCGGGCTCGGGCCTGTCCTCGGACCCGGCAGCGGTCGTGTCGCGGTTCGGCTCGGTCTGGCTCATGATCTCCACGTGGCTCGACGTCCCCGCCCCTGGATCGGCGTCGGAGCGGTCGTCGCCCGTCGCCAGCCGGCGGCTAGGCGACGAACTCGGGCCCGCCGCTCACCGGCTCCGGCGACGGTACTACACGGGTTCGCGCCACCGGCTTCACTGCCACGGAGACGCCGACGGCGACGGCAGCCGCCGCCACGTTGCCGACGAACCAGGCGCTGGCCGCTCCGAGCACGCCCGACGAGGAGGTCAGCACCGCCGCCGGCACCAGCGTGCACAGCGCGAAGCCGGTGGTGATGGCGACGGTGGCCGCCGCGTGGTGCAGCGCCCGGGCCCGCGCCAGGCAGATGGCGGTGACGGCCCACGGGATGCCGGCCGCGACGAGGCGGGGCAGCAGGACGGCCGTCTCGTCGTAGCTGGCGCCGAAGAAGCGCTCGGTGACCACGTTGGCTCCCAGGTAGGCGGCGCCCGCCAGACCCACCATGAGCCCGACGGCGAGCACCATGCCGACGCGCACCTGGTGGGCGAGCCGGTGCTCGAGTCGGGAGCCCTCGGCCAGCACCACCTGCCCCACGGTGTGGGGCACCAGGAACACGACGGTGGTGATCGTCCACGCCAGGTAGAAGGCGGCGTTCTGCTCGGGCGTCACGTTCTTCACGACGATGAGGGGCAGGACGAACTGGGGGGCCTGGGCGGCGAGGAGGCCGAGGTAGTTCACCGACGCGTACCGCAGGGCCGGTCGCGCTTCGGTCGGCACCGGGAAGAGGCCGCCGCGATGGTGGGCGGGGGACGAGTACCGGAGGGCGGCCACGCCGATCAGCCCCGACAGCGCCGGCGGGCCGGCCATGATCACCAGGAGGCCGAGCGGGTTGGTGCGCAGCGCGGGCACGGCGAGCAGGGGCAGGCGCAGCACGGCCACCAGCACGACGCGCGTGAAGACCCAGCCCCAGCGGCGCAGGGTGACCAGGCGCACCTCGACGAGGATGGCGAAGGACTGGCCGGTCACCAGCAGGAAGAACAGGACCAGCCCGGCAGGGACGCTCCACTGCCACAGCGCGTCCAGGGAGGCCTGGGGCAGGTACAGGCCGGCCAGGACGAAGAAGCCGAGCGTGCCGACCAGCGAGGTGCACGCGGTGTACACGTAGGCCCAGTTGACGAGGACGTCGACCGAGCGGGTGTTGGCGGGCGCGAACCGGGCGACCGCGACCGGCAGCCCCATGCTGGTGAGGTAGTTCACGAACAGCATGGCGCTGAACAGCGCCGCGGCGAGGCCGACGACCTGGGTGTCCGCCTCGTTGGCCCGGGCAGCGAGCGACCAGTAGGCGAAGCCGCCGACGGCGGCCACCCCGATCGACGCGACGTACCAGATCGAGCCCCGGACGACCTGGCCCTTCACCGCGGGCGCGACCGTCGCCACGGTCGGCGCTGTCGTGTCTGGCTGGGTCATCGGCCCGGCGGCTTCCCCCGTGTGCGTCCCCCGCCGCCCACCCCGGCAGACGGATCATGGTAGTCCGCGCTCCGGGCCGGGGTCGGCGACGCCGACCGGGGCCGGCGGGAGCACCCGACCGGCATCAGTAGGGCCAGCTGCCGTCGCCGCCGAGCAGGCGCGTCACCGGGCCCAGCCTGGCCACCAGCAGCACCTTGATCAGCAGGTTGCGGGCGAAGTACGGGAGCTCGAGGAGCTGGCGCAGGGCGTTGGTCACCCGGTCGGCGGGCGTCAGGTCCACCCGCTCGTACTCCGCCATCGACCCCGAGCGGCCGACGTAGCGGAACCGACCGGACAGCAGCATGGTCTGCAGCAGCGCCAGGGTGAGCCCCCAGGCCGAGAAGCTGTCGTGCACGAGCAGGCGGCCGCCCAGCGCGACCTTGGGGCTCCACTGCACCACGTCGTCGTGGGCCGGCCGGTAGCGGTGCGCCCCGTCGATGTACAGCACGTCGATCTCGCCGGGGACCTCGGCCACCGCGTCGTGGGAGTACATCCGCAGGTGCCGGATCCGGTCGCGCACCCCGGCCCGCTCGAGGTTGGCGAGGAAGACCCGGTGATCGGCTTCGGCCTCCTCCTCGAAGCCCTCGAACTCCTGCGGACCACGGTCGTTGCCGCCGTGGGGGTCGATGGTCACGATCTCGACGCCGTCGGGGGCTGCGGTCGCGAGCACGATCGCCGAGCGGCCGTGGAAGGACCCGATCTCCACGATCCGGTCGCCCGCCCGCAGCTCGACGGCGCGATCCCACAGCCGGCAGGCCTGGGCCCGGGTCATCCAGCCCTGCACGTCGGCGATCGACCGGAACACCTGGTCGAAGGTCTTCGCCGGCTCGCCGGGCGGCGGGTCGGCGGCCTCGACGACGGGCGCGGTGGGATCGGTGCTCACGGGGGCCTCGCTTCGAGCGACGGGTGCCGGGTCGGGCGAGTGTAGGCGCGGCGCCACCACCTGCCCGTGGCCAGCGGCCAGACTGGTCGGCCGTGCCCCGGCCGTCGCCTCCCCCTCCGCCGTCGGCCGCTCCGGTCCGGCGGGCGGTGCTCGTGCTGGTGGCCGCGCTCACGGCGGCCGTGGCGCTGGTCGTGGCCTCCGTCGGTCCGGTCGGGGCCCAGTCCGATCCGTCCAGCACCACGTCGGCGCCACCGTCGACGCCCCCGCCCACGGCGTCGACCACGTCGTCGGCACCCGCCGCGCCGCCGCCCACCCCGGCGCCGGGGCCCCCCGAACCGAGACCGAGCGTCCCGGCGTCGCCGCCACCGCTGGCCGAGAGCGCGCCCTCGACGACCAGGCCTGCCGGCGCCACCGGCAGCACGCGGGCGCCACGCACCCCCACCACCTCGACACCGGCCCGCGACGCGCCGGTGGCGCCGGTGGTCGTCGTCGACGACCCCCGGGTGCTGCCCGAGCTCGGGGCGGTCGGCCTCGACAGCCCCGAGTACAACCTCGCCGTTGCCGCCTACGTGGAGGCGCAGTCCCGCCTCGACGAGCAGGTTCGGGACTACGACCGTGCCGTCACGTCGCTGCGCGACCTCGCCGGCGCCGAGACGCGCCTGCGCGGCGACGTGGCCCAGGCGACCCGCCGGCTCGCCAAGGCCACCACCCGGCTCGACCAGCTGCGCACGGGCCTGCGCGACCTCGCCGTCGACCAGTACGTGCAGGGCGGGCTCGCCGGCCCCCCCGAGGAGTCCCTCGACCTGGGCGGCACCACCGAGCAGGCACGGCGCCGCGTGCTGGTCGACGCGGTGCAGGGCGAGCGACTCGCCGAGCTGGGCGCGCTGAGCGAGGCCGTGCGCGTCGCCGACGCGACCATCGCCAGCACCCGGGCCGAGCTCGACGACCTGCAGCGGCGCCGCCACGACGACGAGGCGACCCGAGACCGGGCGGCAGCCGAGCGCGACCGGCTCACCGTGGAGGTGGCGCTGCGTCGCCGCGCCGTCGCCGACACCCGGCTCCTCGCCGCCGTCGTCGGGCTCGACTTCCCGCTCGTCGTGCTCAACGCCTACGTGACGGCGGCCAAGGTGCTCGCCGTCACCCAGCCCGAGTGCGGGATCCGCTGGCAGGCGCTGGCCGGCATCGGCCGCACGGAGAGCCGCCACGGGACCTTCGGCGACAGCGCGGTCGACGCCGACGGCAACGTCAGCCCGCCGATCGTGGGCATCCCCCTCGACGGGTCGAACGGCACCGCGGCCATCGGCGACACCGACCTCGGCCTGCTCGACGGCGATCCCAACGTCGACCGCGCCGCCGGTCCGATGCAGTTCATCCCGTCCACGTGGGTCAAGTTCGCCCGTGACGGCAACGGCGACGGGCGGGTCGACCCGCAGAACATGTACGACGCCGCCCTCGCCGCCGCCGTGTACCTCTGCCGCCAGGGACCGGGCCTCGACGCCGACGAGGGGCTGCGGCGGGCCTTCCTCTCCTACAACAACGACGGCTCCTACGCCGCCCTCGTGCTCGATCGCACCCACGGCTACGACGAGTTCGTGATCCCCGCCGTCCCGGGGGCCCCGGTGCTGCCCCCGCAGCGGCCCCGCCCGGTGACGCCCGCCGACGCCCCGCCCACCTCGGCCGACGGCCCCCTCGCGTCGTCGACCTCGTCGTCGACGACGTCGACGACGCCACCCGGGAGCGGCTGACGCGGGCCGACCTGTGGACCGCGATGTTGACAAACCGCCGCGCGCTGGGGACAGCCGAGAAATGCTGGGGACCACCCTGGGGACAGCCGCATTTCCCCTTGACCCCCGTCACACGGCGGCGCATGCTGCGAGCCAGCCAGGCAGGACGAGCCCTGCCACCCCACCCGGGACGCGACACCGAGGGCGCCCGCCCGACGTCTCGCCACCGGGTCCCGGCGTCGTGCGGGTCCCCTGCCTGCGCCGGGCGGGGCGACGGGCTCGAGCGCGTGGCCAGGAGCGGTGGCGATCCGCCTCCCCACGGGGGCGGGACGTGACCGAGCCGGACGGGGTGGCCCCGAGGAGCGCACCGGCTGCGGCCGGGAGGCTACTCGGGGCCGCTCGTCGTTCTGCGGCCCGGCACCGACCAGAACACCGTGGGCTGCGCCACCGCGGCGCCCCGCGGATCTGCGATGATGGCCGAGCCCGCCGGGGTCCGGCTCTGGCCGACCGGTCGGGCGCACCATGGGGGGTTCGTCCGGCCGTCGTCCGACGGCCCCGTCTCCCCTGCACGCGGCGCAAGGGAAACGGAGATCCTGTGGAACGCACGCAACAGCGATCAGGGCGGCTGGCGGTGACGGTGGCGGGCCTCGTCCTCGTGGTCGGCCTGGTGGCCGCCTGCTCGTCGAGCAGCAACGACGCCACCGGCACGGGAAGCAGCGGCACGGACGGCGCGGGCGGCGCGGGACCCCAACCGAACGTGACCCAGCCGAGCGGGGGCACGCCGAAGACCGGTGGCACGCTGGCCTACGGGCTCGAGGCCGAGACCGACGGCTTCAACCCGACGGTCAACCGGTGGGCGATCTCCGGCACGCAGGTCGGGCTGGCCGTGTACGACCCGCTCGTCGCCCTCGACGCCGACGGCAAGGCCCAGCCCTACCTGGCCCAGTCGCTCGAGCCGTCGAACGACTACAAGACCTGGACGGTCAAGCTGCGACCGGACATCACCTTCCACGACGGCACGCCGTTGACGTCGGCCGCGGTCAAGAAGGTGTACGACGAGCACAAGGCGTCGGCGCTGACCAGCGCGGCGGTCACGCCCATCGAGTCGATCACCACGACCGACGACCTCACCGCGGTCTTCACCATGAGGGCGCCGTGGGCGGTGTTCCCGAACGCCCTCACCGGCCAGGCCGGCGTGATCCCGGCGCCGTCGATGTTCGACGCGCCCGACAAGGGTGGGCGGGCGCCGGTGGGCACCGGTCCCTTCAGGTTCAAGGAGTGGGTCCCCGACAACCAGTTCACCGCCGTCAAGAACACGTCGTACTGGCGCAAGGACGCCAGCGGTGTGCAGCTCCCCTACCTCGACGAGGTCGACTTCAAGCCGCTCCCGGAGGTGAAGTCCCGGCTCAACGGGCTCAAGAGCGGCCAGGTCGACATGATGCACACCAACGACGCCGCCTCGATCGAGGAGATCCGCAAGGCGGCGGCCGACGGCTCCCTGCAGAAGGTCGAGGACACCGGTGAGTCCGAGGAGGGCCTGGTGCTGCTCAACACGGCCGCCCCACCCTTCGACAACCTGAAGGCCCGCCAGGCCCTCGCCTACGCGACCGACACCGTCACCTACACCCAGACCGTCGACTACGGCGTGCTGGCGCCGGCCAACAACGTCTTCAACCCGGGCTCACCCTGGCTGGTGCCGACCGACTACCCGTCGTACGACCCGGCCAAGGCCCAGGAGCTCGTCAACGAGGTGAAGCAGGAGAAGGGCGAGTTCAAGTTCAAGCTCACCGGGGGCGGGGCCGACACCCGTGACAACCTCCAGGCGCTGCAGGCGATGTACACCGCGGTCGGCATGGACGTCGAGGTCGACGTCGTCGACCAGGCGTCGTTCATCCCGACGGCCGTCCTCGGGAGCTTCCAGGCGAACCTGTGGCGCCAGTTCGGTGCCCCCGATCCCGACAGCGAGTACCTGTGGTGGACCTCGGAGAACGCCAAGCCCATCGGCCAGCTCGCCCTGAACATGGCCCGCAACAAGGACCCCGAGCTGGACCGCGGCCTGAACATCGGTCGGGAGAACAGCGACTTCGCCAAGCGCAAGGAGGGCTACGCCCTCGTGCAGCAGCGCCTGGCCGCCGACCTGCCCTACATCTGGCTCGATCACGCCCAGTGGGTGGTCGCCGCCCGCAACGACGTGCGCAACCTCACCAACGGGCCGCTGCCCGACGGGCAGCCTGCGTACCCGATCGGTGGGGCCGGCTTCCCGGGTGTCACGCGCCTGACCCAGGTGTGGCTCGACCGATGAGCCCCCCGCGGCCCGCAGGCAGGTGGATCGCGGGCCGACTACGGTCTGCAGGCTCAGGAACGGCGGGGCGTTTCCGATGAGAAGGGCACCGGGGGCACCGTCCCCCGAGCAAGGGGGGTATCTCACGTGAGGTTCGTGCTCAGGAAGGTCGTGTACCTGGTCCTCGTCGTCATCGGGGTGACCTTCCTGACCTACAACATGTTGAGCCTCCTGCCGGGCGACACGGCCGACGCGGTGTGCGGCATCTCGTGCGACGACGCCGCCCGGGCCCAGGTGCGCCAGCAGCTCGGCCTCGACAAGCCGCCGGTGCTGCGGTACGCGACCTGGCTGGGCAACGCGGTGACCGGCGATCTCGGCCAGTCGGCCCGGTCCAAGCAGGACGTCACCGAGGCGCTCGGGCAGCGGCTCCCCGTCACGATCGAGCTGCTCATCTACGCCGAGTTCATCGCGCTGGTGGTGGCCATACCCGCCGGCCTGCTGGCAGCGGCCAGACAGGGCGGGCTGTTCGATCGGGGGTCGACGGCCACGGCGTTCTTCCTGCTGTCGATACCCCCGTTCGTGCTCGGTCTGGTGCTGAGCCTGATCTTCGCGGTGAACCTCAAGTGGTTCCCCGCCACCGGCTACACGCCGTTGACCGAGTCGATACCCGAGAACCTGCGCAGCTTCTTCCTGCCGTCGCTCACGATCGCGGTGGCGGAGCTGGCGGTGTACATGCGGCTCCTGCGGTCGGACCTGATCTCGACCCTGCAGGAGGACTACATCACCATGGCCAAGGCCAAGGGCCTGCCGCCGACGAAGATCATGTTGAAGCACGCCTTCCGGCCCTCGACGTTCTCACTCATCACCATCGGCGGCCTCAACATCGGACGACTCATCGGCGGCACGATCATCGTCGAGGTCATGTTCGCCCTCAACGGCCTCGGCAAGTACCTCATCGACGGCATCTTGGGCCGCGACTACATCCCGGTGCTCGGCGCCGTGCTCGTCGTGGCCATCGGGTACGTCCTCATCAACTTCGCCGTCGACATGCTCTACGCCGTCCTCGACCCCAGGATCCGCCATGCCCGAGCCATCGCCTAGGTCCTCCGAAGACACGGACTACCGCGTCGCCACGACGCCGGGGCAGCTCCCCGACCGCGACGACTTCCTCGAGCCCGGGGTCCTGCCCGTCGAGATCGGTCAGATCGCCGACGCCCAGGTCGCCGAGCACGAGCAGCTCGTGGCCCTCGATCCCGACCAGGTGTCCGAGGCCGACGTCGTCAAGAAGCGCCTGGGCATCGGCTTCTGGATCGCCACCGGCTTCGTCACGCTCCTCGTGCTCGCCGCCATCCTGGCGCCCTACATCCCGGGCCTGCGCGACCCGGACAAGCCGGTCGGCCGACCCCGGCAGGCCCCGTCCACGACGTTCTGGTTCGGCACCGACGGCCTCGGTCGGGACCTGTTCTCCCGCGTGATCTACGGCGCCCGGGTGACGCTGCTCATCTCCCTGATGGCCATCCTCTTCGGGTTCCTGCTCGGCTGCACCGTCGGCCTCATCGCCGGCTACTTCAAGGGCTTCACCCAGACCTTCCTCATGTACTGGATGGACGTGATCCTGGCCTTCCCCGCCCTGCTGCTGTCGCTGGCCATCGTCACGTTCATGGGCCGGTCCGTGGTCAACATCATCCTCGCCATCGGCATCGTCTCCATCCCGGCGATCGCCCGACTCATCAGAGCGGGGACGCTCGTGTCCTCCGAACGGGAGTTCGTCCTCGCCGCGAGAGCCACCGGCGCCAAGAACTCCCGCATCATCGTGCGGGAGGTCCTGCCCAACGCCGTGATCCCGATCCTCTCGTTCACCCCCCTCGCCATCGCCGCCGCCATCGCCGCCGAGGGCGCCCTCGGCTTCCTGGGCGTCTCGGTCCCGCCACCGACCGCGACCTGGGGCGGCATCATCAACGAGGCCCGGGCCGCGTTCCCCGACTACGCCTACATGGTCCTGATCCCGAGCTTCGTGCTGTTCCTGACGGTCTTCTGCTTCAACTTCATCGGCGACCGCATCCGGGAGTACTACAACATCAAGGAGGGTGGCCTGTGAGCCGCACGGTCGCCGCCGGCCCCGAGTTCGACCTGCAGGCCCCGCTGCTGCGGGTCGAGGGCCTCAAGACCCACTTCCGCACCGAGCGAGGAGCGGTGCGCCGTCGACGGCGTGAGCCTCGGCCTCGAGCGGGGCCGCACCCTCGGGGTTGTGGGCGAGTCGGGGTCGGGCAAGACGATCCTGTCCCGCTCGATCATGGGCCTGCTCCCGCGCAAGAACGTCGTGCGCGAGGGCCAGGTGCTCTACGAGGGCCAGGACATCTCCCACTTCGCCCAGTCCACGATGCGCGACATCTGGGGCTCGGAGATGGCCATGGTGTTCCAGGACCCGATGACCTCGCTCAACCCGGTCATGAAGATCGGCAAGCAGATCACCGAGTCGCTGTTCCAGCACCTCAACATGGACAAGAAGGAGGCCCACGACACGGCGATCGCGCTGCTGTCGTCGGTCGGGATCCCCGAGCCGGCCCAGCGCCTCGCCGAGTACCCGCACCAGCTCTCGGGCGGGATGCGACAGCGGGTCACCATCGCCATCGCCCTGGCGTGCGGCCCCAAGCTGCTGTTCGCCGACGAGCCCACCACGGCCCTCGACGTGACCGTGCAGGCCCAGATCCTCAACCTGCTCCAGCAGCAGCAGCGCGAGCGCCACATGGCGATGATCCTCGTCACCCACGACCTGGGCGTCGTGGCCGGACGCACCGACGAGATCGCGGTGATGTACGCCGGGAAGGTCGTCGAGCAGGCGCCCACCGCCAAGCTGTTCTCCAACGTGCGGATGCCCTACACCGAGGCCCTGTTCAAGTCCATCCCCCGCATCGAGAACCTCAGCCACACCCGCCTCGAGATCATCGCCGGTCGACCGCCGGACCTGATCAACCCGCCACGCGGCTGCCGGTTCGCGCCCCGCTGCCGCTACGCCCAGGAGCGCTGCCTGCAGGAGGAGCCGCCGCTGGTGCCCGACGACGACGCCGGTCACACCTACCGGTGCTGGTTCCCGGTCGGCTCGCCCGAGAACGCCGAGGCGTGGGGGCGCAACGCCGCCGCGGGGGTCACCGCCGCCGGCATGCCGGTCGAGTCCCTGGTCGGCGAGCCGGTCGTGGCCGGCGGGGCGGGGAGGGCCTGATGGCCGGCTCCGGCACCGATCACCTGCGCTCGGCCGACGACGTGCTGCTGCGGGCCGAGAACCTGGTGGTGGAGTTCCCGGTCGGCAAGACCGGCCTCAAGGTCCACGCCGTGTCCGACGTCAGCCTCGACGTCAAGGAGGGCGAGACCCTCGGCCTCGTCGGCGAGTCGGGTTGCGGCAAGTCGACCACCGGTCGCGCCCTCATGCAGCTGCCCCGTCCCACCTCCGGTCAGGTCGTGTTCGACGGCTACGACCTGACCAAGCTCAAGGGCGAGGCGCTGCGCAAGGTCCGCCCCGAGATGCAGATGATCTTCCAGGACCCGATCTCGTCGCTGAACCCGCGTCGTCGGGTGACGGAGATCGTGGCCGAGCCGGCCAAGGTCTGGAGCAAGGCCAGCGGCGCCGGACTCGACGCGCTGGTCCGCGACACCCTCGAGAACGTCGGGCTCGATCCCGACGCGGCCGGCCCGCGCCGCCCGCACCAGTTCTCCGGCGGCCAGTGCCAGCGCATCTCCATCGCCCGGTCGCTCGTCCTCGACCCCAAGCTGTTGATCTGCGACGAGCCCGTCTCCGCGCTCGACGTGTCGGTGCAGGCCCAGATCCTCAACCTGCTCGAGGACATGAAGGCCCGGTACAACCTGACGATGATCTTCATCGCCCACGACCTCGCGGTGGTGAAGAACATCAGCGACCGCGTCGCGGTGATGTACCTGGGCAAGCTGTGCGAGGTCGGGCCGCCCGACGAGATCTACGCTCGACCCGCCCACCCCTACACGGCCGCCCTGCTCAGCTCCATCCCGGTGCCCGATCCCACCGTGCGACCCAAGGACGAGAACGTCCTCGGTGGTGAGCTGCCCTCGCCGGTCGCCCCACCGAGCGGCTGTCGGTTCCGCACCCGCTGCCCCCGGGCCCAGGACCAGTGCGCCCAGATCGAGCCGAGGATGCGTCAGGTGGGCCTCGGCCACTACGTGGCCTGCCACTTCCCGCTCGAGGCCGCCGGTCCCAAGCCCGGTGCCGCGCAGCTCGCCCAGCAGGCCATGCAGCGCCGCACCGGCCCAGGGGCCACCGCGCCGGCGTCACGCCCCGCCGACAACGGCTCGGCATCCGCCGGCGGCTGACCGCCCCCCGCTCAGGACCGCCGGGCCGCCTCGACGGCGCGCCAGCAGTACCACGCAGCCACGCTGCGGTACGGGCGGAAGCGCTCCCCCGCCGCCGCCAGCTCGACGGGTGTCGGTGTCGGCCCGCCGACGGCGATCCCGAAGCCGGCGCGCACCCCGAGGTCGCCCGTGGGCCACACGTCGAGCCGGTGCAGGTCGAACAGCAGGAACATCTGTGCCGTCCACGGGCCGATCCCCCGCACCGTGGTCAGCTCGGCGACGACCTCGTCGTCACCGCGGCGGCCGATGCGGTCGAGACGCACCGATCCGTCCTCCACGCGGGCCGCGAGCTCGACGACCGTGGCCGCCTTGGCCCCCGACAGCCCGGCCCGTCGCAGCGGCACCACGCCCCGGGTGAGCACGCCGCCGGCGTCGAAGGCGCCGTCTCCCGCCGTGGCCCGGACCCGGGCCCAGATCGCCCGCGCCGCCGTCCCGGCGAGCTGCTGGTAGGCGACGTGGCGGGCGAGCGCCTCGAAGCGGCGGGCGACCGGAGCCGGCGGGCCGAGCCGCACCGGCCCGAAGGCCTCGGCGAGCGCGGCGAAGCCGGGGTGGCGGGCCGCCACCGCCACCGAGGCGGCGTCGAGATCGGCCCGACGGGCCACGCCGGCCGGCCCGGCGCCGGCCTCAGCCGGCCGGGCGCTCGGTGATGGTCACCGTCTGCATGACGTCGCCCCGCCGGATGTCGGCGACGGTGTCCATGCCGGAGGTGACCTGGCCGAAGAGGTTGTACTGCTTGGGCAGGCGCCCGCTCAGGTCCTCCAGGCACACGAAGAACTGCGAGCCGTTGGTGTCGGGTCCGGCGTTGGCCATGGCCACCGCGCCCTGGACGTAGTCGCCGCGCACCGGCTCGTCCTCGAAGCGGTAGCCCGGCCCGCCGCGGCCGCTCCCCTCGGGGCAACCGCCCTGGATCACGAAGCCCGGCTCGACCCGGTGGAAGGTGAGCCCGTCGTAGAACCCCTGCCGGGCGAGCGCGACGAAGTTGTTCACCGACTTCGGCGCGAGGCGAGGGTCGAGGTCCATCACGATGTCGCCCTTGGCGGTCGCGATGGTTGCCGTGTAGATGGTGTCGGGGCTGATGACCTGGTCCGGGGGCTTGGGCATCCGGCCATCCTTGCACGTCGCCACCGGGTGCGCGACGCCCGCCGGTCGCCGCGCGAGAGTGGCCGGCGATGTCCACCCTCGCCTCCGACGTCGCGGCCGACGAGCAGGTCCTGGTCGCCGTCGAGGGCCCGCTCGACCTGCGGGCGACCGTCGGCGTGCACGCCAACGGCCGCCGCGACCCCACCTTGCGTCGGGCCGCCGACGGCGTGTGGCTCGCCCGGCGCACGCCCGACGGGCCGGCGACGCTCCACCTCGACGACCGCGAGCTCAGCCCCCGTGACGGCGGACCGCTGCTCGCCCGCGCCTGGGGCCCCGGCGCGTCGGCGGCGCTCACCGCGGCGCCGGGCATCGTCGGCCTCCACGACGACCCGGGCGCCCTCGTCACCGACCACCCGGTCGTGGCCCGGCTGCGCCGCCACCGGCCGGGCCTGCGCACGAGCCGCAGCGCAGCCATGATCGCCACGCTCGTGCCGGCGGTGATCGGTCAGAAGGTCCAGGCCGTCGCGGCACACGAGTCGTGGGCCCACCTCGTGCACGCGCTGTCGGTGCGGGCACCCGGACCGGCCCGGCTGTGGCTGCCCCCCGATCCCGACCGACTGGCGGCGACACCGTACGAGGTCTTCCACCGCTTCGACCTCGAGCGTCGCCGGGCGGAGGTGATCCGGCGGGTGAGCGCTCGGGCCGAGCGCCTGGAGCGCCTGGTCGACGAGCCCACCGACGTGGCCCTCGCCTCGCTGCGCCGCCTGCCGGGGATCGGGCCGTGGACGGCCGGCCACGTCGGGAGGGCGGTCCTCGGCGATCCCGATGTCGTGCTCGTGGGGGACTACAACCTCCCCCACCGCGTGGCGTTCACCCTCGCCGGTGAGCGGCGAGCCACCGACGAGCGCATGCTCGAGCTGCTCGCCCCCTTCGCCGGGCAGCGCGGTCGGGTGCAGCGGTTGATCGCCCTCGGTGGGGTCTCCCCGCCACGTCGGGGGCCCCGGCTGCCGAGGCGGCGGATCGCCGGGTCCTGAGCCGGCCGAGCCGGCGGCGCAGGCTCAGTCCTTCAGGGCGACGGCGTTGGGGGTCACGTGCATCTTGGGGACGTAGGCCTCCACCTCGACGTCACGGGACCCCCCGGCCTGCTCGGCCCGCAGGGCCTCGCGGCAGGCGTCGCAGGGGCCGTAGAAGCGGGTGGCGGCTGCCTCGCCGCAGCGGGGGCAGGTGATCTCGAGCAGCTCGTCGGCCATGAGGGGATCCTCGCGCACCGCTGTCCACCGGTCGGGCACCCTTGTCCCCAGCGAAGTCACAGGGTTGCCCCTCTTCCTCCCCACAGGGCACCGGTCGTACCGTCCTGCGAGACCCAGCTCGCCACGGGGCGCGGCGAACGGGCACGGACGGGGAGGTGACCGATGGCGACCTACGAGGTGGTCCTGAAGGACCGCACGATCGAGCGGATCGAGGCGGCCGACGCCTACCAGCAGGAGGGCCAGATGACGACGTTCTTCGCCCTCGGCGACGGCCGTCGGGTCGTCGACTGCTGGAGCAGCCGGCTGGCCAGCTTCCGCACCAGCGAGATCCTCATCATCCGCCGCTCCGACGCGCTCGCCGAGCGGGCGACGCCGATCACCGAGCTCGCCGAGCGCCGATCCGCCTGAGCGGGCCACCACGCCGCAGGGGGACCAGATGGGGGAGGCCGGCGTGCCCACTAGCGTGGGCGCCCGTGGACGTCGCCGAGGCGCTGCGGGTGCTCGGACTCGCACCGGGGTGCGACCGCGCCCAGGTGCGAGCCGCCTACCGCGCCCTGGTGCGCATCCACCACCCCGACGTCGCCGACGGGGCGGCCTCGCAGGACGCGGCGGGGACCACCGTCCGCCTCACCCACGCGATGGCGGTCCTGCAGCGAGCCCTCGACGACCACGGCGGCACGGTGCCGGCGCCCCCCTCGTCGCCGGCGCCACGTTCCTCGACGGCCGCGGCGCCCCCGGCCGCGGCGCCCCCGGCCGCCGTCCTCGACGAGGGCAGCCTGACGATCGAGGCCCCGCCCCCCGAGACGTTCGCCGTGCTGTACGAGGCGGCGAGCCGGGTCGGCGACGTGGCCTACGTCGACCGCCAGCTGGGGATCCTCGAGATCATCGTGCGGTTCGAGGGCGGCCCGTCGTGCTCGGTCGTGCTGACCACCCAGGGCCGCGCCACCCACACCGAGGTCTTCTGCTCGATGGAGTCCATCGAGGCCGCGCCGGCCCCGTCGATCCGCCCCGTGCTCGACGCCCTCGTCGACGAGCTGCGCGCCGGCTCGTCGACGACCTGACCGCGGCCCCGCCTGCCGCGGGTATCCCCCATCTGGGCCCTCGCAGGGTTCACACTTTTCTGTCATGAGCATGCAGTTGATCTCGCGCCCGGTCCCGGGCCGGGGGGCTGCCCGGGCCGGCCGGGGCCCGCTGGGCCAGCCCGGCAAGGCCTGGCTGCTCGACCCCGTCGGCCTGCACCGGGAGTTCGACGACCTGTTCGCCGGTCTGGTCGACGACGACGGCCTGGCCCGCTTCCGCGCCCGCGTCGCCACCCTGTGGCGCAGCGACGATCCGGTGGTGCACGACTACATCGCCTCGCTCCCCTGTCACACGCCCGAGGAGTGGGAGGACGGGTTCGAGGAGCGGCACCTCGCCGAGTGGTACCGGGTGCTCATGGCCGCCCACCTCGAGCCCACCCGGCCCTTCGCCGACCCGGTGCGCCTCAAGGACAGCCTGCCCGAGGTCGGCTGGACGCCCACCGACGCCCGCCGGCTGGCCTGGGGCCGCGAGCTGATCGAGCTGGCCCAGGCGTACGGCCAGGAGGACGCCGTCGCCGCGCTCGAGATCGTGCTGCGGTTCGGCAACAAGGGCTGGCTCGACCAGGACGACCTGGCCGCCTACCTCGACGGGTTCCGTCACATGGACCGCCAGTGGTTCCGCACGGCGCAGCACCTCGTGCCGTTGGTCGAGGACGCCTACGAGGTCCTGCGGGCGGCCGCGCACCATCCCGACCAGGTGCTGCTGCTCGCCAACGGCTGACCCGCCGGGTCCGACGGCTCGCCGTCGGGCAGACTCGGCCGGTGTCCGACGTGGTCACCGCCGGTGCCGCCAACCTCGCCGCGTGGCACGACGCCTCGCTGGCCGCCCTCGGCGTCGTGAGCGACCCCACCCCCGACTGGTGGCGGGCCGCGCAGACCCAGCCGAGCATCTACCACAGCGCCGTCAGCCGACGACGGGGCTCGGGGATCGCCGACCGGCGGCGCCTCGTGGCCGACCTCGGTGACTGGGCCGACGGCAACGGCACCTACCTGTCCGTGTGCGACAGCTTCGGCGAGCTCGACCTGCGTCCCCTCGGCATCGCCCATCGGGCCCGCGCCCCGTGGTTCCACCGCGTCGCGACCGCCGACGATCCGCTGCCGCCGGTCCCGTCGATCCCCGGGCTGCGGATCGATCGGGTGGCCGACGTCGAGGACCTGGTCGCCTTCGAGCGAACGGTGGTGCGGGCCTACGGGGCCCGGCCACCGGTGAGCGACCTCGACATCCACGCCCCGGGCATCCTCGCCGACCCGGCGATGGACCTCCGGCTGGCCCGCCTCGACGGGGCCGCCGTCGGGGTCGGCATGGGCTACCGGGCCGCCGGCCTCGTCGGCGTGTACGGCATCGGCGTGGTGCCCGAGGCGCGGGGGCTGGGGATCGCCACGGCGCTGACCGCCGCGGTGCTGGCCGGTTCGGCGCGGCTGCCGGCCGTCCTCCAGCCCAGCCCGGCTGCGGAGGGGCTGTACCGCCGGCTCGGGTTCGCCGCCGCCGGCTGGTACGACCACTGGGCCTGACCCGGCACTGCCGAGACGGCCGAGCCGACCATAGGCTGGCGGTCATGTCCGCGCCCGACGTCACCCGACCGTCCACCAACCGCCGCATCGTCGTGGCCCGCCGGCCGGTGGGCGCGGTCACCCCGGACTGCTTCCGGCTCGAGTCCGTCCCGGTGCCCGAGCTGGCCGACGGCGAGGCCCTGGCCGCGGTGCGCTACCTGTCGATCGACCCGACCATCCGGGGTTGGATCTCCCACGACACCTACCTCCCCGCGGTGCCCCACGGCGACGTGGTGCGCCGCGGTGGCACCGCGGTGGTCGTGGCCTCCCGGCGCGACGACCTGCCGGTGGGCTCGGCGGTGTTCGGCATGACCGGCTGGCAGGAGCTGTGCGTGCTGGGACCGGGCGACCAGGTGCAACCCCTCCCCGACGGCATCGACCTCGCCGACGCCCTCGGCGTCTACGGCGTCACCGGGATCACCGCCTACGTGGGCATGCTCGAGTACGGCCGCCCGCAGGCCGGGGAGACGGTGGTCGTGTCGGGTGCCGCCGGGGCGACCGGCTCGGTCGCCGGCCAGATCGCCCGCATCCGGGGTGCCCGGGTGATCGGCATCGCCGGTGGCGCCGAGAAGTGCGCCTGGCTCACCGATGCGCTGGGGTTCGCCGCCGCCGTCGACTACCGCACCGAGGACGTCGGCGCCCGCCTCGGCGAGCTGTGCCCCGACGGCCTGGACGTGTTCTACGACAACGTCGGCGGTGACATCCTCGAGGCGGCCCTCGACCACCTCGCCATCGGCGCCCGGATCGTGCTGTGCGGCGCCATCGCCACCTACAACGACGTCGAGCCCCGGCCGGGACCACGCAACCTGAGCAACCTGATCGTGCAGCGCGCCCGGATGGAGGGCTTCTTGCTGCTCGACCACGTCGACCGCTTCGCGGAGGCCGCCCTCACCCTGGCGGGCTGGGTCGCCGATGGCGAGATCCGGCACCGCACCGACGTCGTGGAGGGCCTCGAGCACGCCCCCGACGCGCTCGACCGCCTGTTCACCGGCGCCAACACCGGCAAGGTGGTCGTGCACGTCGCCGGCTGACGGGAGCCCGGCGGACCGACGAGCGTCCCCGGGGCGGCGCTCAGGGCTCTGTCTGGTCGCCCCCGGCCTCGGGGCCGGGGTCGTCCTCGGCGGCGGGGAGCTGGCGGTCCTCGGCCAGGGGCAGGGTCCGACCCGCCGGGCGCGGCGTCGGTGTCGGCCCGGGCCGGATGGCGGTGTCCCGCTCCACCCGAGGGCGGGGGCGCCCGTGTCGACCCGGTGCCCCGGTCGTCGCCTCCTGCCAGTCGCGGGACTCGCCGGTGGTGGGGATGATCCCGCCGAGGTCGGGCACCCAGTCGCCGGCACCGGCCGGCTCCTCGTCGAGCACCCGGTGACGACGCAGGAACACCTCCTCCACGAGGATGATCGCCAGGCGGGCGACGGCGGCGGCATCGACCGACTCGGGCTCGAGCGAGTCGAAGCGCAGGCGGTGGTCGCTGCCGGGGTCGAGCCCGCCGATGGCGCAGTCGATGCGCCAGGTGCGGGGGTTCAGCGCGAACGCCAGGAACGGGGCGTGCTGGGCCGTGCGCAGGTCGGCGACCGGCAGCACCTTGAACGCCAGACCGGCGAGGTCGGGCAGCTCCCCCTCGTGCTCCTCGTCGGCGTGGAGCACCTCCGGCGCGGGCAGGGCCTCCAGCCAGGCGTGGTGCCCGCGCCGCTCGAGACGCCAGGCGACCGCGTCGAGCGCCGGCCGCACCACGCGCTCTCGAGCCTCCTCGTACCCCCGGGCCCGTGACAGCTGGATCTCGCCCTCACCGGGCGCGAGGTGGGTCGGCCGTCGCTCGTGGTGCGCGTCGAAGTCGTCGAGCACGCCGGCGAGGTACCGGAGCTCGCGCGCCGCCTCGCGAGGGAGCCCGTCGTCCACCCGGCGGAGCGTACCGGGTGCCCAGCACGGCGGGGAATCGCCGCGCCGGTGACCGGGTCACGACACCAGCTCGAGCACCCGCTCTGGCGGTCGGCCGATGACGCCGCGCTCGCCCACCACGAGGATCGGTCGCTGCAGCAGCTCGGGGTGCTCGACGAGCAGGTCGACCACCGCGCCCGCCGACCGGTAGTCGTCGGCGACGAGCCCGAGCTCCTTGAAGCGCTTGTCCTTGCGGACCAGCTCCGCCGGCGGGGCGTCGACCGCCCCCACCAGCGCCCGCAGCGTGGCGCGGTCCGGCGGTGCCTTGAGGTACTCGACCACCTCCACCTCGACCCCAGCGGCGGCGAGCAGGTCACGGGCCTTCCGGGCCGTCGAGCAGTTCCGGTTGAAGTACAGCTGGGGGCGAGCCATGTCCGGCAACCTACCCCCGTCGCTCAACGACGACGGCCGACGAGCGCGGCCGCGACGCATCCCCCGCCGTACACCGCCACCACGCCCCAGAAGACCGGGTCGGCGAGGTGGTCGAGGTACCGGGCGAACCCGGCGCCGAGCCCGACGCCGAGCGGGACGGTGACCGCCAGGAGGCGCCGGGGCGACGGCCGGAGGTGCCCGAGGTGCTCCCCGACGAAGTCCACGACGGCGGGAAGGGGCAGCACGACGACCATGGCGGCCGTCAGCCAGCCCGGCAGGCCGACGGCGAGCAGCGCCGCGGCCACACCGATGGCGACCGGGTACAGCACCAGGCACCGGCGGCACACGTGGGTCCGCCCGATGCGCACGCACCGGTCGTAGTCCTCGGGCCAGTGGTGGGCCAGCCACATCGGCGTGACCCGCTTGTCGGCCGGTGCCGGCATGGCCGGCATGGTAGGGCCAGCCGACGCATCGACCGCCGAGCGCGGCTCAGCGGGCCCGGCGCAGCCCGGCCGCCCGCAGGCGAGCCACCAGCACGCGGCCGCTGACCGGCTCGGCCCCCAGCGCGACGGCCCGGTCCCACAGCGACTCGGGCAGGTCGTAGTGGTCGCCGTGGAACGCCACGGGAGGCAGCTCGAGCCGGGCGGCGAAGGCGTGCAGCTCGCCGTAGGCGAGGTCGCTGACCAGATGGGCGAAGCGGATCCCACGACGGGCCCACACCGGGGGATCGACCAGGACGGCCACGATCGGTCACCCTACCGACCACGCCGGGTCGCCAGGCGACTGCCGGGCCCGGCCCCCGCGGGGATACCCTGGAGGCTCCCGTGCGCGAGCCTGCCCCCTCTCCCCGCATCGCCCACGAGCCCGCCCTCGACGGGCTCCGCGGCCTGGCCCTGCTGTTCATGCTGGCCTACCACGGTGAGCTCGGCGTGGTGCCGGGGGCCTACTTCACGCTGTCGGCCTTCTTCGCCCTGTCCGGCTACCTCATCACGGCCCTGCTGCTGGCCGAGCACCACGGCACCGGCCGGATCGACCTGCGGGCGTTCTGGGGTCGCCGCTTCCGGCGGCTGATGCCCGGCGCCCTCGTCGGCCTCACCGCCGTGCTGGTCTTCGCCGCGACCGTCGCCTCCGGCAACCAGCTGGCCAAGCTGCGCGGAGACGTCCTCGCCGGCCTCGGCTACGTGGCCAACTGGCACTTCATCTCCGACGGGCGCACCTACGCCGACGTGTTCGCCGCCCCCTCCCCCGTCCAGCACTTCTGGTCGCTGGCGGTCGAGGAGCAGTTCTACCTGGTGTTCCCGCTGCTCGCGGTCGGGCTGCTGGCACTGGTGGGTCGGCGCCGACGGCCGGGACCCTTGCAGGGCCGGGAGCGGGCGCTGCTCGCCGGACTGCTCGGCGGCCTCGCCATCGCCTCCGCGGTCTGGATGGCCGTCGTGCACACCCCGGGATCCGAGCGTGCCTACTACGGCACCGACGCCCGGGCGGGCGAGTTCCTCGTCGGTGCCTTCCTCGCCGTCGTGCTGGCCGGTCGGGCGCCCCTGCGTCACCGGGGCGCGGTCGTGGTCGCCGAGGTGGCCGGTGGCCTGGCGCTGCTCGGCACGATCGTGCTCTGGGTCACCGTGCCGATCTCGGAGCCGGCCATCTACCGCGGCGGCTTCCTGCTCGCCGCCGTGCTGGCCGCCGTGGTGATCGTGGCCGTGCGCCAGCACGGCCCGGTGCACCGGGTGCTGTCGCTGCGCCTGCTCGGGGTCGTCGGCGTGGTCAGCTACAGCGCCTACGTCCTGCACTGGCCGGTCTTCCTGTGGCTGACGCCGGCCCGCACCGGCCTGGATCCCTGGCCCTGCCCGGCCTGCGGCTGGCCATCACCTCGGGCTCGCCGCCCTGGAGCCACCACCTGCTGGAGCAAGCCGATCTGTTGCGTCGCCGCCCTCCTGGCCGGCGCGCGCTGGTGGCGGCGCCTGCGGTGGCCGCGCACCCTGGCTGTCGCGGCGATCGTCGTCACCCTCGCTCCGCCTCCGCCCGAGCCTGGCTCACCGCCGCGCCCGAGCTGCCGAGCCGCCGGCCGCCCGGTCGACGCCGGCGCCGGCGCCGGCCGCCGTCGAGGTCGCCGCCGGCACCTCGGCGGCGGGGGGCCTGCTCGCCCTGAGCGAGCCCCCGTGCGCAAGCTCGTGGTCGGCGACCTGTCGCCTACAACATGGCAGTGGCTGGCCTGACGGCCTGGTCCGCCAGCCATGGCGATCACCCCGGGTCTGGAACCGAGCCCTGCCCGGGTGCGCCTTCGGCCGGGGCGGCTCTGTGCGCCAGCTGCGGCGGGCGAGGGCGACGCCGGCGAGGAGTGTGCCCGCTGGGCCGAGCGGTGGGCCGACCGAGCCGAGCGCTTCCAGCCCGACGTCGTGCTGACGGGGGCCTCGCCGTGGGACGCCATCGACCGGAAGGTCCCCGCCCTCGGCGATCGCTGGCTGCACATCGGCGACCCCGACTACGACGCCTGGCTGCGCGGCGAGCTGGCCCAGGCGCTGCAGGTCCTGCGGGCCCCGGGGGTGCCGGTCGTGTGGTTCTCCCAGCCCCACATCGATCGACCGCAGACCGCACCCGAGAACGACCCCGCCCGCGTCGACCGGCTCAACGCCGTCGCCGCCGAGGCCGTCGACGCGGTCGGCGGCACGACGGTGGCCGACTACGCCGGCTGGATCGATGACGATCCCGTGCGCAGCCACGACCACGAGCTGCGGGTCGACGGCCTGCACCTCGGCGAGCGCGGACGGTCGGAGGTCGCGGACTGGCTGGCCCTGCCACCGCAGGCCGCCGGTCGCTCCCCGAGCGCGGTCACCGGTTGACGTCGGCGGTGCGGCCGGTGGCGCGGGTCGGGGCGGTCGCCGCGCTGACGACGCTGGTGCTGGTGGGCGCGCTGGCGACGTCGGCACCCTGGTCGCCGCCCAGTCGACGGCCACCACGGCCACGAGCCTGCCCATGCCCACCGGGACCGGCGCGCCGACGTTGCAGGCCAACGTCCGCTACGGCGAGGCCGGCGGCCAGACCCTGCTGCTCGACGTCTACCAACTGGCGACGCCGGGCACTGGACGGCCTGCGGTGCTGCTGATCCACGGGGCGGCTGGCAGGTGGGTGACAAGTCCTCCGCCCAGCCCGAGGGCGTGGCCCTCGCCCGGGCCGGCTTCGTCGCCTTCGCACCCGACTACCGCCTGGATGCTCCCGATCCGTGGCCCGCCGAGCTGCGCGACGTGCAGACCGCCCTGCGCTGGGTCCAGGACAACGCCGCCACCTACGGCGTCGACCCCCAGCGCATCGGCGCCTTCGGTGGCTCGGCCGGCGGCAACCTGGCGATGCTGCTCGGCACCAACGGGCCCGGCGCGGCCGGTCGCCCGCCGATCCGGGCCGTGGTGTCCTGGTCGGGACCGAGCGACCTCATCAGCCTGGCCCCGACGAACGTGGGCGGAGGACGGCTCGGCACCCCGGGCTCGGTGCGCGGTGCCAACACGCCGCAGGGCTGCGTCGACGACCCGAACTGCGTCGGCGTCATCGACCCGTCGGTCATCCAGGCCTACATCGGCTGCACCCTGACCCAGTGCCCCGCCGACTACCGAGCGGCGTCCCCGGTCTTCCACGTCGGCGCCCAGACGCCACCCATGTGCAGCCTTCGCCTCCTCCGACGAGGACTCTCGTGCTGCTCTCGCAGGCCCAGGAGATGGCCGACCGGCCTCACTCGGTCCGGGGTGGCGGCCCAGGTGCTCGCCGTCCCCGGCGATCGCCACGCCGACGCGTACCGGGACGTGGCCACCGTGCCGATGGTGCAGTTCTTCACCACCTACCTGGCCGACGGGGCCTCCTCCCGGATCGCCCCGGGCACCCCGACCACCACGTGGCTGCCGCCGAGCGCCATCGGCGCCCTGCCCGAGTCGGCGGGCTTCCGGGCCCGGGCGCTGCAGGTCGCGGCGATCGTCCTCGCCGCGGTGGCCGCCGTCGGCCTGGGCGTCGCGGTCGTCTCGCGCCGTCGCCGATGGCACCCCGACCTGCACCGCCGCTAGCTATCGTCTCGGCGTCTCGTCCCACGGCGTGCCGGAGGATCCCCGTGCCCATCAGGTTGAACCAGATCTCGCGGGTGGTGATCGGTGGCGAGTGGATCACCGTCGACCGCGGGACCTTCGAGGTCGAGCCCATGCAGTTCGTCGACGAGGGCGAGAACCCCACCACCCCGCCGATGGAGCAGTGGGCCTACCACTTCTTCACGGACAACCGCGACGAGTACTTCGGGCCGATCGAGGCCATCCAGCTGTTCAAGATGGCCAACCTCTAGATCGGCGCGACCACCACACCGCTGGTGAGCGCCCGGTCCTCCCCCACCGACCGGACGTCACCCACCACCTCGACCGAGCCCTGGAGCCGGACGTCGGCGCTGGAGGCCCCGACCTCCACCGTGAGCGTTTCCCGGCCTGACGATGCGGCGCAGGTCGACACCGGTGAAGGCCATCACCTCGACCGGGACCTCGAAGGTGACCCGGGCGGCGGCGCCGGCGCCAGCGGCACGCGGGCGAACCCCTTCAGCTCGCGCACCGGGCGGGTGACCGAGCGACGGGATCACCCAGGTACAGCTGGACGACCTCGTCGCCGGGGCGGATGCCGGCGTTGGTGACCGTGCACGACACCGAGAAGGCGCCGTCGACGGGCACCTCGGGTGGGGCGATCTCCAGCTCGTCGTAGGTGAAGGTCGTGTAGGACAGGCCGTGGCCGAAGGGGAACACCGGGTCGACGTCGGGCAGCCGGGGGAAGCCGGGGGCCAGCCACTTGTGGTCGTAGGTCCAGGGCTGCACGCCGGCGCCCCGGCTGAAGGTGAGCGTGGTCCGCCCGCACGGCTCGGCCGCGCCCACGAGCACGTCGGCCACCGCGGCGGCGCCGTCCTGGCTGGGAACCACGCCTCGACGATCGCCGCCGCCCGCTCGGCCAGGTCGCCGAGGGCGAACGGCCGACCGTTCAGCAGCACGACGACGGTCGGCGTGCCGGTGGCCAGCACCTCGTCGACGAGCCGGGCCTGCACGCCGGGGAGCGACAGGTCGGCGGTGTCGGTGCCCTCGCCGACGTCCCTATCCGGAGCGCCCCGCCTTGTCGCCCACCACGACCACGGCGAGCTCGGCCGCCGCGGTCGCCGCCACGGCGTCGGCGATGCCCGAGGCGTCGTCGCCCATCACCTCGCAGCCCTGGTCGTGCACGACCCGCTCCCCGTCGAGGCGCTCGCGCAGGGCGTCGAGCACCGTGGGCACCTGGACGCGATCGGCGAGGTGCGGGAAGTGGGTGAAGAGGATGTGGTTCTCGAAGCTGTAGTTGCCGAACAGGGCCCGCCGGTCGTCGGCGTTCGGGCCGATCACGGCCACCCGCTGGCCGGCGGCCGGGTCGATCGGCAGCAGCCCGTCGTTGCGGAGCAGGGTGATCGACCGTCGGGCGACCTCGGCCGCCAGCGCCCGGTCCTCGGGTCGGTCGAGGTCGATGCCGCCGGGGTCGGCGTAGGGCGCCTCGAACAGGCCGAGCTCGACCTTGTGGCGCAGCACCCGCTCGACGGCCCGGTCGACGTCGGCCATGGTCAGCAGGCCTCGCTCGAGCGCGTCGGGGATGCCCTGGGGGAACTCCCCCGGGTTGGGTAGCTCGACGTCGAGCCCGGCGGCCAGGGCAGCCGCGGCCGACTCGGTGCGCCCGGCGGTCACGTGGTGGAAGGCGTGCAGGAAGGTGACGGCGCCGTAGTCGGCCACGACGAAGCCGTCGAAGCCCCACTGGTCGCGCAGGACCTCGGTGAGCAGGCGACGGCTGCCGGCGGGCGCCTCCCCGTCGACCTCCTGGTAGGAGTTCATGACCGACCGCGCGCCCCCCTCCTTCACCGCCATCTCGAAGGGGACGAGGTGGACGTCGGCCAGCTCGCGCGGCCCGACGTGGGTGGGGGCGAAGTTCCGCCCTCCCTCGCTGCCCGAGTAGCCGACGAAGTGCTTCAGCGTGGCGATCACGCCGTGGCGCAGATCGGCCTCGCCCGGCGAACCGGGTGCGCCGCCCTGCAGGCCCTGCACGTAGGCGGTGACGAACCGGCCCACGAGGTAGGGGTCCTCGCCGAGGGTCTCCTCCACCCGCCCCCAGCGGGGGTCGCGGGCCACGTCGGCGACCGGCGCCAGGCCCTGGTGGGTGCCGACCGAACGCATCTGGCGACGGATGGTGTCGCCCACCCGACCGATCAGCTCGGGGTCCCAGGTGGCGGCGAAGTTCAGCGGCGACGGGAACGAGGTGGCCCCGAGGAACATGGCGCCGGTCAGGCACTCCTCGTGGCAGATGGCGGGGATCCCCAGCCGCGTCTCCTCGACGAGGCGCCGCTGGATCTCGTTGATGATGCGCACGCCGTCGGCCGGCTCGATGGGCTGGCTGCCGAGCGGGCGGGTGATCTGGCCCATCCCGTGGGCCATCGCCTCGCCGAGGTCGCCGATGGCCTCGGACCCGAACGAGAACTGGCTCGGTGCGAACTCGCCGGACTCCTCGTCGAGGGTCAGCCACGCGGACACCAGCTGGGCGACCTTCTCGGTGAGGGTCATCCGGCCGAGCAGGTCGGCGACCCGCGCGGCCGTGGGCCGGGAAGGGTCGCGGTAGGGAGCGTCGTCACCGGGCCGTTCGTCGTGCATCGGTAGATTCTGGTCGACCCCGGGTCACGAGGAGGCCGACGATGCCCGACGACCACACGCCCACGCCCGACGACCACTTCACCTTCGGGTTGTGGACGGTGGGGAACCGGGGCCGCGACCCCTTCGGCCACGAGACCCGTCCGCCGCTCGACCCCGTCGAGGCCGTCCACCGCCTCGCCGACCTCGGCGCCTACGGCGTGAACTTCCACGACGACGACCTCGTCCCCCCGGGTTCGAGCGCCACCGAGCGGGAGCGCATCGTCAAGCGCTTCCGGCAGGCCCTCGACGCCACCGGCCTGCGCGTGCCCATGGCCACCACCAACCTCTTCTCCCGGCCGGTGTTCAAGGAGGGGGCCTTCACCGCCAACGACCCCGAGGTGCGCCGCCTCGCGGTGGCCAAGACGTTCGACGCCATCGACCTCGGCGTCGAGCTGGGCGCCACGACCTACGTCATGTGGGGTGGGCGCGAAGGGGTCGAGGCCGAGGCCGCCAAGGACGTGCGCCGTGCCCTCGACCGCTACGCCGAGGCGGTGGACCTGTGCTGCGCCTACGTGCGCGAGCGGGGCTACGACCTGCGCTTCGCCCTCGAGCCCAAGCCCAACGAGCCCCGGGGCGACCTGCTGCTGCCCACCGTCGGCCACGCCCTCGCCTTCATCGAGCGGCTCGAGTGGCCCGAGATGGTGGGGCTCAACCCCGAGTTCGCCCACGAGACCATGTCGGGCCTGTCGTTCACCCACGCGGTGGCCCAGGCGCTGTGGCACGACAAGCTGTTCCACATCGACCTCAACGCCCAGCGGATCGCCAAGTTCGACCAGGACTTCCGCTTCGGCAGCGAAGGCGTGCGTGACGCCTTCTACACCGTGCTGCTGCTCGAGGACGCCGGCTGGCCGGGCATGCGCCACTTCGACGCCCACGCCTACCGCACCGAGGACGCCGAAGGGGTGTGGGACTTCGCCCGCGGCTGCATGCGCACCTACCTCATCCTGCGGGAGAAGGCGCGCCGCTTCCGGGACGACCCCGACATCGCCGAGGCCCTCGCCGCCGCCGGCGTCGAGGCGATCGGCGTGCCGACCTCGCCGGGTGGGCTGGGCCCCGAGGCGCTGGCCGAGGTGCGGCAGGCGGGCGCCGCCGCCGACGAGGACGCCCTCGCCGCCCGGGGGCTCGGCCACGAGCGCCTCGACCAGCTCGTCACCGAGCTGCTGCTCGGCGTCCGCTGACCGCGGTCGCTCAGGCCGTCCTCCGGGCGCCGACGAGCCGGTTCGAGCCGCGCCGCGGTCGGCGATCCGCTTAGTCTGCGGGCATGGCCCAGCCCGTGCTCCTCGTCCTCGACGACGACGCCGACGGGCTCGCCGACATCGAGCGCGAGCTGCAGGACCGCTACGCCCGCCACTACCAGGTCGTCTGCCTGCGATCGCCCGAAGCGGCGCGAGCACGCCTCGAGGAGCTCGCGGCCTCGGGCGCGGAGGTCGCCGTGGTGCTCGCAGGCCAGTGGTCCGCTCCACCGGTGCGCGCCGTGCTCGACGACGCCGGGCGACTCCACCCCCAGGCGCGGCGCGGCGCACTGATCGCATGGGGGGACTGGGGTCGCAAGGAGACCGGCGACGCGATCTTCGCGGGGATCGCCGAGGGCCACATCGACCAGCACGTGATGCGGCCGTCGCCCCCGCCCGACGAGGTCTTCCACCAGACGATCACGGGCATGCTGGTCGAGTGGGCCGAGGCGCAGCGCACCTCGCCGTACACCGTCCACGTCGTCGGCGAGTCCTGGTCCGGCCGTGCCTACGAGCTGCGCGAGGCGCTCAAGGAGTGCGCCGTCGTGCACCACTTCTGCCTCGCGGACTCCGACGAGGGTCGGGCGCTGCTCGCCGGGGCGGGTGACGGCATCGACCTCCCGCTCGTCGTGCTGCCCGACGGGACGTACCTGCAGAACCCGACCAACGCCGAGATCGCCCTGACCACCGGTGGCGCCGTCCAGCCGGACCGGTCGCGGTTCGACGCCGTCATCGTCGGGGCGGGACCGGCCGGGCTGTCGGCAGCGGTCTACGGCGCATCGGAGGGGTTCAGCACCCTGGTGGTCGACCGCGGGGGGATCGGCGGACAGGCCACCTCCAGCTCCCTGATCCGCAACTACCTCGGCTTCCCGCGTGGCATCAGCGGCCGGCAGCTCGCGCAGAACGCCTACGGCCAGGCCTGGGTCTTCGGCGCCCGCTTCGCCTTCATGCAGACGGTGACCGGCCTCGATCGCGACGGCGACGGGCTCGTCGTCACCCTCTCCGACGTCGGACCGGTGCGCACGGCGGCCGTGCTGCTGGCGACCGGTGCCAGCTACCGCCGGCTCGGCGTGCCCTCGCTCGAGGCGCTGCACGGCGCCGGGGTGTTCTACGGGGGTTCGACGGCGGAGGCCCCCGCGCTCGTCGGCCGCGACGTGTTCATCGTCGGCGGCGCCAACTCCGCCGGGCAAGCCGCGCTGCACCTCGCCCGGTACGCCGCACGGGTCACCCTCGTCGTACGGGCGCCGTCGCTGCGGGCCGGGATGTCCGAGTACCTCGTGCGCCAGGTCGAGGCGACGCCGAACGTCGACGTCCGCCTCGGCAGCGAGGTGGTCGGCGGTGGCGGCGACGGCCGCCTCGAGCACCTCGTGCTCCGCGATCGCGAGTCGCAGACCGACACCACCGTCGACGCACAGGCGCTGTTCGTCCTGATCGGGGCGCGCCCCAACACCGACTGGCTCCCGGCCGACCTCGAGCGCGACCCCCAGGGGTTCGTGCTCACGGGGGCCGAGGTCTCCGACCGGTTCGCGGCGGCCCACGGTCGCGACCCGTTGCTCCTCGAGACGAGCATGCCGGGCGTGTTCGCGGCAGGCGACGTGCGCCATGGATCGGTGAAGCGGGTGGCATCGGCGGTCGGCGAGGGATCGATCGCCGTGCAGCTCCTGCACCAGCTCTTCGCCGCCGAGCCGCGGCTCGGGTCGCCGCTCGCCCGAACCGGCGGTGTGGCCATGGAACCGGTAGCGAAAGGACCCACATGATCGTCGTCAAGGCCACCGCTCGCATCAAGCCCGAGCAGCGCGAGCGGGCCGTGGCCGCCGCGCTCACGATGGCCGAGGCCACCGAGGCGGAGCCGGGCAACATCTCCTACACGTTCTCCGCCGACCTGGCCGACCCGAACGTGTTCCACCTGTTCGAGGAGTGGGAGGACGAGGAGGCGCTCGTCGCCCACTTCGGCCTGCCGCACATGGCCGAGTTCGTCACCGCCCTCGGCGACGTCCTCGACGGCGCCATGCCCACGACGAAGTACGTGGTGGCCTCGCACGGCCCGTTGTGACGCCGGCGCTGCTGGCCGGCCTCGAGGCGGCCGGGGTGTCGCTGCGCATCGACGACGAGGCGCGATCGGGGTCGGCGCTGCGGGCCGCGGTCGCCGCCGTGGCCGCCGAGGTGACGCATCGCCGGGCCGAGCGCGTCCTCGTGCCCACCCGACCCGATCTCGCCTCGGCGCTCGCCGTGCTCGGCGGGTTGGCGGCCGGCGCCCTGGTCGTACCCGTCGACGGCCACGGCGGCGAGCGCGAGCTGGGCCACCAGGTCGCCGACGCCGACCCCGACCTGGTCCTGCACCCGGTCGATGCCGACGTCCCCGCACCCCTCGCCGGCCGGCCGACCGTGACCATCGACCCCGCCGGCCTGCCCCGCGACCCGTCCGAGGTCGACCCGTTCCCGCCCGAGCCCGACCCCGAGCAGCCGGCGTTGGTCATCTACACCTCCGGCACGACCGGTCCGCCGAAGGGCGCGGTCCTGTCACGTCGGGCCCTGGCCGCCAACCTCGACGCCCTGGCCACGGTCTGGGAGCAGACCCCGGCCGACACCCTCGTCCACTCGCTGCCGCTGTACCACGTGCACGGGCTCGTCCTCGGGGTCCTGGGGCCGATCCGCCTCGGCGGGCGCCTCCGCCACACCGGGCGCTTCTCCCCCGGCGCCGTCGCCGCGGCGCTGGCCACCGGCGCCCTCGACGGTCCCACCGTGCTCTTCGCGGTGCCCACCCTCTACGCCCGGCTCGCCGACGCCATGAGCGACGATGGCGACCCGGTCCTCGCCGAGCGCCTCGCCGGCGCGCTCGCCGACGCCCGCCTCCTCGTGAGCGGATCGGCCGGGCTGCCGGGGCCGGTCGCGCAGCGCCTGATCGCCCGCACCGGTCAGACGGTGATCGAGCGCTACGGCACGACCGAGACGTGCATCATCACCGCCGTGCCCGCCGCCGACCGCCGCACCGGCACGGTCGGCCCGCCCCTGCCGGGCACCGAGGTGCGCATCGTCGACGAGGCGGGCCTCGACGTCCCGGCCGACGACGCCGCCATGGGCGAGCTGTGGGTGCGGTCGCCCTCGGTCTTCTCCGGCTACCGGAACCAGCCCGAGGCCACCGCCACCGTGCTCGACCCGCAGGGGTGGTTCCACACCGGCGACCTGGCCCCCGTGGACGGTCGGGGCTGGCTGCGCATCGTCGGTCGCCGGGCCACCGACCTGATCAAGAGCGGCGGGTTCAAGATCGGCGCCGGCGAGGTCGAGGCCGCGCTGCTCGACCACCCGGCCGTCGCCGAGGCCGCGGTGAAGGGCCTCCCCGACGACGACCTCGGCGAGCGGGTGGCGGCCTGGGTCGTGCTGCGACACGGCGTCCAGGCGACGCCTGCGGAGCTGGCGGCGCACGTCGCCGCCACCCTGGTGGGCCACAAGCGGCCCCGGGAGGTGTTCCTCGTCGACTCGCTCCCCCGCAACGCCATGGGCAAGGTGGTCAAGTCCCGGCTGGCGGTGCCGGGCTGACGCGAGCACCTCAGGTGGCGAACTCGCCGATGATCGGCTTGGCCTCGGGCGTGAGGTCGAGCACGGCGGCGCCGCCGGCCGTGGTGCGGCCCTTCGTGGGCAGGCTGCGCTGCTCGGGGTCGAACGACCGCAACCGCCACGCCAACCCGAGCGCATCGAAGTAGGAGAGCTCGTTGTCGATGCGCAGCCCGGCGCCGAGGGTCGACGAGACCGAGAGCACGGTGAAGGGGTTCTTGGTGCTGCCCACCTTCGACAGCAGCGCCTTGAGGAAGGCCCGTTGGCGGGTGACGCGGCCGAGGTCGGCGGTGGGGTCCTCGCGCCACCTCCCGTCGATCAGCTCCTCGTAGTGGCGGGACCGCACGTAGGCGAGACCCTGCTCACCGTCGAGGTGGTTCACGCCCGGCGTGTCGACGACGAGGCCGGAGTTCGTGTCGCGGGTGGGATGCTCGAAGCTCACGTCGATGCCCCCGACGGCGTCGACCAGGCGGGCGAAGCTCACGAAGTTGATCTCCAGGTAGTGCTGCACCGGGATCCCGAGGCTCTGCACGGCCCGGATGAGCTGGTCGGGCCCCGACTGGTAGACGGCGTTGATGCGGCCCATCTCGCCGGTCTTGGGGTTCTTGACGTAGAGGTCGCGTGGGATCGACAGCAGCATCGAGCGCTCCTTCTCGACCCGCAGCACCATGATCGTGTCGGTGCGGATGCTGTCGCCGCCCGGGGCGCCCGGCCCGAGGAAGGCCCCGGCGTTGGGGTCGTCGGCCGCGATCCCCTCCCGCGAGTCGGTGCCCACGATCAGGTAGTTGGTGCCACCCGGTGTCGGCTTCGACAGCACCGACGCCACGTCGACCCGGGGGATGCGGCTGAACTGCCACCAACCGAAGGCGAACAGCCCCCCGACCACGAACACGGCGAAGGCCAGCGCCCCCACCAGCAGCCGCTTGGCGAGCCGGGCGTTGGCACCCGGCGGCCGGGGCGGCTTGGGCGGACCGGGGGCGCGGGCCGGCCTCGGGCCCGGCGGCGGGGGTGGCGCCGGACGCGACGGTGACGGGGCCGGGCGGGGCGGGGCGGAGGTGGACGGGCCGGCCGAGGCGCCCGACGGCTGACCGGGGCCGATGACGACGTGGCGACGGCCGCCCGGTGCCGCAGCCGGGCGCGGCACGGCCACGAACGTCCCCTGCTCGGGGTCCCAGCGCACCGGCGGGTCGGCCGTCTGGTCGTCGATGGCCATCGGGAGAGCCTGACACACGGCCCACGCACCGCTTACGCACCCCCGGCGCCTAACGTCGACGGCCGTGGAGGACCAGACCGGACCCGCCCCGTCGGCCCCGTCGACCCCGCGCGGCCGGGTCGCCGAGGACGACGCCCGCCTGCGGGCGCTGCGGTGGATGGACGGCTGGGTCGATCCGCTGCTGATGTTCCTCGCCTTCTGCTCGATCCCGCTGCTGATCGTGCAGACCGGTGACCCCCCGGCCGACGACCAGCGCTTCGTCAGCGCCGGCAACTGGCTGATCTGGGGCGCCTTCGCCGTCAACTTCGTCGTGCGGCTGGCGCTCAGCCGCGACCGCCGGGCGGAGCTGCGGGGCCTGTCGTGGGACCTGGTGCTGCTGATCGGCCAGCCGCTGATCGCCGCCGGTCCGCGCAAGGCCGAGGCCGGCCTGGCCCTCGTGCGGTTGGTGCCGGTGCTGAGCCGGGCCCTGCGGCGGGGCCTGCTGCTGCGCCGCACCGGCCACCACCTACGTCACCACCCCCTGCGGGTGGTCGCCTTCGTCGTGCCCTTCGTCTGGCTCCTGTCGGCGTCGGTCGAGTGGCGGCTGGAGCAGGAGGGCACGATCACCAGCGTCTCGGACGCCTTGTGGTGGTCGTCGGCGACCCTCACCACGGTCGGCTACGGCGACGTGTCGCCGAAGACCCTCACCGGGCGGACGGTCGCGGTGCTGACCATGCTCGTCGGCATCGGCATGTTCTCCATCGTCACCGCCAAGCTCGCCGAGCTGCTGTTCCTGCAGCGCCTGCGGCCGTCGCGCCACGACGTCGTCGGGGAGGACTTCACCCTCGTGCTGGGCTGGTCGCTCAAGGTGTTCACCATCGTCGACGAGCTGGTCGCCGCCAACCGGAGCCGGCTGCACGCCGCCGTCGTGGTGCTGGCCGATCACGACAGCACCGAGATGTTCGACGCGCTCGACGCCCAGGTGCCGGCGCTGGCCTCGTCGGGCACCGAGGTGATCTGCCGCAGCGGGCGCCCGAGCGACCCGGCGGCGCTGGCCCGCTGCCGACCGGATCTGGCCCGGGGCATCGTGATCATCGACGACACCGCCGAGGACGCCTCCGTCGTGCGGGCCCTGCTCGCCCTGCTGCACGGAGCGCACCCGCCCCGGTCCGGGGTGCCCGTCGTGTGCGAGATCGACGACCCGGCCACCGCGGCGGCGCTCGAGCTCACCTACGACCAGGCGATCTCGGTCGTGAACCCGGTCGAGTTCATCGCCCGCACGACCGCCCAGGCGGCGCTGTCGGCCGGCGTGGCCCGGACCTATGACGAGCTGCTCGGCTTCCGGGGGTCGGAGCTGTACGTGCTGCCGGTGCCCGGCACCGTCGGCCACCGCGTCGACGAGATCACCAACGGGTTCTCGACCTGTTGCGTCGCCGGCGTGCGCTTCCCCGACGGCACGGTGGACCTCGCCCCGCCGCCGGACCTCGTCGTGGGCGACGGCGACCACCTCGTCGTGCTCGCGGCCGACGACTCGCTCATCTCGTTCCAGGGTCCCACGCCCCTCCCGGCGGGAGCCGGCGGCGGGACCCCCCGTCACCTCGACCCGGTGCACGTCATCGTGTTCGGCTGGAACGGCGTCGCCCCGGTCATCATCGACCAGCTCGACGACCTGGTGCCTCCCGGCTCCCGGGTGACCGTCGCCGTCGACCCCGACGACGCCGAGGCGGCCCGGGGCTGCGTGGACCACCCACCCCGGCACTGCCAGCTCGTCGTCCGTGATGCGGTCGGTGCCGCCTACGCCGAGCTGGTCGAGGCGCTCGCCGACCAGGGCTGCGACCACGCCATCGTCCTGTGCGACGCCCGCGAGCGCTCGGTCGCCGAAGCCGACGCCCGCGCCCTGGTCACCACCCTGCTCGTCCGCCAGGCGCTGCACGCTCGGGGCAGCGAGGCCACGGTGGTGACCCAGCTGCTCGACGAACGTGACACCGAGCTGATCCCACCGGAGGCGGCGGGCGACTTCATCGTCAGCGACCGCCTCGTCGGCCTGCTGCTCGCCCAGCTGGTCGAGCAGGCCGAGGTCGACGCGGTGTTCGCCGATCTGCTCGACACCGAGGGCGCCGAGATCTACTGCAAGCCCGCCGCCTGGTACGCGCCGGCCGGCGGCGCCGTCACGTTCGCCGAGCTGGCGGCGGCCGCCGCCCGAAGGGGCGAGGCCGCGCTGGGATGGCGGATCGTCGCCGACAGCCACGACCCGGCCGCGCACTTCGGCGTCACGCTGAACCCGACCAAGGCGACATCGATCACCTTCGCGCCCGACGACCAGCTCGTCGTGCTGGCCGACGAGCCGGGCTGAGGGCGCCGGGTCGGGCCGTCGCGACGCGCCGGGTCCGGCCACCCGGGCTGGGCGGCCGGACCCGGTTGCACCCCGAGCGCTCTCAGCGGCGGCGGAGGGAGCGGATGATCACGCTCGGGGCACGAGCACGCTCACCGACATCGGCGGCATGGCGTAGGAGAAGGCGTTGCTGGCGACCGCGGTGACCCCCGGTGCGGCCACCGGCTGGGGACCCCCGCCGGCCGTCACCGTCCAGACGTCGGCCCGGCCGTACTGCTGGGGGAGGCCGAGGCGGATGCCGGCGGTCTTCGCGCTGGTCGACTTGTTGACGGCCACGAGGACCACTCGGTTCGGGTCGGCGGCGTCGTAGCTGGCGTAGACGCTGGCCGTGGCGGCGTCGGAGGTCTGGGCATCCACCGCGGTGTCACCGAAGCCGTGGCCTGCTCCGTCGTAGTTGCGGAACGCCCGGAAGGCGGCGTAGGTGAAGCGCTCGTCCCCGTTCAGCGGCCACATCGCCGCCATGGACACGCCCTCGCGACCGAAGACGCCGAGCACGTCGGCCGAGGCGACCGCGCCCGAGATGTCGGTGCCGCCGCCGTAGTTCCACTCGGTGACGGCGATGCCGGTCCCCGGGTAGTGCGTGCTGATCCGGTCACGGGTGCGGGGCAGGAGGCGGATGGGCCCGTAGCCGTAGTCGGTCGTGATCCACGAGTCCTCGACGTAGGCGGGGTCCCACAGCGACCGCGGCGCCTGCACCCGGGCGGCGGCGACCGCCGGCGTCGCCTCGGGCCCGGTGATGCGGACACCGCCCCCGCGGGCCTCCGGGTACCAGTGCAGGTCGAGCTGGTCGAGCAACCGGCCGCCGTTGGCGACGTCGGCGGCCTTCATCTGGTCGAGGTACCAGTCCAAGAAGCTGCCCTTGCCGCCAGCGTCCGGGGCGTTCTGGAGGCTCTCGAAGCCGTTGAAGCCGTAGCTGACCGGGCCGGTCACCGTGGCCCCGGGCCAGCCCCGCTTCACCGCCTTCGCGTAGTCGATCGTGCGGCTGGCCAGCTCGGCGTAGCCGACGGGGGTGGGGTGCACCTCGGGGTGGGTCGACGACCACAGGTCGGGCTCGTTGTCGAGCGAGAAGACCACGTCGGCCCCACCGCGGTTGGCGCGCAGCCAGGCGGCGTACTCGTCCTCGTACACGTAGCCGTCGGCGGGGTCCGGCGTGGCCGACGGCGCCGTCGGCTTGGTCGCCTTGTTCTGCTTGAAGCGGACCGACAGGTAGTTCGGCGTCGACCGCACGTCGCAGCCGCCGTCCTTGTCGGCGGCGACGTGGTCGACGATGGGGACGGTGACGAGGGCGGTGGCACCCAGGGAGGCGGCCTGGGTGAGGGTGGGGGTCACCGCCGCGCCCGGGCTGCTCGACGAGGACAGGTAGCCGTCGTTCTGGTAGCACCAGTCGCTGCCGGCGTTGGAGGCGTTGTTCTCCCAGTTGTAGGCGGTCCAGCGGTTGCCGCCCAGGCGCACGAGGCCCGGACGCACGCCCGCCGGGGGCACGCCGTTGGTGCCGTAGATGCGGGGCGAGATCGGGTGCACCCCGCTCGCCGAGGAGATGGTGAAGGCGACGTCGGACGGCCCGGGGTCGCCGGGGGTGACGGGCCCGCCGGTGGTCGTGGTGGACGCCGGCGGCGGTGGCGGCACGCCGGGCACGACGCACGCGGCCAGGCCCAGGGCGGCGGCGACGGCCCGGCGGCCGCGCCGGCGCCGCGGCGCCCGGATCCCCGGCCCGAACCGCCGGTCCTGCTCCACGTCATGGCGTCCTCGCTCGGGCCCCCATAGGTCGATCGACCTAGGCCGCCCGTCCCATGACGTCGACCGTCCACGCCGGAGACTTGAGCGGAAATCAGCGGCGGCCGCTGACCACCAGGTGGCGATCTCCGATCGGGTCGACGGTGAGGTGGCCGAGGCCGGCGGCTGCCAGCTGTGCACGGACCTCTGCGGGTCGGAAGGCGGCCCGCAGCGACGCGCGGAAGTCGTGGCGCAGCACCTCGGGCTCGTCGGCGGCGTAGCGGGTGACGAGCGCGTCGACCTCGTCGTCGTCGGCCGGACGGCGCAGGTCGGCCACGAGCACGACCGCACCCTCGTCGGTGACGTCGCGCACCGTCGCCCAGAGGACGGCCGGGTCGTGCAGGTGGTGCAGGAGGCTGGTGGAGACCGCCACGTCGAAGCGGCGCCCGCGCAAGGAAGGATCCGGGAGCACCCGGTGCTCGAGCTCGGCGCGGTCGCCCACCCCGTCCCGAGCCAGCCGGCCCGGGGCCTCGGCCAGCATGGCCGCGGCCCCGTCGATCCCGGTGAACCGGGCCTCGGGCAGCACCACGGCCAGGCGGGCCAGGACGTCGCACGGTCCGCAGCCGAGGTCGACGACGGTCACCGGACCGGCACCCCGGAGCTCGGGGCACCGCGCCAGGAAGGCGGCGACGACGGCGGTGGGGTGCGTCGAAGTCGGCGGCGGCGTAGGCCCGGGCCTGGGCGACGTCGTCCATGAGCTCGGGTTCGAGGACTCGCTCGTCGAGGCGCACGACGACGAACCTTCAGCAGTCGCAGCAGTCCGCGCCGTCGCAGCAGTCGCAGCAGTCGCAGCAGTCACGCCGTCGCAGCAGCAGCACACGCAGCCGCTCAGGCAGCCCTCGTCCTCGGCGGGTGCCTGCTTCCTGGCCTGTTGGGCCGCCTCGTCGGGCGTGACCCCCGGAACGGTCGGGGGCAGCTCGCCCTCGGCACCGGGACCCACGCCGGGGCGGAACCCGGGGAAGGCCAGCCGGGCGACGACGGCGACCCGGGCCAGCGCGCCGGTCGTGCGAGCAGCCGAGTCCAGCTCGTGGCGCGCTCGCGCCCGGCACGACGGCGTGTGCTCGTGGCCGTCCCCGGCGTGGTGCAGCGCCCGGCGACCCACCCGGGCGAGCTGGTCGACGAGCACGGCGCGGGCGAGCTCGGGCCGGGCCAGCTCGAGGCGATCGAACGCCGCGGCGAGGCGGGCGTGGGCCTCGGCGAACAGGTCGCGGGCCAGCGCCCGCCGAGCCGCGGTGTCGGGCTCCACGGCGACGAGCGCGTTGAACCGCCCGGCGGCGACGTCGTCGGCCTCGTCGTCGATCGCATCGACCAGGTAGGTGATGCGACCGAACATGCGGCCCAGCTCGTCCAGGGCCCCGACGTTGCCCGGCATCGCCGCGAGGAAGGCGGTGTGCCGGCAGGCCGCCGCCGCCGCCTCCTCGGTGGGCGCCACGTAGTGGTCGAAGCTGCCGCCGCCGCGGCGCTCACGGGCGTCGCTGTCGGCGACCGCCGACCGGAGCCGGCCGGTGTCGAAGGCGACCTCCCGCCCGGCCGCCTCGCCGTCCCGGCGCCACCGTCGGGCGACGCCCCGCGACAGCCGGGGGAGGTGACCGGGCAGCCCGTCCCCGTCCGCGGCGTGGTCGTCGAGCTTGGTCGCCGCCATGGTGAGCGACACCGACGCGGCGTGGACGGTCGCCGGTTCGTCCGCCGCGACCACCGATGCCGACCGCAGCCCCCGCAGGACGCACGGCCCCGCGTCGCGGCGGGCCAGGGGCTCGGGGCGCTGGGACTCGACCAGGATCGACAGCACGACGGCGTCGACGTTGGTGGTGAGGCGGGCGGTGTGGCCGTTGGCGTCGCGCAGGCGCAGGCACAGCCCGCACAGGTGCGCCATCCACTCCCGGCGCAGCACCGGGGTCAGCGTGTGCCGGCAGGGCTTGGCGATCCCGAACATCGCCGTGATCCTCGCACAGGCCACGTCCGTGGGCGCGGAGCCCCGACGATCAGCTGGAGGCGTACCACCCGACGACGTCGGCGATGACGTCGACGTTGCCCGAGTTGTTGAAGATGGACACCTTCCCGTCCGGGCCCACCCTCGCCATCACCAGGTTGGGCACGGTCTGGCCCGCCACGAAGTTGAGGTTCGACGTGGTCGGCATGGTGACGCCCGAGGGCCAGACCGTGAGGAAGCTCGGGGCGGTCGGCCCGGTGACCGTCACGTTCAGCACGACCGCGCTCACGCCGGTGGCAGGCACCCCGTTGAGACCACCGACGCCCGTGACCTTGACCGAGCGGGCCTGGCCCGGGCCGAACCTGGTGGTGAAGCCGCCGGTCCCGTCCCGGGTGTCGAGGATGCGCGCCGGCGTCGTGGAGACGAAGCCGCCGGCCGCCGACGAGGGGGCGAAGAACCCCACGACGTCGGCGATCACGTTCACCGAGCCGGCGTTGTTGAAGACGCTGACGCGGCCGTTGGCGCCGACCGGCACGACGACCAGGTTGGGCACGGTCTGCCCGGCGTTGAAGTTGAGGTTCGAGGCGACCGGCTTGGCCTGGCCGGCAGGCCACACGGTGAGGTGGCTGGGCGCAGACCCGCCGGTGGCCGTGACGTTGAGGACGACGGCGCTGGCCGAGGTCGGCACGCCGCCGGTGCCGATCACCGTGAGCTGACGTGACTCGCCGGGACCGAGCGGCACCGGCCCCGCGGCGGGTGCGCCGGCCGGTGCCGTCGTGGTCGTCGTCGACGGGGCCGTGGTGCTGGTCGTCGAGGTGGTCGGGGGGACCGACGACGTCGACGACGAGGGGGCGGTCGTGGTGGTCGTGGGCGGCGCCGTGCTGGTCGTGGTGGTCGACGTCGAGGCCGAGGTGGCGTCGGCCGACGATCCCGTCCCGCCGAGGTTGCCGGTGCCGTCGCGCGTGTCGAGGATCCGGGCGGGCGTCAGGCCCGTGAACCGGTCGCCCGAGGCGTCGACGTCGAACCAGCCGACGACGTCGGCGATGACGTCGACGGTGCCAGAGCTGTTGTACAGGTTCACGGTGCCGTTGGCGTCGACGCCGGCGACGACGAGGTTGGCCACCGTCTGGCCGGCCCCGAAGTTGAGGTTCGACGCCATGGGCTTGGGCTGGCCGCCGGGCCACACCGTCAAGAAGCTCGGGGCGCTCGCCCCGGTGACCGTGACGTTGAGCATCACCGCCGACGCCCCGGTGGCGGGAACGCCACCGGCACCGGCGACCGTCAGCTGGCGGGTGGTGGTCGGGCCGAAGGCGCCGGCGAGGCCCGTGCTGGTGCCGGGTCGGGTGTCGAGCACCCGCGCCGGCGGCAGGGGGTGGAACCCGGTGACGGGCGGCAGGGCCGACGTGACCCGACCCGACGGCACCGACGCGTCACCGACGCCTGCGGCGTTGCGGGCCGACACGGTGAACGAGTACGACGTGCCCAGGTCGAGGTTGGGGACCAGGGCGGTGGTGCCGGGACCGTCGACGTCGACGGTGCCACCGCCGGGCGTCGCCGTCACCCGGTAGCCCACGATCGGCGCGCCGCCGTTGTCGTCGGGAGCCGTCCACGACACGAGGGCGGCCTGGGTGCCCGACACGGCGCTGACCCCGGTCGGCGGTGCCGGCGGGCGGACGCCGGTGCGGGTGCCGAGCGGCACGACGACGTCGCCGGCCGCGCCCACGGTCGTGGCGACGCCGCCGCTGACGAAGACCTGGCCCGTCGTCGGCCGGAACGTGGCGAGGTCGGCCCGGCTGTCGCCGTTGAGGTCACCGGCGAAGGGCGTGTCGCCGGGCTGGCCGACCTGGATCGCCGTCCACCCCGAGAGGCGGACCCAGAAGGTCGAGTCGGACGGTCGGTAGACGATGAGGTCGTCGCGCCCGTCGCCGTCGGCGTCGGCCACGACGGGCACGTCGCCGGGCAGGCCCCAGGCGACGGCCGGCTGGCCGGGGAAGAGCCACTGCCCCGCCCGCCACACGCCGATCTCCGCCTTGCCGTCACCGTTGACGTCGACGGCCACCGGCACGTCACCGGGCTGGCCACCCCACACGGTGGTCGGCGTGCCGACGCGGAACCACTCCCCCGTCGACGGACGGTAGATGGCCGGTCGGGCCCGGCCCGTCCCGTCGAAGTCGGCCACCAGGGGCACGTCGCCGGCCTGCGGGGTGGTGAGCTGGAACGGCCACCAGTTCGCGGCGTTGACGAACCACACGCCGTTGGCGGGTCGGTACACCGCCGACTCGGCCCTGGTGTCCCCGTCGAAGTCGCCCACGAGCGGGACGTCGCCCGCGAGACCGAAGCTGTACGACGGCAGGCCGGTGCCCAACCAGGCGCCGTTCGACGAGCGCCACAGCGGGGTCTTGCCGCGCAGCTCCCCGGCGAAGTCGGTGAGCGCCGACCCGCCGCTCATCAGCCGCCACTCCAGCGCCGGCCACATCGACGCCACCGGGATGCGCCCCGGTCCACCGGCCACCGTGGCCGCCTGCCCGAGCACCCGCCAGGTGCCGGTGGCGGGCTCGTAGGTGGCGGGCACGACCTTGCCGCTGCCCGAGAAGTCCGCCGGGACCGGGACCTGCCCCGGACCGCCGAGGGTCACGTCGGGCAGGCCCTTGATCTTCCACACGCCCGTCGCCGGGTTGTAGGTCGCCGCCTCGGCCCGTCCATCACCGGTGTAGTCGCCGGGCACGGGCAGCTGGCCTGATCCACCCCAGGTCGTGGAGGTGCCGTCGACGAAGCGCCAGATGCCCGTCGTCGGCTCGTAGGTGGCGGGCTCGGCCTTGCCGCTGGCGTCGTAGTCGGCGGGCACGGGCAGCTGGCCGGGACCACCGAGGGTGCGATCGGGCAGGCCCTGGATCTTCCAGACGCCCGTGCTCTGGTCGTAGACGCCCGCCTCCCACTGGCCGGCGCCGCTGTAGTCGGCCTGCACCGGCACCTGACCGGGACCGCCGAGCACGAGGTCGGGCTGGCCCGCCACCCGCCAGGTGCCGGTGGCCGGCTCGTAGGTGGCCCGCTCGGTCTTGCCGTCGCCGTTGTACTCGCCGGGCACCGGCACCTGCCCCGGTCCACCGAAGCCCACGTCGGCCGCCCCCGGCGCCCGCCACATCCCGGTGGCCGGCTCGAAGGTGGCGAGGTCGGCCCGCCCGTTGCCGTCGAAGTCGCCGAAGGAGGCCGAGCGGACGTACCCGTCGTTCTGCAGGTAGGTCGAGAAGGCCGGCACCGACCACCACGACGTGTACCCGAGGTCGTTCGGGTACTGGACGGTGGCCCCGCCCTTGCGGGCCCACATCGGCCCGGGGTCGACGTAGGTGCCCGAAGCGTTCTGCTCGTCGTAGTGCAGGTGCGGCCCGGTGGTGCGCCCGGTCATGCCCGACTGGCCGAGCAGCTGGCCGCGCACGACCGCCTGGCCGGCCGTGACGTTGATGACCGACAGGTGCAGGTACCGGCTGGTGCGGCCGTCGGGGTGCTTGATGGCGACGTAGTTGCCGGCGGCGCCGTTGCACGAGCTGTCACCGGCGTAGCAGCCACCGGCGGCGATCGACACGGTGCCGGGGCCGGCGGCGTAGATGGCGGTGCCGACCGGCATGCCGATGTCCATGGCCGGGTAGCTGTGGTAGCCGGAGCAGCCCGGGTTGCCCATCGTGCACCACAGCTGGAACGTGCCGATGGCCGGGAACCAGTCCCCGGACTCCAGCGCCGACGTCGTCTGCGCCTCGGCCACCGGCTGCACCGCAGCCGGGGCGCCCGACGGCAGGGGCAGGATCGCGAGCAGGGCGCCGAGGAGCGCGACGACGGCCAACCAGGCCGTGCGACGCACCGGCGGCCGGGCGGTGGGGGTTCGGCGCCGAGGGCTCGGCGTCGCGCCAGGGACTGCCACGAGGCGGCAGTTTAGTTGCGGACGTGTACGAAATGGTAATCCCCCGCCACATGTCACCGACGGGGACGAAGATGCAGGTCACGGCGCTGCTGCGCCGGCCTCAGCCACCACCGTCGGCACCGGTGTCGCCACCGGGAGCCGCCTCGGGGACCGGGGCGGCCTCGCCGTCGGGGCTCTCGGCCACGGGCACCTCGGTGGTCACCGCCGGCGCCGGCGCGCCGACCGGTCCGGGGTCGATCGCCCGCCGCTTGCGGCTGGCGACGTAGCGAGCGAGGCCCCAGCCCACCAGCCCGAGCACGGCCAGCAGGGCCACCAGGCGCAGCGGGCGCCGCCGGCGGGCGACCTCGACCACGTCGCCGATCACCACCACCTCGTCTCCGGGAACCGCCTGGCCCATCAGCTCGCTCCTCTTCGTCGCCCTGGCTCACCCTCGTCGCCGCACCGGCTGCGTCCTGCGGCCGGCACCGCACCGGCGGCAACCCTACCGACCACGGACCGGTACGGTCACCTGCGTGCCGGACCCCGCGCCGCCCCGGGCGCTGTACGCGGCCTTCGACCGGTTCCCCTCGAGCAAGGGGGCCGCCGTGCACATCGGCCACGCCGCGGCCACGTTGTTCGAGCGGTTCGGGCCGGGCCTGCTGCACGTGCTCGGCGGACCCGGCCTGCCGGCGTACCAGGTCGAGTCCCTCGCCGACGGACATGAGGTCCAGGTCGTCCGGTTCCACGCCCCGGTGCCCAACCTGCTCGAACGAGCCGTCGCCTACGGCGACCACCTCGCCCGGGTGGCGGCTCCGCTCGCCGGGGGGCTCGCCGTCGTGCACGGTCGCGACCCGTGGAGCGTCGCGCCCCTGCTCGACCTCGCGCCGCGACCTGCGGTCGTCTACGAGGTCAACGGACTGCCGTCGGTCGAGCTGGCCGAGACCCACCCCTCGCTGCCGGCGCGCACCATCGAACGCCTCGCCGCCCTCGAGCGCCGCTGCCTCGCCGCCGCCGACCTCGTCGTCACCCCCTCCGCCGTGCTCGCCGGCCACCTGCCGGCCCGCGGCGCGTCGCCCGAGCGCATCCACGTCGTGCCCAACGGTGCCGACCTCCCCGCCGTGCCACCTCCCCGTCCGCCCGACGCGCCCGACCGCTACCTCGTCTACGTCGGCGCGCTCCAGCCCTGGCAGGGGCTGCCGACCGCTGCGGGCCTTCGCCCGGTTGCGAGACCTCGACGACCTCGCCCTCGTGGTCTGCGCCTCGGTGCCGGCCAAGCGGGCGCGGGCTGCGCCGGCTCGCCCGCCGCCTCGACGTCGACGAGCGCATCCGCTGGCACCACCAGCTCCCCCACGGCGAGGTGGCGGCCTGGCTCGCCCACGCCGAGGTCTCCTCGCCCCGCTGACCGACTGCGCCCGCAACGTCGATCAGGGGTGCTGCCCGCTCAAGGTGCTCGAGTCGATGGCCGCGGGGACACCGATCGTGGCGTCGGACCTGCCGGTCGTGCGCGAGCTGCTCACCGACGGCGAGCACGCCCGCCTGGTCGCCCGACCGCCCTGCCGAGCTGGCCCGCGCCGTGCGGGTGCTGCTCGAGTACCCCGACGAGGCCCGGCGCCTCGGCACGGCGGCCAGGGCGCACGTCGCCGCCTCGCTGACGTGGCAGCACAGCCGCCGCCGCCTGCAGGTGGCCTACGACGCCCTCGGCCTCCCGCCCACGCCGCCATGACGAGTCGCCACCCGGCCTCGACCGCGACGGGTACGATCCCGCGATGTTCGGGCGCAAGGAGAAGCAGGCGATCGCCGCGCTGCCGCCGCTGCACCAGCAGCTGCTGCACGACCGAGCCCTGACGGTCTCGCTGCCGCCGGCCGACTGGTCGCCGCTGCTGCGCTCGCTCGCCCACCACGACGACACCGTCAAGCGCCACCACCTCCCGCCACGGACCACCGGCCTCGTGGTGCCGCTCATCGCCGCGCTGCTCCAAGACGTCGGCGACGACGGCTACCTCGGCATCCGCCTCGACCTGCGCGGCAGCGATCAGCCGGGCAAGGTCGGCCCCGCACAGGAGCTGGCGCCCCAGGGCCGGGTCCTCAAGTGCACCCAGCACACCGAGGTCGACCCCTGGCTCGCCCTCGAGGCGAAGCTCGCCGACGGCAGCGTCTTGGACCTGTGGGTCACCGACGTCGTGCGGGTGCGCAAGCTGCGCAAGCGGGGGTCGAGCGGCAAGATCAAGTACGCCACCAAGCGCAAGGCGACCCAGCGGGTGCGGGTCCGGCTGGCGGTGCCCGCCGACCGGCCGGTGCGGGCACCTGCGGCGGGCTCACCGGGCTGGTGCCGGGTGACGATGACGCGCAAGGAGCGCCGGGTCGTGCTCGAGGCGCGGGCGAAGTACCCGAAGGCCAACGACGAGGCGACCTGGCAGCTCAAGACCCTGCTGCTGGTGCTGGGCGAGACCTTCCGCTGGCTGCCGCCCCAGGTGGGCGACGGTGGCGAGGGAGACGAGCTGGCGGGGGCCGGCGCATGAGCCCGGCCGGCGGCGGCGCCCGGGCCCGACGAGTGTGCACGGCCACGACCGGCTTCTTCGTCCTCGCCCGCTGCGACCGACCTGCCCGCCAGGGGTGCGCGCGGTGCCAGCGCTCGATCTGCACCAAGCACCAGCTGGTGCTGCCCGGCGATCCGGCTGCCGTGTGCCCCGAGTGCTACGCAGCCGCCCGGGGCTTCGTCGACGACGTCGACGACCCGGCGTGGGCCGTGGGCTTCCGACGCTCGTTCTACTGGGACGCGTCGACCAGCACCGGCGACGACACCTGGTGGTCGACCTTCGACGAGCTCGACCGCTCGGCCTTCGACGAGCCGATGGGAGCCGAGGGCGAGGACCTCGACGTCGGCGACGCCGACGCGGGCTACGCCGAGGACTTCGACGACGGCGATGGCGCCGACTTCGACAGCTGAGGCGCCCCCACCACCCCACCAGCACCGGGTGCTGTGGGTCACCGAGAACCATCCGCCGAGCCGGGGCGGCATGGCCCAGTCCAGCGACCGCATCGTGCGAGGCCTGCGCCGCGCCGGCGTGGGGGTCGACGTCGTGCACCTCCGCCGGGGCCCGGCGCCCGCCGTCGGGCACCGCCGCCCCCCGCGGCCGGTCCGCCGCCAGGGGGGTCACGACCTCGACGTCGTGCTGTCGCCCGACCCCGAGCACGCGCTGCACGAGGCGTGGGTCGCGCTGCGCGCCCATGCCGCCGCCGTGCCACCGACGCACGTCGTGGCCTTCGGCGGCACCCACCCCCTGCTGGCGGCACCGGTGTGGGCGGCCTGGCTCGGGCGCCCGCTGCTCACGCTGCTGCGCGGCAACGACCTCCACACCGGTGTCTTCTCGCTGCGACGCCGCCCGGTGGTCACCGACGCCCTGGCGAGGGCCGCCGCCGTGTGCGTCGTCTCGACCGACGACGCCCACCTCGTCGGCTCGCTCGTGCCGACGGCGTCGGTGCACGTCGTCGCCAACGGCATCGATGCCGATGACTGGGCGCCGCTGCCCTCCGAGCTCGAGCGCGCCGGCGCCTGGCGGGCGGAGCACACCGGTGCGGACCAGCGCGTCCTCGGCGTCGTCGGCCAGCTGAAGGCCAAGAAGGGGGTCACGCTGCTGCTCGAGGCGCTGGCGAGGTCACCGGTGACCGATCGGTTCCACGTGCTGCTCGTCGGCGACGTCGACGACGTCGTGGCGGCCTGGCTCGACGACCACCCGACGGTCGCCGCCACCCGCCTGCCCTTCCTCGACCGCTACGAGCTCCTCTCGCTGCTGCCGGCCTGCGACCTCGTCGCCCTGCCCTCCGCCTACGACGGCATGCCGAACGTCGCCCTCGAGGCCCTGGCCCTCGGTCGGCCCCTGCTGTGCTCCACCGCCGGGGGCCTGGCCGACCTCGCCGCGGCCGGCGAGGCCGCCGGCCGACCGGTGGCGTGGACCTTCCGCCCGGCGACGAGGCCGGCTGCCGGGCCGCGCTGCCGCGGTGGCCGATGCCCCCGCCGACGAGCTCGCCGGCCGCGGCACCGCCGGCCGCGAGCTGGTCCGGTCCGCTTCTCGGCGTCGATCGAGCGCGACGCCTACCTGGCCGTGCTCGACGCCACCGTGCCCCCCGCCGACCGGCGGTGATCGTCGCCTACGCCCCCGGGGCCGGCCTCGGCCACCTGACCCGGCTGCGGGCCGCCGTCCACACGCTCGGCCTCGCCGGTCCCCTCACCATCGTCACCGACTCGCGCTTCGCCACCGACCGCCGCGTGACCGGTGCGGCGGACGTCGTGTCGATCGCTCGACCGCGGGAGGCGCCGACCAGCGCTCGCGACACGCTGGCCGACGTCGTCGCCTCGTGCCGTGCCTCGCTGGTCGTCCTCGACGCCACCCCCGCCGGCCCAGCCGGCGAGCTCGACGGCGACGTCGTCCCGGCGGGCACACCGATCCTGCACCTGGCCCGCGCCGTGCGCTGGGGGCGCTACGCCGACCAGCTGCAGGCGACCCCGCCGTCGCTGCAGCAGGCCGTGCCCGTGGAGCCGCTGCCCGCCGACCAGCTGCGGTGGCTGGTCGATCACGCCGAGCGGGTCGACCCGATCCTCCCGCTCGTCGACCCGCCCGAGCCGCCCCGCCGCCCCGACGGCACCCGGTTCGACCCCCTCGAGGCGGCCGGCGCGTGGCTCGTCGTGCACGCCGGGCCACCGGGCGAGGCCGCCGAGCTCGTCGCCTACGCCCGCGAGCAGGCGGCCATGGAGCACCGCTCGCCGCGCCTCGTCCTGGTCGGCCCGGGCGTCGGCGCCCCCGCCCCCGAGCCCGGGGTCGAGCACCTCGACGTGTACCCCGCCTGGCCGCTGTTCGCCGTCGCCGAGCGCGTCGTCACCGCCGCCGGGGCCAACGCCGTGCGCCAGCTGGCGCCGTGGCGGGCCAAGCACCGGATGCTGCCCCTCGAGCGCCGCCTCGACGACCAGCACCGTCGCGCCCGGATCGTCAGGTGACCAGCGACCACTGCGGCGGCCCGAGCGCCTGCAGGGCGAACAGCTGCACGAACCCCGCCTGGTCGATGCACGAGCCCTCGTAGCTGCCGATGCCCCCGTCGCGCAGCAGGCCGGTGCGGGGATCACGGGCCGTGGCCCAGGCCCGATCCAGGTACTCCGACATCGCGGACAGCGCGGCCGGCTGGGGGACGACCACGTGCAGCTGCAGGAGGTTGCGGAAGAAGATGGCGTTGAAGGCCGGCGGCTGGTGCCAGAGGCGGTCATCGTCGAGCAGGAAGGCCAGGGCGTTGCCCGCCGTCTCGACGGCCGCGTCGAGCGAGGCGGGATCGCCGGTCGTCAGGTGCCAGCGGACCTGGGCACCGACGGGCGTGCCCTGGTTGTAGGACCACGGCGCCCGGTCGATCGAGCCGTCGGGGTCGACGTGGTCGAAGTACAGGGCATCGGGGGCGCGCAGCGTCGTGGTGAGGAACCGCAGCGCCCGCTCGCCGAGCGGTCGCCACGCCTCGTCGCCGGTCAGCGCCAGCAGGTGCAGGGCCAGCGCCGCGAAGGGGGCGGTGCTGCAGGTGTTGCGGGGCGACGTCGCCTCGTCGACCCACCGCACCCCGCCGTCGTCGGTCTGGCCCCGGGCGACGAAGGTCGCGACCTCGGCCGCGGCGGTCAGCGCGGCCGGGTCACCGGTCTGGCGGTGCCGCTGCACGAACCACAGCCCGACCCAGGCGTTGTCGTCGAAGAAGCGGGTGCGATCACCGGGGAAGGGTCCGTACCCGTCGGTCCGGTCGACGCCCCGGTAGCGCTCCAGCAGGCCGGCGAGCGCCGCCTGCTCGCCGGGATCGGCGATGCCGACCAGGTCCAGGTCGGCGCCCGCGGCGAGGATCTGGCCGAGGGGCCACACCGCCGCCGGCCCCCGCCGCCCCAGCGGCGGGTCGAGCACGGCCAGGCCGTCCCGCCCGGTGCGGGCGAAGGAGGTGTCGCGCAGGGCGCGCCACGCCTCGGCGGCCCGGTCCGCCGGTGCGGTGATGGTCGCCCCGTCGGGGACCTGCGGCCCGCGACGGCGGCGCAGCACGCGACGCTGCCTCGGTCAGGAGGCGACCAGCCAGCCCCCGAGGCTGGAGAAGCCGGTCCAGAGGCTGCTGTTGGGGGCGGACTGCCCGCACCGCCACATGGCGCCGTCGGTACCGATGCCGAACAGCTCGAGGCGGCCGTCGCCGTTGCTGGCCAGCACCGGCCGCCGGCTGAACTGCCCGGCGAAGATGTTCCAGCCCGAGAACGGGCCGGAGGGCACGGTCTGGGTGGCCCGGTAGGGGTTGTTGTCGGTGCCGGTGACGAAGATGCTCAGGCTGCCGTTGGCGTTGCGCCCGAAGGTGGGTGGCAGGCTGGTGAAGCCCCCATGCCCGACACGGGCTGCCACGAGCCACCGGGTGAGGACTGGCGGGTCCGCATGATGGCGTTGTCGTTGCGCGTCACCACCAGCTCGAGCGTGCCGTCGGTGTTGCGCTCCAGCGCCGGGCGGCCCTGCAGGTTGCTGCCGCCCACCGCGTAGTAGCTCGACCAGGCGCTGTTCGGTGCCAGCTGGCGGATGCCGTACAGCTGGGCGTCGCTGCCCACGCCGACGACCTCCAGCCGGCCGTCGGCGTTGGCGCCGACGCCGACCGAGCTGGTGAACACGCCGCCGAAGGTGAACCAGCCGGACCAGGCGCCGCCCACCGCCGTCTGGTAGCAGTACCAGAGGCCACCGTCGGTCCCCACGGCGAAGACCACGAGCCGACCGTCGAGCTGGCGGCCGACCGAGGGCGGGTGGGCGAAGGAGCCACCGAGGCCGAGCAGGCCGCTCCACGCGCCGCCGGGCGTGGCCTGCCATGCGTGGTAGATCTGCTTGTCGGCGCCCAGCACGAAGGCCTCGAGGCGGCCGTCGTTGTTGGTCGCCATCGACACCAGGTTGTCCCACGCGAGGTTGCCACCCAGGCCCTGCCACCCGCCCCAGCCACCGCCGGGCGACGTCTCGGTGTTGACGTAGAGCTGGCCGTTGAGGGCGACGACCCCGATGGCGAGGTTGGCGTTCTTGTTGCGGGCGGCGGCGGCCGGCGCGGACAGGGCCCCGGTCGGCAGGGGTGGGGGCGGAGGCGGCGGTGGGGGCGGCGGCGGCGCGTTGTTGCACGGCGCGTTGTGGTCGGCCGTGCGGTTGTCGGTGGCCACAGACGTCGAGCACGACGGGTCCCACACCCACGGCGGCGTGCACGACACCATGCGGCAGCGCACCGGTCCGTAGCACGAGATCTGGCGGTTGCACTGGCCGTAGCGGAACTGGTTGCAGCAGGTGCGCCTGTTGTCGCAGGTGCCCGTCGGGCAGTAGCACGAGCACGCCGAGCCGCAGTACTGGTTGCAGTCGATGTAGTAGCGGGCGGCCCCGCCGCAGAACGACGAGCTGTCGGCCTTCCACCACCCACCCGTGAAGCTGCCGGGCGGACAGGCGTTGACGCCGTTGTTGATCGTGCAGCAGAACACCGACCAGCCCTCGCCGCAGGTGTTGCCGCCGCCGCAGATGACGTCGTAGGCCGAGGCCGGCTTGAGCAGGAACTGGAACGGGTCGAGGCTCAGCGCCGACGCGCCCAGGACCACCCGGGTGAGGAAGCTGCGACGGTTGTGGCCCGGCTTCTCCTCGGGCTGCACCGTGTCGGGATCGACGACGGTGTCCCCGCCCCCGTCCCCGTCGGTGGGCGGGACCGCCGTCGCGGTCGCCCCGGTCGTCGCGTGCTCGCCGGCCAGCCGGGCGACGACGCGCTCGGCGAAGGACCGACGCGGCGTGGGGGCGGCGGGAGCAGGCGGCGCGAGCGTCGCCGCCCCACCCCCGGTGCTCTCCTCCTCGCGGGGCAGCGGCAGGTCGTCGCGACGGTTGAACACGCGGGGCAGCATCAGGTCACCTCGGGGTGATCGTCACGGCGGCGAGCACGCCGTTGGCCTGCGGGACGAGCGTGCGGGCGTTGTCGGCGCCGCCGAGCACGACGAACAGCACGAACGCCCGGTTGTCGACCGTGAAGAACCGCTGCACGCCGGCCTGTCCCTTGATGGCGCGCTGGAGCTGGTTCGGGGAGAAGTCGGCGGGGTTGAGCGTGTGGGGCACCGCGTCGACCACGGGGTACAAGGGCGTGGCCACGCACTCGGGGCCGTACTCGTTGAGGGCGATGAAGACGTTGGCGGGGCCCATCACGTCGACGGCACCCGACCCGAAGTCGCCCCGGTCGGGAGGCAGGCCGAAGTTGGCCAGGTGCGTCACCGGGAAGTTCGCCATGTTGACGCTCGAGATGGTGCGCCCGCCCTGCACGATCGGGCCGACGGGGTCGGGTTGGCGCGAGATGCGCCCCTCCCAGCCGCTCGGCAGGGCGATGTCGATGCCGTGTCCGCTGATGTCCACTACGCGACCCCCAGGGCGAGAACAGTAGCCAACGCCAGGGCGAGGCCCTGGCACCCGAGCAGCGCGGTCCGCACCGGCCCCTCCCACGCCGCCGAGCGGCGGTGCAGGTCGCGGATGGCGCCGAAGTCGTCGGCGTGGCGCGCCCACAGCAGGGGCAGCGCCCGCGCCAGGCCGAAGGTCACCCCGATCACCAGGCCCCCGAGCACCGAGCCCGACAGGAAGGCGGCGGCGAAGGTGAGGTAGGTCGCCGACACGGTGACGATCGTGACCAGCCCGAGGCCGAGCTGGAAGCCGAAGCCGCCGCCGTAGACCCAGGACCGGTAGGTGTCGAGCCAGCGCTCGTTGACCTGGCGGTGGTTGGTCGGCAGCTCCAGCCCCAGCAGGTGCAGGTCGAACGCCAGGCCCACGGCGCACAGCACCGCGAGCACGAGCAGGGCTCCGACCGTGCGCGCGGTCGACGAGACCCCGACCGCCTCGAGGCCGATCCGCACCAGCGCCCCCACGGCGCCGAACGCCGCGCCCGAGGTGGCGCCGCCGAGCACCGACCCGGCGACGTACCACGCCGCGGTCACCCCCCACCGGTTGTCCCGTCCCCGCTCGCCGAGCGGGGTGATGCTGGCCAGCATCGACTCCCCTCAGGGCGACCAGGTGCTCTTGACCGCCGCCAGCACCGCCAGCGGCAGCCCGAGCACGACGACCGGCGCGATCACGCCGGCGGCTCCGACTCGCCCGGCGCCGGCGTCGGCGGGGGCTCGTAGAGGCTGGCGTCGCCGGGGAAGATGCCGGCGGCCATCAGCTCCTGGTCGATCTGGGCCTCCCGCTCGGCGTCGCTCATCGGCTTGGCGTGGCGGGCCCCCTTGTCGCCGAGGGTGAAGCCGAGGTCGCCGGTGGCCTGGGCCAGCAGGCCGGCCACCTGCGGCCAGTCCATCCCGGTGCCCTCGCCGCGGACCCTGCCGGTCGCCCCCTCGACGAACACGAAGTACGGCGAGCCGGGGACCCGGTAGTCGCCCCAGGCCTGGCTCGACAGCACCAGGTCGATGCCCGCCGGCGCCAGCTCGGCCAGCCGGGACGGGCTCTCCTCCTCGGGCGACTTGGCCACCACCACCAGCCGGGTGCCGCTCGGCAGCAGCACCTCGTCGCCGAGCCCGGCGGCGAAGGCCGCCCAGAACCGCTCGCAGGTCGCGCAGGAGCTGGAGAGGAAGGCCAGCAGCGTGTCGTGGCCGGCACCCACCACCCGCAGGGCCACGACCTCACCGCCGAGGGTCACGCCCGACACGTCGGCGGCGTCGGCGAACTCCAGCTCGCCGCTGGGGGCCGGGATCTCGGGCCGCGTCGTGAAGTCGACCTGGCTGGTGACACCGGCACCGGCACCGGCGGAGGTCCGGTCGACACCGGCCCCCAGCTCGTGCAACCGGCGCAGGATGACGGCGTGGGAGCGCAGCAGGCCCACCACCAGCACGGCGAGCACGACCAGGACCACGGTCTCGACGGCGACGAGCACGGCCATCAGCGATCGCTCCCCGCCGGGGCCCGCTCGCCGTCCTCCGACGGCACCAGCGCGGCGAGCGCCTCCTGCCAGTCGGGAACGACCGTGTACAGCACGGACCACAGCCAGGCGAGCAGGAGCGTGAGCGCCAGGAACGGGATCCCGGCGAGGGGTTGGTCGCTCACCACGTCGAGCAGGCCGGCGGTCGGCCACACGACGACGGTCGCCACCATCGCCGCCGCGACCAGGTTGAGCGCGACGTGCAGCCGGTTGGCCGGGGCCTCGGTCTCGCCGAAGCAGCCGCACGACGCCGTGGCGTCGCTGCGGGCCACGACCCGGGCCGTGAAGGCGGCGAAGCCGAGGTAGGCCACGGTCACGAGCCCGGCGGTGACGCGGCCCCCGACGGCGATGGCGGCCGCCGCGAGGACGACCTCGGCGACGCCGAGGGCGCGGACGCCGACCTCGGGAGCCGGCAGGCCCGCCGTGCGCAGCGCCCGCACGGCGCCCTCGGGTCGGCCGAGCTTGAGGGCGCCGGCGGCGGCGAGCAGCACGGCGAAGGCGAAGAAGGGTCCGGCGAGCAGCGTGGTGTCGACCTCGGCCATGACCCGGTCGAGGTTGAAACGCCAGCCGACGGTGGTCGAACGCCCTAGCCGTACCGGCCGACCGCGTCGGCGATCACGTCGACCGACCCAGCTGAGTTGTAGACGAGCACCCGGCCGTCGTCCCCGATCGGGGCGGTCACGGCGTTGGCCACCGTCTGCTGTGCGGCCCAGTTCAGGCTCGACACCAGCGGCCGGGGCCCGGCGGGCCACACGGAGAGGTAGCCGGCTGCGCTGGTGCCGGTGACATCAGGGTTGACCACGGCGGCGGTGGCGCCCACGGGGATGCCGGCGGCGTCGGCCACCTGCACGTCGCGGGTCCACACCGGCGACCAGGCCGAGGCGTAGGGGCCGACCTGGGGTCCGCCGGGACGCGAGTCCTGGATGCGACGGGGATCCGCTGGGTGGAACAGGGCGCCGGTGCCGGCGCCGAACCAGCCCACGACGTCGATGACGACGTCGACCGAGCCGTGAGGTTGACACCGACACCGTGCCACCGGCACCGACCTTCACGGTGACGGCGTTGGGCACCGTCTGACCGGCCGACCGGTTCAGGCTCGACACCAGCGGCCGAGGCCCGCCGGTGGGCCACACCGACAAATGGCCGCGGTCGTGGAAGTCGCCGGTCACGTTCAGCACCACCGCGTCGGCGTCGGCCGGCACCACACCCCGCCACCGACACCTCGCGCGTGGTGCCCGGACCCACGGCGACGAGAACGGCCCCACCTGCGGCCGCCCGGCCGGGAGTCAAGATCACGACGGACCCACCGGCGTGGACCGTCGCCCGTCCCGTCGTGGCCGTACCAGCCGACGTCGATGGCTGACGTCGACCGAGCCCGTGGGGTTGAACACCGACACCGTGCCACCGACACCGACCTTCACGGTGACGGCGTTGGGCACCGTCTGACCGGCCGACCAGTTCAGGCTCGACACCACCAGCGGCCGGGGCCCGCCGGTGGTACCGACAAGAGCTGGCCGCGGTCGTGGAGGTCGCGGTCACGTTCAGCACCACCGCGTCGGCGTCGGCCGGCACCCCACCCACCCCCGCCACCGACACCTCACGCGTGGTGCCCGGCCCCCACGGCGACGAGAACGGCCCCACCTGCGGCCCGCCCGGCCGGGAGTCCAGGATCCGCGACGGGCCCACCGCGTGGAACAGGGTGGACGGTGGCTCGGAGGGCGGCGGGAGCGCCAGGTCGGGCACGACGGTGTCGTGGAGGAACGGCAGCGTCTTGGCGAGGATGTCGTCGTAGTGCTGGTAGATGTATAATAATAACCACGTTGTGACCGGCACGCGTGTAGGTGACCAGGGTGCACCGGTTGCCGGCGGCCACCGCTGCGTCGCAGGTGGTGACCGACGACGCGTAGGGCACCGTCGTGTCGTCGGTGCTCGAGAACAGCAGCGCCGGCGGCGCACCGCTGCTCATCCCCACCGACCCACCGGCCAACGACACCGCACCCGAGATCGTCGACGGGTACCCGGGAGTTGCCGCTGGTCTGGTCGTCGTCGTCCTGGAGGTAGCCCAGGTGCAGCGACGTCAGGGCTCCGGCCGAGTAGCCGATCGAGCCGATGGCGGTCGATCCGTCAGGCCTGCGCAGCGTCAGCCACAGCAGCGCACCGCCGCCTGGGCATCGTGCAGCGCGGCCGGGATGGCCGTCGCGTAGTGGGCGACGACGTCGAGCCCCGGGTAGAGCCGGTAGTCGATGGAGGCGACGACGTACCCCGCTTGGCCAGCTCGGTGGCGAGGCCGCTGACCTGGACCGATCGCCGCTGGTGAAGAAGCCACCGTGGACGTACAGCAGCGCCGGCCGGGCGGCGAGGGTGTCCCCGTGCAGGCTCGTACAGGTCGAGCACCAGGTCCTGCATGATCCCGTCGGGGCCGGTGTTGCGGCCGTAGACGATGCCGGTGGTGACGTCGACGGTGTGGAAGGCGCGCTCGAGGTAGCGGGTCACGGGAGCGTTCGGGTCGAAGCTCACGGGCGCCGCGGTCGCCGCGCCGCCCGATCGGGGAATCGACGAGCCGAACCTCGCAGCCGCCGGCGGCCGTCGTGCAGTCGAGGTCGGTGGGAGGCTCGCCCGGCGGAGTGCTCACCGACAGCACCTGGTCCACCATGACGTCGAGGTCGGCCGTCGCGTCCGGCCGCCACCTGCACAGGGCCGGCGAGGAACCGGCAGCCGAGCAGCGGGCGTCGCGCCGACGGGGCGCACTGGCCGACGCTCGGGAACCCGAAGCGTCGGAGGTGCTCGGCGTGCAGGTGCACGGACTGGCCGTCGCGGAGCCGTTGGCGGGCGACACCGCCAACGTCGGTGCCGGCGCCAGCGGCCCACCAGGATCGAACGCCAGGGGCGCCCGGCCCGTGTCGAGCGGCGACGAGCCGCGAGGCCGGATCTCGCAGGCCTCGACCCGACAGTCCACCAGCGACCCGTCGAGCTCGAACCGGGCGCTCAGCTGGATCTGGCCCGACAGCTCGCCCTCGGCGTCGATGACGCCGCTCACCCACGTCCGGTGGCCCGCAGGAGCCGTCCACGAGGGCTCGGCCGAGACGAGGCACTCCCGGAACTGCAGGGGCGCCACAGGCGCTGCACCGGCACGGCCGGCGGGCGAGCCGCCGGCGGATCGGGCGGCACGACGGCGGGCGCAGCGCCCGGCGTCCACCCAGGCGGGCCCCACCACCGGACCGGGCCCGGTGGTGAACCCGGTGCCGTGCACGGTCACCACCCTGCGCGTCGAGCAGACCCGACGACGGGGTGAGCGTCAGCGGGGGGTGGGGCCAGCGGCGCCGTCCGGGTCGAACGACAGCGGGACGATGCGCGACCGACTGCGGGGTCGAGTACACGAGCAGGCCGAGCTGGCAGGTCCCCGGTGCCGGCCGACAGTCCTCGATCGTCGCCGTGTCGGCGTCCCACAGCGGCGCGGACCGCCACCATCAGCTGCACGGTCCGAGGTCGTCGGCCTGCCCACCACCGACGTCGGCGCACCAGGTGGCGGTGCACTCGAGGAGCGCTGGCGTAGCGTCCGCGCCCAGCCCGGTCCCGGAGACGGTCAGGCGCTGCTGGTCGACCAGCCCAGCGGCGGGCACCGCCGACAGGCCCGGTGGCGGGAGCCCGCCGCCCGGCGAACCCGAGGGCGGCGCGCGCCGTCGACACCCGATGCGCGGCGAGAAGATCACCAGCTCGCAGGCCCCGGCGGATCGGCGGTCGTGCGACTGCGGGAACGGCACGACGACGCTGCTGGTCACGATCCACGTCACCCGCCACTGCGCCCGGTCTCGTCCTGACCCGGACGTTCGACTGGCTCGCCCCGCACCCCGATGGCTCGGAGGCCCCGGTCAGGGCCTCCCACACGGTGAGGTACCGGCCCGGCCCATAGCCCTGCCCCGTGATGGACACCGTGGTCGAGGTCGGCAGGCCGATGGACGGCGAGGCGGTCAGCGTCGGTGGTGGCAGCAGCGGCGCGCCCAGGTCGAAGGTGATCGGGGCCGACGCGACCACCCCCAGGCCGCCGGTCGAGGTGAACACGGCCACGAGACAGGACGCCCCTGGCGCCTGCACCCGGCAGTCGACGACGGCGGCCGGGGTGTGGACCCGCGGTGACACGGGCACCGCGAGGTCGATCGAGCCACCGGCGCCCACCGGGCCGGACGCGAGGGAGGCGGTGTCGCAGTCGGCGTAGGTGGTCGCACCAGGGACGCACACCGCGGCGCCGGCGTATCCACCCGCCGGCGCCCCGACGAGGTGCGCCTGCACGGTCTGCCCGTCGACCAGACCTGTCGACACGTCGAGGGTCACCGCCGGCGTGGCGCCGGCGGAGCCGGCCGGCATCGCCACGAGGACGGCGGCGAGCACGACGGCCACGGCCAGGCGTCGGGTGCGCCGCACGCTGCTCATCGGGGGCCACCTCGCTTCGACGACCGGCTGCTGACGAGCGTGCTGAGCGTCGAGCGGCTCGGTTGACACCGAGCCGCGTGCCCGTGCCCGCTGTCGAGTGATCAGCCGGCGAGGGTGTCCGGGCGGTCGTCGACGAGGGCGAGGGCGCGGTGGAGGCGGTCGATGGCGACGGTGCGCACCGCGTCGAGGTCGTCCACGGTGACGGCGCCGGGCGAGCCGAGGATCCGGCGCAGGGCGGCTCGCAGGGCCTCGGCGCTGCCGTGGGCCTTGTCGACGAGCTCGGCGGCGTCGCGGCCGGGATCGTCGGACGGGGCCATGCCGAGGCGAAGGGCGTGGGCGGTGACCGCACCGGCGGTCGGGCTGGTGTACCGGGGCCGCGCCATCGGGCACTCCTTGGGTCGGCTCCTACTCCACCTCCCAGTGTGGCGCGAACCTTTCGCCGCCGGGCAGGGGCATTGGTCACATCGGTGTCATTTGCGTGACGTGCGTCATACGGGCGCGCTGGCGGACGGCCCGCCGACGGCTCGCCGGGTCACTCGACCACCCGGAGGGTGGACGGCACGTCCATCCGCCGCAGCTTGCGCACGGTCAGCACCGGGGCCAGCGCCACCACGACGACGCCGAGCAGCGCCGCCAGCAGGAACGTCGACGGGCGCACGGCGACGGCGACGGCCAGGTCGGGCTGCACCTCGGGGATGAGCCGGCGGATCATCCACTCCAGGATCAGCAACCCCAGGCCGATCCCCATCGCCGTGCCCAGCACCCCGGTCAGCGTGCTCTCGAACACGCTCATGCCCAGCACCGACCGGACCGGCACCCCGTAGGCGAACATGGTGGCGTGCTCGCGCCGACGCTCGTCGGCGTTGATGCTCGTGGCGTTGAAGGCGATCAGCAGGGCCAGCAGGAGCACCACCGCCTCGACGAGGGCGAGGATCTGCAGGACCTGGTTCAACACGTCGCGGATCGTGGTCACCAGCGCGGTGGCCGGCTCGACCGACGCCACCCCGGGCGTGGTGAACAGCTGGCGCTGCAGCGCGGTGCGATCGGTCTCGGGGGCCGGGGCGACCTGGGCGAAGTTCACGATCCCCTCGGTGCCGAAGTACCCGGCGTGTCGGAGGTCCATGAACGACACGAAGCGGTACGGGAAGTCGTGCACGCCGATCACCGGGATCGACCCCTCGACCCAGGTGTAGCCGAGCCCCTGGCGCATCGGGTGGCGGAACCGCAGCGTGTCGCCGGGTCCCACGCCGAGGTCGGTGGCGGCCTTCTCCGCGATGACGATGCCCGGCGTGTCGCTGTGCACGGTGCCCTCGATCGTGCCCGGCGCCCAGATGGGGTTGTCCATGTCGATGAGGTCGACGAGCGACTCGAGCTCGACCCCCTGCTCGCCGCGCAGCGTGCCGCCGAGGCGCAGGCCGGTGGACACCTCGGCGACGCCCGGCGTGGTCCGCACCGCCTGGACCACGGGCGCGCCCTCGAGGGTGTAGGAGGAGAAGCCGACGTCGAAGCGGTCGGGCGAGCGGTTGGTGATCTCGGCCTCGGCGTGGTCGAGCACGGCGATGAACGAGTCGATCATGCCCCGCACCCCGATGAGGGTGGCGATGGCGGCGGCGATGCCGAAGGCGGTGAGCAGGGTCCGCCGCGGCGCCCGCAGCACGCCCCGCACCGGCATCAGCGCGATCACCGGGCCGGGCACCTTGAGCCGGACCAGCGCGGGCGCCAGGCCGGCACGGCGGGTGGCCCGGGCGCCCGTCTGCAGGGCATCCACGGGCGGCACCCGCACGGCCCGCCAGACCGGCCACACGCTGGCCGCCACCACCAACCCGATGGCCAGGGCGGTGGCGGTGGCGAAGATGCCCACCTGCAGCGGCGTCGACCACACCGGCAGCGGGAAGAACGACGTCATCACGCCGCTCATGACCGCCCCGACGGCCAGGCCGACGCCGATCCCGAGGACCGCGCCCAGGACCGCCACCTCCGCGGCCACCAGCAACGGCCGCACGGCGATGCGGCGAGCCGGCAGGCCGAGGGCCATGCCGATGCCGATCTCCCGGCGCTGGGCCTCCACCATCCGCCCGGTGAGGTTGAAGGCGGCGAAGGCGGCGCCGAACAGGATGAGCAGGGCGAACACCGAGTACATGCGCTGGTCGGAGTCGATGTCGTCGTACATCGTGCGGTACGGGCGCTCGTCGGTGAGGGCGACGACGGTGACCGCGGTGCCGGGGAGCTCCCGGGCCAGCGTGTCCTGCAGGTCGCGCCGGAGCGCCCCGATGTCGGTCCCGGGGGCCGCCTCCACGCCGGCCTCGCTGACGGCACCGGGCGTGCCGGCGAGCTGCTGCGCGGTGGTCAGCCCGGCGAAGGCGACGGCGTAGCCCGACGCGGTCAGCAGCTCGCCCTCCTCGCTCATGATCAGGAAGTACTGGGGCGACACGCCGGTGCCCACCACCTGCACCTGCCGGTCGCCGCTGAGCGTGACGGTGGTGGGCGCCGCCAGCTCCCGGCGGTCGGCGACGTGCTGGTCGAGCACGACGACCGGCTGCCCGTCGTCGGCGGCGGTCAGGCCCCGCCCACCGAGGATCGCCAGCCGGTCGATGGTGGGGCCACCATCGGTCAGGTCGACGCCGACGATGCGACCGGGGACGAGGATCGTCCGACCGTCGCGCGAGGCGTCGACCTGGATCGGCACGACGAGGCGATCGGTCACGCCGGCGATGCGCCCCGGCTCGGGCACGGCACCGATGGCCCGGTCCAGGTCGGCCCGGGGCACCGAGCCCCCGTTGGCGACGCGGACCACCAGGTCGTGGACGTCGGTCACGGCGAAGCTGGCGTCGTAGTTCTGGCGGCGCCACGTGGCGTCGGAGCGCAGACCGGCGTAGGACCCCGACCCCAGGGCGATGACCAGGGCGATGGCCAGGACCTGGACCCAACGCGACCGCAGGTCGCGCAGCGACCAGCGCACCCACAGGCGCAGGTCGGACCGGGCCACGGTCACCACCGCAGCTGGTCGACGGGCACCTTGCCGTCGGCCGGAGCGCCGTCCCGGACGACGTGACCACCGGAGAGCTCCACGACCCGATCGGCCATGCGGGCGTTCTCGCGGTTGTGGGTCACGATGACCACCGTCCGGCCGGCATCGGCCTGCTCCTGGAGCAGGGCGAGGATGGACACCCCGGTGTGGAAGTCGAGCTCTCCGGTCGGCTCGTCGGCGAGCAGCACCTGGTTGCCCGTCGCCAGGGCCCGGGCGATGGCCACCCGCTGCTGCTCCCCGCCGGAGAGCTGGGCCGGGAAGTGGGTGGCCCGCTCCCCCAGCCCGACCCGGTCGAGCATCGCCCGCGCGAGGCCCACCGGGTCGTCGCGCCCGGTGACCTCGGCGCCGAAGCGCACGTTCTCCTCGGCGGTGAGGCCCGGGAACAGGTTGAAGCTCTGGAACACGAAGCTGACCGTCTCCCGCCGGTAGGCGAACAGCTCCTTGCGCGACGCCGTGGTGAGGTCGTGGCCGAGGACCCGGGCCGTTCCGCTCGTGGGCACGTCGAGCGCGCCGACGAGGTTGAGCAAGGTCGTCTTGCCGCAGCCCGATGGCCCGAGGACCACCAGCAGCTCGCCCGCGTCGACGTCGAGGTCGATGTGGTCGAGCGCGACGACGGTCCCGGCGTCGGTCTCGAAGGCCCGCCCGACGCCCTCGAGCTCGATCACGCTCACGAGCCGGCTCCGCCCAGTGCGTCGCGCAGCTCGGGCCCGCGCAGCGGCGTCGGCCCGATCGGGCCTCGGCGCTCCTCCTCGGCCCGGCGCACCATCGCCGCCTCGTTGCGACCGGCCGACCGGACGAACCACCCGATGAGGGCGAACCAGATGCCGTTGATCCACAGGCCGACCAGCACCATCGCCAGCCCGGCGGCCACCATCGCGTAGGCGACCACCGCACCGATGGCCGCCGCCTGCTCGGTGGCGCGCAGGCGGTCGTGCGATGCCGCCCACAGGGCGGCCCGCAGCACGCGCCCGCCGTCGAGCGGGTAGGCGGGCAGCAGGTTGAACACGCCGAGCACGAGGTTGATCACCCCGAGCCAGGCCAGGGCGGTGACGGCCAGCGCGCTCGGGGCCAGCACCTCGAGGCCGGCCGCGGCGGCGAGGAAGGCCACCCCGAGGCCGAGGCTGACCAGCGGGCCGGCGATGCCGATCTTCAGCTCGGCCCCGGCCGAGGGGTTGTCGCTGGAGAGCTTCGACACGCCGCCGAACAGCCACAGGGTGATGCCCGAGACCCCGGTGCCGAGGCGCACGGCGACGAGGGCGTGGCCGAGCTCGTGGAGCAGCAGGCAGGCGAAGAACGCGACGGTGACCAGGGTGGCGGCGATCCAGTACTCGAGGCTGCTGTGGCCCTCGTGCAGGGTCGGCAGTCCCTCCGTCGCCAGCCCCCACAGGATGAGGCCGGCGATGAGCAGCACGCTCCAGTGCATGCCGATCGGGATGCCGCGGATCGTGCCGAGGTGGATGGAGTCACGCATCGCGACCTCCACGGGTCGTCGGCTCCATCGTCGGCCCCAAGTCGCCGGCCCGGTAGGGACCTTCGCCACTGTCGACCCCTGAAGGGGCCACCTACCGTTGGCCCATGACTGCCATCGTCTGGTTCGAGGACCTCTCCCTGGCGGACGAGCCCGCCGTCGGCGGCAAGGGCGCCAACCTGGGCGAGCTGACCCGGGCCGGCTTCCCCGTGCCGCCCGGCTTCGTGGTCACCGCCGAGGCCTACCTCGACGCCATGGCCGCCGGAGGCGTGCGCGACAAGCTCGCCGCCACGGCCGCCGCGGTCGACGCCGACGACCCTGCCGCGCTGGCGACCACGTCCGCCGAGCTGCAGGCGCTGGTGCGGGGGGCCGGCGTGCCGCCGGCGCTGGCCGACGAGCTGGCGGCCGCCGCGGCCCGCCTCGGCGCCGACCGGGTGGCCGTGCGCTCCTCGGCCGCGGGTGAGGACAGCGCCGACGCCTCCTTCGCCGGGATGAACGAGACCTACACCAACGTCGGCGCCGACGAGCTGGCGGCCCGGCTGGTGGACTGCTGGGCGTCGGTCTACGGCGAGCGCGTCGTCGCCTACCGGGCCAACCGCGGCATCGAGCGGGAGCCGGCGATCGCCGTCGTCGTCCAGGCGATGGTCGACAGCGAGCGATCCGGTGTCATGTTCTCGGCCGACCCGTCGACCGGTGACCGCGCCCACGTCGTGATCGAGGCCGCCTTCGGCCTCGGCGAGGTGGTGGTCGGCGGCCAGGTCGAGCCCGACACCTACGTGGTGGACCGCACGACCCTGCGGATCCTCAGCGCCCGCCACGGCCACCAGGCCTTCAAGATCGTGCGCGGCGCAGACGGCCGAGACCAGCGCGTCGAGCTGCCGTCCGAGGAGGGCGGGGGACGGGTCCTCGACGACGAGGAGGTGCGCGACCTCGCCGCCCTCGCCATGCGGGTCGAGGCCCACTACGGCCGTCCCCAGGACATGGAGTGGGCCTTCGAGCCGGCGGCCGCCGGCGGCCGCCACCTCCTCGTGCAGTCGCGGCCGATCACCACCCTCGACGACGACACCCCCACCCCGGCGCCCGCCGCGGTCGAGGGCGCGACGCCGACCGACCTCGGCGCCCCGCTCCTCACCGGGCTGGCGGCCGCTCCGGGCGTCGCCACCGGCGTGGTGCGCGTCCTGGCCGGCCCCGACGAGGGCCGACGCCTGCAGGCCGGCGAGATCCTGGTGGCCACCATGACCACCCCCGACTGGGTGCCCACCATGCGGCGCGCCGGGGCCCTCGTCACCGACGGCGGGGGCATGACCTGTCACGCCGCCATCGTGAGCCGCGAGATCAAGGTGCCCGCCGTGGTCGGGACCCGCGACGCCACCACCCGCCTGCGCGACGGCGAGGTGGTGACCGTCGACGGCCGGCGCGGCGTCGTCTACGAGGGCGACGTGCGCGACCGCCTGGTGGCCCCGGAACCGGTCGCCACGGGCCCGGTGGTCCAGGTCGCCGCCGGCCCCGTCGCCGCCCCGGAGCCGCTCGCCACCAAGCTCTACGTGAACCTGGCCTTCCCCGAGCGGGCCGAGGAGACCGCCGCCCTGCCCGTCGACGGGGTCGGCCTGCTGCGGGCCGAGTTCATGCTCACCGACGCGCTGGGCGGCGAGCACCCCAAGCACCTCCTCGCCGAGGGCCGGGCCGCCGAGTTCGTCGACCGCATGGCCGACTCCGTGCTGCGCATCACCCGGCCCTTCGCCCCGCGACCGGTCGTGTACCGGACCACGGACTTCCGCACGAACGAGTTCCGCGAGCTCACCGGCGGCGCGGACTTCGAGCCCCACGAGGAGAACCCGATGATCGGGTACCGCGGGTGCTTCCGCTACGTGCGCGACCCCGAGGTCTTCGCCCTCGAGCTCGAGGTCCTGGCCCGGGTGCGCGACGAGACCCCGAACCTCGTGGTGATGATCCCCTTCGTGCGCACCCGCTGGGAGCTCGAGGCCTGCCTGGAGCAGATCGACGCGTCGGCGCTGGGACGCCAGCGGGACCTGCAGGTGTGGGTGATGGCCGAGGTGCCCTCGGTCGTGCACCGCATCCCCGAGTACGCGGCCATGGGCGTCAGCGGCGTCTCGATCGGCTCCAACGACCTCACCCAGCTCGTGCTCGGCGTCGACCGGGACTCGGAGGTGTGCGCCGAGCTGTTCGACGAGTCCGACGCCGCCGTGCTCGACGCCATCGGACGGATCATCGCTGCCGCCCGCGACGCCGGCATCACGTCGTCGCTGTGCGGTCAGGCCCCGTCCAACCGGCCGGCGTTCGCCGAGCACCTGGTGCGCTTCGGCATCACCTCGGTCTCGGTCAACCCCGACGCCGTCGAGGCGACCCGCCGCATCATCGGCTCCGCCGAGCGCCGCCTCCTGCTCGAGGCCGCCCGCGGCTGACGCCATCGCCGCGGCTCGGTCGGCCACCCGGCCGGCCCGCGCCGACGACGCGGCCTGGCCTGTCCCCGCGGCCCCGATCTCCGCTTCGCCTTCGGACCCGGTCGCCCCTTCGCCTTGGGACCCGGCCCGCCCTTCGCCTTGGGACCCGGCCCGCCCTTCGGCTTCGGACCCGGCCCGCCCTTCCCCGTCGCCTCGGCAGGCGCGGTGGTCCTCGGACCGCGGTGGCGCGACGCCTTCGCCCGGGCCCCCGTGCGGGTGGCGCCCCGCTCGTCGTGCGTGGGCCGGGGCCGACGCACCGGCGTCGGGGACGGCAGGTCGAGCGCCCCGAGGTCGGCGGGCTCGGTGCCGACGGGATGGCCGAGCGTCTTCTGCAGCGCGGTGACGCCCTTGCGGACCTCGCGGCCGACGAGGGTCACGACGACGCCGCTGGTGCCCGCCCGGGCGGTGCGGCCCGAGCGGTGGACGTAGTCCTTGTCGTCGGCCGGCGGATCGAAGTGGACGACGCAGCTCACCCCGTCGACGTGGATCCCCGCGCCGCCACGTCGGTGGCCGCCAGCGCCGCCACCTCGCCGCGGTGGAAGGCCCGCAGGGCCCGGTCGCGCTGGGCTTGCGAGCGACCGCCGTGGATGGCGGCGGCCGACACCCCGGCCGCCGTGAGCTGGCGAGCGACCCGGTCGGCGCCGTGGCGGGTCCGGCAGAACACGATGGTGGGGCCGACCCGATCGACCAGCGCCGCCGTGGTGGCGATCCGCTCGGCCCGCTCCACCCGCCACCAGCGATGATCCGCGCCGTCGTGGCCCTCGGTGTGGGGCGGCTCGTGGCGGACCGGGTCGCGCTGGTAGCGGGTGGCGAGCACGTCGACGTCGCCGTCGAGCGTCGCCGAGAACAGCAGGGTCTGGCGGTCCTCGGGACAGCGGTCCAGCAGCCGGCGGACCTCGGGCAGGAAGCCCATGTCGGCCATGCGGTCGGCCTCGTCGATCACCACCACCTCGACGTCACCCAGATCGATCGCGCCCTGACCGATCAGGTCGGCGAGCCGGCCGGGACAGGCGACGGCGATGTCGACGCCGTGGTGCAGGGCTCGCAGCTGGGGACCGAAGCCGACGCCGCCGTAGAAGGTCTGCACCCGCGGGCCACGCCGTCCGGCCAGGAGCTCGAGCTCGGTCGCCACCTGGGCGGCCAGCTCACGGGTCGGCACCAGCACGAGGCCGCGGGGCCGGCCGGGTCGGGCCGAGGCGGCGGCCAGCACCAGCGGGATGCCGAAGGCGATCGTCTTGCCCGAGCCCGTCGGGGCCCTCCCGCACACGTCACGGCCCCCGAGGGCGTCGGGCAGGGTGGCGACCTGGATCGGGAACGGGGTGGTGATGCCTCGGGCGGCCAGCGCAGCGACGATCCGGTCGGGCACGTCGAGGTCGGCGAAGCTCCGGCGCTCGCCGTCGGGCGCGGGCGCGCGCTCGGGCGCCGGGTGGGGGGTGGACACGTGGGCTCCGATCGGGCCGCCTGCCGCACACGGCGGGCGCCAGGGGCGCACACGCCGGCACCGGGGAGCGGTGGCTGCGGGTCCCGGTCGGGCGGCTCGAGGTGAGGAGGAGGCGACCGGTGGGCGCAGCGTAGCCGGGTCGCTCCCCCAGCCCACCATCGACCGGCGTCGCTCAGCGCTCGGCGGCCCGCTGCAGCGCCACCTCGGTCAGCACCTCGTCCACGACCCGCTCGACGGCGTCGGCCACCGCCGGCGACAGGCCGGGGCCGTCGCCGAAGTCGCGGCCCTCCACGCCGAACACCACCAGGGTCGGGGGCAGGCGGCCGAGCGCCTCCCCGAGCTCGACGGCGTCGAGCACCCCGAGGCCGTGGCTGGAGGTGGTCGCCGTCCCGGCCGGGAGCGGGTCGACGCCGACGTGCAGGCGCCGGACCGTCCCGGGCTCGTCACCGGTGCGCATGGCGTCGACGACGACGGCCACCGGCACCTCCGCCCAGGCCTCGACCAGCCGGGTGGCCTCACCGTCGAGCACCGCCACGTCGACCGCCTCGGGCAGGAAGGGGGTCACCCGCTCGACGACCTCGGGGCCGACACCGTCGTCGCCCCGCCACCGGTTGCCGACGCCGATGACCCGGATGGACCTCACCCGACGACCCCGCCGTCGTCGCCGACCTCCTCGATGACCAGGTCGAGGAAGTGGGTCGCGCACGAGATGCACGGGTCGTGGTTGCGGATGGCCTGCTCGCACAGGGCCGTCAGCTCGGCGGTGGGTCGATCGATGTTCGCCTCGACGAGGTGGAAGAGGTCGTGCTCGATGCCGGGCTGGTTCTGGGCGGTCGGCGGCATCATCACGGCGTCGAGGACGGTGCCGTCGTCGGCCAGCTCGTAGCGGTGGTACAGCAGGCCGCGCGGTGCCTCGGTGGCCCCGTGGCCGACCCCGGCGCGGGGCGGGACCTCGACGGCCGGCGCATCGGGCTCGGCGTAGGCGTCGAGCAGCGCCAGGGCCTCGTCGCAGGCGTGGACCACCTCCACGGCCCGCACCACGATCGAGCGGAAGGGGTTGCGCTCGTCGGGCCCGATGCCCACCTCGGCGGCGATCTCGCGGGCGACCGGCCGGAGGCGGTCGAAGCCGAGCGCGAACCGGGCCATCGGGCCCACGAGGTACTCGCCGCGCTCGTCGGCCAGGTGGGCGTGCAGCGCCGTCGAGTGCGCAACGTGCTCCTCCACCACGTGCCGGGGCACGTCGGCGACCGGGAACGTCGTGCCGTCGTCGAGGAGCACGTCACCCCCCATCACCGCGTACTCGTCGGGCCGCGACAGGGCGAGGTAGGCGTGGTGGTGGGTGAGGTCGGGGGCGTCGAAGCCCGCGACGACCCGCACGGTCGCCACCGCGAGGTCGCGGGCCCGCTCGAGCTCGCCCCGCAGGCTGCGCCGCTCCCGGAGGGTCGGCAGCCGGTAGAAGCCGCCGACGCGCACGTTCACCGGGTGCACCGCCCGTCCGCCGATCACCTCGACGAGGTGGTTCCCGAGCTTCTTCAGCTCGAGGCCGGTCTCGACGAGATCCCGTCGGTCGCGGGCGAGGTCCACGGCGCTCTCGTAGCCCAGGAAGTCGGGGGCGTGCAGCAGGTAGATGTGCAGGGTGTGCGACTCGATCCACTCGCCGCAGTACAGGAGGCGCCGCAGGTCGCGCAGCGGCCCCCCCACGGTCACCCCGCAGGCGTCCTCGATCGCCAGGCAGGCGCTCATCTGGTAGGCGACCGGGCAGATGCCGCACACCCGGGCGGTGATGTCGGGCGGCTCGGTGTAGGAGCGTCCCCGCAGGAAGGCCTCGAAGAAGCGGGGCGGCTCGTAGATCTTGAGCTGCACGTCGACCACGGCGCCGTCGCGGGTCTCGACGTAGAGCGCCCCCTCGCCCTCGACCCGGGCGAGGGCATCCACCTTCAGCGTGCGCCCGGCGGGCGGGCGGTGGGTCACGGACCACCTCCGATCTCGACGCGCACGTCGGGCGGCGGCACGTCGCGGAAGCCCTCCGCCCAGGCGTTGAAGGTGTGGAAGAACCGGTGCACGTCGTCGCGGTCGAGGCCCAACCGCTCCAGCTCGACGAGCATCGCCGCGGTGTTCGGCGACTCGGCCGGGCCGTAGCACCCGTAGCACCCGCGGTGGTACGCAGGGCACAGGGCGCCGCAGCCGGCCTGGGTCACCGGGCCGAGGCAGGGCGTCCCGTGCGCCACCATCACGCAGGTGACACCCCGCTGCTTGCACTCGAGGCACACGGGCGCGCGGGGCAGCGCCGGCCGGCGACCGTGCAGGTAGGCCTCGATCACCTCGAGCAGCTGGGCCTTGCTGATCGGGCAGCCCCGCAGCTCGAGATCGACGGGCACGTGCGCCGAGATCGGCGTGGCGGCGTCCAGCGTCGAGATGAAGCGGGGCTGGGCGTAGACCACCGACAGGAACTCGCGCACGTCGGCGAAGTTGCGCAGCGCCTGGATGCCGCCGGCGGTCGCACAGGCGCCGATGGTGACCAGGGCGCGGGAGCGGGCCCGCACGTCGCGGATGCGGTCGAGGTCGTCCTCGGTGGTGATCGAGCCCTCGACCAGCGACAGGTCGTAGGTGCCCTCGTCGGTGGGGCGACCGGCCTCGAGGAAGTAGGCGATGTCGACGGCGTCGGCCACCGCCAGCAGCTCGTCCTCGCAGTCGAGCAGCGTGAGCTGGCAGCCGTCGCAGGACGCGAACTTCCACACGGCCAGCCGAGGCCGGTGCACGGCTGCGGTCACAGCTCCCGCACCCGCAAGAGCTCGGCCACGCGGTCGTAGGGGTACACCGGCCCCTCCCGGCACACGAAGGAGGCGCCGAACTGGCAGTGGCCGCACATCGCCACGGCGCACTTCATGTTGCGCTCCAGGGAGAGGCGGATCCGGTGTCGGGCGACGCCCCACTCCTCGAGCGCGGCGGCGGTGAACCGCATCATCACCTCCGGCCCGCACACGAGGGCCACCGTCCGGGCCGGGTCGCCGGCCAGGCGGGGCACCAGTGCCGACGCCACGCCGACCTCACCGCTCCAGGTGGCGTCCGCGTGGTCGACCGTCACCTGCACGTCGACCTCGTCGCCCGCCGCCCAGACGTCGAGCTCGTCGGGGAACAGGACGAGGTCGGGCTGGCGGGCACCGACGAGCAGCGACAGCGAGGCGAAGCGGTCGCGCTCGGCGATGGCGGCCCGCAGGCCGGCCCGCAGCGGCGCCAGGCCGAGGCCCCCGGCGACGAACACCAGGTCGGTGCCGTCGAGCAGCGGGTCCGCGAGGCCCCAGTCGCTGCCGAACGGTCCGCGCAGCCCGACGGTCGCGCCCATGGGCCGGGCGGCGAGGGCGGCGCTGACGGCCCCCTGGGCGCGCACGGTGTGCAGGAGCGGGCCCGGGTCGCCCGGCGCGCTGCTGACCGAGATGGGGATCTCCCCCACCCCGGGCACCCACACCATGTTGAACTGCCCGGGCCGGAAGGGTGCGAGCTCGTCGGCCTCGGGCACGAGCCCGAGGGTGACGGTGTCGGGCATCTCGTCGTGGCGCGACACCACCCGATGGGCCACCGGCTGCATGGGTGGCCCGGCGCGCCGGGGTGCGGCCGGCCGGCGCCCGACCACCAGGGCGCTCATCTCGACGACCTCCCGCCGTAGACGTCGAGGACCTGCAGCCGCGCCTGCTGGAGACGAGCGACGCTCATCTCCAGCATCCGCCGCAGCAGCGGATAGCCGAAGGTCGGGTCGCCGTCGGCGACCTCGGTCAGCCCGACGGCGTCGAGGGCCACGATCTCGACGTCGGTCACGGCCCGGGCGTCGAACTGCCACCGATGGGGCGGGAACAGCCACGACCACCCCACCAGCTGGCCCGGTCCGAGCGTGCCGACCACCAGGGCGCCCGCCGTCGGCGAGTGCGCCTCGAGGGCGAGCCGCCCGGCGCGCAGGATGTAGCACCACTTGGCCAGCTCGCCCTCGCGGAACAGCAGGCCCCCGGCCGGCACCGACCGCTCCGTGGCCAGCGACGCCAGCAGGTCGAGGTGCGCCGGCGCGAAGCCCTCGAACAGGGCGTGCTCGCCCAACAGGTCGCGCACCGCCGTCATCGGTGGTGCTCCTCGGCCAGCGATGCGCCCAGCGCCGTCGCCAAGCCGGCGCCGTCGGTCAGCGCCGGTACCTGCTCGGTCAGGTCGATCCCCACCGGACACCACGTGATGCAGCGCCCGCAGCCGACGCAGCCCGACGTGCCGAACTGCTCCCACCAGGTCGACACCTTGTGGCTGAGCCACTGCCGGTACCGCGACCGGGTCGACACCCGCACGCTGGAGCCGGCCGTCTCGGTGAAGGCGATGCTGAAGCACGAGTCCCAGCGTCGCCACCGCTCGGCGTGGTCCCCGGTCAGCGAGGCGCGGTCCTCGACCGTGTGGCAGAAGCAGGTGGGGCACACCATCGTGCAGCTCGTGCAGCCGAGGCAGCGCGCCGCCACCTCGTCCCAGGCCAGGTGCTCGGGGACGCTGCCGACCACCTCGTGGGCGGCGTCGAGGTCGAGCCGGCGGGTCTGGCGGGCGGCGGCTGCGTCGGTGGCCGACCGTGCGGCGGTGAGGTCGGTGTCCTCGGCGGGACGGCTGTCGAGCCGGCCGAGGACCTCGTCACCGGCGGCCGACCCGGCTTCGACCACGTACTGCAGCCCGTCGTCGCCCAGGACCTCGGTCATGGCCAGGTCGGCACCCGTCGGCGACGCCGCCGGACCGGTGCCCACCGAGGCGCAGAAGCAGGTGGCCGCCGGGTCCGCGCACGAGACGGCGACCACGAAGGCCGCGTGCCGTCGGCGGGCGTAGCCCGGCTCGTGGTGGTCGTCGGCCAGCAGGACGCGGTCGTGGACCGCCAGGGCCGCCACCTCGCAGGGCCGGACCCCGAGCAGGGCCATCGGGGCCTCCACCGGGACCTCGGGCGAGCGCATCGTCCACGAGCCGTCCGGCCGCCGGTCGGCGACCAGCAGCTGCTCGTGCGGGGGGAACAGCCACTGCTTCCACGACCCGGGGCCGACCGCGTACCCGAAGCGCTTGTCGTCGTCGCGACGATGCAGGTCGTAGGACCCCGGGCCCTGCTCGTCTCCCCACCCGGCCGGCAGGTCCTCGAGGTCCTCGATCGGCCCCGGCCCGATCGCCCCGTCGGTGATGGTCGGCGCGACCACGTCGTAGCCCTCTTCGCGCAACGTGGTCACCATCGCACGGAGCCCCTCGACGTCGATCACCCGTGCCGTCACGGTGCCAGTCTCGACAACGCGACGCGGCGGCATGCAGGGCCGAAGGTCCCCGCCGCCGCGCCCCTCCGTCAGGTGACCGTGGGGTCGAAGGTGGTGGCCACCGAGTCGAGGACCACGTCGGGCCCCGCCGCCGTCGGCACGTCGACGGCCTCGGGCCATTCGTCGGCTCGCGCCGCCATGGCCACGGCCACCGCGTCGGTGGCGTCCGATGCGTCACCACCGGTCGCAGCTCGGGACCGGAGCCGCTCGCGGGCCACGTCCGGCGCCACGGTGCAGCACAGCTCCACCAGGTCGGCCGACGCGGCCTCGGCCAGCTCCCGGGCCGCCCGACGGTGCCGGTCGTCGCTCCAGCTGGCGTCGAGGATCACCGTCTCGCCGGCGGCGAGCAGGTGCGACGCCTCGACCAGCAGCTCGTCGTAGGTGCGGTCGGTGGCGGCGTCGTCGTAGATGCCGGCGCCGACGTTCGCCGGCGCCGGGGTCGCGGCGTCGAGACCGGCCAGCTGCTTGCGCAGCACGTCGGAGCGCAGCACCACCCAGCCGAACCGCTCGCCGAGGCCCCGAGCGAGGGTCGACTTGCCCGTACCGGGCAGGCCGCCGACGACCACCAGCCGGACCCGCGCCCGGCGGAGGTGCTCGACGCTCAGCCGCTGCAGGCGCCGCGCCTCCTCGGCCGCCGCCGCGCCGGCAGCGGTGTCGAGGCCGTCCTGCTCGGCGCGGAGGCAGGCCACCTTCGCCCGGATCTGGGCCCGGTGGGCGACGTGCACCTCGAGCAGCGGCCGTGGCGGCACCTCTCCGGCCAGCTCGTCGTAGGCCGCCACGAACACCTCGCCCAGGTCGGGCCGACCCAGCCGCTCCAGGTCCATGGTGAGGAAGGCGACGTCGGCCAGCACGTCGCCGTAGCGGAGCGAGTCGTCGAACTCGATGGTGTCGAGGATCCGTGGTCCGTCGTCGAGGCAGAAGATGTCGGCCGCCTGCAGGTCGCCGTGACCGTCGCACACCTCCCCGGCGGCGATGCGTCGGTCGAACAGGGTCCGGCGCCCGGCCACGAAGCGCTCCATCAGGCGGTGGGCCTCGTCGAACAGGTCGGCGTCGAGCAGCCGGCCGACGAAGCTCGCCATCTCCACCTCGTTGGCCTGCCACGCCGCGGCCAGGGCACCAGCCGTGCCGTAGGCGTCGATGGCCGGTGACCGCTCCGCCCGGGCGTGGAAGTCGACGAGCACCCGGGCCACAGCCCGGAGGTGGTCGGCGACGGACGGGTCGTCCTCGACGACCATGGTGGCGAGACGCCGCGCGACGGGCATCCGCCGCATCACGACGACCGGCTCGGCCTCGTCAGGACCGGGGCCGCGCAGCTCGGCGACACCCAGGTAGACGTCGGGCGCGATGCGGCGGTTCAGCTCGACCTCGCGCTGGCACGCCTCGCGGCGCCGCGCGGGCGTGGAGAAGTCGAGGAACCCGAACCGCACCGGCTTCTTGGCCTTGTAGGCGCGGTCGCCGACGAAGACGAGGACCGAGACGTGGGTCTCGACGATCGACGCCTCTTCGGCCGGAGCCACCGCCGAGGTCACCCCCACCGGCGTCGCTGGGCGAGGTGCAGCGTCAACCCCATCGGCCCCGCCATCCAGGTCAGGAGGAGCGCCAGGCGCGAGGTCCGGCCCGCGTCGAGGGACTGCTGCCAGATCCAGCGGCCGACGAAGAGGTCGAAGGCGAGGTAGTGGGTCCAGCCGGCGAGGAAGGCGTCCGGCGACGCCAGGGCCCGGCGCACCGAGTCCGGGTCGCGGAAGTCGAGGCGTTCGCCCCCACCGGCCACGCCGGCGGCGAGCAGTGCGGTGTAGGCGACGCCCAGCCCCGCCAACAGGGGTGTGGCGGCCCGGACCAACGTGGCGGTGAGGCGGGCGCGGGGGGCGAGGATCATGGCCAGCCACAGCGGTGCCGTCGACGCGTTGAGCACCAGGTAGGCCACCCGTCGCCGTTCGTCGAGCGGATCGATGCCGACGTCCACGGCCTCTCCGGCGGACGGGTCCGGCGCCTCGAGGTCGACGGCGGCGGTCACGACGGTGTCGGTGCCGTCGCGCCCGATGCCGTCCTCGGTCTCGTGCAGATCGCTCATGCCCCGAGTCTCGCGCCGGACCGGGGCCTAGGGTTCGGCCGATGACCGCCGCCGTCCCCGACGAACCCGAGGATCTCGACGATCTCGACGATCCGGTCGTGCACCTCGACGACCTCGCCGCGCCTCGCTTCCCGCCCGCGGCCGCCGAGCTGATCGACGCGGCGGCGCCCCTCGGCGACGCCGTGGCGCTCACCGTCGACGCCATCGCCTCCCAGGCGGCCGCCGAGACCGGTCTGGCGGACTTCGGCCCCGACGGCTGGCAGGACCGCCTCGGCCTGCTGGTGGGGTGCCTCACCGACGAGGCGCCCCTGTCGGCGATGGGACGCCTCCTGCAGCACACGCTGCTCGTGCAGCTGCTGCGCAACCGGCTCCTGGTGACCGACCTGCTGCGCCGCCACCCCGAGATCCACGAGATCGAGATCGCCCGGCCCATCATCATCGCCGGCCTCCCCCGCACCGGCACCACCCACCTGCACAACCTGCTGGCCGCCGACCCCGCGCTGCGGTCCCTGCCCTACTGGGAGAGCCTCGAGCCGGTCCTGCCTCCCGCCGAGCAGGCCGAGGTCGACGCCGGCGCCGCCGATCCCCGGCTCGCTCGCACCGAGGTCGCCGTCGACTTCATCAACACCGCGATGCCGTACTTCCGGCGCATGCACGAGATGACCGTCGACCACGTCCACGAGGAGATCCAGCTGCTGGCCATCGACCTGTGCACGATGCTGTTCGACACGATCGCCCCCATGGCGTCGTGGCGGGCCTGGTACCGCGACCACGACCACACGCCGCACTACGAGTACCTGAAGACCGTCCTGCAGGTCCTGACCTTCCTGCGTGGCGGCGATCGCTGGGTGCTCAAGTCCCCCCAGCACCTCGAGCAGCTGACGACGCTGCGACGGGTGTTCCCCGACGCCACCGTCATCGTCACCCACCGAGATCCCGTCTCGGTGACGGCATCGATGGCGACCATGGTCGCCTACACCGCCCGGATCGCGCTGGACCCCGTCGATCCCCACGCCATCGGCCGCTACTGGGCCGACCTGCTGGCCGAGATGCTCTCCACGTGCGCCGAGACCCGAGACGTGTGGCCCGACGACCAGTCCGTCGACGTCCAGTTCGACGCCTTCATGGCCGACGACGTCGGCACGCTGGCCCGCATCTACGACCTCGCCGGTCAACCGCTCGACGATCGGGCCCGGGCTGCGCACCGGGCCTACCTCGAGGCACACCGCCGCGACCGGTTCGGGCGCGTGCACTACGAGCTCGCCGACGTCGGCCTCGACGCCGACGACCTCGAGCGGGCGTTCGCGGGCTACGTCGAGCGCTTCGGCGTCACCCGCGAGCGGTCGACGCCGGCGCCGGGGGAACCTCGCTGAGCGACACCACCTGGCAGGCCGGCCGGATCGGCGTGTGCTCGGGGAGGAACCACCGGAACCAGAGGTTGCCGGTGGCCCGCCCCTGGGTCGTGAGCCAGTTGGGGTGCCCCGGGTCGTCGGCGCTCACCACGATCGTCCACGAGCCGTCGGCCTCGGCCACGACCTCGGCGCCGTTGATGGTCACCCGTCCGTAGGCGTAGTCGTAGGTGTGGAGGAACTCGTTCCACAGGCACAGGTTCCAGAACCGGCACGCCGGCGAGCGACCACGGATCACCAGTGCCTCTCCGTCACCGAGCGCGTAGCGGCCCATGGCGTAGGCCGCGTCGCCGGCGGCCCAGCCGAAGGTCTGCTGCGGGACGGGGTAGGGATCGTCGACGGCGTTGTCCGCCTCGCCGAGGTGCAGCGGGGCGAGCGCCGCCTGGTCGCGCACCCACGTGGCCGCCGCCCGGAACCGGCGGGCCAGCTCTGCATCGTGCAGCGCCGGGGTGTCGGCGCCCACCCGCTCGTCGATGCACTCGATCGCCCAGGTCATGCGCCGCTGCGCGCCCGGGTGCTCGAGGTAGTCCCGGGTGATGGCGCACACGGCGTCGTGCTCGAGGGCGATGAACGGGCCGTCCCACCCCGGCGGTCGGGCCGGACCCAGCACCACCGCGAACGTGCCGTCGTCGCCGACGGCCAGATCGCCGTCGTGCACCGACCCGACGATGCGCTCGGAGTAGTGGCCGTCGGCAGGGCCGCCGTACACGGTGAGGGAGAAGTAGACGGCGTCGGCGGCGCGTCCGGTCACGCGGTAGGTCCGGGCGGGATCGACGATGGCGTACTGGTAGAAGGCGTCGGCGTTGTCACCACCCCACTTGCGGGTGGGGCCGACGATGTCGACGAAGCGGGGCCGGGCCGGGTCGGCCCAGACGTAGGCGTCGAGCCCCACGGCCAGGATGGAGAACATCCAGCGGTAGCCGTCGAGCACGGACGCCTCGGTGCCCAGCACCGCCTCCTCACCGGTGAAGCGGTGCTCGAGCCCGGCGACGGCGGCGAGCAGGTCGTGCACGGCGGCGGCGGTCTCGGGGGCGGGCTCACCCATCTGTCCTCCTGCAGGCTCCTGGCCGGCGGGCCGCGCCCGGCCGGGTGGGCGCTCACCCTACGCCGGTGCCCGCCTGCGGACCGGTGGCGGGCCTGCGCCACGGCCGGGCCGCGCCTGGGCCAGGCTGGGGAGGTGCCGCCCAGGTCCGACTCCGAGGGTCGCCCCACGATCACCCGGCGGCGGTTCGTGCAGGCCGGCACCGGCCTCGCCGCCGTCGCCGGGCTGTCGCCGCAGCTGGCGGCGCGGGCCCTGGCCGCCGCCGGCACCTACGCCGACCGCGCCCTGACCACCGCCCAGGCCCTGCAGACGTCCTTCGCCGTCGCCGGCACCGCGCTGTACCGCGACCAGCTGCCGTGGACGGGCAACCCCTACTCGTACCTGTGGCCCTTCACCCAGGTCCTCGGGGCCGCCCTGGACCTGCAGGCACTCGGCCTGGCGCCGCCGATGCCGCTCGCCTCGTTGCTCGCGACCGGCCTGCCCGCCTACCGCGACGGCACCCTCGCCCCGCCCGGCTACGCGTCCTACGTCGTGCCACCGCTGGGCGGTGGGGGTGACCTGTACTACGACGACAACGCCTGGGTCGGCCTCGACCTCGTCCGAGCGTCCGACCTGCTCGGCGACACGACATCGCTGACCCGCGCCCAGGCGGCGCTCACCTGCGTCCTCAGCGGCTGGGACACCGACCCTGCCCATCCGTTCCCGGGCGGCGTCTTCTGGACCCGGGCGAGCTGGAACCACGATCGCAACACGGTCTCCAACGCGCCGTCGGCCGAGCTCGCGCTCGGGTTGTTCCAACGGACCGGACAGGCCGACCTGCTCGACTGGGGACGACGGCTGCTCGGGTGGGTCCGGTCGACCCTGCGCGACCCGGTCGACGGCCTGTACTGGGACCACGTCGCGCTCGACGGCACGATCGAGACCACCAAGTGGAGCTACAACCAGGGCACCGTGGCCGGCGCCGAGCTGCTGCTGTGGCGGGTCACGCGATCCGCCGACCCGACGGGCGCGGCCGCCCACCTGGCCGAGGCCGAGGCCATCGCCGCTGCGGCGCTGGCGCGCTTCGGCGTCCCCGGCGGCTACCTGACCCAGGATCCGGCCTTCAACGCGATCTTCTTCCGGAACCTCCTCGAGGTCGCCCACGCCACCGCGGACACCGCCCTGTGCACCTCCATCCGCACCGCGTTGGAGGGCTACGCCGACACGACGTGGTCGGCCAACCGCGGCGGCGACGGCCTGTTCCGCTTCCCCGCCGGCGCCGCCACCGCGCGGCTGATCGACCAGGCCGCCATGGTGGAGGTCAACGCCCTGGCTGCCATGGCCCAGTCGCTGCCGGGCGTGCCGACGGCGCCCGGCGCGGTGACGGCCACGCCGGCGATGACGGCCGCCCAGCTCACCTGGTCGCCGGCGGACCCGAACGGCTCCGCCCTGGCGAGCCACGACGTCGAACGGCAGCCCGGGGGCGTCGTGACCACCGTGGGCGACGTCACCTCCACCACCGTCGGCGGCCTTTCCCCCCTCGTCGCCTACACCTTCCGCATCCGGGCGACGAACGGCGTCGGGCCGGGACCGTGGTCACCCGCCACCGCGCCCGTCGTCCCGGCGGCGCCACCGGGCCGCTTCACCGCGCTGCCGAGCCCGGTGCGGATCCTCGACACCCGCACCGGTCCGGTGCCGAGCGAGTGGACCGTCGGCCAGCCCCTGCCGGGTGGCACCCCCCTCGACCTCGTCGTCGACGGCGTGGCGGGGGTGCCGGCGGACGCCACCGGCGTGGTGCTCAACGTCACCGCCGTGCTCCCCACCGCGACCTCCCACCTCACCGTCTGGCCGACCGGCGCGCCGATGCCGTTGGCGTCGAACCTGAACTTCGGTGCGGGTCAGGTCGTCGCCAACCTCGTCATGGCCAAGCCCGGGGACGGCGGTCGCGTGTCCGTGCACAACAACAGCGGCGCGGTGCACGTGGTCCTCGACGTGACGGGCTACACCTCGTCCGCGCCCTCCGGCTCGATCTTCTCGGCCGTCGTGCCGACCCGGGTGCTCGACTCGCGCGACGGCACCGGCGGCTACACGACCGGCTGGGGCCCGGCCACCACCCGACCGGTCACCGTCGCCGGCGGCACCACGCCCGTGCCCGCCGACGCCACCGCCGTCGTGGTCAACCTCACCGGCGTGCTGCCCACCGCCACCACCCACCTCACCGTGTGGCCCACCGGCCAACCCATGCCCACCGCCTCCAACCTCAACCTCCCACCCGGCGACGTCCGCCCCAACCTCGTCATCGCCAAGGTCGGCACCGACGGCACCGCGTCGATCTACAACAACAGCGGCACCCTCGACGTCGTCGCCGACGTCGTCGGCTGGTTCGGACCGAGTGGGACGGGTGGGCTCTTCACCGCCGTGCAACCGGCCCGCGTGCTCGACTCGCGCGACGGCACCGGCGGCTACACGACCGGCTGGGGCCCGGCCACCACCCGACCGGTCACCGTCGCCGGCGGCACCACGCCCGTGCCCGCCGACGCCACCGCCGTCGTGGTCAACCTCACCGGCGTGCTGCCCACCGCCACCACCCACCTCACCGTGTGGCCCACCGGCCAACCCATGCCCACCGCCTCCAACCTCAACCTCCCACCCGGCGACGTCCGCCCCAACCTCGTCATCGCCAAGGTCGGCACCGACGGCACCGCGTCGATCTACAACAACAGCGGCACCCTCGACGTCGTCGCCGACGTCGTCGGCTGGTTCTCGTGACCCGTGGCGGTCACGGCACCGCATCGATGCGGCGGACGGCGAGCCCGAAAGGGCCCTCCTGCTTGTCCGTGACGTACACGGCGAGCTGGCCGAGCGCGGCCGGGTCGAGCGCGACCGCGTCGGGTCTGGGTCGCAGCATGAAGTCGACCGGCTCGAAGCCCGACAGGGGCAGCTCGTACGAGCGCTCGACGCCCGCCTCGGTGGGCAGCCGTTGGATGTACGCGCCGGGCTCGTCGGCTCGCCGCAGCTGCACCACATAGGTGCGACCGTCACCGGTGGCGTGCAGCACCAGCGCCGACGCGCCCGCCAGGCGGGGGCCGATCGGCTCGTCCCTGGGGCTCAGCACCGACGCGAAGCCACCGTTGTTCTCGAGCGACAGGTCGCCGGCGAACACGAGCACGCCGTCTCGCCACGTCGCCGCACTCCGCGACCGCCCGCCCATCACCGGATCGTCCTGGTTGTACCAGCCGTTCACCGACGCAGGGGCCGCGAAGTCGAAGATGGTGCGGGCGGGCACCGCGGTGGTCGCGGGACGCTGGCTCGTCGAGACCTCGACGCCGGCCGACGAGGGCACGGCGCCGCCGGCGAGCTCGACGACGTGGAGTCCGCCGCGCCGCAGGCGGCCGCCGTCAGCCCGATCGCCACGACCGCCCCGCGACGCCCATGGCTCGCCGCCGCTGCGCCGAGTCGCATCCTGTCGCGAGGGCCCGCCGGTCGCGTCGCGCCGCCTCACCCCGGCCGGGCCCGTGAACGTCGATCTGCTCACGAGCCGGAACCTATGGGCCGGCTCGTCCCGACGACGGATCCAGCCCCGTGCGAACGGGGGTTCCGTGCCGAGCAGGCCGCGGCGTCGCCGCCACCGGGACGCAGCACCGCGCCCGCCGGGCTCAGCCCGTCGTCGACCCGGCATCGCGACCGGTCATCACGATGTCCACCACCGTGACGGCGACCATCGCCGTCGGCCGCTCGTCCGTGGAACGCGCGCCGTCCTCGTCTCGGCCGGTCAGCCGGGGGAGCGGGCTCGTCGTCGGGGGTGGTGGAGGTGGTGCCAGGTGTGGTGCCAGCGGCAGCGCAGGGTGCCGTTGGCGACGTCGGTGGGGCTGTCGTCGTCCCAGTCGACGACGTGGTGGATGTCGCACCACGCCGGACCCCGGGTGCAGCCACGGTGGGTGCAGTGGCGGTCGCGGGCGACGATGGCCCGGCGCTGCGCGTCGGACCACACCCGGCTCCGCCGGCCCATGTCGAGCACCTCGGACCGGCCCCGCAGCGCGACGCGTCCCACCCAGCAGTCACACAGGACCTGGTCCACGAGGTGCACCGGCACCGGCCCCGACGCCGTCGCATCAGCCCACCTCGTCGGATCCAGGGACCACGCCCCGACGCCCCTCGCCGTCGCCGCCGGCCGGGCCCCGAGGCGGCCGCCGTCCGCGCCATCGCCACCCTGGCCGCTCGCAGGGTCGGGGCGCTGAGCGTGGGCCGGGGCGTGGGCGTGGTCGACGGTGTGGCAGCCGCCGTGGCGGGCGAGGTGGTCGACGTCGACGACCACGTCCACCGTCGCCACCGGGGCATGCCCGGTCGCGTTGCGGTGCCGCAACGCGAAGGCGGCCAGATCACCCACGAAGTCGGCACGACGCTGCGCCACCGTGCGCGGCGGGCACCCGGCGTCGTCGACGGGGTCCGGGTGGTCGTGGGTTGCGAACGCGGCCTGCACCACCGCCGCTGCCGAGGCATCGAGCTCGCCGGCGATGCGCAGGTTCCCCGACGGCAACGACGCGAACGACAGGCCGCGCCGCTCGAACGCCGCGGCCGGCTCGCCGAGGTCGAGCTCGTCATCGGCCAGGTGCACCCATCGGCGCACGGCTCGCCCGAACAGCTCGACCGGCAGCTCGTGAGCCGCCGCCACCAGCACCGCCTCGTCCCTGGCGTAGAGCCGGTCGCGCCCCTTGGTCAGGACGGCGCCGGCCAGCACCTCGGCGTGGGCCGTCGTGAGCGACCCGTCGGCCACCGCCGCCCTCGTCGCCGCGAACCGACCGAGCAGCCGACCCGTCGCCACCGTGCGCTTGGCTGCCCCCGCGGTCACCGGCGTCTCGGCCAGCAGCCACGCCGCGGTCGATGTCGATCCCTCGACCGCCCACTGCCCCGACGACGCCACCGACCCCACCAACGCGGCCATCGCCGCCTGCACCCGCTCGGCCACCACACCCAGACGCCGCACCCGATCCGCCACCACCACCGGCGCCGCGTCGTCGAGCCCGTCGGTCAACCACGACAGCGCCTCATGGGCCGACGACAGCCACACCGACGCCGCCACCTCACGATCGACCCCGTGGCCACCACCATCACCGTGGTCGCCGCCAGCGATCACCCGGCACCGCGCTCGCCGACGCTCCAACACGGCCAACCCACCGGCGACCGCGGCCGGCCCGAGACCGTCGGCGCTCGCCACCACCTCGACATCCGCATCGACACCCGCTTCGAGTCCCTCGGCACCAATCATGCGACCATCATGTCGACCAGGTATGACAACGACCGACGAGTGTCGGCCCGTCGGAGGTGGCCACAGGTGGCGACCGCGGCATCGCCAGTCGGGACCGCGTCCGATCGCCGGCTCGGCGCGCAGCACATCGGGCGGGCGCGGTTCCGGCGGCGAGGCACGGTGGCGGTGACGAGACCGTGCCGAGCCATGAGGCCGTGAGCGCGCCGACCCCGTTGGCCACGGGGCGATCGCTCGGATCGATCGTGCGAGACCGGCCGACGCAACGGCTCCATCGCCGGCGCCACGATGAGGGAGACTGGACCACGGCCGCCAGAGCCGCCGTCGAAGGGCGCCGACGGCCGGTCAGCCCATGCCGCGCAGGCCGGTGCGGAACGTGTGGGCCTCGCCCCACGAGCCGCCCGTCGCCGGCCCGTCGGGCCGCAGCCGAGCGATGGTCTCGGCCCGGTGCAGCAGGCGGGATCGCCGGCGCTGCCGCGTCGCCGAGGCGAGCAGGCCGAGCAGCAGGGCCACCGCCAC
>JAWKIW010000007.1:0-197352 GCA_041394145.1 Acidimicrobiales bacterium
TGACCGGGGCTGGTTGCCCACACCGAACGCGGCCAGCTCCGATGACCCAGGCCGGAGCCGCAATGTCCACGGCCGGGTCTCCGCGCCGACGATGCGCACCAGGTAGTGGTAGTTGCCGTACGCCGCCGCGAGTCTGTCGCGGACGAACTTCGCGTACAGATAGGTCCACTCTGTGAGGACGACGAGGTTGATCGCGGCGGGCCGGGGCTCGCCGCCTTCCCTCCGGGTGCCCCACGTGAGGAAGTCGTTTCTGGCGTTCGCGGCCATCGCGAAGACTCCGGATGGCTCCAGCCACAGGCACCGGTCATAGGCGGAGACCACGACGAGGTCCTCGCCGACCTGTTGGGGAGGCTCGTGGTAGCTGAGCCCAAAGCCTCCCGCGCGGTTCATCGGTGGCCGGGCGAGCGCGGATCGAAGTCCGTCTGACCGGTAGAACGCCTCTGGTGGTACAGCGGGTGCCGCGTCTGGAACGGCTACGTACGCCAGGGTGGTCCCATCGGCAAGGCCCCAGCCCATGAACTGCTCGACCTTGCCCACGAGCGCCTCGGAGCTGACGAGTGCTTCCGTGCTTGACCCACGGTCCGAATCGGCTGTTGATGGAGGCAAGGACGTGCCCTGTCGCCGCGCTCGCCGCCCGTCGGCAAGGTCGCGCTGTACGACTCCGGGCGGCAACCAGTCGGTGTGGGCGCCGTCGCGAACGGCCACGTTGAAGGCCTGCACCTCCTTGTCGTCCCGGTCGAACGTGCGGGACTGGATGAAGGGCTGTTGGTCTTCTTCCTGCGGCGGCACGGTGATCACAAGGACGCCCGTGTTCTCGCCCGCTTCGTCTCCCGGGGGAGCCGCTAGCCACTCGAAGGTGACCCCTCGAACCTGAGGGTAGAGCCAGGTCTTCAGGACGTCGTGATGCTGCTTGATGTCCACCTTCGATGCGGGCAAAGGCTTCACTTCTGTGGCCAGCTCGACGTCGATCGACGCGATCGCGACCGTGGCGACCCCCCGGATGATCACGCCTCCCCCGGAGTTCGCCATCGCTCCGACATCCTTCGCAAGCTCCCACTTCTCCTTGGGTTCATCGAGCCGGTACCAGCCCTTCTTGAAGTCGAGTGACTGGTTCTCGGGAACCCCTCGGATGTCGTCGTAACGGTGGTCTCGTAGCGCTAGAAGCACTTCTTCGGTCGGCAGGTCTCGCCTCAGTGGTGGCTGGCTCTCGCTCACGGGTCTCCGCTCCAGTGCGAACCGGACCCTTCGTTGCCGCGCGTCTGCGGTGGCTCGCTCGATTACAAGTTCGAACAGGGGGTGACCAGGGGCAAGGAGCCGTACGTTCATGAACCGTGGCATGTGCGATGGATGCGCGATTGGGGCCCGGATGGGAGGCGAAGCCTAGGCCCGAACGACGAAGTCCCAGGCCTGTGACCTGGCATTTCGAGCGGGAGCGGGTGACGGGAATCGAACCCGCGTTCCCAGCTTGGGAATCGGAGAACCGACCGTCGTGCCCGTGACCACCCGACCAGCTACCCGTTGGCATTGGGCCATGTCAGCAGGGTGGGCGCGACGCTCGTCGAAGGGTTCGAACCAAGCGGCTCGGGAGCAGCGGAGCGACGCCCATCCTGCTGCCGGCATCGGTGTCGGGATCGTCGATGCCGTCAGACGCCGGATCAAAGGCGAACTCGATGTCGAGGTCGTCGAACGCGACTTCTCCAGATCGAGCAGCGCCTGCTCGACCCGGTGGCGGACTCCAGCGGAGGGAGGATTGACGTCCAACGCCATCCGCACCTCGGTGAGCACGGCGCGCAAGGCGAGCTCCTCCCCGAGACAGGGACAGGCCCACCCACACGTCGTCGGCCAAGCGATCCACCACCCGTAGGAAGCAGACGTACATCCGTCGCATGATCCACACGTCGTAGCTGTCCCGATACCGGCGAGGAAGGTGGGTCTCGCTGAAGGCCCCGGCCCCCGCGTGACTGCGGCTGTAGAAGGAAGCGATCTCCTCCAGCAGCTGGTCGTCGACGATCTCGATCGCGGCGGACAGCGCGGCCTGCACGTCGTCGTCGAGGAGGGGGCCGACGTAGGTGTCGTCGAAGGCCGTCACGAGTCGACGCACCGGCCGAGTCTGCGCCGTCGACGGCTGTCCACAGCCGTCCGTGGCCGTAGAAACGCGGCGATTGGCTGCACCAATGGCTGCACCTGGCGCCGGTTTGGCGGACCTGCCTGGCCACGCACCTCGGCTGACCTGCAGGTTCTCCGCGCTCGGAGGGACTCGAACCCCAACCTTCTGATCCGTAGTCAGATGCTCTATCCAATTGAGCTACGAGCGCTTGGTTGGACGGCAGAGCCTACCAATCAGGCCAGCGCGCCCACCACCCCGCTTCGCCGTCGGGGAGCGTCCGCAGTGCTGCGACGTCAGGGGTCGCCAGGCTCGCCCAGGCGGACCAGCAGCTCGTCCTCGGTGAGGCCACCTGGTGCCGCCCTGCGGCGGGCGAGCTCGTTCGCCACCCGTTGGATGAGGGCGTTGGCCGGCGTGGGCACGCCGTGCAGGCGCCCGAGCAGCACGATCTCGCCGTTCAGGTAGTCGGCTTCGATGGTGCCGGCTCCCCGCGCCAGGCTCTGCCAGCTCGAGCCTCCGCCCCAGCGTGCTCCCTCGATCGGTCGGATCGTCAGCTTGTCGCCGCGGCGCTGTCGGTCCTCCTCCACCGACGCCAACGGGATGCCGGCAGCCTCGAAGACAGCGTCTGCTTCGGCCCCGATGCGAGCCGCCAGCTCGCCGAACCGCGCCGCCGGACCGCACGCCGCCTCGACGGCGTTGCCGAGGTTCATCAGGAGCTTGCGGTGCTTCCACCGCATGATGTCGGGCCGGGGGACCGACTCGAAGCCCGAGGTGCCGAAGGCGTCGGCGACCGTCTCGGCGATGGGGTCGACGCCCGACGGGTAGCGACCGATGTCGAGCAGGCCCGTGACCGGCGACGAGTAGGCCAGGACCACCCCTGGTTCGAAGAAGCCGCTCGGCAGCATCACGCAGATGCCGTAGACGTTCTCGAAGCGTCGCAGCGCTGCCCGCTCGTTGGCGACGCCGTTCTGCAGGCAGCACACCGGCAAGGTCGGTGGAGCAACCGCCGCCAGCGCCTCGAGCGCTTCCACGGTGTGCTGCGACTTCACCGCCAGCAGCGCGACGTCCCCGTCGGTCCACTCCACGTCGGCGGGCGACCTGGCCACCGCGACGTCGACGGTCACGTCGCCGTCGGGGCTCGCCACCCGCAGCCCGTCCGATTCGAGCGCGGCGAGGTGCGCGCCGCGGGCGATCAGGACGACGTCGTGACCGTGCTCGGCCAGGCGCCCTCCCACCGCACCGCCGACAGCCCCCGGGCCGTACACCACGAAGCGCACCGTCTCACCGTGGCACACGGCCCGCCGACGTGCGTCGTCGCGTCAGCCGGGGAGGTGGGCGGCGAACCGCAGCCGGATGTAGTCGGCCGTCCAGCGACCGCGGTCGTCGCACAGCCACGGTCGCAGCAGGACGACGGCCTCTGAGGTCGCCGCCTCGCGCTCATCGGCGGGCAGGGCGGCGAGGAACACCTTGCCGAAGGTGGCGATCCAGTCCGAGACGTCACCCGGCAGGGGCGTCGGTCGGGGGATGAGCTCGATGGTGTCGACGGCGAAGCCCGCAGCCACCAGCCGGGCGCCGTAGTCGTCGACCGTGGGGAAGTACCAGGGCGAGACGTCGGCGGCGTCGATGCCGCGACGGGCGAGCACGGCGCTGAGGGCGGTGGCCACCGCTGCAACACAGCCGTGCCCACCCAGCTCGGCGACGAAGCGCCCGCCCGGGTGGAGGGCTCGAGCCACGCGCCGCAGCACCTCGTCGGACTCGGTGGCGGGCAGCCAGTGCAACACGGCGTTCGAGAAGACGGCGTCGAACTCGTCGCTGAACGCCAGCTCGGTGGCGTCCATCACCCGGGCCTCGAGCCCGCGGGCGACGGCTGCGTCGACCATCTCGGCGGACGCGTCCACGCCGACGACGTCGGCGCCCGCCGCCACCAGCTCGGCGGTGAGGACACCGTCGCCACAGCCCAGGTCGAGGATGTGCTCGCCGGGCTGCGGACCGAGCAGCGCCAGCACCGGCGCCCCCAGCGCCGGCACGAACGCGGCGGTGCTCTGGTACTGCTGCGGATCCCAGGTCTGGGTCATGGCTGCCCTCCCTTCGTCTTGTAATATGGGATCACTGTATTATATAGCAGGATACCGTGCCCAGGCGGAGCGGCCGACCCGGCCGTCGCCATGCCCTGGGGCTCCCCGGACCGGGACCCGGCGAACCAGCGATCCGTCTCCGGGCGCGGCGGTGCCGCCGGCCTGGGAACCGGCGGCACCGTGGGATGGTGGCGATGGAGGCCTCGGGGCGGCCGTCGGCCGACCGGGAGACCGAACCGGGGGTGGTTCAGGTCAGATGCGGTAGCCGCAGATCGGCCAGGGCTGGCGGCCCCGCTCCATGTACAGCGCCCGGGCCATGGCGTCCTGGACCAGCGGGGCTGCCCCGGCCGGATCGACACCGACGTACTTCGGGAAGTGGCGGCCGGCGACGGAGTTCCAGGTGGTTCGGTCGAACTGGTAGGCACCGCGGTAGGTGCCGCTCGGGTCGGTGATGGCGTAGTTGCCGCCCGACTCGCACTGACGCAGGCGGGCCAGCGCGTCGTCGGAGAGGACGTAGTCGTACTTGTGCAGCTCGGCGTCGACGGCGGCGTCGGCGATGATCTTCGCCCACACCGCGGTGGCGACCTGGGCGCCCTGGTCGAGCTGCTGCTGGGACATCGACGAGGTGTCGACGCCCTTGGACTCGAGCCAGCTCTTCCACTGGGCCGGCGTGCAGGCGCTGAGCAGGAGGGTGAGGCCGAAGACGGCCAGCACGCCCTTGACGGACTTGGTCATGTCGGGGTGGCTCCTTGGTGGGGTGCCGCCGGCGCGCGCCACGGCGGGACCTCGTAGCCGGAGGGGACCCGGGCCGGATCGGCGCGGGGAGCGGGAGGCGAGCCGTGGAGAGCACCGTGGGGCGGAGGAGGGAAGGCACACCGGCCCGGTGCGCCGCGCCGTTGCGACGTCACCCGAGGTGAAGGACCGGCGGCACCGCCCGGGGCACGTGCCGATATGGTTCGTCAGGGCAACAGGTTCGTCGCATTCGCAACGAAAACGCAACATTACGAGGTATGACATCGGTCACAGGCGGGCGGCGACCCCCTGACCTGCGGCTTCGCGGCGGGCGCCGGCTGCCTGCCGGTGACGCGACGAGGCCCCGCGGTGGCGGGGCCTCGTGGCACGTCGAGCGGAGAGGGTGGGATTCGAACCCACGGTGGGCAGTACCCACACCTCCTTAGCAGGGAGGCCCGATCGACCAGACTCCGGCACCTCTCCGAGCTGGTGACCGCGCATGGTACACAGCGCCCACCCGGCCGGTCACCGCCGCGGCGCGCAACGCCCCGCCAAACCCGCCGGCGCCGCCGTCGACGCGGGGGCGAGGCGGTCGATGCCGTCGTGCCGTGAGCGGCGTCGCACGAGCGAGCGCGCGCAGCTGCAGCCGGTCGGCGTGCGGGTGCGACCGCCGCGCTCAGGTGTGCATGCCGAGCTGCCAGCCGTTGCGTCCGGCCGCCTTCACTGCGTAGACGGCGGCGTCGGCAGCCTGGAGCATGGCGTCGGGCGTGTCGAGGCCGGGGGACTGGATCGACCCCCCGATGCTCGCCGAGGGTTGCACCACCGTGCCGTCGTCGAGTGGGACCGGGTCCCGCAGCACCTCGGTCAGGCGGGCCGCCAGCGCCTCGAGCTCGGTCGGGCCCGCCAGGCCTGCGCACACGACGACGAACTCGTCGCCGCCGCGGCGGCCGGGAGTGTCGCCGGCTCGCACCACCCGACGCAACCGCTCTGCGATCTCGCACAGCACCTGGTCACCCACGGTGTGGCCGAAGGTGTCGTTGAGGTCCTTGAACCGATCCAGATCGATGAACAGGATCCCGGCCAGCAGCGGAGCGGCCAACGCCTCCAGGAGGCGCTCGTCGACGAGGCGGTTGTTGGCCAGCCCGGTGAGCGGATCGTGCAGCGAGAGCGCCCGGTAGCGCTGCTCGCTGGCCCGCAGCTGGTCCTCGAGGCGCTTGCGGGCCGTGATGTCGAAGCCCGACAGCACGCTCTGGCGACGCCCGTCGACGTCGAGCACGGCGCCGCGCAGCATCATCCACGTCGGCTCGTCGTGGTCCGGTCGCTGCACCCCGACCGTCATCGAGTCGAACGGGACCCCGTCGAGCACCGCCAGGACGGGTGGGCTCGACAGCGGCGAGAGCGGAGCCCCCTGCTCGTCCACGAGCCGGGCGACGAGGGCGTGCAGCGCGGTGTCGGCCTGTGCGCCCGCCGAGGGGTCGTCGACCCGTGCAAGGCCCGCTCGACGCAACGCCCACCAGAAGTGCCGCTTGGCGGCGACGTTGGCGAACTGCAGGTCGCCGGCCTCGTCGAAGACGATGAATGCCTCCTCGAGGGTCTCCAGGACGCTGCGGAACTCCTCCTCGGCACGGCGACCGCCGCGAAGGTCTCTGGCGGTCAGCACCGACCCGCCGATGACCTTGTCCGCCACCTGGTTGGTCCCGCTGATCTCCATCGGGACGACACCGCCGGTCGCCCTCCGCAGCGGGACCTCCACGACCACCGACTCACCGGGGGTGCGAAGCAGGCGCGACAGCGCGAACGACGCCTCGTCCCCGGCACCGGGTCCGATCAGCTCGATGAACCGCATGCCCAGGGCGTCCTCGGGGTCGTAGCCGAGCGTGCGGGTGAGCGCGGCGTTGGCGTAGGCGATGCGGCCGTCGGCATCGACGAACAGCAGGAGGTCGGCGACCCGGTTGACCAGGGCGCGCAGCAGCTCGGGGTCGTGGTGGACGGCCCGGTCGAACAGCGCCCGATCGCTCAGGTCGCGCCCGGAGACGAGGACACCGGCGAGCGGTTCTTCGAGCTGGTTGTCGGCGACGATCTCGAAGGTCCGCCAGGTGCCGTTGCGGGCGAGCACCCGCAGCTCGATCGGCACCGCCCGCCCGGGACGGCCCGAGGTCCGGGCGAACGCGCCGAGGGCGAGCCCGAGGTCGTCGGGGTGCACGAGCTCGAAGGCGTTGCGACCGACCACGTCGTCGGGCTCCCAGCCGGCGTCCCGGATGGCCCCGTTGATGTAGGTGATGACGCCGGTCGCGTCGATGATGAACACGACGTCGGGCAGGAGCTCCAACAGCGAGTGCGCGTCGACCATCGCCACCGTGGGACACGGTATCGGTCGAGCCGGGCGTCGCCATCGGAAGTGGCGGAGGGAGGGGGATTCGAACCCCCGGAGGCTTGCACCTCAACGGTTTTCAAGACCGTCGCAATCGTCCGCTCTGCCATCCCTCCGCGCGCCACGGTACTGCGCCGGCCTCCCCACCCGTTCGGGCTGGTGTGCCGCGTGCCCGAGCGCCGGGGCGGCAGCCGGTGCGGGCACGGCGACCGTGCCGGCCGGCCGTTCGCGTGTGGGGCTCGCGGTCTGTGGGCGGGCTCACCCGGGTGGGCGGCACCGACGGCCGGGTCCCGAGCTCAGCGGCGGACCTGGGCGCGCAGGTCGTGCAGCCAGGCGTCGGCGGTCCGCCAGGCCTCGACGGCCTCGCGACGCACCTCCGGGCCGTGCTCGCCGGCGGCGGGGTACGAGCCCAGGTACTTCACGTCGTGCTGCTTGGCCACCAGCGTGCGCAGCGCGTCGCCGACCACCTCGTCGTCGATGTGGCCCTCGAGGTCGATCAGGAAGCAGTAGTCGCCCAGCCCCTTCTTCGTGGGTCGCGACTCGAGCTTGGACAGGTTGATGTTGCGGGCCGCGAACTCCTGCAGGATGGCCAGCAGCGAGCCCGGTGCATCGGCTCGCTGGAAGACGACGATGGACGTCTTGTCGTGCCCGGTCGGTGAGGGCACGCCCTGGCGAGCCACCACCACGAACCGGGTGGCGTTGTCGGGGTGGTCCTCGATGTCGGCGGCGAGGATCTCCAGGCCGTACACCTCGGCGGCGCGGGCCGTGGACAGCGCGGCGGTGTGGGGGTCGCCGCCCTCGGCGACGAGGCGGGCGGCCTCGGAGGTCGAGTTCGCGGCCTGGGCGACCACGCCGGGGAGGCGTTCGGTCAGGAAGCCGCGGCACTGGGCGGTGGCGTGGGGGAACGACACGACCGCCTTGATCTCGTCGAGGCGGGCGCCGGGCCGGCCCAGGAGGTTGAGGTGCACCGGGATGACCACCTCGCGCTGGATCAGCAGGTGGGCCTCGAAGGCGAGCGTGTCCTGGGTGACGTTGACGGTGCCCTCGATCGAGTTCTCGATGGCCACGAACCCCAGGTCGACGTTGCCGGCCTCGGTGGCGGCGAGCACGTCGGGGATCGAGCCGATGGCGACCAGCTCGGCGTCGAGCAGGTCGGTCTGGGTCGACAGGGCCTGCTCGGTGAAGGTGCCGGCGGGCCCGAGGTACCCGACCCGGAACGTGCCGTCGTGGTCGAGCGCGGCCGGCGCCTGATCGGGGGATGCGGCAGCCTCGGTCACGAGCGGTCAGGATAACGACGTGGACGAAGCGGCTCTGCATCGGCTGGTGGCCGAGGTGCGCGACGGCACCGTCAGCCCCGACGACGCCGTGGCCGCGCTGCGTCGGCTCCCCTTCGCCGACCTCGGCTTCGCTCGGGTGGATCACCATCGGACGCTGCGCCAGGGGATGGCCGAGGCGGTGTACGCGCCCGGCAAGTCGCCCGACCAGTGCGCGGCCATCGTCGGCGAGCTGCTCGCCCAGCCGGCTGCCTCCCCGATCGTGTTGAGCCGAGCCGACGACGCCCAGGCGCTGGCCGCCCTCGGCGCCAACCCCGGCGGCCTGCGCCACGACGGCCCGCAGGGCACGTCCACCCTCACGTGGCGCCGCGCCACGGTGGTGCGCCCGGAGCGGGTGGCCGTGGTGACGGCGGGGACGGCCGACCTGCCGGTGGCCGAGGAGTGCGCGGCCGTGCTGGGTGCGCACGGCTTCGAGCCGCTGCGCATCACCGACGTCGGCGTCGCCGGCCTGCACCGCATCCTCGACGCGGCCGAGGAGATCGCTGCGGCCGACGTGGTCGTGGTGGCCGCCGGGATGGAGGGGGCGCTGGCCAGCGTCGTCGGTGGCCTCACGGCCGCGCCGGTGGTGGCCGTGCCCACCAGCGTCGGCTACGGGGCCGGCCTCGACGGGGTGACGGCGCTGCTCGCCATGCTCGCGGCGTGTGCGTCGGGCATCACCGTCGTCGGCATCGACAACGGGTTCGGCGCTGCGTGCGCGGTGGTGCGGCAGCTCGGTGCCCGGGCGCCCGTGGATGCACCCTCGGGCGACCTGTCCGCGGTCGTGGGGCCGGCGGCGTCGCCCGGGGACCGGCCCGCCGCAGCGACGATCCCGGCCGGGGGCGAGACGGGCGACGAGCGCGCGGCCGCGGGCTCGCCGGCGAGCCGGGCGGACGGCGCAGGTGGTTGACCCTGGTCCGGGTCCCGTGCCTGGCGACGCGTCGACCGTCGCCTGGTTCCACTGCTTCTCCGGCATCGCCGGCGACATGGCCATGGGTGCGCTGCTCGACGCCGGGGCCGATCTCGACGAGGTCCGATCCCTGTGCGAGCGACTGCCGGTCGGGGGCTGGCGACTGGTGGCCGAGCCGACGATGCGGGCGGGCATCGGGGCCACCAAGGTCCACGTGATCGCCGAGTCCTCGAGCGTCGTGCGCACCGCCGGCCACATCGTGGGGCTGGTGCAGGAAGCCCGCCTCCCCGACCGGGTCACCCGGCGGGCCCTGTCCGTGTTCGACGCGCTGGCCGTCGCCGAGGGCCGTCTGCACCGACGCCCGCCCGAGCAGGTCCACTTCCACGAGGTGGGTGCGCTCGACGCCATCATCGACGTCGTCGGGACGTGCGCCGCACTCGAGGTGCTCGGGGTCGACGAGGTCCGGGCCAGCCCCGTGGCCACCGGCATCGGGATGATCCGCGCCGCACACGGCCTGCTGCCGAACCCGCCGCCTGCGGTCGTCGAGCTCCTGAAGGGCGCGCCCACCTACAGCGTCGACGTGTCCGTCGAGCTGACCACCCCCACGGGAGCGGCGCTGCTCGCCGCGCTCGTCCCGGAAGGGGGATGGGGGGCGATGCCGCTGATGACGGTGGAGGCCTCTGGCTTCGGCGCCGGCGAGGCCGACCTCGGCGACCGGCCCAACCTCACCCAGGTGGTGGTGGGCTCGCGCCTCGCGGCGAGCACGCCGGGGCAGCCCGTCGTGCTGCTCGAGGTCAACGTCGACGACGCCACCGGTGAGCAGCTGGCCCACGCCGTCGCCGAGGTGCTCGCCGCCGGGGCGCACGACGCCTGGATCACCCCGATCGTCATGAAGAAGGGGCGGCCGGCCCACACCGTCAGCGCACTCGCCGATCCCGCACTGGCCGAGCAGGTGGCCTCGGCGCTCGTCGTCGAGACCGGCTCGTTCGGGGTGCGCGGCGCCACCATCGAGCGCTGGCCGCGGGCTCGCACCGAGCGCCACGTCGAGGTCGACGGCCTGCCGGTGCGGGTGAAGGTCGGTGCCGGCCGACGCAAGGTCGAACACGACGACGCCGTGCGGGCCGCCCGCCGCCTGGGTCTGCCGCTGCGGGAGGTGGTCGCCCGGGCCGAGCTCGCGGCCCGGGACGAGGGCCCGCCCACGCTGACCTCGATCAGGGGCGTCGAGGCGGAAGGCGTCCCTGCGCCAGATGCCGAGGTCCGCCGGCATCCCCACGCCGGCGCGTCCGAGGGTGACGGCTTCGACGACGCCCCCGACGACGCCGGCTGATCGACGCGGCATGGCCACGCACGCGCTCGGGCCCGCCACGAGGGCGGGCCCGGGACGATCTGAGGTGGCCGACGGGGCGTCAGACGCCGTAGCCGCCGGTCTCGGCGGCTTGGACCTTCGGTCGGATGGCGAACAGGTAGATGAGGGCGATGATGAGGCCGAAGCCGCAGACCAGACCGAACACCCACAGCCCGATCCAGAGCCCCTTGTTCTGCCCGGACGCCTGCCAGGCGGCGTCGCTCGGCTTGAGGATCTGCAACAGCGTCCAGATGTAGAAGGCCAAGAACGCGATGCTGATGACGAGGTAGACGATCAGCAGTCCGACGGCGACGCCGGTGCTCTCGGTCTCGTAGGTCACCTGGGCGAGCGTGCTGATCATCGAGCCTCCTCCGTCGGTCCTTGTTCGAGTCGTTCCGGTCGTGGTCGGTCAGACGCCGTAGCCGGTGCCGTAGCCGCCGCCTGCCGCGTCGAGCTTCTTCTTGATGCTGAGGAAGTAGATGAGCACGGGGATCAGCACGAAGATGCCGCAGCACAGACCCATCACGATGGGCAGGACCATCCACAGCGTCTTGTTCTGACCCGTGGCCTGCCAGGCGGCGTCGCCGTACCTGTTGGCGTCGACCGCGGCGTAGATCCCGACGCCCAGGAAGACCAGGTTGAGGATGATGCTGAAGATGAGGAAGCCGCCGTTGCTCGACTCCACCGTCACCTGCGCGAGGACCGCCGCCACATCCATGCCCGTTCCCTTCGTCGTGTGGACGGTGCGGGTCTAGCACAGGTGGCCGACGGTTCGACGGGAAAGCTGCCGGTCGGCGGTCGGGCGCGGATCCGCTCCTCGGGCCGGCCGTCGGGGCGGTCCTCCTCGCCGCCGGTTCAGTCGACGATGCAGGCGCGCCACAGGGCGCGGTAGCTCGGGTGCTCGAGCTCGTCGGTGACCCAGCCGGCGGCGACCAGCTCGTCGTGCAGGGCGGGCAGGTGCTGGAAGGGCACGCCCATGTCGACGTGGTGGGCCAGGTGCCACCCGGTGTTGAAGGGCACGATCCAGAACCGGGGCACCAGGCTCTGGTGCACGACGTGGGTGGTCTTGCGGCGGTCCTTCGAGGCGGCCATCCCGCCGTGCTCGGCGACGGAGCGGAGCCGGTTGAGCACCCGCCACACCGTCATCCACGGTGCCCACCACATGAGCGGGTACAGCCACCAGCGGCCCGTCGCCAGCCACAGCGCGGCCCACACCGCGACCTGGGCACCGGTGATCTTGGCGGCGAGCGGCCGCGAGGTCGGCGAACGCCAGGCGAGGACCAGGACCTTGAAGTTCTTCCAGCCCGAGATCCCGACCGCGTCGCGCACCAGCTTGCGCCGCATCGACGCCCGCGGCATCGGGTAGCCGCCGTAGAAGGCGAGGTCGGGCTCGTCGGCGCCGAACTCCTCGCGGTGGTGGGCGAAGTGGCTGCGGCGGTAGATGTCGAACGGCAGGAACGCCGGGTAGGAGAGCAGCCACTTGCCGACCAGATCGTTGACCGACTTCTTCGAGAAGAGCAGGCGGTGCGCCGCTTCGTGGCCGAGGATGGCGAACAGGGCGAAGGCCCGACCCATGAGCACGAAGGTGGCGGCCCAGATGGGCAGCGCCGCCCACAGCGGGAGCCTCGGGGTGAGCCACGACACCGCCACGAGGAGGCCGAAGGACTGCAGCCAGGCCGAGGCCACGTTCAGCGCGTTGCGGCCGTTCGGGATGCGCCGCAGCTGCTCGCGCAGGAACGGGCGAGGCATGCCGGTCTCGGTGAGCCGGTCGGTCGGCAGCACGTCGGGCAGCACCGCGCCGGCGGGCACCATGCCGCCGAGCCAGAGCCCCGGGCGGCCCGGCACCGCGGCCGCGTCCGCCGTGCTCGGCGCGCCGTGGTGGGATCGTCGGTGGCCGGCTCGGACCTCGCCGGACCTCCCGTCGTCGCGGTGGTGGGATCATCGGTCAGCGCCACCCGCCGAGTATTACACTTCTTCGACACATGCCGCAATCACGTAAGGAGCTGACCGCTCGGTCCGTCCTCGCCTCCACCCTGCTCGGGATGCAGCCACCTCGGTTGCCGACCCGGCTGCTGGTGTCGTCGGGGTGCCTGTTCGGGATCGCCGAGGGCGCCACCCGGGTGGCCATCTCCCGGATGGTGGCCGCCGGCGAGCTCGAACCCGACGGCGACGGCTACCGCTTGGCCGGCGCCCTGCTCGCCCGGCAGGCTCGCCAGGAGGCCAGCCGTCGGCCTCCGGCCCGCCGCTGGACCGGAGACTGGCGCATCGCGGTGGTGCGCTCCGAACGCCGCCCCGCCGGGGCACGGGCCGAGCTCCGCGAGGCGATGCGGCGCCTCCACCTGGCCGAACGTCGTGACGGCGTCTGGCTGCGGCCCGACAACCTGCCCGACGACCGGGTGCCCGACGCGCTCGCCGTCGTCGACGCCCAGTGCGAGTGGCTGCGGGGCCGGCCCGACGGCGACGCCACGACGCTGGCGGCGTCGCTGTGGGATCTCGACGGCTGGGCCCGCGACGCCGAGGCGCTGCGGGCCGAGATGGCCGACCACCTCCCGGTGCTCGAGGCCGGCGGCACCGAGGGGCTGGCGCCCGGGTTCGTGCTCGACGCCGCCGTCGTGCGCCACCTGCTGGCAGACCCCCTGCTGCCCGGAGCCCTGCTGCCCGCCCGCTGGCCGGGTGGCGACCTGCGTCACGACTTCGAGCGGTACGACCGGGCCTACAAGGACGTGTGGCGCGCCTGGTTCCGAGCCCAGCGCTGATCCGCCCATCCGAGGACGACCTCGCAGCGGGTGGGCCGGGTGGAGGCGTGCGTGGTCACCGGTGGGGGTGATGGGGAACGCTCGCGCAGCGGGTGGCTCGACGGCCTGCCGGGTGGCGTGCCGCGCGATGGTCAGCGGCGGCGGGCCCTGGCCTCGAGGAAGCGCAGCTGGCGGTGGAGGGCCTCGGTGCGGACCATGGCGAAGCCCGCAGCCGCGGCCACCGCGACCGGGGTGGCGTAGATGGCGTCGAGCTCGAGGGGCCGGCCGGCGTCGAAGTCGAGCTTCATCGAGGGCGCGTAGGGCGTCATGGCCTCGGTGGTGGTCAGCATCTCGTCGACGAACCCCTCGTCGATCGGGTGGCCGCACGACGCGGCGGCCGCCACGACCTCGCGCATCAGGTCCGCCACGAGGGCGCGGGTGGCGGGATCGGCCATGAGCTCGTCGGTCCCGGCGTCGAGCACCACCGACAGCCCGTTGTACGGGATGTTCCACACCAGCTTGCGCCACCGACCGGTCGCCAGGTCGGCGATGCGCCGGGCCGGCACGCCGGCGGCCTCGAGGTCGGCGGCGACGGCGTCGACCGCGGGCGTCACCCCGGCCGGTTCGTCGCCGGCCACGTGCTCGCCGAGCGTCACGGTCCCGAAGTCGAGGTGGCGCACGTGGCCCGGACCGATCTTGTTGATGCACACGAAGCACATGCCCCCGAGGACGGTGGCGCCCGGCGCGGCCTCGGCCAACGTCTGCTCGACGAGCAAGCCGTTCTGCAGGGCCACGACGACGGTGCCCTCGCCGACGACGGGAGCCAGCAGACGGGCCGCCTCGTCGGCGTCGGTCGTCTTCACCGCCACCAGCACCACGTCGTCGGGTTCGAGGCCGGTGGTGTCGCGGTGCACCTCGATCGCGTCGTCGTCGGGGTGCAACAGGAGGTCGCCGCCCGGTGACTCGACGCGGAGCCCGACCGCACGGACGTGCTCGGCGTCGGAGCGGGCCACGAAGCGCACGCGGTGCCCTGCCGCCGCCAGGCGGGCCCCGTAGTAGCCACCCACGGCACCCATGCCGATGACCGTGTAGCGGCGACGCCCGCTGTCGGACATCGGTGCGCGGCCGCCGCCTCCCATGACCGCGGACGCTACCGTCGGATCGCTGCTCGCCGCGGCCGAACAGTCCCGTCGTCGAGGTCGGATCCGGCGCCCCCGTCGGCCAGGATGGTGGGGTGAGCGACTCCGCACCTCCCCAGCCCGAACCGTCCCAGCCCGCACCCGGCTCGTCCGGTGACCGGCTCTACTTCCGCCAGCTCCTCGCCGGTCGCGACATCGCCCGGACGGATCCCGTCGCCCGACAGATGGTCAACTTCGTGTACCTCGTCGGCGACCGGGAGACCGGCGAGGCGATGGTCGTCGACCCGGCGTACGACATCAGGGGGATCCTCGACGTCGCGGCCGCCGACGGCATGCGCCTCGTCGGCGCGCTGGCGACCCACTACCACCCGGACCACGTCGGGGGCGACATGATGGGCTATCGCATCTCGGGTGTGCGCGAGCTGCAGGCGCTGCACCCGGTGCCGGTCCACGTGCAGGCCGAGGAGGCACCCTGGGTCCAGCGCGTCACCGAGCTGTCGGCCTCCGACCTCGTCGAGCACGTGAGCGGCGACGTCGTCTCGGTCGGTCGGATCCCGATCGAGCTGATCCACACGCCCGGGCACACCCCCGGCAGCCAGTGCTTCTTCGTCGACGGCCGGCTCGTCGCCGGCGACACGCTCTTCCTCGAGGGCTGCGGGCGCACCGACCTCCCCGGTGGCGACCCGGCGGCGCTGTACGAGAGCCTCACCCAGCGGCTGGCCAAGGTCCCCGACGACGCCATCTTGTTCCCGGGCCACCTCTACAGCGCGGAGCCGTCGGCGTCGATGGGCGACACCCGCCGGCTCAACTTCGTGTTCCGTCCCCGCAACGAGCGAGAGTGGCTCGCCATGTTCGGCTGAGCGGCGGCCGGGTAGCCTCGCCGGCACGGCGCCGGGCGAGGCCGGACCGAGGGTCGACGTCGTCCGCCCGACGCCGGGTGTGGGGAGACGGATGCGGTGAAGGTCGAGTACCCGAGGGCGCCCGGAGGACATCCCGGGCCTGCAGCTGGCGTGGATCCACCTCGTCGCGCACGTCGAGTCGTGCGAGCTGGTGCGTGACCAGCAGGTCGCCATGACCCCCGAGGAGCTGGTGCGGTGCCGGCGCAACACGCTCGTCGTCGACGAGGTGCTCTACCCGGGGATCCTCGACATGGTGTCGCTCACCATGCACCCGACGGTCGTCGACCTGGCCCGGGACGGGTCCCGCCTCGCCGCCGACGGCCTGGACGCCCTGGTCGGGCGCACGGGCGACCCCGAGCTCGCCGAGGTGGCCGCCTTCCTGCGCCGGAAGCAGCGCCTGTTCACCGAGGCCGGCGCCCGCCAGCAGCGCCTCGCGCCCGAACACCGAGCCCACGTGCAGGCGCTGCCCACCGACGCCACCCGGGCCGCCATGCACGCCAACCTCGAGCTCGGCTGGGCCATCCACCCCGAGGTCCTCGGACCGCTCCTCGACCGCATCACCGCGATGCTGGCCACGCTGGACCGCTACCTCGACCAGGACGAGCGACCGTGAGCACCCCGCCGACGACCCCCGGGGTCCCGATCGACGACGGTCCGGCCACGGCGGTGGTCCGCGACCCGTCGGCGCTCGTGGCGGATGTGCCCCTGACCGAGGTGATGTGGGTGCGCGACGAGATCGCCTTCCGCCGCCACGTCTTCGAGAGCATCCAGGCGCTGCAGTCCGAGTTCCCCGCGGCGCGCCGGTCGGCGCTCCGGGCGTCGGCCTCCACCGATCCTCGCCGGGCCCACGCCGTCGTCGCACCCCAGATCGCCGGGGTGATGCCGCCCGCCCTCGTGGAGGCGGGTCACCGAGCCGCCGTGCGGATGCTCGGCGTGCTCAACCAGATGCGCCAGGCCAGTCGGGCCATCGGCCTGCACCTCGACCCGGCTGCCGACGAGGTGCGGTTGCTCGACCGCGTCCTGCACATCCAGGAGTCCTATCCACCGGAGGTGCGGGCCGAGATGGCGAGCGGGACGCGCGACCACGCCGTGCTCACCGCCGCCGTCGCCGGCATCTGGGCGTCGTGCGTGCACCCCGACGTCGTGTTCGTCCTTCGGGCCCGGCACACCCACGTCGAGCTGGGTCTGTCCCGGCTGGTGCAGCGTCACGTGCTGGGTCCCCAGCAGCGCCGCCCCCTCCCGTGGTCGGCCGGGCCGTGGGCCGCCCGGCTGGCCGAGCTGGAGCGTGACCAGGCCGCGCAGGACGCCGTGGTCGACGACCTGGTCGACCACGTCCGCCGGCTCTACGACGTGCTCGTGCGCGTCGGCCGGCAGGCCGCCGGCGACGAGGACCACAGCGGGGCGGACGATCCGAACCTGCGGGCGGTGGGCCGTCTGCTCGCCGGGTTGTCCGACGACGCCGAGGTCGCTCCCGGTCACACCACCTCGCGCGACCTCTTCGCCGCGCTCGAGCGCCTCTCGGGGCCCGAGCCCGGCGGGGCGTGAGCACGCCTCGCCGTGCCGGCGAGATGATCCGCGAAGCCCACTCAGGTCGATCTCGCCGGTGGTCGATGCTCTTGGTGGCGAGTCCGCCACCGTCGCCGTCGCTCCTGCACCTCCCCGAGCCGCGGCCCGTGTCCGCGCGGTGGACCCTCCGGAGGCTTCATGGCACGTGACGAGAGGTCGAGCTCTGCTCCGCGGGACCTCGAGGAGATCCGTCGGGCGCTGCAGGCCCACGCCCGCGAGTTCCTCCTCCTCGTGACCCCGCGCGGCGAGCTGGTGGGTTCGTCGACGGTGCTGCCGGAGACCTTCGGCTACGACAACGCCGATCGCATCGGACACCACGTGGCCGAGCACCTCCACCCCGACGATCTGCCCGGCGTGTTCGACCTCATCGAGCGGGCGCGCCAGACGCCCGGCTTCGAGGAGACCATCCGGGTGCGGGCCCGTGCCGGCGACGGCTCGTGGCGGCGCCTGGAGGCGACGGTCATCGACGCCACCCACGACCCACGGCTGCAGGGGGCGGTGCTGCGGGTGCGCGACGTCACCGACGACGGCCTCGGGGGACCGGCCCACGCACCGGTCGGGGTCGACCGGTTCCTGTCGCTGGCGGAGGCCCTTCCGCTCGGCATCTTGTCCGCCGACGCCCGCGGCAACGTGGTGTTCTGCAACGAGGCCGCCCAGCAGATCTTCAACCTGCCCGCCGACCACCTCATGAAGCGAGGGTGGGAGCGGGCGGTGCACGCCGAGGACCGGGCCGACGTCGCGAGCGCTGCCGGTGCGGTGGTGCGCACGGGCACCCCGCACCAGGTCACGTTCCGGGTCGAGACGGGCCTGTTCGTCAGGTGGGCCCACGCCAAGTTCGTGCCCCTGGGGGAGGGCCTGCACCGCAGCGGGTGGATCGCGACGATCGACGACGTGACCGACCGGCGCCGCACCGAGTCGCGGCTGGCCCACCAGGCCACCCACGACCCCTTGACGGGGCTGCCCAACCGGGTGCTGCTCGACGACCGCCTCCACCAGGCCGCCGGCCGGCTCCGCCGGGACACGGAGTCGGTGACGATCCTGTTCGTCGACCTCGACCGCTTCAAGGAGGTCAACGACGCCATGGGCCACGCGGCGGGCGACGAGGTGCTCGTCGAGGTGGCCCACCGGCTCCGGACCCTGGTGCGCGAGGTCGACACCGTCGCCCGCCTCGGCGGCGACGAGTTCGTGATCGTGTGCGAGAACCTGCCGGTCGAGGAGGCCGACGGCGTCGTCGCCCGCATCGATGCCGCGCTGGCGGTCCCGATGCTGGTGCGGGGTGCGACCGTCACGGTCGGCGCCAGCGTCGGCGTGGCCCACACGACCGACGCAGGCGTCGAGCTGACCGAGCTGCTGACCGTGGCCGATCAGGACATGTACCGGATCAAGGTCGAACGGCGCCACCTGGCCTGATGGCCGGCGAGCGCGCCGACGGGGGCGGCGCCGGGTCCGCGGACCCGATCACCGCCAGCCCGGCGGCTCGCGTTGCTGGCGAGGGGTGGGCGTCAGCGCTCGGCGTTGGCCGGACCCGGCGCCCACGAGTAGGTGAGCACGGCGTTGGGGTCGCGCAGGCTGGCGAGGAAGTCCTCCTCGGTCATCCCGTCGATCGTCGGATCGGGCGGACGGCGGTCGCGCAGGTCGATGACGACGTCGTCGTCACCGAAGAAGGCGGCCACACCGTCGTCGGGTGAGGGATCGGGGGGCAGACCGGCTTCGGCCCGACGGGCGGTGCGAGCGGCGGCGAGTCGTTCGGACAGGTTCATCCGACCTCCTTCCGTGGGGGCAGGTACCGTCTCGGGCGAACGCTCTCAAGGTAGCGGGGAATGGGCCGAACGACCCATCTCTGCCGGGGCGGAGTCTCGGTCCGGCCGTCGGGGCCGGTGATCGGTGCTGCGCTGGTCGTCGATCCGAGGCCGAGTGGTGGCGGTCCCGACGCCCGGGCGACGGTGACCGGTGTCCGACGATCCCACAGTGGAGGGGACATGATCGACGAGCTGGTGGCCCGGGCGGGACGGATCCTGGACGACGGCGTGGCCGAGGAGCCCATGGCCCCGGTGACGGGCACCCTGCACGAGATCGCCGACGGGATCCGCTTCGTTGACGCCTTCTCCAACGTCGTCGCCTTCGACGGTGGCGACGGACTGGTCCTGTTCGACACCAGCCTCGGCTTCCTCACCCCCAAGGTGCTCGAGGGGCTGCGGTCGTGGTCGGCCGACCCGATCCGCACGCTCGTGTACACCCACGGCCACGTCGACCACGTGACCGGAGCCGGCGTCATCCTCCGCGATGCCGAGGACCGGGGCGACCCTCGTCCGGTGATCGTGGGCCACGAGGCCGTGCCGGAACGCTTCGAGCGCTACGAGCTGACCCGCGGCCACAACGACGCCGTCAACCGACGCCAGTTCGGCGGTGGCGGTGCCGGCCTGGGTGCCTTCCCCACCGGCTTCGTGCGCCCCAGCGTCACCTACTCCGACCACCTCACCCTGCGCTCGGGCGACCTCACCTTCGAGCTGCACCACGGCCTCGGGGAGACCGACGACCACACCTGGGCCTGGGTCCCCGAGCGGCGGGCGGCCGTGGTCGGCGACTTCGTCATCTGGGTGTTCCCCAACGCGGGGAACCCCCAGAAGGTGCAGCGCCACCCTCGCGAGTGGGCCCAGGCGCTGCGGGCGATCGCCGCTCGCCGGCCCGAGATCCTGCTGCCGGCCCACGGGCTGCCGGTGGTGGGTGAGGCGCGGGTCGCCCGGTTGCTCGACGACACCGCCGCCGCCCTCGAATCGCTCGTCGAGCAGACGCTGACGCTGATGAACGCCGGGGCGCGCCTCGACCAGATCGTGCGGCAGGTCCGCGTGCCGGCCGAGCTCGCCGACCGCCCGTGGCTGCGGCCCGTCTACGACGAGCCCGAGTTCGTGGTGCGCAACATCTGGCGGCGCTACGGCGGCTGGTGGGACGGCAACCCGGCTCGGCTGAAGCCGCCCGCCGACGAGGCGGTCGCGGTCGAGACGGCGCGGCTGGTCGGCGGGGCCGACGTGCTCGCCGAGCGGGCGGTCGTAGTCGCCGGCGACGGCGACCTGCGGCTGGCCGCCCATCTCGTCGAGCTCGCCGCGCTGGCGGCGCCCGACGACGTCGCGGTGCACGCCGCCCGTGCCGACATCTACCGAGCCCGCCGCGACCAGGAGCTGTCGCTGATGGCGAAGGGCGTCTTCGGTCAGGCCGCAGCCGAGTCCCAGGCCGTGGTCGACGACGGTGGGGAGACGGTCACCGGGGACTGATCGCCGACGGCGACGCCGAGTACCGCGACCCGGGGGATCGGGACGGTGGGTGCTCGACCCGTCGTGGCGACGAGGCGGGCCGTACCCTGTCCGACGCCGTCGAGGGAGGAGCCCCCAGTGTCGAACGCGCCGCAGGTCCACGTCGTCCAGAGGAGGCCGAAGCCGGTCTCGGCGCTCGTCGCCGTGGTGGTGGGCCTGGCGCTGCTCGTGGGTGCCTGCTCGTCGACGTCCACCGAGGGCTCCACGTCGGCCGGCTCGGCCACGACGGGCACGTCGGCGCCGGCGGCACCCGTCGACTACAGCGGGCTGGGCCCCTATCCCGTCGGCACGCTGGAGGTCGACCTGGGCGATCGCAAGGCGGTCGTGTACTACCCGGCCGACCGGGCCGCCACCGCCGGGGCCGAGGTCTTCAACAGCTACAGCACCGGCATCGCGTTCTCCGAGAGCCTCCGGGCGGCGCTGCCGGCCGCGTTCGTCCAGCAGGTGCAGCTCGGCACCGACACGTACCGTGGCGTGCGGGCCAACCCGCAGGGCCCGTTCCCCGTGGTGCTGCACAGCCACGGGTTCTCGGGCTTCTACCTCTTCGAGTCCCGCTACATGGTGCACCTGGCGTCGTGGGGCTTCGTCGTCGCCGCGCCCGACCACAAGGAGCGGTCCCTGCAGGGCCAGCTCGACCCCGCCAACGCGTCCCGTGCGCCGGGGCAGGACGTGACCGATCTCAAGAACACGCTCGCCAAGCTGAAGGACGCCAACGTCGCCGCCGACGGCCCCCTGAAGGGGGCGATGAACCTCGACCAGATCGCCGCCACGGGGCACTCGGCCGGCGGATCGGCCGCCGGCCGGCTCATCCTGCAGAGCCCCGAGGTCAAGACCTTCATCGGCAAGGCGCCGGGTGCGCCGATCGACACCGCCAACATCCCCCGTGACCTGCCGGCCGACCAGCGGGCCGTCGCCGTCCAGCAGGCCCTGGCCACCACCACGCCACCGGACAAGCCGTCGATGCTCATCACCGGCGAGACCGACGGGGTGATCCCGCTCGCCACGGTGAAGGTGGAGTACGACTGGCTGCGGGCACCGAAGAAGCTGGCGGTGATCAAGAACGCGGGCCACAACGCCTTCACCGACCTCTGCCCGCCCATCCGCGAGCAGGGTGGGCTGCTGCAGTACGCGTCGCAGCTCCCGGAGGCCTTCGTCGGCGTGCTGCGCCTCGGCGAGGACGGGTGCACCCCGGCCAGCCTCGACCCGCAGAAGGGCTACGCCTACATCGACCACCTGACGGTCGCCCAGCTGCGATGGGTCTTCGGGCTCGACACCTCGGAGGTGTCCCTGGCGCCGGGGTTCCTCCAGGCGACGTTCCCCGATGCGTTCGGGCCCTACTTCACCGACCCCACGCTCACCGGCCTGTACGGCCGTGACACCGGCCGTGAGCACCGCCCGTGATCCCTGGGCATCGTCCGGGACACCCTCGCGTTCTTGTCATGGATGTGCGTGTCGGGACGCTCGATCGCATGACCGGAACGCCTGAGGTGGCGCTCGTCGGTTCGGGGTCGGCCCGTCAGCCGGTGGTGGTGCCGCCGTCGATCGACAGCACGGCCCCGTTGACGTAGTACGCCTCGTCCGAGCCGACGTAGGCGACCATCGCCGCGACGGACTCGGGCTCTTGCATGTCGCGGGTCAGGAACGACCGGGAGATCAGCGACATCGACGCACCCTCGGGGGGGAGGAAGCCACCGAGGATGTTGGTGTTGACCCCGCCGGGGCACACGGCGTTGAACCGGACGCCCGTTCGCCCGTACTCGATGGCGAGCGCCTTGGTCAGCCCGACCAGGGCGTGCTTCGAGGCGCAGTAGGCGGTGCAGTAGGCCTGGCCGATGACGCCGGCCGTGGAGGCGAGGTTGACGACGTTGCCGGTGCGCTCGAGCAGCTGGGGCATGGCGGCCTGGATCAGGTAGAAGGGCCCGAAGGCGTTGACGGCCATCATCGCCCGCATCCGGTCGGGCGACTCCTCGGTGAAGTGGGCCGAGCCGCCGATGCCGGCGATGTTGCACAGCACGTCGAGCCCGCCGAAGGCCTCGACGGTGCCGACCACGAGCGTCGCGCAGGCCTCGGGCTCGCTGACGTCCGCTCCGCTGGCCCGTGCTCGGCCGCCGTGCTCGCCGATCTCCGCGGCCGTGGCCTCGGCGCCCTCGGTGTTCACGTCGGCGCACCACACCGAGGCGCCCTCGGCGGCGAGGCGCAGGGCGGTCGCCTTGCCGATGCCGGACGCGGCGCCGGTCACGAGCGCGACCTTCTCCTCGTATCGGCGGCCGATCGTGGGATCGGCGAAGGGGGACACGGGGGTGGGCACGGCCATGGCCGGTCTCCTTGGGGGAGGCGGTCGGTTCGGACCCGCCGACTCTAGGTGAAACGCGTTCTACATCGGGGGGTGAGCCGTGCCGAGGTGCAGGGCTAGCCTCGCTGCCGCCGACCGACGCCAGGGGGACCCACGATGGCGACCGCCACCACCGACCAGCCCGTCTCCGATGCGGGGGATCCGGACGCCGAGCTGCGCGAGGAGCTGCTCGCCGTCGTGCGCCGCTTCCGCGACGAGATGATCATCCCGACGGCGGCGCGCTACGACGCCGAGGACCTGTACCCGGAGCCCATCGTCGAGAAGATGAAGGAGCTCGGGCTGTTCGGCATCACCGTGCCGCCCGAGTACGGCGGGCTCGGGCTCGACGTGCGCACCTACGCCCAGATCGTCGAGGAGCTCGCCTACGGCTGGATGACCGTCAGCGGCTTCCTCAACACCCACTTCATGGGCTGCTTCCTCATCAAGACGTTCGGCACCGAGGACCAGAAGCAGCGGTTCCTCCCGCGGATGGCGACCGGTGAGATCCGAGGCGCCTACTCGTTGAGCGAGCCCGACGCCGGCTCGGACGTGGCGTCCATCCGCACGCGGGCCGTGCGCGACGGCGACGACTACGTCGTCAACGGCACCAAGATGTGGCTGACCAACGGGCGCGAGGCCGGCGTCGCCGTGACCCTGGTCAAGACCGACCCCGACGCAGCCCACCGCGGCATGAGCGTCCTGCTCGTCGAGAAGGAGCCGGGTCCGCGCTTCGAGGGGATCACCGTCGGCCCGAACATCCACAAGCTCGGCTACCGGGGCGTGGAGACCGTCGAGCTGGTCTTCGACGACCACCGCGTGCCGGCTGCCAACCTGCTCGGTGGCGAGGAGGGGCAGGGCTTCTTCCAGATGATGGCGGCCGTCGAGCTGGGCCGGATCAACATCTCCGCCCGCGCCGTCGGGGTGGCCCGGCGCGCCTTCGAGGAGTCGATCCGCTACGCGCAGCAGCGCGAGACCTTCGGCAAGCCCATCGCCCAGCACCAGGCCATCCAGTTCAAGCTGGCCGAGATGGGCACCAAGCTCCACGCCGCCCGGCTCATGTGCTACGACGCCGCCGACCGCAAGCATCGCGGCGAGCGCTGCGACCTCGAGGCGGGCATGGCCAAGTACTTCGCCTCCGAGGCCTGCTGGGAGATCTGCCAGGAGGCGCTGCGGATCCACGGCGGCAACGGCTACGCCGCCGAGTACCCGATCGAGCGCCTGTACCGCGACGCACCGCTGATGATCGTGGGCGAGGGGACCAACGAGATCCAGAAGATGGTGATCGGGCGGCGCCTGCTCGACGAGTACGGCGTCGACTGACCTCGACCCCGCAGACGGCTCCCGGCGAGGGTGACCCGTCGGCGGGCCCGGTCGGGCCGTCGCCCGGACGCGGGACGGGGGCGGCAGTGGGGAACCGCCGCCCCCGATCCGCGGGTGTGGGGGAAGGGACCGGGCCCGGGGTGCGTGGCGCTCGGTCCGCTGTGCAGTCAACCGGGCCCACGTGTCGGTCCGGTCAACGCCCGGTGGCGGGCAGGTGAACCCTTCGTGCGGGGTGGCGCCACCCCAGTCCACCGGTGTCCTGTCTGCCGGCGGGCGCTGCGAGCCGGTCACCTGGGCGGTGCCGGCTCGCAGGGATCGATGTCGGTCGGCCGTGCCGACCTGATCAGACGATGGTCACCGGCGTGCCGAGGGGGACGAGGTTCGCCAGGACGGCCACGACGTCGTTGGGCAGCCGGACGCACCCGTGGGACACGGCCTTGCCGATCGACGACGGGTCGTTGGTGCCGTGGATGCCGATCTGGCCGTCGCCGCCGGCGAACTCGGTCAGCGTGGGCGAGTGGCCCGAGAGCCCGAAGGCGAAGGGGCCGTAGGCGCCCTTGGCGTCGGGGGTCTGCAGGAAGTCGGTGACGTAGAAGCTGCCGGAGGGCGTGGGGGTGTCCGCCTCGCCGACGGCGATCGGCGATTCGACCGCCGCGCTGTCACCGCGGAAGACCGTGAGCTTCCGGGCGCCGAGGTCGACCTGCACCGACACGTCGTTGTGGCGGACGTTGACGTCGGCCGCCTTCACCCAGCCCGTCGAGCCGTTGGGTCGGGTCGGCAGCGACACGTGGAACCAGCCGTCGCGCTGGTCGAGGACGAGCAGCGTGGTCTTCGAGCCCAGGCCGGTCTTCGCCTTGAGGGTGGTGGCGACCTTCGCCTTGGCGTCGGGTGAGGCGTACACCTTCAGGTCGCCCTTCGCCTGCACGTTGGTGCTGGCGCCGCCGGTGACGGCGGGCTTGGCCCCGGGTCGGGGGCGTCGGTGGTGATCTGCACGGCAGGCGGGTCGCCACCGTTGCCGGGGCGCCGGTGGCCACGGTGTCGCCCGTGGCCGTGCCGGTGCCACCGGCCGAGGAGCAGGCGCCGAGCGCCAGGGCGGCGAGCAGGACGAGCAGGAGGGGACGGAGCAGGGAGCGGATCGGGGAGCGCATCGGTGGTCTCCTTCGGGCGGTGCGCAGGGGCTGCGGGTCGGTCTGGGGGCAGGTGCTCGGGTGGCGAGCGGTCGGGGCGGGCCGAGCGGCCGAGCGGCCGGCCGGGGAGGGGTCCCGGCCGGCCGCTGAGGCCGTGGTGGATCAGCCGGTGAAGGTCGGGTTGCCCTTCACCGGGGCGTCGACGTTGACGACCACGACGTCGTCCACCTGGGTGTCGCCGGGCTTCGGGTCAGGCGTCGTGGTCGGGGGCTTGCCGGGGTCCTTCGGGTCGGTCGGGGGCTTGCCGGGGTCCTTGGGGTCGGCGGGCGGCGTGGGCTTGCACAGGTCGGGCGCGATCTTGCAGATGTCGACCGGTGGGAACTTGGGCAGCTTCGGGTCGGTCGGCAGCTTCGGCTTGCACAGGTCCGGGCTCAGGACGCAGGGGTCGATCTTCACGGTGCCGGGCAGCTTCGGGGCGCCGTCGGGGGTGGCGGCGTGGGCCGTGCCGACGAAGGCGCCGGTGGTGCCGAGCAGCGAGCCGGCGGCGAGGGCGGTGGCGGCGAGGCGGGTGCGGAGCTTCATGGGGGTTCCCTTCGGGTCGTCGTCCCGGCGGTTCCGGGGCGGTACGGGCGCTCCTGACACGGGCCCGGTGCGTCGCTTACGCCCCTCCCCAGGTGACGTCAGTCACACGAGTCGATCGGCTCCGGCGTTCCGGTGACGGTTGTGTGCTCCCAGGCGAAGGACGCGTCACCGGTTGGCGCGGGGGTTCGTGGGGAGGCACCCGCTCGGGCCTAGGTCGGACGGCTCATCTGCGGCCGTGACGGCCGATCGGCCGTAAGCGGCCGGGCCCCGACGTGTCAGGCCTGTCGTGAACGGGCGCCGCCCGCGCCCCCGACGAAGGCCTCGCACGAAAGATGCGCAACAATGAGCACCGCACTATGGACTTCGAAGCGGCCGACGACGAGCTCGGCGCGCCCGATCCCGCCGGCCCGGATCCCGGCGCCGCCCGGTATCCCCACCGGGAGCGAGATGCCGGCTGGGTGGTCGCTGCTGTGTCGGGAGATCCAGCTGCGTTCGGGCGTCTCTACGACGCGTGGTTCGACAAGGCGTACGACGTCGCCCTTCGGATCGGCCGCGACCGCGAGGTCGCCGCAGAGGTCACCCAGGACGCCTTCCTCTCGGCCTGGCGGAACCTCGGCCGGCTCGAGGACCCGGGCGCGTTCGGTGGCTGGCTCCTCCGCATCGCCCGCAACGGCGCCTACAACCGGCAGCGCAAGGAGCAGCGCTCGCAGCCGGTCGACGACCGAGGGCTCGCCGTGATCGAGGCCGTCGGGGCCTCCCCGTCGAGCGCGCCCCAGGGCTTCGGGGTGGAGGACCGGCTGAGCGCCGCGTCCGACCCCAGTCGGGCCATGGAGGACGCCGAGCTGGCCGACCTCGTCTGGGACGCGGCCGAGGCGCTCGGCCAGCGCGACGCCGAGGTGCTCGACCTGCAGCTGCGCCACGGCCTCTCGCCCGCCGAGATCGGCGAGGTGATCGGCCTCAACCGCAACGCCGCCAACCAGCTGGTGCACCGGGTGCGCGGACGCCTCGACGCCGCCATCCGGGCCCGGGTCCTGTGGCGGGGCGGGGCCCCGGTCTGTGCCGACCTCCAGCGCCTGCTGCAGTCGGCCGGCGTCGAGCGGTTCGACGCCGAGGCCGTCAAGCTCTCCGACACCCACGCCAAGACCTGCGAGACCTGTGCCGAGCGTCGCGAGCTGCGGCTCAAGCCGGCCGCCCTGTTCGCCTCGGTGCCGGTCGCGGCGGCACCGGTGTTCCTCAAGACCCAAGCCGCCTCGGCCCTCGAGGCGCTCGGCGTGCCCATGCAGGGGTCGGCCTACGCCGGCGGTGGTGCCGCCGGGGCCGGCGCCGGAGCCGGTGAGGTCGCCGGCGCCGACGCGGGTCTCGGCGGGTCGGCCGGCGGGGCCGCCTCCGGTGCCACCGTCGAGGGCGCCGACGTCGTCCCGATCGACGCCGCCCGGTCCGCCGGTCGCTCGTGGCGCGTCGCGGCGCTGACCGCGGCCGCCGTCGTGGTGGTCGTCGCCCTCCTGTTCGGGATCTCCGGCCGGCTCGGGCCGGGCCTCAGCGAGGAGCAGGTCGCCTCGTCGGGCCCCACCGGCTCGGCCGCACCGGGCACCGACCCGACGAGCACGACGGCGACCCCACCGTCGACGGCTGCCACCGGGACCTCGCTCCCGGGCGGCCCCACGACCACGGTGTCCGGCCCCCTGCCCACGGTCGTGACCGGCGATCCGGGACCGACCTCGCCGCCGACCACGGTCGCAGCGACGTCGCCCTCCACGACGGCAGCGCCCACGACGCCGTCGACGACCGCCCCGCCGACCATCCCGCCCAAGATCGCGGTGGCGATCGACGGGCAGTCGTCGGTCACCCGGACCACCGCCTGGTCGATGCTGCGGGGGGCGCCGGTGCTGACCTGGACCGCGACGGATGTGCCGCAGGGCGGCCGGGTGGAGGTCCGCGGAGCGGTGCCCGGCAAGGCCACGCCGGTGACGAGCGTGCTGTCGACGTCGCCGACCACCGACCCCGCCGGCGGTCAGCGGCTCTGCCCCGGCACGGCCGGGACGAGCAGCGTCTGCAACGCCTTCAACGGGGTCTGGGACTACACGGTCGAGGTCTTCGACGGCGGCGGCAAGAGCCTGGGTGCCGCCTCGGCCCGGCTCGTCGTGCGCATCCCCGTCATCGGCTGAGCCGACCGCCGCGGCGCGGCCGACCCGGCGGCGGGGACAGGTGCCCGACCACGGTCGCGGCGGCCCGAGCCTCGGTCACCGGCGCCGGCCGGGACACGGGTGGCCATAAACATGCAGGCTTGACTGTTTGTTTGTCCGCGGCCAGGATGTCCCCATGTCGCCCGCCACCGTCGACGCCCCGCCCCGTCGCACGCAGGCCGAGCGCCGGGCGGCGACCCGGGCGAAGCTGCTCGACGCCACCCTCGCCTGCCTCGCGGAGCGCGGCTACGCCCACACGTCCACGACCGAGGTGTGCCAGCGCGCCGGCGTGTCCCGGGGCGCCCAGCTGCACCACTTCCCGACCAAGGCCGACCTGGTGGCGGCGGCCCTCGAGCGGCTGTTCGTGCGCCGGGTCGACGAGTTCCGCGAGCGCATGCTGGCGCTGCCGGCGGGCCCCGGGCGGTCGACGCCGCCATCGACGAGCTCGGCGCCGTGTTCGCCGGCCCCGACCTCGATGCCTGGCTCGAGCTGGTGCTGGCCGGCCGCACCGACCCCGACCTGCAGTCCCACGTCGCCACCCTCGCCGAGCACCTCGTCGACACCGTGCGCGACGTGTGGCTCGAGCTGTTCCCACCGCCGCCCGACCTGCGGGGCGAAGGCGACCCGATCGCCCGGGTGGTGCCCCCGTTCCTCGTGGCCGTGCTGGAGGGCGTCGCCCTGTCGCGCATGACCGGCTCCGCCCGTGCGGAGACCGACGCCGAGCAGGTGCTCGGCGCCCTCAAGTTCCTGGCGGCCTGGTTCCGCCTCGACACCCCTCCGGAGGACTGATCCGATGGCCCTGACCGAGCCCACCACCGGGTCCACCTCGCCCACCGACCGCCGTTCGGTCGACGACGAGGTGGTCGTCGACGCCGCCGAGGTGGCGTCGCGCGAGAAGTTCGACGCGCTGGTGCGCCGGCTGTCGGCGCAGTCGGTGGCGAAGCACTACGACGCCTACGCGGACATCCCGTGGGACGACCCGGCCTACGCCGTCGATCCCGACGACCCGCGCTGGGAGCTGCCCGAGGTCGACTCGTTCGGGGCCAGCGAGTGGTACCGCGCCCAACCGGCCGGCGTGCGCAGCCGGATCGGGCTGTACCGCTTCGCGTCGGCGGCCAAGATCGGCCTGCAGTTCGAGAACATCCTCAAGCGGGGCCTGCTCGAGTACGCCTTCACGCTGCCCAACGACGACCCGCGGTTCCGGTACGTGTACCACGAGGTCATCGAGGAGGCCCACCACGGCCTGATGTTCCAGGAGCTCGTGAACCGCAGCGGCATGGACATCAAGGGCCTGCCCTGGCACATGAAGCTGGGGTCGCAGGTGGTCGTGGCGCTGGGGCGGATCTTCCCCGAGCTGTTCTTCGTCTTCGTGCTCGGCGGTGAAGACCCGATCGACCACGTCCAGCGGGAGACGCTGCGCTCCGACCGCGAGCTGCCCCCGATCATCGAGATCATCATGCGCCACCACGTCACCGAGGAGGCCCGCCACCTCAGCTTCGCCCGCCACCACCTCAAGCAGGAGGTGCCTCGCCTGCCGTGGTGGCGCAAGCAGGTGCTGGCCATCGGCGCGCCGATCATCCTCGGGATCATGGCGTCGTTGATGCTGGCCCCGCCCGGGGCCATGAAGCGAGAGTTCGGGGTGGGCGGCGACGTCCTGGACGAGGCGTACCGCGGCGACACCGCCGGTCGGCAGAAGGTCAAGGACTCGGTGCGCAAGGTGCGCCAGCTGTGCCGCGAGCTCGGCCTGATCAACCCGGTGAGCCGCCGGCTCTGGATCCGCTTCGGCATCTACTCGCGCGACGCCGCCTGACCCGGTCTGCGGGCCGCTTCCGGTCGTTTCCGCACGGTCATCCCGGAGGGAGCGAGTCGGGAGCCGGGCCTCACGGCCCGGCTCCGCTCGCGTCCCTGCCCTCGGTGGGGCCTCTCTGGCTACGGTGGCGCCGTGCTCGTCGCCGCCGTCCAGCTGTGCTCGGGTCCCGACCGGGACCGCAACCTCGCCACGGCCGGCGACCTCGTCGCCGAGGCCTCGGCTCGAGGTGCCCGCCTCGTGGTGCTGCCCGAGATGGTCAACGTCCTGGGCAGCGGCCAGCAGCTGCGCGACGGGGCCGAGCCCCTCGACGGGCCCACTGCGACGTGGGCCGCCGACCAGGCCCGCCACCACGGGATCTGGCTGGTGGCGGGCAGCTTCATCGAGCGGGTCGGCGACGACACCCGCCACAACACCTCGTTGCTGGTGTCGCCCTGGGGCGAGGCCGTGGCGGCGTACCGCAAGGTGCACCTGTTCGACTGCGACGTGCCGGGCGCCGAGTTCCACGAGTCGGCGGTGTCGGCGCCTGGTACCGAGCCGGTGGTCGGCGACACCGGCGAGCTCGGCCTGCGGGTCGGCATGACCATCTGCTACGACCTGCGCTTCCCGGAGCTGTACCGCGTGCTCGCCCTCGCCGGCGCCGACCTCGTGGTGGTGCCGGCGGCGTTCACGGCCCGCACCGGCCCGCCGCACTGGGAGGTGCTCCTGCGGGCCCGGGCCATCGAGAACCAGGTCCACGTGGTGGCCGCGGGTCAGTGGGGCTCGTCCAACGAGTCGCTGCACTGGCACGGCCACTCGATGATCGTCGACCCGTGGGGCACGGTGCTCGCTCAGGCTCCCGACGGCGACGCCGTGGTGGTGGCCGACGTCGACCTCGATCGCCAGGCGCGCCGGCGGGCGGTCCTGCCGAGCCTCTCGGCCCGTCGACCCGAGGCCTATCGCTGGCCGGCGGGGGGCTGACGGCGCGCCGGGACGGCGATGGTGGTCGGGCTCAGGTGGCGGCCCGGCGGCGGGCGAGGCGCTCGCCGATGAACCAGGCGAGGTCGTGGCGGTCGGGCACCTGCAGCACGACGCGGCTCGGCCGTTCGAGCGTGGTGTCGATGACGAGCACCTCGGGATCGGTGAAGACGCACCACAGCTGCCGGGCACCCTTGCGTCCGGGCACCGTGTACCAACCGGTGGCGATCCCTCCGCCCCACGACCGGGGCCAGTACGTGCCGCCGACGCGCCAGCCGATGTCCGAGCGGACCTCCTCGAAGCTGGCGACGCGGGCGCCGAGGACGTCGTCCATCGGCAGGTGCACGCCGGCGGAGAGGGACAGCCAGCGGTCGAGCCCGTTGATCGTCACGTCGACGCTGTCGTCGTACACGAACACGTGAACAGCCACGATCGCGAGGGTATCGCCGGTGTGGACGGGCCCGGAAGGGCCGGACGACAGGTCCCGACCCGCCACCGGGCGGCGCCGGACGCCGCCACCACCGTTGCGACGGCCGGGCTCGTGCCGACGGAGCGGGTCCTACACTCCCGGGGGTGAAGACGATGTTCTGGGTGCTCGTGTTCGGCGGTCTGCTGGTCGTCGGCGCCGTGGTCGGCGTGCGCTACATGAACGAGCGCAACGGGTGCGTGAAGTCGCCCGTCACCGGTCGGTGCGCCGAGACCCAGTTCTCCCCCTGATCCGTTTCGCTGCCCGACCCGCCGACGGCCGGAGAGGGGAGCTCCCGCTGTCGAGTCCACCCCCGAGAGGAGCCTCCATGGAGCCGACCACCGCTGCCCCGACGAGGGACCCCGACGCCCCGGGTGAGCCGGTGGGTCCGCCGCCGCCAGAGGCTCCCACCGGTGACGCCCTGGCTGCCTGTCGAGCCGAGCAGACCCGCCTACGCGAGGCCTACGTGCAGGCCCGCGCCGATCGCCCTGCGTCCTCGGCGCGCGGCGTCCACCACGTGGCCCTCATCAGCAGCGACGTCGAACGGACGATCCGCTTCTACCAGGACGTGTGCGGCTTCCCGCTCATCGAGCTGTTCGAGAACCGCGACTACCCGGGCTCCACGCACTTCTTCTTCGACATCGGCCACGGCAACTGCCTCGCCTTCTTCGACCTGCCCGGCCTCGACCTCGGGCCCTACGCCGAGGTGCTCGGCGGGCTGCACCACCTCGCCATCTCGATGCCCCCCGACGAGTGGGCCGCCGCCAAGGACCGCCTCGACGACGCCGGCATCGAGTACGCCCACGTGGACGGGTCGTCGCTGTACTTCCTCGATCCCGACGGCGTCCGCCTCGAGCTCATCAGCGATCCCCTCGGCGAGATGTACGGACGTCCGGTCGGCTGACGCGAACCCCCGGTCCCGGGCTCGGTCACCGCGGCTGGGGACCCCTCCCGGCCGACGGCGGCGGGAGGGCGACGCACTACCCTGCACCCGTCCCATCCAGCGTGCAGGAGCCCGCCGTGCCCAACCTCCACCGCTTCGCCGTCGTCGACGGTGGCGCCACCGAGCAGGTGGTGAGCGGACTCGAGCGGCTCGACCGCTTCGAGCGCGAGGCCGCCCGGACCCGGACGGTCGTGGTGCACGACACCTTCGACTGGCGGGTGCACCTCGACGGGGGCCGGCTCGAGCACGTCCGAGAGGCGGCCACCGGCCGGGGTCGTCGGGCTCGACCGGCCGCGCTGGTGTGGCGCGACCGCGAGACCGGCGAGGAGCGGGGCCGGTGGGAGGTGGCCCAGGTGCCCCGCTTCGTGTGGGACCTGCCGCCGGGGCCGGTCACCGACCGGTTGGCCGGCGTGGTGGAGATGCGGGCCCTGCTGCCGCTGGCCCGCGTCGAGTCGTCGCTGACGACGCTGCGCCTGCTCGACGACGAGGACAAGACCGTCGCCCGGGTCGTCGTCGAGGAGGCCGACCTCGTCGGGGAGCCGCGGCGGGGGCTCGGCGTCGTGGTCGAGGTGGTGCCGTTGCGCGGCTACGCCCGGCACGCCGAGCGGCTGGCGTCCCGGCTGGCCGGCCGCGACGACCTCGAGCCGGGGGGTGAGGACCTCATCGCTCGGGCGCTGGTCACGGCGGGGCACGCACCCGGTGGCTACTCGTCCAAGCTCCGGCTCTCGCTCGATCCGTCGTCCACCGCGCTGGCGGCGTGGGCCGAGGTGCTGCGCACCCTGCACGCCACCATGGCCGCCAACCTCGACGGCACCGTGGGCGACGTCGACTCGGAGTTCCTGCACGACTTCCGCGTCGCGGTGCGGCGGACCCGGTCGGTGCTCGGTGAGGCCAAGGGCGTGCTGCCCGCCGGGCTGCTCGCTCGCGTCCGGCGCGAGTTCAAGTGGCTGGGCGACATCACCACGCCGACCCGCGACTTCGACGTGTACCTGCTCACGCTGCCGTCGTTCGTCGACGGTCTGCCGCCGGAGCGGCGCGACGACCTCGACGCCTTCGGGACCTTCCTCGCCCGGCACCAGAAGAAGGCCCAGCGCGCCATGGCCGGCGCGCTCACGTCGGACCGCTTCACCGAGCTGAACCGCGACTGGTCGGCGTTCCTGGACGATCCGGAGGGCGCAGCGGCGACGGCAGGCGACCGGCCTCCGTTGGCCGACGAGCCTGCTCCTGCGGTGGCGGCCCGGCGGATCTGGAAGGCGTACCGCCGCCTGGTGGAGCTCGGCCGCTCGATCACCGACGACTCGCCGCCGACCGACCTGCACGAGCTGCGCAAGGACGGCAAGCGCCTGCGCTACCTCCTCGAGTGCTTCGGCTCGCTGTTCCCCACCGAGCAGGTCGACCCGCTGGTGAAGGAGCTCAAGGTCCTCCAGGACGTGCTCGGGGAGTACCAGGACTGCCACGTGCAGATCGAGTCGCTCGGCGAGCTCGGCCAGCAGATGCTCGACGAGGGAGGCACCGGCGCGGCGGCGCTGCTGGCCATGGGCCACCTCGTCGACCAGATCGACCACCGCCAGCACGAGGTCCGAGGCCAGTTCGCCGAGCGGTTCGCCCGATTCGACGCACCGACGGTCCGGCGCCGCTTCCGGTCGACGTTCCACCCGCGGACCGGCGCATCGGACGCAGTGGCTGCCCCGGCCTCGTCGGACGCTGTGACGCCGTCGACCGACGGCACCGGTGCTGCGACCGACGAGGACGGGGTGCTCGTCGGTGGCGCCGGGACGGGCGCCACCACCCCGGGGTCGGCAGGCGACGGAGCAGGCGACGGAGGCGGTTCGTGAAGATCCTGGCGACCTACTCGATCAAGGGCGGCGTCGGGAAGACGGCCACGGCGGTCAACCTGGCGCACCTGGCGGCGGCCGGTGGCGCCCGGGTGCTGGTGTGGGACCTCGATCCGCAGGGTGCCGCGACCTTCTACTTCCGGGTGAAGCCCAAGGTGAAGGGCGGCGCTCGCGGCCTGGTCACCGGCCGGCGCGACCTCGATGACGCCGTCAAGGCCACCGACTTCGATCGGCTCGACCTCGTGCCCGCCGACTTCTCGTACCGCAACCTCGACCTCGAGCTCGACACCACGAAGAAGCCCACCCGTCGCATCACCCAGCTCCTCAAGCCGGTGCGGCGGGAGTACGACTGGGTCTTCCTCGACTGCCCGCCGAGCGTGTCGCTGGTGTCGGAGAACGTGATCGAGGCCGCCGACGCGCTGCTCGTCCCGGTCATCCCCACCACACTGTCGCTGCGGACCCTCGACCAGCTCGAGGCCTTCCTCGCCGACAACGACTGGCGTCGGCGGCTGCCGTCGGTGCTCGCCTTCTTCTCGATGGTGGAGGGCCGCCGCAAGCTGCACCGCGAGCTGCTCGAGTCGGCCCGAGCCGAGCACCCCGGCGTGCTCGAGACCGAGATCCCGGCGGCGAGCGACGTCGAGCGCATGGGCGTGCACCGCGCCCCGTTGGCGGCGTACACCACGCGTGGGCGGGCCATCACCGCCTATCGCGCCCTGTGGGACGAGATCGAGCGGTGCCTCACCTCGCCCCGCCGCCGTTCTGGCTGACGGTGAGCATCGGTGTGGTGGTCTGGTGATCGCGCTGGGCGTCTCGTGTGCCGGGGCGCGTGATCGGTCATCCGGTTCGGGGTCGGGGGGCCGGTCAGGTCGGGGTGCCACCGCCGATCGGTGGGATCCCGAGGTCGGTGTAGGTGAGCAGCGGCGTGTACGGCACGGCGACGTCGGCGAAGAAGCGCCGCGCCACCTCACCTCGATCGACGATCGTCGCCGCGAAGGTCACGGTTGCGCCCGTGTCGACCACCTGGTGGTACGCCTTCTGGATCGAGCCGCCGGTGGTGACGACGTCGTCGACGAGGAACACCGAATCGCCGGGCCCGAGCGGCCAACCCTCCACCAGCTTGTTGGTGCCCCGGCCCTTGGGCTGCTTGCGCACCACGAACCAGTGGCGGCCGGCCAGCAGGGCCACACCGTGGGCGAAGTGGTCGGCGCCCATGGTGAGGCCGCCCACCGCGTCCCACGTGGCACCGGCTTCGTCCGCGGCGGCGATCATCGCCCGGCAGGCGACCTCGAGGTCCGCTCCGTCCGCCAGCGCCCGCTTGGCGTCGATGAAGTCCTGGCTCCACTCCCCCGACGCCAGCTGCACCGGCTCGTCGAAGTGGGTGAGGCCCTTGTCGGCGACGATGTCGCGGAGGCGGAGGCGCAGGTCGGACAGCTCGGGCATGGGGCGGCCTCCTCGGGGAAGCGCAGGTCGACAGCTGGCGGTCCGGGCGATCGTACGGGACGGTGCGCGTGGCGCCGGCCGACGGTCGAACCTCAGCGCGTCGCCGTGGCGGCGTCGGCCTCGACGTAGGTGATCTCGTCGATGTCGAACTCCAGGTAGGCGAACTCCCCTTCGGGGTCGGGGGCGTGCCAGCGGCCCTCGCCGGCCGTGCTGAGGCTCCGGCCGTCGAAGGACCGGTAGTCGCGCAGCGGCGTGGACCAGCGCTGCGGGGTGAACGTGGAGCCGTCGGACGAGGCCCGCAGTCGGTCGTCGGAGACGAAGTCGACGAGACGACCGTCGTCGTCGAAGCCGAGCACGGCCGCGACGGTGACCGACCCCCGGGTGAAGGTCACGCGGGCGCTGCGCTCGTCGATCGCCTCCCACTGCAGGCGTGGGTCGACCAGCGCCGCCGGCGCCATCACGCACAGGTCGTTGAGCTGGGTGACGGTCTCGGCCCGGGTCATCTCCTCGCCCTGGGCGTCGACCATCGGCACGAGCGACCAGGCCTTCACCCGCATCCGCGCCGCGGATCCGGTGAACGTGTGGAGCACGTCGATCGGCACGCCGAACATCGACGCGGCCATGAACAGCACCCGGCTGGGCTCGGGTCCGAACCGGTTCACCTGCTCACCGGTGAACGGCATCCAGGCGGCGTCCGGTCCAGAGCGGATGCGTCCGTGGATGCGGGCACGGAACCCGTCGACACGCGGGCGGCCGACGGCACCCGTCGCCCGGACGTAGGTCGCCACCGGCCCGGGGAGGTGGGCGAGCTCGGCCTCGGTCACCGTGCCCGCCGAGCCGGCGGGCGCCGCCAGCTCGGCGTCACGCTGCCGGCGGTAGGCCTCGTGGTAGCTGGTCGGACCCTCGGACAGGAAGCCGTACACGACCGCCACCAGCAGCACGACGTTCGCCGCCGTGCCGGCCTTGGCGTCGACCCAGTCGCTCGCGATGGCGACCTGGGAGACGACCAGGGCGAGCGCACCCACGGCCCACCACCACCTGGTGCCGACGACCATCAGCACGGCGGCCACCAGGATCAGGAACCCGGCCACGAGCCAGACGACGCCCATGGCCGGGGCGATCGGCTCGGTGAGCTGCGGCAGGTCCACGACCTCGAAGGCCTTCGCCGCGCCGAGGAGGGTGACGAGCCCGTGCACCACCAGGACCACGAAGACGACCCAGCGCATGGTCCGGGCGCCTCAGAGCGCGCCTGCTCCGGCCCGGCGGGCGCCGGCGAGCATGGCGTCGAGGAACGCCGACCGCAGTGGCTCGATGGCCACCAGCGCCCGGGCGGGTGGCGTCTGCTCCAACACGTGCAGCACCCGAGCGACGGCGTGCGCGCCCCAGCCGTGACCCTGGTCGTAGAGGAGGTCGCCGAGCTTGCCGCGCTCGACCGCCATGGTCACCATCTGGTCGAAGGTCGTGGCCGGCACCCGCACCCGCTCCGGCCGCGGGACCATGGCGTGGGCCTCGTACCGGCACGTGTCGTAGCAGACGCCGCAGCCCAGGCAGCGGTCGGCGTCGAGCACCGCCCAGTTCCGCCGCAGCCCGCGGCCGTGGGTGGGCTCGAGGTGGATCGCCTCGACGGGGCACGCCTTCACGCATCGCCCGCACCCTCGGCAGCGCTCGTGGTCGATGGCGGCGAGCCAGTTGGAGGTGACGATCCCGGTCGGGATGCCGAAGCGCTTGATCGAGGTCATCATCCGGCAGCAGCACCCGCAGCAGTTGCAGATGTAGCGGACGCCCTCCTGCACGTTGTCGGCCGTCTGGGCCAGCCCGGCGGCCTTGCACTCGGCGACGATGTCCATGGCCTCGTCGTTGGTGATCGCCTCGGCGATGCCGGCGCGCACCAGGGAGTCGGCCACGTCGCCGAAGGTGAGGCAGGTGCGCAGCGGGGCGTCACAGGCCGTGCCGGCGAGTCGGGCGTCGTGCCGGCACGGGCACAGCGACACGGCGACGCTGTCGGCCGAGGCGACGATCTCGCTGGTGCGCTCCCAGTCGAGCACCTCGACGGTGGCCTCCTCGGGCAGCGACTCCTCGCGGACGAGCGATCGCCCGATCTGGGTGTTCGCCCGGAACACCGCCCGGGGGAGCGCGCCCTCGTCGAAGTAGTGGTCGAACAGGTGGGCGATCTCCTCCATCGGCGCGTCGTCGCGCGTGCGCATGAAGGTGAACTCGAAGAACCCGATGACCACGGGGGCCAGCACCACCACGCGCCGCCCGTCGTGGTGGAAGTCGATGACGAGGCCCTTGCGGGCCATCGTGGTGATGCGCTCGTCCAGGTCGTCGACGGGCAGGTCGAGGCGGTCCGCCAGGTCCTCGAGCGAGGTGATCGCCGGCATGCGACCGGCGATCTGCGCCTCGTCGGCGGTGAACAGCAGGCGCAGGATCTTCTGGAACGTCGGGGAGTCGGGTGCCCCGGTGGGCATGCGGTCGAGGCGCTCCTGCAGGAGGTGGTAGTCCTCGTCCGGGCGATAGGTCGCGAGATGGCCCATGGTGCCTCCCGGCTCGTCGGGTCGATGGTGGGTCGCGGCCGGCCTGGTCGCCAGAGCCGAAGGTCGGCGATGGTCGGGGCCGTGCGCCATCGTCGTGGGCACGATGTTCACCCACCCGTCAGGGCACGCGGTGGGCCGGGACGATCGGGCCCCGACCGGTGTTGACGAGCGTCAATTACCGTGAGGGCATGGCGCGAGGACGCGGCCGCCCCCCGGCCGGTTCGGCCCCGGTGGTCGACGACGAGGTGCTGCTCGACATGGCCCTCGCGGCCTTCGCCGACCTCGGCTACGAGGCCGCATCGGTGCGGGACCTGTGCCGGAAGCTCGGGGTGAGCCACAACCTGATCCACCAGCGGTTCGGCTCCAAGGACCTCCTCTGGCACGCCGCCGTCGACCAGGGGTTCGCCAAGCTCGTCGCCGCCCTGGCCGACGCCGTGCAGGAGGCGGCCGACGACGACCTCGCCCGGCTGCGGGCCGTGCTGGTGCGCTTCGTCGAGGTCACCGCGACGTCGCCGGCGTTGCTGCGGGTCCTCAACCAGGAGGCCACCACGGCCGGCCCCCGCCTGGACTACCTCTACGAGCGCTACGTCGGCCCGGCCAACGAGCTGGCTGCGTCGGTGCTGCGACGGCTGGAGGCGGCCGGGCGGGTGCGACACCTCGACGCGGCGCCGTTCCACTTCCTGCTCGCCAACGGCGCCGCCGGGCCGCTGGTGTACCCCGCGCTGGCGTCGCACTTCGGTCGGGTCGTCGACACCTCCCGCCCCGCGGCGGTGCGCCGCTACGCCGAGTCGGTGGTCGACCTCCTGCTCGACGGGATGCAGGCCGGCTTGGACGGCTGACGTCGACGCCCCGGCGCACGGAGCGCTCGCCAGGGCGTCGGCGCGGCGCGGACCTGGTGACGGCGCCGTGCCGCCCCTCGGAGCTCAGCCGCGCATCCGCACCAGGCGACGGAGCTGGCTGCGCACCTGCGGTCGGGCCCGCCGCTGGCCTCCACGCTCGGCGATGGCGCGATCCAGCGCCTCGAGCCGTTCGATCAGGAGCCCGACGTCGGGCTCCCACCCGCGACGACGGCACTCGTCGGCCCACTCGCCGAGCGGTCGGTGGCCCCGGGCGCGGTTGCAGCGCGCGCACGCTGCCACCTCGTTCTCGAGCCACGACGGCCCGCCCTTGACCCGGGGGATCACGTGCTCGGTCGTGGCCCGCACCAGCCCGTCGAGCTCGCGGCCGCACCAGACGCACCGCCCGCCGTCACGCTCGAGGATCACCGCCAGCCGCTCGGGCCGGGACAGGTCGCGGGCGGTGGCGTCGGCCATCACCCGCCGACGCTAGCGACCCGGGTGTCCGGGCCGCCGCGCGAGGATCGTCGCTCGTGGCCGTCGGTCGCTTCGCCCCCAGCCCCACCGGCCCGCTGCACCTGGGCAACCTGCGCACCGCGCTGCTCGCCTGGCTGTTCGCCCGCGCTGCGGGCTCGCGGTTCGTGGTCCGCGTCGAGGACCTCGATCCGGTCGCGGCCCGACCCGAGATCGAGCGGAGCCAGCTGGCCGACCTGGCGGCGCTCGGCCTCGACTGGGACGGCGAGGTCGTCCACCAGTCCGAGCGACACGATCGCTACGCCGCCGCCCTCGACCGGCTCGCGGCCGCCGACCTCGTCTACCCGTGCTACTGCACCCGGCGCGAGGTCGCCGAGGCGGCGGCGGCACCCCACGGGGCGCTCCCGGAGGGGGCCTACCCGGGGACCTGCCGAGTCCTCGGCGTGGCGCAGCGAGCCGAGCGGGAGGCCACGGGACGGCGTCCGGCGATGCGGGTCCGCGCCGGTGGTGTCGAGGTGGGCTTCGTCGACCGGCTCCACGGTGCGCAGTCGGGGCTCGTCGACGACTTCGTGGTCCGACGCAACGACGGAACCCCCGCCTACAACCTCGCGGTGGTCGTCGACGACGCCGCCCAGGGGATCGAGGAGGTCGTCCGCGGTGACGACCTGCTGTCGAGCACGCCCCGCCAGGTGTGGCTGGCCGGCGTGCTCGGTCTCGCGCCGCCGGTCCACGCCCACGTGCCGCTGGTGCTGGCCCCCGACGGTCGCCGGCTCGCCAAGCGCGACGGGGCCGTGACCCTCGCCGACCTGGCGTCGATCCGGCGCGAGCCGCCGTCGGCGGTCCGCGACCGCCTGGCCGTGAGCCTCGGGCTGGCCGAGCCAGGCGAGGCGGTGACCATGGCCGAGCTGGTGGCCCGCTTCGACCCCGCGGCGCTGCCGAGCGAGCCCTGGGTCCTCGGTCATGCCGAGCTGTGACGGGGTGCGACCGGCCCGGTGTCAGGTGCGGGCCAGGTCGAGGACCTCGTCGAAGCCGTCCCGCAGGTCCTGCAGGAACACCTCGGGGTCCGGTACGGCGCCGGCATCGGTGTTCACCCCGATGTTGCACGTGCCGCGGTAGGACATGAGCGTGATGTTGGCGGCCGATCCCAGCGTCGGTCCGAACGGGTAGAAGCCCTCGACACGGGCGCCTCCCACGAAGACCTCGCCCTCGAAGCCGGGCACGTTGGACGCCAGGAAGTCGACGTGCTTGAGCATCCCGCCCGTGAAGGCCACCGGCAGCAGGTTCAGCACGCCGGCGATGGTGTTCGAGTGGGGGATCGCCCGGTCCCGGCGGAGCTCGCCGGTGAGCGCGTCGATGGACTGCATCCGCTTGGCCGGGTCGACGATGCCCACCGGCACGTCGAAGCGCACGAGGGTGACGCGGTTGCCGCCCTCGTCGTCCTCGTCGGTCCGGATGCTGATCGGCATCGTCAGCCGGAGCGTGTCCACGCTGGTGCCGTGGCGCTCGTGGTACCGACGAAGGCCGCCGGTGACGCCACCCACGAACCCGTCGTTGAGGGTGCCGCCGGCGTTCCGCGCCGCAGCCTTCAGCGAGGCGAGCGGCACGTCGAGGGTGTCGTAGTGCCACCGGAGCCGGCGCTCCGTCATGAGCGGGGAGCGCGTGTCGGTGATCGGCCGGACGAACCGGGCGACCGAGGAGGCGGTGGCGGCCGCGGCCTTGGCCGTCCCGAGCGGGTCGGTGACGGCGCGGCGAACGGTGTCGGGCACCATCCGCGCCGCAGAGACGGCGTCGACGGCGAGCCGCCGCAGGTCGAAGCCGATCGCCTCGAGCAGCGGCTCCAACCCGGACCGAACCGCACTGGTGGGCGCAGGCGGCATCGGCCCCAGGTCGGCCGGCGTCCGCTCGAGGTCGACGACGTGGGCCGCCAGCTGGATCCCGCCGATCCCGTCGGTGAGGGCGTGGTGGACCTTCATCACGAGGGCGGCGCCGCCGTCGGCGAGACCCTCGTAGAGCGTGAACTCCCACAGCGGCCGCTCGGGGTCGAAGGCGGCCATCCCCGCGTTGCGCGCGGTCTGCAGCACCGCATCCAGGCCGCTGCCGGCCGGCACCGCGGCCCGACGCAGGTGGAAGCCCAGGTCGAAGTCGGGGTCGACCACCCAGCGGGGCGGGGCCAGACCGAGCGGCGTCGACACCAGCTTCTGGCGGAACGTCGGCGTGAGGCGGGTCGCCCGGTCGACCCGCTCGACCAGCACGTCCCAGTCCGGAACCCGGTCGAACACGCACACGGCGACGATCGTCGACCGCAGCAGCGGGTCGCGCTCCAGCGACATGGTGAAGGCGTCGGTCTCCCGGACGTGGGCTTCGAGCACGTCGCTCATGGCGCGTCCCCCTTCGTTCCGTGGCCGTCCGACGGGCGCGACGACCGTGCTTCCCCGCACCTCCGAGGCTACGGAGGGGTCGGTGGTCCGGGGAGGGGCGAAGGTCCCGCGCCGGGCGTCCAAGCGTTCGTGGTCGACCGTGGGGGTGATGGGGTGCGCCTGGCGGGGCGGCGCGGGCGTGGTGACCGGCCGAGGCCGCCGTCCGTTCGGACCGGGGTGACCGGCCGAGGCGTTCGTGGTCGACCGTGGGGGTGATCAGGAACGCTTCGGCGCGCAGGTGGACGCATGCCGGCGGCCGCCTCCGGACCGGTCAGGGAAGCGGGAACGGCTCGTAGCCGGGGGCCGTGGCGGGCCATGGCCGGGCCTGCTCGAGCAGTGCGGCGAGGCCCAGGGCCACGCCGTCGGCGAAGCGGGGCGCAACGACCTGCAGCCCGATCGGCACGCCCTCGGGCCCGAGGCCGATGGGCACCGACACCCCGGGGTGGCCGGTCATGTTGAGCTCCATCGTGTTCACGGCGATGCTCGGATCACCGGTGACCGATCCGGCCGCCTCGGGCAGCGGGCCCTCAGGAGCCCACGACGTGACGTTCGCGGTCGGGGTCACGAGCACGCCCGGCGGGTCGTCCCCGGTGCCGGCCAGCAGGGCCTCCAGCTGGCCCGCCAGCTGGTAGCGGAGCCGCTGTGCGGCCAGGTAGTCGTGCAAGGACACCCCGGCGCCGAACTCGAGGAGCATCGTGAGCGTCGGCTCGAGCTCGCCCCACCGGTCGCGGCAGTCGGCCATCGACTGGGCCATCTCGGCGGCGCCGGCCACGAACCACTGGAAGGCGAGGTCGTCACGGTCGAAGACGCGCTCGACCACCTCGACCCGGAGCCCGAGATCGTCGGCGAGCGCGGCGACCGTGGCGTCGAAGGCCGCCTCCACCGCCGGATCGACGTCGGCCCGAAGGGTCCGGCAGGCGACGACCCGCTCGGGGTGGACCGGCTCCAACGGCACGCCGCCCCGGGGCAGCTCGTGGATGTCGGTGGTGGTGGGACCGGCGAGGACGTGCGCTTCGGCGAGGACGTCGGCGACCGTGGCGTTCGTCGCGCCGGCCGTGGAGAAGCCGAGCCAGCGCGGGGCGTAGTCCCGTCCGATCAGGCCGAGGGTGGGCTTGTAGCCGACGAGGCCGCACAGCGACGCGGGGATGCGCACGGAGCCGCCGCCGTCGGTGGAGGTGGCGAGGGGGGCGAGCCCGGCGGCCAGCGCCGCCGCCGATCCACCGCTGGAGCCCCCTGGTGACCGCTGGGGGTTCCACGGGTTGCGGGTGGCGCCGAACACGAGGTTGTCGGTGACGGCGGTGTGCCCGTACGAGGGGGTGTTCGTCTTGCCCACGACGATGGCGCCGGCGGCCCGGAGCCGGGCGACCACGGTGTCGTCTCGGGTCGCCGGTGGCGCCTCGGCCTCGAGCACCGAGCCGTAGGTCGTCGGGAAGCCGGCAGCGGCGGTCAGGTCCTTCACCAGCACGGGCACGCCGGCGAGCGCGCCTCGTCGCCGGGCGGGGTCGTCGGCGACGGCGTCCGCCTCGGCGAGCGCGGCGTCGTCGTCACGGGTCACCACGGCGTTGCGCTCGGCGGCGGCGTCGATGCGCCGCAGCGACTCGGTGACGAGGTCCCGGGGGTGGACCCGTCCGGATCGGACGGCGTCGGCCAGCTCGTGCAGCATCCGCGGACCCTACCCCCGCTGCCGGTGGCGAACCCCGGTTCCTGTCATCGATTCGAGGCCGCTGGCGCTCGAATCGATGACAGGAACGACGAGGCGCGGTGGCTCGGGGCTGGTGGGTCGGCGAACGACGAGGCGCAGGCTCCTCGGGTCACCCGGCACGCAGCTCCAGGCCGGGGGTGGTCGTGGCGATGCCGCGCAGGCGGGCTCGGGCGGTGGGATCGCCCTCCAGGGCGCCGTCGACGAAGGCGGCGAGGAGGTCGCCGAGATCGGCGCGGCCGGTCCCGAACATGTACGGCCCGATGTGGTCCCCGCCGTCGATGGCCACCAGGTGCTCCTCGGGTGCGGCCAGACGGGCCAGCGCGCTCGTCGAGGCGGCGATGCCGTTGGTCGCGTCCGCCGTACCGTGCACCAGCAGCAGCGGGGGCGGGTTCGGCGCGTCGTAGCGGCCGCCGAAGAGGGCGACGCCGCCGGTGAGGGAGGCCGCGGCGGCGACCCGGGGGTCGCGGTAGGTGCTGTTGTAGGCGAAGGCAGTGGCGGTGAGACCACCGTCGGAGTGGCCGGCCACGGCGACGCGGTCGGGGTGGGCGACGGCGGGGACGGGCGGCACGCCACCGGCGGCGCCGAGGGCGATGACCTGGTCGGCGACGAAGGACAGGTCGGCGGGTTGGTTGACGATGTCGCTCCGGTTGCCGTCGCCGCCGCGCCCGGTCGTGTGGGGGAAGTCCGGCGCCGCCACCAGGTAGCCGTGCGACGCCAGGGTGGCGAGCATCCGGTCGTAGCCGTCGGCCGGCAGCAGGTAGCCGTGGGCGAACAGCACCAGCGGGAAGGCCCCGGCGGCTGGGCGCGCGTCGGGCTGGGCCACGGGCGGTTCGCGACCGGCGGCGGCCGGTGCGGACGTCGGGTACAGCAGGCGGGTGCGCAGCGTCCGCCCGCGGGTCTCGTCGACGAAGGTGCGCTCCGTGACCCCCACACCGAAGCGGCGGCCCTCGACCACCGTCGCCCCCGTCGCGGTGGTGGTCGTCTCCTCGGCCCCGGCCCCGGCCCCGGCGTCGGCGGCCGGCGGCGCGCCGGCTCCGGTGGACGAGGCCGCCGACGTGCCGGTCGGCGAGCCGTCGGTGAGCGGCCGGCTCTCGTGCGGGCCGACCGTCGCCGTGGAGGTGGCCGTCGACGGCGTCGCCGCGTCGTTCGTGCACCCGATGGGGGTGACCACCCCGGCCAGCCCGAGCGTCGCCGTCATCGCCGCTCGTCCGGTCCGCGCGACCCCGACCCGACGGGCGCCCGCACCCCGCGCCCCGTCTCGGCGGGCGGCGCGCCTCGGACCGGCGGCTGATCGGCGGCTCGCGCGCGTCGGCCCCGAGCGAGGTCGGCCGGTTGCGCTCATCCGCTCGGTGCCCGCACGGCCCACAGCTTGCCGTCGCGCTCGCGCAGCACGACGCGGTCGATGACCGCCATCGGCGCGCCGGCCGGCGAGAAGGGCAGCTCGACCTCACCCTCCACCCGGCCGTCGATCGCCCGGATCGCGACCAGCCGACCGTTCGGCACCGCCAAGAGCGCGTGGCCGTCGACGATCGCCGGCTCCGGGCACACCTCCACCGTGCTCACCGCCCAACGGACGCCGCCCGTCCGGTCGAGGGCGACGAGCTGGGACGGCGCTGCCGCGGTGACGTAGAGCTGACGACCATCGGTGCTCATCCCGCCGATGGCGGCCCCGGCCTCCCAGGCGCCGGCGGCAGCCCCGCTGGCCAGCGCGAGGCGGTGCAGCGTGCCCGGCCCGGCCGAGACCCACACCGAGTCACCGAGCACGAGCGGCGGCACCGTCACCGGTCTCGCGCTCCCGATCCGCCACCGCGAGCGGCCCTTGCGGACCTCGACGGCCTCGATCTTCGTGCCGCAGGCCACGATGGCCAGCCCGTCGCCGAGCGCCATGGGTGCGCTCGCGGTGGCCGGCATCCGGGCGGTCCACCCCTTCCGCCCGGTCGTCGGATCCACCACCACCAATCTCGCGTCCTGACGAGCGGCCAGCACCGGGGCCCGTTGGTCGATCGACCCCAGGGCGAGCAGCCCGCCGGGTGAGGGAGCGCCGAAGCGGTGCTGCCAGATCGTCACGCCCCGGCCCAGCTCGAGGCCGTGCAGGTCGCCGTCCCGGGTCCACACCACGACCACGTCGCCGCTCACCACCGGTGCGGTGGCCGGCGGCGTCGCCATGCCCGCCCGCCACACCTCTCGGCCGGCGAGCGCGTCGAGGGCCACCACGGCGTCGTCGGTGGCCACGAGCAGCAGCGCCCCGGCGGGCGTGGGGTTGACCGACGCCCGAGTGTGGGACCACCACTCGACGAGGGCCTGTCGCACCGGTGCCGGTCCGGCGGGCTCCCCCCTCGGCGCGCCTGGTTGCCACACCTCGTCGGTCACCCCCCGGAGCCAGGCGGGGAACTCGACGTCACCGGTGAAGTCGCCCTGCCGCCCGCTCCAGCCGCGCTCGTCGGTGCGCGTCGCCCGGACGCTGTCCGACCAGGCCGGGCCGCCGCCGGAGGTGCCGGCCGTCGCCTGGGCGTGGATGCCGAGCCGCGCGTCGTAGTCGCGCCGCTGCAGCGGGTTCGTCAGGGTCTCGTAGGCCGCGAGGATGCGGCGGAACGTGGCGTCGTCACCGCCGGCGTCGGGGTGTGCCGTCTTGGCCTTGCTCCGGTAGGCGCGACGGATCTCCTCCACCGACGCGTCGGCGCGCACCTCGAGCACCTCGTAGTGGGTCGGCCCGCCGAACTCGTCCATGGAGGAAGGTTGTACCCGACCCTCAGCGGTGGTCGCGATCGTGGGCCCGCAGCGCCTCGTGCTCACGCACGAGGGCGAGGTCGTGCTCCCGTTGCAGGTCGACGTCGGTCAGCTCCGGGTGCCGCCGCAGCACCTCGGCGTCGAGGCTGACGACGACGGCCTCGAGCCGGGTGACGAGGCCGATGGGAGCACCGCGGTCACGGAAGATCTCCGCGAGGCGTCGGTAGTACCAGCGCTGCCCCTCGCGTCCGGCGTCAGGGTTGAAGCGCGACCACAGGGCGTCGCCGTCCCGCCGGTAGTCGTCGAGCGTCGCCGCACCGTTGTGCAGCTTGTCGGCCGCCGAGACGAGCAGGGCGCGGTCGGTGGCCTGGTCGGCCAGGTGGCGGAGGTAGACCGCCTTGCGCGTCCACCACGGTGCCTTGGCCACGCCCTCCTCTTCGAGCGAGTCGGAGAGGTCGCGCACGATCGACGCCACGTCCGCGCCGTAGGTGGCCTCGATGTGGGCCAGCTGCACCTCGCCGCCGTGGTCCTCGGCGGTGTCGTGCAGGAGCGCGGCGACGGCTTGGTCCTCGTCACCACCGTGCTCGAGCACCAGTGCGCTCACGGCGAGCAGGTGGGCGAGGTACGGGACGCCCGTGCCCTTGCGGACGTCGTCGGCGTGCAGCCGCCGAGCCTCGTCGAAGGCCATGGTCAGGCGGGGACCGAGCGCGATGGACCGGCCGACCGGTCCGAGCTCGGCGTCGTCGTCGACCGCCGTCATCGTCGTCGGCCCCGCGTCGGTCGGGCGGGCATCCTCACATCCCGAGCACCAGGCGCATCACGCGGTCGACGACCGGGGTCGGTGTGACGCGGTTGGTGAGGTTGATGGCCTGGGCGTCGATGCCGACCAGGTAGCGGTCGCGCGGCAGGCGCGTGGTCAGCGCGGTGGCGATGGTCTTGGCGCACTGGGCGGGCTCGCCCATGATCGGTTCGATCAGCTGCGGCAGGCGCAGGAAGCGCTCGAGGGCGTCGGTGTGACGGGACCCGGCGTCCTCGGCCCGCGTGATGTCGTCGCGCAGGTCCTCCCAGATGCCTGTCTTGAAGCCGCCGGGCTCGACCATGGCCACGTGGACGCCCTGGCCGGCGACCTCGACGCGCAGGGCGTCCGACAGGGCTTCGAGCGCGTGCTTGGCGCCTGCGTACCAGCCCCCGAAGGGGCTCGACACCCGACCGAGGATGGACGACACGTTCACGATGCGGCCCTCGCCCCGGGCCCGCATGGCCGGCAGGGCGAGGCGAGCGAGGCGCATGGGTGCGAACACCATGGTGTCGAACAGCGCCCGAGCGTCGTCCTCGGGCACGTCCTCGATCGCACCGGTGAGGGCGTAGCCGGCGTTGTTCACCAGGCCCCACAGGTCGAGCTCGTCGATCACCTCGGCGCAGCGGTCGGCGTCGTTCACGTCGAGCAGCACGACCTCGACCTCGACCCCGGCGTCGGCCGCCGCGCCGCGCAGCACGTCGCCCTTGGCCTCGCTGCGGACCGATCCGATCGAGCGCATCCCCTCCCGGGCGACCTCGATCGCGGTGGCGAGGCCGATGCCGGAGTTGGCCCCGGTGACCAGCACGGTGCGTTCGTGGCGCTCCATGGACGGACTGTACCGGTCCACGTCGTCGCCGATCGCCGCCACCGGCTCACTCGTCGAGCAGCTCGACCAGCAGCTCGATCGTGGCCTCGCGCGTGTCGAAGGGCACGGCCACGAACTCGGTCGCTCCGGCCTCGAACACGCCGGCGATGGCTTCGCGCACCTCGTCGGCGCGGCCGATGATGGCCACGTCCTCGGGTCCGGCGGCGCCCTCGCGGTCGATCATCGCCTTGTACGACGGCAGCCAGCCATAGGCCTGGAAGACCTGGGCGGCCTTCTCCCGGGTGCCGTCGGGGTCGTCGGTGACCGACACGGGCAGCGCGCACACGACGCGCGGCTCGGGCCGGCCGGCGTCGGCCGCGGCGGCACGGATGGTGGGCGCCACGTGGTCGCTGATCGTCCTCGGACCCGTCATCCAGGTCACGGTGCCCTCGGTTCGGGTCCCGGCCAGCGTGAGCAGCTGCGGCCCGAGGGCCGCGACGACCACCGGCACGGGCGTCGAGTCGGGCACGCCGACCCCGAGGTTCACGGTGGTGAGCGTCTCGCCCCGGAAGTCCGCGGTCTCGTCGTGCAGCAGCGGCATCAGGATCGACAGGTACTCGCGCAGGTGCCGCACCGGCTTGGAGAAGTCCATGCCGAGCAGCCCCTCGATCACGATCTGGTGGGACAGCCCGATCCCGAGGGTGAACCGCCCCCCGGCGACCTGCTGCACGGTGCGTGCCTGACCCGCGAGCATCATCGGGTGTCGTGGGTAGGTCGGCACCACGGCGGTGCCGAGCTCGAGGCCGGGGACCTCCGACGCCACGACCGCGAGGGCCGTGAGGGCATCCAGCTCGAAGATCTGCGGCATCCACAACGAGGCGAAGCCCCGTTCGTGGGCCTTGCGGGCGACGTCGACCATGCCGGTCACGGTGGGGTCCTGGGCGAAGAGGCCGATGCGCATGGTCGGCACCTTACGGCGACGGGTCCGTTCGGCGAGGATCGAGCGCACGGGCGGCCGACCGCGGTGATGCGGCGGTGCCCGGCGATCGCGGCCGACGGGTCGCAGGGCGACGTGAGCCCGAGGGCACCGGTCCGCGAGACTCGGGTCATGGGCGGGACGCAGCCTCGTCGACGGTCGCGCCGGACGGTGGTCCGGTGCGGCCGTGGCCGCCCCGTCCCCGCCGCCGTCGCCCTCGGTCTCGCCGCCCTCGTCCTCGTCGCCTGCGGACCGACGGCGACCGAGCCCGGGGCGGGCGCAGCCACGCCGGCCACGGCGACGGGGCGCGACGATCCGGCCGCCCCGACCCGCCGGCCGGCTCGCCGGGAACGGTCCCGACAGCGGTCCGTCCGGGACCGCTACGGGCACGCAGGGCGCGCCGGGATCACCGCCCGCCACCGTCGCCCGCGGAGCCCCGCGTCCTCACCGACGACGCCTTCGCGTCCAGCGATGCCGCTGCGGCGCCGGGTCACCTCGGCAGGGCTCGGCGGCGGTGTCGCCTACGTCGTGCGCGACGGCGAGACCGTCCACGACGTCTCGGTGGGGGCCGTCGCCCGCTCGACGCCGTTGTCGGTGGCGTCGTCGGCCAAGTGGCTCACCGCGGCAACGCTGCTGACGTTCGTCGACGAGGGTCGACTCCGGCTCGACGACCCGGTGTCGCGCTGGCTCCCGGAGTTCGCGTCCTGGGATCCGCCGATCACCGTCCGCATGCTGCTCGACCACACGTCGGGCGTGCGCGACCAGCCCTGCCTGTGGAACGCCGGGGGATCCATGGCCGATTGCGTCGCGAGGTTGGCGGCCGGTCCTCGGGAGTTCCCGCCCGGCACGGCCTTCTCGTACGGCAACGCGTCGTTCCACGTGGTCGGCCGGCTGCTCGAGGTGCTCGGCGGCGACGACTTCGCCGCCGTCGTGCGACGACGCCTCACCGATCCGCTCGGCATGACGGCCACGACGTGGCCGGGCGCCGGCGCCAACCCCAGCCCCGCCGCCGGCCTGCGCACCACGGTCGACGACTACGCCCGCTACCTGGCCATGCTGCTGGGCGGCGGCGTCGCGTCGGACGGTCGACGCCTGCTGTCGGAGACGTCGGTGGCCGAGCTGGTGCGCAACCAGGTGGGTGCCTACGACACCAGCCGCGACTACTCGGTCGGCATCACCCGCATCCCCCGCTACGCCCTCGGCGCGTGGCCCGACGTCGTGGACGCCACCGGCGCGACCGAGGTCGTGAGCGGCAACGGCGGAAAGGGCTTCTACCCGTGGATCGACTTCGGGCACCACGCCTACGGCGTGGTCGGCGTCCAGGACGACCGCGGGGCCGAGGTCGCCGTGCCCGCCTCGCAGGCGGTCTTCCGGGAGGTCCGGGCCGCGTACGCCGGGACCTGATCCCAGGGTGGTGGCGCCGCCATCGATGGCGCGGCCTGGCGCCCGCCCCGGGGGCGCGGCCGCCGACCCTCCGGGCTTCGGTAGCCTGACGGGCGGCGGGCTCCCGGGGACCCGCCGCTGCCGTCTCCATGCCGCGCCGCCTCGTCTTCGTCGCCGCCGCGCTCACCGCGGCCCTCGCCGCCGGCTGCACCGCCGGTGAGGCGGCGACGCGCCCGGTGGCCGCGCCCACCGGGTCGGCGCCCTCGGTCGTCGACGACGCGCCGGCCGACGCCCCCGTCGCGGCGACCGACCCGGCGGTCGCCACCACGACACCGCGGGCGATCCCCCGACCCGCGGCCTACACCGAGGGACGGCGGAAGCTGGTCGGTGTCGGCATCCCCGACGTCGCCGCCCGGGCCTACCTGAACGCCTCGGTCAAGGTGCGCGACATCAGCGGCAGCTGCAACGTGCCCGTGGAGATCCTGGCCGCGATCGGCCGGATCGAGTCCGACCACGGCCGGGTCGCCGAGCTCGACGAGTACGGCCGCACGCGCGAGATCCTCCGTGGCTTCGACAGCACAGGGCCCGACACCGATGGCGGCTCGATCGACGGTGACCCCACCAAGGACTGGGCCGTCGGACCGATGCAGTTCATCCCCGACTCGTGGAAGGCCTACGGCCACGACGGCGACGGCGACGGCGTGGCCGACCCGAGCAGCTTCTTCGACGCGGCGCTGTCGACGGCGTGGTACCTGTGCGACAAGGTCGGCGGGTTCTCCGACGTGACGGTCCTCAACGGCCAGTGGATCGCGTGGGATCAGCAGGTGGCGTCGGCCAAGGCCCGCTTCGACGCGAACCACCAGCGCTGGCAGCAGCTGCACGAGCGACGCACCGCGCTGGGGTTCCTGCTGATCGCCAACCCGACCGACGCGGTCCTCGCCCAGCAGTTCGCCGCCGCGCCCGATCCCGGACCCGAGCCCCAGTACGTCGAGCCCGCGAAGCCGGCGGGACCGGCCCAGTTCGAGCTGGCCATGCAGCGGTACTACGGACCGGTCGGCAAGGAGGGCGACGACTACATCGCCTCGACGGCGAGCGTGTTCCGCACGCTCGAGCAGCAGACGCTGGGCACGCCCGTCTCCGACGACGACCGCGTCGAGCCCCGCTGAGGAGCCGAAGGCAGCGCCGGCTCGCGGCGTCGGTCGTCAGCGCCACTCGCCGGTGACGTCGACCACGGCGTGGGTGCTCACGTTGGCCAGCACCTGCAGGCCCGTCGCGTCGCCGGCGGCCGCCTGCTGGGCGACGGTCATGCTCCGCGTGAAGTTCAGGTTGGACGTGCCCGGCCAACCGCCGCCGCCCCAGGCGGTGAGGAAGCCGGCAGCGGCCGGCTCGGTGACCGTCAGGTTCGTCTGCAGGGCCGTGGCGGCCGGGAGGTGGCGGGCGATCCCACCGGCGAGCGGGCCGTCGGCGAGCCGGGAGTCGTAGAGGCGCCACGGCGCCTGCGGGTGCCAGCGCGGGGCCGACCCCTCGTACACGCCCACGAGGTCGACCACCACGTGGGTGGTGCCGCTGTTGTTGTAGAGGTGGACTCGTCCGGTCGCGTCGACCGGCACGATGACGTCGGCGGCGCGGTCGAGGCCCGGGCGCGGGTTCTGGATGCTGGCGAGCGGTCGCGGGCCGTCGCCCCACGCGGTGAGGAAGCTGTCGGCGGTGGCCCCGGTCGAGGTGACCACGAGGCCGACCGCCCCACCCGGGTGGCCGACGTCCACGTCGATCGACGCGCCGGTTCCGAGGGGGCTCCCGGTGTCGCGGGTGTCGAGCAGGCGCTGTGGCGTCGTCGCCGACCGGCCGGCGCCGCCGGTGCTCGTCATCCAGCCCATGAGGTCGACCAGGACGTCGGTGGTGCCGCTGTTGTTGTAGACGTCGACGCCGCCGTCGGCCCCGAGGGGCACCACGAGCTGGTTCGCCACCGGCCCCATGGTGGGGTCGGCGTTGACCGAGCTGACGTCGCCGGGGACCTCGTTCGTGGGCCCGACCGCGAGGTAGGTCGGAGCGCTCTGGTTCACGGCCGTCACGCTGAGCACGGCGCCGACCGCGCCGGCGGGCGGCCCCAGCGCCAGGTGTCGGACCTGGCGGGGACCGAGTGCGGCGGCGAGGTCGCGGGTGTCCAGCACCCGAGTCGGAGCGACCGGGACCAGCCCCGCAGCCTGGTCCGTGGGCGTGACGGTGGCCGTGCCGGCCGGTCCGGTCCCGCCGGCGTTGACGGCGCGCACCTCGAAGGTGACCGGTGTGCCGTCGGCGAGGCCGGCGAAGGAGGTCGCCGTCGTGGTCACGGTGCGCGCGGTGCCGCACGAGCAGGTCACCGTGTAGGCGGTCACCCCCTCGCCGGCCGGGTTCGGTGACCACCAGAGCGCGGCGGAGCCGTGGTAGGCGCGGGCGGCGACGCCACCGGGTGCGCTCGGGGGCGGTGGCGGCGTGGCCACCACATCCCGGCACCCCAGGTCCGTGTCGCCGCCGCTGCCGACGTTCACGGCCCGGGCGCACACGTGGTGGCTCCCGGTCGAGGCGGGCACGGTCACGGTGAAGCCGTGGGTGTCGCCGTTCTTCCACACCGCGCCGACGTCGGGGCGGGCGGTCAGCGCCGGGACGCGGGTGGTGTCGCCGTCGACCGTGACGTCGACGTAGACGGGGAAGACCGTCTCGGGGTCCATGGCCCAACCGGACGCGGACACCGACAGCGTCCCGCCCGTGACGCTCTCGAGCACGCCGATCGGCGACCAGGAGAGCCCGCCGGTGGCCCGCAGGTACCACCCCGGGCTGGTGCCCCAGCCCTTGAACCGGCCGAGCCCGCTGACGTCGAACCGGGTGACCCAGTCGAGCCAGCCGATGATCGCCTGCCGGGCGGGGTCGGCGTCGGCGTCGAGGACCACACCGCTGTGGGACCGCCCGGCTCCGGCGAGGAACGCCCTGGGGAGCGCGGCGGCGTCGTACACGGGCTGGGCCAGCGAGATGGGGTCGACGGTGTCGGCGTCGCCGTGCACCACCAGCACCCGGGGGACGTGCGGGCCCCAGCCCGACACCTTCGGGTCGATGGCGGAGGCGATCGCCACGCCGCCGGCGAAGCGGCCGTCGGCCACGCTGCTCGACAGCACCGCGGCGGCGACGGTGCCGCCGTCGGAGTGGCCGAGCACGACCGGGTTGGTGGTGGTCACGAGCCCGGCGAACGCAGATCCGGCCGTTCCGGCGAGCGCGATCACGCGGGTGAGGGCGAACGACACGTCGCCGGCCTGCAGGGCGGTGAAGGTGCGGGTGGCACAGCACGGACCGTTCGAGGTGGCCTCGGGCAGCTCGGGGGCGACGACGACGTAGCCGGCGGCGGCGACGGCTCGCAGGAGCACGTCGTAGTAGGTCGGGTCGACGTCGAACCCGTGGGCGAACACGGCGATCGGGTAGCCACCGCCGTCGGCGGGCGCCCACATGTGGGTGACCAGGGTGCGAGGGCCGCACGAGCCGGCCCGGCACGCCTGCCGCGAGCCGTCGACCCACGTCTCGGACCACGTCCGCACGGCGTGCTGCTGGGCGAGGGCCTCCGCTCGTCGCGCGGTGGCTCCGCCACCGGCGAGCAGCGCGAGGACGAGCACGGCGACCAGGACGCCGGCGACGACCGGCCGGGTGCGCACGCCTCGGCGCGACCTCCGCCGCCGGCGGGCTGCCCGACCGGAGCCTGCCCTCACCGGCGCCTACCGAGCCGCCACCGGCTCGGGGTGCACGAGCACGCACCGGGTGCCCGAGTAGATGGTCGGCATGCACTTGTTGCAGTGGATGCACAGGCTCTCGGCGTGCCGGCCCCCCTCCCACGCCCGCACGAGGTCTGGTTCGCGCAGCAGGGCCCGACCCAGCGCCACGAGCTCGAATCCCTCCGCCATGGCCCGGTGCACCGTGTCGAGCCGACTGATCCCGCCCAGCAGGATCAGCGGCATGGTGAGCTCGTCGCGGAACTGCCGCGTACGGGAGGAAGAAGGCCTCTTCGAACGGGTAGCTGCGCAAGAACCGTGGGGCGACCAGCGAAGCCGATCCGCATCGGTCCCGGCAGCGGCATGGCCGCGGCCATCTCGGCCACGGGTGCGTCGCCGCGGAACAGGTACATCGGGTTGGCGTGGGTGCTGCCCCCGGTCAGCTCGAGCGCATCGAGCGCGCCGTCGTCCTGCAGCAGACGTGCCGTGGGCAGGCTGTCGTCGAGCCACAGCCCGCCGGGCACGCCGTCGGTCATGTTCAGCTTGGCGATGACGGCGACGCGGTCGCCGACCGCCTCCCGCACCGCGGCCGCCACCTCCCGGGGGAAGCGGGCCCGGCCCTCGACCGAGCCCCCGTAGGCGTCGGTGCGGGTGTTCTGCTTGGGGCTGAGGAACGAGCTGAGCAGGTACCCGTGGCCGAGGTGCAGCTCGAGGACGTCGACGCCCGCATCGACGGCGCGCCGGGCGGTGGCGACGAAGTCCTCCCGCACCCGACGCAGGTCGTCGACCGACAGCGCCCGGGTGAAGCGCATCGCCACCGGGCTGAAGGACCGTGACGGGGCCAGGCCCGGGTGGCCGGTCGCCGCCGCGGTCGGGCCGGCGTGGCCCAGCTGCAAGCCGACGGCGGCTCCCTCCTCGTGCACGGCATCGGTCAGGCGACGCAGCTGGGGCACGACGTCGTCGGTCAGCACCAGCTCGTCGGGCGCCCCGCGGGCATCGCGCGACACGGCGGTGAAGGCGACGGTGGTCAGGGCGGTGCCGCCGGCGGCCACAGCGCGGTGGAAGGCGATCAGCTCCTCGGGGATCCGGTTGCCCCCGGTCATGCCCTCGAAGGTGGCGGCCTTGACGAACCGGTTGCGCAGGGTGACCGGTCCGAGGCGGGTGGGGGAGAAGGGGTCGGGTGCGTCGCAGTCGGAAGCCATCCCGTGCATGCTCCCACGCCGGTCGCCACCGGCCCGAGTCGCCGCCTCCTCGTCGGACTCCCCGGCGTCCCCGGCCTCCTCGGCCTCCTCGCCGCCCTCGGCGTGCTGGCTGACCGTGAGCATCGGTGTGGTGGGGCGCATGATCTGTCACCCGGTTCGGGTGGGGGCGTGGCACCCGGGCGCGGGGTGCGGCCGGTACGGTCGGCCTCCGTGTCCAGCGAGGAGCCCAGCCAGCCGTCGGCCGTCGTCGTGCGGGCGCTCCTGCTGGCGCTCACCGTGGTGGCGTTCGGGTTCTCGCTGTGGAGCCTGCGCCACGTGTACCCCCACCTCACGTCGAACAACGACGAGGCCGTGTACGTCTTCCAGGCGGAGCTGTTCCGCAGCGGCCAGACCTCGCTGCCCCTGGACCAGGCCGAGCTGACCCGCCCGTGGATGTCGGGTGAGCAGCTGGGCCGGCTGATCATGGTCTTCCCGCCCACCTGGCCACTGCTGCTCGCCGCCTCTGGCCTGGTGTTCGGCACCGTCGACGTGGCCGCAGCCCTGGTCGTGGCCCTGCTCGTGCCCGTGGCCTACCTCCTCGGGCGCGAGCTCACCGGCGACCGGGTCGTCGGCCTCGTCGCCGCGGTGGTCCTGTCCCTGTCGCCCCTGGTGCTGATCCACGGGGCGACGAGGCTGTCCTACCTCTTCGCCCTGCTGCTCGAGCTGGTCATCGCGTGGCTGGTGGCCCGGGCCGCTCGACGAGGGTGGCGCGGGCGCGAGCTGCTCGGCGCCGGCGTGGCCGCCGGGGTCCTCTTCTCGGCTCGCCCCTTCGACACGATCCTGTACGCGGCCGCCGTGGCCGTGTTCGTCGTGGTGGCGATCGTGACCGAGGGGCCCGGGACGTCGGGCCCTCGGCTCCGTCGGCTGGCCTCGGTGGTCGGGTGGACGCTCGCCGGCATGGCCGGCCCGGTGCTGGCCGTGCTCGCCTACAACCGCAGCCTGAGCGGCAACCCGCTGCGCTTCCCGCTGCACGCGGTCGGCGGCGAGAACGCCTTCGGCTTCGGGCCTCGTCGCATCGTCGACGGCGCGCCCCTGTTCGACGTCACGCCGTCGATGGCGGCGACCGCGGCCCGGCTGAACCTCGGCGAGCTGCCGCACTGGACCTGGGGCAGCCTGGCGGCCCTGCCCCTGGTGCTCTGGGGCCTGTGGGTGCTCTGGCGGGTCAACCGTGCCGCCGTCGCCTTCTTCGTCGCCCTGGGCGTGGTCATCCCCCTGGGCTTCTTCTTCTACTGGGGCAACGTCCTCATCGTGCAGGGGCGGGCCGAGCTGGGCCCGCACTACTACCTGGCCCTGCTCGTGCCGTTCGCGGTCGCCGTGTCGGCGGCCCTGGTCGACCTCGCCCGGCGCGCCGGACCGGTCGTCGCCGTCGGTGTGGCGGTCGCGCTCACGCTCCTCACCGTGGCGGTCGAGCTGCCGCCGAAGTACGAGCGGGCGTCGCGGGTGACCGCCTCGTCGACCGCAGACCTGGACGCCGTGGCGGCGGCCACCGCCGGGGCGGGGCCCGCGGTGGTGATCCTGCCCGCCTCGCCCGACGGGAGCTGGATCCTGCACCCGCGCGGCCACCTCGCCAACGAGCCCGACCTCGGCGGTGACGTCGTGTACGTGGCCGAGGACGGTCCCGCCACCTTCGACCTGTACGACCGGTTCCCGGGACGCCGCGTCCTCCGCCTCACCGGACGCCAGCCCGACAGCCTGATGACCCGGCCGCCGGATGCCGTGGTCGTGCCGGTGGAGGCGCAGCGAGCGCCGTCGTTCGAGCTGGTGCAGGAGGTGGTCAACATCGACGGTGCGCCCGTCGTGACCGCCTGGGCCGAGACCGGCCGAGGAGGACAGCGCTGCGTCCTCGACCGGTCGTCGGTGGCCGGCCGGCGCTACGCGCTGCGGTGGGCCTTCGACGCCAGTGGTGCGCCGCAGACCGCCGACTGCCCCGAGCCGCTGATCGGCACGTTGCCCCCCGGGGACGACGCCCTCGTCGTGGGGGCCTCGTTCGGGGACGGCACCGATCCGGGTCGGGAGCCACGGGTCGACCAGCGCATCGTCTGGCGCGGCGCCCCCGGCGGCGTCGAGCTGCTGCTGCCGCCCGAGGTCCGCCGCTTCGACCGCGGCGAGGTCCGTCCCTTCGACACCACCCACGAGACGGCCGACGACCGCCTCACCCTGCGGATCACCCCGGCCGGCCCCCCGGCCGGGAGCGGCTGAGCGCCGACCCCGGCGTCTTGCGGCGACCGCCGCGAGCGGCGACCATCACCGACGGTGGCCCCGAACCTGCGCCTCCCGCGGCTGGCGCCGCCGCTCCGATCGACCGGTGCCATGTCGACCGTCGAGCGGGTCAGCGCCGACGACCTGATGCAGCTGGCCACCGACGTCGGCCGGGTGCCGATGCAGGTGGGGGCGGTGCTCGTGCTCGGCGACGACGGTGGGCTCGAGCCGGCGGACATCTCGGCGGCCATCGACGAGCGCACCCGGGGCATGCGGCGGCTGCGGCAGCGGCTCGTGCGCGTGCCCTTCGGCTGCGGTCGACCGGTGTGGCTCGACGACGCCGGCTTCTCCGTCGACGCCCACGTGCGCGTGCGCTCGTGCCCGCCGCCGGGTGACGAGGCGGCGCTGCTGCGGGCCGTCATGGCCGCGGTCGCCGAGCCGCTGCCCGCCGACCGACCCCTGTGGTCGGCGACCATCGTGCGTGGGGCCCGGGCCGGCACCGCCGTCGTGGTGACCTTCCACCACGTCCTCGCCGACGGCATCGGTGGCCTGGCCGTGCTGGCCGGGTTGGTCGACGGTGTGGCTGTCCCCGAACCCCCCGGGGACGTCCCGCGCCCAGCGCCGACGGTCGGGGCGCTGGTGGTCGACGCCCTGTCGGATCGCCTGGCCGCGCTCCGGCACCTGCCCGGGGCGCTGCACCGGCTGGGTCAGGCCGCCCGCGGGCTGCGCAGCAGCTCGTCCGGTCGCGCTCCGGCGTCGTCGCTCAACCGCCCCACGGGCCCCCGGCGAGAGCTCGCACTCGTGCGCCTCCCCCTCGCCGACGTCCGAGCCGCCGGTCGCGCGGTCGGCGCGACGGTGAACGACGTCGTCCTCACGGGCGTGACCGGCGCCCTCGGGGCCGTGCTGGCCGAACGAGGAGAGCGGGTCGACCAGCTCGTGGTCTCGGTTCCCGTGGCCGGCCGGGCCGAGGCCGGTGGTGGTCTCGGCAACCAGGTCGGCGTGATGCCGGTGGCGCTGCCCACAGCAGGTGCACCGGCCGAGCGGCTGGTGCGGGTCGCCGCGATCACCCGGGCGCACAAGGCGACGGCCCGCTCCTCGTCGACGGCGCTGGTCGTGCCCGCCTTCCGAGCCCTCGGCGCCGTCGGCGTCCTCGGCTGGCTCGTCGACCACCAGACGCTGGTGAACACCTTCGTCACCAACCTGCGCGGCCCCGACGAGGCGCTGTCGTTCCTCGGGATGCCGATCGAGCAGGTCGCCGCCGTGTCGGGCACCGCCGGCAACGTCACCGTGGCCTTCGCCGTGCTCTCCTACGCCGGCACCCTCACCATCACCGTGGTCGACGACCCCGGCAACGGGGTGCCGGCCGACGCGATCGCCCGACGGCTGGACACCGAGCTGCGAGCACTCGTCCCGAGGTGAGCTGACGGTCGACGCGGTGGCCGGGCACGCGGTGGCCGGGCACGCGGTGGTCGGGCACGCGGTGGTCGGTCACGCGGTGGTCGGGCCGAGGTGACGGCCTGCAGCCGCCGCTCGGGGCCGGGCACGACGAGCGGGCGTCGCTGGGTCAGGCCCGCTCGTCGAGCCGGGCGTCGAGCCAGTCGTGCAGGTCGACCAGCACCTCGTCGCGCTCGGGCTCGTTGAGGCACTCGTGGCGCAGGGCGTCGTAGACCTTGCGGGTGACCTGCGGGTGGGTGGCGAGCGGCTCGGACGCCTGCGGCGGCACCAGCTGGTCGGCCGCGCCGTGCAGCACGTAGGTGGGCACGCTCAGCGAGCTGGGTGCGGCCGAAGCGGTGGCCTCCATCGCCTTGAAGATCTCGTTGCCGAGGCGGGTCGTGGCCTTGCGCACCCGCAGCGGGTCGTCGCGATAGGCGGCGCCGACCTCCGGGTCGCGGGTGAGCAGCTCGCCGTCGAAGTCGTTCGGGAGCGACAGGGTCGGCACCAGCCGCGACAAGGCGGTGGCCGCCACCCGCTGCCAGGCCGGGATGTCGGCGGCGAGCGCCGGCGCGCTCAGCACCAGCAGGTCGGGTTGGGGCCGGTCGCTGACCGCGTAGGCGGCCGAGATCAGCCCGCCCATGCTGTGGCCCATCAGGACCACGGGCACGCCGAGCCCACGCCGCTCGGCCAGCAGGTCCTGCACGTCGTCGAGGAAGTGGTCGAAGTCCTCCACGTGGCCGCGCCGACCGCCGCTGCGGCCGTGGCCCCGCAGGTCGAACGACAGCACGTCGACGCCACGGTCCGACAGAGACCGCCCGACGTGCTCGTAGCGGCCCGAGTGCTCGGCCATCCCGTGCACGAGGAGCAGGGCGGCACGGCAGGGGTCGGCTCGCCACCGTCGGCGCAGCTGGGGCTCGCCCCCGCGGTCCAGCCCATAGGTCTCCTCACCGGTGCTCATGGCTGGTCACCCTACGACCTCGTCGCCGGCGGCCCTGGTCGGTCCCGGTCGGCGGTTGCCGCTGGTCAGCGTTGGAAGCCGTGCTCGGCGTCGATCGCCCGACCGGCGAGCACGGCGCCCTCGTCCGACACGAGGAAGGCGACCAGCGCGGCGATCTCGTCCGGCTCGGTCCAGCGCGAGGAGGGGAAGCCGGTGGCCACGGCGCCGTGCTCGGCTGCGGTCGCCCATCCGGTGTCGACGGGGCCGGGGTTGACGCAGACGGCGGCGATGCCCGCCGGTGCGAGGGCCGCCGCCAGCGTCGGGGTGATCTCGTGCAGCGCCGCCTTGGTGAGGGCGTACGGGAGCGCGTCGGGCATCGGACCGAGGTGCTGACCGCTGGTGAACCAGACCATCCGGCCTCCGGGTCGGGTGGGGTCGTGGCGCTCGGTGAACCGGCGGGCGAGGACCACGACGCTGCGCACGTTCACCGCCCACGACCGGTCGAGCTCGTCGGCGGTGACGGCGGCGAGCGACTGGGCGGAGCTGCGGGCGTGGCAGGCGACGACGATGTCGAGCCCCCCGTGGTGGTCGACGACCTCGTCCACGAGCGCTCGGGGCGCGTCGGGTCGGCCGAGGTCGTGCTGGTGCAACGGAACCGGCGGATCCGACGGTGGGTCGGACCCCCAGGGCGCCGCCTCGTCATGGGCGGACCAGCCGGTGGCGACGACCGTGGCGCCGAGCGCGTGGAGCCGACGGGTCACCGCCAGGCCGATGCCGCGAGCGCGGGACACGCCCGTGACCAGCGCCACCCGATCGGCGAGCGGGCGGTCGGTGTCGGTGGTGCCCATGGCGGCCTCCCGGTCCTCGGCGGCCTCGATGACCGGCGAGGGGCTCAGCCTGGCACCCGGCCCGTCGGGCCGACGGGGATCCCGGTGCCGTCGGCGGCCTTTCGGCGGGCTTTCGGTACGTGGTGGTGATGTTCAGGGGTCCGGGAGGCGGGACCACCCGGTACCGTGCACGGCGAAGGGCCCTCGGATGCCGATGATCTACGACCAGGACGCCGACGTCCCCCCGGGTGGGGGAGCCGATCCGCGGGACCGCGACGCGGCATCGGCCCCGACGGTGCCCCAGCAGCCCGCTGCCGCCGACGTCCCCACCCCGCCGCTCGGACAGCCCGCCGTCCCCACGCCACCCCCGCCGCCGGCCCGGGCGCCCGAGGGTCGGCCCGGGTCGCCCGCCTGGGCACCGCCGGGCGCTCCCCGGTCCGCCTCGCCTTACGTCGCGCCGGCGTCGCCGTACGGATCGCCCGCTTCGCCCTACGGCGGGTCGGCGTCGCCGTACGGATCGCCCGCTTCGCCCTACGGCGTGCCGGGCGCCGATCCCCGGGCGACCGACGCCCGCCTCTCCCCCCCGACGCCTCCCGCCGGGGCGGGCTGGGACCCGCGGGCGCCGTTGCCGTCCCAGCCGCCCTACGTGCCGGTCCGGGGCGGCGTCCCGCCCTATGGCGCACCGCCGCTCGGTCCCCGGCCCCCGTACGGGGCCGCGGTCCCACCGGCGTCGCCCGTTCCGCCGCGCCGGCGGTCGAGTGGTTGGCTCGTGGCCGCGGTGGTGCTCGCGTTCCTCGCCGCCTTCGCCGGTGCCGGCGTGGTGGCCACGTCCCTCACCCAGCCGACGACCCGGTCCTCCGAGAGCGGTGCCGGCCGGATCACCCCGTCCACGCCGCCCACGACCGTCGCCCCGGCCACCCCGTCGCCCGCCCCGCCGAGCGATCCGGGCACGGGCGGCTCCGGCTCCGGGGGGTCCGGCGGCTCCTCCAGCGCTCCCACGAGCTGGTCGGACGTCGCCGCCACCGTGTCGGCCGGCGTCGTCAACATCCAGAGCCTGCTGCCCGACGGCGTCGGTGCCGGCACCGGCATGGTCCTCACCGACTCGGGCGAGATCCTCACCAACAACCACGTGGTCGACGGCGCCGAGGCCATCGAGGTGACCGTGGTGGCCACCGGTGCGTCGTACTCGGCGCAGATCGTCGGGACCGATCCCCGCCAGGACGTCGCCCTGATCAAGCTGGAGGGGGCCTCGGGCCTGACCACCATCCCGCTCGGCGACTCCGACCAGGTCCAGGTCGGCGACGAGATCGCCGCCATCGGCAACGCCGGTGGGCGCGGTGGCCAGCCGGCCGTCGCCACCGGCAGCGTCGTCGGCCTCAACCGCCAGATCACCGCGTCCGACCAGAACGGTGGCGACGTCCAGACCCTGTCGAACCTGATCCAGGTCGACGCCCAGGTGGTGCCCGGCGATTCGGGCGGTCCCCTCGCCACCAGCGAGGGCAAGGTCGTCGGCATGACCACCGCCGCCTCGGTCGGCAACGGGACCGGGCGCTCCCGCTACCGGACCGGCGCCAACGAGGGGTACGCGATCCCGATCAACCGAGCCCTGTCGGTCATCGACCAGCTGCGCTCCGGCGGCGGCTCGGGCTCGTCGGGCAACGGGTCGGGTCGTCAGGGCACCGCCAATCGTGGCGTGCTGGGCGTCCAGGTCCAGTCGGCTGGTTCGGGGGGCGCCGCGGTGGTGGGTGTGCAGTCCAACAGCGGGGCCCAGAAGGCCGGCCTCCGGGCGGGCGACATCATCGTCGAGGTCGACGGCACGGCCGTCGACACCGCCAGCGACCTCACGGCGGCCCTGTCGGGCAAGCAGCCCGGCGAGACCGTGAGCGTCACCTGGCAGACCAGCAGCGGCCGCACCCGCCAGGCCGACGTCACCCTGGGCTGATCCGGCCCCACCCGCCGGCCACCACCCGCGGGCCACCACCCAGGGGGCGGCGCGGGCAGCGCCGGGGCCGCGTGGTCGGCTCGGCTCCCCACCACTCGCCGCCGCGGTACACCGTTGGTCATGACGACGACCTTCGCGGCCCCCGCCGTGCGCGGCCAGGAGGCCCGCCGCGCCCGGCTCGGCACGATGAAGCGCCGGGCGACCGGCCTGCTCGCCCTGGTGACGGCGATCTTCCTGGCCACCGCCATCTGGGGACAGGACCTGACCTGGGTCCGCTACCTGCACGCCACCGCCGAGGCGGCCATGGTGGGCGGGCTCGCCGACTGGTTCGCCGTGGTGGCGCTGTTCCGCCACCCGCTCGGCATCCCGATCCCGCACACCGCCGTCGTCGTCGAGCGCAAGGACCAGTTCGCCGACACCCTCGGCGAGTTCATCCAGGAGCAGTTCCTGACCCCGGACGCCATCACCGCGCGGGTCCGCGCGGCCGAGGTCGTGCCCCGGGTCGCTCGTTGGCTGCAGGAACCGGCCCATGCCGACCGCGTCGCCGGGGAGGTGCTCGACGGTGCCGTCCGACTGGCGGACCTGGTGCGCGACGAGGACGTGCACCGTGCGCTCGAGGGCGTGGTGCGCGACCGCGTCGACGCCACGCCGCTCGCCCCGCTGCTGGGTCGGGGCCTGGCCTTCGTGATCCGGGACGGTCGCCACCAGCAGGCGCTCGACGTGGCGCTGCGCGAGCTCGACGCCTACCTCGTCGACAACCGTGACGACCTGCGGCGTCGGCTCGGCGCCCAATCGCCGTGGTGGCTGCCGGGTGCAGCCGAGGACCGCATCTTCGAGCGGCTGATCGACGGAGCGCGCGCCCTCATCGACGAGATGCTGCACGACCGCGACCACCACCTGCGCCACCGGTTCGAGGACCGACTGGTCACGCTCGCCTCCGAGCTGCAGGTCTCGCCGGAGTACCGCGAGCGGGGCGAGCAGCTCAAGCACGACGTGCTGTCGCAGCCGAGGTGCGGGCGTGGGCGACCAGCCTGTGGGGTGACCTGAAGGCCCAGCTGCGCGAGCAGGCCGAGGATCCCGGCTCACCGCTGCGGGCCCGTCTGGCCGGGCTCGCCCGAGCGGCGGGGGCGCGGCTCGCCGACGATCCGGTGCTGGCCGGCAAGGTGGAGCGCAGCATCGAGACCGGCGTCGCCCAGGTCGTCGCACGGTTCCACGACCAGATCGGCGACCTGGTCAGCACGACCATCGCCCGCTGGGACGCCGAGGAGACCGCCGATCGCCTCGAGCTGCTGCTCGGTCCCGATCTGCAGTTCATCCGCATCAACGGCACGGTGGTCGGCGCCCTCGCCGGCCTGGTGCTCTACAGCATCAGCCAGCTGCTCGGCTGATCGTTCGATCCGGCGTGGCCGCCGGCTCGGGCGCCGGCCGCCGGCCACGGTCGCGCCTCCGTTGGTAGCGTCCGCCGGAGGTGGCTGCCGAGCGGCGGGGGACCGGAGCACGACGTGGCGGCGAACGGTGGGGTGCGCACAGGGGCGATGGCGGTGGCCGTCCTCGCCGCCAACCTGCTCGTGCTCGGCACGGGTGGCGCTCGCGCGTCCGTGCCGGCGTCACCCCTGCCGCCTCCCGGCCCCGGCTCGGTGCTCGTTCCGTGCTCGCAGGCCACCGTCCGGGTGCAGGTGACGGCCCCGAGTCACCTCGACCCCTCGTGCACCTACTCCGCCGGCTTCGACGTCACCGCGTCGAACGCCACGCTCGACTGCCAGGGCGCGGCGATCGTCGGATCCGGCGGCGGATCGTTCGGCGTCGGGATCGAGGTGCGGGCCCCCATCACCGATGCTCTCCACGGTGTGCGCATCCGCAACTGCCGGGTCTCCGGCTTCGGCAACAGCATGCGCGTGACCCGCGCCGGCTTCCGCACCCTGGCCGCAGGCGTGGAGTACGAGCACGCGTTCTCGGACATCGTGATCGAGGACAGCGAGGTCTCGGGGTCGCGGGGTGTCGGGATCTACGTCGACGGCTACGTGACGGGTGTGACGATCCAGCGGGTGGCGGTCCACGGTGCCGGATCCAGCGGCGTCTACCTCGAGACGGGCTCGAAGGACAACGTCGTGCGCGACAGCGAGATCGTGGGCAACGGGTTCCGCGAGAACGCGGCGCAGGGGACCGTGACCACGGTCGGCGGGTTGACCGTGCGCTACTGGGGCCCGGGTCGCGAGGGCATCTCCGTCGACAGCTCCCGGGGCAACCTCATCCTCGGCAACCGGATCGAGGGCAACAGCGCCGGTGGGATCTTCCTCTACAAGAACTGCGGTGAGTACCACCTGAGCCGCGCCGACTCGTGGATCGAGCGGCGCTACGGCGCCAACGGCAACCTGATCGAGGGCAACACCATCAGCGGCGGACTCCACGGCGTGTGGGTCGGCGCCCGGATGGGTGAGAACACCTGGCCCATGGAGTGCAGCGCCCCGTCGTACCTGGAGGGCCCGCTCGAGCGCTACGTGCTCGACGAGGCCACCGACAACGTCGTGCGGGGCAACGCCTTCTCGGGGAGCACCTACGGCGTGCACGTCGAGGACGATCGCACCACGGTCGAGGGCAACACCTTCGCCGGCAGCGACGCCGGACAGTGGGCCGTCGTCATCGGCACCCGGGTGCGCACGCCGGTGCTCGACCTGCCGGTTCGGGGCACCGTGCTCCGGGCCAACGCGTCCACCATCACCGGCAACGCCACCCCCTACCGGTGGGTGCACGGTGAGGTCGACACCACCGTCGAGGCGAACGTCGCGCTCGGGCGCGTCGTCGGCTTCTGTGCGGTGCCCGAGCTGCCGCACAACCCGATGGTGATGATGATCCGCTTCGCGGTGGAGGACCCGAACGGGCCGGCGACGCCCACGCCCGACCTCAGCGTGCCGACGCTCGGACCGCAGCCGGCGTGCGCCGCGTCGGCGGGCGGGGTGGGGCCGACGGATCCGCCGGGCACGGTCGGCGGGTCGGCGGTCCCCGGCGGCGCGGTCGTGCCCACCTTCACGGGGTAGCGCTGGCGCCGTCGCGGCACCGGGTCGCGGCGCCGCCCCGATCCGCTGGCGGGCCTTCGGCGGACCCGCTCCCCGTGCCCGACGTCGGCGGTGCCGAGTCCCCCTGTCTGCCGCCGCCGGCCTACTCGGTGGCGATGGCGTCGAGGACCTTGAGGCGCGAGGCCGACCAGGCCGGCAGCAGCCCGGCGCCGATCCCGCCGATGATGGCGGCGATCACCATGCCGACGAGCAGGGCCCAGGGCACCGCGAAGCTGACGCCCTCGAGCTGCGCGGCGATGGCCTTCACCAGCGCCGAGCCGAACACGAACCCGATGACCAGACCGATGGCCGTGCCCTGCAGGGAGAAGATCACCGATTCCCACATCACCATGGCGCCGGTCTGGGACCGCTTCATGCCCACGGCCCGCAGCAGTCCCAGCTCGCGGGTGCGCTCGTAGACCGACAGCAGCAGGGTGTTGATGATGCCGAGGATGGCGATGATGATCGCCAGCACGAGCAGGACCGACACGACGATCAGCAGGATGTCGAGGAAGCCGGTCTGGCTGCTGGCGAACTCCGAGGCGTCCTGCACCGTGGCGGTGGGGGTGATGCCCTTGACCAGCGGCTTGAGCTGGGCCTGGATGGCGGCGACGTCGGCGCCCGGCGCCGCGGTGACGTAGATCTGGTTGTAGGTCTGGAACGGCGGAGGTTGGCGCTTGGCGAACCCTTCCATCGTCATGAGGGTGCCGATGCCGGTGCTGAGACCGGCGATCTCGTAGGTCGCGCCGATCGTCACCGGGGGTGCGCCCCCCACCAGGAACGTCGACGGCACCTGGGTGCCGACCTTCCAGCCCTCGTCCTGGGCCCGCTTGGCGGGCACGGCGATCTGGTCGGGTCCGAGCGCCGCGAGGTCGCCCTCGACGGCCTGGATCTTCAGGAACTGGCCCAGCGTGGCGAGGTCGCTGCCGAGGACCTGGGTGGGCGAGCCGCCGATGGTGGCGAAGCCTCCCTCGAGGCCGCCGACGGCGGCGACTCCGGGGACCGCCTTCACCTTGTCGAGGGTGTCGAGGGGCAGCGCCGGCTGGCCGGGGTTGGCGCGCGAGTCGATGACGAGGCTGGCGGTGAAGGCCGTGTCGAGGGCGTTGCCGACCGTGGCCTTGATCGACTCGATGAGGATGGCGAACGTGGCGATGAGCCCGACGCCGATCATCAGTGCCGACGCGGTGGCCGCCGTGCGTCGCGGGTTGCGCATGGCGTTCTCGCGGGCGAGCTGACCGGTGAAGGCCTGCCGGAGCGGCGACCCGATGATGCGGCTCATCGGCTTGGCGAACAGCGGCCCGACGACGATCACGCCGAGGAACACGCCGGCGATGCCGAGGCCGACGAGCGAGAGCTGCTCGGCCGTGAACAGCCCGACGTACATCGCCGCGCCGCCCAGCACCACGAAGATCGCACCGATGATGCCGCGCACGCGGGTGCGGCCGCCGGTGTCGACGGCGACGTCGCGCATGGCGGCCACGGGCGGGACCCTCGACGCCCGCCACGCCGGGAAGAACCCGGACACCAGCGTCACCGCGGTGCCGACCGCCATCGAGATGACGAACGCCGACGGCGGATAGGTCAGGCCGTCCTCGCCGATGCCGCCACCTGTCGCCCCCAGCAACGTGGTGAGGACCCAGGCGAGACCGATCCCGCCCAGCACGCCCAGGGCCGAGGCGACGATCCCGACGACGAGCGCCTCGAGCGTCACCGAGCCCAGGATCTGTCGGCGCGAGGCGCCCATCGCCCGCAGCAGCGCCAGCTCCTTGGTGCGCTGGGCGACGATGATGGAGAACGTGTTGTAGATGATGAAGGCGCCCACCACCAGGGCGACGATGCCGAAGATCAGCAGGGCGATGCCCAGGAAGTCGAAGATCCGACGGAAGACGTCCTGGCTCTCGGCGGTGAAGGCCTTGCCCGTGATCGCCTCCGCCTTGGCCGGCAGCACCGGCCGGATCCTCGACGCCAGCTCCTCCTGGGACAGCCCGTCCTGGCCCGCCACGTTGATCCAGGTGACCTTCCCCGGCTCGACCAGGAGCTCCTGGGAGCGGGCGGTGGTGAAGAGGGCGGCGGCGGTGCCCGCGTAGTTGTCGGTGGTGCCGAAGCCGGCGATGCCGCTGACGACGAAGTCGTTCACGCCCTTGTTGGTCTGGATCTTCACCGTGTCACCGACGCGGTAGCCGGCGGTGTCGGCGGTCTTCTTGTCGAGCACGACCTGGTCGGGCCCTGCGGGCGCCCGGCCCTCGTCGAGCCGCCAACCGTTGAGCTCGGGTTGGGTGAGCCAGTTGAGCCCGAAGGTGGGCGGTCCCGACTGGGGGTTGCCGATGGGTTCGCCCTGCCTGTCGAGGATGCTGATCTGACCCTGGACCTGTCCCTCGGCGGCGGTCACGCCGGGCACGGCGGCGACGGTGGGCACCACGCTGTCGGCGATCGAGTCGCGGAAGGCCCCGAAGCCGGTGTCGACCTTGTCGGTCGATCGCACGACGACGTCGATGTTCTTGTAGACGTCGTCGAAGACCTTGTCGAAGCTGGCGCTGACCGTGGCGGTGAGGATCTGGGTGCCGGCCATGAAGGCGACGGACACCAGGACGGCCACGATGGTGAGCAGCAGGCGGAACTTGTGGGACAGCAGTCCCCGCAGCGAGACCTTGATCATCGGGCGTCGCTCAGCGCGAGAGGGGCGGGGCGGGTCGAGGGCACCGCCGGGCGAGCGCCGCGGGTCATGGCGGCCAACCTACCAACGCGGCGTCGGGATCCGACGGGCCGTGGGGCCTTCGCCGGCGTCGGACCGAGGCCGACGTCGAGCTCGGGTCGCACGGCGGCGCGTCGGCGCGCTCTAGCCTGCGCCCGGCGAGTCGACGGCGTCCCCGAGGTGGTTGAGATGGTGGTGTGTGACCCCGAGCCGAAGGCGCAGCGCCGGGCGCGAGGTCGGGCGGCCCGAGCCGCTGCCCCCCGGCGGGCGCTCGGCGACTGGTCGCGCCCGAGAGGGGCGCCGCCCGCGCTCGCCACGCTGCGGGCCCAGGAGGCGATCAGGCTCCCCGAGCTGCTGCCCATCCGCTATGGCCGGATGTCGGCCTCGCCGTGGACCTACTTCCGCGGGGCGGCGGCGGTGATGGCGGCAGACCTCGCCACCCGAGCGCACTCCGGTCTCGCGGTGCAGCTGTGCGGTGACGCCCATGTCCTGAACTTCGGGCTGTGGGCCACGCCGGAGCGGAACCTGGCCTTCGATCTGCGGGACTTCGACGAGACGCTCGAAGGCCCCTTCGAGTGGGACCTCCTGCGTCTGGCGACCAGCCTGGTGGTCCTCGCTCGTGAGAACGGTCAGGGTGATCGGGCCGCCGAGCGAGCGGTGGTCGCCATGACGACCGCCTACCGCGACCGCCTGCGCAGCTACGTCGACGCCGACCAGATGGACGTCTGGTACGACGCCATCCACCACGACGAGCTGCTCCGCTACTTCGCCAAGCCGGCGCGGCGCGATGCCGAGCGCTTCATCGAGCGCAAGCAGCGTCGCAGCACCAGCCGCGGCTCCTTCGCCAAGCTGACCGCGGTGCTCGGTGGGCGGCGACGCATCATCGAGGACCCGCCCTTCGTCACCCACGACGACGACGCCCACCGCCTGGAGGTGGTCCGTGAGGTGTTCGAGCGCTACCGGGAGAGCCTCCAGGACGACCGGAGCGCCTGCCTCGACCGGTTCCGGTTCGTCGACGTCGCTCGCCAGGTGGTGGGGGTGGGGAGCGTGGGGATGCGCGTCCACCTGGTCCTGCTCGAGGGGCCCAACGGCGACCCGCTGTTCCTGCAGGTGAAGCAGGCAGGCCCCTCGGTCTACGAGGAGCACCTGGCGCCCAGCCCGTACGACAACCACGGGGCCCGGGTGGTCAACGGGAAGCGCTACATCCAGGCGGCCACGGACATCTTCGCCGGGTGGACCTCGGTGGAGGACGTCGACTTCTACGTCCGCCAGTACCGCGACATGAAGATCATCCCGAACGCCGAGCGGCTGCGGCGGATCCTGCCCGAGTTCGCCGCCGCGTGCGGCGAGGTCCTGGCCCGGGCCCACGCCAAGACCGGCGACGCCGTCGCGCTGGCCGCCTACCTCGGCAAGAACGACGACGTCGTCGACGCCGCGGTGCGCTTCGGCCGGGCCTACGCCGACCAGAACGAGCGGGACCACGGCGACCTGGTCGACGCCGTCGCAGCGGGCGACGTGGAGGCCGCACCCGGCTGGTGAGCAGCGTCGTCGGGCAGGTCGGGCGGGGACCGTGGCGGTGCCCCCCGGTCCGGACGTCGAAGTCGGGTGGGCGCGGTCAGCGGCTGTCGCGCTTGGCCTGATCGCGCTTGCCACGGGCCTTGGTGGTGGCCCTGGTCCGCTTCTCGATCGGCGTGCGGCTGCGGCGGGCGCGGTCGTCGCGCCGCTCGGGTCGGGCGGACCCGCCTGCTGCGCGGCGATTGTTGGACGTGCCACGCCTCCCGCCACCCGTCCCACCGGCCTTGACGGCCTCGGCGGCGGCGAGGCGCTCGGCTCGCAGCTCGGCGGCGGCCTGCTTGGCGGCCCGTGCCAGCTGGCGGCTGACGCGGGCGAGCGCGTCCTCGAACACCTCCGCCTTCGCCGCCGTGCGCTGGTTCTTCTTCGCCGCCGTGCCGCGGGAGCGCTCGGTACGGACCTGGGCGCCGGCTTGGCGCCGATGCAGCTTGGCGTACTTGTTGCGGGCTCGGCGGACGCGGGCGTGCAGCTCGCACAGCTGGTCCTCGTCGAGGGGCTCCAGCCGCTTCGGCTCGGTGGCCCGCAGCAGCTCGAGCTCGGCGTCGCTCATGAGGGCGCGGGTGGCCTTGTTCATCGTCACGCCCTCTCGGCGGCCGGACCGGTCACCACGACGGGGCACGGGGCGTTGCGCACGATGTGGTCGGACACGGAGCCGAGCACGGCCCGCTTGACGCCGCTGCGCCCCCGGGTGCCGACGACGATCGCCCGGGCCGACAGCTCCTCGGCCAGCTGGCAGATCGCCGGGCCGGGGTCGCCCCGCACGACCCGCGTCCCGGCGTCGTCGAGACCGAGCTCGTGGGCCGTCGCGCCGGTGAGCGCGTCGGCCTCCGCGAGGCGGGCCTTGTCGGCCGCGTCGTACTCCTCCTGGGTCATCGTGCCGCCGGCGAAGCCGGTGCCGGTGACGAGCATGGGGTCCGGAGCGGGGATGGCCGTCACGACGACGTACGGGCCGTCGTCACCGAGCACGTCGAGGCCGGCGGCCAGCGCCGCGGCGGCGAGCTCGGAGCCGTCGGTGCAGAGGAGCACGGGTGCGGTCACGCAGGGCACCGTAGTGCGCCGCCGCACACGACGACGTCCGGCGGCCGTTCAGGTGCGGTGTGGGCACGCCGGAACAGCGACGCGCCGGTGACCGTGGCCACCGGCGCGTCGCCGAGTGGTGTTCGGGACTCGGGCTGGGTCAGCCGTACCAACCGGCGGCGTCGAACAGCACGTGCACGTTGCCGCTGTTGTTGAACACGCTCACCTTCTGGTTGTTGCCGACCTTGGCCGTGACGGCGTTGGCGATGGTGACGCCGGCCGACCAGTTCAGGCTGGACGCCGTGGGCTTGGTCTGGCCGGCAGGCCAGATGGTGAGGAACGACGGGGCCGTGGTGCTGGTGACCGTGGCGTTCATGAGCACGCCCTCGGCCGTCTGCGGGACGCCGCCGACGTTGGCGATCTGGACGTCGCGCTGGGTGCCGGCACCCCACGGCGTGCTGCTGCCGACCTGGTCGGGCGGCGGCCGGGAGTCCTGGATCCGGGCGGGGTCGATCGGGTGGAAGTCCTTGCCGGCGCCGCTGGCGAAGTAGCCCACGACGTCGATGATGACGTTCACGTTCCCCGACGGGTTGAACACGCTGATCTGGCCGCTGGCGCCGACCTTGACCGTCACCGCGTTGGGGATGGTCTGGCCGGCGGACCAGTTCAGGCTCGACGCGTTGGGTCGCGTCTGGCCGGCGGGCCAGATGGTCAGGAACGACGCGGCCGTCGTGCTGGTGGCCGTCACGTTCAGCACCACCGCGGTGGCGTTCGCCGGCACGCCGCCGGTGCTGGTGACGGTCACGTTCCGCGTGGTGTTCGGGCCCCACGGGGTGCTGTAGGGACCGACCTTCTCCGGCGGCGGACGGGAGTCGAGGATCCGGGCCGGGGCCAGCGAGGTGAAGCCGTCGCCGCTGTCGTCGTAGTAGCCGACGACGTCGACGATGACGTGGACGTTGCCCGACGGGTTGTAGATGCGGATCTGGCCGCTGGCGCCGACCTTGACCGTCACCGCGTTGGGGATGGTCTGGCCCGCCGTCCAGTTGAGGCTCGACACGAGCGGGCGCGTCGTCCCGTTCGGGTAGATGGACAGGAACGACGCCGCGGTCGTGCTGGTGACGGTGACGTTGAGGGTCACCGCCTTGGCCGTGCCGGGCACGCCGCCCACGCCGGTGACCTGGACGTTGCGGTCGGTGCCGGCGCCCCACGGTGTGCCGTAGGGGCCGACCTGCGGGCCCGTCGGACGGGAGTCGAGGATCCGGGCCGGCGTGAGCGAGGTGAACTTCACCCCCGGCGTCACCGGCGCGCCCTTGGTGAACGACCAGCAGTCCGAGGTCGACAGGGTGTTGTTGGCGCCGTCGAGGGACACGACGTGCCAGTAGTACGTCGTGTTGGGGTAGGTCTGCTCCGGCGCGAACGCCGTCATCACCGTGGTCTTGGTCTCCTTGAACGGTGACGCACACCCGGCGGTGGTGCTGATCTCGACCCGGTACTGGGACGCGCCGAGGACCGGATTCCAGTCCAGGAGCAGCGTGTTGGCCGAGTCGGCGCCGAGGGGCACCTGGGCGCCGTCGGTCGGTGACACGAGCTGGGCCTTGCCGGCGACGATGGAGAACTTGATCAGCTCCTCGGCCTTGTTCGGGTCGTCGTCGGGGTACCACTGGCCGGCCCGGTTGTCGGCGTCGAGGCGACGCAGGCGCCACCCGTAGTCGCCGGGCGGCAGGTTGCCGGTCGGCGCCGCCGCCGCCTCACCGGTCTGCACCGTGAAGACGCGGTTGGTCGGGGAGAGGGGCTGGTCGGGGTTCTTGTAGACCTCGATCTCGTAGCGGGCGGCGAAGGACTGCGGATCCCACTCGAAGAGGGGGAGGCCGGCCACCTGGGTGTTGGCCGTCGGCGTGAGCCCGGTGAGCGGCGGCGCCTTCTTGGTCATCTTCCTGTAGACGTTCGGCTGCTCATAGCTCCAGGTCAGCGGGTTGTCCGAGCCGTCGATGGCCTGGACGCGCCACCACAGGTCACCTTCGGGGTAGGTCTTGTTGAAGGTGGTGTAGGTGGTCTGGTCGACGGTGATGTCATCGATCACCTGGGTGAAGTCCGCCGTCGTCGCGACCTGCAGCCGGTAGGTCTTGGCCTCCTGGGTGACGGCGGGCGTGTTGTCCTGGTTCGTTTGCAGGAAGTCCTTCCAGTCGAAGGTGATCTGGTCCTGCACGACGGCGTTGTTGGCCGGGCTGACGAGGTCGATGGGTCGGGCCTGCTTCTTGAACGCCCAGATGTTCGGAGTATCGGTGAGCCCGGTCGGGTCGATGCCACAGCGCGTTCCGTAGCAGGGCCGGGCATACCAGTAGGTGGCCTGGCCTGCCTGGCTGTCCTTGAGGGACTCCACCGGGGTGAGCTTCGTGAACATCGTCGAGTACGTCGCGATGATGTTCGTGAAGTTCTTGTCGGCTGCCAGGTAGAGCGTGTACGACGTAGCACCGGGCACGCGGTCCCAGTCGAGCGTCGGGGTGTCGTAGTTGACGTCGCAGATCGTCGCCGGCGGGCAGTTGGCCGGCGACGTGGGTTGGGAGCGTGCGATTTCAGCGATCGAGAACGACCCGATGCCGCTGTTGGCGATCACCTGGTTGCTGTTGTCGAGGGCCTCGACGTAGTACGAGAAGGTGCCCGTTGGCAGGTTGTCTCCGGTGTGGGCGTAGGCGGTCGTGGTGATACTGCTGTTGAGCAGCGCGAAGACACTCGATCCCTGGATCGCCCACCAGACCTTGTAGGTCTTCGCATCCGTCACCGGCGACCAGCTGAGGGTCGGCGGGTGGTCGGACTGGTTGGGTGTCGGGGGGTTCAAGGTGATGTTCGCACCGGGTGAGGGCGGGTCGATCAGCGTGAAGGTCTTCCACGTAGCGGAGTTCGGGATCGGCCCGAGCGTGCCGTTGTTGCCGATCGTCTGGACGTACCACGAGCAGCTGGGGGTGCAGTCGCTCGTGGCGAAGCCCTGCGGCACGAACGCCGTGTTGAAGGTGTCGGAGCTCACCAGCGAGCCGCTGGCCTTCTTCACGGTGACCCGGTACTTGCCGATGTGGTCGGCGGGGACCTGCCAGGTCAGCACTGGTGCCGATGAGGTGGTGCCGTTCGGAGGTCCCGTCTGGGCGATGAGGTTGGGCAGGTACTGGAAGGCCCGCTTCGCCGACCACAAGCCGATGACCCCCGCCGGTCGGTCGATCGGACGGACGCGCCAGTAGTAGGTGGTCGGGGCAGGAGCGATGTTCGAGAAGCAGGCCGAGTACGGCGTGAACTCGGTGTGGTTCGTGGCGCAGGTCGTGTTGTTGACGGAGAAGTTCGCGTCGGTGCTGAACTGGATCTCGTACCGGTCACCGAGCCGTGAGGGGGTCCAGGTGAAGGTGGGCTCGGTCTCGGCGAACGAGTTGTCGGCCGGCGCGAGCAAGGACACGTTGTCGAAGTCGACGGGAAGGGGCGGCGCCGGGAAGAAGGGCGGGGTGGCCGGCCAGGCCCGGGTGAAGGTGCTGATCGGTGACCAGTCGGCGACGTAGCCGGAGAAGTTCTTCGGCCGCACCCGCCAGTAATACGAGCCATTGAGCAACGTGGTGGGCGGCGAGTACTGCGTCGACTTGACGTTGACGTTGATGGACAGCGAGCCCGTGAAGTCCACGTTCGGGCTGGCCTGCAGGTCGTAGGTGACGGCACCGGGGGTGGGCGCCCACTTCAGCACGATCTCCTCGATGATCGGGAGCGTTGGCGTGGCGGGCGGCGTGAAGGTCGGGTACAGGATGATCTGGTCGGGGGCCAGGCCCTCCCACGGGATCCACTGGAAGGAGAAGGTCTGGGGCTGGGAAAACTCGGTGGGCAGGTTGGCCTGGGAGCGGCCGCGCACCCGCCAGTACAGGTTCTGGCCGACTGGCTGGGGCTGGGTGAGCGCGTAGCTGGTGTTGGCCGTCGTGGTCTGGACCCGTAGCGGGGGGATGAAGTTGGGGTCGTCGTCGATCTCGACGTCGTAGGACTTGGCGCCATCGAGGGGCTGCCAGCGCAGCACGGCGGGATCGTTGGGGAACTTCAACGCCGGGTCACCGGTCAGCGGGCTCACCGGCACAGGGGCCTGGGGGGGAACCTTGGTGAAGGAGCGCACCGTGCTCCAGGAACTGGTGTTGTTGGTGGCATCGATCGCCTGCGCCCGCCAGTACAGCTGCGTCTGGGCCAGGTCGGTCGAGGGGGTGGCCTTGGTGTTGAAGGTGGTGAGGTCGAACACGATCGTGGTGAAGGCCAGCGACGTGGCCACCTGCACGCGGTACTTGGTGGCGTCGGTGACCGCCGACCACTCCAGCACCGGGTTGGTGTCCACCGTCGCCCCGTCATCCGGCGACGTCAGCGACGGCGCCGCCGGGGCGGCGCTCGCCGGCGACACGCCCACGAAGGGTAGGGCCAGCAGCCCGGCCAGGAGGACGACGACCAACCGAGCGACACGTCGTTGCATGTCCCTACCGCCTTGAGGTTCGAGAGGCGACCCGCCCCGCCGTGCAATTGTTCCGCCGGAGGTGGCCGTCTCGTCCATGACCGCAGCTTCCCCGGCGCGGTCCGCGAGCGCGGATGTTAGGGGTGCCGATGGGGGTCCGCAACAGCACCCCGACCTCCTGGTAGGTGCGACGGCCCGGTCGGTTGGCCGTGTCGCAGGCTGCCGGAGCGCCCCCGAGGCCGGCCATCCTGCTATTGACAAGATTGTCTGTCAATAGCAGGATGGGTGGCATGCTCGACGTGGCGGTGCTCGACGAACCGGCGGTCGCCGCCGCCGCCCTCGACCCGTTGCGGGCGCGGATCCTCGCTCGTCTGCGTGAGCCGGGCTCGGCCACCACCGTCGCCCGAGCGCTCGGTGAGCCCCGCCAGAAGGTCAACTACCACCTGCGGGCCCTCGAGGAGCAGGGCCTCGTGCGCCTCGTCGAGGAGCGGCCCCGTCGCGGCCTCATCGAGCGGGTGATGGTTGCGTCGGCGGCCGCCTACGTCGTGTCCCCCGCCGCCCTGGGTCCTGCCGCAGTCGACCCGGCGCGGACCGATCGGCTGTCGGCCCGCTACCTCATCGCGGTCGCCGCTCGGATCGTGCGCGAGGTGGCCGGCCTCGCCCGAGGCGCCGAGCAGGCCGGCAGGTCGCTCGCCACGCTCACCATCGACACCGACATCCGCTTCGCCTCGGCCGCCGACCGGGCCGCCTTCACCGACGAGCTGGCGGGCGCCGTCCACGCGCTGGTGGCGCGCTACCACGACGAGGCCGCGCCCAAGGGTCGCTGGCACCGCCTGGTGGTGGCCGCCCATCCCCGACCCGCTTCCCCGACCGGCGAGGAGGTCCACCGCCATGACCGATGAGCAGCGCCGAGCCATCGAGCTCGAGATCGAGGTGCCCGGCACACCCGAGGAGGTCTGGGAAGCGATCGCCACCGGTCCCGGCATCTCGTCGTGGTACGTGCCCCACACGGTGGAGGAGCGCCAGGGCGGCGCGGCACGAGCGTCGTTCGGCGACGCCCCCGAGATGCAGGTCGAGGGCCGGGTCGCCGCCTGGGAGCCGCCGCACCGGATCGTCTTCGACGGTGGCGAGGGTGTGCCCGGTCTCGCCTTCGAGTGGCTGGTCGAGGCCCGCGACGGCGGCACCTGCGTCGTGCGGCTGGTCAACTCCGGCTTCGGTGACGGCGAGGAGTGGGACGCGCAGTACGACGGCATGGCCGAGGGCTGGCGGCTGTTCCTGGCCAACCTCAAGCTCCACATGGAGCACTTCCCTGGGCAGACCGCCACCTCGTCGCTGCCGATGGCGCCCTGGCCCGGCACCCGGGAGCAGGCGTGGGCGGCGCTGACCGAGGCTCTCGGGGTCCCCGCCGAGCCCATCGTGGGGGACCGCATCGTCGCCGAGGCCTCCGATTCGCCCCGCCTGGCCGGCACGGTCGTCGAGGCGTCGCCCTTCCGGCTGTCGCTGCTGCTCGACGAGCCCGCGCCGGGCACGGCCTTCCTCGCCGCCGAGGGCCACGGCGACGGCTGCGGCGTGTCGGTGTGGTCCTACCTCTACGGCGACGAGGGCGCAGCGGCCGCCGATCGGGACGGCCCCCGCTGGCAGGCGTGGCTGGCCGCCCAGGGAGGCGCACCGTCCTAGCGACGCCGTCGAGAGCCCGGCGGACCCGGAGCCTGCTCCCCGACGCCGAGTTCGGCACGCAGGCGGTGCTAGCAGACAGGCCCCTGACTTACCGAACGCGTGGCACGATGGCAGCCGGCCAGCGGCCGAGAATGGTTGGGGTCACGGCGGCTGGATGGGGAGATTTGGGAGCGACCGGTTCATCCGGCCGCTGAGCAGTGCGGCCGGCGCGACCGGCGGACGTGGGTGGGTAGGAGCGGTGGGACGCCAGCAGGATGAGCACAGAGGCGATGGTGCCTCCGGCCCCACCGGGCACGATCCCGGCGGGCCAACCGACGAGATCATCCCCGCCGTCCTGCGAGAGGCAGTGCCGTCCGTCGAGGCCGGGTCACGGAGACGACAGGCCTTCCCGCTCGCATCGATCCGTCGGTGGAGGTGCGTCTGGGTGGCTCCCTGCCCGATGGCGTTGCTGGTCGGAGGAACGCTCGGGCGTGCCAAGCTCGCGTGGCCGCCGTTCCTGGTCGGTGGCGTCGCCGCTGGTCTCCTGCTCGGATGGGCGGTGACGGCCCGGCTCGTGCGCCGTACCCGGAGGCAGCTCGTCGAAGCACCGACGGTGGTTGTCTGGTGGGACAGGAAGCGGAACTGGCGTGACCGTCAGGCAATGGCACTCCAGTTGACGAGCCTCGGGATCCTCGCTGCCTTCGGGTGCGCGTTCGCGGCCCTCGTTGGGATCGGCACGGGCCCGTTTGGCGTGGCCCTGGGCGCGACCCTTCTGACCCCGGCGGTGTTCGTGGGCATTGCCGTGCCTCGGCGGGAGCGACAGCTCGAGGCAGCTTCGGGCTGGCGGCTCTTCCTGCGCGTGGAGCGAGACGAGCACAACACCACGAGCCGCGGTGTCGTCCGCTCCTGGTGGGAGGGTCGCTTGGGCTACGACCGCGCCAACGGTCCACTGCTCTCGCCGCCGGTACCCATGCCCGTCTCGCTCGACGACCTGCCGCCGACGCTGAAGATCACGATGCTGCACCGCTGTGGCCGCCATCGAGAAGCCGCAGCTCTGGGCATCGATTCGTATCGTCCACCGAACGCGCTCACGGCCTACAACGTCGCGTGCTCCTTGTCGCGCGCCGGCGACGAGGCAGCAGCTCTGTCCTGGTTGCAGCGAGCGCTGGCCGACGGATGGGCCGACGCAAAGCTCTTGGGCAGCGATCGGGACCTGAAGGCGCTGCGGTCGAGGCCCGAGTTCGCCTCGATCCTGGCAGCGACGCACGAGAACGCTCGAGCCGCCCAACCGTGATGAGCGCACGGCGGAACGCCGAGCGGGTCGGTTCTGTCGACGTCCTTGTTGTTGTGTTGTGCGCGAGGGGGTGTCTGACAGCAGGACATCGTTCACACGTGTGGCGGGACATCGTTCACACCTTGGACGAAGGTGTGAGCGATGGGGATGGCGCAGCTGGTCGTGGCCGCGGTCAAGGAAGAGGGGCGCTCCAAGGCCGAGGTGGCCCGGTCCTACGGAGTGTCGAGGCGATGGGTGATCACCCTCGTCCAGCGTTACGAAGCCGAGGGTGATGCCGGGCTCGAGCCGACGAGATCGCACTCCAGCGTCAGCTCGACACCTTCGTCGACGACTACAACACCTCACGCCCCCACCGGGCGATAGGCCGCCGAACACCACTCGAGGCATACACCGCCCGACCCAAAGCAACCCCCACCGCGAAGACCTTCGACGACGCTCACTACCGAGTCCGTCACGACGTCGTCGACCAGTACGGCTAGATCACCCTGCGCTACGGCAGCCGCCTCCACCACATCGGCATCGGCCGACGCCACGCCCGCCGAGAGGTCCTCGTGCTCGTCAAAGACCTCCACGTCAGGATCACCGCCGGCGAAGGCGAAGTCCTGCGCGACTTCCAACTCGACCCCAGCCGGGACTACCAACCCCAGCCAAAGCGTGAATGATGTCCCGAGACACCTGTGAACGGTGTCCCGCGACATCACATTCGTGCGCGAGGGGGGACTTGAACCCCCACGTCCTTGCGGACACAGGAACCTGAATCCTGCGCGTCTACCAAATTCCGCCACTCGCGCTCGAGTGCGGGGGAAACGCTAGCCGATGGCCCCGACCGGCCGAAACGTGGAAGCGGTCGTGTCGGCGGGCCGGCGGGCGGCCCTGGGTATCGTGTCGGGCCGTGGGACTCAAGGGCTTCGAACGCCGGCTCGAGAACATGGTCGAGGGCGTGTTCGCCCGCGTCTTCAAGAGCGGCCTGCGGCCCATCGAGATCGGCCGGCGCCTCACCCGCGAGATGGACGGCAGCCGTTCGAACGACGTCCGCGGCCGCATCGTCGTCCCCAACGCCTTCACCATCCGGCTCAGCCCCGAGGACTTCGACCGGTTCGCCGAGATCGACGACTCGCTCAGCCGCGAGCTGTGCGACGCCGCCCGCGAGCACGCTCGCGAGGAGGGCTACGCCTTCATGGGACCGGTCGGCGTCGACTTCCAGGTCGATCCCAAGGTCCACACCGGCGAGTTCCGCATCGACGCCCGCATGCGCGAGGGCGTCGGCGGCGTGGGCGCGGGCTCGCTGCTGCTGCCCAACGACGACCGCTACGTCCTCGGCGACTGGGTCGTCACCCTCGGCCGCCTGCCCGAGTGCGACATCACCATCACCGACTCGAACGTGAGTCGCCACCACGCCGAGATCCGGCCCCGAGGCGACGGCTTCGTGCTGGTCGACCTCGGGTCCACCAACGGCTCCCGGGTCAACGGCGTGCGGGTGGCCGAGCGCGAGCTGGTCGACGGCGACGAGCTCACCTTCGGCAACACGCGGATGGTCTTCCAGGCCTCCTGAGGCTCGGCCCTGCGATGAGCCGGACGTCGGCGCGTCGATGCGAACACCCGCGGGGCGCCACTTCCGTTGCCCTCCCTGCACCTGCCCCGGCCGATCGAGGCCGCTTCGGTAGGCTCGACCCCACGTGTCCGAGCAGCTCCTCACCATCCTCAAGTTCGCCCTGCTCGCCTTGCTCTACCTGTTCTTCTTCCGGGTGGTGCGGGCGGTGTGGGCCGAGATCACGCCGCCCAAGCCGGGCCGGGCCTCGGCCGAACCGGCCGCGTCCACCCGCCCGCCGTCGCGGCGCCAGGCCCGCAAGGCGGCCAAGGCGGCGGCGGTCGCCGCTCCGGTGGCGGTCGCCGCTGGGCCGGTGGCGACCGCACCGGCCCGTGCACCCGCCGCCGCGACGGCGGCCGCGCAGCTGGTGGTCGACGAGCCCGCCGGCCAGCGTGGCCGGACGTATCCGGTGGGCGACGAGGTCACGGTCGGACGCGCCGCCGGCTGCCAGATCACCATCGACGACACCTACGTCTCCCAGGTCCACGCTCGCGTGTTCCGTCGAGACGGCCAGCTCTACGTCGAAGACCTCGGCTCCACCAACGGGACCTACCTCAACCGGGCCAAGGTCACGGGTCCGATGGTCATGCAGCCGGGTGACCAGCTCCAGGTGGGCAACACCGTGATGGTCCTGCGATGACGACCTTCCGGGTCGGCGCGGCCACCGACGTCGGCCGGGTCCGGCAGAACCAGCAGGACGCCGTCCTGGTCGACGAGGGCAAGCGGCTCTTCGGCGTGGCCGACGGCATGGGCGGCCACCGAGGCGGCGAGGTCGCCTCCCAGGTGGCGGTCGAGACCTTGCGGGCGGAGTTCTTCGAGCCCAGCACGGACGCCCTCGTGCATGCCGTCGAGGCGGCGAACGACGCGGTGGTGCGCCGGGCCGACGGCGACCCCGACCTGCGGGGCATGGGCACCACCGTGTGTGCCATGGCCCTCGTCCACGAGGACGACGAGGATCGCATCGGGATCGTCAACGTCGGGGACTCCCGCTTCTACCTGTTCAAGCACAACGGCGACTCGATCGACCAGATCACCGAAGACCACAGCCTCGTCGAGACGCTGGTGCGCCAGGGGCAGCTGACCGAGGACGACGCGGCCAACCACCCGCACCGCAACATCCTCACCCGCGCCCTCGGCATCGACTCGCACGTCATGGTCGACTCCTGGGAGCTGCTGCCCTTCGCCGGAGACCGGTACCTGCTGTGCTCCGACGGCCTGTTCAACGAGGTCGACGAGGAGACGATCGCCGCCGTGCTCGCCGGGAGCGAGGCCCCGGAGGTGGCCGCCGAGGAGCTGGTGCGCCTGGCCAACGAGGGTGGCGGTCGCGACAACATCACGGTGCTGGTGGTCGACGTGGTCGACGACAAGGGTCGACGGGCGGCGGCCGACGAGGCGATGGGTCGGGTGATGGCCGAGGTCCACGGCAACGAGCGGGTCACGGGCACGCTCGGCGTGGTGACCGCGCCGGTGCCCCCCGGCGACGACCCGTCGTCGGTGCCGTCGTCGACCTCCGCGCCGGCCGAAGGTGCTCGGCAGGCTGCGGACCCGGCGGCGCCGGACGCGGCACCGGCTCGCGCCGCACCACCCGAGCAGGTGGTGGTGGGCCCCGGGGCGCCGGCCGGCGTCGTCGACGAGCCCGCCGGCGTGCACGCCGCTGCGGCTCCCCGGAGTCGGTTCACCTGGCGGGTCGCCCTGTTCCTCGTGCTGTTCCTGGGCGTGTTCGCCGCCGTGGGCTACGCCTTCGTCTACGTCGCCAACAACACCTACTTCGTGGGTCTCGACGGCGAGCAGGTCGTGGTCTACCAGGGCCGGCCGGGTGGGATCCTGTGGATCAAGCCCGAGGTGGTCGAGCGCAGCGACCTGACGCTCGTGCAGGTCCCCGAGGCCCGACGCGCCCAGCTCGTGGCCGGACGCGACGAGCCCACGCTCGACGACGCCCAGCGCTTCATCGCCAACCTGCGCAGCGAGGCGGCCGAGAACAACCCCGCCTCGGTGCCCGGCACCACGCCCGGGTCGGCGGCCACCGGCTCGCCCGGCTCCGGGCTCGCCACCACCTCGACCACCGGGTCCCTCGGCGGTGCCGCCGGCGCCGCGGAACCGCCGGGCTGAGGTCGGCCGACCTCATGCGTTCGGGGCGCCGCAACACCGAGCTGGGCCTGCTGGTGCTGGTCGTGATCATCACGGCCGGCGCCTACGTCCTGGCCAGCCTCGGTCAAGACGCCGAGATCCCGGTCAACATCGGCCCGTTCCTGCTGATCCTGCTGGCGCTGCTGCTGTCGGGGAACCTGGTGACCCGCCGCTTCGCCCCTGACGCCGACCCGATGCTGCTCCCCCTCGCCGGACTGCTGAACGGGCTCGGCTACGTGATGATCGCTCGCCTCAACGAGAAGCTGGCGGGCTACCAGGCGCTGTGGACCGCCATCGCCTTCGGCGGCTTCCTCGCCACGCTCATCGTGGTGCGTCGGGCCCGTGACCTGGCCCGGTACCGGTACACCTTCATGCTGGTGGGCCTGCTGCTGCTCGTGCTGCCCCTCGTCCCCGTCATCGGCCAGGAGATCAACGGCTCACAGATCTGGGTGCGGGTCGGCTCGGTCAACTTCCAGCCCGGCGAGTTCGCCAAGGTCATCCTGGCCCTGTTCTTCGCCGGCTACCTCATGGACAAGCGCGAGCTGCTCGCCACGGGCAGCCGCCGGCTCGGGCCGATGATGCTCCCCGAGCCCAAGTACTTCGCCCCGCTGCTGGTGGCGTGGGGCGCGTCGCTGCTGGTGATGATCTACCAGAAGGACCTCGGATCGTCGCTGCTGTTCTTCGCCCTGTTCATCGTGATGCTGTGGGTGGCCACCGAGCGCGGGGCGTACCTCGGGGTGGGCGTCGGGCTGTTCGCCGTGGGTGCCTGGTTCTCGTGGAAGCAGTTCTCCCACGTCCAGGACCGGGTCAGCATCTGGCTCGACCCGTGGACCGATCCGTACGGCAAGGGCTACCAGATCGTGCAGTCGGCGTTCGCCATGGCGGCCGGCGGGGTGGCGGGCAGCGGTCTGGGGCTGGCCGGCAAGATCTCGTTCCCGGAGAAGGAGACCGACTTCATCTTCGCCTTCATCGCCCAGGAGCTCGGGCTCCTCGGGGCCACGGTGGTGCTCCTGGCGTTCCTGCTCATCGTGGGCGCCGGCTTCCGCGTGGCGGTGCGCTCCGACAACACCTTCGACAAGCTGCTGGCGACCGGCCTCACCTTCCTGCTCGGGTTCCAGGCCTTCATCATCCTCGCCGGCGTCACCCGGTTGCTGCCCCTCACCGGCGTCACCCTCCCGTTCGTCTCCTACGGGGGCTCGTCGCTGGTGGCCAACTACGTCATCGTCGCCCTGCTGCTGCGCGTGTCGGACGAGGCGAACCGGAGCCCGGCGAGGCCGACCGTCGCGGCCGGAGCCCGCCGATGAACCGGCGGATCCGCTGGCTCGGCGTGTTCGTGGTGATGTGCTTCCTCGCCGTCTTCGTGAAGCTGAACCAGGTGCAGGTGTTCCAGGCCGCCGAGCTCAACGACCACCCGCTCAACGCCCGCAAGACCCAACAGGAGTACAACCGGCCGCGGGGCACGATCACCAGCGCCGACGGCGCCCTGCTCGCCCAGTCGGTCGACACCCCGCCCGACAGCCCCTTCGAGCGCATCCGCGTGTACCCGGAGGGCGCGCTCTTCGGGCAGATCACCGGCTACTTCTCGTTCCTGTTCGGCTCGGCCGGGGTCGAGAAGTACTACGACGACGTGCTCACCGGGCAGACCCTCGGCCTGCAGGTGAGGGGACTGCGCGATCTGCTGGTGAGCGAGTCCTCGGTCGGCAGCATCACCGTCTCGGTGCGCAAGGACATCCAGGAGACCGCCCGCCAGGAGCTGGGCGACCGGGAGGGCTCGGTCGTCGCCCTCGACCCCCGCACCGGCGAGCTCCTCGGGTTCTGGAGCTTCCCGTCCTACGACCCGAACCTCGTCAGCGGTGACAAGGACGCCCAGATGCGCACCAACTGGGCGCTGCTCAACCTCGCTCCCGGCAAGCCGCTGCAGCCCCACCAGTACCAGGAGCGCTACTTCCCCGGCTCCACCTTCAAGGTGGTCACCGGGGGCGTCGGCCTGCAGACGGGCAAGGTCACCGACACCAACCCCGTCTACCCCGTCGCCACGTCGTACCTGCCGCCGCAGACCAACAAGCCCATCTCGAACTTCGGTGGTGAGTCGTGCGGCGGGACGCTGCCGCAGGTCCTGCAGATCTCGTGCAACTCCGCCTTCGCCGAGATGGGCCAGGCCACGATCGGCGGCCCGGACATGGTCAAGGGCACGGAGTCGTTCGGCTTCAACGACGCGCCACCCATCGACCTTCCCAACCCGTCGAAGTCGCTGTTCCCCGAAGACGTCATCGGCAACCCGCCGAAGCTGGCGCAGTCGTCGATCGGGCAGAACGACGTGGCGGCCACCCCGCTGCAGATGGCACTGGTGGCCGCGGCGGTGGCCAACAAGGGCTCGATCATGACGCCGCACGTCCTCAAGGAGGTGCGCGACTCCCAGCTGAACGTGGTGCAGCGCTACGACCCCAAGGAGTGGAAGCAGCCCCTGAACCCCGAGCACGCCGCCCAGCTGCGCGGCGACATGGTCGGGGTGGTGACGGGCGGCACCGGCACCGCGGCCCGGATCCCGGGCTACGAGGTCGGGGGCAAGACCGGCACCGCCCAGCTCGGCGACGGTCGGCTGCACACCTGGTTCATCTCCTTCGCCGGACCGCCGGGTGGCGATCCGACGGTCGCCGTGGCGGTGGTGGTGCTCAACGTCCCCAACACCGGCAACGAGGCGACGGGCGGCGTGGTGGCGGCACCGATCGCACGCGACGTGATGCGCAAGGTGCTCGAGGTGCAGAAGGTCCCACCGGCGGGAAGGTGAGGCGAGAGGCTGCGAAAGGCCACGAAACCGGCTGTCCGGTGCCGTCACCAGCCGCGGAGCGGTCGGTAGGGTTGGGTCGCCATGTCGCAACAAGGGGCCACGGTCTTCAACGACCGCTACGAGCTGCATCGCAAGCTCGCACGCGGAGGGATGTCCGACGTGTACCTCGCCCGCGACCTGCTGCTCGACCGCCCCGTCGCGGTGAAGGTGCTGTTCCCCGAGTACGCCAAGGAGGAGACCTTCGTCGAGCGCTTCCGTCGGGAGGCCCAGGCGGCAGCCAACCTCAGCCACCCGAGCATCGTGGCCATCTACGACTGGGGGCAGCAGGCGGGGACGTACTTCATCGTCATGGAGTACATCGAGGGTCGCAGCCTGGCCGAGATCCTGCGCACGGAGGGGCCCCTGCACCCCACGCGCGCCGCCGAGATCGGCGCCGACGTCGCCGCCGCCCTCGGCTTCGCCCATCGCAACGGCGTGGTGCACCGCGACGTCAAGCCCGGCAACGTGATGATCGGTCCGCAAGGCCAGGTGAAGGTGGCCGACTTCGGCATCGCCCAGGCCGTTGCCGGTGGGCTGTCGAGCCTCACCCAGACCGGTTCGGTCATGGGCACGGCGACCTACTTCTCGCCCGAGCAGGCCCAGGGCAAGACCGTCGATCCGCGCAGCGACCTCTACTCGCTCGGGTGCGTCCTCTACGAGATGGTGACCGCCCAGCCGCCCTTCACCGGTGACACCCCGGTGGCGATCGCCTACAAGCACGTGCAGGAGCCGCCCAGCCCGCCGAGCACCACCGGCATCGCCGTGCCGGCGGCGCTGGAGGCCATCATCATGACGCTGCTGCGCAAGAGCCCGGCCGAGCGCTACGCCTCGGCCGAGGACCTGCGCGCCGACCTGCGCCGCTTCCTCGAGGGCGAGCCGGTCGAGGCCATGGCCGGTCTCGGCGCGCCGGCCACCGCCGCTCTGGTCGGCGCCGGCGCGCTGGCCGGCGCCGCCACGGGGCTGGCCGCCGGCACCCAGGCCACCCAGGCCATCGCATCGACCGGCGCCGTCCCGGCGGCCGACCTCGGCCCGCCCGGCCCCGGGACCCAACCTCCCCGCTCGCGACGCACCGGTTGGTTCGTCGCGCTCATGGTGTTCCTGCTCGCCGCCCTGGCCGCCGCCCTGTTCTACCTGGCCTCGAACATCAACAAGGGCGGGTCCAAACTGATCGACGTCCCCACCGTGACCGAGCTGCCGGTCGGTGAGGCCACCGCCCGAGCGCCGGGTTCAAGGTGGCGATCGAGAACCGCACCGACACCACTCGCCGACCGGCATCGTCCTCGATAGGACCCGAGGGTAACACCAGGCCGAGCAGGGCTCGACGGTGAAGCTGGTCGTGTCGGGCGGCCTCGGCCAGGTGCAGGTGCCCGCGGTGCAGGGGCTCACCGAGACCAACGCCCGGCAGCTGATCGAGGGCAACGGCCTGGTCGTCGCGGTGCAGCAGCAGCCCAGCGACACCGTCGACAAGGGCACGGTCATCTCCCAGAACCCGGGGGCCGGCGTGACGGTCGACCAGGGCTCCACGGTCACCATCACCGTGTCGTCGGGCAAGGAGGAGGTCGAGGTGCCCGACGTCGGGGCCAGTCGATCACCACGACGACCAACATCCTCACCCAGGCCGGCTTCCGGGTGTCCCAGCGCGACCAGACGTCGGCGGACGTGCCGGTGGGCAAGGTCATCGACACCGCGCCACCTTCGGGCACCAAGGTCGCACCCAACAGCACGGTCACCTTGCTGGTGTCCGCAGGCCGCCCACCACCACGACGGCGTCGACCACCACGACCACGACCGCCACGTCGACGACCACCACCACCCGCCCGACGAGCAGCAGCTCGTCGTCGTCCTCGTCGTCTTCGTCGTCGAGCAGCTCCGTCAAGAAGAGCCCGTAGCGGCGCAGCCGAGCGGTGCCCCGCGGCCCGCCACGAGCTCGCTCGGCCCCAGGGCGTGCCGGCTGACGTCGCGCGCCGGGGTGTGCGACCCGTCAGCCGGCTCGGGTGACAGCGAACGGTGGCGCCGAGCAGCTCGTGGCCCTTCACGGTGAGGATCGACTCGGGGTGGAACTGCACGCCCTCGACGTCGTGCTCCCGGTGGCGCAGGCCCATCACGAGGCCGTCGTCGGTCCCGGCGGTGATCTCGAGGCAGTCGGGGACCGAGGTCGCCGCGCCACCACCAGCGGTGGTAGCGGGTGGCCTCCAGCGGGTTGGGCGGGCGGCGAACACACGCGGTCGTGGTGGCGGATCAGCGACGTCTTGCCGTGCATGACCTCGGGTGCCCGCACGACACGTCCCCCCCGAACACCTGCCCGATGCACTGGTGGCCCAGGCACACGCCGAAGACCGGGCGCCTCCGGCGAAGTGCTCGATCACGGCGTTGGACAGACCGGCCTCCTCGGGACGACCCGGCCCGGGCGAGATCAACACGGCGTCGGGATCGACGCCACGATCTCGTCGAGCGTGAGGGCGTCGCGGCGGTGCACGAGGGGCTCGGCACAGCTCACCCAGGTACTGGACGAGGTTGTAGACGAACGAGTCGTAGTTGTCGACGACGAGGACACGGGCTCCAGCCTTGCGCCGACGGTAGCCGGGCCCCGTCGTCCGGCCCCAGCCCGCTGCCTGGTCGGTGCAGCCCGTCACCGCGAGGCTTCCCCAGCGTGCGGGACGCCACGTGCGTCCCGGTGGTTCCGGGGTGGCGCGTCAGCCCTTGTAGGCGCCGGTGAGGGAAGAGGTTGCCCCAGCTCACCGTCTCGGCCTTCTTGCCGTTCGGCATGGTGAAGTTGCCACGTGCCGTAGTACGTGTCCTGGTAGGCGATGACCCACTTCGTGTGGTACAGCCACACGTAGGGGACGTGCTCGGCGAAGTCGTCCCACACCTTCTTGTACTCCGCCACCCGGGTGGCCTGGTCGGCCGTGGCCTTGCCGGCGGCGAGCGCCTTGTCGACGACGTCGCTCTTGTACCGGGCGAAGTTGAGGCCGATGCCGCCGCCCGAGGAGATGTTCTCGCCCGACCGAAGTAGTGCGACAGGCCGTCGAGGTCGGGGCGGTCCCCAGAAGTTGGGTGTATCGCCTCGAAGTCGCCCGCCACCAGCTTGAGCGTGACCTGGGCCTCGTCGATGGCATCGATGTCGGTCTGGATGCCGACACTCGTTCCTGCTGCTGCACCCACTGGGCGATCTGGAGGAAGTCGGGTGATGCGACGACGCCGAGCTTCGCCTTGGGCGCCTGCCCACCGTTGGCCACCTTGTACTCCTCGACCAACTGCTTGGCCTTGGCCGGGTCGTAACCCGGCATCTTGTCGCTCTCGCCCCAGACGCTGTCCTTGGTGAAGGGCCCGTTGGCGACGTCGAAGAAGCCTTCGTAGAGCGTGTCCACCAGCTGCTGGCGGTCGAGCGCGTAGGCGGCGGCGAGCCGCAGCTTCTCGTCGGTGAACGGCCCTTGGCGTTGTTGAACAAGATCGTCTGCTCGGTGCCCTGCGACGTGTCGACGACGACCTTGATCCCGTCGCCGCCCCCTGTTGGGCGAACCGGATCACCTCCTCGGGGCTGTCGGTGTGGATCAGGTTCAGATCGCCGGCCTGGAGCCCTGGGTGCGGGTCTTGGGATCGAGCAGCAGGCGGGTCTCGACCTCTTCCAGGTACGGCAGCTGGTTGCCGACGCGTCCTTCTGCCAGTACTTGTCCCAGCAGGCTGGCCACCAGGCGGGCGCCCTTGGTCCACTCCTTGAGCTTCCACGGCCCGGTGCCCACCGGGGTTGTTGGCGTCGGCCGACGTCAGCTGGGCGGGGGCGATGATGAAGCCGGTCTGGTTGGCGAGCACCAGGGGCAGGTGCGCCCGGCGTCTTCATGTAGACCACACGGTCAGGTCGACGACTCGACCCGGTCGATCGGGCGCAGCGCGGCGCCCGTGAAGCGCTCTTGGACACGGCGTCGAGGTTGATCTTGATGGCCTCGGCGTCGCACTTCTCGCCGTTGTGGAACTCGATGTTCGGCCGCAGCTTGATGTCCCACTGCATGAAGTCGTTCGACGGCACGAAGGCCTCGGCGAGGTACGGCTGAGGATGCCGGCCTCGTCGAAGGCGGCGAGGGGGTCGAGCACGATGCGGGCGTTCATGAGCGCCGACGACGTCCACCGGCTCTGTGACGGCAGGAAGCCGTCGGTCTCGCCCGCCGTGCCGACGACCATCTTGCCGCCGAGCTTGGGTGGTGGCGCCGTGGTCGTGCTGCTCTGCTGCGGCGTCGTCTCGGTGGGCTCGACGAGCACCCGACGGCCGCCGTCAGCATCCCGACGACCGCCACCGTCGGGACGACGCTACGTGCTGTGCGCATGGTTCCCCCAGGGGTCGCTCGCGCGGGTCGCCGCCGGCACCGCTGCTCTCTGCACACCGCCGACCGGCACCGTCTTCCCCGGCCGATCTGCGGTACCACCTCTCCATCGGCACGTTGGCGGCTCGCGATGAGCGGTCGCCAGCGCGATACCATCCCGCCGTGGCCGATGCCAAGAAGGTCCCCCCGAGCAAGCGCACCGGCGGCGGCCGGGTTACACCGAAGGGCGGCGCCGCCGGCGCCAAGGCGCGGGCGCAGGCGAAGGCGGGGTCGGATGCGGCGAAGACGGCCAAGCCGGCGAAGGCCCGCAGGGCCGACACCGCCGAGCCCTCCGGATCGGGCCGCTACACGCCGCCGGCTCCCCGGGCCGACCAGCTGCCCAGCCCGATGTGGGTCCCGGTGCTGATGTTCGTGCTGTTCGGGCTCGGGATGCTGATCATCTTCTTGAACTACGTCAACCTCGTGCCCGGAGGCGAGAGCAGCAACTGGTACCTGCTGGCCGGGCTCGGGCTGATCCTCGGCGGGATCATCACCGCCACCCAGTACCGCTGAGCAGCCGCGGGGACCGGACGGGCCGGACGGGCGGTGGACGTGTCCACTGTCCACAAGCAGCCCCTGGCTGGGCCAGCGATCGAGCGCCACATCCACCGGCGGCGGCACCTTCCCACAGCGTTGTCCCCAGGGCGGCGCGCGCCAGGTGACGAACACGTTGCGCCGGGCGGAACCGCGTGTTGCGGCTCGGTTTCGCTCCCCACCGCCGTCCACAGCCTGTGGATCGCCCCGTCGGCGTCGGCCGAGCGCGGCGTCACTCGATGGGCGCGACCAGCTCCATGTCCTCCTGGCAGTGGCGCGGGGGCTCGGGGTGCTCGTCGGGCGCGACCGTCATGCGGACCTCGGCACCGCACAGCGAGCAGCGGTAGGCGATCTTCACCTTCCGCAGCTCGCCGGGTGGTGGCGGCTCGGGCACGGGCTGGGCCAGGCCGCGCAGGACCAGGAAGCCGACGCGGATGATCACGACGGCGATGGCGACGGCGATGGCGATGCGCACGATCATGCCCATGGCGGAGGAGGGGGAGAGACGACGGGAGGGGGCACCCGCAGGTGCCCTCCCAGCCTAGGGACTCGCTCCGGCAGTCCCGTCCGACGCGACGCCGCCGGGGCCACTTCGGCGCTCGCCGGAGGGCCGACGCCCGCTGCGTGGTCAGCCCAGGCGCTCGATGATGGTGGCGTTGACGGGTCGTCGGCTCCCACCTGGCGGTGGGAGGGCCAACGCCCGCTGCGTGGTCAGCCCAGGCGCTCGATGATGGTGGCGTTGGCCATGCCCCCGCCCTCGCACATGGTCTGCAGGCCGTAGCGGCCACCCGTGCGCTCGAGCTCGTTGAGCAGGGTGGAGAGCAGCTTGGTGCCCGAGCAGCCGAGGGGATGGCCGAGGGCGATGGCGCCGCCGTTGACGTTCACCTTCGACATGTCGGGGTGCAGCTCCTTCTCCCACGCCAGCACCACGGAGGCGAAGGCCTCGTTGATCTCGACCAGGTCGATGTCGCCCATCGACAGGCCCGACTTCTCGAGGGCCTTGTGCGTCGCCGGGATCGGGCCGGTCAGCATCTCGATCGGATCGACGCCGGCGAGGGCGAAGGTGTGGAAGCGCGCCCGCGGCGTGAGGCCGAGCGCCTTGGCCTTGTCCTCGCTCATGATGAGCGCCGCAGAGGCACCGTCGGTGATCTGCGAGCTGTTGCCCGCCGTGACCTTGCCGTCGGGCTTGAAGGCCGGCTTGAGGTTCCCGAGCGTCTCGACGGTGGTGCCGGGGCGCACGCCCTCGTCGGCCCGGAAGACCTCGTCGGTCTCGATCAGCGCGCCGGTCTCCTTGTCGCGGGGCTTGGCCTTCACCGGCACGATCTCGTTGTCGAACCGGCCCTCCTCCTGCGCCTTGAGGGCTCGCTGCTGGCTCTGGGCCCCGAAGGCGTCGAGGTCCTCGCGGCTGAGGCCCCACTTGTCGGCGATGATCTCGGCCGAGACGCCCTGGGGCACGAGACCGCCCCGGTCGGCGTAGCGCAGGCCCATGGCGTCGCCGAACGGGAAGCCGACGTCCTTGACCATGGCCGAGGCGCCCATCGGCACGAGGCTCATGACCTCGACGCCGGCGGCGACCACGACGTCGTACGCACCCGCCATCACGCCCTGGGCGGCGAAGTGGGCCGACTGCTGCGACGAACCGCACTGGCGGTCGATGGTGGTGGCCGGCACGGCCTCGGGCCAGCCGGCGGCGAGCACCGCGTTGCGGCCCACGTTGAGCGACTGGGCCCCCACCTGCATGACGCAGCCCATGATGACGTCGTCGACGAGCTCGGGATCGAGGTCGTTGCGCTCGACGAGGGCCTTGAGGCACTCGGCGGCCAGGTCGGCCGGGTGCCAGCCCGACAGCTTCCCGTTGCGCTTCCCGCCGGCGGTGCGCACGGCGTCGACGATCACTGCGGTGGCCATTGGAGGGCTCCTTTGGTGGAACGGTGCTCCCTCGAGCCCACGATCGTGGTGCCCGGGGCATCAGTAGGGGAACGGCGAACTCTTGACCGCCTGGTCAAGAGTCTGCCCAGGGCCCGCGACGACATGCAACCTGACCGCGGCGCGGCCCGCTCCCACTCGGTACCCTCGGGCGCCACGGGGCGCGGCGCGGGCCGCGGCCGTGCCCCGAGCCAGCCACGTTCCGGACGACGCAGGGGGAAGCCATGGCCACCGTGACGAGCGACGAGATCATGCAGGCCGTCGAGGGCCAGACGGTCCCGAGCCAGTTCTTGCAGACGGTGGCAGCCCACGGCGACCAGGTCGCCCTGCGCTGGCGCGACGGTGAGGACGGCTGGGGACAGATGACCTACCGCGACTACGCCGACCGGGTCGGGCGCGTGGTGACGGGGTTGCGCGACCTCGGCGTCGAGGACAGCGAGCGCATCGTGCTGATGATGCGCAACATCCCTGAGTTCCATCCCATCGACGTGGCCGCCTACTTCTGTGGCGCCACGCCGGTGTCGATCTACAACTCCTCGTCACCCGAGCAGATCGAGTACCTGGTCAACCACTGCGACGCCGTGGTCGCCATCGTGGAGGACATCGGGTTCCTCGAGCGCTTCCTCAAGGTGCGGAGCCAGCTGAAGACCCTCGAGCACATCATCGTGCTGAACGACCCAGACGGCCTCGCCCCCGACGACGTGCTGCAGGCCGACGCGCTGTGGGACAAGGAGCCGGCCGACCTCGAGGCCGCGGCCGCCACCTGTGGTCCGGACCACCTGGCCACGATGATCTACACCTCGGGCACCACCGGCCCGCCCAAGGGCGTGATGCTCACCCACCGCAACATCGCGTGGACCGTCGACAGCCTTCGGCGGGCGCTGCCGTTCGAGGACTTCGCCGGCAAGAAGGTCGTCTCCTACCTGCCGATGGCCCACATCGCCGAGCGGATGACGAGCCACTACCTCGGCGCCTTCCTCGGGTACACGGTCACCACCTGCCCCGATCCGACGGCGATCGCCGACTACGCCCGCGAGGTGAAGCCGAACTTCATCTTCGGGGTGCCGCGCGTGTGGGAGAAGATCTACGCCGGCGTCAACGCCGCCCTGGCCGCCGACCCCGAGAAGCAGAAGTCGTTCAACGAAGGGGTCGAGGCGGCGATCCCGTTGTCGGAGAAGATCGACTGGGGCACCGCCACCGACGAGGAGCAGGCCACCTGGGACTTCCTCCAGTCCGTGTTCGCCGCGGTGCGGGGCCTCATCGGCCTCGACGAGTGCGAGGCGGCCATCACCGGCGCCGCGCCCATCCCGGCCGACATCCTGCGGTGGTTCCGGGCCATCGGTGTGCCGCTGTCGGAGATCTACGGCATGTCCGAGTCGAGCGGTCCGATGACCTGGACGGCACACCACGTGAAGGCCGGCACGGTCGGCCCCGCCATCCCCGGCTGTGAGGTGAAGCTGGCCGACGACGGCGAGATCGTCTGCCGCGGTGGCAACGTCTTCCAGGGCTACCTCCACGAGCCCGAGAAGACCACCGAGACCCTCGACGAGGACGGTTGGCTGCACTCGGGCGACATCGGCGTGGTCGACGAGGACGGCTACTTCAAGATCGTCGACCGCAAGAAGGAGCTGATCATCACCGCCGGCGGCAAGAACATCTCGCCGGCCAACCTCGAGGCCGCCCTGAAGATGATCCCCTCGTGGGACAGGCGTGCGCCGTCGGCGACCAGCGGCCGTTCGTCTCGGCCCTGGTGGTGCTCGACCCCGAGGTGGCTCCCGCGTGGGCCCGGGCCAGCGGCGTCGAGTTCGAGACGCTCGAGGACCTGGCCACCAACGAGGTGGTCCAAGCCGAGATCCACCAGGGCCTCGAGGAGGTCATGGCCGAGTTCAACAACGCCGAGCGGGTCAAGAAGGTGCGGATCCTTGGCGAGGAGTGGCTGCCCGACAGCGAGGTGCTCACCCCGACCTCCAAGCTGAAGCGGCGCGGCATCCTGACCCGCTACGCCGTGGAGATCGACGAGATCTACGCGTAGGGGTGTCGTCGCCGAACGGGAGGTTCGGCGACGATGTCTGCGGAGTGGCCTCCGGCCGCCCTGTTCCCACCGCTCGCCGACGCTCGTGGCTCGCGGCGTTCGTTCGCGACGCTCGGCCGGTTCGCGAGGGTGTCGGCGCGGGGTGGCGACGGGGGGTCCGACTACGGTGCGAGGCGTGAGCGGCGAGCCGGTCTTGGTGTGCGAGGGGCTGGTCAAGCGGTTCGGTGACCGGACCGTGGTGGACGGCGTGGGCTTCGAGATCGCCGAGGGCGAGACCTACGGGCTGCTCGGCCCGAACGGCGCCGGCAAGACCACCACCATCTCGATGGTGTGCGGCATCCTCGCCCCCGAGGGAGGCGTTGTGCGCGTGGCCGGGAAGCCGCTGACCACGGGCACCGTCGAGGCCAAGGCGGCCATCGGGCTCGTCCCCCAGGACATCGCGCTGTATCCCGACCTCTCGGCCCGCGAGAACCTCGCCTTCTTCGGGCGGCTGCAGGGGATGGGCAAGGAGCGGCTCAAGCGCCGCATCGCCGAGGTGCTCGAGGTCGTCGGGCTCACCGAGCGGGCCGACGACCACGTCGACGGGTACTCCGGTGGCATGAAGCGGCGGGCCAACATCGCCGCCGGCCTGCTGCACGAACCGGAGCTGCTCATCCTCGACGAGCCCACCGTCGGGGTCGACCCGCAGAGCCGCAACGCCATCCTCGAGTCGATCGAGGTGCTCGGCGGCCACGGTCTCTCGGTGCTGTACACCACCCACTACATGGAGGAGGCCGAACGCCTCTGCGACCGGGTCGGCATCATCGACGAGGGGCGGTTGGTGGCCGAGGGGACTCGCAGCGAGCTGCTGCGGCGCATCGACGAGCACACCCGCGTCCGGGTCGAGGCCAGCGGCGACCTCGGCGCCTTCGCCGCTGCCTGTTCTCAGCTCGACCTGGTGGAGAGCGCCACGCCCGCCGAGGGCCTGGTCGAGCTGCTGGTGGACGACGGCAGCCGGGTCCTGGCGCCGATGGTGGAGACCGCCGACCGGCTCGGCGTGCACGTCGGATCCATCGACGTGGCCGAGCCCGACCTCGAGGCGGTGTTCCTCCACCTGACCGGCAAGGCCCTGCGGGACTGAGGCGGGACGATGCACGGCGCCCTCGTGATCGCCCGCAACGACCTCCGCCGGCGGGTCCGCGACCGCTCGTTCGTGATCCAGGGACTGCTGGCACCCATCCTGTTCGCCGCCATCATCGGCCTGGCGTTCGGCGGGGGGTTCGACTTCAAGGCCACCATCGGGGTCGCCGACGCCGACGGCTCCGAGGCGTCGCGCGGCGTCGTCGACGCGCTGGTGAACGACGCCGGCGGCGGGCCGCTCACCTTCGTGCGGGTCGAGCCGACCGCCGTCGACTCGAAGCTCGGCGACGGTGCCATCGACGCCGCCATCGTGTTCCCGGCCGGGTTCGGGCAGGCGGTGAGCACGACCCAGCCGGTCGACCTCGAGGTGCTGTTCGACGCCAACAAGCGGGTCACCGCGGACGTGGCCCGCGCCGTCGCCGATGGGATCTCGGCCCGGTTCAACGCCGGTCGGCTGGCCGTGGCGACCGCGCTGTTCACCGGCGACCAACCGCCCGACGAAGCCGCGGTCCAGCGGTTGGTGCAGGAGGCCCGGTCGGTGGAGCTGCCCATCACCGTCACCCTCGGCGAGGTGCAGGGCCGGTACAGCCCGGTCGCCTACTTCGCCCCGTCGATGGCGATGCTCTTCCTCTTCTTCACCCTCGGCGCCGGTGCCCGCAGCCTCATCACCGAGCGCAGCGACGGGACCCTGTCGCGCATGCGCGCCGCGCCGATCTCCGACTCGTCGATCCTGCTGGGCAAGACCGGCGGCGTCCTGGTGCTCGGCCTCGCCAGCCTCCTCGTGGTCTGGGCGGTGACCACCTTCGTGTTCCGCGCCTCGTGGGGCGACCCGATCGCCGTCATGGCCGTGATCCTCGCCACGGTGTTCGCCACCGCCGGCATCTCCGTCCTCATCACCGGCGTGGCGCGCACCGACGCCCAAGCCGACGGCCTCGTCTCGATGGTCGCCTTCGCCCTCGCCCTCCTCGGCGGCAACTTCCTCTCGCCCGGCTCGTTGCCGCCGCTGTTCGAGAAGCTGTCGCTGTTCACGCCCAACGGCTGGGCGCTGCGCTCCTTCACGAGGATCGGGTCGGCCAACGCCGGCGTGGTCGACGTGCTGCCCGCCATCGGCGTCCTGGTCGGGATCGGCCTCATCACCGGGACCCTCGGCCTGGCCGGCCTGCGCAAGAAGGTGGTGTCGTGACCGTGGTCTCGCGGTCGGCCGCCGACGGAGCCGTTGGCGGAGCGGACGGTCCGGGCGCCGGCCAGGACCGTCCCTCGGCGTGGCGCGATGTCGTCGCCATCACCGGGGTCAGCCTCCGGCGCCTGATCCGCGACAAGGTGGCGCTGTTCTTCATCGTCCTGATGCCGGTGGTGGTCATGGTCATCATCGGCTCCACCTTCGGCGCCGCGCCCCGGAGCGTGCCCGTGGGGGTGCTCGACCTCGACCGCTCGCCGGTGTCCGCCGGGTTCGTCCAGCAGCTGCGCGATGCCGGCACGCTCGCCGCCGAGTCCTACGACACGCTCGGTCAGCTCGAGGCCGACGTGCGCACCGACAAGATCGTCGGTGGCATCGTCGTGCCCGCCGGCTTCCAGGGCACCCTGATGGCCGGCGGGACGACCGAGGTGCAGATCGTCGCCGAGCCCAACAGCAGCACCACCCAGGTGGTGCGCTCGGCGGTGGAGAGCATCGCGGAGCAGCAGGGCGGGATGATGGCCGCGGCGGCCTTCGCGTCCCGTGAGCGTGGCGGCGACATGGCCGCGAACGTCGACCGGGCGGCGGAGGTGGCCGAGACGCTGCCCCGGGTCGGGGTGCAGACCCGCACGGTGGGGAAGGTGGTCGCGGCCACCAACAACCAGTTCTCCTACACGGCGCCGTCGAACCTGGTGCTGTTCGTGTTCATCAACTCGCTGGCCGCCGGCGGGGCGCTGGTCGAGATGCGCCGTCTGGGCGTCGCGAAGCGCATGCTCGCCGGACCCATGCGCACCTCGACGATCATGCTGGGTGCCGGCGTGTCCCGCTTCCTCATCGCCCTGCTGCAGAGCGTCCTGCTGCTGGCCGTCGGGGGGATCCTCTTCGGCGTCTCCTGGGGGTCACCGGTCGCGGTGGCAGCGCTGGCGCTGGTCTTCGCCATCGTGGCGACCGGTGCCGGTCTGCTGGTCGGGTCGATCGTGAAGAACCCGGAGCAGGCCTCGGCCATCGGCATCCCCGTGGCCATCGCCATGGGCATGCTCGGTGGCTGCATGTGGCCCCTCGACGTGGTCCCGCCCGGTCTGCGGGCCTTCGGCCTCGCCGTGACGCCGCACGCCTGGGCCATGGAGGCGTGGACCAAGCTCATCTTCGAGGGTCAGGGCCTCGGCGGCATCGCCGGCGACCTCGCGGTGCTCGCGGTGTGGGGTGTCGTGCTCGTCTCCGTCGGCATGGTCCTGTTCCGCCGGTCGCTCCTGCGCTGACGCACGGGCCACCAGGTGCTGGTGCCGATCGTGGCTCGACCGGGCCGCGATCGGTCTCCCGACGGGCACCCGACACGGCGATCGCTACGATGCCCCGGACACGCGACGCAGTTGGGGGAGCGACGATGAGCGAGCTTCGGGTGGGGGCGGCGATCCAGGGCCGGGGCGGCGTCGGCCTGGGCCACCTCGATGCCGTCGTGATCGATCCCACGTCACACGCCGTGACCCACCTGGTGGTGAGCCACGACCGGATGGGTCCGCGACTTCTCGTCCCCGAGTCCTGTGTGCGGTCGGCGGCGCCCGAGGCGATCGAGGTCGACCTCGACGACGACGGGCTCGACGCCTGCGAGCGCTTCGACGCGCCCAACTACAACATCCCGGGTGAGGACTGGCGCGAGTCGCAGGTGGCCTTCGACCCCGACGCGCTCTTCCTCGAGCCCTACGCCACCCCGATGGACGGCTGGGTGCTCACCTCGCACGAGCGGGTGCCGAAGGGCGAGGTCACCATCCGGCGCGGCTCGGAGGTGTTCAGCGCGGACGGCACCAAGGTCGGCCACGTCGACGAGTTCCTCGTCGATCCCGGCGACGGTCACATCACCCACGTGGTGCTCCGGGAGGGCCACCTCCGCCATCGCGACGTCGTGGTGCCGGTGGGCAACGCCACCACCATCGAGGACGACCGCGTGGTGCTCGACATCGACCTGCCGGCGGTGAACGACCTCGAGCACATACCGGTGAAGCGCCACGGCCACGTGCACCGCGACTGATGGGTGCGTCTGAGCCGCGCTGACGACGCCGGATCGCCTGCTCAGCGGGTGGCGCGCAGCACGCGACGCTCGTCGTCCACCCGACGTGCAGCGAGCCAGAGCAGCAGTGCGAGCCAGGCGGCGGTCGTCGTCGCGGCCACCACGGCGTGCAGGGCCGACAGGTCGCCGGCCACGCCGTCTCGCAGCACGAGGGCAGCCCCGAGGATCGGCACCGCCATGGTGGCCACCGACGACGGCAGGTCGGGCTGCAGGAACAGCACGACCCCCACCGCGACGAACGGCACGGCGAAGAAGTCCCCGAGGGACACGGCGTCGTCGGTGCCCGTCCCGATGACGCCGGCCAGGCCGCCGGCACCGGTGGCGAGCAGACCGAGCAGGGCGGCGGCGGGCAGCGCGGTGACCAGCATGCCGGCGATCGCCCCCGCGGGCTGGGCCAGCCCGACCAGCGGCAGCCCCGTCGCACCGACGACGATGGCGACGGCCGCGAACAGCTGGATCGACACCAGGGGGAAGACCCCGAGCGCGGAGCCGGCCGTGAGGGCCGCCCGACGGAGAGGGAGCACCAGCATGGGCTCGGCGCTGCGGTGCTCGCGGCCGCTGCCGGCCAGTGCAGCCACCGAGGACACCACCCCCAAGCACAGGAGGCACACCAGCGCCGCCAGGGTGCGCGAGATCTGGCGGCGGTTCACCCGTTCGTCCTGGCGGACCTCGCGCTCCTCGAGGCCGACGGCGCTGGGGACGGCAGCGCCGGCCCGCTCGAGCACGGCCACCAGGTCGCCCTCCTCCACCGCCTGCAGGCGAAGCGCGACCGTGTTCAGGGAGGCCTGGGAGTTGTCGTTGCCGGCTCGGTAGAAGACCCGGAGCTCCGTCGGCTCGCCCGCAGCCACCCGCTCGTCGAGTCGGTCCGGCAGCACGAGGCCCGACGACGCCTTCGACGCGGTCACCTCGGCAGCCGCATCCGACGACGGTCGCAGCACCAGTCGCGGGTCGTCGAGGTCGGCGAGGAACCGCGTCGCGCCGTCGCGGTCTCCTTCGACGGCGACGGCGAACGAGATGCGCTCGGCACGATCCTGGACCCGCTGGCTCACCGACGCAGCGCCGGCCGCCAGAAGGGCGAAGAGGACGCCGGTGAGCAGGGTCGTCAGCCACGCCCCGGGCCGCCGCAGGTAGTCGCGCGCGGTGAAGCGGGCGACGAGACCGACCTCGGCGGCGATGGGCTGGGCGCGTCGCCTCGGCGGCGATGGGCCGGTCGCGACGTCACGTGAGGTGTCGGCGGCGGTCACCGATCACGCTCCCCTGAGCACCAGCCGCTCGGCGTCGAACTGCCGCCCGGCGAGCCGGGCCAGCAGCGCGGCCAGCAGCAGGGTCGTCACCGCCGCCACGAGGACCGGGAGGAGACCACCCTCACCGGCGAGGAGGTTCCGCAGGCTGCCCGCGAGGCCCGCCACCGGCACGACGGCGATCGCCGCCGGCGGCGCGACCGTGCCGAGGGCGACGACGGCGGCGACGACGGCGGCCAGGACCAGGGCGGCCGCGGTGGCCAGCGTCACCTGCTCCTGGGTGCGCGCCACCGTGCCGATCAGGAGCCCGAGCGCCACCATCGGCAGACCGAGCACCACCGCCGAGGCGGCGACCACGGTGGTCTCGGCGATCGCGGCCGGCGCTCCTCGCTGCCCGGCGGCGGTGACCGCGGTGAAGGCGAGGACGGCCAACAGCACCGGGGATCCGGCGACCATCCCGACGGCGAGCTCGGCCCATCCCTTGGCGCGGGCCAGCTGGTCGCGTCGCAGGGGCAGGACCAGCTGGGCCTGCAGCAGCCCCCGCGACCGCCGCCCGAGAAGCCGGGTGGCGGTCCCGTTGACGAGCATGGCGGCTTGCAGCACGAGCACGGCGGGCACCAGGCCACCACCGAGGGTCCGCGTCCCCTGTTCGGTGCGCTGGACGTCGGTCAGCTCGATGGGGAACAGGCCTCGCGCGTGGGCCGGGTCGACCGTGGCTGCCGCATCCTGCAAGCGGGTGAGCTGGCGGTCGGCCAGTCCGGCGCGAAGCACCGCCAGCGCGGCGCGGGAGGATCCGCGGGTCGCGGCGCGGTACACGACGAGCTCGGGCGCCTCGCCGGCCGCGATCCGGTCGTCGAGGCGGTCGGGCAGGACGACGCCGAGGTCGGCGTCTCGCGCCGCGGCGAGGGCGGCGTCGTCGGTGGTCACGAAGCGGAGTCGTCCGTCGTCGAGATCGTCGAGCGTGGCTCGGGCCCCGTTGCGGTCGCCCTGCACCGCGAGCACGTAGGGATCACGGCGCACGGGGTCGGGTCCTCGGGTCGCCAGCACGGCCACGAGCACGACGGCGAACAGCAGCAGCGGTGTGATCGCGCGCACCAGCAGGGCGCGGCGGCCGCGGAAGCCGTCGAGCGCCTCCTGGCGGGCGAGGGCCGCGACCTCGCCCCGGCCCGACGGCGGTGCCGCCACCGGAGCGGACCCGCTCACGCACGCTCCACCGGGTCGGCCGGAGGGCGCTGCCCGGCGAGCGTGGCCTCGCCGAGCATCTGGACCAGCGCTTCGCGGAAGCTGGCCGCCCCGCGGCGGGCCACGAGGCCCTCAGGGGTGTCGTCGACGACGACCCGCCCGGCGGCGATGCCCACCACCTTGTCGGCCATCCGCTCCGCCTCGTCGAGACGGTGGGTGGACAGCAGCACCGTCTTGCCGCCCGTCACCTCCTGTCGCCGCAGGAGGTCCTCGAGCCCCGCCGACCCCACGACATCGAGGCCGGAGGTCGGTTCGTCGAGCAGGAGGACGGGCGGGTCGTGCACCAGGGCGCGGCAGAGGGCGACCTTCTGGCGGTTGCCCTTGGACAGCGTCCCGGCGCGGTGGTCGAGCTCGCGGTCGAGGCCGACGAGGTCGGCCACCGCGGTGACGCGGGCGGCGGCGGTGTCGGGCGTCAGCCCGTACGCCCGACCGGTGAACGTGAGCTGCTCCCGCACGGTGAGGCGGTCGTGCAGGCCGGGCTCCTCGGTGACGAGGCCGAGGGCGCGCCGAGCCGTGGTCGGATCGGTGGCGACATCGATGCCGTCGACGAGGACCCGGCCGTCGTCGGGGCGCAGCAGCGTGGCGAGCACGCGCATGGTCGTCGTCTTCCCGGCCCCGTTGGGGCCCAGCAGGCCGGTGACGGAGCCCGTCGGCGCAGTGAACGAGACCCCGTCGAGGACCCGCGTGCCGCCGAGGATCTTGACCAGCCCCTCGACCTCGATCACGTCGGCGAGTCTTGCAGAGGGCCTCCTGGACCGGCGGCCGCTCGCTTCGCCGTGCCGCACGTGGATGCGTCGTGGCAGGCTGGGCTCCCGTCGACCGCCAGTGGAGGACCGATGCCCGACAACCCCGACCTCACCAAGCTCCAGGACCAGATCTTCGACCTCGTGAAGCGGAGCCAGGACGCCGTGCTCGACGCCGGCCGGTCCTTCACCGACAGCGTGAGCGACCTGACGCCCGGCGACACCGCCGCCATCGACGACCTGATCGACCGGGTCTTCGATCTCACCGAGCGGGTCCTGCAGAGCCAGCGCGACCTCGCCAAGCAGGTCGTGCAGACCGTGACCAAGCCGATCACCGGTGAGGGCGGCGACGGCGACGAGGCCGGCACCTCGGCCTGACCGGCGGCCCTGGGACGGGACCCGCCGTGTCGTCGTCCCACGACGTGTTCGTGCCCGACGGCACCGAGCCTGCGGCCGCGCTCGCTCGTACGACCGACCTCGGCATCGGCGCTCATCCCGACGACCTCGAGCTCGACCTGCTCCCGGCGATCGCCCACTGCGTCGACGACCCCGAGCGCTGGTTCACCGGCGTGGTCTGCACCGACGGGGCGGGCGCCGTGCGTGGCGGCCGCTTCGCCGGGCTGGCCGACGCCGAGCTGGGCGTCGTGCGTCGGACCGAACAGGAGGCGGCCGCCCAGCTCGGTCGCTACGGAGCGATGGTGCAGCTGGGTCACCCCAGTGCGACGGTTCGCTCCGACGCCGGCCACGCCGCGCTGGTCGACGAGCTGGCCGAGCTGGTGGCGGCCACCTCGCCCGCCCACGTGTACACCCACAACCTCGCCGACAAGCACGAGACGCACGTGGCGGTGGCGGCCGCGGTCGTGCTGGCGGTGCGATCGCTGCCGGCGGAGCAGCGCCCGTGGCGCCTGATCGGCTGCGAGGGCTGGCGGGATCTCGATTGGCTGCCCGACGGCGAGAAGGTCGTCCTCGACGTGTCCGCGCATGCCGCGCTCGGCGACCAGCTGGCGTCGGTGTTCGCCAGCCAGCTCGAGGGAGCCAAGCGCTACGACCTGGCCGCCGCCGGCCGTCGACGGGCGAATGCGACGTTCCAGGCGCCCCGTGCTCCCGACGAGGCGTCCCAGGTGGTGGTGGCCATGGACCTCGGTCCGCTGGTGCACAACGTCGACATCGACCCGGTGCGGTACGTGACCGCGGCCATCGACCGCTTTCGCGACGAGGTCGAGCGCGAGCTGCGCCGCTGGTGGCCCTGACGACCCGGCCCCGCCATCCCGGCGCCGTGGCCGCCTCAGTCGGCGCTGCCGCTGCCGCTGCGAGTCCGATCGACCGTGGCCGCGACGGGGTCGTGGTGCTCCCAGATCTCCTGGATCTCCTCGAGTGAGCGGCCCTTGGTCTCGGGGACCTTCCGCCAGATCCACAGGAACGCCACCACGCTGAAGCCGGAGAACAGCCAGAAGGTGGCGGCGGTGCCGATCCGGTCGACCAGCGTGAGGAAGGACTGGCTCACGACGAAGGCCGAGGCCCAGTTGACGGCGGTGGCCACCGCCACCGCCCGGCCCCGAACCCGGTTCGGGTAGATCTCGTTGATCACGGTCCACACGACCGGTCCGAGGCTGAAGGCGAAGCTGGCGATGAACACGACCAGGCAGATCACCGTGACGATGCCGACGGTGCTGGGCCCGCTCTGGGTGGCGGTCTCGTCGAAGGCCAGGAAGGCGAAGCCGACCGTGGCCAGGCTGAGGGTCATGCCGACGAGTCCGGCGAGCAGCAGCGGCCGCCGACCCACCTTGTCGACGAAGCCGACGGCGATGAGGGTGGCGAGCACGTTGACGACGCCGATGGCGTACAAGGTCGCCTTCGCCTGCTGCTCGGGGGTCGTGAACCCCGCCTTGGCGAAGATCTCGTTGGCGTAGTAGATGATGGCGTTGATCCCGGTGATCTGCTGGAACACGGCGAGGCCCACGCCCACCAGCAGGGGCCGGCGGAGCGTCTTGCCGAACACCTCCCCCCAGCTGGCCTGGTCGCGCTCGTCGGCGAGCTCGGCTTCCACGGCGTCGAGGGCGGTGTCCACCCCGGTCGAGCCCCGCACCCGGCGCAGGGTGTCGGCGGCGTCGTCGCGGCGGTGCACCTTCATGAGCCACCGCGGGGACTCGGGCATCTCGATCATGGCGAGCACCAGCAACAGCCCGGGCACCGCCGCCCCGGCCAGCATGATGCGCCACGAGCCCGAGGGGCTGAGGACGTCGTCGACGACGTAGGCGATGAGGATGCCGATCGTGATGGCCAGCTGGTAGGTGGACACGAAGCGGCCGCGGGTGGCCTTGGGGGCCATCTCGGCTGCGTAGAGCGGAGCCGCGACCGACGCCACGCCCACGCCGAAGCCGACCACGAAGCGCCCGGCGACGAGCACGGCCGTGTCGGGCGCCAGACCGGAGACGCCGGCGCCGACCATGAACACCGCGCCGGCAAGCATGAGGGTGTGGCGCCGGCCGAGCCGATCGGCCAGCAGGCCGGCGGCGAGCGCACCGACCAGGGCGCCGAGCGTGACCCAGCTGGTGACGACCTCCGAGAGTCGGCGCGACAGATCGAAGGCGGAGGTGATGAAGGGCAGCGCACCCGAGATGACGCCCTGGTCGTAGCCGAACAGGATCCCGGCCAGGAGGGTGACCACCCCCACGAGCGTCAGCCAGAGGCCCCACCGGCCGAACAGGAGCCGTCGGTCGTCGACCGTCGCCTCGGTCGCGGCCCTCCCGCCGTCGCTCCCCATGGTCGCGGCCATCGCACCCCCTCGGGCTCGCCCGCCGACCGGCCCCCACCGGCCCGCCCGGAACCGTAGACGCAGGCGGGCAGCGTCGAGCGGACGATCGAGCGCGGTCGGCGCGGGTCAGTCCCGGGCGTTCCAGCGCCGCACGCCGCGGTACTCGTGCTCCCACCCGAGCACCGACAGCGTGGCCGTGTCGAGTGGGAAGCGCCGGCCCTCGACGGGGGAGAAGCCGCACCAGCGTGCCGTGAGGACCCGGAGCATGTGGCCGTGGCCGAAGACGGCGCAGTCGCCGCCCGCGGCGAGGCATCGGCGGATCACCCGGTCGGCCCGGGCACCCACCTCGTCGGGTGTCTCGCCGTTGGGCCACGGCCCGGTCCACACCGTCCACCCCGGGATGGACTGGCGGATGGTGGGGGTCGTGACGCCCTCGTAGTCGCCGTAGTTCCACTCGAGGAGGTCGTCGTCCACCTCGGCGACGTCGCCGTAGCCGGCCAGCTCGCACGTCCGGCGCGCCCGCGAGAGCGGCGACACCAGCACGAGGGCGAACTCCCTGCCGGCGAGCAACCGGCCGGTGGCCCGGGCCTCGTCCTCGCCGTCGGGCAGCAGCGGCAGATCGGTCGTGCCGGTGTGGCGGCCGTCGCGGCTCCACTCGGTGGCGCCGTGGCGGACCACCACGAGATCGGGCTGCGACGCCGTCCGGCGTGCCGCGGCGTCCACCGCGGCGGTGCCCTGGTCGCTCACGCCGGCGGCTCTTCGGGCCAGCCGTGGTCGCGGGCCACCAGGCGCCGGGCCTCGTCGGGGCCCCACGACCCGGGCGCGTACGGGACCACCTTCGGGTACTCGGTCAGGATCGGGTCGACGATCCGCCACGACTCTTCGATGGAGTCCTCGCGGGCGAACAGCGTCGGGTCGCCGATCATCGCCTCACCGATGAGCAGCTCGTAGGGCTCGGGCCCGATGTCGGCGCGCTCGTCCGCTGGGGGCGCCAGGGTGATGGGCTCGGCGACCATCTGGTCACCGGGACGCTTCTGCAGCCACGTGACGGCGGCGAAGGAGTTGGGCTTGGCTTCGATGCGGATCATGTTCGGCGGCAACGGGCTGTGCTTGTCGAGCCACAGCGGTCGAGCCGGGCGGTGGAAGTAGATGGTCATCTCGGTCACCGTCTGGGCGAGCGCCTTGCCGGCCCGGAGGTAGAAGGGCACGCCTCCCCAACGCGGAGAGTCGATGTCCAACCGGAAGGCGCCGTAGGTCTCGGTGTCGGAGCCGGCGTGCACCCCGGGGACGTCGAGGTAGCCGTCGTACTGTCCCCGCACGAAGTGCTTCGGGTCGATCGCCCGCGCCGCCGTGAGCACCTTGCCCTTCTCGTCGCGCAGCGCCTTGGCGCTCTCGTTCACCGGGTGCTCCATGGCGAACAGCGCCACCATCTGCAGCAGGTGGTTCTGCATGACGTCTCGCAGCGCGCCCACCGAGTCGTAGAAGGCGCCGCGATCCTCGACGCCGAAGGCTTCGGCCATGGTGATCTTCACCGACGAGACGTAGGCCCGGTTCCACAGTGGCTCGAGCACGGCGTTGGCGAAGCGCGTGATCAAGACGCTGCGCAAGGCCTCCTTCCCGAGGAAGTGGTCGATCCGGAAGATGGCCGACTCGGGGAAGTGGGTGTGCAGGGTGTCGTTGAGCTCGACGGCCGAGGTCAGATCGCGGCCGAAGGGCTTCTCGATGATGAGGCGGGCGCCCTCGGCCAGGCCGACCGAGGCGAGGCCGCCGGCCACCGTGGCGAACATCGACGGCGGGATCGCCAGGTGGAAGATCGGGTGCTTCGCGTCGCCCACGGCCGCCTTCACCCGGGCGAACGTGCCGGGGTCGGCGTAGTCGCCGCTGACGTAGCGCAGGTGGGAGGCCAGGCCGTCGAACGCCTTCTGGTCCCACTCCTCGCCGTCCTCGCGGATGGCCGCCTCCGCCTTGGCCACGAGATCGGCGTCGGTCCAGTCGTCGAGGGCGACGCCGACGACGGGTATGTCGAGCAGGCCCCGGCGCTGCAATCGGTAGACGGCGGGGAACAGCTTCTTGTGGGCGAGGTCCCCGGAGGCGCCGAACATGACGAGGGTGTCCGAGCGAGGCCGTTCGCCGGTGGGCTCGATGACGTGGGGCTTCGTGTGCGATGGCATCGGTCGAGACGTTACGCTGGCGCCCGACCGCGCCGCCGCCGACCCTGGCGGCGTCGGGCCGGCCTCCTGTCGCCGGACACCGTTCGCACCCGCAGGCCCGTGGGCGATCCGGCGGTGCCCGTCCGAGCCGGCCCGGCCTGCCATGCTGGACCGGTGGCGCTGCCCATCGAGGACTACGCCGTCATCGGCGACACCGAGACGGTGGCCCTGGTCGGGCGCAACGGGTCCATCGACTGGATGTGCGTGCCCCGATTCGACTCCCCGGCCGCCTTCGCCGGGCTGCTCGGAGCGGCGCGCCACGGCTGCTGGCGGATCGCTCCCCGCCACGCCGTCACCGAGGTCACGCGCACCTATCGGGGCGACTCCCTGGTGCTCGACACGACGTTCACCACCTCCGAGGGCCGCGTCCGCCTGACCGACTTCATGCCCATCCGCAGCCACCGCCCCGCGGTGGTGCGCATCGTGGAGGGTCTCGAGGGCTCGGTGCCGGTGCGCATGGACCTCGTGGTGCGCTTCGACTACGGCTCGATCGTGCCCTGGGTCCGTGCCGCCGAACCGACGGCGGCGTGCCGGCTCGCCGGCATCGATGCCGTCGGGGGCGCCGACGGGCTCACGGTGCGCAGCTCGGTCCCGCTCGAGGGCCACGATCTGACGACGGTGGCCGAGTTCGAGGTGCAGGCCGGCCAGCGTGAGCAGGTGCTGGCGGTGTGGCACCCGGCCCACGAGGCGGCGGCCCAGGGCTTCGATCCCGAGGAGTCGCTGGACGCGACCTTGTACTGGTGGGAGCTGTGGTCGTCGCACTGCGGCTACGACGGCGAGTGGCCCGACGAGGTGCGGCGGTCGCTGATCACCCTCAAGGCGCTGACCTACGCGCCGACCGGGGGCATCGTCGCCGCGGCGACGACGTCGTTGCCGGAGTTCCTCGGCGGGGTCCGCAACTGGGACTACCGCTTCTGCTGGTTGCGCGACGCCACCTTCTCCCTGCACGCCCTGCTCGACGCCGGGTTCCTCGCCGAGGCCGACGCCTGGAGCGAGTGGTTGCGCCGGGCGGTGGCCGGCGACCCCGACGACATGCAGATCATGTACGGGGTTCGGGGCGAGCGTCGGCTGACCGAGCTGGAGCTCGCCTGGCTGCCCGGCTACGAGTCCTCGGCGCCGGTCCGGATCGGCAACGCCGCGAGCGGGCAGTTCCAGCTCGACGTCTACGGCGAGGTCATGGAGATGTTCGCCGTCGCCGCGGAGCGCACCGGCGGGCTGGCCCCTGACGCGGTCGATCTCGCCCGCTTCCTCGTCGAGCACGTGGAGCGCGTCTGGTCCGAGCCCGACGACGGGATCTGGGAGGTGCGCGGGCCTCGCCGTCACTTCGTGCACTCCAAGGTCATGGCCTGGGTGGCCGTCGATCGCTGGATCGCCATCTGCGAGCACCGTGGCGGGGACGTCGACCTCGACCACTGGCGGGCCCTGCGCGACCGCATCCACGACGACGTGTCGACGAACGGCTGGAACGAGCAGGTCGGGTCCTTCACCCAGTACTACGGCTCGGACCGCCTCGACGGCAGCCTGCTGATGCTCGGCCTCGTGGGGTTCCTGGCCCCCGACGATCCGCGGCTGGCGGCCACCGTCGACGCCGTGCAGCGCGAGCTGCTGGTCGACGGGTTCGTGCTGCGGTATCGCACCGACGTCGAGCACCCCGCACCCGCCGATGCCGGTGCCGATGCCGGCGAGCAGGACCCCGTCGCCCTCGCCGCAACGGTCGACGGCCTGCCTCCCGGTGAGGGCGCGTTCCTCCTCACGACGTTCTGGTTGGTCGACAACCTCGTGCTGCTGGGCCGCCTGGACGAGGCCCGCGCCCTGTTCGAGCGGCTGCTGTCGCTGCGCAACGACGTCGGCCTGCTGTCCGAGGAGTACGACGTCGACCGGGGCCGCCAGCTCGGCAACGTCCCCCAGGCCTTCTCCCACATCGGCCTGGTGAACTCGGCGGCCAACCTGTCCGCGGCGGCACAGGTGGCCAAGGGCTCCATCCACCGCCGGGCCCGCCGCCGCAGCTCCTGAACCGGCGACGCCGAGGCGTTCGTGGTCGTCGTGGGGGGTGATGGGGGACGCCTCGGTGCGGGGCGTGGGTGGAGCTCAGCCGAGGCCGTCGTCGACGCGCGTGAGGCCGTCGACGGCTGCGACCTCCGCCAGTCGTCGTCGAGCCCCTGGGTCACCGCCGACGGTCAGGTCCCAGAAGGCGACGGTGGTGCGCTCGACGAGCTCGTCGTAGGGCGTCACCGGGTCCTCGAACGGCGGTGCATGGGTGCCGCCGAGCAGGGTCACGAACATCTTGGGCCCGGTCACCTCGTCGTAGACCTCGCGCTCGCGGGCCAACGGGAGTGAGGCGTCGGCGTCGCCGTGCATGATGAGCACCGGGATCCCGCTGTCGAACCGATAGGGCTGGGGCAGCGGGATCGGGTTGCCCGAGAGCACCTCGGCGGCGCGGATGCGCCGGTCCCGGCAGCAGTCGTTGAACACCAGGCCGAAGGTGGTCGCTCCCCCGAGCGACAGCCCCCCGGCGCCGATGCGCTCGGGGTCGATGCGTCCGAACAGCGGGTCGGTCGGGTCCTGGTTGGCGGCGAGCACCCGATCGATCACGAAGGACACGTCGGCCGGCTGCTGCCACAGGTCCCGAGCGTTGGCGACCGCACCGGGAACCTCGTCGTTCGTCAGGGGGAAGGCGGGTGCCACCACGACGTAGCCGGCCCGGGCCCACGCATCGAGCAGCCGGGTGAACTTGTCGGGATGGCCCATCAGGCCGTGGGAGAACACGATGAGCGGTCGTGGTCCGTCCACCTGCGGGACGTACACCTCGCTGACCAGCGTGCGCCCGGGGCGCTCCGGGGTCTGGGACCCGGCGGGGGTGGGGCGGGAGGTGTCGACGTCGGTGCGTGACGACCGAGCGACCGGCACCGGTCGACCGGCGATCGTGCCCGGGGTGGCCGTCGGCGTCGGTGCCGTCGGTGGCGCGACGTCGGAGGTCGACGCCGATCCCGGGGTCGCGGCGCCCTCGCCCCGGTCGGCGGCTGCGCCACCGCAGGCGCCCAGGACGAGTGCCAGCACCCCGGTCGCCCCGAGGAGCAGGGTCAGTCGTCCGAGCCGCATCGTCGGCAGCCTACGGCCCGGGGCGCGGCCGGCCCCGAAGCCGCCGCCGTCGGTCTGCTCGACCGGCGGCCGGCTCGGACCCCCTGACGGCGAACCGGCGAGGCTCGGCAGGGCCGTCCCTGCCGTCAGTGGGCCGGCGGCGCCTCCGCCAGCGCGTGCGGGTCGGTCAGCAGCTCGTACACGGGGTTGAGCATCGCCATCCGGCCCTTGTGCTCGCCGACGAGGCCCTCGACCATGAGTCGGGTGCCGACCTTGACCCCGGCCAGCTGGCGTCGACCGAGGAAGACGACCTGCAGCGCCCCGCTGTCGTCGATGAGCGTGAGCTCGAGGGCCGGCGTACCGGACCAGGGCTGCACCCGCACCGAGTAGACCTTGCCGACGACCCGGGCCCGCTGGCGGAAGCCGACCTGGGCGATCGGAGTCCGGTCGGCGGGCAGCTCGAAGTCGCCGAGGTCGATGGTCGGGCCCGCCTTGGCCTTGGCGGCCTTGCGCCCGCGTCCCAGGTGACCGTGACCGTCGCCGGGTCCGGCGCCGGTGGCGGTGGGGACGACGAGCTTCGGGACCTCGCTGGGCGACGCGATGTGGAAGGGCACGACGGTGACGTTGCAGTGGGGGAGCGTCGACAGGGTGCGGGACAGCTCCTCGGCGGTGCGGTCGTGGACGAGGCGGTGCCAGAAGCGGCTGTACTCGCGCTTGGGGATCAGGACGCTCACCTCGGTGTCGCCGTCGACGAGCTGGCGGGCCACGACCTCGGCGGCGGCACGCTCGATGCGGCGGTCGGGGCAGGCGACGACGTCGAGCGGGATCCGGGAGTAGCCGGTCCTCGTCCAGGCATCGGTCAGGTCCTCGGTCCGGATCGGGTCGAGGTCGAAGTGGACGGCCACCAGCTCGTCGGGGGTGAGGGTCCGGGCGTACTGCAGCGCCCGAGCCGATGCCATGTCCATCTTGTCCACGAGCACGACCACCACGTGGCGGCGCAGGATCGGCTGGGTGGCGGCCTTGGGGGCGTCGCGGATCAACACCTCCTCCTCGGTCTCGTACTGGCGGTTCAGCCGCACGAGGAGCCACACGAGGAAGGGGACCAGCAGGATGATGAACCACGCCCCTTGGGTGAACTTCGTCATGGCGATGACGACGCAGACGACCCCGGAGACGACCGCGCCGGCGGCGTTGACGACCAGCCCGCGGCGCCAGCCGGGCTCCTTCTTCTTCACGTGGTGGCGGCTCATGCCGGCCTGGGAGAGCGTGAAGCTCAGGAAGACCCCGATGGCGTACAGGGGGATGAGTCGGTCGACCTGCGCGTCGGTGACCAGCAGGAGGACGACGGCGGCGACGGCCAGCGAGATGATCCCGTTGGAGAACACCAGCCGGTGGCCGCGCTTGGTGAGCTGGCGGGGCATGAAGTTGTCACCGGCGTGGAAGCTGGCCAGCCGGGGGAAGTCGGCGAAGCTGGTGTTGGCGGCGAGCACCAGGATGAGCGTGGTGCCGATCTGGAACAGGGCGAACAGCACGTGGCCGATGCCCTCGTCGCCGAACACCGCCTTGCCCACCTGGGAGATGACCGTCGGCGTGCCCTCCACGTAGGGCACGGGCTGGATCTTCCACGCCAGCAGCGACACCGTGACGAACATCCCGCCGGCGAGGAAGCCCATGATCACGAGCGTGCTGCGGGCGTTGCGCCAGGCCGGCTCCTTGAAGGCGGGCACGCCGTTGGAGATGGCTTCGACGCCGGTGACCGCCGCGCCGCCCGAGGCGAAGGCCTTGAGCACGATGTAGAGGCCGGCGCCGGCGAACAGGGCGCCGCTCATGCCCTCCGTGCCGAACGTGAGCGCCCCCTCGCCGACCTCGGCCGTCGGGAGGTTGCCGCTCACCACCTTGGCGACGCCCACGATGGCCAGCAGGGCCATCATCAGGACGAAGAAGTAGGTGGGCACCGAGAAGGCGAGCCCGGACTCCTTCACCCCCTTGAGGTTCACGGCGGCGATGATCACGACGAAGGCGATCGCCAGCTCCAGCGTGTAGGGCGCGAGTGACGGCACCAGCGAGCCGATCGCGGCCGAGCCGGCGGCCACCGACACGGCGACGGTGAGGATGTAGTCGGTGAGCAGGGCGACACCGGCCACCTGCGCCGGCAGCAGCCCGAAGTTGTCGCGGGTGACGATGTAGGCACCGCCGGCGCTCGGGTACTCCTTGATCGTCTGGCGATACGACAGGATCAGCAGGAGCAGCACGATCAGGATCGCGGTGGTGATCGGCATGATCATGCCGAAGGCGAGGGCGCCGATGACCGGGATCAGCACCCGGAGGATCTCCTCGGTGGCGTAGGCCGACGACGACAGGCAGTCCGAGGCGAACACCGCCAGCGCCGTGGGCTTGCCCAGCCGCTCGTGGACGATCCGCTCGGAGTGCAGCGGCGGCCCGAGGAGCTTCTTCTTGAGCCGGTAGCCGACGGGCTCGGGGAGCTCGACCAGGTGCCCGGTGGCCTTGGGGGCGAGCCGGTCGGTCGGTGCGCTCGACGTCTCCGACGCGGTGGGGTCTGCGGTGACGGTCACGTCGACTGATCCAACACCGGTGACCCCGCGATCGGAAGGGGTGCGGCGTTAAGCGTGCGCTAATCCGCGAGCGCGGCGGGTGACGGCGGGCGCTCCGGCTCTACCGGGGCCGGGCCGAACGTCCTCGACGCGCCGTGTCGTCGCGCCATGGTCGTGGCCATGTCGACCCGTCGACCCGCCGGTGGATCCGACGTCAGTAGCGCTCTTCGGAGTGCGCGTAGATGTGGATCGGCAGGGACACCACGACGGTGTTGGGCCGCATGCGCAGCCGCGTGCGCAGCACGAGCGCGCTCTGGTTGTGCAGGAGCTGCTCCCACCAGTGCCTGAGCACGAACTCGGGGATGACGACGGTGACGACGTCGTCCTCGACCTCCTCGTCGAGCTCGTCGATGAGGCGCATGACGGGACCGCTGAGCTCGCGGTAGGGCGAGTACAGCGTGCGCAGCTCCACCGGCACCTCGTACTGCTCCCACTGGCCCTGGATGCGCTCTTGATCCTCGGCGCTGTGCACGACCGACACCGCGAGCAGGCGGTCGGGGCTGAGCGAGCGAGCGTAAGCGATCGCCTCCAGCACCCCGCGGTGGACGTTGCCGACCAGGAGCACCACGGTGTGGGTCTTGCGCCGGGCCCGGTAGTCCGTCGGCACCGCGATGGCCGAGCTCACCCGCTTGTAGTGGCGGTGGATGGCCTTGAACAGCAGCACGATGAACGGGATGAGCACCACCGGGATCCACGCGCCGATGGCGAACTTCGACACGACCACGACGCACAGCACGATCAAGGTGGCGGTGGCGCCGACGGCGTTGATGACCTGGCTGCGCTTCCACCCCTTCTCCCGGAGGGCTCGGTGGTGTCGCACCATGCCGGCCTGGGACAGGGTGAACCCGGTGAACACGCCGACCGCGTACAGCGGGATCAGGGCGTTCGTCTCGCCCTTGAAGGCCACGATGAGGACGGCGGCCACGGCCGACAGCACGAGGATGCCGTTGGAGAACACCAGCCGGTCGCCCCGGTTGGACAGCTGGCGAGGCAGGAACCCGTCGGCGGCGATGATCGACGACACGCGCGGGAAGTCGGCGAAGGCGGTGTTGGCGGCGAGGACCAGGATGGCGAAGGTCGAGAACTGCAGGATGTAGTACAGGATCGTCTTGCCGCCGTAGATGTACTCGGCCATGGTCGACAGCAGCGTCTGGTAGTCGTTGGTCCCCGGCTCGAGGACGGTGGGCTGGATGTTGTGGGCGAGCACCGAGATGCCCATGAAGGCGGTGCCGAGGATCAAGCCCATGGCCACGAGGGTGGTGGCCGCGTTGTGCGACTCGGGCTTGCGGAAGGCCGGGACGCCGTTGGAGATCGCTTCGACACCGGTGAGGGCGACGGCACCCGACGAGAACGCCCGGAGCAGGAGGAACACCGAGATGGCGCCGAAGAGGGGAAGCCCGTCGGCGCCGATGCTGCCGCCGTGGGTGGCGGCCAGGTCGGCGAGCGCCTCCTCGTTGGGCTGCATCGGCGGCAGGCCCTGCACGAAGACCTTGAAGAGCCCGTAGCCGATCAGCAGCGTGAGGCTGACGACGTAGGTGTACACGGGTGGTGCGAACAGCTTGCCGGACTCCTTGGTGCCCCGCAGGTTGGCGAGGCACATGATGACGATGGCCACCAGGCACAGCTCGATCACGTAGGGGCGCAGGTTGGCGAAGGCCGAGGTGATGGCGGCGATGCCGGCCGACACCGACACCGCGACGGTGAGGATGTAGTCGACGAGCAGCGACGCGCCGGCGATGAGCGCGGGCGTCTCTCCCAGGTTCTCGCGGCTGACCACGTAGGACCCGCCGCCGTTGGGGTACGCGTAGATGGTCTGGCGGTAGCTGAAGATCACCAGCGTCAGCAGGATGGCGACGATGATCGAGATGGGGACGAGGTCGTCGAGGGCGGCCAGGCCGGCGACGGGCACCAGCACGAGCAGGATCTCCTCGGTGGCGTAGGCCGTCGACGAGATGGCGTCGGAGGCGAACACGGTGAGGGCGGTCGGTCGCCCGAGCCTGGTGTGGTGCTCTTCTGTCGACGCGATGGGTGCGCCGACGATGAGCCGCTTGAGCCCTGAGTACATCGCTCCCTCGTTGTGCCCGGCAGCCGCCCCGGCGGTGGGGTGACAGCGCATCGTAGGTCCCGCCGACGCAGCGAGCCGACCCCGCCCCCGATCCGTCGTTCAGGCGTCGTTCAGCCGACGGTGGTCGTCGCCCGGGAGGTCCCCGTCGATTGAGCCCCGGCGACCGGCGCCCGTAGGATGCGGCCGGCCCGCCGGGCCCCGGGAGGAGTGGACAGTGCACGTCGTCGTGGTCGGGTGCGGCCGGGTCGGGTCGGGGTTGGCCGCCACCCTCGAGAGCGAGGGCCATTCGGTGGCCGTCATCGACAAGCGCCAACAGGCCTTCGCCCGGCTGCCCACGGGCTTCCAGGGACGTCAGATCGTCGGCATCGGCTTCGACCGGGACCGGCTGATCGAGGCGGGCATCGAGCAGGCGGGGGCCGTCGCCGCGGTGACCAACGGCGACAACTCGAACATCGTGGTGGCCCGCGTCGCCCGGGAGGCGTTCCAGGTCGACCGGGTCGTCGCCCGGATCTACGACTCCCGCCGCGCCGCCATCTACGAGCGCCTCGGCATCCCCACCGTGGCCACCGTGCAGTGGGCCACCGAGCGGGTCCTGCGCCGGATCCTGCCCGACGCGCCCGGAGTCGAGTGGATCGACCCCAGCGCCCGCGTGTGCGTGATCGAGCGCCCGGTGCCCGGTGCCTGGGCGGGGCAGCCGGTCGGCTCGCTCGACCTGGCCGGCACCGCCCGGGTCATGGGCCTCACCCGCCTGGGGGAGGCGACCATCCCGACCGACGGCGTGATCCTCCAGGAGGGCGACGTGGTCTGGGCATCGGTGGCCGGTGACCGGATCGAAGCGTACGACCGGCTGCTGCAGGCCGGCCCGGGCAAGGGAGGCCACTGATGCGGGTCGTGATCGCCGGCGGGGGCAACGTCGGCACGTACATCGCCTCCGAGCTGCGCAAGGGCGACCACGAGGTGCTGATCGTCGAGGTGGATGGTTCCCGGGTCGCCGCCATGCAGACCAAGGGTGAGCCCGAGGGCGTCACCTGGTTGCAGGCCGACGGGTGCGAGGTCTCCGAGCTGGTGCGGGCGCAGCCCGAGAAGGCCGACGTCATGGTGGCCGTCACCGGCGACGACGAGGACAACCTCGTGATCTCGCTGCTGGCCAAGCAGGAGTTCGGCGTGCCCCGGGTGGTGGCCCGGATCAACAACCCGGCCAACGAGTGGCTCTTCAACGAGAGCTGGGGTGTCGATGTGTCGGTGTCCACACCACACCTGCTGACCGCGCTGGTCGAGGAGGCCGTGTCGGTGGGCAGTCTCGTCCGGCTCCTGTCGTTCGAGGGCGGACGGGCCCGGCTGGTCGAGGTCACGCTGGCCGACGACTCGCCCGCGGACGGCCGAGAGGTCATGGAGCTGGGCTTCCCGCGGGACTCGACCGTGGTGGCGCTGGTGCGCCAGGACCACGTGATCGTGCCCCGTGGCGACACGGTGGTGCGGGCGGGCGACGAGGTGCTGGTGCTCGTCACCGGCGACTCCGAGGACGAGGTCCGCCGGCTCCTCATCGGCTGAGCGGAGACCGGTGGACCCGCGACCCCGGGGTTCTCGTCATGGATCTGGGCGTCCCAGCACCCGATCTCCTGACGGGAAGCCCGAGCGGGGACCCGATGCGGCGGGCTCGGACCGGCCCTACAGCAGCGTGTACCCGGGGTTGAGCAGCAGCAGGCGGTTGCGGTCCATGCGGCCGACGCCCTCGAGCAGGATCCCCGTCCGGGGTCGAGGCCGCCGAGGCGCTTGGTGCCGGTGAACACCGCCACGGCCCGGCCCGTGCCGTCGGAGACCGTGACCTCGAGCGAGGGGGAGCCGGCCCGGGGGACGACCTGCAGGCCCTGGACCTCACCGCCGATGCGCACCGGTCGCCGCGGCGGCGCCTCGCTGATGGGGGTGATGTCGAGCCCCTGGTAGCGCTCCTGGAGGCGTTGCTGATCGAGCTGGTCGACCGAGGCGTTCAGCTTCTTGCGCAGCTTCGAGAAGGCCATTGCGGAACACTCGCGCGCGACGTGGTCGGCGGGCCAGCGGTGGTGGCACGCCTGACGCCGGTCTGAACGGCCGGCTGGTGCCTCGGCGTCGAGCCGGCCGCCAAGACCCGAAGTCCATTTCGTGAATGGCGGCGTTGCGGGACGCGCCCCGGCCTGGTAGCCTTCAGGTACCTCGAGGGAGTACCCCGCAAGCGGATGGTTCGTCAGCACGGTGGCTTCGGCCCCCGGACCACCCGGCTCCTGCGGAGTGGGGAGACCTCCGGTTGGCGGCGAGCCCTGTCGGCCCGCCGCCGTCACCCAGGTGACCGCGACCGGAGATAGACCCTTGACCATGACCTCCTCTCCCGAGCACCTCGACCCCGGGGATGCCGGCGACCGCGCCACAACCACGTCCTCGTCGTGGGCGGCCACCGACGCCACCGCCGTGGTCGCCGCCCTCGGCGTCGATCCCACGGTCGGGCTGTCCGGGCCGAGGTGGCCGAGCGGAGCGAGCGGTACGGCCCCAACCGGCTCGCCGAACCGCCGCGGCGCCCGAGGTGGCTCCGGTTCGTCGACCAGTTCCGGTCGACGCTCGTCGCCATCCTCGTCGGTGCCGCCGTCGTCGCCGCGCTGGTCGGCGATCTCAAGGACCCCCTCATCATCGGCGTCGTCCTGTTCATCAACGCCGTGCTGGGCTACCTCCAGGAGGGCAAGGCCGAGTCGGCGATGGCGGCCCTCGAGCGGATGCTGGTCACTTCCGTGCGGGTTCGCCGTGACGGTGCCGTGGAGGAGGTCAACGCCGACGACCTGGTCCCCGGTGACGTCGTGCTGCTCGAGGCCGGTGACCGCGTGCCGGCCGATGGTCGGTTCCTCGAGACCGTCAACGTCGAGGTCGACGAGGCGGCCCTCACCGGTGAGTCCCTGCCGGTGGGCAAGGCCGTCCGCCCGGTCGACGGCGACGGCCTGCCGCTCGGCGACCAGCGCTCCATGGGCTTCATGAACACGACGCTGGTGCGAGGGCGCGCCGAGATGGTCGTGACCGAGACGGGCATGGCGACCCAGATGGGCAGGGTCGCCGGCCTGATGAACGAGGCCGACCCGGGCCCGACGCCCTTGCAGGTCCAGCTCGACCGGCTCGGCAAGCGGCTCGCCCTCGTGGCCGTCGTCGCGGTGGGGCTCGTGTTCGGCCTCGAGCTCGCCCAGGGCCTGGCACTGGCCGACGCCTTGCTCACCGCCGTGACCCTTGCGGTCGCCGCCATCCCCGAAGGCCTGCCGGCGGTGGTCACCGTGACCCTGGCGCTCGGCGTGCGCCAGATGGCGCTGCGCCACGCCATCGTGAAGCGGCTCGCCTCGGTCGAGACCCTGGGCTCCACCTCGGTGATCTGCTCGGACAAGACCGGGACCCTGACGCTCAACCAGATGACGACCCGGGCCATCGTCCGGGGTGGCGTCGTGGTGCACGTCGAGGGCGAGGGCTACGGCACCGTCGGCGAGCTGCGGGTCGACGGCGACGGTCCGATGCCCGACCTCGACGGTGCACTGATCCCGGGGATGTTGTGCAACGACGCCGTGCTGCGCACCGACGAGCTGGGGCAGCCGGTGCTCGTCGGCGACCCCACCGAGGGCGCGTTCATCGTCGCCGCCGCCAAGGGCGGGTTCGACCCCGACCTCTACCGGGCCGAGCACCCACGCATCGGCGAGGTCCCGTTCGACTCGGCGACGAAGGTCATGGCCACCTTCCACCTGGAGGGCGACGAGGTCCTCATGGCGGTCAAGGGCGCACCCGACGTGCTCCTGGGCTCGGCCGTCCGCGCCTCCGATGCCGCGGGGAGCTCGGTCGTGCTCGACGCCGCCGCCCGCCGCCGGTGGAGCGAGGCGAACGAGGCCCTGGCCGTCCGGGGCCTGCGGGTCCTCGCCGTGGCCACCCGCCGCATCCCGGTGGCCGACGCCGTGGGCCCCGACGGGACGGTCGTCGACCCCGACCGCTGGCTGGGAGAGCTCACGCTCGAAGCGCTGTTCGGCATCGTCGACCCGCCCCGGCCCGAAGCGCGCGACGCCATCGGCTTGTGCCGGAGCGCCGGCATCGGGGTGAAGATGATCACCGGTGACCACGCCGTGACCGCGGCGGCCATCGCCGCCGACCTCGGGATCCGGGGTCGCGCCGTCACCGGCGCCGACCTCGACGCCATGGACGACGAGACGCTCGCCCGGGAGATCGAGGGCATCGGCGTGTGTGCCCGCGTCGCCCCCGAGCACAAGGTCCGGGTGGTGAGGGCCCTGCAGGCCAACGGCGAGATCGTGGCCATGACCGGTGACGGCGTGAACGACGCCGCCGCCCTGCGCAACGCCGACATCGGCGTGGCCATGGGCATCACCGGCACCGAGGTCACCAAGGAAGCGGCCGACATGGTGCTCACCGACGACAACTTCGCCACCATCGTCGGCGCCGTCGAGCGGGGCCGGACCATCTACGACAACATCGTCACCTTCGTCCGGTTCCAGCTGTCGACCAACCTCGGGGCCATCGCCACGTTCCTGGCCGCCGGTCTGGCGGGCCTCCCCGTGCCCTTCACGCCGGTGCAGGTGCTGTTCGTCAACATCATCGCCGACGGTCCGCCGGCCATGACCCTCGGTGTCGACCCACCGGCCGCGGGCGTGATGCAGCGGCGGCCCCGACCCCAGGGCGCCGCCATCCTGAGCGCGCGGCGGGTGGGCCGCCTCGTGTTCTTCGGGCTCGTGATGATGCTCGGCACCATCGGGGTGCTGACCTGGGCCGACGGCCGCTACGGGCAGGACGTGGCCCTCAGCATGGCGTTCACCACCTTCGTCCTGTTCCAGATGGTGAACGTGTTCAACGCCCGAGCCGAGCACACCAGCGCCCTCACCCGCGATGCGTTCCGCAACGGCAAGCTGTGGATGGCGATCGCGGGCGTCATCGGCCTGCAGGTGCTGTTGGTCAACGTCCCGGTCCTGCAGGATGCGTTCGACACGACCGCGCTCACCGTCGGCCAGTGGCTGGTGTGCGCGCTGGTCGCCTCCACGGTCTTGTGGGTCGAGGAGCTGCGCAAGCTCGTCGTGCGTCTCCTGCCCCGCAAGGACGACCCGTCCCTCGAGGCGGCCGAGGTGCCGCCCACCGATCACCGGTCTGCCGACGCTCCCACCGGCAGCCCGTCTCCGGAGGGGCGCTCCTCCCTCCGGCTCCCGTGCGCCGGCCGACGTGGCGTCCCCAACCATCCCCGCCACGTCGGCCGGCGCGTCGAACCGCAAGGAGGACAGCCAATGAGCACCGCACTCGTCGCGGTCGGCGCGGTGGTGGGCACCGTCGGCCTCGCCCTCGCCGAGCTCGTCACCAGCGCGGCGGCTCGCCGCCGACCCGCCGTCGTGCCGGTGCACGGCGCCGGCGACCGGAGCCGTCGCCGGTGACCACGGCGAGCGGGAAGGGCTCCACCGGCCGGGCGCGGCAGGACGCCGCCCGCCCCGAGGACGACGACGGTCTCGGCTACCACGAGCTGCGCGAGGCCGCCGTCGCGGCCGAGCTCGCCACGGGCCGGGCCGAGGAGACCGTCGAGCAGGCCAAGCGCCACGTCGTCGTGCGCCTGGCGATCATCGTCGCCGGCGCCGTCGTGACCATGGTGGGCGGCCTGCTGCTGGTGCTGCCGGGGCCGGGCTGGCTGGTCATCTTCGCCGGCCTGCTGATCCTCTCCACCGAGGTGCCCTTCGCCGCTCGCCTGGTCGACAAGGTCCGACGTCGGATCCCCCAGGACGCCGACGGCAAGATCCCGCGGTCCGCCATCGTGACCATGGTCCTGCTGTTCGTCTCGGCCACCGCCGTCTCGGTGTGGTGGACCGTTCTCCGCTGATCCCAACCCCTCCGCCCGACAACCCACCTGGGCGCCCGCGGTGCCGTCGACGGGCGACCGTGACCACGCGGTCGCCGTCGGTCTGCCCGCGCGCGCCCTCGAGAAGGAAGGAAGCCTGCCGTGCACGCCCTCGACCTCGCCCTGCTCCAATCGGTTCACGAGTATCCCGCCGTGTCGCTGCTGTGCCCGACCGGTCCGACCGAGGACCAGACGCGTCGACGCCTGATCGCGCTCGCCCGCAATGCCAGGGAGCGGCTGGTGGACGAGTTCGGTGCCGACGACCCCGCCGTGGTCGAGCTGCTCACCCGACTCGACGACGCGGTCGACCAGGCGCCACCGCTGCGGGCGCGCCGATCGGTGGCGGTCTTCGTGTCGGCATCGACGAGCAAGGTGTTCCACCTGGACGTCGTCGTGCGCGAGCGGGAGGTCGTCGACGAGACGTTCGCCACCCGTGACCTCGTGCACGACCTGCTCCGGCGTCCGCGCTACCTCGTGCTGGTCCTGAGCGGTCGGGTCACCCGGCTCTACGACGGCGTGGGCGAGCGGCTCGAGGAGCGCCGCGGCAACGGGTTCCCGGTGGTGCGACCCGGCGAGGTGCTCGACGAGCCGGGGGCGCGGGCCCGGGGCATCGACCCCTCCCAACGGCGCGAGCGTGAGCTGCGCCGGTTCGTGCGGGCCGTGGACGAGGCGCTCGCTCCCCACCTCCGGACCGAGACGGCGCCGCTACTCGTGGTCGGGGCGACCCGCCGGCTGGCCACGTTCTGCGACACCTCCCGCCATCGCGCTGCGGTGGCTGCCCGCATCGACTGGGCCCGGGAGCAGCCGGCGGTCGGCGAGCTGGCCGCACGGGTGCACCCCGCGGTGGAGCGACTGCTGCACGAGCGTCGCCGGGCCGCGCTCGCTGATCTCGACCGTGCCGCCGGTGCCCACCGGGCGTGCTCGGGCATCGAGGACATCTGGAGGCTGTCGCGCGAGGGTCGCGGCGAGCTGCTCGTCGTGGAGGCGGGCTACGAGTTCCCGGCCCGGGTGGACGACGAGGACGGAGGCCTCGTCCCCGCCGACGACTCCACCGCGCCCGACGTCATCGACGATGCCGTCGACGAGATCATCGAGCACGTGCTGGCCCGTCGCGGTGCGGCGGTCATCGTGCCCGACGGCGAGCTCGCCGACCACGGCCGCATCGCCATGACGCTGCGGCACTAGCTGGGTGCCCGAGTCGGCGGCGCGGTGCTGGTGGGCTGTTGGGTGCGCCGCCCGTCGGGTGCAGGCACGGACCGGAGTCGCGTGCGAGAATCGATTCCTGTAGCGGCCATCAGGTCTCGGCCTCCCGACACCCGACGGGACCGGAACCTCCGAGACGAGGAGCAGTCATGGCGGAGGCGACCGGACCGGGGACGTGGACCTTCATGACGAACCACGCGCACGTCCTGTTGTGCATCTACCAGAACCCCGACGTCCGACTCCGTGACATCGCGTCCATGGTCGGGATCACCGAGCGAGCGGCCCAGAGCATCGTGGCCGACCTCGAGGACGAGGGCTACCTGCGCCGAGAGCGGATCGGTCGCCGGAACCGCTACGACCTGATGCCGGAGGTCCCCCTGCGCCACCCGCTCGAATCGCACCACAACGTCGGTGAGCTGCTGCGCCTCCTGGCCAAGCCGGGGAAGGTGAAGCGCTGACCGGCGGTCGGTGCACGCGGCCACGACGGCATCGCGAGCAGTCCGGTCCGACCGCGCCCCCGTGACCGAGCCGATCTCGCGGCGGCCGCCGCGCGGCAACGAGGATCTCGACCGGCTGCGGTCGTTCAGCGACTCGGTGTTCGCCGTGGCGATCACCCTCGTGGCGGTGAGCTTCGTCGTGCCGGCCACCGAGCCGACCGACACGCGCATCATCGACTTCCTCGCTCGGGAGTGGCCCCGCTACCTGAGCTTCGTCGCCGGCTTCCTCGTCATCGGCGCGTACTGGCTCAGCCACCACCGGACCTTCCAGCTCGTGGTCCGGGCCGACTGGCGCGTGCAGTGGCTCAACCTCTCGCTGCTGTTCTTCGTCGTGCTGACACCGTTGACCACCGAGGTGCTGGCCAGCTACCGGACGCTGCCGGCCGCCTACCTCGCCTTCTCCGCCAACGCCGCGCTGATGGGCTTGTTCAACTGGGCGGTCTGGCGCCACGCGGTCGCGGCCGGCCTGATGCCCGCGACGCTCTCGGCGCGTGCCCTGCAGATCTACCAGTGGCGAGCGGGGCTGCTGGCGATCGTCTTCGCGCTGGCGACGATCGCCGCGTTGGTGTCGGTGCCGTTGGTCGTGGTGACGTGGTGCGCGCTGGTTCCGGGCTGGGTCTCCCTGCGGTTCGCGCTCGGTCGCGTGCCGGCCGTCGAGGCGGCCGCAGAGGCGAAGGAGCAGGACGAACCCGGTGAGGCCGAGGCGATCGAGCACGCCGCCGCGCTGCGGACCACCCCGGAGGGCCCGTTCGGGTCGACGCCGCGGGAGCGAGCCAACCTCTCGCGCCTGCTCTCCTTCAGCGACAACGTCTACGCCTTCGCCATCACCTTGCTGGTCGTGCACCTCAAGCTGCCGAGCTCGCGCGCCGGGCAGATCACCACGAACGAGCAGCTCGTCGACTACCTGGCGTCGCTCGGCTCACCGGGCCTGGTCGCCTATGCCATCGGCTTCTTGGTGATCGGCCTGTTCTGGAACCTGCACTGCCGCGACTTCAGCATCGTCGAGCGGCCGGACGGCACGCTGCTGGCGCTCAACCTGGTGCACCTGATGACGGTCGCCGTCCTGCCCTTCGCGACCGACCTGCTGTCCTCGTTCGAGGCGCTCGGGGTCCCTCTCGTCCTGTACTCGGTGACCAACGCCGTGGTCGGCCTCACCCTGGCCGGCTGCTTCTGGTACGCCACGCTGGGACACCGGCTCGTCGATGCGGCCTGGCCCGAGCGCGACCTGCGGCGCTGGCGGCTCCTCGGCCTCGTCGCCCCAGCGGGGTTCCTCCTCGGCGCCGCGGTCGGGGTGGTGGCGCCGTGGGCGATCTGGTTCTTCTGGATCGTGCCGTCGCTGTCGCTGCGACTGCTGCACCGTCGGCTCTACCCGACCACCCCGGCGGCCGTCGTCGCGTGATCCCGGCCCCGGGCCTCGGCGCGGTGCCCGGGCTCGCCGTTGGCTACCGTCGGTCCGTGGACGTCGCCAGCCCACCCGTGTACCCGACCGCGACCGACGATGCCGTCGCCCACTACCAGCGCGAAGGCTGGCTGCTCACCCAGACGTTGGACGCCGACGGGCTCACCGAGCTGCGGGCCTGGGTGGACGAGGTCGCCTCCTGGCCCGATGACGGCGCCTGGCTGCACCACCGGGAGATGACCGACGAGGGCGCGAAGCTGTGCCGGAGCGAGAACTTCATCCCGTTCCACGACGGGCTCCGGGCTCTGCTGACCAGTGGTCCGATGCTCGAGACGGCCGCCGCCCTGCTCGGTGAGCCGGCCGTGCTGTACAAGGAGAAGGTCAACTACAAGCTTCCCGGCGGCGCCGGGTACGCACCCCACCAGGACGCCCCTGCCTACCGGTTCATCGAGACGCACGTGTCGTGCATGGTGGCGATCGATGACGCGACCGTCGCCAACGGGTGCCTCGAGGTGGTGTCGCGGTGCCATCACACGCTGCTGCCCATGGACGACGTGGGGTGCATCCGTGCCGACGTGGCCCAGGCGCTGGCGTGGGCACCGGTCGAGGTGCTCGCCGGCCAGACGCTCTGGTTCCACTCGCGCACCCCGCACCGGTCGGGGCCCAACGGCTCCGCCGAGCCCCGTCGGGCCCTGTACCCCACCTACAACGCCCGGTCCGAGGGTGATCGGCGCGAGGACTACTACCGGCAGAAGCTGGCCGAGCTGGCGGCCACCGACGCCGGAGACCGGGTGTCGGTGTCGTTGATCGGTGACTTCCAGGGACGGCCCGTCCGGTGAGCGACCGTTCGTCTCCTGCCACCTCCGTCGACGAGATCCTCGACCTGTATCGACGCTTCGGCGCCGAGACCTACGACGAGGTCGTGAGCCAGATCGATCACGCGCGGCAGACCGCGGCGCTGGCGCAGGCGGCCGGTGCCGCCGATGCACTGGTGGCGGCCGCCCTGCTGCACGACGTCGGTCACCTGCTCGACCTGGAAGCCGGCGCCGCACCGCCCGGGCCCGACACGCTCGACCGGCACCACGAGGCGGCCGGTGCCCGGTACCTCGCCGGCGTCTTCCCGCCCGAGGTCGTCGGCCCCGTCGCGCTGCACGTGGCGGCGAAGCGCTACCGCTGCGCCGTCGATCCCGGCCACCTCGTCGGATTGTCCGACGGGTCCCGCCGGAGCCTCGTCGTGCAGGGCGGCCCGATGACACCCGCCGAAGCCGCCGCCTTCGAGGCGTCCCCGGGGCACGACGAGGCGGTGCTCCTGCGAGGGTGGGACGACGCCGGCAAGGTCGAGGGCCTCGACGTGCCGTCCTTCGCGTCCTACGGTCCGCTGCTCGAGCGGCTCGTCACCTGACCGGGGCGCGCCGCTGCTCATTCCCAGCGGAAGAAGCGCAGCGCCAGCGCCGCGCTGATCGCCGCGAACCCGAGGAACACCCACCAGGCTGCTCCGGGATCGAGCCCGAACCAGGCCTGGTGCAGCAGCTGGACCGCGTACCACAGGGGCGTGGCGTCGGAGATGAACCGCATGGTGTCGCCGAGGACCTCCTGAGGTGGTCCGGCGCCGCCGAGCATCATCATCACGAACCACAGCATGAGACCCAGCGCCTGCGCGGCTCGAGCCGTGGGCAGCAGGGCGCCCAACAGGAACCCGAAGGCGGTGAACCCCACCACCACCACCACGAAGGTGCCGATCACCGGCAGGACCGCACCGGGCCCCTGGAAGTCGTAGGCGACGGCGGCGCCGACGAGCAGCACCACCGCCGAGGCCGCGCTGAGCGCCAGGGTGACGATGAGCTGGGAGCCGGCGATGGTGAGCGCTCCCACCGAGGCGGCCCGGTAGCGCTTCAGCACGCCCCGCTCGCGGTAGCCGGCCAGGTGGGTGGGAAGGCTGATCACCGCCACCGAGGTCACGACCAGCGCCAGGTAGGCGGGCACGTAGAAGGACATCGGCCCCACGCCGCGGTAGTAGACCTTCCCGCTGGGGTCCGTGCTGGGCGTGTCGCCGAAGACGCCGCCGAGGACGAGCAGCACGATCAGCGGCAGGGCCAGGGAGAACACCAGGGTCAGCGGCTCCGCAGGGCAGCTTGACCTCCAGCCACCCGAGGCGGAGCAGGGCCCGCATCACCGGCCGTTCCCGTGCTCGTCCCCGGTGAGCTCGAGGTAGACGTCCTCGAGGGAGGCCCGGTGCGCGTCGAGGTCGAGCGGTGCGATGCCGTGGGCGACCAGCGCGGCGGCCACGTGTGCCAGCAGCGGCCCCGACCCCTGGACGGTCACCTTGCGCCCGGAGCGACGGACCTCGGTGACGCCGCGGGCGCCGGCCAGGAACCCCACGTCCTCGGACGTGGTGAAGGTGACGTCGCCGGCGCCCCGTGACGCGGCCACGAGCTCGGCGGGGGTGCCGGCGGCGACGACGCGCTGGTCGTCGATGACGCACACCCGGTCGCACAGGTGCTCGGCTTCGTCCATGAAGTGGGTGACGAGCACGACGGTGGTGCCGGTCTCGCGCAGCCGGTCGACGAGCGACCACGCCACCCGTCGTGCCGACGGGTCGAGACCGGTCGTCATCTCGTCCAGGAACACCACCTCGGGGGCGTTGACCAGGGCCAGGGCGATGAACAGGCGCTGCCGCTTGCCCCCGGAGAGGTCGGCGAAGGATGCGCGCCGCTTGTCGCCGAGGCCCCACTCATCGAGCACGGTGGGCCACGGTGGCCCGCCCGGGCTGAGCGACGAGAAGAGCTCGAGCGCCTCTCCCACCCGGATGCGGTCGGGGAGCGCCGAGTCCTGCAGCTGGGCGCCGATGCGGCGGCGGAGCTGGTCGGCCTGGCGCGTGGGGTCGAGCCCGAGCACGCGCAGCGTGCCGCCGTCGGCGCGTCGGAGGCCCTGGAGGCACTCGACGGTGGTCGTCTTGCCGCTGCCGTTGGGGCCGAGGATCCCGAAGATCTCGCCTCGACGGACCTCGAAGGTGACGTCACGTACGGCGACGAGCTCGCCGTAGCGCTTCTCGAGGTGCTCGACCGTGATCGCCGGCTCGGTCATCGCGGCCGCTCCCGGGCCCTGGGCACGCTGACACGTCCAGCGAACGCCCACCCGATCCCCTCGGGCAAGGGTCGGAGGTCCCCGGCCCGACGCGCTCGGCGGGCGAGCGGCCGGTGGGCGAGCGCCGGTGCGGCGGTGTCAGCAGAGGACGGTTCGACCGCTCACGCGGCCACGTCCTCGCGCACCGGGCGTTCGGCGTCGAGGCGGGTGACGGTGGCCGACGTCGTCCGTGCGGCGCCGGCCGGGTGCACGCCGTAGCGGGCGAGCACGGTGGCGTGGTCGATGGGCGCGGCCGCTCGGCGCGCCAGGGCCGGGACCGGCCGGCGGGTGGCCAGGCGGTTGGCGAGCCACAGCCCGGCCGCGGCGACGAGGAGCAGCGGAGAGACGACGGCGAGGTTCCCGAGGGTGCTCATGGGACTCCTTTTAGCACTAAAGGCCGGACGAGGGAAGAAACCTTCCGGAGACGGCGGCCCTTCCCCCTCGTCACGTGACACTCGTCACAGCGCTGGCCGGCGGCGAGCCCGGGCCGGGTGCTCGAGGTGGGCGCGGGGTCCCGATGGGACGGGTCGGCGGGCGGACCGTCGACCACGCCGAGGCCTCAGGGGGTGGGAGCGTCAGGGGCTACCGTGACCTCGTTCGCGCGTTCGGAGCCGACGGGAGGGTCATGGCGTTCGTCATCACCGAGCAGGAGCTCGAGCAGATCTGCCAGGGCCTGCTGCCCGGCGAGCAGGTCCTCGCCGTCGGGCTCTTCGAGCCGTACGGCGCCCTGACGGCCACGGGGTTGGGTGCCGGCGCCGGGCTGAGCATGGTCCCCGGCGTGGCGGGCGCCGTCGCGGCGGCGGCGACGGGCTTCGCGTCGAACCGCGGGATGGCGGTCGCCGAGCACCAGCCGCCCTGGACGGCGATGGCCGTGACGCCGACGCACGTGTACGCCTTCGACGCCAGCGACGCCGCGGGCCTGACCGCCACGCGCCACTTCACCGGCCCGCCCTACGCCACCTGGGACCGCTCGAAGATCGCGGTGCACGTCTCGCGTCACCTGACGCACTTCACCATGAGCGTCGACGACCTGGACGCCAGGACGACGTGGGAGTACACGGGCAACCAGGTCTACAAGTCCGGTGGCAAGCTCGTCGCCCAGCTGCTCACCGACAGCGCCGGCTGAGCGGACGCCGACGTGACGGCCGAGGCCGACATCGCGATCGAGGCCGGGCCAGCCGACCTCGATCCCGGCCGCTTCGTCGTGCACCGGTTCGACGGACGTGGGTTCTCGCAGGCGTACGTGCGGGAGAACCCAGGCGGGGTGCCGCTCCTGCTGGTGCACGGGTGGCCCGAGACCAAGCGCATCTGGTGGCGGGTCATCGAGCCGCTGGCGGCGGCCGGCTTCGAGGTGATCGTCCCCGACCTTCGGGGCTTCGGTGACTCCGACGTCGGTCCCGACGGCTTCCACGACGTCCCTGCTCACAGCCGCGACCTTCAGGCGCTGCTCACCGAGGGTCTGGGCCACGACCGGGTGGTCCTCGCCGGCGGTGACCTCGGCGGGCCGGTGATCCAGGACCTCGCCCTGCGGTTCCCGGAGCTGGCCGACCGGCTCGTGCTGTTCAACGCCCCGGTCCCGGGCATCGGTCGCCACCCCGGTTCGGTCGTGCGCTCGAGCGCCCACGACTACTTCGTCCGTCAGGGCACCGACGCCGACGCCCTGGCCGCCGAGCTGGGGACGCCGGCCCAGCGACGCGCCTACGTCGCCACCTTCTACTCGTCACGGTTCTGGGCGCACGACGGCGCCTTCGACACCGCGGCGATCGACTTCCACACCGAGCCCTTCGCCGATGCTGCCCATCTGCGAGCCGGGTTCGGGGTGTACGAGTCGACCTTCGACCCCGCCGCGCGCAGCGAGCGGGCGCTGATCAAGGCCAACCCCGACGTGCGGGTGCTGATCCTGTACGGGCCCGACGACCACGTGATCCCGTCGCGCTTCGACCTCGACGCGGCGGCCGCCTTCGCCGACCACGTCGGTCCCTTCCTCCTGCGCGACTGCGGCCACTTCGTGCCGTGGGAGGCCCCGCACGCCTTCGTGAGTGCGACCGTGTCCTACTGCGGCGACCTGCTCGCCGACCGGTAGCTCCCGGCCGAGCGCGTCGATCGCCGGTGGCGTGGCCCGGTCGGGCCCGTCGGCGGCACGCCAGGAGTGACACGAATCACAAAATAGGACTTGCATTTCCGGTATTGAGTGTCATAGAAAGGGCCCGTGCCCAGAACGGATCTCGCGGTGACGGCCGACGGCGCCGCACCGATGACCGGGCAGCGGGCACCCGAGCCGAGCTGCGACCGGCATGGTGCCGGCGAAGACGAAAGGCCTCCCACATGACCTCACGCCTGGCCCTGCTGGTCCTCGCCGCCCCGCTGGCCTTCCTCGCGGTGGCCGTGGCGGCGATCGCGCACCCCGGAGCCCGACCCCGTCGGCTCGAGCGTTGGGGCGCCGTCGCCGGCTGGGCGGGCGTCGTGGTCGCCGCCGGCGCCGGGCTGGCCGTCGCCGCCCGGGGTCTGGTGGAGAGCCCGACCCTCGGGGTCGACGGCCTGGGGCTCTCGATCCGCCTGGACGCCCTCACCACGATCATGCTCGTCATGATCGCCCTGCTGGCGGTCGTGATCTTCCGCTTCAGCGCCACCTATCTCGATGGTGACGAGCGCCAGGGCGTGTTCCTCGGTCGGCTGGCGGCCACCATCGCCGCGGTCGAGGTGCTCGTGCTGTCGGGCAACCTCGCCCTGTTGGTCCTCGCCTGGATCGCCACCAGCCTGGCCCTGCACCAGCTGCTCGCCTTCTACCGGGACCGGCCCCGCGCCGTCCTCGCCGCACGCAAGAAGTTCATCGTCGCCCGCGTCGGCGACGGGTTCCTCGTCACGGCGGCGGTGCTGCTCTACGTCCACTTCGGGACCGGCAACCTCCAGGCGATCTTCGACGGGGCCGCGGCTGAGCCGGCCGGTTGGGCCATCGGGCCCGTGTCGCTGGCGGCGGTGTGCATCGCCGTCGCCGCCATGTTGAAGTCGGCCCAGTTCCCCACCCACGGCTGGCTCGTCGAGGTGATGGAGACGCCGACGCCGGTGTCGGCTCTCCTGCACGCCGGCATCCTCAACGCCGGCCCGTTCCTCGCCATCCGGATGGCCTACGTCCTCGACGGCGCCGGCGGGGCAACGGCCATGATGATCGTGGTCGGCGGGTTCACGGCCGTGTTCGCCTCGGTGGTGCTGCTGACCCAGCCCTCGGTGAAGGTGGCCCTCGGCTACTCCAGCGCCGCCCACATGGGCTTCATGCTGATGATCTGCGGGATGGGCGTGTACCCCGCCGCCCTGCTGCACCTCGTCGCCCACTCCTTCTACAAGGCCCACGCCTTCCTCTCGTCGGGCAGCGTGGTCGACGAGCGGCGGGCGGCGAAGGTGACGCTGCCCCGCCGCCTCGGCAGCCCGGCGCGCGTCGCCGCCAGCTTCGCCCTCGCCCTCGGCCTCTACCTGCCGCTGGCGCTCTTCTACGGCATCGACCTCGGCGGCAACCCCGTGCTGATCGCCATCGGCGGCATCCTCGTGCTGGGCACCACCCAGCTCATCGCCCCCGCGCTCGACTCGGCCGGCAGCCTCGGCGGGACCTTGCGGGCCTCCTTCCTCGCCCTGTGCGTGACCCTCGCCTTCTTCACCCTGGAGGCGGGCGCCCACCACCTGCTGCAGAACACCATCCCCGAGGAGCTCGGCCGGGGCGCGATCCACCTGGCCCTGATCGCCGTCGTGCTGGTCGCCTTCGCGGCGGTGGTGCTCCACCAGATCTTCGATCCCGCCCGCTCGCCGAGCGCCCGTCGCCGGGCCCTCGCCGTGCACCTGCGCAACGGCCTGTACGCCAACGCCCTGTTCGACCGGGTCGTCGGCGGGCTGCGCACCCCGAACCCGCAGCCGGAGCCGGTCCGATGACGGTCACGCCGTTGACGTCGAACGCCCGCCCGTCTGTCGTTCCCACCACCGGTCCCGCGCCGCAGTCGATCGCCACCGCTCACCGCCCCCAGACCCCCGGAGACGCACCCGTGACGCTGACCGAAGATCCCGCCCCGTCGATCGTCGAGGCCGCCGCACCCCTCCTCGGTGTGGAGCCCGCGCTGCGAGCCGCCGCCGGTCGGATCGCCCCGCTGTGGCCACTCGAGCGGTTCGTGGCGGTGAACCCCTACCTCGGCCTGACCGACCACCGCTTCGGCGACGCCGCCGAGCGGCTGGCTGCCACGGCTGGGGCACGGACCACGTTGCCGGCCGAGTTCTACCTCGACGCGGTCGATGACGGCCGGGTCTCCCTCGACGACGTGGCGTGGGCGCTGGCCGCCCACGAGGAGGTGACGATCGACGATCCGGCCACCTTCCTGGCGATCGTGCGCGCCGCCGACGACGAGCTCGAGGCGTCGACGGCCCGGGTGCCGAGCGTCGCCGAGGTGGCGGCGGCCGTCACCGGCCACGACTGGGTCCGGCTGTGCGTCGACCGGGTGTCGGCGTGGGCCGCGGCGTACTTCGACGAGGGCCAGGCCATGTGGCGCTCCGCGGATCGCGCCGCCTCGCCCTACGCCGCGTGGCGGGACGAGGCCCGCATCGACCGGACGCCCGAGGTGATGGGGCTGCCCGGCTTCCGTGCCACCGTGCGGTCGCTGCCGGCCGATCCGATCGCCGCAGCCGAGCAGGTCCTGCACGAGCTCGGCGTCCCCGCCGAGGCCCTGGAGCTGTACCTCCACGCCCTCCTGCTGCGCGTGGGGGGCTGGGCCGCCTACGCGGCGCGCATCGCGTGGGACGCCGGGCTCGCGGGCGACGACGACGACAGCGTCGTCGAGCTGGCCGCGATCCTGCTGGCCTGGGAGCTCGCCGTGCTGCGGGCGGAGGGCGACCGCGGCACCTCCCAGGCCTGGGAGACCGCCCGCTCCCAGCTGCGGATGCTCGCTGCCCACCCCGCGGTGCGCACCCCCCTCGCCCATCGACTGGTCCTGCAGGACGCCTTCGACCGAGCCGAGCAGCGCCGGCTCGTCGCCCAGCTGTCGTCGGGGCCGGCGACGCCCTCCTCGCCTCGACCCCGGCCCGGCACGCAGGCGGTCTTCTGCATCGACGTGCGGTCCGAGGTGCTGCGCCGCCACCTCGAAGCGGCGGCGCCCGACCTCGACACCATCGGCTTCGCCGGCTTCTTCGGCTTCCCCGTGGAGTTCGTCCCCCTGGCCCACGCCCACGGGGAGGCCCAGTGCCCGGTGCTGCTGACCCCGGCGTACACGGTCGCCGAGACCGCCGGTGATGCCGCCGGCACGGCCGCCGCGGTCGAGGGTCGGCGTCGCAAGCACCACGTCCGGCGGGCCTGGAAGTCGTTCAAGATGGGCGCGGTCTCCTGCTTCAGCTTCGTGGGCCCGGTCGGGCTGGTCTACCTGCCGAAGCTCTTCACCGACGGGTACGGCTCGACCCGCCCGGTGAAGCGGGCCGAGGACGAGGGCCTGGGCCAGTGGGCGATCGATCACAAGGGACCGAGCCTCGACCCGACGGGCGCCGCAGCCGGCATCCCCCTCGCTGGGCGAGTCCAGCTCGCCGAGGGCGCCCTGCGGGGCATGTCCCTCACCGACGGCTTCGCCCCGCTCGTGATGATCACGGGCCACGGTGCCTCGACGGTCAACAACCCCTACGACACCGGCCTGGACTGCGGCGCCTGCGGCGGCCACACGGGCGAGTCGAACGCGCGGGTCGCGGCGGCGATCCTCAACGACCCCGACGTGCGCGCCGCCCTGGCGGCCAAGGGCATCGTGGTCCCCGACGACACCTGGTTCGTGGCGGCCCTGCACGACACGACGACCGACGAGGTCACGCTGTTCGACCGGGCGCTCGTGCCGGCGAACCACGCCGACCGCGTGGCCGAGCTCGAGCGCCAGCTGGCCGTCGCGGGCCGGGGGGCCCGAGCCGAGCGGGCCCCCCGCCTCGGGATCGCCGAGGGCGAGCCGGTCGACGCCGCGGTGATCGCCCGCAGCCGCGACTGGGCCCAGGTGCGGCCCGAGTGGGGGCTGGCCGGATGCAGGGCGTTCATCGTCGCCCCGCGGCGGCGGACCGAGCAGGTCGACCTCGGCGGCCGGGCCTTCCTGCACTCCTACGACTGGCGCCAGGACGAGGGCTTCGGCGTCCTGGAGCTGGTCATGACGGCGCCGATGGTGGTCGCCAGCTGGATCAGCCTGCAGTACTACGCCTCGACCGTCGAGAACCGGCTGTTCGGTTCCGGCAACAAGACCCTGCACAACGTGGTCGGCCGCATGGGCGTGCTCGAGGGCAACGGCGGCGACCTGCGCACGGGCCTGCCCTGGCAGTCGGTCCACGACGGCGAGGACCTCCAGCACGAGCCGCTGCGCCTCAACGTGGTGATCGAGGCGCCGATCGACGCCATGAACGACGTGCTCGCCAAGCACGACGGGGTGCGTGACCTGGTCGACAACGGCTGGTTGCACCTGCTGGCGATGGACGACTCCGGGACCGTGTCGCACCGCTACGTCGGCGGGCTCCGGTGGGAGCCAGTGGCGGGGTGAGGTCGTCCGGCTGGTGATGGGCCGGACCGTGCGGTCCGGCCCGGTCCGGCGCTGCCGGACGAGCTCGGTGTCGGCGGCCTCGGCGAGGCCAGCGCTCGGCCTCACTGACGGTGAACGGTTGGTAGCGGAACGTGAGCCGTCACCACAGCCGCATCCGGGGTTGCCCGCCGTGACAGAGTGTGAGGGCGGCGCTGGTCCCGTAGCCCGGCTGTCCGGGCCGACCGGTCCTCACCCCGCCGCGTGTTGGGAGAACGGCCCGGTGGGTCGCGCGAGCTGGAGGCGAGGATGGAGCGAGCGACGAAGTGGGGTGCCGAGTTCATCGGCACGTTCCTGTTGGTGTTCGGGGGGTGCGGCTCGGCGATCTTCGCCGCCAAGGCGCTGAGCACCGCCCGCAACGAGGTCGGTGTCGGCGGCGTGCAGCTCGACGCTGCCGGCATCGTCAACAGCGGCATCGGCTACCTCGGGGTGAGCCTGGCGTTCGGCCTCACGGTGCTGTGCGGCGTCTACGCCCTCGGCCACGTCTCGGGCGGTCACTTCAACCCGGCCGTGTCGGTCGGCTTGGCCGTCGCCAAGCGGTTCGACTGGAAGGAGCTCCCCTGGTACATCGTCGTGCAGTGCCTCGGCGCGATCGCGGCGGTGGCGACGCTGTGGATGATCCAGGGCTCGCGCCCCGGAGGCTTCACGATCGCCCCGGGCGCCTTCGCCTCCAACGCCTACGGCCAGGAGAACGGCCGGATCTTCTACGACCTTCCCGGCGCCTTCGTCGCCGAGGTGGTCCTCACGGGGCTCTTCCTGATCGTCATCCTCGGTGTCACCACCAAGGCGGCGTCGAAGGCCCAGGCGGCCATCGGCATCGGCTTCATGCTCACGCTCATCCACCTCATCTCCATCCCGATCACCAACACCAGCGTCAACCCGGCCCGATCGCTGGGCCCGGCGCTGTTCGAGGGCGGCACCGCCCTTCGCCAGCTCTGGCTGTTCTTCGTGGCGCCGGTGCTCGGGGCCATCCTCGGGGCGTTGGTCTGGAAGGCGGCCACCGGCGGCGACGAGTACCAGACCGGCGAGCGCGAAGCCGAGGGCGTCGAGGAGTCCTGAGCGTCCGCGATGCTCGGGGTCCCGGCAGGAGGCGCTGGATCGGCTCCCGTCACCTGAGCTGGTCGGCGACCTGGATGTCACCGAGATCGAGGCGGAGGTCCCCGTCCCAGGTCCACGCGACCGTCCGGTCGGGGAGCCCGATCAGGCCGTTGGACGTCCGCCCAGCGGCGGGGGCCAGTCCCCGGAGGGTGAGGTGGTCGGTCGGTCGTTGGTCGACGTGGCCCATGGCCGGTCCGAGGGCGATGACGCCTCCGTCGCGGATCCACAGAGGGATCTGGTCGATGGGGCTGTCGATGGTGACCCACCGCCGACCTTCGATGATCTCGTTCGTCCACCAGTCGAGCCATCGGCCCTCGGGCAGGTAGGCGCGTCGTCGGCCGGAGGGCTCGAGCTGCGGGGCGACGAGGAGGTGCTCACCCAGCAGCCACTGGTCGTCGATGTGCCAGGAGGTGGGGTCGTCGGGGAACTCGATGACGAGCGGGCGGGCCATCGGGAGTCCGGCGGCGGCGCTTCGGTGGGCCTCGCCGGTGAGGTACGGGAGGAGCTGGTAGCGCAGCTCGAGCGCGGGCGGACGGCGGCGAGGACGTCGGGCGGGAGGGTGTCGAGCTCGCGGGGCCGGTGCCGTGGATCCGGGCGTGGGAGACAGGAGCCCGGCTTGGACCCAGCGCACGAGGAGGTCGCCGCCGACGGGGTCGGGCGAGACGAAGCCGCCGATGTCCTGGCTCCAGAAGGTGAAGCCGGACGCGCCCAGGGAGAGCCCGGCGGCGAACTGGGGGCCGAGGTTGTCCCAGTTGGAGGAGGAGTCGCCGCCCCAGTGGAGCGGATATCGGTGGCTGCCGGCCCACGCGGAGCGGGCCCAGATGATCCATGCTCCGGTGGCGTCGTGGGTGGCCTCGGCCACGGCCTGGTTGTACAGGAGCGGGTACTGGTTGTGGGCGAGGTGGCCGGGTGTGCCGTCGTGGTAGACGCCGTCGAGAGGCGCCTGCTCACCGAAGTCGGCCTTGATGGCGGCCGCGCCGAGGCCGTGGAGGCGGCGGAGGTGCCGTTGGTAGACGGCGACGCCGTCGGGGTTGGTGAAGTCGATGCAGCCGACGCGGCCCGCGAAGCCGGGCGTGTAGCAGAGGCCGATGTCGTACAGGCCGCCATCGGGGTGTCCGACGAAGCCTCCGACGGCGTCGATCTCGTCGAAGAGCGTTGACCCTTCCGGGATGTAGGGGAGCTGCCAGAGCGAGACCTTCACGCCGAGATCGTCCATCTCGGCGAGGAAGCCGGCGGGGTCGGGGAACCGCTCGGCGTCGAACTCGAGGTCGCAGCGCCAGTCCTCGGCGTACCAGTGGGTGTCGAGGTGGAGGACATCGATCGGTAGGCCCGCCTCGCGGTAGCGGCGCACGATGTCGAGGGCCTCCGTGGCGGACGAGTAGCTGATCTTCGACTGCCACCAGCCGAACGACCACCGTGGGGGCACGTGGGCCTTGCCGGTGAGGGTCGTGTAGCGGTCGAGGATCGTCTTGGGGTCGCCGACGAACACGTACTGGTCGAGGTGGTCGTCCTCGATGGCCACCTGGATGTCGGCGGCGTTGCGGCTCCCGACCCAGGCGGTGGCGCGAGCGGTGGTGTGCCAGAAGACCCCGTAGCCGCGGGTGGTCCAGAAGAACGGGACGTTCTTGTAGGCCCGAGGGGTGGTGGTGCCGATCGCCTCGACCATGTCGAGGTCGATGGTCTGGCCGGACTTCTCCAGCCGTCCGAACTGCTCACCGAAGCCGAACACGGCCTCCCCGGGGCGGAGCGCGTAGGTCTCGGTCGCCAGGCGGTGGCCGTCCGAGGTGGTCGAGACGCCCGTCGCGGCGCTGTCCCAGTTCGCCCACAGGTTCTTCTCGGGGCCACCGAGCCGGCAGCGCTCGGTCCCGTCGTGGTCGCAGATCCTGATGGTCAGGGGAGATCGGTCGACCTGGAGGATCGCCGTCGCGGTGGTGATGGTGACGGCTGCGTCGGATTCGGCACCGTCGACCCGCGATGGAACGGGGGGTGTGCCGACGACCATGTCCGACGACCGGTCCGGGAGGGGACCCGGCGCGTAGCGGACCCGGAACACGTCGTCGGAGACGACGTCGACGCGAAGGGTGCCCTCGGTCGCCTCGACGGTGAAGGGCTCGTGACCCTCCCAGTCGGTCAGCATGGCGCTGGCTGCGTCGCGGGTGGCGAAGGTGACGTGGCGGTCCCCCGCCTCGCGGAGCGTGACCCCCTCCACGTGGCCTCGGACGAGGGCGCGGCGCTCCAGGGCGCGGGTGACCATGCGATCGTGGGTGTGATCGTCGGTGGTGGCGTTCTCCACGTGGACGGTCTCCTCGGGGTCGTCCGGGTCTGGTCCCGGGCGGGGGTCGGCGCTGGGCCGGCGCCCATCGACCAGGGCCGGGCAGGGCCGGGAGAGACTACCCATCCGACGCGCCCTGCTCTCGGTGGTCGGCGGTTGGGCACGCCTGTGTCGGCGGTCCCGATCGTGGCGGTCGGCGATCTGGCTCAGGCGCCGTCCTCGGCGAACAGCACGTCGAGCTTGCGGTACCCCTCCTGGACGCCGGTCTCCATGCCGCTGGACACGAAGGCGTCGCGCCCCTCGAAGCTGTCGACGAGGGAGGTGGCGGTCAGGCGGGTGCGTCCTCCACCGAGGTCGGTCAGCTCGAGCCGCTCGAGCGACACCGCGTCGGGGAAGCCCTCATAGGTGAACGTCTGCACGATGAGCTCATCGGGGCGCACCTCGTGGAAGCAGCCTCGGAACCAGTGCTGTTCGTCGCCTCGCTCGCTCACGTAGCGCCACGACCCTCCGGTGCGGCAGTCCCACACGTCGACCGTGGACGACTCGAGGCTGTCGGGTCCCACCCATCGCACGAACCACTCGGGGTCGGTGTGCGCGCGGAACACCTTCGCGGGGGGAGCGTCGAACTCCCTGGTGATCGTGACGGCCGGGATGTCGTCGTGGACCAGGATCTCGGCTGTTCGAGTAGGGATGGTCATCGCTGCTCCTTGCTGGCGTCGTGGGACTCGGGCTCGTCGGGCATCTCGGCGAGCACGGTGTCGAGGCGGCGGTAGCGCTGCTCGGCCTGGCGGCGGTAGCGCTCGACCCACTTGCCCATCAGGTCGAAGACCTGCGCTTCGAGATGGACCGGTCGGGTCTGCCCTCGACGGGTCCGGCTCACGAGCCCTGCCGCCTCGAGCACGGCGAGGTGCTTCGCCACGGCCTGGATGCTCATGTCGTAGGGCTCGGCCAGCTCGGTGAGGGTGGCGTCGCCGTCGCACAGCCGGGCGACCAGGTCGCGTCGGGTCGGGTCGGCCAGCGCGGCGAACACCCCAGAGACCTCGTCGTCTGCCGGAACCGCTGCCACCGCGCACCTCGCTCCCCGTCGAAGATCAACTCATTGGTTGAACAATGTGCCACGGCCGGGATCGAATGTCAACCGTGTGGTTGACCAACCACGGGAGCCGAGCGACGCGCTCGTCACCGAGATCTCCCGTGCCTACGGACTCGGAGGCCGCCCCCGCACCGCCGGCGATCCGGCGGAGCGCCCGTAAGGCCGTCGGCATGCGCATCGGCACCGCCATCCGGGCAATCGCCGCGAGCGATCCATCGCTCGCCCGCTACCTTCAGCGAAGCATCGTCACCGGGCGATACTGCAGCTACCAGCCCGAGGCCAAGGCGACGTGGCGCGTCGAGAAGTAGCGTGGACAGCGCCGGCGTGCAGCGGATGCCAATCGGCCAGCAGCTGACCACGGGTCAGCGCAGTCTCAGACTGAAGGCCGGCCGTGGTTCGAGGCCTCTTGCGGCAGCGTCGACCCCCTTGCGAGACGCAGGGGGTCGAGAACGAGCTCGATTCGATGGCTCGCCGTAGGCATGGCGTTCACGATCTGACGGGCTAGGTCGCTCGCTTGCTCGAGCGCGTCCCAGTCGATGTCTGGGAAGTAAGGCAGCGAGCCGGCGAGGCCGGAGGGTGCGACGGACGGCCCGTCCGCCGCCACCACGCGCAGGTGAGCGCCAGGACGCAGACCGAGGCTCGCAGCTGATCCGCAGGGATGCTCCCGTCCTCAGCCACGACGAGCTCCTTCTCACCGGTTGGTTCGAGCGCGCTCACGGGCCCCATGGTACGACCGCCGCAGCGGGACGCCCAGTTCCGCCGCTCTGACGTGGCCGGTCGCATCGCGTGCGGCTGGCGTTGATGGACGGCCCGTGGGAGTGCAGAGCCTTCGTGTCCGTCCTCGGCTCGGCGTCGCTACGAATCAGCGCCGGGGCCTACGGCCGGTGCGCGCGGCGGAGCCGGCGATCTGGGATGCTCGCTGGCCGCGGATAGGTGACACTTCTTCGTGGACACCCGCAGCGGACGGACCGGCCAGAGTCGGTCCGTCCGGTCAGCCGAGGGTCAGCCGGGGCACGTCGGCGAAGATGCCATCGGCGGTGACGAGACGCGTTGATGTGGATGGCCGCCGCCGCGATCCAGAGATCCTGGTGATGCGCACGATCAGCCAAGGGATGCCCGCTGCGGCGGCATTCGAAGCGGAGGTTCGCCACCGTGTCGAGCAAAGAGTCGGTGACGGGTACGACTGTGGGTGGTGCGATGGCGGCTTCGAGGCGGGCGCGGCGTGTGTCACCCCATTGTGCGACGAGGGCCCTGTAGCGAAGCTCGGCAACGGTCTACACGGCGAGGAACAGCTGCTGGCCCGCCAATCGTGCGATGGGTGCGTCGAAGCTGGTTCGCCGGCGTCGGCTGAGCGCTGCGCTGAAGGCCCCGGTGTCGACGACGAGCCTCACGAGGAGAGTGCAGCGGCGAAGGAGTCGTCTTCGTCATCGGTGAGCTCGTCGATGAGCAGCGCGTCGGGCGACACCAACACCGGGGCGGCGGCCAGCTCCTCGTCGGTCAGGTCGCGAGGCAGAAGATCGGCGCCGTGCGGACCATGGTGATCGCGAGGTTCGGCGTTCCTCACGGTGCGAAGGCTGCCGGCCGTTGCGGTGCCGGGAAAGGGCCCGACCGGTCAGATAGGGATCGTGGACCAGCCCCAGGAGCTTCCTCCAGCTCGGCGGGCGGCGCGTCCTCGAGCCGGCGATCGGGATGCAGGCCGATCATGGATCGGGGACGCCGGATCGGAGCGTTCGGGGATGCACCCCAAAGGTGGTGCTCGCGCCTACTTCTCTGTGAGGCGTGCTTCGACTGTCAGCGAGCCCGGTAGACGTCGGCTCGGTGGTCGATGCGCACGACGATGACGCGTCGGGTGGCGTCGTCGATCTCGTAGATGATGCGATACGACCCACGCCGGGCGGACCACAGCCCCTCGAGCTCACGCTGCAGGGGATGGCCGACGCGCCGTGGATCGGAGGTCAATGGTCCGACCATGAACTCGACGACGGCCGCCGCGATCGAGGTGGGCAGACGTTGCAGCGCTCGCTCTGCGGAGGCAGCCACGACGAGCCGGTGCTCGGGCTGGCTCACTTGGTCAGGTACTTCGCCCGGAGCTCGTCAGCGGTGACGGTCTTGCCGGCGTCGACCTCACGACGGGCGGCGCGGATCTCCGCGACCGCGTCTGGGTCGGAGAGGAGGTCGAGGGTGTCCTCGAGTGCTTCGAGGTCCTCGGGGCTGAGGATCACGGCGGCGGGTGTGCCGTTGCGGGTGAGGACCACGCGCTCATGGTGCCGCTCCACCTCGTCGACGATCTCAGAGAGCCTCGCCTTGATCTCGGACAGCGACAGCGTGGTCATGACCGGAATTCTAGTCATCTCCTGACGGGCCCGGCAACGCCCGATCTGCCCCCGCACCACGACTCCGAGCCGGCGTTCAGGGACGATCGGCGACCGTTGTTCTGGGACGCGTCCTTGGTGGTGTTCGGCCCGGCATGCAAGCGCCGTTGGCCGCGTGCTCCCACTGTGGCATAGTCATGCCATGAGTCGCATACGGGTGAGCACGACTGTCGACGAGGATCTCTTGGCCGAGGCCCGACGGGTCGCTACCGCGCCGTCCGATGCCGCGCTTCTGGATCAGGCACTCACGGCGCTTCTGGCCCAGCATCGCCGCGCCGAGGTCGACCAGGCGTACCGCGCCTACGACGAGCACCCGATCAACGAACCCGACGAGTGGGGCGACCTGGCATCGTTCCGCGCCGCAGCCGCTACCTCGTGAACGGCTCCCCACGCCGCGGTGAGCTCTGGTGGTGCGAGCTGCCGGACATCGGTCGACGACCCGTCGTCGTGCTCAGCCGCGACGTGGCCATCCCCCGCCTCGGTCGAGCGCTCATCGCCCCGTGCACGACCACGATCCGAGGGCTTCCCAGCGAGGTCGCGCTCGAACCGGGAGCCGACCCCGTCCCGCGGCCGAGTGCCGTGAACCTCGACTCCGTTGAAAGCGTCTCGGTCGCCGTCCTCGTCGACCGTCTCGGCCGACTCAGCGACGACAAGATGCGCGAGGTTTGCGCCGCGCTGTCAGTCGCCGTCGATTGTCGCTGACCCGGCGTTCAGGGGCGAGCGGGCCGCGTTGTTCTGACGCGCTGGCCGCGGGTGTTATGGGACGCTGCTGCTCACTCAGGTTCGACGACGATCCACCCGCGCCGTTGCAGTTCCGCCGCGAGCAACCCGTCCGGAACCTTGGTGAGACCCAACTCGGTCTTGCTCCGCCTCGGAGCCGAAGCCGATCCAGACGCGTGTGCGTCGGATTCGCCCACACCCTCCTCCGCGGCATCGGCCGCGTCGCGAAGTTGTGTGATGAGCGCGTCGGCCTCGTCTCGGGTGAACCTACCGGCGGCCTGGCGTTGCGTGAACCCCATCGGGCCGCGAGCGTCTCGGAAGTCGCTGTGTCCCGCGTCGCGTAGGAGATCGAGCAACTCCTTTGTCTGTCGGGAGGTCGCGGGTGGACCCGCCTGTTGTCCGAATGCCATGTGCCAGTCTCGCCGATGAGCCCACTCGCCGGCACTGCTTCGTCCCGAGCGCATCAACCAGGCCGGCGATCAGCCCGCTGTCGAGGCGGTGTTCGGACGCGCTCCGGAGGAGCGATCTGGGACACTGCTCCAGTGGAGTTGCGGAGGTACTGGCTCGAGTTCCGGTCAACGGCCGACACACCGCGCGTGCCGCTCGGCTGTGGCGTGACGGCGCCGACCATCGACGATGCGCTCGGTCTCGTGGCCGACACCTTCTGCAACGGCGCGCGGCCGACCGTGACCAAGATCGTCGAGGATGTGGACGTCGGAGACCTCGCCGACGAGCTTGCCCATCGGGTTCAGCCGGTCGTGATCGGTCTTCCGTTTGCCCGCGGCATCTGGTACCCGAAGGTCACCGGACCGTAGGAACGCCGAGCCGGTGATCGGTGACGGTGTGCCGGTCCGTCTACGGGGCGACGTTCGGGGGCGGTCGAGCGGCCCGTCAGGGCTTCTCGACGACGACGCCTCGGGTATCGGCGAGGAGGCGGCGGAGGTCGCGGGGGTCGGTGGTGAACACCACGCCAGCACCCGCCTCCGCCGCGTGCGCAGCGACGATGGCATCGATGCCTCCCGGCACCCGGTGAGCACCTGATCGCTCGACGTTGTACCGCAGGCGCCCTGCGAGGCGAGCCGTCGGCGGCGTCGTGTCGATCGTCCCGATCTGCTTGACCGCCTGGTTCACCGGTGCGTCCGTGGGTCGATCGGTCGTGGCCTCCGCGAGCACCACGGTCGGGATGACCGGCACCCAGCCGCCCTCGACGAGGTCGCGAAGCACCCACCGGAACTCCTGATTGGTGACGGCCTGGTCGACGACCCCGCTGTCGAGGACGACGACCGGGTCGCTCACGTCGTGACCTTGTCTCGGATCCTCGCGGCACGCGTTCGAGCCCGTTGCTTGGTCGTCGCCGGTGTGGGGTCCGCGCGCTCGAGCTCGTCGAGGTACGTCAGCAGCGCGCTGCGCTTCTCGTCTCGCTCGAGCTTCTCGGCCAGGGCGTCGTCGAGGTACGACGACAGGCCTCGGGGTCCTGCGGTGCGCCGGGCTCGCTCGATGGCCTCTGCTTCGAGCGTCACGGACACCTTCTGGGTGGTCATGTCCGCATGCATAGCACTCACCGACCGCTGAAATCGCCTAGTTATCGCCTGTCTCCGAACATCCCCCACCAAGCCCGTACCTGCGCGACGGAAGGGCCGTTAGGCCCTGACCTGCGATCATGTGGTGGAGCTGATGGGACTCGAACCCACGACCCCCTGCTTGCAAAGCAGGTGCTCTAGCCAGCTGAGCTACAGCCCCGAAGGGCCTCAGTCTAGGTGGCGTGATGTGAGCGACCTGCAGGCGGTTCGTGCGGGGAGAGGTCGCGTGCGAGGCTCACCTGGTGGTGGAGCCGCCGGGCGAGCAGCGTGGGCCGGTGCCGTCGGCCCCAGATGAGCACGGCGCCTCCGAGGTCAACGCGCCTCAGGCCGTCGGTGAGACCCGACCGACTGCCGACCGTCCGTTGAGCCGCAACGTCTACGTGGTGTCACTGGTGTCCTTCCTGCAGGACACGGCGTCGGAGCTGCTCTACCCGGTTCTGCCCGTCTTCGTCACCCGAGTGCTCGGTGCGCCGCCCGCGGTGCTCGGTCTCATCGAGGGCGTGGCCGAGGGCACTGCTGCATCGATGAAGACGGTGTCGGGTCGCCTTGCCGATCTCCGGCACCGACGGCCGTTGGTGGCGACCGGCTATGGCGTGTCGGCGGTCGGCAAGCTCCTCCTCGCCCTTGCGTTCACCTGGCCGGTGGTGCTGCTCGCCCGGTTCACCGACCGCACCGGCAAGGGACTTCGGGGCCCGCCCCGCGACGCGATCATCGCCGACGAGACCACGACGGTGAACCGGGGTCGCGCCTTCGGGTTCCACCGCGCGGCCGACACCGCCGGCGCGGTCGTCGGCCCGCTGCTCGGCCTCGCCCTGCTGGCCCTGGTGGGCGAGGAGCACCTGCGCACGCTCTTCTTCGTCGCCGTCATCCCGGCGGCGCTCTCCGCGGCCTTCGTGTTCCTCATCCGGGAGAAGCCCCACCCCGGCATCGGGGTCAAGGAGCGCCGCTGGTCGTTCGGCGGGCTGACGCCTCGCTACTGGCGGCTGCTTGCCGTCCTCGGCCTCTTCTCCGTCGTGAACTTCCCGGACGCCCTGCTCCTGCTGCGGGCGGGCGACCTCGGGCTGGGCACCGGTGAGGTCATCGTCGTCTACGTCCTCTACAACCTGAGCTACGCGCTGCTCAGCTACCCGGCCGGCACACTGTCGGACCGGCTCGATCGCCGCCGCATCGTCATCGTCGGGATGGTCGTGTTCTCGATCGCCTACCTCGGGTTCGGCCTGACCGACACCGCAGCATGGGTCTGGCTGCTGCTGCCGGTCTACGGCTGCTACACCGCGCTCACCGATGGGGTGAGCCGGGCGTGGGTCACCGATCTCGTGCCGCCGAGCGAGCGGGGCACCGCGCTCGGCCTGCACGCGGCGATCACGGGGATCGGGTTCCTGGTCGCCGGGGTGTGGGCCGGCTTGGCGTGGAACGGCACCGGGCGCGTCCCCTTCCTCGTGTCCGGCGTCGTCGTGCTCGTGCTGGCCGGGGTGCTCGCCACCGCCGGCCGGTCGATCGACCGGCCGGGTGGCGAGCTCAGCCGGCCCACGGCCTGAGCACCCTCACTGGTAGTAGCCGATGACGTCGAGGATGAGGTTGGTGCTGCTGTTGGGTGGGCAGAACACGGCGACCTGGGCGGTGGCGTCGACGGCGGAGACGGTGGTGGTGGCGACGACCTGGCCGGCGCCGGACCAGTTGATCGAGGAGGTGGAGGGGATGGGGGATCCGGCGGCGAACAGCGCGAGGAAGCCGCCGTTGGCCGAGCCGTTGACGACGGTGAGCGTGACGAGCACGCCGGAGGCGCCGGCCGGCACGCCCGAGCTGTTGTTCTTGGTGTCCAGCACGCGGGTGGTGTTGCCGGCGATGGGGGTCTTGGGCCCGGTGGTCGGGGGGTTGCCCGCTCGGGAGTCGTAGACCCGCACCGGGGTGGGCAGCAGGGTGAGCGCACCGGCGGTGCCGGTGCCGCCAAGGCGTCGCCAGGTGCCGGGCGTGCCCGCCGCGATGCACAGCCACAGCACCTTGTCGATGTCGAGGACGACCTCGCCGGCCCGGCGGGCGATGCCGCTGCCGAGCGGGGGTGCCGGCGTGCCTTCGAGCTGCAGCTGGGCCCGATTGCTGAAGCCGGCCAGCGCGACGCCGTCGGCACAGCCCCCCTTCACTCCGACCGCGCCGGTGCCGGTGCCCTGACCGAACACGCCGTAGCCGGTGTTGATGCCGGGCGCGGGCTTGTCGCTGATCCCGAGGACCCCGACGGCGGCGTCGCCCTCGGTCCGTCCCACGACACCTCGGCCCAGGTCGCTGAAGCTCTCGCCGTACACGCCGGTCGTGTTGCCGGAGCCGGTGCTGGCGTTGACCCCCTTGACGCCGTAGCCGGAGGCGCTGACCACCCGTCCCAGCACGCCGACGGTCTCGCCCACCACGCTGTTGGCGTTGCCGCGAACGCCGATGCCGTCGTTGCTGGCCACGATGCCCTCGACGCCGATGGCGGTACCGGAGGTCTCCTGGGACCGGCCCAGGACGCCGGTGCCGGTGCCGGTGTCCCCACGCACGCCGATGCCGCCGGCCGGGCTGGCCGTGCCGATGACGCCCGGGTTGCCGTCGAAGGTCCCTTGGGCGGCGGCGGCCGGGCTCGCCTGGCCGAGCACCACGGCGCCGGCCGCGGCGCCGGCGACGGCGACGCCCGCCTGACGCAGCAGCCCGCGTCGATCCGTTCGGCCGTCGCCGTCGGTCGAGCCGCCGGATGCCCCGACGGACGTGGCCGTCGTGGGAACGCCGACGGTCGGTCGGCCTTCCAGCTGCTCGAGACGAGCCTCGAGCTGCTCGATCAGCGCGCCCTGGTCGGCGACGGTGCGGCGGTGCTCCTCCAGCTCGGCGCGCAGCGCCGTCAGCTCCAGCTCCCCAGCCATCAGCTGCTCCTCGGGTCGGTCGCCCCGTCTTGGCCCGGGGCGGGTGCCGGTCCCACGATGCCACGGATGTTGCCGCCGGTGGCGGGTCGACCGAGCCGCGTGGGCTCAGCGCGAGATCGACCGCGTGCCAGGCCGGTCACGGGCGGTGCGCCGCCCCACCCGAGGTGCGCGTCGACCCCCGCTGGTGGTTCAGAAATCTGTCAGACAACTGAAGGGAACGGTTAACCGACGGGTGACCGTCGGGAAATGGCCCCTCCATAGGTTCATCTCGGCGTCAGGCATCCGCCAGGTCCCGCACGAACGGTTCGTCCCCCCGGCCGGTCGTGCCCCTGGCGGATGACCTCGCCCGAGCCACGCGGCAGCGTCGTCGCCGGCTCCACGCCGCTGGCCCATCTGAAGGAGGAACCATGGTCCATCTGGTCACTGCGGTGATCAAACCCCACCGCCTCGAGGAGGTGAAGGCCGCGCTGGGCGACATGGGAGTCGCCGGCATGACCATCACCGAGGTGAAGGGGCACGGCCGCCAGGGCGGCCACACCGAGACCTATCGGGGTGCCGAGTACACGATCGATCTGATCCCCAAGGTGAAGATCGAGGTCGTCGTCGACACCAGCGACGCGGACAAGGTCGTCGACGCGATCGTGAACGCGGCGAAGACCGGCAAGATCGGCGACGGCAAGGTGTGGGTCACCGCCGTCGACCGGCTGGTGCGCATCCGCACCGGCGAGCGTGACGCGGAGGCCGTGTGATGGCGCCGTCGTCGACCCTCACCCCGCTCCCCGAGGGGAGCCCGATCAGGAGGAGATTCCCTTTGAGCCGTACCCGCTTGGCGGCCGGCCTGGCGGTTGCGACCACCGTGTTGCTCACCGCCGGCGTCGCCTACGCCCAGGAGGCCGAGGCGCCACCAGCGCCGACCATGGAGCAGGTGAACTCCACGGTCACGACGATCGCGCAGCGGACGAACCTGCTGTGGATCGTCATCGGCGCCGCCCTGGTGATCTTCATGCAGGCCGGCTTCGCGCTGGTCGAGACCGGCTTCTGCCGGGCCAAGCACGCCGCCCACGTGGTGTCGACGAACTTCGCCATCTTCGGCCTGGGCTTCGTGGCGTTCTTCCTCGTCGGCTACAGCTTCATGTTCGGCGGAGCGTCCTATGCCCCGGTCGTGGCGCCGGGCTCGCCGGCGTTGGACTACGGGTTCTCCGAGGCCGTCGGCGGTCCGCTGATCGGCTCGGGCAACTGGACGTTCCTGTGGCAGGGCGGCTGGGCCGGAAGCTGGTTCGACGCCTCGTCGCCGGAGAAGCTGGCCCTGTCGGGTGCCATCGCCGGCTTCTTCCTCTACATGGTGGCGTTCATGGACACCACGGCCACCATCCCGACCGGCTCGATGGCCGAGCGCTGGAAGTGGAAGTCGTTCGTGCTGTGGGGCCTCTTCTGCGGCGCCATCTACTACCCGCTGTTCGGCGCCTGGACCTGGGGCGGCGGCTGGCTGGCCAAGCTCGGTGACTCCATGGGCTGGGGCAACGGCTACGTCGATTTCGCCGGCAGTGGCATCGTCCATGCCATGGGCGGTGCGGCGGCCCTGTCCGGTGCCATCGTCCTCGGGCCTCGGCTCGGCAAGTTCGGCAAGGACGGCAAGCCCCGGGCCCTGCCCGGTCACCACATCCCGATGGCGATGCTGGGCACGTTCATCCTGCTCTTCGGTTGGTTCGGCTTCAACGCTGCGTCGACCTTCGCCGCCATGGACAGCCAGTTCGCCCTGGTCGCCGCCAACACCGCCATCGCGGCGGCCTTCGGTGGCGTGGTCGGCATGGCGTGGATCTGGATCCGCACCGGCAAGCCCGACCCGGCGATGATGGCCAACGGCATGCTGGCCGGTCTGGTGGCGATCACCGCCCCGTGCGCCTTCGTCGATCCGTGGGCCGCCATGCTCATCGGCATCGTCGCCGGCGTGGTCGTCATCGAGGCGGTGTTCCTCATCGAGCGCAAGGGCAAGATCGACGACCCGGTCGGTGCCATCTCGGTGCACGGGGTCAACGGCATCTGGGGCGTGCTGGCCGTGGGCATCTTCGCCAACGGCAAGTACGGCGTGGACGCCCTCGGCCCGGGCATCGGCTGGAACGGGACCACCAGCCAGGTGGTCGACGGCTCGGCTCCCGGCGTGACCGGCATCCTGTACGGCGGCACCGGTGGCGGCCAGCTGATGGCCCAGGTGGCCGGGGCGCTGACGATCATCATCGTCGGGGTCGGCTTGTCCTTCGCCTTCTTCAAGATCCAGAACGCCCTCACCAAGGGCGGGATCCGCTCGGAGGAGGCCGACGAGGTCGCCGGCCTGGACCTGCCGGAGATGGGCGTGCTCGCCTATCCCGAGTTCGTCGGGGCGGGCGACAGCTACCCCGACGTCGACGCTCCGGCCGGGACCGCCAAGGCCCGGGAAGGTGCGGCGACCTGACATCGTCGTTCGGTCGTCCGACCGGGGCCCGGTGGCGCTTGCCACCGGGCCCCGGTCATTCTCGGCCCCAGTGGCGGGACCGTCGAGTCCTCGGGCCTCGACGGCAGCCCGGCGTGGGGTGTAACACGGCGGACATGTTCGCGAAACGGCCGCTACACAACCCTCGGGTAGCAAGGGTGCCGTAGCGGGCGAACAGGCGAACAGGCCGGCGGGTTGCAGGCCCGGGACGTCGGGAGTGAGAACGGGACGTGGAACACGAGCATCGCTGGCGGTTGACCTGGCTGGGCAGCGACCGGCTGCTGGCCCGCAACGTGGCCCGACCGGTGGCTCGGTTCCTGCGGATCGAAGCAGCGTCGGGGGTGCTCCTGCTCGTGGCCGCAGTGGTCGCGGTGGTGTGGGCCAACTCCGGGGTCTCGGACTCCTACCTGTCGTTCTGGGAGACCGACGCCGGCTTCTCCCTCGGGGGCTTCCACGTCGACATGACCCTGCAGGAATGGGTCAACGACGGCCTCATGGCGATCTTCTTCTTCGTCGCCGGCCTCGAGATCAAGCGCGAGATGGTGGTGGGCGAGCTGTCCGACCGCAAGGCCGCGGCCGGTCCGGTGCTGGCGGCGGTGGGTGGCATGATCGTGCCGGCCGCCATCTACTTCGCGCTGAACGCGGGAGGTGAGGGGGCCAAGGGCTGGGGCATCCCGATGGCCACCGACATCGCCTTCGCGGTGGGGATCGTCTCGCTGCTCGGGCCTCGGGTGCCGGCCCAGCTCAAGCTGTTCCTGCTCACCCTGGCGGTGGCCGACGACCTCGGGGCGATCGGGGTCATCGCCGTCGCCTACAGCCAGTCCATAAGCTTCGCCTGGCTCGGTGCCTCGGTCGCCTGCCTGGTCGCCGTGTACCTGATGCGCCGCGGTCGCGTCTGGTTCATGCCGCTCTACGTCGTGCTCGGCGTCCTGGCCTGGTACTTCATGTACCGCTCGGGTGTCCACGCCACCGTGGCCGGCGTGATGATGGGCTTCCTGACCCCGGTCGAGCCGCTGCACCGCGGCCTCGACGCCCAGGGCATCGCCGACCGGTTGGAGAACCGACCCGAGCTCACCGCGGCCGACGTCCGCAACGCCGCCTTCGAGATCCGCGAGTCGGTCCCGATCGGCGAGCGCCTCGCCGACCTGCTCGTCCCGTGGGCCAGCTTCGCCATCATCCCCGTCTTCGCGCTGGCCAACGCCGGCGTGCCCCTCGCCGGCGGCGCGCTCGGCGAGGCGCTCGGGTCGCCGGTGATGCTCGGCGTGCTGCTGGGGCTGGTGGTCGGCAAGACGGTGGGCGTGTGCGGGATGTCGTACCTGGCCACGAAGCTGGGGATCGCCAAGCTGCCGCGGGGTGCGACCTTCCTGCACATGCTCGGCATCTCCATGGCCGCCGGCATCGGCTTCACGGTCGCCATCTTCGTCACCGGGCTCGCCTTCCAGAGCGAGACCCTCCAGGACGAGGCCAAGATCGGCATCTTCGGTGCGTCGATCATCGCGGCGGTGCTCAGCGGGGTCGTGCTGTCGATCGCCGCCCGCCGTGCCACCCCCGCCGAGCTGGCGATCGAGGAGGCCGAGGACGCCGAGCTGTTCGCCGCCGAGCCCGCGGCCCAGGTCGTGCCCAGCTGAGGCGCTCGGCCACGGGCGGCGCCGGGCTCGGCGCCTCCGTCTCGTTCGGCCCGCCGTCGGCCGTCGTCGCCCGAGGTGGTGCGGCGGTCCGGCTAGGGTCCCGGACTGTGCCGGCGGTCACCCACCTGACTGTTGTCCGAGGCGGGCCCCGAGTAACCTGCGCTGGTTCACCCCCTGGCAGGAGTCTGTTGGCCCCATGGAAACGCAGCCTCCGGTGACAACGTCGTCACCGGCGCCCAGCCCGGCACCGAGTGAGGAGACCGGCGTCGTCGCCAAGGTCTTCGAGATGGTCCGGCACAAGGGCCCCAAGTACGTCCTCGTCTCGGTGGTCAACGTGCTGTTCGGCGGGGCCATGCTGTACCTCTTCCAGCGGTGGATGAACCCCGTCGAGGCCAACCTGCTCTCGGTGTCCATCAGCGCCGTGCCCGCCTACTACATGAGCCGGTCGTGGGTGTGGGGCAAGAAGGGCAAGAGCCACCTGAAGAAGGAGGTCCTGCCGTTCTGGATCTTCGTCTTCGCCGGCCTCATCTTGTCGACGATCTTCATCTCCTTCGCCGACAACCACACGAAGAACCGCTTCGTCATCCTCATGGTGCAGTTCACCGCCTTCGGCATCTTGTGGGTCCTGCGGTTCTTCCTCTTCGACAAGCTGTTCCACGTCGAGATCAACGAGGACGACACCCCCGACGAGGACTGAGCTCGCGCCGACACCGGCATCCGAGCGAGCAGCCGACCGATCCGTGATGGACCCCACACTGCGAGCCCAGGCCGAGGCCGCTCGCGGCTTCATGCCGCCCGACGAAGGCCTTGCGCTCTACGCGGCCGGCGTGACGGTGCCCCGAGACGGCGGACCGATGCTCGAGATCGGCAGCTACTGCGGGAAGTCGTCGCTCTACCTGGGCGCGGCCGCCCGGGAGCGAGGCACGGTGCTGTTCGCCCTCGACCACCACCGAGGCTCGGAGGAGAACCAGCCCGGCTGGGAGTGGCACGAGCCCGACCTGGTCGACCCCGACGTCGGTCGCATCGACACGCTGCCGCGCTTTCGCCGCACGGTGCACGACGCCGGGCTCGAGGGCACGGTGATCGCGGTCGTCGGTGACTCGCCGACGGTCGCGCGCCACTGGGGCACGCCCTTGGCGCTGCTGTTCATCGACGGCGGCCATGGACGCGAGCCCGCCCACCGCGACTACGAGTCGTGGGTGCCGTGGGTCGACGACGAGGGGCTGCTGCTCATCCACGACGTCTTCCCCGACCCCGCCGACGGCGGCCGGCCGCCCTTCGAGCTGTACCGGCGGGCGATCGACTCGGGAGCCTTCGTCGAGGAGCGGGCCGTCGGGTCCCTTCGCATCCTGCGCCGGGTCGCCCCCGGCTGTTGAGCGCACGCCGCGGTCGAGTACGCGCGGCTCGTTCAGCGCCCCGCGGTTGCGCGCGAGGCGGGCGCACCCGGCCGCGCCCTGGCTGCCGTGCGGTGTGGCGGGACGGGTGATTCGTCAGCCTGCGGCCCTCGATGAGGGTGGTGCGCCGTTGGCTACTCCGAGCGGATGGCCTCGAGCGCGTTCAGTCGCATGGCGCGGAGAGCGGGCAGCAGCGACGAGATCACCCCGATGACGACGCCGAGGAGGGCGATCACCACCATCTCGCGCACGGGCCACGAGAAGGCCTCGCGGCTGCCGGTCTCCTCGTTGCGGAACAGCGACAACGTCACGGTCCATGCCACGAAGAGCCCGCCCGCCATGCCGATGATGACGCCGAGCAGCGACACGATCATCGCTTCGATCTGCACGCTGCCCCACAGCTGGGCTCGGGTCATGCCCACGGCGCGAAGCAGCCCGATCTCATGGGTGCGCTCGATGATCGAAAGCATCAACGTGTTGACGATGCCGAACACGGCGATCACGACGGCCACCAGCAGCAGCGCGTTCACCGCCGAGATCAGCGCGTCGAAGAAGGCCCGGAAGAACGTGGCGATGGAGTTGCCGGCCACCACCGCCACGTTCGAGTAGCTCTTGACCTTCTCCTCGAGCGAGGACTGGACCTGTTGGACCTGGCCAGGCGCGACCTTGACGCCGATGGCCGAGGGCGTGGCGCCGGGGTTCGCCGCTTTGGCGGCGGCGGTGGAGATCAGTACGGGCGGTACGAAGAACGACAGGTCGAACTGCGCGCCCACCTTGAGCTGCTTCGTGCGGCCGTCCGGGAAGGTGACGGTGACGGGATCGCCCAGACCGATGTTGCTGCTGGAAGAGAACAGGTTGACCACGGCGACCTCGTCGTCGGCGAGGGCGCGCTTGTTGGCCGGCACGGTCACCTTCACACCGAGCGTGTCGAGCTGGGAGAAGTCGACCGCGGCGACCGGCAGGCCGCCGCTGGTGCTGCGCTGGCCCTGCTGTCCACCGGCGGCCAGGTCGGCTCGGCCCTGGTTGTAGTAGACGGGCGCCGTCGCCTCGACGCCGGGTGTCGCCGGGACGTCCGGTCAGCAGCTGCGGCGGCATCGGGCCGTTGGAGACCAAGGTGAGGTCGGGTCCGCCGAACCGGGAGATCTGCTGGGTGCCCCAGTCCCGGATGGCCCCGCCGGCCGCCGTCACGAAGACCACGAGGAAGACGCCGACGAGGAGCGCGTTGGCCGTCGTGGCCGTGCGCCGCGGGTTGCGGGCAGCGTTGTCGGAGGCCACGCGTCCCACCGTCTTGCCGAACAGTCGGGCCACGGGGGCCAGTGCACGGCTGAAGGAGGTGGCGATCGCCGGTCCGGCGATCAGGATGCCGAGGAACAGGATCGGGGGCCGGCGGCGAGGACGAGTCCCTGGGAGGCGAGAGCACCGAACAAGGTCAGCACGACGCCGAGGGCGCTGAGCACGCCGCCGATGACCATGCGGCCGCGACTCGCCGAGGTGCGGTCGACGGTCGACTCTCGCAGCGCATCGATCGGGCGCACCCGAGCCGCCCGGAACGCCGGGATGAAGGCGGACACGACGGTCACGATCAGGCCGGAGAGCACCACCTGCACGAAGACCAGCGGCGTGATGGAGAGCCCGACGTCGGTGCCGGACCCGAGCGAGATCAGGTCCGGAGCGATCTTCGTGAGCAGCAGCACCAACAGGATGCCGGTGACGAACCCGAGCGCGCTGGCGAGCAGGCCGAGCACGATCGACTCGATGAGCACCGCGCCGCACCTGCTTGCCGGCGGCGCCGACCGCGCAGCAGTGCGAACTCCCGCAGGCGCTGCGCGACCGACACCGTGAAGGTGTTGTAGATGATGAAGATCCCGACGAACAGCGCGACGTAGGCGAACACCTGCAGCGCGGTGCCGACGGTGGAGGCGAGCTGGGCCGCACCGCCGGACTGCTCCTCGCGGAAGTCGTCGCCGCTCTTCACCTGGTAGGACGACCCACGGCGGCCTGCAGGCTCGACACGAGCTCGCTCACCGAGGTGCCCTCGGCCGCGGTCGTGAGGATGAACTGGTACTCCTCGGCGCCCGAGCCCAGCCAGGCGAAGGCGTCGGCGTCCGAGACGATGACGTCGCCGTAGTCGGTGGAGGCCGGCTTGGCGCCGTAGGTGACGATGCCCGAGACCCTGGCGTCCTGCCGCCCGGCCGACGTGGCGAGGGCGACGGTCGAGCCGACGGCCAGGTTCCGCTTCTGCGCGGACTGCTGGTCGACCGCCACCTCGCCAGCGCGCTGAGGGAAGGCGCCGCTGGCGAGCCGGTAGGGGTTGAGCGCCGCCGGTTCGATGTACAGCGAGCCCTTGGCCTGCTCGGGTGGGGTGAGTCCGGTGCTCACCGCGCCTGTCTGGGTCCCGTCGAGGAACGTCAGGTTGGCCGTCAGCGATCCGGCCGCCGACCCGACGCCGGCCGTCTTCTGCACGGTCGGCAACACCGTCGCCGGGAGCCGGGGGTCCTGCACGAAGCGGCGCTCGGCCGCTTGCATGTCGGGCTGCACCGCAGCGTCGACGCCGGCGTAGCCCTGGTCGGTGTTCGCCTGCAGCGACGCGGACACCGAGTCGCGCAGGATCAGCGCGGTGGCGAGGAAGGCGGTGCCCACCACCACCGCGAGCACGGTGGCGATGAAGCGGCCGGGCCGGTGGCGCAGCCCGCGCAGCGTCAGCTTCCACATGCTGGCTCCCCTCCGGTGCCGCCTCGGTCGGCGCTCACCCTACCGACGCGACGCGCCGGGGCCCGGTCGGCGCCGGTCGACCCGGCTCAGTCGAGGCTCGGGTCGGCGACGGAGTCCTCGGCCTCGGTGAGGGCCAGCTCGGGGAGCGTGTGGTGGTCGACGAACAGGCCGGCCGCCGGCGTGCAGCGCCCGAGCGCGTCGGCGGCCAGCACGATGGAGGCGCCGGTGTAGGTGGTCTTCTCGTTGCCCGGGAAGTGGACCATCTCCGGGAAGACGATGCCGGTCCAGTAGTGGCCGTCGTCGGCTCGCAACCCCTGGGCCCACGAGAACAGCTCCAGGGCCCGGTCGCGCTCACCGACCGACAGGTGGGCGAGGAGGCACTCGCAGGTCTCCGCCGCCGTGATCCACGGGCGGTCGCTCACGCAGCGCACACCCATGCCCTCGACGACGAAGGTGTCGACGCGCTCGGCGAGACGGGCGCGACCCTCCTCCTCGCGCAGCACGCCCGCCAGCACCGGGTAGTACCAGTCCATGGCCCAGCGGTGCTTGGGGGCGAAGGCGTCGGGCAGCTCGCCGCGGCAGTGGGCGGCGACCACGTGGGCGAGGCGGGCCGCCGCCAGCTCCCAGTCGGGTCGCTCGTGGCCGAGGTGCTCGGCCAGCGCGATGGCGCAGCGCAACGAGTGGCACATGGACGCCGAGCCCGTCAGCAGGGCGAACGACCAGGGCGTGCCGTCGGCGTGCCGGGCCCAGATGATCTCGCCGCGAGGCGTCTGCAGGTCGAGCACGAACTCGATGGCACGGTCGACGACGGGCCACATGGCCTCGGCGAAGCCGGCGTCGCCGAACAGGAGGTGGTGGTGCCACACACCGGCGGCGACGTAGGCGATGGTGTTGGCGTCGAGCTTGTCCTGCTCGATGCCGTCGGCCAGGTAGTACTGGTGCCAGGAGCCGTCCTCGCGTTGGACCGAGGTGAGCCAGTCGTAGGCGTGCTCGGCCTCGGCCCGCCGGCCGCCGAGCGCCAGCGCCATGGCGGCCTCGACGTGGTTCCACGGGTCGGCGTGGCCGCCGGGGAACCACGGCACCATGCCGTTGGGGAGCTGCCAGGACGCGATGGCGTCGACCGACGCGCGCACCTCGTCGGCGCTCAGGACGCCGTCGACGGCGGGCACGGGTGGGGTGGCCTCAGGCACCGACGGGCTCCGGGGTGCGGGCAACGTCGGTGCCGCCGTGGGCGGGTCGGCTGCCGATCGGCTTGCTGGCGTACACGACCAGGCTCTTGCCGAGCACGGGGTTGAGCACCTGCTCGGTGAACCGGGTGACGAAGGGCTGCTTGGCGATGTCCCACACGAGCAGCTTGTTGTACGCCTTCACCAGCGGGAAGTCGTCGTTGCGGGGCCCGACCGCGCACTTCAGCCACCAGTAGGGCGAGTGCAGGGCATGGGCGAGGTGCGATCCTCCGGGCTCGAACCCGGCACCGCGCAGCTTGGTGCGCAGCTCCCGCTCGGTGTAGATGCGCACGTGGCCGCCGACCGACTTGGGGGCGTAGTACTCGTCGGACAGGAACCAGCACACCTTCTCGGGGAACCAGGCGGGGATGGTCACCGCCAGGGTGCCGCCGGGCTTGAGCACCCGGTGCAGCTCGTCGAGGGCGCCCAGGTCGTCGGGGATGTGCTCCATGACCTCGGACGCGATCGCCTTGTCGAAGGTGGCGTCGGGGTAGGGGAGGCGGGTGGCGTCGCCGGTCACGCAGTCGGCCATGCCCCGCGGCGGTGCCTCGCCGGCCTCGACCATCGCCTCGAACAAGCCCCGCACCTCGCGCAGCTCGTCGGTGGCCATGTCGCACGCCACCACCCGGGCCCCCCGACGGAGCCCCTCGTAGGCGTGGCGACCGAAGCCGCAGCCGAGGTCGAGCAGGAGGTCGCCGGCCCGCAGGCCGAGCTTGTCGTAGTCGACGGTGAGCACTAGCGGACCACCCGCCGGGGCGCGAAGCGGGGGGCGGCGGCCGCCCCGCCGGGCCGGCGGGCCTGGATGTGGGCCGTCTCGGCGAGCAGGGCCCGGTACTGCTCGACGGTGCCGACGGCGGTGTGCCGCCACGTCCATCGGTCGATCACCCGCTGGCGGCCGGCGGCGCCGATGCGGGCCCGCAGGTCGGCGTCGTCGAGGGCCGTGCGGATGCGAGCGGCCAGCGCGTCGCTGTCGCCGGGGGGCACGAGCAGGGCGGTGTCGTCGTCGGCACCGACCACCTCGGGCAGCGCCCCGCCGGTGGTGGCCACCAGCGGCACGCCGCAGGACATGGCTTCGATGGCCGGGAGGGAGAACCCCTCGTACAGGGATGGCACGACCGCCACCTCGGCCTCGCTGTAGAGCTCGATGATGCGCTCTTCGGGCACGCCGGTGACGAAGGTGACGATGTCGCGCAGCCCGAGCTCGTCGATGATCCGTGCCGACGGGCCGCCTTCCTTGAGGCGGCCGATCACGACCAGCTCGATCGGCCGCTCGGTGCGCAGCTTGGCGACCGCTTCGAGCAGGTAGCGCAGGCCCTTCATGGTCACGTCGGCGGACGCGGTGGTGATGAGCCGGCCCGGGACCCGCTCGACGTGGGGCAGTGGCCGGAACAGGTCCTGGTCGACGCCGACGGGCACGACGTGCATGCGCTCGAGCGGGACGTGGTGGTCCTTGTGGATGTCCTCGAGGGAGTTCTGCGACACGGTCAGCACCCGCGTCATGCGCGACGCCACCCGGGTCTGCATCTTCGTGAAGGCGTACCAGCGGGCCTTGGCGATGCGCTGCCAGGCCGTCTCGGCGTGCTCCATCTCCAGCCGCCGATCGACGGTGATCGGGTGGTGGATGGTGGCGAGCACCGGCAGGCCGGCTCGCTCGAGGCCGAGCAGCCCGTACCCCAGGTGCTGGTTGTCCTGCACCAGGTCGAACTCGTTGATGCGGGGGCGCAGGTGCTGGTAGGCGCGCACCGAGAAGGCCAGCGGCTCGGGGAAGTTGCCGAGCGAGAACGAGGTGACCTCGACCCAGTCGCCGAGCGACTTCAGCTCCCAGATGCCGGGCATCCGCATCGGGAAGTGGTCGTTGTAGATCTCCAGGCTCGGCAGCTCGACGAGGGGGACGCGCTCGTCGAGGATCGGGTACGGCGGACCGCCGAGCACCTCGACCCGGTGACCCAGGTCGACGAGCGCCTTGGTCAGGTGCCGCGTGTACACCCCCTGCCCGCCCACGTGGGGCTTCCCCCGGTAGCAGAGGTAGGCGATGCTGAGCGGCTCGTCGTCCCGGGTCGGATCGGCTGCGTCCCTGGTCATCTGTGGCGTCGTCCTTCACTCCCCGTGGCGGCGGCCGGCCGGTCGGGCCCCCGGAGCGCGGCGGTCTGTCGCCGTTCACGGGGTGCACGCCGGGCTGGGCTGCACGAAGGAAAGAGCCTTGCCGAGCCCCGACGGGCGGTCAAATGGAGCGGGGGGCCGACTTCGGGCTACAGAGGGAGCCGAGCACCGCCGTCGGCCCGTCCCGTCGGCGGTCCTGTCAGGGACCGGGAGGCACGATGGGCGAGAGGGCATGGCGACGGGCGCTGATCACGGGGGCGTCGAGCGGCATCGGCGAGGCGATGGCCCGCCAGCTCGGCGCTGCCGGGACCGACCTCGTGCTGGTGGCCCGCACCGGTGCGCGGCTCGAGGAGATCGCCGCCGACATCCGCGAGCGCAACGCGGTGGCCGTCGAGGTGCTGGCGGCTGATCTGGCCGACCCCACGGCGCTGGGGACCGTCGAGGCCCGGGTGGCGGCGGCCGAGGACCCGGTCGACCTGCTGGTCAACAACGCCGGCTACGGCTTCGAAGGCCCGTTCGGCACGATCCCGGTCGACGACGAGGAGGCCGAGATCCGGGTCAACGTGGTGGCCCTCATGCGGCTCACCCACGCGGCGGTCCGCCGGCTGACCGGAGCCGGCGAGCGGGGCACGGTGCTCAACGTGGCCTCGGTGGCCGCCTTCCAGCCCTCGGCGGGCAGCGCCAACTACTCGGCCACCAAGGCCTACGTGCTCAGCTTCAGCCAGTCGGTCCACGAGGAGACGGCCGCCGCGGGCGTCAACGTGACCGCGCTGTGCCCCGGCCTCACCCGGACGCAGTTCCAGCCCCGGGGCGGCTACCAGATCGACGTGCCCGCTGTCTTGTGGCAGAGCGCCGACGAGGTCGCCCGGTCGGGGCTGGACGCTGCGGCCCGGGGGCGACCCGTCGAGGTGACCGGCTGGCACAACAAGGTCCTGACGACGTCGGTGCGCAAGCTCCCGCTGGGCGTGGTCCGCTGGGCGTCGACCCAGATCGCCGGGCGCATGTGAGGGACCGACGTCATGCGAGCGGTGGTGCAGCGGGTGACCAGGGCGTCGGTCTCGGTCGAGGGCGAGATCGTGGGAGCGATCGGCGCCGACCTCTGCGTGCTGGTCGGGGTGACCCACGACGACGACGAGCAGGCGGCCCGCAGGTTGGCCGACAAGGTCTGGGGCCTGCGGGTCATGGCCGACGTGGACGGCGTGATGAACCTGTCGGTCGCCGAGACCACCGGTGAGGTCCTGGTGATCAGCCAGTTCACGCTCTACGGCGACACCCGCAAGGGCCGCCGGCCGTCGTGGGTCGCGGCGGCGCGGCCCGATCACGCCGAACCGCTGGTGGATGCGGTGGTCGACGCCTTGCTCGAGCTGGGGGCCACCGTCGCCACCGGCGTGTTCGGCGCCGACATGGCCGTCGAGCTGGTCAACGACGGTCCGGTCACCCTCCTGCTCGAGGTGTAGCGGCCCCCCGACGTGCAGGTGGTCGGCCACCGGTGGGGTGGCGGGGTGCATGAACGTCGATGGGGGTGTCAGGCGGCGCGCTGGCGGTCGCGGCGCAGGGTCCAGACCCAGGCGCCGACGGCCGCGAGGAGGGCGGCCAGCATGATGGGCCACGGCCCGACGATCGTCTGCCAGGTCTGGCCGACCCGACGGGTGATGGTCGTCTCGAGGACGGCGGCCTCCGACACGGTGGTCCGGCACGTCTGGTCGGTGGGCTCGGTCCAGGGCGTCGGGGTCGGCACGACGTCGCGGCGGGTGATCGAGCAGTCCACCACGTGACCCTCGGGGTCGACGATCGTCGAGAAGCCGGTGGGCGCGGCCTGCAGCATCCACCGGCCCGTCTCCAGCGCCCGCAGCTTCGACGAGGCCACCTGCTGGGACTGCACCTGGGTCAACCAGTACGACGACCCGTTGGTGGGGTTGGTGAGCACCTCGCCGCCGTTGCCGATGGCGTCACGGGCCCGGCTGGAGAAGAACACCTCCCAGGAGATGACCACGCCGACCGGGCCGACCGGTGTCGGCACCACCGCCGGGCCCTCGCCGGGCACCGCGTCGCGGGAGGGGATGCCGCTGTCGCCGGCGAGCCGCTCGATCAGGGGGCGGAAGGGCACGTACTCGCCGAAGGGGACGATGCGGACCTTGTCGTAGCGGGCGCCCATGGTGCCGTCGGGCCCGTAGACGATCTCGGCGTTGAGGAACTCGGTGCGGCTGATGCCCTCGGTGGCACCGACCAGCAGGGTGGCGTCGAGGTCGCGGGCGAGCTGTTGGAGCTGGGCGTGCTCGGGGTTGTCCTGCAGCCGACCCTCGACGCTGATGACGTTCTCGGGCCACACCACGAGGTCGACCGGCGTGCGGATCTGGCGGCTGGCGTCGAGGTGGCGCTGGAACACGGCCTTGGCGTCGGAGGTGGCGGCCCGGGTGCGCTGGGGCCCGCCGCCCTGCACGACCGCCACCCGCAGGGCGCCGGCGTCCTCGCCCCTGGGGGCCACGAGCGACACGCCGCCGACGACCACCACCACGGCGGCGGCGATGCCCACCGCCCGCCACCGTCGCTCCCACGCCGCCGAGAGGCCGACCCCGACGATGCACACCAGCCCCACGATGCCGAGGGCGCCCACCGTGCGAGCGGTGACGGCGAGCGGGGCCGACGCCTGGCTCATGGCCAGCGTCGACAGCGGCACGCCACCGAAGGGCCAGTTCCAGCGGACGACCTCCACGGCCACGACGGTGCCGGGCAGCGCCACCCACCGTGCCCGTCCCGGGGGACAGGCGGCACCGGCCACGCCGAAGAAGGCGCCGAAGACGACGCAGGCGATGACGTAGCCGGGTGGGGTGAGGTCGAGCATCCACAGCATCGACGGGAAGAGCCAGGCCATGGCCAGCAGCCAGGAGCGACGGAAGCGACGCGCCCACGGCTGCTCGGCGATGAGGCGGTCCCAGCCGAAGACGCCAACGAAGGCGAGGGGCCACCAGCCCCAGGGGGGCACGGACGCGGCGAGGCTCAGCCCGCTTCCGACTGCGGCGACCGAGACCACCGCGGTCCGCCGCCAGGACCGTGGCTGCCGGCGGTCGGGGGCGGCCGTGACCTCAGCGCCCGATGACCCGGTCCCCGTCGACACCCCGGCCGATGGCGATGGTGCGGGCGGCGTCGGCTCGTCGGACATGGCGCCTCATCATGTTGCGCCGCCGAACCGTGGGCCAGTCATCACCCATCGATGCGGCGGTGGTCGGTGTTCGCCGGGTCCCGAGCGAGCGCAGCACGATCGCTCGGTCCGGGTCGATCCGGACGCCCCGGGGGCGGCCGCGTACGCTGCTCGGCCATGCCCCGGCGCCACGGACCGCTCGACACCTTCGCCCCCGACCTGTTCGCCGGTCGGGTCGCGCTCGTCACCGGGGGCGGCACCGGCATCGGCCGGCGCACGGCGCTGGGGTTCGCTCGCTACGGCGCCGACGTCGTGGTCGCCGGACGGACCCCCGAGACGCTCGAGGCGACGGCCGCAGAGGCACGGTCCCTGGGGGTGCGAGCCCTGGCCGTGCCCACCAACATCCGCGACGTCGCCCAGGTCGAGGCCCTGCGGGACGCCGCGTACGGCGAGCTCGGACGGGTCGACTTCCTCGTCAACAACGCCGGTGGCCAGTTCCCCGCACTCCCGTCGCAGATCTCCGACAACGGCTGGCGGGCGGTGGTCGACCTCAACCTCAACGGCACGTGGAACATGATCAGCCGCTTCATGGCGCCCATGGCGGAGGCTCGGTACGGGTCGATCGTGAACGTGGTGCACACCTTCTCCTACGAGCGAGGCGCACCGGCGTTCGCCCACTCGGGGGCGGCTCGGGCGGGCGTGGTGAACCTGACCAAGACCATGGCCTCGTACCTCGTGCACCACGGGGTCACCATCAACGCCTTCGCCCCCGGGCCGATCGACACCGAGGGCCTGCAGGAGAACGAGATCGAGAAGCTCGGCCGCACCGCCGAGGGCTTCGAGGTCGAGATCACCGAGGTCGCCGGGCGCGGCGCCCGCTTGGGCACCGCCGAGGAGATGGCGGCCATCGTGCTGTTCCTCTGCTCGCCGGCGGCCCGCTACATCACCGGCACGTCGGTGATCGCCGACGGCGGCTCGATGGTCGCCAACTGGATCGAGTTCTTCCCGCCTGGCGAGCTGTGATCCACGCCCCGCCGGTGCCGGTGCCCGTGCTGCTGCCGGTGCTGCTGCCGGTGCCGGTGCCGGTGCCGGTGCCGGTCCGTCCGGGGCTCCGGTCCGGGGCTCAGCCGGCCGAGCCGGCGAAGGGATCGGTGGCCGCCGGTGGCGGGGATCCGGGCGTGGCGCGGACCACCAGCGTGGTGCCGGTCTCGTCGGCGCCGAGGTCGACCGGCGGCAGCGTCGACTCGTCGTCGACCGGCCGCCCGTCGGCGCCGAGGAGCCGGGCCTTCACGACGATGCGGTGCGTGGCCGAGCCCTTCGGGTGGCAGGCGAACAGGGTCGCGGTGTGGGCGGCGCTGGCCGCGGCGATGCCGATGTGGTCCTCGGGCACGACGATGACGCCGCGGACCTCGTAGGTGAACGACCCCGACGCGGTGTCGAACACGATCCGGTCGCCGGCCGTGAGCCGGTCGAGGTCCTCGAACGGCTTGGAGTGGGTCGAGCGGTGCCCGGCCACGACCACGTTGCCGAGCTCACCCGGTGCCGCGGTGCCGGGCCAGTGGCTCGGCCCCCGGTCGATGGCGGTGAGGGTCATCCCCTCCTGCAACGGCTGGTCGACACCGAGCTCGGGGATGCGGATCCGGCCGAGCACGACCGCAGGCGTCGGGGCATACGGGTCGGCCGGCAGCGGGTCGGGGATCGGCACGGGGGGTGCCGTCGGGGGCGGCACCGTCGACGGCTCGGTCGTGGTCGACCGGGTCGTCGAGGTGGCGAGGTCGGCGGCGGCCAGCCCCACCTGCACGCCGGTCGTCGTCGGCGGGCCGTCGTCGCGTCGGGACCAGGCCGCGGTGGCGACCAGCACGATCGCGACGGTGGCGGCGACGACGGTGAGGCGGGTGCGCGACGGACGCTCGACCACCGGACCACGGTACCGGCGCGCGCCGCGCCGGTCCGAGCGGTCAGACACCCATCAGTCGCCGGGGTGGAGCCAGTCGCGGGCGTCGTCGAGCTGTGCGTCGGTGATGGCGTGGCCGCCCGCCGTCTCGCAGAACCGCACGTCGAGGTCGTGGCGGGCCAGCCACCGAGCCGCCGACCGCCCCTGCTGGACGGGGACGACGTCGTCCTCGTCGCCGTGGCCGAGCCAGCACGCCGTGGCGGACGCCCCGGCGGGGTCGTAGTCGACCACGTCCGGGTCGAGCAGGTAGGTGCCGAAGCCCAGCACGTGGGTGGGGCGGACCCAGTCGGCATGGTCGCCGTCGCGGCGCGCGAGCGCGTAGGCCAGCGCCAGGGCCGCACCCTGGGAGAACCCGGCGAGGACCAGCCCGGGCCGACGGTGGACGTGCTGCCCCGGAGTGGGATCAGGGGTGTCGTGCCCGATCGAGGGACCGTCGAGCGCGGCCGCCGGGAGGGTGGCCCGGATCTCGCGGGCGAGGCGCTCGAGCACGTCGCCGACGTCGGTCGAGGTGGGCGCCGCGGCGAACGTCGGCAGCCAGGCCGGTCCCGTCGGCGTGCGGTGACGGCCCGACGGGATCATGCGACGGAGCCGACCATGGGGGTCGAGACGGGGTGCGACGGCTCCGAGGGTGGCCGGGTCGTCGCCGTGGCCGTGCAGCAGCACGAGCAGCCCGGTCACGGCGTGCGTCGCTCCCGCCCGGAGGGGGCGCTCGACGGGCGGGCGCGCTCGGCGGAGCCGGCGGGTCCCGCTGGGGGCGAGGCGGCGCCGCGGCAGGACGCGGGAGGGTGCGACCCTGACCATCGTCGGGGCTCAGCCGACCCGCCGGGCACCGGTCACCGGCATGTTCGCGACCTGCTCGATGCGCACGACGTCGCCGGTGTGGGGTGCGTGCACCACGCGGCCTCCGCCGATGTAGATGCCGACGTGGCCGAGGCCGTAGAAGAAGATGAGGTCGCCGACCTGCAGCTCGCTCATCGAGATCGGCCGGGTGGCCGCGTACAGCGCGCTCGTGGCGTGGGGCAGCGAGATCCCGACCTGGGCATAGGCCCACATCACCAGACCGGAGCAGTCGAAGCCCCGGGGGGAGGCGCCGCCCCAGACGTAGGGCACGCCGAGCTGGCTCAGCGCGATCGACGCGGCCCGGGCGGCGGCACCCGACGCCGGGGCCGGCGGGGCCGGTGCGGGGGCGGGCGCGGGCGGTGCTGGGGTGGGCGCGGGCCGGGGCGCGGCGGCGGTCGGGGCCGGGCCCCCAGCCGTGGTGGCCGGGGCACCACTGGTTGTGGTTGACCGCCCGCTGTCGGCGCCCGTGCCGCTGGTGGTGGTCGTCGGTCCGCCGGCGGTCGTGGTGGTCGTGCCACCGGCGTCGGCCGTCAGCAGATCCCCGCCGCCACGGGCCCGGAGGTCGGCCTCGTTCTGTTGACGGCGCTGCTCGGCGAGGCGCGCCTGCTCCTGTTGCACCAGGCCGCTGAGCTCGCCCTGGACCTTCGCCTGCAGCGCCTGCTGCTCGGCGATGGCGTCGTCGCCCTGCTGCTTGGCCCGCTCGGCCTTGTCCTTGGCGTCCTGCGCCTCGCCCTTGGCCTTGCCGAGGGCCTCGATCTCGGCTTCGAGGTGCTGGCGGGTGGCGGCCAGGCGATCGATGGCGTCCTGCCGGTCGGCCGAGGCGGCGTCGAGGTACCCCTTCTTCTGCGGGGCCTGGTCGGCGCTGCTGGTGAGCAGCACGTTCATGGTGGGGCTGTCGTTTCCGGCGAGGTAGGCGCGCACGGCCACCTGCCGGACCGCCTCCCGGTTCGCCTCGACGTCGGCGGTGGCGACGTCGACGCGGTGCTGCGCCGCGTCGATGTCGCGGTCGGCCGACTCGAGCTGGAGGTTGGCCTGGTTGTAGTCCTCGGCGAGCTGGATCTGCTGCTCGGTGAGATCCTGCAGGCGAGCCGCGACGCGGGCCGCCTCGGCCCGCTTGTCGCCGAGCTCGTCGGCCCCGCTCGTGCCGGCGCACAGCCCCGTGACCAGGCCGAGGGCCACAGCCCCCGCCGCCAGGCGCCGACGACGGGCGACGGGGCGGTCGACCGCGGTCGACGAGCCGTCGGCGCCGTGACCGTGGTGACGGTCGTGGCGTCGGTCTATGGGGCGATCTTTGTGGCGATCCAGCGTCATTGTTACGGGATCTTTGCAGCAATGGGGGCTGAGCGCAACGAGAACGCAACACGATGACACGTGGAGTGCCCGTCGGGGGTTCTGGTGGCTTCTGGTGTGCGTGGTGGTCCTGATGACGAGGTCGACGACGTGTGCGATGTGGTCTGTGCGACGGGTGTGCCCGGACCGGGGCCGCGCGCCGGTGGCCGCTGCTGTGCCGCGTCGCGCCGCCGTGCTGCTCTGCGCCGCTGCGCCGTGCCGCCACCACGGGCCGGCGGTCCGGTCCTCCGGCGTCAGCGGGTGGCGAGCCGGGCCAGCACCCGATCGGCGGCGGCGCGGCCCTGGGTGATGCAGGCCGGCACCCCGAGGCCGGTGCGACCGGCGCCGGCGAGCACGACACCGGGCAGGGCGAGCGCGAGGGCGTCGTCGGTCGCCCGGACCCGGTCGAGGTGGCCGGGTCGGAACTGGGGCAGCGCCCGGGGCCACCGGCTCACACGGACCTCGGTGGGCTCGCCGCGGACCTCCATGGTCTCGGCGAGGTCGCCGAGCAGGGCGGCGACCAGCTCGTCGTCTCCCATCGCCAGCGCCCGCTCGTCGCCGACGCGCCCCGCCGAGGCGCGCAGCACGACGGTGGTCCCGTCGCCGGCCAGGTGCGCCCACTTGCTCGAGGCCCACGAGCAGGCGGTCAGCAGCCGATCCTCGCCGGGTGGGACGAGCACGCCGCTGCCGTCGAGGTCGCGGCCGACGGCGTCGCGGGGCAGCGCCAGGGTCACCACGACGCAGGAGGCGTACCGCACCGCCTCGAGCTCGGAGGTCACCGCCGGTCCGGCGGCCGTCAGCATCGGGGCGGCGGCGTAGGTCGGCACCGCCAGGACGACGGCGTCGGCGTCGAGCGCGGCGCGGCCATGGGGCTCGTCGAGACGGACCTGGTGGACGGGTGCGGAGCGCCCGGGGAGCCACGACGCCGCCAGGCCGGTGGCGGCGGTGCCGAGGAGGAGCTCGGCGCCCGCGCCGACGACCGCATCGGTCAGCGTCTCCGCGAGCAGCCCGGTGCCGCCGATCAGCCCGTGGAACACCGGAGCGTCCGGGTCGGCGGCTCGGGCGGCCTCCCGCTGGGCCCGGAGGCCCTCGAGCAGCCGGCCGTGGGACTGCATCGCCTGGGCCAGCTGGGGCGCCCCCGCCCGCACGCTCAGCTCGTCGGCATCGCCGGCGTTGACACCCCCGAGCAGCGGGGCGACGAGCACCTCGAACACCTCGTCCCCGCACCGGCGCCGCACGAGGGCACCGACGGTCTCGTCGTGGCCCTCCGCCCAGTGCTCGGGCTCGAGCTCCTCGTCGCGCCGCGCGGCGGCCACCCCGTCGTCGGAGAGCAGGCCGCTGGCGGCGAGCGCGCCGAGGTCGGTGGGCACGCCGAGCACCAGGCCGTCCGGGAAGCGGCGCAGCGCGCCGCGGGCCCACAGGTAGGCCGTGCCCGTGGCCGGGGTGGTGAGCCGATCGCCGAGGCCGAGCTGGTGGCACAGCTCGACGGCGGCGGGCACGCGGGCGAGGAAGGCGTCGGCGCCTTCGTCGACCCGGTGGCCGGCGAACACCTCGGCGTGGAGCTTGCCGCCGGTTCGTTCGGCGGCGTCGACGATGGTGATCTGCAGCGACGGGTCGGCGTGCTGGAGGGCGTGGGCGGCGGTCAGGCCGGTGATGCCGGCACCGACCACCACCACGTGCCCGCCCCGGCTGCCGGCGGCTCCCGCTCCGTGCGGTGCGGCGAGGGTGCCCGACGCCGTCGTCGCGACGCCGGCGTCGCGGGGCGCGGCATCGCCCACCGGACGCGCGTCGGTCGGGCTGACCTGGCGCGCGCCGCCGGCGGCGGGCCGTGCGAGCTCGCCGGCGGCATCGAGGACGAGGCCGGCGAGGGCGCCCATGACCGCAGGGTCGTCGTTGCACACGTCGGTTCGGGCGAAGGTCAGCCCGACCTCTGCGGCCACCTGCGCCGCCTCGATGTCGAGGTCGTAGAGGACCTCGAGGTGGTCGGCCACGAAGCCCTGCGGACACACCAGCACGCCCTCGGCGCGTCCGGTGGCCGCCAGCTCCCCGATGACCTCGAGGATGTCGGGGCCTCGCCACGGCTCGGGCGTGCGGCCGGCGCTCTGCCAGCAGATCGACCAGTCGGCCCACGGGTCGAGCCCGACGCGCTGGGCGACGGCTGCGGCGCTGTCGCGGAGCTGGTCGGGGTACGGGTCGCCGGCGAGGACCCGTTCGGGCAGGGAGTGGGCGGTGAACAGGATCTTGTGGGCGGTGGGCAGGCCCGCTCGGGCCCGGGTGACGGCGTCGGCGAGGAAGTCGAGGTAGGCCGGCTCGAGGTGCCAGCTCTCGATGCCGGCGTAGGGCACGTCGCCGGCGGCGGTCCGGGCCCGCTCGTGGTACTGGCCCACGCTGAACCCGCTGAAGTGCGGCGCCAGCACGAGCCCGACGATGGCGTCGACGCCGTCGTCGACCAGCTCGGCCACGCCGTCCTCGATGAAGGGGGCGGCGTGCTTCTGGCCGAGCACCGCTCGGAAGGACCCCGGCCCCGCCCGGCGGTCGAGCGCCTCCTGCACGGCGGCGCGCTGGGCCTCGGTGCGCGCCGCCAGCGGTGACACGCCGCCGATGGCCTCGTAGCGGGCGGTCAGCTCGGCCAGCTGCGCCGCTTCGGGGGGCCGGCCCCGGCGGATGTGGGTGTAGTAGGCCTCGATGTCGGCGGGCGAGCGGGGCGTGCCGTAGGCCATCACCACCACACCGGTGCGTCGTCCCGGCGCCGGTCCGGTCGCATCAGTCGTCATGGACGGCTCCTGAGGGGTCGCTCGGGTCGCGCGGCCAGGGGTGCGGCGTCGATCCGGCGTCGTCCGCGGTCGGGTGGGGACCGTCCGCCCGCCCTTCGGCGTGGACCAGCGCGACCACCTGCTCGAGGATCGCCGGGTCGGTCTCGGGCAGCACGCCGTGGCCGAGGTTGAACACGTGGCCCGGATGGCCCGCGTTCCGGGCGAGCACGTCGCGGGTGGCCTCGGCGACGACGTCCCACGGAGCCAGGCACAGCGCCGGGTCGAGGTTGCCCTGCAGCGCCTTGCCGGGGCCGACCCGCCGGCGAGCCTCGTCGAGGGGCACCCGCCAGTCGACGCCGACGACGTCGGCGCCCACCGCCCCCATGCGGCGCAGCAGCTCGCCCGTGCCCACGCCGAAGTGGATGCGGGGCACGTCACGGTCGGCGAGGGCGTCGAGGACGGCTCGGCTGTGGGGAGCCACGAACCGGTCGTAGTCGGGGGGCGAGAGGGCGCCGGCCCACGAGTCGAACAGCTGGACGGCGGCGGCGCCCTCGCTGACCTGCGAGCGCAGGGACGTGATGGCCAGCTCGACGAGCCGTTCCATGAGGCGATGCCACAGCTGCGGGTCGCCGTGCATGAGCGCCTTGGTCCGGGCGTAGGTGCGCGACGGCGCACCTTCGACGAGGTAGCTGGCGACGGTGAAGGGGGCGCCGGCGAACCCGATCAGCGGGACCGGCAGCTCCTTCGCGAGCAGGCGGATGGTCTCGAGCACGTACGGCGTGTCGACGTCGGGCTCGAGGGGTCGCAGCCGCGCCAGGTCGGCGGCCGAGCGGAAGGGCTCGGCGACGACGGGGCCGGTGCCGGGGGCGACGTCGACGCCGAACCCGACGGCGGCCACCGGCACGACGATGTCGGAGTAGAGGATGGCGGCGTCGACGCCGTAGCGGCGCACGGGCTGCAGCGTGATCTCGGCGGCGAGCCCCGGGTCGCGGATGGCGTCGAGGATGGTTCCGGTGCCCCGCACGGCGCGGTACTCGGGCAGCGACCGGCCGGCCTGGCGCATGAACCACACCGGCACCCGTCGGTCACCTCCGATGCCGCGGCAGGCCTGCAGGAACGGGGCGTCGCGATCGGCCACGACCCCGACCGTACCGCCGGGCCCCGTCGTGCCCCCAACGGCGGTCGTCCTCCGGTGCCGTGCGTGCGGTGGGACGCCCACGAGGCACCCATCGCAATTGAGAATGGTTCGCAGTATTGTGAGACTGGTTCCCACCTGGGTTCCCGTCCACCCCGAGGTGTCCGAAGGCTGCCCATGCGCTGTCCGCGTCCGCGCTCCCGTCCCACTGGTCCCACCCGTGGCGCCGGTGTCCTCGGCGTCCGCCATCGGGTCGACGGTCCTCGTCCCGAGCCGGGCATCGACGACCCGGCCCCGCCGCGGCGGCACCGGCCGGGCCGGCTCGGCGCCCTCCTCTCCCTCGTCGCCGTGGCGGCCCTGGTCACCGCCGGCTGCGGTGGCGCACCGGACTCCCCGGCCGGCTCGACCCCTGCCGGCGGCTCGGGGAAGCGGATCGTGGTCACCTACCCGGTGCTCGCGCGCTGGTGCGCGACCTGGTGGGCGACCGGGCCGAGGTCACGGTCCTCATGCCCGACGGCATCGACCCCCACGACTACCGGCCGTCGGCCAAGGACGTCGCCAAGCTGGAGGCGGCCGATGCCGTGGTCACCAACGGCCTCGGCCTCGAGGAGGGACTCGAGGATGCCGTGGGCCGTGCCCGGGACAAGGGTGTGCCGGTGTTCGCCGCCACCGACCACGTGGCCCTGCGCACCTTCGGCGCCGACGAGGTCCCGCACGGCACCGACGACCAGCCGCACGAGGAGCGGGTGGCCGGTGGTGAGGATCCCCACATCTGGGTCGACCCGCTCGCCATGCGCGACGCCATGGGCGCCCTCGCCGTCTTCCTCCGCGAGCGGATCGGCCTCGACCTGAGCGCCGAGGCGGCGGCGCAGCGTGCCCGGCTCGACGACCTCGACGCCCGGACCCGGCAGACCCTCGAGGTGATCCCGCCGGACCGGCGGCTGCTCGTCACCGGCCACGAGTCCCTCGGCTACTTCGCCGACCGCTACGGCTTCCGCCTGGTCGGCGCGATCATCCCGGCGACGACGTCGCAGGCCGCGCCCTCGGCCGGCGAGCTCGCCGACCTGGAGGACCAGATCCGCCGGTACCAGGTGCCCGTCGTGTTCAACGAGATCGGCACCCCTCCGGCCCTGTCCGAGGCGATCAGCCGCGACACCGGGGTCCGGGTCGTCGAGCTGGCCACCCACACGCTGCCCGCCGACGGCCAGTACGCGACGTTCATCCAGGAGCTCGCCGCCGGCATCCGCGGCGGCCTGGCGCCGGCGCCGTGATCGATCTCCTCGTCGGCCCGTTCCGGGACAACAGCTTCCTGGCCCAGGCGCTGGTCGCCGGGGTGCTCGTGGCGGTGGCCTGCGCCGTGGTCGGCACCTTCGTGGTGCTGCGGGGCCTGGCCTTCATCGGCGACGCCCTCGCGCACGGCGTGCTGCCCGGCATCGCCGGCGCCCTCTTGCTCGGGTGGCCGGGGATGGTCGGCGCCGTGGTGGGGGCGGTGGCCATGATCTTCGGCGTCCAGGCCGTGACGAAGCGCTCCCGGCTCAGCTCGGACACGGCCATCGGCCTGCTGTTCGTCGGGATGCTGGCGCTGGGGGTGGTGCTGGTGTCCCGCAGCCGCAGCTTCACCGGCGACCTCGTCGGCATCCTGTTCGGCGACGTGCTCGGCATCACCACGGCCGACGTCTGGGTGCAGCTCGTCGCCACCGTCGTGGTGTGCGCCGTCACGGTCGTGTGCGCGCGGCCCTTCCTGCTCCTCAGCTTCGATCCCGAGATGGCCGACGTGGCCGGGTTCCGGGCCAGCCGCTACCACAACGTGATGCTGGTGCTCATCGCCGTGACGGTGGTGGTGTCCTTCCAGACGGTCGGCACGCTGCTGGTGTTCGGCATGCTGCTCGCCCCGGCCGGCACCGGGGCGCTCCTCGCCCGCCGGGTGGGGTCGATGATCGCCTGGTCGGCGGTGATCGGCGTGGTGAGCGTCTACGTCGGCCTGCTCGTGAGCTACCACGCCGACATCGCCGGCGGCGCCGCCATCGTCCTCGTCGCCGTGGCCGCGTTCTTCGTCGTGCTGGTGGCCCAGTCGGTGCGGGACCGCCGGCCGGGGCGCCGGGTCCCGGCGGAGGCCCGGTCGTGAACGGGGCCCCGACCGGCCCCGACGCCCCGGTGCTGCAGGCCAGCCGTCTCGCCGTGGGCTATCGCGACCACGCCGTGGTGGCCGGGATCGACCTCGACGTGACCGCTGGTGAGCAGGTGGCGCTGGTGGGCACGAACGGCTCGGGGAAGTCCACCGTGCTCAAGACCCTCGTGGGGCTGCTCGAGCCGGTCGGCGGGTCGCTCGAGGTGCTCGGGGGCCGGCCCGGGTCGACGCCGACGCGTGTCGCCTACCTCGGCCAGTTCCACGCCACGGGCTTCGTCCTGCCGCTGCAGGTGCGCGACGTCGTGCGGATGGGTCGCTTCGCCGACCACGGGTTGCTCGGGCGCATGGGGCGGGCCGATCGGGAGGCGGTCGACGAGGCCCTGGCACGGATGGGGATCGAGGACCTCGCCCACCGCCCGCTGCGCGACCTGTCTGGCGGTCAGCAGCAGCGGACCTTCCTGGCCCAGGTGCTGGCCCGGCGGGCCGAGCTGCTCGTGCTGGACGAGCCCACGGCGGGCATCGACGCCGCCGGCCGGGAGCGATATCTGACCGCCGTGGCCGACGAGCGCGCCCGCGGGGCGACGGTGATCGTCGCCACCCACGACATCGCCGAGGCGGCGCTCGGCTCGCAGGTGCTGCTGCTCGCCGGCCGGCTGGTCGCCGTCGGCCAGCCCACCGAGGTGCTCACCCCCGACCACCTGCTCGAGACCTTCGGCATCGCGCTGCGCCGGGTCGGCGCCGACCTCGTCTCCCTCGAGCAGCCCCATGCCCACGACCACGATCACGACCACGGCTTCGGCCGTGACCAGGCCGACCTCGGCCACAGCCAGGACCTCGGCTCGATGGAGTTCGGCGCGATCGAGCTGGGTGGGGGGCCCGAGGCCGCGACCCCGGCCCCGCCCGGCCACCTTCCCCGGCTCCCACCTCCGGACGATCCCGACCACGACGCCACCAGCGGCCCGACGTCGGATCGGCGAGACTGACGGGGTGCGCCGATCGATCGACGACCACCCGTTCGATCCCGCCGACCACCCTCCGGGGGCCGAGGATGCCGACCTCGCCCCGCTGTCGTGGGCCGTGGCCATCACCGACGACTACGACGACGCCCGCCCCCGGGTGGTGCTGACGGTGGAGGAGGCAGGTCGGCCCGGCGCCGGCCTGGTCGCCCACCTGCCCCCGGCGAACGCCCGGCGGCTGCGCACGGCGCTGCGCGACGCCCTGCGCGAGCTGGGCGAGGAGCCGGGACCCTGAGCCGGTCGGCCGGCGCCGGGAATGCCCGGGCGTGGCCGGCGGTTGACGGCGCATATACCCTGGGGGGTCTACCGCGGGACCGGAAGGAGCCTGACCGTGATCTTCACCCAGTACTACCTCGACTGCCTCTCCCAGGCCTCGTACCTGATCGGTGACGAGACGACGGGGCGCGCCGTGGTGGTCGACCCGCGACGCGACATCGACGAGTACCTCCGCGACGCCGCCGAGCTGGGGCTCACGATCGAGCTCGTGCTCGAGACCCACTTCCACGCCGACTTCCTGTCCGGCCACCTCGAGCTGGCGGCGGCGACCGGCGCCGAGATCGGCTACGGCGCCGACGCCGAGGCCGAGTTCGCCTTCCGCCGCCTCCACGACGGTGAGCGCATCTCGCTCGGCGAGGTGACGCTGGAGATCCGGGAGACGCCCGGGCACACGCCGGAGTCGATCAGCATCGTCGTGTACGAGCACGCCGACGACGACGTCCCCTACGGGGTGCTGACCGGCGACACCCTCTTCATTGGCGACGTCGGCCGACCCGACCTGCTCTCCTCGATCGGTGTGACCGCCGACGACCTCGCATCTCGGCTGTACCGGTCGGTGCGCGACCGCTTGCTGACCCTGCCCGACGAGACCCGGGTCTTCCCCGGCCACGGCGCCGGATCGGCGTGCGGCAAGAACCTGTCGACGGCGACCCAGTCGACGATCGGCGAGCAGCGGGTGACGAACTACGCACTGCGGCCGATGACCGAGGCCGAGTTCGTCACCGTGGTGACCGAGGGCCAGCCGTCGGCGCCGGGGTACTTCATCTTCGACGCCACCAAGAACCGCCAGGAGCACGGCCTCCACGACGGTCAGGCGGCGCTGCCGGCCCTCGACCACGCCGCGCTCCTGCAGGCCCGCGCCGACGGCGCTGCGGTCGTGGACACCCGTTCGGCGGCCGACTTCGCCGCCGGCCACCTGGTCGGGTCGCTCAACGTCGGACTCGACGGCCGGTTCGCCGAGTACGTCGGCAGCGTCGTGCCTCCCGAGACCCCCATCGTCCTCGTGAGCGACCCCGGCACCGAGGCCGAGGCCCGCCTGCGGTTGGCCCGCATCGGCTACGACCACGTCATCGGCCACCTCGACGAGCCGGAGCGGGTGATGCTCGAGCACCCCGAGGAGGTGGTGCGCAGCACCCGCATCACGGCGTCCGATCTGCGCACGCGCCTCGCCGGGGCGATCGACGTCCAGATCGTCGACGTGCGCAACCGGGGCGAGGTCGCCGTGGGTCCGCTCGAGGGGTCCACGAACGTCCCGTTGCCCGAGCTGCGCGCCCGCCTCGGCGAGCTCGACCCGCTGCGACCGACCGTCGTGGCCTGCGCCGGCGGCTACCGGTCGGTGATCGCCGCCTCGCTGCTGGCCGAGCAGGGCTTCGAGGACGTCAGCGATCTGCTCGGCGGCTACACCGCCTGGATCGGCGTCGCCGAGGCGGAGCCCGCCCCCGCCGGCTGAACCGACCCTGCGCTCGTGCGGTGCCCCGACCTCGTGTCGGGGCACCGACGCGCCGTCGTGGCCGATGCCGTCCGCGGGTAGGATCGAACGTTCTCGAATCCCCTGTGGGAAGTCCGACACGGCCCCGACGCTGCACCGCGGATGGGCCCCGAGGAGCCCGATGGCTGCAGTGCATCCCGATCTCGAGGCCGAGCAGGCGTACCTCGACCACGCCTACGAGTGCCTCGAAGCCACTCGGCTGGCGGCGACCCGGATGACGACGATGGTCGAGGTGGGGCGAGGCGGGACCAACCAGGCCCGCTTCGAGCGAGATGCCATCTGGGATGCCATGGCGTCGCGGCTGGCCCAGCTCGACCTCGGCGAGGCGGCGCTGTGCTTCGGACGGATCGACACCGCACCCGACGAGGCGTTCTACATCGGGCGCATCGCCGTCGCCGACGAGGGGCAGGAGCCGGTGATCGTCGACTGGCGGGCGCCGATCGCCGAGCCCTTCTACCGGGCCACGGGCCGCCAGCCGATGGGGCTGCTGCGCCGTCGCCACTTCGCCACGCGAGGCCGCACGCTGCTCGGGATCGAGGACGAGCTGTTCGGCGACGCGGCCAGCAACCTCGGGCTGGTGCTCGAAGGGCGCGCCGGTGCCGACGACGCCGTCACCGGCTACGGCGCGCTGATCGCCGCCCTCGAGACGGCCCGCACCGGCAAGCTCACCGACATCGTCGCCACCATCCAGGGCGAGCAGGACGAGATCATCCGGGCCGAGATGCCGGGCGTCCTCGTCGTCCAGGGGGGTCCGGGCACGGGCAAGACGGTGGTGGCGCTGCACCGCGCCGCCTACCTCCTGTACACGCACCGGTTCCCGCTCGAGGGTCAGGGGGTGCTGGTGATCGGGCCCAACCGGCTGTTCCTCAGCTACATCGAGCAGGTGCTGCCGTCGCTGGGTGAGGCCGGTGTCGAGCTGGCGGTGCTCGCCGACCTCGTGGCCGACGTGCGCGTCGCGGGCTTCGACCGCGGCCTCACGTCCCGGGTGAAGGGCGATCTGCGCACGGCCGAGCTGCTGCGGCGGGCGGTGCGCCAGCGCGAGCGCCCGCTGCGCCACGACCTCACCGTGGGGTTCGGGCTGCAGCACCTCCGCCTGACCGTGGGCCAGAGCGAGCGCATCGTGCACGAAGCGCGCCGGCGCTACCGCAAGCACAACGCCGGGCGACGCTACGTCGAGCAGGAGGTGTTCGGCGCCCTGGCCCGCAGCGGCCGAGGCGAGCTCTCAACGGCCGACGTGCGCGACCGCCTGCGCCACACCCTCGAGCTGCGCGAGGCCCTCGAGCGCATGTGGCCGGTGCTGACGCCGGCCGAGCTGCTGCACGACCTGTACGGCGCCCGTGGTCTGCTGAAGAGCGCGGCGAGCGGCCTGCTCGACGACGCCGAGTGGCAGAGCCTGCACCGTCCCCGCTCGACCCACGTCAGTGAGGTGGTGTGGACCAACGACGACGCCCCCCTCCTCGACGAGGCGCGGGCGCTGCTCGGGCCCAAGCCGAAGTCGAGGCGCCAGCGGCAGCGGGAGCAGGCCGAGGGCATCCCCGCCGACGACGAGGTGCGCACCTACGGCCACATCGTCGTCGACGAGGCCCAGGACCTGTCCCCGATGCAGCTTCGGGTGCTCAGCCGGCGGTCGCTCAACGGCTCCATGACCGTGGTCGGCGACATCGCGCAGGCGACCGGCCAGTGGGCCCATGCCGACTGGGACGAGATCCTCGAGCACCTGCCCGACCGGCGCCCGCCGCATCGGGCCGAGCTGACCATCGGCTACCGGCTCCCGGAGCCGATCATGGCGCTCGCCGCCAGGGTGCTCGCCGAGGCGGCTCCCGACCTCGCCCCACCCCGATCGGTGCGCCAGGACGGCGACCCCCCGGCTGTCGTCACGGTGGGACCCGACGACGATCTCGCGCGCGCGGCGGTCGCTGCGGCGGTCGCCGCGCGCGACGCCGTCGGGCTCGGCAACGTCGCCGTGATCTGCCCGGAGTCCCATGTCGAGGCGTTGGTCGAGGCGCTCGAGGAGGCCGGTGTGGCCTTCGGTCGGGCCACCCGCCACGGCCTCGACGCTCGGATCACCGTCGTCCCCGTGGGGCTGGTGAAGGGCCTCGAGCTCGATGCCAGCGTCGTCGTCGAGCCGGCGGCCATCGTCGACGAGGAGGCCCAGGGCATGCGAGCGCTGTACGTCGCGCTCACCCGGGCCACCAAGCGGCTGACCCTCGTGCACCAGCGCCCGCTGCCCTCGGTGCTGCGGTAGGTCGTGGCGGTGGCAGCCCGCGGTGGCTGAGCGGTGCCGGCGCACGAGCGCGCTCGTGGCCGTGGTGGCGGTGCTGGCCGTGGCGGTGGCCTGCACCCGTCCGTCGGCGGCGCCACCGCCGCCGTACCGGGAGGCCGGGGCGTGGTCGTGGGTGCCTGTCGGCACCGCGCAGCCCGAGCCGGTGGCGGAGGTGGCGGCGATCGAGCGCGTCCGTCTCGGCAACGGCCTGTGGGAGGTGCCCGGCTCGGTCCAGGACACCCCCGGGCGGCAGGCGACGCCGGCGCTGTGGGTCGCTCCCGATGGTGCCCGGTGGCAGCCCGTGGGCGTCCCGGTGCCCGACGGTGCCGCCGGTGCGACGACGTCGGTCGCCGACGACGGGCGACTGGGGCTGCTGGGAGGGGTGGTCGGATCGGGCCCGTCCGCCCGGCCGACGGTGTGGCGCTCGACGGACGGCTGGCGTTGGGAGGATCCGGTGACCTTGCCGTTGCCGGCCGGCGCGTCGGGGGCGGCGGTCCGGGGGATCGCGAGTGGCGGACCCGGCTGGGTGGCGGTCGGCGGCCCGGTCGCCGGGGCGACGGCCCCGGCGTTGGTGTGGACCTCGACCGACGGGCGAGCGTGGCAGGTGAGCGGCGTCGGCGCCGCCGAGGGCGAACCGCCGGTCACCCTCGACGCCGTCGCCGTCCGCGATGCGACGGTGGTGGCGCTCGGGGTGACGTCGGCGGGCACACCCGTGGCCGCCACCTCCGACGGCGCGGGTGGCTGGTCCTCGTCGCCGCTCGGCGCCGGCTTCGTCGGCCGCCCGGCAGCCGGGGGCGAGCCGGCCGGCCCGCTCGGTGACGCCGGTGGTCGCACCACCTCGTGGCTCCCCCTGACGATCAGCGGCGATCGGTTCGTCACGGCTGCGGCGACGGCCGCCGGCGAGAACCGGCTCCTGACATCCGAGCGCGGTGCGTCCTGGGCGCCCGGTCCGGTGGTCCCCGGTCGGGGCCAGGTGCGCCTCGGTGACCGCGACGGCCGGGTCAGGGTGGCCGCGGCCGGGTCCGTGCCGTCTGCCGACCTGACCTTGGCCGAGCTCGACGGCGACCGCTGGCAGACGATCCCGGGCCCGCCCCTGGCCGATGGGGGGTCCACCGCACCCTCGGGCCCGGTGGTGACCGGCATCTCCAGCGGGGGATGGGTGGTCCTCGGCCCGCGCCCGCTCGGCGAGGCGGGGCGGCGCACGTGGCGCAGCGTCGGCGACGCCTGGGCGGCCGGCGACGCTCGCGACGTGGCACCGGCCGAACGTCGCCAGGGCGACCGCGCGCTCGCCGTGGCGGCCACGTCGGGCGCGGTGGTGGCGGCCGGGACGAGCGGGTCGATCGCCGCCGCGGGCACCGGTCCCGTGGCCCCCGCCGGTCAGCAGGCCCGCCTCTGGTCGTCGACCGACGCCGTCGTGTGGACCGAGGTCCCGGTGACGGCCGCCGGCGAGGTCCTCCGGGCGGTCGCAGTGGACGAGTCGGGCGGCGTGCTCGTCGCCGGGTCCTTGCGGCCAGACGAGGGCGGTGGTCCCCTCTGGCTCTACGCCAGGGACGGCCGCGCCTTCGAGCGTCGGGGTCCGACCGGGCCGGGCGTGCCGGCGGGGGGGATCGAGCCGGCTGCGCTGCTGCGGGCCGGTGGCCGGTGGGTCGTGGTCGGGCGCGTGCGGGCTCCGGCCGACGGCGCCGGGCGTGCCGGCATCTGGTCGTCCGACGATGGCGCCCAGTGGCGCCGCTGGGACTCGCCGGAGGTCCCCGGGGCGCTCACCGGGGTGTGCTCGTCGGGGACCGACCTGTGGGCGGTGGGCGCCGGCACCGACGGCGGCGCACTGGTGTGGCGCTCGACTGCCGGCGGACCGTTCGCGGCGGTGCCCGGCGACGGGGCCGTCCCCCTCGGCTGGCAACCCGTCGGCTGCACCGTGTCGGGCGACGACGTCATCGTCGCCGGCCTCGCGGGCTCGGGCCGGGTGACGCCGGCTGCCCCCGCCACCAAGGTCCCCGCCACGGCGGTGCTGGTCCGGTGGACGAGCGGCGACCAGGTCTCGGTGCAACAGGGTCCGGCCGCAGCCGCCGTCGGGGGGGTCGTCGTCGACGGCGACGCCGTGGTGGTCGTGGGTGCGATGCCGCCTGCCGCCGGCCAGGTCGAGGCCGGTGGCCCCGCCGTGTGGCGCGTCGACAGGGCCGGGACCTGGGCCCTCGACCCCGACGTCGCCGCCCTCGTCGCCGGCCCGCCCCCGGGTCGAGCGGCGGTGGTGTGGGCGGTACCCCCGGGCGCCCCCCTCCCGACGGGCTCGCTGCTCGTCGGCGGGTCGTTCGGCGACGGGGGGTTCGTGCTGCGGCGGCGGTGACGTCCGACCATGGGGTTGCCAGACCGATCACGATGCATTAGGAATACCTAACACATCGCGGCCAGCGCCGTGACCATCGACCCCAGGGCGGTGCCATGCTCGCTTCCTTCCTGATCATGCTGCGCGAAGGCCTGGAGGCCGCGCTGATCGTGGTGATCATCGCCTCCTACCTCCGCAAGACCGACCGGCGCGACATGTTGCGCCCGATGTGGATCGGCGTCGGATCGGCCGCCGCCCTGTGCCTCGCGGTGGGTGTCGGCCTCCACCTGGCCAGCCAGGAGCTGCCCCACGCCCAGCAGGAGCTGCTCGAGGCGCTGGTCGGCTTCGCCGCCGTCGGCGTCCTCACCTGGATGATCTTCTGGATGCGGCGGGCAGGTCGGTCCATGAAGGGCGAGCTGGAGGGCAAGCTCGACGCCGCGCTCGGCGCGCCCGGCAGCGCGGCCATCTGGGGGCTGATCGCCATGGCCTTCTTCGCGGTGCTTCGCGAGGGGTTCGAGAGCGCGCTGTTCCTGCTGGCCGCCTTCGAGCAGGGCGGCGCCGCGGCCGGCGTCGGGGCCTTCCTCGGCACCGCGGTGGCGGCCGGGCTCGGCGTCGGTCTCTACAAGGGCAGCCTGCGCCTCGACCTGCGCCGGTTCTTCACGTTCACCGGCGCTGTCGTCATCGTCTTCGCCGCCGGGCTGCTCGCCCAGTCGCTGCACTCGCTGCACGAGGCGGGCCTGTGGAACGCGCTGCAGGACACGGCGTGGGACACGAGTGGGCTGGTCGCCAACAACTCTGCCGGCGGCAACATCCTGCGCGGCCTGCTCGCCTACCAGGCGACGCCCTCGGTGGGTGAGGCCGTCCTCTACTGGCTCTACCTCGTCCCGGTGGCCACCGCCTTCTTCTTCGGCGACGCCATCCGAGCTCGCCTCGGTCGTCGCTCCGATGGCGCGGCCGCCGCCGGAGAGCCCGCGCCGACCGACGTCCCTGCGGCCGTCTCCACGGCCGTCGGCGCCGATCGGACCGCCGCGGCGGTCGCCGAGTGATGGCGGATCCGGGCGCCGTGTCGCGCCTGCTGCTCGCCCCGTTCGCCCTCCTCGCCGTCGGTTCGCTGGTCGGGTGCTCGTCCTCGGGCCCGGCAACGTCGACCGGCGGGTCCGCCGACGGTGGCCCGGCCGAGGTGACGGTGATCGTCAGCGACACGGGATGCGATCCCGGAACCGTCGAGGTCTCGGCGGGCACCGTGAAGCTCACCGCCAAGAACGCCGGCGGCGAGATCGGGGAGCTGGAGGTCCTCCAAGGGGACAAGGTGAAGGGGGAGGCCGAGAACATCGCACCCGACTTCACCACGTCGTTCACCGTCGACGTCGAGCCCGGCACCTACGAGCTCGTCTGCTACACGGACAAGGCTCCGAAGGGGAGCCTCGTCGCGAGGTAGCCGCGCTCCTCCCCGACGAGCCACCGTGTACCGCCGGCAAAGGGCGTCGGCCGCCGCGCCGCTCGCCCTGTGGTCCCTGCTGCTCACCGCGGCCCGCGGCTCGTCGCCGACCGCGCCTCGTCGGGTCGCCGGTCGGCGCGGCCGGCGACGCCGCTCAGCCGGCGGTGACGAGGATGCGGTTGCTGGCGAAGGTGCCGATGCCGACGGCCCGGCCCTCGATCTCCACCGTGGTGGTCCCGTCCGGTGACGCCGCGGTCACCACGCCGTGCATCCCCGGCTGCAGCGACGAGTCCTCGAGGAACTCGAGCAGGCCCGGGGCGAACTCCAGCTCCTCGGGGATGCGGCTCACGGTGAACGAGGAGCCGACCTCGAGATCGGCCAGTGGCGTGGTGCTGGGCGCCTCGTAGTCGGTGCCCGGGATCGGGTTGCCGTGCGGGCAGGTGGTCGGGTCGCCGAGGACGCGGGTCATCGCCCGCTCCACGTTGTCGGAGATGACGTGCTCCCACCGCCCGGCCTCGACGTGGGCCTCGGCCCACGAGAGCCCCAGGATGTCGGTGAGGAAGCGCTCGGCGAGGCGGTGCCGGCGCACGACCCGCTCGGCGAGGGCGAGGCCCTCGTCGGTGAGCCGGATGGCGCCCTTGGTCACCGTGACGATGCCCTCGGCCTCCATCTTGCGGATCATCTCGGACACGGCCGGGCGGGAGACGTCGAGGCGCTCGGCGATGCGGGCCTGGATGACCGCGACGTCGTCCTCGCGCAGCTCGAAGATGGCCTCGCAGTACTCCTCGAACGCAGGGTGGTACTCGGGGGCCTTGTAGGTCATCGGCGTGGAGTCTAGGCACGCCCGTCTACGGTGCGGCCATGGGTGACCGGCACGCGATCGGCGAGTTCGACGCACCGGTCGAGCCGTCGGTCGGGCGCAGAGCGAGCCTCGATCAGGGTGCCGACCGCTCGGTCCTGTGGCGTGGGCGGTCGACGGCGGACGGTGCGGCCACCGGTGCCGCGCCCCGCCGGCGACGTCTTGGGCTGGGGGTCGCGTGGGCGGTCGCCGTGGTGGCGGTGCTGGCCGCGGTGACCAGGGACGCGGCGACCAAGCTGTGGTGGACCGACGCGGTGGCGATGGAGGACCTCGACGTCTACCGGCGGGCCGGCCAGGCGGTGCTCGACGCCTCGCCGGTGTACGAGCCGGCGGGCTCGCAGCTCGTCTTCACGTACCCTCCGCCCGCCGCACTGGCCGCCGTCCCGCTCGCGCCCCTCCCACAGCGGGCGGCCTACCTGCTGTGGACCGCGGCGCAGGTCGCCGTGCTGGCCTGGCTGGTGTGGATCTCGTTCGCACCGCTGCTGCGCCGCTGGTCCCGCGACCGACAGGTGGCGGCCGCGGGGCTGCTCACCGCGGTCGCGCTGGTCACCGTCCCGCTGAACTCGAACCTGGAGCTGGGCCAGGTCAACGTCCTGCTCGCCGGCCTCGTCGTGGCCGACCTCCTGCCGAGGCGCCGGCGACTTCCGCAGGGCGTGCTGGTCGGGCTGGCGACGGCGTGCAAGCTCGTGCCCGGTCTGTTCATCGTCTACCTGCTCGCCGTCCGGCGCTGGCGGGCGGCCGCCGTGGCGGTCACGTCGTTCCTCGTGGTCAACCTCGTGGCGTGGCTGGTGCTGCCCGACTCGGTCGGTCGCTACTGGACCGCCGAGCTGTGGGCGACCGAGCGCATCGGCAGCCTCGACTACACGTCCAACCAGTCCGTGCGGGGGATGCTCGAACGGGTCGCACCGCTCGCAGGTCGGCCGGCGGTGTGGCTGCTGCTCGTCGCCGCCGTGACGATCGTCGGCCTCGGCCGAGCGGTGCTCGCCCATCGGCGCGGTGACGAGCTGGCGGCGATCACCCTCGTCGGCCTCGTCGGCGTGCTAGTGTCCCCCGTGGGGTGGATCCACCACCTCGTGTGGTTCGTGCCGGCGCTCGGACTCCTGGTCGGTGACGGTCGCGACCGGCGGCGGGTCGGCTCGGCCCTCGTCGTGACCGCTCTGCTGGTGGTCCGGCTCCCGTGGATGGCCGCCGACGCCCTCGCCGGTCTCGGGGCCGGCACCGACGCGCTGCTGCGGCCCCCGCTGACGGCCATCGAGAGCACCTACGGGCTCCTCGCGCTGGCGTGCGTGCTGGTGGGGCCCGTGCCGCGCCGATGGCGCCCGTCGTCGACCGGCGCGGCTCGCGACGCGCCCGTCCCCATGGTCAGACCCCCTCGGTAGGTTGTCCCTCGTGGCCGACCACCCCGCGCTCGCACCGTTCTCTCCGGCCGTGCGCGAGTGGTTCGCCACGACGTTCCCCCAGCCCACCGCCGCCCAGGCGCAGGGTTGGCCGGCCATCTCCTCGGGCGAGCACACGTTGATCCTGGCTCCCACCGGCTCGGGCAAGACGCTGGCTGCCTTCTTGTGGGGCCTCGACCGACTGGTCTCGTCTCCGCCGCCGCCCGAGCGGGAGCGGCGCACCCGGCTCCTGTACCTGTCGCCGCTGCGAGCCCTCGCGGTCGACGTCGAGAAGAACCTCCGGGCGCCCCTCGCCGGGATCGGCCTGGCCGCCGAACGGCTCGAGGCGCCGTTCCACCCGCCCACGGTCGGCATGCGCACCGGCGACACCTCGGCCGACGAGCGCCGCCGCATGCTGCGCCGTCCACCCGATCTGCTCATCACCACCCCCGAGTCGCTGTTCCTGCTGCTCACCTCCCAGGCGCGGGAGACGCTTCGCAGCGTCGAGGCCGTGATCGTCGACGAGATCCACGCCCTCGCTCCCACGAAGCGGGGCGCCCACCTCGCCCTGAGCCTCGAGCGCCTCACCGCGCTCGTCGACGCACCCTTCCAGCGCATCGGGCTGTCGGCCACGCAGCGCCCCCTCGACGAGGTCGCCCGGTTCCTCGGCGGCTACGACGTCGGCGCCGACGGGGCTCGTGCTCCGCGGCCCGTCACCGTCGTCGACGCCGGCGTCCGCAAGGAGCTCGACGTCGAGGTGGTGGTGCCGGTCGAGGACATGGGCGCGCTGGGGGAGGTGGTCGAGCCCGCTCCCGGGGCCACGGCGCCGGCCCCGGTGCGGCGCAGCATCTGGCCGTCGATCCACCCCCGGCTGCTCGAGCTGATCGAGGATCACCGCTCGACGTTGGTGTTCGTCAACGCCCGCCGGCTGGCCGAGCGCCTGGCGACCAGGCTGAACGAGCTGGCGGTGGAGGGCGCCGCCGGCGGTGGCGAGAACGTCGGCACCCCGCCGGTCGACCTCCCATCGGGGTCTCCGCCCGGGCAGCCACTCGTTCGGGCCCACCACGGCTCGTTGGCCCGCGAGCAGCGGCTGCTCATCGAGGACGAGCTGAAGCGGGGTGACCTGCGAGGCCTGGTGGCGACGTCGTCGCTCGAGCTGGGCATCGACATGGGGGCGGTCGACCTCGTGGTCCAGGTCGAGTCGCCGGGCTCGGTCGCGTCGGGCCTGCAGCGCATCGGCCGGGCCGGCCACCGGGTGGGCGAGCCCAGTCGGGGCCGCATCTTCCCCAAGCACCGCAACGACCTGCTCGAGGCCGCGGTGGTGGTCCAGCGCATGCGGGCGGGTCTCATCGAGCACACCCACTACGTCCGCAACGCCCTCGACGTGCTGGCCCAGCAGATCGTCGCCATGTGCGCGCTCGACGACTGGTCGGTCGACGACCTGTCCAGGGTCGTCCGAGCGGCCGCCGGCTACGCCGAGCTGACCGACGACGTGCTCACGAACACCCTCGACCTGCTGGCCGGGCGCTACCCCGCGGAGGAGTTCAACGAGCTGCGGCCGCGCATCGTCTGGGACCGGGTCGAGGGCGTGCTGCGCGGTCGTGCCGGCGCCCAGCGCCTCGCCGTCACCAGCGGCGGCACCATCCCCGATCGCGGCCTCTACGGCGTGTTCCTGCCCGACGGGACCCGGGTCGGCGAGCTCGACGAGGAGATGGTGTACGAGAGCCGGGTCGGGGAGACGTTCCTGCTCGGAGCCAGCACCTGGCGCATCGAGGACATCACCCACGAGCGCGTGGTGGTCACCCCGGCGCCGGGGCAGCCGGGCAAGATGCCCTTCTGGCACGGCGATGGCCCGGGTCGACCGCTCGAGCTGGGCCGAGCGATCGGCGCGTTCGTGCGCGAGCTGCGGGCCATGCCGGTCGATGCGGCGACCGCCCGCCTGCGCACCGAGCACGGCCTCGACGAGCTGGCCGCCGCCAACCTGGTGCAGTACCTCGACGAGCAGGCCGAGGCCACCGGCGTCGTCCCCGACGACCGAACCATCGTCGTCGAGCGCTTCCGCGACGAGATCGGCGACTGGCGGGTGTGCATCCTCACCCCGTTCGGGGCCCGGGTCCACGCGCCCTGGGGCATCGCGCTGCGGGCCCGCCTCACCGAGACGTGGGGGGTCGAGCCCGAGCTCTTGTGGAGCGACGACGGGATCGTCCTGCGGTTGCCCGAGGCGGTCGACCGGCTGCCGCTCGACGAGCTGCTGGTCGATCCCGACCGCGTCGCCGAGGTGGTGGTGGCCAACCTCCTCGACACGGCCATGTTCACCTCCCGGTTCCGTGAGGCCGCGGCGCGGGCGCTGCTGCTGCCCCGCCGACGGCCCGACCGTCGCACGCCGCTGTGGCAGCAGCGGCAGCGGGCGGCCGATCTCCTGCAGGTCGCGGTGCGCTATCCCGACTTCCCGATCCTGCTCGAGACCACGAGAGAGTGCCTCGACGACGTCTTCGACCTGCCGGCCCTGCGAGAGGTGCTCACCGGCCTGCGCTCTCGGGCCATCCGCGTGGTGCCCGCCGACACGGCGCAGGCGTCCCCGATGGCCCAGTCGCTGATCTTCGGGTGGATCGCCGTCTACATGTACGACTACGACGCACCGATGGCCGAGCGCCGAGCGGCGGCCCTGGCCCTCGACCGCGACCTGCTGCGGGAGCTGCTCGGGGCCGAAGAGCTGCGCGAGCTGATCGACCCGGTCGTCCTCGGCGACCTCGAGCTCGAGCTGCAGCGCCTCACCGACGGCCGCCGGGCGCGCGACGCCGACGAGGTGCACGACCTCCTGCGCGTCCTCGGGCCGCTGACGGCCTGGGAGATCGATGCCCGATGTGACGCCGGGCGGCCGAGCGAGGTGGCGGTGTGGATCGAACGCCTGGTCGAGCAGCGCCGGGCCATCCGTGTCGGGATCGCAGGCGAGCAGCGGCTGGCCGCCGCCGAGGATGCGGCGCGGGTGCGCGATGCGCTCGGTGCCGCCCTCCCCGTGGGCCTGCCGGCCGCGTTCACCGATCCGGTCGACGACCCGCTCGGCGATCTGGTCGCCCGCTTCGCCCGGACCCACGGCCCGTTCCTGGCCGCCCAGGTCGCCGGTCGGTACGGCCTGCCCGTCGAACGGGTCGAGCCCGTGCTGGCCCGGCTCGGCGCCGACGGCCGTCTCGTGCGCGGCGAGTTCCGGCCCGACGGCGTCGAGCGCGAGTGGTGTGACGACGACGTCCTGCGCCAGCTGCGCCGCCGCTCGCTCGCCGCCCTCCGCCGCGAGGTCGAGCCCGTCGGCCCGGACGCGCTCGCCCGGTTCCTGCCCGCCTGGCAGGGCGTGGGCCTGCCCCGGCGCGGGCTCGATGCGCTCGTCGAGGTGGTCGGCTCGCTGCAGGGCGCCGCCGTCCCGGCGTCGGTGCTCGAGGCCGACGTGCTGCCCGCGCGGGTGGCCGGCTTCCGGACCGCCGATCTCGACGCCCTGTGCACGGCCGGCGACGTGGTCTGGGTCGGTGCCGGCGGGCTCGGCGCCGCCGACGGTCGGATCCGGCTGCTGTTCCGCGACCAGGCCGCCCTGCTCCTCGGCCGCCCCGCCGACGCCGACGGTGCCACCGGCGCGGCCGTCCCGACCCAGGCCGTGGCGGCCCAGGGCACCTTGGGCGCCGACGGCCCGCCCGCAGCACCGGTGCACGAGGCGCTGCGCACCTGCCTCGCCGGGCGCGGTGCGGTCTTCTGGCCGGAGCTCGTCGAGGCGGCCCATGGCGCCGGTGCTCCCTACGACGAGCCCACCGTCCTGGCGGCGCTGTGGGACCTGGTGTGGGCCGGTGAGGTCACCAACGACTCGTTGGCGCCCGTCCGGGCCCTGGTCGGGCACCCACCCACGGCCGGTGGTCGTGGGCGACGTCGCCCGGCGGGGGCCGGCCGGTCCCGCCGGCCGAACCTCGGTGGCCTGTCACGGCTCGGACCACCGGCGGCGTCGGGTCGGTGGTCGCTCGTCGCGCCGTTGCTGCAGCCTCCGCCGACCGAGACCGAGCTCGTGCACGCCCGTGCCCAGCAGCTGCTCGAGCGACACGGTGTCCTCACCCGCGAAGCCGTGCTGGCCGAGGGCGTCGAGGGTGGCTTCGCCGCCGTGTACCCGGTGCTCAAGGCGCTCGAGGAGCGGGGGCAGGTGCGCCGTGGCTACTTCGTGACCGGCCTCGGCGCGGCCCAGTTCGCGCTGCCCGGCGCCGTCGACCGGTTGCGCTCGTGCCGCGACCCCCAAGAGCTCGACCTCGCCCCGGTCGTGCTCGCCGCCACCGACCTCGCCCAGGCCTACGGGGCGGCGCTGGCGTGGCCGCCGTCCGACGGTCGCCCGGCCCGCACCGCGGGGGCCTTCGTCGTGCTCGTCGCCGGCGAGCCCGTCGCCTACCTCGAGCGCGGGGCGCGGAGCCTCGCCACCTTTCCGCGCACCCTCGAGCACGCCCATTGGGCGGAGGGGTTGGTGGCGCTGGTGAAGGACGGCCGCCTCCGCCGGATCGAGATCGGCAAGGTCGACGGCGGGCCCGTTGCCGCGTCACCCGTCGCCGACCACCTCCGTGCCGCCGGCTTCGTCGACGGCTACCGCGGCCTGGTCCTGCGGCCCTGACCCTGGCCTGCCCGACGCCGCGACATCATCAGCCTGCCGGGGCAGACCGTCCCCGACCGGCATGCCCCTAGCCTGAGCCCGTGCCCGAGGGCGACACGATCCACCGCCACGCGAGCCGTCTCCGGCCGGCGCTCGTCGGTGCACCGCTGGTCCGCTTCGAAGCCCGTCGGGTGCCGCCGCCATGGCCGTCACCGGGCACGCTGATCGAGTCCGTCGACGCGCGCGGCAAGCACCTGCTCGTCGGCTTCGGCGACGGACGGGTGCTGCAGACCCACCTGGGCATGACCGGGTCCTGGCACCTGTCGACCCCGGGCTCGCGGTGGCCCAAGCCTCGTCACCTGGCCCGCGTGGTGCTCGAGGTCCCGGACCGGGTGGCGGTGTGCTTCGCGGCGCCGACGGTGCGCCTGCTCGCCGGCGAGCGGGCGGCAACGGTGGCGACGGCCCACCTCGGCCCCGACCTCTGCGCGCTCGTCGGCGAGGCCCGGGTCAGCGGCCTCGACGAGGCCGTGCGGCGCATGGCGCTCGTCCCCGAGCCCGACACCGAGATCGCCGACGTGCTGCTCGACCAGCGCGTCGCGGCCGGCATCGGCAACGTCTACAAGTCCGAGGTGCTGTGGGCCTGCCGGTTGTGGCCGTTCACCCCCCTGCACGAGGTCGCCGAACCCGCGCGGCGATGGCTGCTCGAGACGGCGACCGAGCAGCTGCGCGCCAACCTCGGGCCTGGGCCACGTCGCACGGTGCCGGGAGGGCTCGCGGTCTACGGCCGGACGCGCCGGCCCTGTCCTCGATGTGGGACCCCGGTGCGCAGCCGTCGCTCGGGTCCACAGGCTCGCAGCACCTACTGGTGCCCCACCTGTCAGCCGGGCCGGACGGGAGTCGAGCGGCACTTCGGCGAGCGGCCGGGTCCTCGACGGCCCGGATCGGCGTCGTGGGGTTCTCCTAGCGGAACGAACGGCTGGCCCACGCTCGGAGCCAACGCCCGATGGCGATGTCCTGATCGAGCTGCAGCGTGGTCGCGAGGTGGTCGACGGTGGAGGTGCCCACGAGCAGCTCGTAGCCGGCGAGGTCGTGGTTGGCCGGCACCTCCACCGCCTGGCAGCGGTGGCGAGCGGCGTTGAGCCGGTCACAGGTCTCCCGAGCGGCGGCGATGGGGATCAGCACGTCCTTCGTACCGTTCACCATCAGCGCGGGAGGTGACCACGGCACGACTCGCATCGGCACGAGACCGGCCCCCGACAAGGATGCGACGCTCTGCACCGACGACAGCCAGTCCGGTGTCGCCGGGTACCCCACGTGCAGCGCGGTCAGGCCACCCGCTGACACTCCCGCCACGCCGATGCGGAAGGGGTCGACGTCGAGACCACGGTGGTTCATCCGCAGCCAGCGCACGGCCTGCTGCACGTCCGCCCGGGCATCCTCGGCGGCGGGAGCCATCGCCGGGCCGAACGGCGTGAAGCCGGACCGCAGGCGGTAGTTCACCGAGACCACGACGAATCCCCGGCTCGCCAGGAACCGCGCCGCTTGCGCGTCGGCGGGATCCGCCTTGTCGCCCATGAAGAAGCCGCCGCCGTGCACCCACACCACCGCCGGCCGACGCACCCCGGCCAGCTCCCGGGAGCGGTACACGTCGAGGGTGAGCGCCGTCGGCGATCCGTCCGCCGCCGTCGCCGAGCCGAACACGACGTCGCGGGTCACGTCCACCGTCGGGTACCACGGTGTCGCCGCCGGTGCCGCCTGGGCGGGCGAGACGGCCAGCAACACGGCCAGCACGGCCAGCACCGCCGCCGCCAGCGCCTGGCGCGGCGTGGCGGCACGGTGGTCGACGCAGCCTCCTCGGCGCGGCTTGCCCATGACGATCCCCCAACGGCCCCGGAAACCCCTCCCGGCCGGCCCTGCGGGGGTATCGACGGCCGCTCTTGTGCCCTGGATAGGCCGAACGACCCATTCGGGCGCGGCGCCAGCCGCCCGCGCCCCGCCCGCGATCGCCGTGGGCCTGCGGCAGGATGGCCGTGACACGCCGAGGGATCAGAGGAGTGGCAGGTGGCCGATCGACCGCATGTGGTGATCGTGGGAGCCGGGTTCGGCGGCTTGGCCGCGGCCAAGCGGCTCGAGCGCGAGGCCGTGGACGTGACCCTGATCGACCGGCACAACTACCACACGTTCCAGCCGCTGCTGTACCAGGTGGCGACGGCCGGACTGAACGAGGCCGACGTGGGCTACGTCGTCCGAGGCCTGTTCCGCCGCCAGCAGCGGGTGTTCTTCCGCAAGGGGGCGGTCACCGGCGTGGACTGGCAGCAGCACCAGGTGACGTTGCGCGACGAGCCGCCGATCGACTTCGACCACCTCGTGCTCGCCACCGGGTCGTCGACCAACACCTTCGGCATCGCCGGGGCCGACGACTACGCCTTCCCGCTGTACTGCCTCCCGGACGCGGTGCGCCTGCGCAACCACGTCATCTCGCTCTTCGAGGCCGCCGACGCGGTGCCCGAGCTGATCGCCGACGGCATCTTGACCTTCGTGGTCGTCGGCGGCGGTCCCACCGGGGTCGAGGTGGCCGGCGCCCTCACCGAGCTCATCGACAAGGTGCTCGCCGACGACTTCCACGACCTCGACGTCCACCGGGCCCGGGTGGTCATGGTCGAGCAGAGCGACGGGCTGCTGGCGGCATTCGGCGGACGATCCCAACGCTATGCGCGTCGTGAGCTCGAGCGACACGGGGTCGAGCTGCGCTTCGGCACCGCCGTGCAGCGCGTCACCGCCGAGCAGGTCGAGCTGTCCGACGGCACCGTGCTGCCGACCCGGACCCTGGTCTGGGCGGCCGGGGTGAAGGCCAACCCGCTGGCCGACGCGCCGGCCTCGAGCAGGGCCGGGCCGGCCGCGCCACGGTCGGGCGCGACCTGTCGGTGCCGGGGCATCCCAACGCCTTCGTGATCGGCGACCTCGCCGACGTCGACGACGGCAAGGGGGGCCGGCTGCCGCAGCTCGCCCAGCCAGCGCTGCAGATGGGCGTCCACGCGGCCGAGCAGATCCTGCGCACGATCGCCCGCCAGGAGCGCACGGCGTTCCGCTACCGGGACCGCGGGATCATGGCCACGATCGGTCGCCGCGCCGCGGTGGCCGAGCTGCCCAACGGGACGCCTCAGCGGGTCGATCGCCTGGCTGGCCTGGCTGCTGCTCCACCTCGTCTACCTGCTCGGCGTGCGCAACAAGATCTCGGTGCTCGTCAACTGGGCGTGGAACTACCTGACCTGGGACCGCGGTCCCCGCCTGATCCTGCGACCGGAGATGCTGCCCCACACCCCGCACCCGCACAGCGACGTCGACGTGTGGGTGCCGGTGCCCGGCGACGCCTGACGAACGGGTGCAGGCCAGCCGTCCGGGGCACCGCCGGCGTGGGGTGGTCCCACCCCTCTCGGAGGGGCGGGTCAGGCCCCGGTCGACCGCGGCACGATCCGGGAGATGGTGCCGTCGAGCTGCACGGCGTACAGCGTGCCGTCGGCGCCTTGACCGAACGACGAGAGGGTGTTCGCGCCCACGGTCGCGCCGAGGTGGCGCACGTCGATCGCCTTCCCGTCGCGTGGCAGCAGACCGTTGATGCGGCCGATGCAGATGTCGGCGAACAGGTACACGCCGTCGAGGATCGGGTCGCCAGTGCGGGCGACGTAACCGCCGATGATGCTGCAGCCGCCGTCGTCGTGGCTGTACTCGTAGATGGGCGGCACGTGGCCGGCGGGCGCCGTGCCGCCCTTGAAGGACGAGGTCCCCTCCATCAGGTTCCACCCGTAGTTGTTGCCCGGGCCCGGACCGTCGGGCGTGTTCGGCGCGAAGTCGACCTCCTCGACGGCGTCCTGGCCGACGTCGCCGATCCAGAGGTCGCCGGTGCTGCGGTCGAAGCTGAACCGCCACGGGTTGCGCAGGCCGTAGGCCCACACCTCGGGGGCGCCACCGTTGCCGTCGGCGAACGGGTTCCCGGGCGGGATGCCGTAGGGCCGCCCGTCCGCCGGTGCCGTGGGGTCGATGCGCAGGATCTTGCCGAGCAGGGTGGACGGGTTCTGCCCGTTGCGGTCGGGATCGCCGCCGCCGCCGCCGTCACCGGTGCCGACGTACAAGAAGCCGTCGGGCCCGTAGGTGATCTCCCCGCCGTTGTGGTTCGAGCGTGGGTGTTCGAGCCGCAGCAGGTTGCGGCGCGCCGAGGTCGACGCCCGGTTCCCCTCCATGGGCAGCGTCGACGGTGATGGCCCCGTCCTTGGCGGTGTAGTACACGAACAGCGTGGAGCCGTCGGGGGAGAAGGTCAGGCCGAGCAGCCCCCGCTCGCCGCCGGCCGCCACGTCGTCGCTGAGGTCGACCACGGCGTTCTGAGCGACCGTGAAGCCGCCCGAGCCGTCGGCGACCAGCTCCCGGACTCGCCCGGTCTGCTCGGTGACGTACAGGTTGGCGGTGCCTGCCCGAGGGGCGAGCGCGGTGCCCGCGCCGGTCAGCTCGGCGACGGGCTCGAGCCCGACCCGCACCCCGGCCAGCGTCGATCGCCTCGGCGAGGTGTCCGCCGTGCCCGCCGGCGCGCCGGACTCGTCGGCCGGACCCCCACCGGCGGTCGTGGACGACGAGCTGCAGGCACCGGCCGCCACGGCGAAGGCCAGCGCCGCACCCACGAGGGCGGCGCGGTGGCGACGAGCGTGCGGGGCGGAGCCGGGGCTGACCATGCCCCCACCTTGGAGCACCCCCGTGGCCCGCGCCCAACCGAGGGGTGTCCGGGCCGGGGCCGTCGTCCTGTCCGGGGAGGGGATCGGTGGCGGGCCGGGAGGATAGGGTGCCCCGCCGGGGAAGCACGCCGAGCAGGCAGGGAGAGCGCCGTGGCCACCAAGGACGAGATCATCGCCCTCGTCGACCGCTACATGGAGGTCTTCAGCGAGGGGGACAAGGGCGGCTACCTGGCCCTGTTCGCCGACGACGGCACCGTCGAGGACCCGGTGGGCACCGAGGTGCACCGCGGCCGCGAGGCCATCGCCGCCTTCTGGGACGGCGTGCGGGGGCTGTCACCGGTGATCGAGCTGGTGCCGACGGGCACGCCCCGCGTCGCCGGCCACGAGGTCGCGTTCCCGATGCAGGCCATCTCGATGATCGGCGACGACCGCGTGGTCGTCGACATCATCGACGTCTTCGACGTGGCTCCCGACGGCCGCATCGCGTCGATGCGGGCGTTCTGGGACATGGCCGACATGCGCCCCTACGACGGCTGAAGCGGCCCCGAGCGCGATTCCCGGACGACGCGGCGGACGGTCCTCTCACCGGGCTCGCCCGGGCTGCGCTCAGGCCCGTCCGAGCAGGCGGTCGACGCGCACCTCGATGGCGACGCGATCGGCTCGTGCACCCGGCTGGCGGTACCGCTCGGCGTAGCGGCGCACGGCCTCCTCGACGCGCTCGGGATCGTCGGTGACGACGGCCGTGCCCTCGAGGGTGAGCCAGCGACCGCCGTCGACCTGGCACAGCGCGGCGGGGGAGCCCGGGTGCGCCGCCAGGTTCCTCGCCTTGCGGCTGTGGGCGAAGGTGATGACGCGCGCCAGCCCCGCGTCGTCGTCCCAGGTGAAGCCCACGGCCACGACGTGGGGCGTGCCGTCGGGGCGCAGCGTGGTCAGCGACGCCAGATGGCGCTCGGCCAGGAAGGTCTGCACCTCGGGGGGCAGGTCGGCGGGGTCGTACGCCATCGGCGTGCTCCTCGGATGCGGGGACCGGTCGGCCACCGCGCGGGTGGCTGGCCGGTCCCATCGGGTGGACTCGCGGCGGTGCTGACGGGGCGGCGAGCCGGCCGCGGTCAGTCGCCGAACGCCTTCATCCGATCGAGCACCCGCTCGGCGGTGGGGTCGGCCATCTCGTCGACGATGGTGCCGTCGGCGAGGAAGACGGCCCGATCGGCGTAGCCGGCGGCAGTCGGGTCGTGGGTGACCATGACGATCGTCTGTCCGAAGTCGTCGACGGCTCGCCGCATGAAGCCGAGGATCTCCGCTCCGGATCGGGAGTCGAGGTTGCCGGTGGGTTCGTCGGCGAAGATGATCTCGGGCTTGGACGCCAGGGCCCGTGCCACGGCGACCCGCTGCTGCTGACCGCCGGACAGCTCGCTCGGACGGTGCTCGAGCCGGTCGGCGAGGTCGACCGTGCCGACGATCTGGTCGACCCAGCCCTGGTCGGGGCTGCGCCCGGCCAGATCCATCGGCAGCGTGATGTTCTCGAGGGCGGTCAAGGTCGGCACCAGGTTGAAGGCCTGGAAGATGAACCCGATCGTGTCCCGGCGCAGGACCGTGAGCTCCTTCTCCGAGAGGCGGCTCAGGTCGGTGCCGCCGATGAAGACCTGGCCGCTGGTGAGGTAGTCGAGGCCCGCCATGCAGTGCATCAACGTGGACTTGCCCGACCCCGACGGACCCATGATGGCGTTGAACCGGCCCCTGGCGAACTCCACGGTGATGTCGTCGAGGGCGCGGACCTCGGTGTCACCCTTCCCGTAGACCTTCGTCGCGTGCCAGGCCCGAGCGGCGGCGTCCGACGGCGGGGCCGGGGGCGGTGGGGCGGGTGGTGCGTTGACCGGAGTGGTCGTCACGGGGTCTCCTCGGGCGGCCGGACCAGGACGCGCTCAGCCTAGGGCGTTCGCTCCGATCCGACCCCGACCGCCCGTCCTGGCGCGGGACCGCTCCCCGTCGGCCTCGTGCCGAGTCGCCGAGGGCCCGGCGCACGAACCCTGTCGGTCGCGTGGACCGGGCCCCGGGCGCACCGACGCCGTCGCCGCCCGAGGTGGTCCGGCGCCGCGGTGGGGTTGACGAAACCTTGAGGTGGCCGACGGCCGCGGTTGACCCGGGGCCCCTACCGTGCCCATGAGGAGCCGGCCGCCGGGTCAGCTGCACGGGAGCGCCAGATGGACGACGTCGCCAACGTTCGCGAGGAGCTGGTCGAGCGCCTCGATGCCATGGCGCGCCTGTTCGAGGACATCGCCGGCGAGGCGGTGGACGAGGGCGAGATCGCGCTCGCCGCCGACCTGTGGGTGTCGTCGGCTCGGGTGCTGGCCGCCGCCGACGAGCTGTGGCGGGCGGGCGTCGAGCCGTCCTGAGCCTGCCGTCGGGGCGCCCGGTCGCCCGCTCGGTCCACAGAGGGGCGCTGCCGACCGGACCGTATGATCTCCGCGTGACCTGCCCGACCTGCGGCACCGAGAACCCGGTCAACGCGCGGTTCTGCCTCGCCTGCGGGCACCAGCTGGTGTCACGTGGTGACGAGCGTCGGGTGGTCACCGTCCTGTTCGCCGACCTGGTCGGGTTCACGGCCCTGTCGGAGCTGCGCGACCCCGAGCAGGTCAAGAACCTGGTCGACCGCTGCTTCGAGCGGCTCGCCGCCGACATCACCGCGTTCGGCGGCCAGGTCGACAAGATCGTGGGCGACGCCATCCTGGCCCTGTTCGGAGCGCCGGTCGCCCACGAGGACGATGCCGAGCGGGCAGTGCGGGCCGCGCTGCGGATGCAGGCGACCCTCGCCGCCTCCGCGTCCGAGACCGATGGCGCGGTGCGCTTGCGGGTGGGCATCAACACCGGCGAGGTCCTGGTCGGATCGCTGCGGGCCGGGGGCGAGTACACGGCCATGGGCGACGTCGTGAACACCGCCGATCGGCTGCAGGCGGCCGCCGAGCCCGGCACCGTGGTCGTCGGGCCGGCGACCTACGCGGCGACGCGGGAGGTGATCGCCTATCGGGGCCTCGGGCCCGTCCCCGCCAAGGGCCGCGAGGAGCCGGTGCCGGCGTGGGTGGCGGTCGAGCCGTTGCTCCCGCCCGGCTACCGCCGGCGTCGGGTCCAGACGCCGCTCGTCGGTCGGGAGGTGGAGCTGAGCCTGTTGTCCCGGGCGACGGAGGCTGCGGTGGCCCGCCACCGCGCCCATCTGCTGCTGCTCGTGGGCGAGGCGGGTGTCGGCAAGTCGCGGCTCGCCGAGGAAGCCGCGGCGTCGGCGCGGCAGTGCCACGACGCCTTCGTCCTCGAGGGCCGCTGCGTCCCCTACGGCGAGGCCAACGTGTGGTGGCCCGTCGCCGAGGCCATCCGCCAGGCCACCGGCGTGCACCCCGACGCCGCCCTCGCCGACGCCGATGCTCGCACGAGGGCTCAGGTCTCGACGGTCCTCGAGCAGCCGATCCGCTCCGCCGAGGTCGAGCGCATCGTCAACGGGCTGCTGTACCTGATGGGCTACGACGTCGCCCTCAAGCGCATCGATCCGACGCGCGCCCGCGAGGAAGCCCACCGGTCGGTGCTGGCCTACCTCGAGGCGGTGGCCCGCCGCCGACCGGTGGTGCTCGTGCTCTCCGACCTGCACTGGGCCGACGACCTCGTCCTCGGGATGGTCGACACGCTCCTCGATCGCCTCGCCCGCAGCCGCTTCGTGCTGGTGGCCACGGCTCGCCAGACCGTCCACGAGCGCTGGCGGGTGCCGACGGGCCGCCACGACGTGGTGGTGGTCAACCTCGATCCGCTCGACCGCGACAGCACGGCTGCCCTGCTCGAGGCGCTCGTGGAGAGCGAGCTCGACCCGTCGCTGCGCGCCGCGCTGCTCGACCGCAGCGGTGGCAACCCGTTCTTCCTCGAGGAGCTCGTGGCGTTGCTCGAGAGCGAGCCTGCCGCCACCCGCCCGGGCGTCGAGGTCGTCGAGCCGGTGCTGGCCGAGCTCCCCGACACCCTTCGCGGCCTGGTCGCGGCGCGCATCGACGGCCTCGGACCGGCCGAGCGATCGACCGTCGAGGACGCCGCGGTGTGGGGCCGTTCCGGTCCGGTCCCGGCGCTCGAGCGGATGGCCGAGCACGTGCACGGCGTGCACGACCTCACCGAAGCCCTCGGCGGCCTCGTCGACAAGGAGATCCTCGTCGTGGAGGGCGAGCGCTGGCGGTTTCGCAGCGATCTCGTACGGGAGGTCGCCTACGGCACCCTCACCAAGGCCGAGCGGGCTCGTCGACACCACGGCATCGCCGCCTACCTCGCCCACACGGCTCCTGACGCCGGATCGGCTGCGGATCGGCTCGTCGACGTGGTCGCGTACCACTACGGGGCCGCCGCCGAGCTGGCTCGCGACCTGGGCACCGTCGACGGGCTGCCCGACGACCTCGTCCCTCGGGCCCTGACGTGGGTGACCGAAGCGGCCGCCGCGCGGCGCTGGGCCAGGTGTGGCAGGTCGCCGTTCGCCTCTACACGCAGGCGCTCGGGCTGCTCGGAGAGGCCGGCCCACCGGCCGCCCGGGTCGAGCTGCTCCTCGGCCGGGCGGCGGCCGCCTCCGACCTGCGCCGCCTCGACGACGCCCGCGACGACCTCGAGGCGGGCATGGCCCTGGTCGCCGGCCTCGACGACCGGCACCTCGCCGGCAGAGCCCTCGTCGTGCTGGGCGACCTCGAGCAGAAGCGAGGCCAGTTCGACGCCGCCCTCGCCACCCTCGCCGCCGCCGTCGAGCAGTACACCGCCGCCGGCGACGAGGGCGGGGTGGCCGACGCGCTGCGCATCACCGGTCTCACCCAGCTGTTCACCGGCGACCACGACGGCGCCGAGACGTCGATCGGTCGGGCGCTGGAGGCCTATCGGTCCCTCGGCGACCGCCGGGGTGAAGCGTGGGCGCTGCAGAACCTGGCCTGGATCTCCTACATCCGGGGGCGTTCGGTGGAGGCCGAGGCCCGGATCTCGACCTCGGCGGCCACCTTCTCCGAGCTGGGCGACAGCGGCGGCCTGCTGTGGGCGCTCGGCCTGTTGGCGTTCGTGCGCTACCACCACGGCGCCATGCTCGAGGCCGAGGATCTCGGCGAGCAGGTCCTCATCGAGGCCCGCGAGCGGGGCGACCGATGGGGGGAGGGGATGATGCTGCTGCTCATGGCCGGCGTGCGGCTGTGGACCGGTCGGCCCGAGCCGGCGACGGTCGCCGCCCGCGACGCCCTGGCGGTGTTCCGCTCCATCGGCGACCGCTTCGGGGAGGTGCAGGCCACCGCCGCCCTGGGGAGGGCGGAGGTGGCCGCCGGTCGGGCGCGAGAGGGCCTGCGGCGGCTGCAGGAGGGTGTCGACCTGCACCGCGACGACCGACAGCATCCCGAGCTGCGCGCCATGGTGGCCACCGCCCTGGCGGCGACCGCGGTGCAGCTCGGCGAGCCGGCGATGGCGCTGCGGGCGCTGGCGTCGGCGGGGGTCGACGTCGACGAGCCCGTGGCCATCGGCGACACGGATCGCCTGGTCGCCCACGCCTTGGCCGTCCTGCAGAAGGGTCGAGCCGAGGAGGCGGTCGATGCGCTGCAGCGCGTGCTCGACGCCGCCGACGAAGCAGGGCCTTCGGCGTACGCCGAGAGCGCCTTGGCCCTCGCCGCCGCCGTCGCGGGCGACGACGAGCTGGTCGACCGGGCCGGCTCGGCTGCGCTGGGCAACCCGCGCGGGACCTACCTCGACCGCCTGACCGCCCGGCTGGCCCTGGCGCTGCGCTCGGCCCGCGGGGCCGCCGCGACCACCGCGGTCGATGCGTTCGACGCGCTGGCGGAGGAGGCCAACCACCATGGCGACCACGTCGCTCGTGCGGTCGTCGCCCTGGCGCGGGCCTTGGTGGCCGAGGCGCACGAATCCGAACGTGCGGCCGAGGACCGGGCCCGGGCCGAAGCCCAGCTCGAGCTGCTCGGCGTCGACGCCACCGGTTGGCGGCTCGTCATCGGGCTGGCGCTGGCGCCGGGCGCATCCGTCGCCGAGCTCCCGTCCTGACGGCGACCCCGACCCTGCCCCCACCGCCCTCGCCTGTCGGCGACCGGACGCGCCACGGCGGGCCCGTGGGCCCGCCGTGGTCGAGGGGGGCGACGATGTGTCGAGCGCCCCGGGCCGGGCTCGCCGCCGGGGCGTCGGGAGCTCAGCTCTCGGGCTGGGGCACGATCCGCAGGTAGGGCCTGGGCGCTTCCCAGCCGTCGGGGAACCGCTCCTTCGCCTCCTCGTCGGACACGGCGGCGGCGATGATCACGTCGTCGCCCTGCTTCCAGTTCACGGGCGTGGCCACCTTGTGCTTCGTCGTGAGCTGCAGCGAGTCGATCACCCGCAGGATCTCGTCGAAGTTGCGACCGGTCGACGCGGGGTAGGTGAGCTCGAGCTTGATCTTGTTGTCTCCCCCGATGACGTACACCGAGCGCACCGTCAGCGTGTCGTCGGCGTTCGGGTGGATCATGTCGTAGAGGTCGGCGACCTTGCGGTCGGCGTCGCCGATCATCGGGAAGTTGGGGGCGACGCCCTGGGTCTGCTCGATGTCGCTCGCCCAGGCCCGATGATCCTCGACGGAGTCGACGGACAGCCCGATCACCTTGACGTCCCGTGCGTCGAACTCGTCCTTGAGCTTCGCCGTGTAGCCCAGCTCGGTGGTGCACACCGGCGTGAAGTCCTTCGGATGGGAGAACAGCACGGCCCAGCTGTCGCCCTTCCACTCGTGGAAGTCGATGGGGCCCTCGGTGGTGTCGGCATGGAAGTTCGGGGCCTCGTCGCCGAGTCGCAACGCCATGGGTCGTTCCTCCTGCAGTCGTGTCGGATGGCAGCGCCGCCATGCTAGGCGGCCCGCGACAAAAGTCGACACGAAAGGTCGGAATTCATTGGGCCGACCCGGCCAGCCGGCGGGAAAACGACCCCGAGGGCCCTGGGGGGAAGGGCCCTCGGGGGATGACCTACGACACGGGGGGATGTCGGTAGGTCGTCTGCGGCGACCGGCGGCGCACCCCCAGGGGGTAGGGGTGTCCGGACCCGGCCGACCTTGGGGATCGGCGACCAGTTGGGTCAGGCGGCCTTCATGGTCTTGGCGGCCTTGGCGACCGGACCGGCGGGCTTGACGATCTTCTCGGTGACCGGCTTCATGGCGGCGAGCAGGTCGTGGGTGAACTGCTTCTGGTTGTCGAGCAGCTTCGCGGCGAAGTCGAACCGGGCGTCGAGGAACTCGGTGAGGCTCGGCAGGTTCTCGGTGATCGAGACGTTGACCTCGGGGATGCGGGTCTCGAGCTGGTCGGCGGCCTTGCGGACGACGTCGACGACGGGCTCCTGGACCTTGCCGAGGGCCTCGAGGGCCTTGCTCTCGAGGTCGGTGAGGGTTTCGGTGGCGGGCATGGTGGGCCTCCAGGTAGGGGCGGGCTGGCGGGGGGTGGCGCCCGCAGCGCTTGCTCCTGCGGGCTCTCTGCTAAGTGAATCAAGCAACGAGCGCAGATGCAAGCGTTCGCTTGTCATTTCAAGCGTGGCGTCCGTCACGCGGTGGGGCCGCCGCGCCGCGGTGCGGTCGCCGCGCCCGGCTCAGCCGCTCGTGTAGCTGCGGTACA
>JAWKIW010000008.1:0-178687 GCA_041394145.1 Acidimicrobiales bacterium
GCTCGTCGCCATGGACGACGTCGGGGTCGTCAGGGGGTTCGAGCGCCCAGCCGTAGAGGCCAACGACGGTGATGAGACCACCGATCAGGCACAGCCACCAGGAGAAGATCAGGCCGTAGCAGATCACCGGGATCCCGAAGGCCACGATGATCGGCCAGTACGACGGCGAGGGCAGGTGCACCCCGCTGCCGTCCCCGGTCTGCACGACGTCCTCGGTGCGGGCGATGCGCACGAGCCGGTGGTCGGGCGTGTCGGCGTACTTGCGGTACCAGAAGTCGTCGACCCTGGTGATCGTCGGGGTCGGATCGAAGTTGTACTCGGGGGTCGGCGACGGGATCATCCACTCGATGGTGCGGGCATCCCACGGATCGGGCCCGGGCGGCGGCAGGTGCTTGGCCTTGGCCTTGCTGTAGAAGATGTTGATGAGGAACAGCAGGACGCTGGTGGCGAGCGTGAACGCCCCGATGGTGGCGATCTTGTTCCAGATGTCGAAGCCGAAGCCGGCGTCGTAGGTGTAGATGCGCCGGCTCATGCCCTGCAGGCCGAGGATGTGCATGGGGCCGAAGGTCAGGTTGAAGCCGATGAGCATCAACCAGAAGTTCCACTTGCCCAGCTTCTCGTCGAGCATGTAGCCGAACGCCTTCGGCCACCAGAAGTAGAAGCCGCCCATGAAGCCGAAGAAGGCGCCACCGAAGAGCACGTAGTGGAAGTGGGCGACGATGTAGTAGGTGTCGGTCTGCTGGGTGTCGGCCGGGGCGATCGAGTGGGTCACGCCCGAGAGGCCACCGATGGTGAACATCGTGATGAGGCCGATCGAGAACAACATCGGTGTGTCGAAGCGCAATCGCCCGCCCCACATGGTGGCGGTCCAGTTGAGGATCTTCACCCCGGTGGGCACGGCGATGAACATCGTCGTCAGCGAGAAGACCGTCACCGAGATCGGGCCGATGCCCGACACGAACATGTGGTGGGCCCACACACCGAAGCCCATGAAGCCGATGGCGACGCCGGAGAAGACGATGAACGTGTAGCCGAAGATCGGCTTGCGACTGAACACGGGCAGCATGTCGGAGACGATGCCGAAGGCGGGGAGGATCATCAGGTACACCTCCGGGTGCCCGAAGATCCAGAAGAGGTGCTGCCAGAGGATCGGGTTCGCCCCCATCTGCACGTTGAAGAAGTTCGCGCCGAAGAGCCGGTCGAACGTCAGCAGGAACAGGGCGACGGTGATGACCGGGAGCGAGAACAGCAGGAGGAACTGGGTCACCAGGGTCATCCACGTGAAGATGGGCATCTTCATCAGGGTCATGCCGGGTGCCCGCATGTTGATGACCGTCGTGATGAGGTTGACGCAGCCGGTCATCGAGGCGATGCCGGTGATGATGATGCCGAGCACCCAGAAGTCGATGCCGTGGGTGGGCGAGTAGATGACGCCGTTGTTCGGGGCGTACATGAACCAGCCACCGTCTGCGCCGCCGCCGAGCGCCCACGACGTGTTCAAGAAGATGCCGCCGAACAGGAAGCACCAGAAGCTGAAGGCGTTGATCCGCGGGAAGGCGACGTCACGGGCGCCGATCTGCAGGGGCATCAGGTAGTTGGCGAAGGCCGCGCCGATGGGCATCACCACCAGGAACACCATCGTGGTCCCGTGCATGGTGAAGACCTGGTTGTAGGCCTCGGCGCTCAGCAGCGACTGACGAGGAGCCCACAGCTGCGCCCGGATCAGCAGCGCCTCGAGACCCCCGATCAACAAGAAGAACAGCGCCGAGGCGCCGTACATGATGCCGATCTTCTTGTGGTCGACCGTGGTGATCCACGCCCGCCAGCCGGAGGTCGGCCTCGGGCGCGTGAAGACCCCGAGCGGCTGCTCGCGCACGGTCTCGCCCGGCGGGAGGGCGAGGGGTGCGGGCGGGGGCGATTCGACTACTGCCATGTCACGGTCTCCGGGGGGAGGTGAGCGAAGAGGGTCATTCTCGCGTCTAGCGCAGCGACTCGAGGTAGGCGGTCAGCTGCTGGATCTGCTGCTCGCTCAAGCCCAGGTTGGGCATGCCGCGCAGCTTGGAGGTGTACTGCGTCTGTTCGACGTACATCGGCTTCATGGCCGGCGGGTTTCGCAGCCAGGCCTGGATGGCGACGCTGTTGAACGGGTTGTCCGGGTTGCCGGGCAGGTTGACGTCGGCTGGGTCGCCGCAGCCGCTCAGGTCGTTCTCGGTGCAGGTCCGCCCCAACGGCTGGTTGTTGCCCGCCGGGTTGGGGTAGTGCGCGTTGTAGATGGCACCGGCGAACATGCCGCGCGAAGCGAAGTGGGTCAGCTCGGGTGCCACGCCGGACACCAGCTGGGACTTCACGCCCTTCTCCGGGTCGTTCACCTTCTCGTCGTTGACGCCTCGGATCAGGTGGCACGACGAGCAGAGCTGCCCCGTGAAGACGGACTTGCCCTCCACCGCCAGGGTGTTGGCGGGATCGGGCTCGCGGGCCGGCTGGAGCTGGTTCGCGAGCCACGCGTCGAAGTCCGATGGGCTGAGCGCCCGCACCAGCATGCGCATGTTGCCGTGGGACAAGCCACAGAACTCGGTGCACTGTCCGAGGTAGACGCCGGGTTGGTCGGCCTGCAGCTTCCAGCTGTTGAACTGGCCGGGGACGGCGTCCTTCTTGCCGTTCAGCTCGGGGATCCAGAACGAGTGGATGACGTCGTTGGAGGTCTCCTCGAGGGCGATCTCCCGGCCGGTGGGGATGACGAGCTCCGTCGCCGTGTTGACGTCGCCGCGATCGGTGAACGAGCCGTTGTTGTCGACGTCGTACTTGAAGCCCCACCACCACTGCTGGGCGTAGACCTCGACCTTGAGGGCGTCCGGCGACCGCTTCTCGAGGTCCTGGATGGTGATCACCGTGCCCAGGCCGATGCCCACCAGGATGAGGGCCGGGATGGCCGTCCACGTGAGCTCCAGCGCGGTGTTGCCCTCGCGCTGGGCGTTGAACTCGTCCTCGTCCTCGTCGGGGCGGGTCCGGAACCGCCAGGCGATGTAGAGCACGGCAGCCATCACCAAGATGCCGATGATGCCCGCCACCACGAACACCGGCGTGACCAGGGTCTGGATGGTCTGGGCGTTCGGGCCCTGGGGGTTGAGCGTGTTGAGGGGCTTGCCCTCGGGCCGGAACACCGCCGCCACCTGCGTCACGAAGACAGCCGTGACGATGATGATGGCGATCCCGCCGAAGATCCGCAGGGGCCAGCTGGCCGGCTTCCGGAACGACGGCTGGTCGTTGGGCGTGCTCTGATCGCTCATGCTGGGGCGTTCGCTCCGTCGGTGATCACCGTGGCGGCGCCCACCGGCGCCAGGCCACCTTCCGTGGCACCACCTTGGGTGGCGCCGCCTTCGTTGCCGGTGCCCGTCCCGCCGTGCACCTCACCCGTCTTGTCACCGCCGCCGTGCTCGCCGAACTCGCGCTCACCCTTGATGCCGTACAGCACGAAGCAGAAGACGGCGAAGAGCAGGGCGATCACCGCGAGCACCGAGATGATCCCCTGGGTCTGCTTCGGATACAGGGCGATGAGGATCATCACCACGAAGAAGACCAGCGCCGTGAGCCCGAACACCGCCACGGCCGCCTCCTTGCTCACGACGAGCATGAGACGGGAGATGGCGATGGCGAAGAGGCCGACGATGACCGCGGAGAGCACGGGGACCCGCAGGGGATCGACGAAGCGGTGGTAGATCGTGCGGTTGACCTCGTCGTCGCCGGTCGCCCGCTCGGACCACGCCCGCAGCGTCCACACGATCGCCGTCGCTCCGAGCAGGAAGAGCCCGGCGTAGGTGATCCACCGGTTGGTGGCGACACCGGCGGCGAGCAGGGCCATGCCGGCAGCACCGGCGAGCGGCCAGTAGCTCACGCTGGCCGGGGCCCGGGTGAGCGGCACCGAGTCGGTGTGGACGACCTCGGCCTGCGCCTCGGGGTCGGCGTCGCGGAAGGCGACCAGCAGACCGGCGAGGAACGCCGACGACATGGCCAGGCCGACGAAGAAGAGGTAGCCGAAGTGGTTGCCGACGAAGCCCTTCCAGCCGAGCGTCGCCGGTCCGAGCACCGTCGCCACCGACTCGTCGGTGAAGTCCTTGCCGTTGGTCCCGAGCGCCAGGAAGAACGCCATCAGGAGGGCGAAGACCGCGATGGCCGAGAAGAGCTTGAAGCCCGGCGTGAACGCCCGGGAGCGGGTGATGGCTCGCAGCATCGTGCCTACTTCGTCACGTAGATGATCAGCCAGATCAAGAAGAACACCGCCGTGTTGGCGTGCCAGAACATCGTCGCGGCGGCGATGCCGTCGGACTGGGTGCTCGAGAACTGCCCGCCGAGCGCTCGGATGGCCATGAGGGCCACGAAGACCATGGCCACCACCAGCATCACGATGTGCCCGCCGGTGATGGCGTACACGAGCACCGCGTTGGTGGAGGCCTCGATCTTGTACTGCATGACCCCGTAGAGGTAGGAGGCCTGGTTGAGGAAGGCGAACCCCAGCAGCAGGGTGATGCCCAAGGCGAGGTAGGCGTAGGTCCGGGAATCGTCGCGGATGGCGTTGAGCGCCCACTGCATGCACACCGACGCCATGATCAGCGTGAGGAGCAGCATGTTCGGCTGCGTCAGGGGGATGGTCACGCCCTCCGGCAGCCACTTGGCACCGTCAGCGAGGGCTGTGGACCGCTCCAAGAGGTAGATCCCGAACAGGGCGGCGAAGAACATGGCGACGCCGGCGGTGACGAAACCGGTGGCCACCATGAGCACCCGGGGCCGGCGGGCCACCGGCGGCGGAGCGAGGGCGGGGTTGAGCGCGGCGGTCATCAGTCCTCCTCACCTCGCCAGTCGAGCAGCGGCTGGGCCGAGGTGACCTCGGCGAGCTCGCCGAAGTTCCCCCGTGGCGGCGGCGACGGACAGGCCCACTCCAGGGTCTGACCGCACTCCCAGGGGTCGTCGGGGGCGCCGTCGGCCGTCAGGCTCGACAACAACGAGAAGGCACCGACCAGCAAGGCGACCGCACCGAGGGCGGCGCCCGCCACCGCGATCAGGCTGAGCGTGTCGGCGGCGTCGGCGATCGTCGTCCACCGCGCGGCGAAGCCGAGTGCCACGTACGGCAGCCCGTACAGCAGCGTCGCCAAGGCGATGAGGATCACCACCAGCTTGCCCGGACCGTCGCTCACCCGATGCCCGGTGATCTTCGGGCCCCAGTAGTAGATGCCGGCGAGCCCTGCAGCCGCCGCAGCCAGCACGATCAGGCCGGTGAGCCCCACCTGCACGGCCGGCTGACCCCAGGTGAAGGTGGCGAGGTCGGCCAGGGCGGTGGGGGCACCCTCGCCGTGCAGGCGCAGTGGCTTGAGCACGAAGGCGATGGCTGCGGCCCCGGCGAGCAGGAGCAGCACCACGCTCAGGAAGCTCAGCGCCACCGGGCTGGCCGAGGCACGCGAACCCTTGCGGAGGTCGACGAGCATGCCGGCCAGCACCAGCACGACGGGGATGCTGATGGCACAGCTGACCACGACGAACGTCGCCTGGTCGTAGACGCTCGGGATGAAGGCCGGCTGGGCCCACGCCCCGATGGCCAGCACACCGAAGGCCCCGATGCCGGTCATCACGAAGCCCCGACCCGGCTGGCGCCCTCGAGACAGGGTCGCCACGGCGTCCGCGGCGACCCCGAGTGCGGGGATCGCCCATGCGAACACCTGGGGCTGGGCGAACAGCCACTGCAGCTGTCCCCACTGGTCGGTGGCGACCCCGAACTTGGACGGTCCGCCGGCGTTGTGATCGAGGAAGATCAGGGTGAGGTTGGCGATGGCGACGGGCACGGTCAGGAACCACACACCGGTGGCGACGACCATCGACCACGAGAACATCGGGACCCGGTCGACGTACATGCCCCGGGTGCGCATGGTGAACACCGTCGTCGCCACGGCGACCGCCCCCAGCAGCAGGGCCAACAGGACGAGCCCCAGCGACACGAGGCTGAGATCGACCATGTTCTTGCTGGTGCCTCCGGGCCCGCCGTTGGCGATGGTGGCACCGACGAACATGCCGGCGCCGATCAGCCAGGTCCAGAAGGCGGCGGCGGCCCCGCGTGGGAAGGCGACGGTGGCCGAGCCCACCTGCAGCGGCACCACGTAGGTGGCGAGACCCACGAAGAGCGGCACCAGGAAGAACAGCACCAGGCCCACGCGGCCCAGCACGAAGACCCGCTGGACGGCGTCGGTGGGCGGGAACGAGGCTCCGGCGCGCTGCCCGAGCGCCGTCACCGCGGCGAGCACCAGGGAGGCGATGCCGAAGATGAGCGAGGCGCCGATCCAGAGCCGGCCGATGGCCTTGTGGTCGCCGGTTCCGACGAGGCCGACGACGCCGCGGGGCTCGAGTGCAGGGGGCAGGGTCGCCGCCGGCTCGACGACGTCGGGGGACACGCTGGTCTCGGTGATGGCCATGTGCGGTCGTTACCTCACCGTCGCACCGGGGTCGGCTGGGCCCGGCTGGACCGGCCCGATCGCCGACGGCGGCACAACGTCCTCTCCCAATCGAATCAGACGATCGCGGACACTAGCGGCCCCCGACGCGGCGGAGACAATTCGCCGTGCGGTCGCGACGTGCGGCAGCCGAGCCACCGTCATGCACCCGGCCTGACCAGCGCATCCACCGCCATCGCGGCGAACAGCAGGGTGATGTAGGTGATCGAGAAGGTGAACAGGCGCATCGCCTTGCGGGGCGCCTCGGTCAGCTTCACCTCGACGGCCATCCACGTGAACAGGGCACCGAGCACCACCGCGGCGCCGAGGTACAGCAGGCCCATGTCGGCGACCGGCGCGAACACCAGCGAGAGGGCCCACACCACGAGGGTGTAGCCGAGGATCCGGTTCGCCGTGTGCGTGTGGCTGGCGACGGTCGGCAGCATCGGGACGTCGGCGGCGGCGTAGTCGTCCTTGTACTTGATGGCCAGCGCCCAGAAGTGCGGCGGGGTCCAGAAGAAGATGACCCCGAACAGCACCAGCGGCGGCCAGCCGAGCGAGCCGGTCACCGACGACCACCCGATCAGCACCGGCACCGCACCGGCGGCGCCGCCGATCACGATGTTCTGCGTGGACGTGCGCTTCAGCCACAGCGTGTACACGAAGACGTAGAACAAGCACGCCGACACGGCGAGCACCGCCGACAACGGGTTCACCAGGACCCACATCCACGCGAAGGCCACCACCTCGAGCCCGACGGCGAAGACGAGGGCGTTGCGGGGTCGCAGCACGCCGGTGACGAGGGGCCGGTTCTGGGTCCGGCGCATCCGGGCATCGATGTCACGATCGACGTACATGTTGATGGCGTTCGCGCCGCCGGCGGCGAAGGTGCCGCCGAGGACGGTGGCGACGACCAGCCAGCCAGACGGAAGACGGGCCCAGACATCGCCGGCGGGGGTGAGCTGGGCCTGGGCGACGACCATGGTCGGCACCGTCGTCACCAGCAGCAGCTCGATGATGCGCGGCTTCGTCAGGGCGACGTACGCCCCGACACGTTCTCGTAGGCCGGGGAGCGCCACGGACTGCATCGTCGGGCAAGACTATTGGGGTCCATCTGGCGGCGGTAATCCGGCCCGGGCACTGGGCGAGCGAGGCGACGGGGCGCGGTCGGAGCCCTTCGGCTGGTGTGCCCCTCGTGCGTGCCCTCCCGTACCATCGCCGGCGTGCGCCTCCCCCGCATCTCGCCGACCGCCTACCGGCGCATCACGCTGCTGGCGCTCGCGACGCTGGTGTTCATCGTCATCAGCGGAGGCGCCGTCCGCCTGACGGGTTCGGGGCTGGGCTGCTCCGACTGGCCGACCTGTGAGCAGGGCCAGCTGGTCGCACCTCTCGAGCTGCACCCGATGATCGAGTTCGTGAACCGGACGATCACCGGTCTGGTGTCGCTCGCCGTCATCCTCGCCGTCCTCGGCTCGCTCGTGCGCCGGCCGAGGCGACGAGATCTGACCTGGTGGTCGCTGGGTCTGGTCGCGGGGATCGTCGGACAGATCGTCCTCGGCGGCCTCACCGTGCTCGCCGACCTGGCACCGCCCTTCGTGATGGGCCACTACCTCCTGTCCATCCTGCTCGTGTGGAACGGCCTCGTCCTCTACGACCGGGCGTCAGGACCCGGCACCCCGGCGGTGCCCACCGTGTCCCGTCGGACGGTGTGGCTCGGCCGGTCCATGGTCGGCGCCTCGCTGGTCCTGCTCACGACCGGCACCGTCGTCACCGGCACCGGGCCCCACGGTGGCGACGAGCACGCCCCCCGCTTCGGCTTCGCCATCACCGAGGTGGCCCGGATCCACAGCCTCACCGCGTGGGCCTTCCTCGTCCTGACCCTGGTGGTCCTGTGGAACGCCCACCGCGACGGTGCACCCGGTCGGGTCGATCACCGCGGCCGGATCCTGGTCGGTCTCATCGTGGCGCAGGGGGCGATCGGCTACCTGCAGTACGCCACCGGGATCCCCCCGCTGCTCGTCGGCGTGCACCTCGCCGGCTCCGTGGCCGTGTTCCTCGCCGCCGTCTGGTACCACCTCGGCCTCTTCGTGCGGACCGGACCCGAGCCGGGTCTCGACCTCACCGAGACCGCAGGTCGACACCGTGGGCGCGCCACCCAGCCGGCCTGATCCCCGGCCCTCGGGCGGCGCCGGCTCGGGCGGTGGAACCTGACTGGGCCGGTGCGGGACAATCCGAGGGTGCGCCTGGCCGCCCCCATGACTGCGCCCGTCGAGGTCGAGGAACCGGACGTCGACGAGATCGTCGACGTCGAGCGGCCGTGGGTCGTCATCGTCTGGAACGACCCGATCAACCTCATGTCCTACGTGACCTTCGTGCTGCAGAAGCTGTTCGGCTACAGCCGTGAGAAGGCCGAGCAGCTGATGTGGGACGTGCACACCAAGGGCAAGGCCGTCGTGTCCACCGGCACGCGCGAGAAGGCGGAGATGGACGTGTTCCGCCTCCACGAGCACGGCCTCTGGGCCACCATGCAGCAGGACTGACCCGGGTGCCGCACCAGCCCCGATCACCCGACGAGGGTGACGAGCGTCCCGACGACGAGGGCGTCGAGCTCGTGCCGCTCCGCCTGTTCACCGTGGAGGGGGAGCGGGTGACGGTCAGCCTGCCCGCCGTCGCCCGGGAGAACCTCCACCTGCTGGCCGACGCGGTGCGCAGCGCGCTGCTGGGCGAGGGCGCGGACGAGGAGCGCGATCTCCAGCGCCTGTTCCCGCCCGCCTACGAGGACGACGAGCGACGCGACGAGGAGTACCAGCGGTTGATGCGCGACGAGCTGCTCGCGGCCCGCCTCGGGGCACTGGACGTGTTCGAAGCCGGCTTGGATCGAGGAGAGCTCGATCGGGCGGGCTTCGATCGTTGGCTGCAAGCGCTCAACACCATCCGGGTCTGGCTCGGGACGCGCCTGGGCGTGGACGACGACGATTGGGAGCCCCACCCCGACGACGACCGCATCGCCGAGATCGGCGCCTACACGACGGTCGGGGTGCTCCTCGAGGTCGCGCTCGCCACGCTCGACGAGCCGTCGTCGTGACGCGAGCGCCGTTGTCAGGTTCGTGCCGAGACGGCGGGCTGCTATGGTTCCCGACGCCCTCTCCGGGTTGAGCCCCCATCGTCCAGCGGCCTAGGACGCCTCCCTTTCAAGGAGGTAACACGGGTTCGAATCCCGTTGGGGGTGCCGAGCGTGGCCCGCTGCGCTCGTGCAACCGAAGACCCTCGAGGTCCCGTGGTGCAGTTTGGAGTGCACGCCGGCCTGTCAAGCCGGAGGTCGCGGGTTCAAATCCCGTCGGGACCGCCACCGCCCAGCTCGGGCGGCGCGGTCGGGTAGCTCAGTTGGCAGAGCGTCCGCCTGAAAAGCGGAAGGTCACCGGATCGACGCCGGTCCCGACCACCCACGAAACCCCTGCTCTGCAGGGGTTTCGTCGCGTCAGGTCCCCGAACGCCGCGTCAGCAGCCCGTCGCCGCCTGGAGCGTTCGGCATGCTTCGGCCATGCGCTCCGCTGGCAGAGCAGCCACCTTCCGGCGGAACGTCTCGCGGGGGATCGTGTGGATGTTGTCGAAGTTGACCACGCTGTCGGTCGGCACACCCGTCCGCCCTCGTCAGCGGCAGCTCGGAGACGAGTCCACGACGCGTGCGGGTCAGGGCGGCGACGACGATCGAGCCGATGCGATCGGCCACCGGGTCACGGGTCAGGACGAGAACGGGGCGGTCGCCTCCCGATGTCGCCGCGAACCAGATCTCACCTCGCTGCATCGACATCCCAATCAGACCAATCCTCGGCTGGACCCCAGTCGGCGATGTCGCCCAACGCCTGCTCCCCCTGGTCGAGCGGTGCGGCCGTCCACCGGTCGGCGTCACCCTCGGATGCCAGTCGGTCGAGGTGGCGACGAAGCGCTTCCCGCAGCAGCTCGGAGCGGTCGATGCCAAGTGCCTCGGCCCACCGTTGCGCGGCTTCAGCGTCGTGGGGGTCGACTCGGAAGCTGAGCATTGTCATACAGAAAGCCTGTGGCGTATGACGCCCCGTGGCAACTCCTCCCGACCCGTTGCCGCAGGTCCGGCCGACAGTGGCAGAGCCCGAGATCGTCGCCCCACCGAGCTCACGGCCGGCGATCCGACGCCAGACCGAGCAGTGCGAGCAGCTCGCGGTGATCGTCGAGGACGTGGTCCGCGTCAGCGAGGACACCATCGCCGGGCGAGGCACCGGGGTGGTCGTCGCGCAGGCCGCGGTAGCGCACGCTCACCATGCCCATGTCCCGCGCCCCGGCGACGTCGGTGCGCCGGAGGTCACCCACGTGCAGCGCTCGGCGGGGGTCGTCCACCCCGAGGCCGGCCAAGGCGTGCTCGAAGATGGCCGGGGCCGGCTTGTAGATGCCGACCTCGTCGGAGAACGACCAGTGGTCGAAGCGTTCGAGCACTCCGTGCGCCTCCAGGTAGCTGCGCAGGACCGGCGACGGTGTGAGCCCCACGTCGCACACGATCCCGACGTGGATGCCCGCGCGTCCGAGCTCGTCGAGGACCTCGACGATGCCGGGCGCGAGGTCGTGGGCGAGCCCTTCGGGCGCCTCGACGAAGGCGAGCACGAGGTCGAGGTGAGCCGGATGGGTGACCGGGATCTCGAGTCGGTCGAGCACCACGGCGGCGGCGTGCTCACCACGGAACTGCTCGTTGGCGGCCCACCGACGATCGAAGGCGGCAACGGCCCGGTCGAAGGCGTCGTCGAGCACCTCGGCCTCCACGTACAAGCCGTGGTGGTGCAGCACGGCGTGCATTCGCTCCGACCGCGCCCGCCGTGTCGACACCGGGTCGGCACGTACCAAGGTGTCCCAGAAGTCGAAGGTGACCGCCTCAAACGCGTCTGCGGTCATCGTGTCGGCCGGGATCAGCGGCGTCGCACCACGCCGTCGCGCACCGCGGCGTCGGCCGCCGCTTCGGCGACGAGGTGTGCGACGCGCTTGTCGAACACGGACGGCACGATGAAGTCGGCTCGGAGCTCGTCATCGGGCACCGCCGTGGCGATGGCGGCGGCCGCCGCCAGCTTCATGCCCTCGGTGATGGCGGTGGCACCGGCGTCGAGCGCGCCCCGGAAGATGCCGGGGAAGCACAAGACGTTGTTGATCTGGTTGGGGTAGTCGCTGCGGCCCGTGGCCACCACGGCGGCCACGTCGGCGGCCTCCTCCGGTCGGATCTCGGGGTCGGGGTTCGCCAGTGCGAACACGACGGGGTCGCTGCCCATGGTCCGCAGATCATCGCGGGTCAACAGCCGCGGTCCGCTCACCCCGACGAAGACGTCGGCGCCCGGCAGCACCTCGGCCAGCGTCCCCTTCCGACGGTCCGGGTTGGTGTTCTCGGCGAACCACTGCTTGGCCGCGTTGAGGTCCCCGCGGCCCTCCCAGATGGCGCCCGTTCGATCGACGCCGACGACGTCCGCCACGCCGGCCTCGAGCAGGATCTTCGAGATGGCGACGCCGGCGGCGCCGACCCCGGCGATGACGACCGAGAGGTCGACCATCTTCTTGTCGACCAACCGCAGGGCGTTCTCGAGCGCCGCCAGCACCACGACGGCGGTGCCGTGCTGGTCGTCGTGGAACACCGGGATGTCGAGCAGGTCCTTGAGGCGCTCCTCGACCTCGAAGCACTGGGGGGCGGCGATGTCCTCGAGGTTGATGCCACCGAAGGCCGGGGCGATCCGCGCCACCGTCTCGACGATCTCGTCGGCGTCGCTGGTGTCGAGGCAGATCGGGAAGCCGTCGACCCCGGCGAACTCCTTGAACAGCAGCGCCTTGCCCTCCATGACCGGCAGCGCGGCGGCCGGGCCGATGTCACCCAGGCCGAGCACGGCCGTGCCGTCGGACACGATCGCCACGGTGTTGCGCTTGATGGTGAGCTCGTGGGCTCGAGCAGGATCGTCGGCGATGGCGTTGCACACGCGGGCCACGCCGGGGGTGTACGCCATCGAGAGGTCGTCGCGGTCGCCGACCGGCGCCAGGGGCAGCACCTCGATCTTGCCGCCCTGGTGCATCGCGAAGGTCCGGTCCTCCCACTCGAGGATCTCGATGCCGTCGATGCTCTCGATCGCGGCGAGCACCTCCCGCTGGTGCCCTTCGTCGGCGCAGTTGACCACCACGTCCTCGTCGAGGTGGGACAGCTTGGCCTCGAAGCCCTCGAGCCCGGCGATGTTGCCGCCGACCTCACCGATGGCGACCGCCATGCGGCCGAGCGTGCCGGGCCGGTTCTCGAGGCGGACGCGGATGCGCAGGGAGTAGGCGGCGGTCGGGGTCGCGGACATCTGGTCGACGCTATCGACGCCCTTATGACGGCCTCAACATCATTCGGCGCACGTCGAACCGGGCGTCGATCGGCGCCTCGTTTCCGCCGTGTGAACCTTGGCGCACCCTCACGGCGTCAGCACCCCCGACGAGGGCGAAAACCCCTGAAAAACCGGCCGTTTCGGAACGGATCTCGCCAATCGGGCCGTCTGTCGGCCGACCCGGTCACCTCCTAGACTCGCCGACATGGCCCGCATCATCGCCGTCGCCAACCAGAAGGGCGGCGTCGCCAAGACCACCTCGGTCCAGTCGCTCGGCGTCGCCCTGGCCCAGCGTGGCGAGCGGGTGCTGCTCGTCGACCTCGACCCGCAGGCGTGCCTGACCTTCTCCAACGGGACCGACCCCGACGAGCTCGACCGATCGCTGCACGACGTCATGCTCGGTCGGGCCACCGCCGAGGAGGTGCGGATCAAGGCGGGCGACGTCCACCTGCTCCCGGCCTCCATCGACCTGGCCGGGGCCGAGGTCCACCTGCTCAGCCGAACCGGCCGTGAGTACGTGCTCAAGCGGGCCCTGCAGCCGCTGCTGGCCTCGTACGACCTGGTCCTGATCGACTGCCCGCCCTCGCTCGGCATCCTCACCATCAACGGCCTCACCGCCGCCGACGAGGTGCTCGTGCCCTTGCAGTGCGAGACGCTCAGCCAGCGAGGCGTCGGCCAGCTGCTCGAGACGATCGACGACGTCCGGGCCTACACCAACCCGTCCCTCGCCGTGCGGGGCGTGATCGCCACGCTCTACGACCGACGCACGAAGCTGGCCCATCAGGTCGTCGCCGAGATCCCCGAGCGGTACGGACTGACCGTGCTGCTGCCCCCGGTGCCCAAGTCGGTGAAGGTCGCCGAAGCGCCCGGCCGGGGACGCTCCGTGCTCGATCACGCCCCCACGAGTGGGGCCGCCATCGCGTACCGCGAGCTGGCCGCGGCGCTGCTGGAGCCGGCATGAGCCCCGAGCCGGGGGGCTCGGGCGCCGCCTCCGGTCGCCGGACCACCCGCCGGGTCGACCCCGCCGGCCGCCACGCGCTGTTCTCCGCCCCGGTGCAGGCCGCGCCCGACCAGCTCGGACCGGGCAACCAGAAGGAGGGGCGGGCCGCCCTGTTCTCCACGGGCCCGCGCCAGGTCGGCACCGTCATCGTCGAGTGCTCGAGCTGCGGCACCCGCACCCGTTCGACCCTCGTCGACCTCGGCGTTCGGCTGCTGTCGATCTCGGCGTGGCTCCCGGGCCGTCGGCACAGCCACTGGATGCGCTGCCCCGGGTGCGACCGCCACACCTGGTGCCGCATCGGCTGGACCGAGTAGGCCGTCGCTACAAGGCGTCGAAGTCGAGCAGCTCGAAGGTCTCGAAGCGGAAGGCCGCCGGGTCGAGATCGGACAGCGTCAGGAACACCACGTTCAGCGGCGACGGCAGCCGATCACGGGGCACGGTGAGCCCGGTCACCGGCACGTGGGCGTTGAACCCTCCGTACACGGCGAGCGGTGCACGGTGGTGACGGCAGGCCGCGTTCACCAGCTCGCGGGACGGCAACGGCCCGCGGGACCCGCCCCGGGGCAACAGCTTGAGCAACGTGGCCACCGGAACGCCCCGCGCCGTCGAGCGCGACGAGATGGCCACCACGTTGCCGCTGGCGTGCAGCGCGTAGCGCGCGTCGGGGCGACGCAGACGCCAGCGGAGCAGATCGGGTGTCCAGCGCTGCACCCACTCGGTGGCGGGGTGGTCGTCGAGCTCGGAGGCCAGCTCGTCGAAGCGCTTGCTCTCCAGGAACTCGGGGGTCACGTCGTGGCTCTCCACGCCGCGGGCCCACGGCCGCGTCGGGACGCAGACCTTGATCGGCACCGTGCCGACCAGCGTCCCGCCGAGCCCGTCGAGCGACACCGACGGCACGGTGGAACGCTCGTTGGTGACGCCGTAGCCGCCGATGCAGCCCTGCTCGAGCACGTAGGGGACGTGGGCGAGGATCTGCTCGGCGAAGGTGTTGGCCCCTCGGTGCGACGACAGCACCGCCACGTTCACGATCACCACGAACTTGGACGGGCCGTCGGCGTTGCGCAGCTCTTGGGGGATGGCGGCGCCGTGGGCGTAGAGCACGCCGTCGTCGTCGCGGATGTTCACGCCGACCGTCCGCCCGACCGGGCACTCGTTGTAGAGCCAGTTGAGGTAGCCCGGGTCGTCGAAGCGGGCGTCGCCCATGATCTGCTTCAACAGGCGGGCGGCATCGGCCCAGTCGGTGGTGCCCGGTGTCGGCACCTCGGTCTCGGGCTGAGCGGCGCGGCGTTCGGTCATGAGCCCTCCCTCTGCGGGGCACCGTAGTGCAGGTGCGCTGACCGCCGTCGGGGCGGCTCGGCCTCAGGGACCCGTGAGGCGGACCTCGCCGCGACCGGCGGTGATCTCGCCGATCTCCACCGCCCGGTGGCCCGCGGCACGGGCCACGTCGAGGGCCCGGTAGGCGTCGCGGGCGGGGACCACCACGACCATGCCGATGCCGAGGTTGAAGACCTTGGCCATCTCGTCGTCGCTGACCTCGCCCAGGCGCTGCAGCTCGGTGAAGATCGGGGGCGCCTCCCACCGGCCGCGGTCGACGACGGCAGCTGCTCCCGTCGGCAGGACGCGAGCGAGGTTGCCGGGCAGCCCGCCGCCGGTGACGTGCACGACGGCCCGCAGGTCGACGGTTCGCTGCAGCTCGAGGATGGCCGGCGCGTAGATGACCGACGGCGAGAGCAGCTCGTCGGCCAGGGTGTGGTGGGCGCCCGGGTAGGCGGGGTCGTCGAGGTGGCGGCCGGCGCGCTCGAACAGGATCCGGCGGGCGAGGGAGTAGCCGTTCGAGCGCAGGTTCGGCGAGGGGAGCCCGATGAGCACGTCGCCGCGATCGACCCGCTCGCCGGTGATCAGGCGGTCGCGATCGGCGACGCCGACGGCGAAGCCCACCAGATCGAACTCGCCGGGCTCCATCGCACCGGGGTGCTCGGCCATCTCGCCACCGATCAGGGCGCAGCCGGCCTGTCGGCACCCTTCGGCGACCCCTTCGACGAGCTGCTCGATGTGGTCGGGGTCGAGCTTGCCGACCGCGATGTAGTCGAGGAAGAACAGCGGCTCGGCTCCCTGGCAGACGATGTCGTCGACGCACATGGCGACGAGGTCCACCCCGATCGTCGTGAAGCGCCCGGCCGCTTGGGCGACGAGCGCCTTGGTCCCGACGCCGTCGGTGGAGGAGACGAGCACCGGGCGGCGGTAGCGGCCGGCGTCGAAGCCGAACAGACCACCGAAGCCACCGATGTCGCCGATGACCTCGGGCCGGAACGTCGAGCGCACCTTGTCCTTGATCCGCTCGACGGCCTCCTCACCGGCGCTGATGCTGACGCCGGCGCGCTCGTAGGTCTCGCCCATGGCCGTCAGTCGTCGACCGCAGCAGGGCGTCGGGCGTCGGTCGCCGGCAGCGCGGCGTCGTCCTCGAAGAGCAGCGACAGCGTCGTGACCTCCTCGGCAGGCTCCTCGGTGACGGTCTCCAGGACGGCCTTGGACAGCTCCACGGGAACCTCCACCGGGTAGAGGCCGGTGAAGCAGGCGTCGCAGAAGCCGGCACCGACGGTGCCGGTGGCCGCCTTGAGACGGTCGAGCTCGAGGTAGGCGAGCGAGTCGACGTTGAGGTAGTCGCTGATCTCGCCGACCGACAGGCTGGCGGCGATGAGCTCGCCCCGCGTGCCCGTGTCCATCCCGTAGAAGCACGGCCAGGCGTAAGGCGGTGACGAGATGCGCAGGTGGACCTCGGTGGCGCCGGCCTCTCGCAGCATGGACACCATGGCCCTCGTGGTGGTGCCCCGCACGATCGAGTCGTCGACGACGACCAGGCGCTTGCCCTCGATGTTGTCTCGCAGGGGGTTCAGCTTCAGCCGCACCCCGAGCGCTCGCATCTGCTGGTTGGGTGCGATGAAGGTCCGCCCGATGTAGCGGTTCTTCACCAGCCCGTAGCCGAACGGCAGGCCGCTGCCCCGGGCGAAGCCCTCCGCCGCCGGGATGCCCGATTCGGGGACCCCCATCACCAGATCGGCCTCCACCGGGGCCTGCTCGGCCAGCTGCTCGCCCATCCGCACGCGCGAGCCGTGGACGCTGTGGCCGTAGAGGCGCCCGTCGGGCCGGTGGAAGTACACGAACTCCATGAGGCACAGCTTCGGATCGATCGACGAGGACGGGAACGGGTCAACCGATCGGACCCCCGTCGCGTCGATGACCACCATCTCGCCGGGGGCGACCTCTCGGATCTGGTGGGCGCCCACGATGTCGAGCGCAGGGCTCTCCGAGGCGAGCGCCCAGCCGTGGTCGAGCTTGCCGAGGCACAGCGGCCAGAAGCCGTGCGGGTCGCGCACGCCGATGACGTGGCCCTCGTCCATCACGACGAAGGAGAAGGCGCCCTCCAGCTTGGGGAGGACCTTGAGCAGGGCCCGCTCGAGCGCCCGGTGGTCGCTGGACTCCTCGGGGTCGACGGCCAGCTCGCGCTCGATGAGCTCGGCAACGAGATCGCTGTCGCTGGTGACCATGCCCGGCAGCATCCCCGCCTCGGCGGCCAGCGCCGCGGTGTTGGTCAGGTTGCCGTTGTGGGCGAGGGCGAAGGAGTGATCGCCGACGTTGCGGTAGAAGGGCTGGGCGTTGCGCCAGGTGCTCGAGCCCGTCGTGCTGTAGCGGGTGTGGCCGATGGCCAGGTGGCCCTCGAGCGCCGCGAGCGTGCGGTCGTCGAACACGTTGGACACGAGGCCCATGTCCTTCACGACGGTGATCAGCTCGCCGTCGCTGACCGCCATGCCCGCCGATTCCTGGCCCCGGTGCTGCAGTGCGTAGAGGCCGAGATAGGTGAGATGGGAGACCGGCTGGTTGGGGGCGTACACCGCGAAGACGCCGCACTCGTGCCCGGGCGTCTCGTCGACGGGCTCGTCGGCCGGCGTGGGCGGATGGACGCCGGCAGCGCCGGTGGGGTGGAGGACGGCCGGGCGGGGGTGGGCCGGATCGCTCACCCGCCCAGCCTACCCAGCGAGGGGACCCGGTCGCGAACCTGGATCCGGCCCCGCCGACCCAGCGGCCGGACCCAGCCGCTGGCGCTCAGCCCTGGGTGGTGCCGGTGCCCAGTGCCTCGGGCAGACGGTCCCGCCACGCCTGCACGGCCTCGGCGAGCGGGACGTCGAGGAGCCCCTTCACCGCCAGACGGTCGCCGCCGGCCACCCCGATGCGGGCCGTCGGCACGCCGAGGTGGTCGCAGACGTTGAGCACGTTCTGCAAGAGGTCGGGCGCCACGCAGAGCACGACACGCGACGGTGACTCGGAGAACAGCTCGGCATGATCAGCGACGCGGGCCACGCTGCAGCCCAGCCCCGACCGCACGGCCATCTCGGCCAGGGCCAGGCCGAGGCCGCCGGCCCCGACGTCGTGGACGCCGGCCAGCAGGCCGCCCTCGACCAGCCGGCGGGTGGCGTCGGCTACCCGCCGGTGCACGTCGACGTCGAGGGCGGGCAGCCGTCCCCCACGGTGGCCCTTGGCGTGAGCCCACCTCGACCCGCTGAGCTCGGGCTGGGTGACGCCGAGCAGGACCAGCCGACCCCCGTCGACGAGGCCGACCCCGGGCGGTCGGCGCTCGAGGCGGTCGACCAGGCCCAGGACGCCGACCACAGGGGTCGGATCGATGTTGGCGCCGCGCGACTCGTTGTAGAGGCTGACGTTGCCCCCGACGACGGGCAGGTCGAACGCCCGACAGGCGTCGGCCATCCCGTCGATCGCCTCCGACAGCTCCCACATCACCTCGGCCTGCTCGGGGTTGCCGAAGTTCAAGCAGTTGACCACGGCGAGCGGTCTCGCCCCGACGCAGGCCAGGTTGAGCACCGACTCGGCGACGGTGAGGGCCGTGCCCTGCCGCGGGTCGACTGCGCACCAGCGGTGGTTGCCGTCGGTGGTGAGCGCCAGTCCTCGACCGGTGTCGAGGCCGGTGACCGGGTGCTTGAGACGCAGCACCGTGGCGTCGCCGCCGGGGCCCTCGACGGTGTTGAGGAAGAGCTGGTGGTCGTACTGGCGCCACACCCACGACGCGTCCTCGAGCATCGCCAGCAGGTCGGCACCGGGATCGTCACACGGCGGGAGCGGCTCGGCGACGCGCACGCGAGTCGACTCGTCGAACACCGCCGGGGCGGCGCAGGGCCGGTCGTAGAGGGGGGCGTCCTCGTGCAGCGATGCCGCCGGCACGTCGGCGAGCACCTCGCCCTCCCACCCGTCGAGGATCCGCAGACGGCCACCCTCGGTCACCCGACCCACGACGGCGGCTCGGACCTCCCAGCGCTCGCAGATGGCCAGCACCTCGTCGAGCCCGTCGGGCTCGACGATGGCGAGCATCCGCTCCTGGGACTCGCTGGTCATGACCTCGTAGGGCTCCATGCCCGGCTCGCGTCGCGGCACGGCCTGCACGTCGACGTCCATGCCCACGCCGCCGCGCGACGCCGTCTCGCTCGTGGCACAGGTGAGGCCGGCGCCACCGAGGTCCTGGATGCCGATCACCAGGCCGGCCTCGAGCAGGGCCAAGCAGGCCTCGATCAGGCGCTTCTCCTCGAAGGGATCGCCGACCTGGACGCTCGGGCGCTTCTGGGCGTCGGCTTCATCGTCGGAGAAGCCGGCCGATGCGAGGACGCTCACGCCGCCGATGCCGTCGCGGCCCGTGGTCGACCCGAGCAGGACGGCGAGGTTGCCGACGCCGCTCGCCTGGCCCAGCACCAGGCGCTCCCGGGGCAGCACACCGAGGCAGAGGACGTTCACGAGCGGGTTGTCGGCGTAGGTCTCGTCGAACACCGTCTCGCCACCGACCGTCGGGACGCCCACGGAGTTGCCGTAGCCCGAGATGCCACTGACCACGCCCTCGGCGATCCAGCGGCTGCGGGCGTCGTCGAGGGGGCCGAAGCGCAGGGGGTCCATGACCGCGATGGGTCGCGCGCCCATGGTGAAGATGTCGCGCAGGATGCCTCCGACGCCGGTCGCGGCGCCCTGGTACGGCTCGATGGCCGACGGGTGGTTGTGGCTCTCGATGCGCAGGGCGGCGGCGATGCCGTCGCCGACGTCCACCACCCCGGCGTTCTCACCCGGCCCGACGAGCACCCAGGGGGCCTCGGTCGGTAGGCGCTTGAGGTGCAGGCGCGACGACTTGTACGAGCAGTGCTCGGACCACATCACCGCGTACATGGCCAGCTCGAGGTGGTTCGGGTCGCGGCCCAAGATGGCGACGATCGACGCCAGCTCGCCGTCGGTCAGGCCGAGAGCACGATGCACCGGTTCGGTCATGGGCTCACGCTACCCGAGCGTGTCATGGCGCCCTTCCGCTCGAGATCGTGCCGGCGGTGCGCAGCTCCACCAGACATCGATCGACGGGAGGCGGAAATCGGTGCACCACACCAAGGACATATGGATGCAGGCCACAACGGCTTGCACGTCGCGAATCGACGTGGTCGGATGAGGTGTATGGCACCGGCACGGAAATCGTCAAAAGGCATGACCGAGGAGCACAAGGCGGCGCTCGCAGAAGGGAGGGCCCAAGGGCGGGCGGTTCGCCTCTATCTGGAGGCGCTCGAGGCGCACAAGCCCAAGCGCGGACGCAAGCGGACGCCGGAGTCGATCAAGAAGCGACTCGGACGCATCGACACCGAGCTCGAATCGGCCGATCCGATGAAGCGCCTCCACCTCGTGCAGGAGCGCATCGACCTGGAGCACGAGCTGGCCACCACCGAGGACGGCGTCGACCTGACCGAGCTGGAGCGCGGCTTCGTCGCGGCCGCCCGGTCGTACTCGGAGCGCAAGGGGATCTCCTACGCGGCCTGGCGAGAGCTCGGCGTGCCGGCAGCCACCTTGAAGGCGGCGGGCATCAGCCGCGGCGCGGGCTGACGAGCACGCGGTCAGACCGGGGCCGAGGCGCCGGCGACCGCCAGCAGCGAGCGCAGCAGCAGTACGCCGTCCTCGCTGCCGAGCAGGGGGCTGATCGCCCGTTCCGGATGGGGCATCAACCCGACCACGTTGCGGCCCTCGTTGCACACGCCGGCGATGTCATCGACGGAGCCATTGGGGTTCTCGACGTAGCGCAGCACCACCCGCTCTTCGTCACGGAGGCGGGCGAGGGTGGCGTCGTCACACGTGTAGTTGCCCTCGAAGTGATTGATGGGCACGACCAGCTCGCGACCGGCTTCCAGCCCACGGGTGAGCACCGAATCGGTGCTCACCACCCGCAGTCGGGCGGGCGCGCACACGAACTTCAATCCGGCGTTCTTCTGGAGTGCGCCTGGCAACATCCCGGCTTCGGTCAGCACCTGGAATCCGTTGCAGATGCCGACCACCGGTCCACCGCCCTCGGCGAAGGCGCGCACCGCGGCCATGACGGGCGAGAAGCGGGCGATGGCACCGGGGCGCAGGTAGTCGCCGTGGGCGAAGCCACCGGGCACCACGATGGCGTCCACCCCACCGACCGCACCGTCGCCGTGCCAGAGGATCTCGGCGTCGCCGCCGAGCAGCCGCACGGCCTCCACGACGTCCTGCTCGCAGTTCGATCCCGGGAACAGGACCACCCCGACCCGCGGGCTCATGCGGGCGACGCCTCCACCGCCTCGACGTGCACGATGGCATCTTCGATCACCGGGTTGGTCAGGAAGCGGTCGCACATGTCCTGCACCTCGCGGCGGGCGGCCTGCTCGTCGTTGGCACGGACGTGGAAGCGGATGCTCTTGCCCACCCGGACCCCGGCGACGCCGTCGAAGCCGAGGTGGGGCAGCGAGCGTTCGATGGTGGCGCCCTGCGGGTCGGCGATGCCGGGTCGCAACGACACCTCGACGTGCACGGAGAAGTCCATCGGCCCATGCTCGCACATCGGCGACGGCGCGCTCGACGCTCGGGGCTGTGCCGCCGCAGCCAGGAGATCAGGGAGCGGCCGGTGCGTCGACCTGGCTCACGAGGCGCCCGGCCAGTCATCGAGCGACCACCCGGTGATCCGCTCGTAGGCCTCGACGTAGCGCCGGGTCGTCGCCGCCACGACCTCGGCCGGAAGGGGTGGCGGCGGCGGGCGCTTGTCCCACTCGAGGCCGTCGAGGTAGTCGCGGACCGGCTGCTTGTCGAACGACGGTGGGGTCCGCCCGGGCTCCCACTCGTCGGCCGGCCAGAACCGTGAGGAGTCCGGCGTCAGCACCTCGTCGGCGAGCACGAGGTCGCCGTCGACGTAGCCCAGCTCGAACTTGGTGTCGGCGATGAGGATGCCCCGCTCGGCCGCCCAGGCGGCACCCCGGGTGTAGAGCTCGATGGACACCTCCCGGGCACGTTCGGCCGCATCGCGGCCGATCAGGTCGACGGCCCGCTCGAAGGAGATGTTGACGTCGTGTGCACCGTCGTCGGCCTTGGTCGACGGGGTGAAGACCGGCTCGGGCAGCGCCGCCGCCTCGAGCAGCCCGCTCGGCAAGGGCACGCCGTGCATGGTCCCGTCCCGCCGGTACTCCTTCCATGCCGAGCCGGTGAGATAGCCCCGGACGATGCACTCGACGGGCAGCATGGAGGCCCGCCGACACAACATCACCCGCCCGGCGAGCGCCGGGTCGCGCGCCTCGGCGGGCAGATCGTCGAGCGAGGTCGACAGCAGGTGGGAACCCACGACGCCGGCGAGGTGCTCGAACCAGAAGGCGGACATGGCGGTGAGGACCCGGCCCTTGTCGGGGATCGGCTCGGCCATCACCACGTCGAAGGCCGAGATGCGGTCGGACGTGACGAGCAGGAGGCGGTCGTCGCCGGCGTCGTAGACGTCGCGCACCTTGCCTCGGTACAGGTGGGGCAGGGCCAGGCTCACCGGGGACCTCCGATCACAGGATCGCGCCAGGCACGTAGGCCGCGGCCGCCGGGTGCTCGGCCACGACCGCTTCGACCTCGGCGACGAAGGCGTCGACCTGCTGTGGCGCGGCTCCGACGAAGGACAGGGGCTCGGCCAGGGCCGCATCGAGGTCCGCGGCGGTGAGCCCGAGGCGGGGATCGGAGGCGAGCCGATCGACGAGATCGTTGGTGTCGGCGCCGTGCTCACGCATGCGCAGGGCAGCAGCCACGGCGTGCGCCTTGATGACCTCGTGGGCCTCCTCCCGGCCGACCCCTGCCTTCACCGCGGCCATGAGCACCTTGGTGGTGGCGAGGAACGGGAGATACCGGGTGAGCTCGCGCTCGATGACGGCCGGATAGGCACCGAAGTCGGCGAGCACGGTGAGGAAGGTCTCGAGCAGACCGTCGAGGGCGAAGAAGGCGTCGGGCAGCATCACCCGCCGTACGACCGAGCAGCTCACGTCGCCCTCGTTCCACTGGTCGCCGGCCAGGCCGGCCGCCATGGTCAGATGGCCGCGCAGCACCGTCATGAGACCGTTGACCCGCTCGCAGGATCGGCTGTTCATCTTGTGGGGCATGGCCGACGAGCCCACCTGCCCTTCGGCGAAGCCCTCGGTGGCCAGCTCCTGGCCGGCCATGAGCCGGAGGGTGGTGGCCAGGCTCGACGGACCGGCCGCCACCTGCACGAGCGCGGCGACCACGTCGAGATCGAGCGATCGGGGGTACACCTGCCCGACGTTGGTGAGCACCTGCTCGAAGCCGAGGTGCTCGGCGACGAGCCGCTCCAGCCGGTCGACCGCTCCGGCGTCGCCGAGCAGGTCGAGCTGGTCCTGCTGGGTGCCGACCGGACCCTTGATGCCGCGGAGCGGATAGCGGGCGAGCAGGTCGTCGAGACGCCGATAGGCCGCAAGCAGCTCCTCGCCGGCGTTGGCGAACCGCTTGCCGAGCGTGGTCGCCTGGGCGGGGACGTTGTGCGTCCGGCCCGTCATCACCACCAGCCGGTGCTCGGCAGCCCGCTCGGCGAGCCGAGCCAGGGTCGCCACGGTCCGGTCGCGCTCGAGCTCGAGCGCCGACCGGACCTGCAGCTGCTCGACGTTCTCGGTGAGATCGCGCGACGTCATCCCCGTGTGGACGTGCTCGTATCCCGCGAGCTCGGCGAACTCCTCGATGCGAGCCTTGACGTCGTGACGGGTGACCCGCTCACGGGCGTCGATCGATGCCAGGTCGACGTCGTCGACCGCCTTCTCGTACGCCGCCAGCGCCTCGTCGGGCACATCGACGCCCAGCTCCTTCTGGGCCCGCAGCACCGCCAGCCAGAGCCGCCGCTCGAGGACGACCTTGTGCTCGGGGGACCACAGCTCGACCATCGCCTCGCTCGCGTACCGGGCGGCCAGCACGTTGGGGACGGTCGACGTCACGATCGAGCTCCTCGGGCGACGGCGGTCGGGTCTGCTCTCGCCCCGAGGGGCGGCGCCGCGTCGTGGGCCGTACGGCCCAAATCCGTGGCGACGGTCACCGAACCGTAAAGACCAGACGATAACTGGTCGAACGAGGTGTCAGAGCGGCCAGCCGCCTGGGCGTGACGGCACCGCTGAGCAGTGCGAGGTCGAGGGAGCGAGGGCCATGGAAGAGCGATGCCTGGAGCATCAGTTCGAGCCGGCGGAGGACAGCTGCCGCACGTGCGGCCACCCCTTCTGCAACGAGTGCCTCGTCTACGCCTTCGGCCCCAGTGAACCGCCCTACTGCTTGTCGTGTGCCCTCGCGGCCGCCGGCGTCCGGTCCAACGCCGGTCGCCGGCCCGCCATGTCTCGCCGGGACATGCGGCGCAAGCAGCGCGAGGCCAAGAAGGCCCGCAAGGCGGCCGCCACGGCCAAGGTCGACCAGCGCCCCCAGATCGACTGGTCGGTCCCCGCAGACAGCTCGCCGGCCTTCGAGTGGGCCGACGAGGACACCGACGCCCGCGTCTCGTTCTGATCCGCCCGCGCCGCGCCGTGCCCACCTCGGCCAGGGGCACCCGACCGCAGCGGCCGTGATCCACGGGTTCGCTCAGCCGCCGGACGCCGCCGCGAGGGCGATGTCGTCGCGTCGGTGCAGACCCGGCCAGCTGATGAGCTCGGCCGCGCCGTAGGCCCGAGCGCGGGCGGTGGCCAGGTCGGGACCCATCCCGGTGACATCGAGGACGCGACCGCCGGCGGTGACCAGGCGGCCCTCGGCGTCGGCCCCGACGCCGGCGGAGAAGACGGTGACACCCTCGAGGCCGCCGGCCGCGTCGAGCCCCGAGATCAGGTCGCCCGTGCGCGGCGCAGCCGGGTAGCCCTCGCTGGCCAGCACCACGGTGACGGCGGCGGCGTCGACGAAGGCCGGGGGGGCACCGAGCGCACCGTCGGCCGCCGAGGCCAGCAGGTCGGCCAGATCCGTGGCCAGGCGCGGGAGCACCACCTGGGTCTCGGGGTCGCCGAAGCGCACGTTGTACTCCAGCACCTTGGGCCCGTCGGGTGTGAGCATGAGCCCGGCGTAGAGCACCCCCCGGTAGTCGATGCCCACCTGCTGCAGCGCCCGCAGCGTCGGCCCGACCGCCGCCTCCATCACCAGGTCGACCACTTCCGGACCGGCCACCGGTACGGGGGAGTAGGCCCCCATGCCACCGGTGTTGGGGCCGCGGTCACCGTCCTCGGCGCGCTTGAAGTCCTGGGCCGGCGCCAGCGCCACGGCCCGCCGTCCGTCGCACACGGCCAGGACCGACAGCTCCGGGCCGGTGAGCCCCTCCTCGATCACCACCGTGGTGCCGGCGGCACCGAAGGCCTCGCCACTCAGGTAGGCCGCGACCGCAGCCCGGGCGTCGGTCAGCGACTCGGTGACGAGGACGCCCTTGCCGGCGGCCAAGCCGTCCGTCTTGACGACGTACAGCCCGGGGAGCGACTCGAGGAAGGCGAGGGCCGGCTCGGCCTCGGTGAACGCGCCGTGGCGGGCGGTCGGGACGCCGGCCTGGACCAGGACCTCCTTCATCCAGGCCTTCGACCCCTCCAGGCGCGCCCCGTCGGCCCCCGGTCCGAAGACCCGCTTGCCCTGGGCGCGGAGCTCGTCGGCCAGCCCGTCGACCAGGGGAGCCTCGGGCCCCACGACGAACAGGTCGGCGTCGAGCTCGGTCGGGGGGGTTGGTGTGGAGCCGGAGATGCCCGGGTTCCCGGGGGTGACCACCACCTCGGCCGAGCGGCCGAGCACGTGGGCCAGCGCGTGCTCACGCCCACCGGCGCCGACGACGACGACGACGTTCACGTCTCCTCCCCGGTCACGCGGCGAAGTGCAGGAACTGCTCCCGCCCGGGCCCGACCCCGACCAGGTTGATGGGCACCCGGACCTGGTCCTCGAGGAACGCGATGTAGTCGAGGGCGGCGGCCGGGAGGTGGCGTCGCTCGGTGGCGGCCGACAGGTCGGCCTTCCAGCCCGGGAGCTCCTCGTACACAGGCGTCACGTGGTGCAGCACGGACTGGTGGTAGGGGAGGTGCTCGAAGCGCTCGCCGTCGAGCTCGTAGGCGACGCAGACCTTGACCGTCTCGAGCGAGTCGAGGACGTCGAGCTTGGTGAGCGCCACCTCGGAGAGCGAGTTGAGCCGCACGGCGTGGCGCAGCATCACGGCGTCGAACCACCCCGTGCGACGCCGGCGACCGGTGTTGGTGCCGTACTCGTGGCCGACGTCGACCAGGTGGTCGCCGACCTCGTCGAACAGCTCGGTCGGGAAGGGCCCCGAGCCGACCCGCGTGACGTAGGCCTTGGCGATCCCGATGACGCGGTCGATGTACCGCGGCCCCACACCGGCACCGACGCAGGCTCCGCCGGCCACCGGGTTGGACGAGGTGACGAAGGGATAGGTGCCGTGATCGAGGTCGAGGAAGGTGGCCTGCGCCCCCTCGAGCAGCACGTGCTGGCCCGCCTCGAGCGCCTCGTGGACGAGGGAGACCGAATCGGCGATGAGCGGCTCGAGCCGGGGACGGCACACGTCGAGGTACTCGTCGGCGATGTCGTCGAGCGACAGCGGCAGCTGGTTGTAGACCTTCGCCAGGATCGCGTTCTTCTCCTTGAGGACCGCTTCGAGCTTCTCACGGAAGATCTTCGGGTCGAGGAGGTCCTGCACCCGCAGGCCCACCCGGGACGCCTTGTCGGCGTAGGCGGGACCGATGCCCCGCTTGGTGGTGCCCAGCTTGTTCTTCCCCAGGTGCCGCTCGATCACCTTGTCGAGCTCCTGGTGGTACGGGAGTATCAGGTGGGCGTTGCCGCTCACCCGCAGGCGCGACGTGTCGACGCCCTTGCCGGCGAGCATGTCGAGCTCGGAGATGAGGACCCGAGGGTCGACGACCACGCCGTTGCCGATCACCGGCGTGATGTGGTCGTAGAGGATGCCGCTCGGGACCAGCTGCAGGGCGAAGCTCTCCCCGTCGACCACGATGGTGTGGCCGGCGTTGTGGCCGCCCTGGTAGCGCACCACGAGGTGCATCTCCTTGGCGACGAGGTCGGTGAACTTCCCCTTCCCCTCGTCACCCCACTGGGTCCCGACGACGACGGTCGCTGGCACGGTGGTGCTCCCTCCGCAAGAGGCGTCGTCTTGCCCCGCCACCCTAGTGCCTGGGTGACACCGGGCACGAAGGCGGAGCGGCGGGAGGTCGGGCCCGTGCCCGGAGCGTCGGAGGGTCGCCACCGACGGTGGCGACCCTCCGAACGTCGTGCCGAGCGATCAGCCCAGCTGCTTGCCCGCCCGCACCAGGAGCAGGCCGCCGAGGGCCAGCAGGCAGGCGCTGATGGTGAGCAGCAGGCTGTTCGAGCCGGTGTACGGCAGCGTCCCGCCGGTCGGGGCGGACTGCTGGGCCGCGAGCACCTGCGCCCCCTCCGACGTGGGCGTCGACGGCGCGGTCGTGGGCGTCGTCGGCGTCGTCGGGGTCTCGCAGTCGTAGGTGACGGTGAGCGTCTGGATGACCTCGTCGCCCGACAGGACCTCGATCGTCGCCTGCTCGCCCTCGGTCATCGGGACGAGGACGTCGGCGGTGCCGTTGGCCGGCACGGTCACCGTGGTGACCTTGTCACCGTTCTTGGTCACGGTGACCTCGGACGGCGTCCCGCCCTCGTTGCCGACCTTGACCAGGAAGCCGCCCTGGGCGCACTCCACGGTGCTCGGGAGGACGGCCGGCTGCTGGCAGTCGACCTTCACCTCGATGGGCGCCAAGGCCTCGCCGTCGGCGCTGACGGGGATCGTGTAGTCCCCGTCGGGGAGGTCGGCGAAGACCACCGTGGCCGACGACCCGGCCTCGACCACCTGCGTCGTGGTCTTCGAGCCGTCACGGGGATCGGTGACCACGAAGGTGATGGGCTCGGCCGTCCCGGCCGGCGACGTGTTGGTGAGCGTCACGGTCACCTGGCCTCCCGTCTCGGTGCACTCGACGTCCTTGACGACGCTCGGTGTCCCGGGCCGGTCGCAGTCGACCGTGACCGTCTGGTTCATCGGCTTGCCGTCGGCCGTGACCGGGATCGTGACCGTGCCGTCGGCCAGGCCGCCGATCGTCACCGTCTGGCTGCCACCCACCGGCACCAGCGCCTTGGTGACCTCGTTGGTGACCGGGTTCGTCACCTCGAAGGCCACCGGCTCGGTCCCTCCCGTGTTGGACAGGGTGAGCACCACCGTGCCGTCGAAGTCGACGCACTCCTGCTTCACCTCGACCTTGGCCACACCCGGCTCGTTGCAGGTGACGGTGAGCGACTGGTCGAAGCTCTTGCCGTCGGCCGTGACCGGGATCGTCACCGGCCCGTCCGGGAAGCCCGTCAGGGTCACGGTGGTCGTGGCGCCCGGAGCGACGGACCTGGTGGTGGTCGCGTCGGTCCGAGGATCGGTCACCACGAACGCCACCGGGAGGTCGCCGCCCTTGTTGGCCAGCGTGAGCACGATCACCCCGTCGCCCTGGGAGCACTCCACCTTGCTGGAGACCTCGGGGACACCCGGTCGGTCGCAGGCGACCTTGACGGTCTGGTCGAAGGACGTGCCGCCGGCCGTGACGGGGATGGTGATCGTGCCGTCGGCGACCCCGGTGAGGGTGACCTCCTTGGTCTCGCCCGGGTCGACGGTGACGACCGTCTCGGCGTTGGTGCGGGGGTCGGTCACGGTGTAGGTCACCGGCAGGTCACCGCCGGTGTTCTCGAGGGTGATCACGACGGTGCCGTCGCCGTCGGTGCACGCCACCTTGGACGAGACCTCCGGGGTGCCCGGCCGGTCGCAGCTCACGTCGACGGTCTGGTCGTAGGACTTGCCGTCCGCGGTCACCTTGATCGTCACCTGACCATCGGGCAGGCCACCCACCGTCACCGTCGCCGACTGCCCCGGCGCCACCACCTTCGTCGTGGTCGCCTGGGTCACCGGGTTCGTCACCACGAACGTCACCGGCTTGTCGCCACCGGTGTTCTTCAGCTCGACCGTGGCAACCCCGTCACCGTCGGCGCAGGCCACCGTGGTCTTCACCTCGGGCACGCCCGGCTGATCACAGTCCACGTTGACGGTCTGGGCATAGGACTTGCCATCCGCGGTGACCGGGATCGTCACCTGACCATCGGGCAGGCCACCCACCGTCACCGTCGCCGACTGCCCCGGCGCCACCACCTTCGTCGTGGTCGCCTGTGTCACCGGGTTCGTCACCACGAACGTCACCGGCTTGTCGCCACCGGTGTTCTTCAGCTCGACCGTGGCAACCCCGTCACCGTCGGCGCAGGCCACCGTGGTCTTCACCTCGGGCACGCCCGGCCGGTCGCAGCTCACGTTGACGGTCTGGGCATAGGACTTGCCATCCGCGGTGACCGGGATCGTCACCTGACCATCGGGCAGGCCACCCACCGTCACCGTCGCCGACTGCCCCGGCGCCACCACCTTCGTCGTGGTCGCCTGGGTCACCGGGTTCGTCACCACGAACGTCACCGGCTTGGTACCGCCACTGGCGGACAACGTGAGCGTGGCCACGCCGTCGCCGTTGGCACAGGCGACGCTCGTGGACACCGACGGGGTGCTCGGGCAGTCGGTCGGCAGGAGCACCTGGGCCGACCGGGGGAAGCTGACGCCCGCCAGGTTCTGGTTGGGGCCCCAGTCGACCTGCTCCTGCACCCACAGGGTGATGGACGAGGCTCCCTGGCTGGGCCACGGGAACTGGCCCGAGAACTGGAAGTTGTTGCTCGGCAGGAACGCACCGGTGCCGACGACGGCGGTGGCGCCGGCGTTCGGGCCGTTGTCGACCGTGTACCAGACCTTCACCGAGTTGTTGGTCCGGCGGGCCGGTTCGTTCGAGGCCCAGGCTTCGGCCGTCCACGAGACCTGGCCCGAGCAGGCGGCGGAGCCGCTGATCTCGGAGTGATGGGCGAAGGCCGCCGGGGCGAAGCCCAGCAGGCCCACCAGGATGGCCAGGGTGAGCGAGGCGCCGGCACCGACGCGGTACCGCAGCCTCCGTCTGGCGGCGCCCGGTCGGCCGCCGCCGACCGGTGTCGGGAACTCGAATCCGTCCACGATGACTCCTTGGGCACGAGGACGTTCCCGATCGTGACCGCCGTGCCCGCCGGCCGTCTCGGAGTCCGTCTCTCCGGTGGACCGGGGCCGGGTTCGCCTGGCTTCCCACGGGCTCAGCGACCAATGAATCGCCCGAGGATCATCGCCTCCCCAGAACGACGCCCGGTGGGCGTCCGCCGCAACCTACCACGGAGCGTGGTTGCTGCCAAGACCCGAGTTGGTCACACCCCCACCCAACGTGGCGACATCTGCCCTGGTTGGCGACGTGAACGTGCTACGCGGTCAGAATCTCACTGATTGTGAGCACAACTGGTGTGGTGTGACAACCACTGAGAGTGATACTTTCAGCGGAGCACGACGGCACCGTCCCCGTCCACGTCGACGGTCACGGTGTCGCCCTCGGCGTAGGTGCCCTCGAGCAGGGCCAGGGCGAGGCGGTCGCCGAGCTCGCGCTGGATCACCCGCTTGAGCGGGCGGGCACCGAACGCCGGGTCGTGCCCCTCCCGAGCCAGGGCGGCCTCGGCGGCGTCGGTGACCACGAGGTGCAGCCGGCGGGCGGCCAACCGCTGCTGGAGGGTGCGCAGCTGGATCCCGACGATCCGTCGGAGGTCGTCCTCGCCCAGCTCCCGGAAGCGCACGATGTCGTCGATGCGGTTCACGAACTCGGGCTTGAAGAAGTCCCGCGGGTCCCCCGGCAGGTTGGACGTCATGATCAGCACGGCGTTGGTGAAGTCGACGGTCCGGCCCTGCCCGTCGGTGAGCCGGCCGTCGTCCATCAGCTGCAGCAGCACGTTGAACACGTCCGGGTGGGCCTTCTCGATCTCGTCGAGCAGGACGACCGCGTAGGGTCGCCGCCGCACCGCCTCGGTGAGCTGGCCCCCCTCGTCGTAGCCGACGTAGCCGGGTGGCGCGCCGATGAGGCGGCTGACGGCGTGCTTCTCCATGTACTCGCTCATGTCGATGCGGACCATGGCCCGCTCGTCGTCGAACAGGAAGTCGGCGAGCGACCGGGCCAGCTCGGTCTTGCCCACCCCGGTGGGGCCGAGGAACAGGAACGAGCCGATGGGCCGGTTCGGATCGGACAGGCCGGCCCGACTGCGGCGGATGGCGTTGGCGACCGCGGTGACGGCGTCGTCCTGGCCCACGCGCGCTCGTGGAGCACGTCCTCCAGGCGGACCAGCTTCTGCATCTCGCCCTCCATGAGCCGGCTGACCGGCACGCCGGTCCACTTGCTCACGACCTCGGCGATGTCCTCCTCGTCGACCTCCTCCTTGAGCATCTTCTGCTCGGCCTGCAGCTCGTCGAGGTGCTTGGTGGCCTCCTCGACACGCCGCTCGAGCTCGGGGATCCGCCCGTAGCGGATGGCCGCCGCCTTCTCGAGGTCGGGCTCGCGCTCGAGCTCGAGCCGCTCGTTCTCGAGCTGCTCCTTGAGCTCTTGGATCTGGCCGATGGCGTCCTTCTCGGCCTGCCAGTGCGCCTTCATCCCGGCGATCTGCTCCTGCAGGTTCGCCAGCTCCTCGTCGAGCGCGGCCAGCCGCTCCAGCGAGGCGGCGTCGGTCTCCTTGGCCAGCGCCACCCGCTCGATCTCGAGCTGGCGGATCCGCCGCTCGACCACGTCGATCTCGGTCGGCATCGAGTCGATCTCGATGCGCAGCTTCGAGGCCGCCTCGTCGACGAGGTCGATCGCCTTGTCGGGCAGGAAGCGACCGGTCAGGTAGCGGTCGGAGAGCACCGCGGCGGCAACGAGCGCGGCGTCCTGGATCCGCACGCCGTGGTGCACCTCGTAGCGCTCCTTGAGGCCGCGCAGGATGGCGATGGTGTCCTCGACCGACGGCTGGCCGACGTAGACCTGCTGGAAGCGCCGCTCGAGCGCCGGATCCTTCTCGACGTGCTTGCGGAACTCGTCGAGCGTGGTCGCGCCGACCATGCGCAGCTCGCCGCGGGCGAGCATCGGCTTGATCATGTTGCCGGCGTCCATGGCACCTTCGGCCGCGCCGGCCCCGACGATCGTGTGCATCTCGTCGATGAAGGTGATGACCTCGCCCTCCGCGTCGGTGATCTCCTTCAGCACGGCCTTGAGCCGCTCCTCGAACTCGCCGCGGTACTTCGCCCCGGCGACCATCGACCCGATGTCGAGGGCGATGAGCCGCTTGTTGCGCAGGCCCTCGGGCACGTCACCCTCGACGATGCGGCGAGCGAGGCCCTCGACGATGGCGGTCTTGCCGACGCCCGGCTCGCCGATGAGCACGGGGTTGTTCTTGGTTCGCCGGGACAGGACCTGGATCACCCGACGGATCTCGTCGTCGCGGCCGATGACGGGGTCGACCTTGCCGCGGCGGGCCGCCTCGGTGAGGTCGCGCCCGTACTTCTCGAGGGCCTGGTACTGCTCTTCGGGGTTCTGGCTGGTGACCCGGTGCGAGCCGCGCACCTGCTGGAGCGCCTGGAGCAGCTCTTCGCGGGTGGCGCCGACCTCGTCGGCCAGGGCCAGCAGCAGGTGCTCGGTCGACAGGTACTCGTCGTGGAGGTCCTGGCGGAACTGGTCGGCCTGGTCCAGCAGCTCGTTGGTGGCCTTGCCCAACCGCGTCTCGCCCCCGTAGGCCTTGGGGAGCTGCTCGACCGCGTCGGCCACCTGGTTGCGCAGCGCCAACGGGGCCTTGCCCACCTTCTGCAGGATCGGCAGGACCACGCCCTCCTCCTGGCCCAGCAGCGCCGCGAGGACGTGGTCGGGGGTGACCTCGGGGTTGTTGTTGGCGCGGGCGAGCTCGACGGCGGCGTTGAAGGCCTCCTGGGTCTTGAGCGTCCAGCGGTTGGGGTCGAGCGGCATGGTGGGGACGGACCTCCGGAGCGAGATCGGCTGGCCGGCGGGGGTGGCCGGCCCTGCGGACAGTGTGGTGCACCAGCCGGCGGAGAATCCAAGACCTCCGTCAGGCAGGTACAGGAAACTTGATAGTCAGTGTAGCAAGTATTGATCCGGTCCCCACGGTGGGAGGTCCCCGGCACCATCTTCTCCCCCGTTGCACGGAACCGTCGCCCCCGTGCAACGGATCCGCGACGATCCGGCCCGCACCGGCGCAGCCGCGGGATCGGTTCGCTAGCGTGGCCGCACCGTGGGCGCGGGCCCGGAAGGAGGCGCACCATGGTCGGACCTCGCAGCCGGACCGCCGGGTGAACCCGTGCCCGCACGGCAGCGCACCCTCGACCGCGACCAGCTCGCCGCGTACGTCGCCGACCACGTCTTCGGCGGCGCCGCCGGCCAGGTCGCCGACGCCTGCGACCGCCACGGGTTCGGCATCGAGCTCGAGTTCCTGACCGGCACCACCGGCTTCGCCCGCCTCACCGCCGAGCAGCTGGCGGCCGCGCTCGACGAGCTCGCCCCGCTCGCCACCCACGGTCGGTTCACGATCGAGCCCGGCGGGCAGTTCGAGCTGAGCTCGCGCCCCGAGCCGACGCTGGCGGCAGCGTGCGAGGCCGCCGCCACCGACCTCTTCCGGCTGGTCGGCGCCTGTCGCGATCGCGGGATCGAGCTGGTGGCCCTCGGCGCCGACCCGACGCGCCCACCCGAGCGGGTCGTCACCGCCCCGCGCTACCGCGCCATGCAGGCCTTCTTCGACGCCGCGGGCGCGGCCGGCCGCACCATGATGTGCAACACCGCATCGGTCCAGCTCAACGTCGGTCTCGGGCACGGGGAGGAGACGATGCGGCGGTGGCGCACCGCCACCGCCATCGGCCCGGTGCTGCTGGCGGCCTTCGCCAACTCCCCGTTCACCGACGGGGGGCCGTCCGGGTGGCAGTCCACGCGGCAACGGGCCTGGTGGGCGCTCGACCCCAGCCGGTCGAGCCCGGTGCCGACCGAGGGCGATCCGGTGGCGCGCTGGCTCACCTACGCGCTGCACGCCCGGGTCATGCTGATCCGGCGAGGCGAAGCCACCTGGGAGGCCGTCACCGAGCCCTTGCCCTTCGAGGCGTGGCTCGACCACGGCCACGACGCCGGGTGGCCCACGCTGGACGACTTCGCATATCACCTCACGACGCTGTTCCCACCGGTGCGGCCCAAGGGGTGGTTCGAGCTGCGCTACCTCGACGCCCTGCCGACGCCCTTCTGGCACGTCGCCGCCGCGGTGAGCTACGGCGTCATGTTCGACGAGGGTGCCGGCGACGAGGCCCTCCGGGCGGCGTCGGGAACCGAGCAGCTGTGGGTCGACGCCGCCCAGCTGGGCCTCGGTCACCCGGCGCTGCGCCAGGCCGCACCCGCCGTGTTCGCCGCCGCCCTCGAAGGCCTCGAGCGCCTCGACGCGGGGCCGGGCTCGGTCGACGCGGTGGCGACCTTCCTCGACCGGTGGGCCGCGCAGGGTCGCTCACCCGCCGACGACCTGCGGGACCGCTGGCGAGCCACCGGTCGCCTGGTGCCCGATGACGCGTCGCCCGTCCCCTACGCGGACGGCCTCCGAGAGGTGTTCCGGAGGTGAACGACGAGATCGCAGCCGAGCTGGCGCGTGCCCGCCAGCGGACCCTCGCCCTGGTGGACGACCTCGACGAGGCCGACCAGCGGGCGCAGCACTCGGCGCTGATGTCGCCGCTGGTGTGGGACCTCGCCCACGTCGGCAACTACGAGGAGCTGTGGCTGCTGCGCGAGCTCGACGGCCGCCCGGCGACCGACCCCGCCCTGGACGACCTCTACAACGCCTTCGAGCACCCGCGCTGGGAACGGCCGTCGCTGCCGATCCTCGGACCGAGCGACGCGCGCGCCTACGACGCCGCCGTTCGGGAGCAGGTCCTCGAGCTGCTCCACGACGTCGACACCGGATCGCCCCCCGCCGGGCCGCACGACCGCCGAGCGCGGCTCTGCCACCAGGGAGCCGTGTACGGCATGGTGCTCCAGCACGAGCACCAGCACGACGAGACGATGCTGGCGACGCGCCAGCTCATGGGTGAGCGGGCGCCGGCGGTGCCGGGCGCCCGCCCGGCACCCTCCTCGTCGGTCGCGGTCGCCGACGACACCGAGGTCGTGCTCGACCTGGGCACCGTCGTGCTCGGCTCCGACGACGACCCGTGGGCCTACGACAACGAGCGCGGCGCCCACGAGGTCGACCTCGCACCCTTCGCCCTCGATCGGACACCGGTCACCAACCGCCGGTGGCTCACCTTCCTCGACGACGGCGGGTACGACGACGAGCGCCTCTGGAGCGAGGCGGGATGGGCCTGGCGCATCCAGGAGGGCCTCCGCGCGCCCTTGTTCTGGCGGGCCGAGGGGGACGGCGCCTGGAGCGTGCTGCGCTTCGGCCGCCGGCTCGACGTCGCCCACCTGCTCGACGAGCCGGTGCAGCACGTGTGCTGGTACGAGGCCGACGCCTTCGCCCGCTGGGCCGGGCGTCGCCTGCCGACCGAGGCCGAGTGGGAGGCCGCGGCGACGTGGGACCCGGCCACCGGCACCAAGCGCCGCCACCCATGGGGCGACGATCCGCCGGCCGAGGGTCACGCCAACCTCGGGCAGCGCCACGATGGTCCGTCGGCGGTCGGGGCGCACCCGCTCGGCACCAGCCCGACGGGGGTGCTCGGCCTCATCGGCGACGTGTGGGAGTGGACCTCGTCGGACTTCGAGCCCTACCCCGGCTTCGACGCCTTCCCCTACCGGGAGTACTCCGAGGTCTTCTGGGGCGACGGCTACAAGGTCCTGCGCGGCGGCTCCTGGGCCGCCGACCACCTCGCCGTGCGCGGGACGTTCCGCAACTGGGACCACCCCATCCGACGGCAGATCTTCTGCGGCCTGCGCACGGCCCGCGACGCCTGAGCGATGTGCCGCCTCCTCGGCTACGCCGGTCCACCGCTCGACCTGCGCACGCTGCTGTGGGCCCCACCCCACTCGTTGGAGCACCAGAGCTACGCACCCTCCCAGATGCTGTCGGGGGTCGTGAACGCCGACGGCTGGGGCGTCGGTTGGTACGACCTCGCCGACCCCGCCGAGACGAGGGCGGCCGAGCCGGCGCGCTACCGGACGACCACCCCCATGGGCCGACCGCTCCTTCGCCGACATGGCCGCGCAGGTGCGAAGCAACCGGCTGCCGTCCGCAGTGCGACGCCACCGCTGCCCGTCGACCACCCGGCACCCCGCCCTTCGCCGGGCCGTTCCCACCGCCCTGAACGGCTTCGTATGCGCTGGGTCGAGGACGCAACGTCGACCTGCGGGCCCGACTCGCCGGCGGCCGCGGCGATCGAGGGCATGTTCGACGCCGAGGTCGTCTTCGCACTGGTGCTCGACCACCTCGACGGCGGCGCGACGCCTGGGACGGCGTCTGCGAGGTCCACGACCTGCTGCTGGAGGACGACGACGCCGCGCACCATGCCGCTGAGCGACGGTCGGCAGCTGGTCGCCGCCCGCTGGCGCAACTCACTGTTCGTCCACGATGCCTGGTGCGGTGGCCGCGCGGTGGCCTCCGAGCCGCTCGACGACGACCCCGCGTGGAGCGACGTCCGACGCCTCGCTCGTGACGGTCACTGCCGACGCCACCACCGTCGAACCCTGGCTGCACCCATCCCGGGAGGAACCTGCGCGAACGAGGGACCGCGCCACCGTCGATGCGTTGCTCGGCCCCGACGACATCGCCGGGCTGCGCCGGTGCCGACGTCCGGGTCACGGCCTGAGCGTCACCGAAGGAGCTGCCACCCCAAGTGGTTCTACGACGACCGGGGCTGTGAGCTGTTCGACGAGATCACCCAGCCTCGAGTACTACCCGACCGAGACCGAGCGCTCGATCCTTCGGACCGAGGCCGCACATCGTGACGGCCAGCGTGGTGCCGACTCGACTGCCGAGCTGGGGTCCGCACGTCGGACAAGACCCGCACCCTCCTCGAGGCCTTCGCCGACGCCGGTCGGCTGGCGCGCTTCATCCCCTTCGAGGTCAACGAAGCCACGGTGCGCGGCGGCGACGGCCATCGCGACCGAGCACCCTGACATCGCGCACGCGGTGGTCGGCGACTCGAACGGCACCTCGGCGCCATCCCCCAGGAATGGCGGATGGTCGCCTTCCTCGGATCCACCATCGGCAACTTCGCACCGGCCGAGCGCAAGCAGTTCCTCGCTGAGCTCACCGCGAACCTGCAGCCGGGCGACAGCCTCCTGCTCGGGACCGACCTGGTGAAGGACACCGCCCGGCTCGAAGCCGCCTACGACGACAGCCGGGGCGTCACCGCGGCGTTCAACCGCAACGTCTTGCACGTCGTCAACCGCGAGCTCGGCGCCGACTTCGACGTGGACGCGTTCGCCCACCGAGCCTTCTTCGACACCACCGAGGAGTGGATCGAGATGCGCCTGGTCGCCCAGCGCGAGCTGGAGGTCACGGTCTCCGAGCTCGACCTGACGATCAGCTTCGCCGACGGCGAGGAGCTGCGCACCGAGATCAGCGCCAAGTTCCGCCGGGAGCGCGTCGAGGCCGAGCTGGCGGACGCCGGGCTGCGCCTCGACCGCTGGATGACCGACCCGCCGGCGACTTCGCCCTCAGCCTGTCGATCGTCGACTGATGCGATGAAGGAGCGCTCCGCTCCCCCGTGAGAACCCGGGTCGGTGAGACTCGGGGCTTCTCACAGCAAGCCCTCACGACGAGGGAGGCCCCTATGGAACGCCAGTACGTGGGTATCGATCTGCATCGTCGCCGGTCGAGGACGTGCCGATGACCGGGGCGGGGCGAGGTCCCTGACACGGTCCGGGTCGACAACGATCCGGTGGCGTTGTCGATGGCGGTCGCGGAGGCGGGCCCGGAGCCGGAGGCGGTCCTGGAGGCCACCTACGGGTGGTACTGGGCCGCGGATCTGTTCGAGCACAAGCGCAGCCTCATGGCCAAGATCCGGGACAAGCGGGGCTGGTCGTAGCGGGACCTCGCATCCAACCGACGATGGTTGTGCTTGTGGCAGATACTGCCTATCTTGGCGGCATGCGCACGCACGTCGTCCACTTCGAGCCGGACTCGCCGGAGCAACACGAGGCGGCGAACTGCTCGAGCACCTCCTCGGGAAGCTCGCCCACGAGCCGACGCTGATCGACGGCGTTGCGCCAGCTGCTCGAGCCGTTGGCAGCGGGCCAGACCGTGCGGATCATCGAGGAGAGCACCTTCTACACGCCCACCGAGGCCGGTCGGATGCTCGGCGTGTCTCGCCAGTACATCGACAAGCTCATCGCTCGTGGCGAGCTTCCCGTGACCCACAAGCCCGAGAGCTCACATCGACTGATCGACGCCGCCGACATCGAAGCCATACGGGCCCGGCGCGAGAGGCGCCGACAAGGGGTCGACGCGATGGTCGACACGCTCATCGACGGCGGCGCCGAGTACTGACCGGGCCGAGAGCCTTCCGCCGTGGCCGAACCTCCCGATCGCGCCTTGTGCGACGCGAACGTGCTGTGGCCGGTCTCGCTCGTAGACCTGATGTCGTCTCGCCGAGGTCGACACCACGACATCGTCTGGACCGAAGACCTGCTCGATGAGCTGACCCACGTCCTGGTCGACCACAAAGGGCCTCGGCCAAGAACGCCGAACGGTTCTGCGAACAGATCCGGGACACCTTCCCCGAAGGAGAGATCCCGCGAGACGTCTACAAACATCGCATCGCCGGGCAGTCCGGTGACGATCCCGACGACCATCTCCACTGGCCGCCGCCGCCGAAGGCGGCGCAACCATCCTGTTGACCTCCAACGTCGCGCCACTTCCCGGCCGCTGATGTCCATCCCTGCATCGTTCGCCGACCCGACGACTACTACTGCGGCGTGCTCGACGACGATCCAGAACTGGTCGAGATCACACTCGAGCAGATGAGCTCCCACCCGACGCGCTTTCACCGATGACCGTCGATGAGATCATCGGCGCGCTGACCGAGCGGGCTGCTCCCAGCTCGCGCAGCGCCTGCGACCGGCGACACGACGTGCGTCGTGAGGCCATCCACCGCCCTGGGTCACCGGCCGAGCGCACCGGCTGGTGGACCCGTGGAGACCTGATCCTGCCCCGCCGGCTCCGCCACCCTGGCCGCCCTCATCGACGCCATCCGGCCCACCAGATGAGAGCTTGACCTCGCCGTATCTATCAACATGCTCGGCGCCTCGAGCGCTACACCGACGACGAACTCGCCGAGCTGGGCGCCGATGCCGACGCCGGCCGGAAGTTCTGCGAGCAGCAGGCGAAACCGGCTCGCCGCCGACGATCGATGACGTCGCCCCGCCCCACGGCACCGGTGACGACGGCGAACCACACCACTCCGGGACGATCAGTATCCGAAATCGGTTGATCTTCGATACTTCTCGCTAGCGTGTCGGGGATGGCCGTGACGCACACCGACCACCGGCACGATCTGAGCCTCCTGCCCGCCAAGCACCTGTCGGTCGCAAGGCCGTTGTCGATGTCGCCGACGCGGTCGAGGCGCTGGAGGTGGAGGGGCTGCCGCCCGAGGCGAAGGCGCACCTGGTGGCCATCGTCGAACGTCACGAGCGCGCCGGTCTCGGCGTCCCGGTGTCGTCGGCTGCCGCTGCTCGACGTCACGCCGCGCACCGTTCGCAAGTGGATCGACGGCGGCATCCTCGAGCTGGTCGCGGGTCGACCCCGAAGAAGGTCACGGTCGTGTCGCTCGGCGCCAAGCTCGCCACGGTCGGGCGCCTCCGAGACGCCGGCCAGGATCGTCACCTGTTCCGGCTCGTGCTCGACGAGCTGGATGATCGCCGCACACGCCGCGACCTGTCCGGACAGGATCGACGCGCCGAGCGCGGCGGAGTGGACGGAGGTCACCGACACCGAGCTCGACGACCTCCTCAGCTGAATGCCCACCCGCAAGCGCAAGGCCACGACGCGCCGATCCTCGGTGCCTGCGAACCGGGTCGTGTTCGCCGGCACCGCGATCGAAGACCTCGAGCAGGTTCCGGCCACGCCGCGGGCCACGGGTGCGTCGAGCGCCTGATGACCCTCGCCACCAACGGGGTGCAAGGCCGCCGACTACGCGCCCTGTCGTGGTGATCCACCGTGGCCTCACCTGTGCTCGCTGCACGTCGCCACGCTGCGGATCATCGTCGCGCCCCGAACACGGCGTCGTCGCCGTCGTCAAGATCGCTTCCCCACGACCCGGCCTCGATCCCTACACCGAGATCGCCAACGATCTCGAATCCTGGTGTCGACGGCCAGGAGAACCAAGCCACCGTGTTGCGACGAGACCGGCGTGCCCTGCGCCGACGCCACGATCGTCGATGACCTCGAGGCCTCGATGCAGGCCCTGAGCCGACGTTAGCGACGACAGCGGTCACGACGCTTCCAGCGACGGTGAAGCGGTGACCATGGGATCGATCCTGTGACGACCGCGGGGCGCCCGACGCCCGGGTCCGCCTCGGCGACGCCGACCCGTGTGATCGCTGCGCCGACCGACGAGTCGCGCCAGCTCACCGGCTGGCCCCTGAGCTCGGCGAGCCGCCACCGTCGATTCAGGCCCTCGATCCCGACGGCGTCGCCCACGAGCTGCGCTCACCGGGTGTGGCACGCCCCCACCGGATCTGCGTCGACCTGGAAGAAGTGGGCGTCGAGCCGGGCGAGGGCTTCTGTTCTCGCTGCTCGGCGACCACGACGCCGACGTCGCCGAGCTGGTGGCCCAGGTGCGTGCACACCGCGCGCGAGGTCGCCCGCCGGTACCTGCAACGCTCCGACATCGACGGCAGCTGGCAGGTCGCCGACACCGACGTTGCCGGCCGGTTCGTGTGGAGCGACGACGGCTACGGCGAACCGCATCGCGCCGTCGTCGACGGTCGAACCCTGTCCTGGACGAGCTCGGACGGGCGTTCCACGTTCGAAGGATGGCAGTTCCGCATCGATCGGCGACCGGTCCGACGACCCGCGGCCCGACGCCGACATCCTCCCGTTCCCCACCCACCAACAAGGAGCCGAGGAACCAGCGGCCGGGTCCGAGATGACCGACACGTTCGATGTCGAGCAGCTGCGGCGAGCGCTACCCGAGTTCGACAAGCACCTCCGCGGTTCGGGCGCGTCGGCGAGCTCGGTGCGCACGACCATCGAACGCGCCGCAGCCTCGTCGACTACCTCGCCGGCCAGGACACCGACCCGTCGCCTCCAGCTCCCTGCCTGAAGCCGACGTCGCTGCGGCAAGCCGGGCTGGGCTCGGCAACGCAACGACCAGCTCGAAGGAGCTGACGGGCGGCTCCGCTACGAAGTCGACATCGACGGGCAGGCCGTCACGATGTACGAGTGCCGGCCACCATGGCGGCCTGAGTACGGTCCCGACTGGACGCGGTTCTGATCGTGCGGTTCCGCTACACCAAGACCCGCCGGTGGACGACCTACTGGCGGGACCGCAACCTCGAAGTTCCACCGCTACGACCTGATGCCGCCAGCAGCGGACCTCCAAGACCTGATCGACGCCGTCGGGGCCGACCGCAGCGGCATCTTCTGGGCTGGAACCCGCGCATCCGCCCACAGAGCCACGCCGGCGAACCATGACACCACAAGGCCCTGCACCCGCCCGAGCTGGGAGCCATTGTGGGAGCCAACGCACCAGGATCTGTACGTCTCGCTCTGGACGTTGGTGGACGCCGCACCCTGTGTGACCAGGCACGTCGGGACTCGCGGGGACGCCGGTGGACCTCCCTGCCCGGTACCCCGATGAAGGCCGGCATTGGGCTTGGGTGATCGCTTGCCGGCGCTGAGACCAGGATGCGGCGAAGCGGGATCCCCGGCAGAGTCGTGGCATGAGCGTCCAGCGCACGGTGTTCACGAGGCTCTACCGCCGCGCACGGAGCGTCGAGTCGCTGCCCTGGCATCGAGAGCAGCCACCGATGCTCCTCGAGCGAGTGGTGGCGGATCGGACACCGGGCGAACGTGCGCTCGACGTCGGTTGCGGCGAAGGCGTCTACGCCGTGCACCTCGCGCAGAAGGGCTTCACGGTCGTCGGAATCGACTTCGTGGCAGCTGCGCTCTCGGCCGCACGCACGCGTGCCGAGGCGGCCGGCGTCGACGTGAAGCTCCACGAGGGGGACGTCGTCGACCACGAGCCGTCGTCAGCCTTCCGACGTCGTACAGCACCGGGCCGGTGAGGATCGCCGTACGCCGCGCCGGCCGGGCCACCTCACGGGCGGCTTTCCCGCTCGGCTCGAACGGCGGTGCCGCCGCCGACGTTGGGTGACGTGACCGGCCTCACGCCCTGAGCACCGGCCGTGTCGACGGTCGTCACTCGACGTAGGCCGGCGAGCGCGCAGAGACGTGTGGACCTTCGGCCCTATGGCGACCAACGGTTCCTGACCGACCGTGCCGGTGCCGCCGGACCTGCGGGTCGTCCGTCCGGCGCTGAGCGGGAGGTGGGAAGGATCGATGTCGTCGTCTCTGCGTAGGTCGCGTCGCGGCCGTCCAGCACATCGGTGGCGGTACCCCACGGTGCTCGCCACCATCTCCCTGTTCACCGTCGCCACTGCGGCGACCTGCGTGGTCCCCAATCCCCCGTACCCGGGTGGGACGTGGAAGCCGGGACCCGAGGTGTACGGCATGGTCGAGCAGCAGGCCGTGCCCATCACTATGAGCGACGGCATCACGACGATGGCCGACATCTGGTATCCGGCCGTGCAGGGCACGACCCAGCGGGCACCCGGCTCCTTCCCGGTGCTGCTGGTGCAGAACCCCTACGGCCCGAACATCGCCATCGGCCCGGCGAACCCGAACTACTTCGTGACGCGCGGGTACATCTACGTGTTGGTGGACGAGCGGGGCACGACGGCGCGCAGCCCGGCTCCGGTCACCGCCGACGGTCAGCTCTTCGGTCCCCGTCGGGCCCTGGACGGCGTCGAGGCCGCGACCTTCGCCGCGCACCTGCAGGGCTCGAACGGCAACGTCGGGCTGTTCGGCTGCTCATGGCTCGGCATCAACCAGATCTTCACTGCGGCACTCGCCGGGCCGGGCTCACCGATCAAGGCCATTGCGCCGCTGTGCGCAGCGATGGGCTACGACGCGTTCTTCGACGGCGGCGTGCCCTCCCTCGCGCTCGGCAACTTCGCCTGGGTCGGATCGGCCATCGACGCCACCTTCGGGCAGCAGCTGCTGGATGAGATCCAGGCCGGCGGTGACGCTGCGTACAACCGCGACTTCTGGCAGCAGCGCGACATGATCGCCGCCACGCAGCACATCGTCGCCAACGGCATCCCGGCGCTGCTGTGGAGCGCCTGGGACGGGATCGACGACCAGATGCCGCTGCAGGCGTACCAGGCGTTGCAGAACGCTTACGCCGGGAGGAGCATCTACGCGCCACCGACACCAGGCCAGCAGACCACGGGCCGGTACCAGATCGTGGTCGAGGACGGCGACCACGCGGCCGGGCGGGACAAGGCGCTGCTGCTCGAGTGGTACGACCGGTGGCTGAAGAACGACCCGAACGGCATCGACGTGACGTCGACGCCCATGCACCTGTACGAGGAGGGCAGCGGTCGCTGGGTCAACACGGCGAGCCTGCCGACCGCGGTGTCGACCCCGTACCACCTCGGCGCCACGAATCGGCTGACGGCGGCCAACCCGACCACGGCGTCGAGCTCGACCATCACGTGGGGGCCACCCGCCCAGGCCGGCACCACGGTGACGTTCGACTCGGCGCCGCTGGCCGCCCCGTCGAGCGTGGCCGGTCCGATCGGTGCCGAGATCTGGGCACGGTCGACCAACGCGAACCTCCAGCTCGTCGCCACGCTGCAGGACCTCGCACCCGACGGCACCGCCACCCGGATCGCCGATGGCTCGCTGGTGGGCAGCCTCGGCGCCGAGGACAGCTCGCGGTCGTGGACGGAGGCTGACGGACGCGTGATCCAACCCGATCATCCCTTCTCCGGCGACACCCCCCTCACACCGGGGAGCGTGTACAAGCTCGACATCGGCCTCGGCACCGCGCTGCACGCGCTCGGCGCCGGCCACCGACTGCGGCTGGTGCTCGCCACCCAGGCCGCGGCCGACCGGTGTGTGAACGATCTCGCCCTCGGTCCCCCCGAACCATGCGTGCCCACGGATCCTCAGAAGGCAACGCTGCCCGGAGGCGAGTACACGATCCTCTCCGATCCCACGACGCCATCGCGGATCAACATCGCGCTCGTCGACCCGTACTCCCTTCCGGCTGCGCTCGCGTGCGTGACGCCCGAGAGCGCCAACATCGCCGAACCCGTGCAGTGGGACGGAGGAACGAACGGCCCCCGCGACCCTGCCGCCGACCGAACCGCGTGCGAGAAGGGCTAGAGCCGCCTGGAGGTGAGGTCGCCGCCCCGCAGCTCGACGACCCCGACGGCCGGGTCTGCCTCTCGCAGAGGGGCATCGGGACGAGCCGGAACGGATGGTCCTCGTGTGCTGGGTCCGACGACGCCGGGCCGGCACGACGCGAGCTCGCGGCCGGTAGCGTGCCCCGGCATGGAGCAGGGTGGTTCGCACGAAGCCGGTGACGCGTCCAACGCCGGCTCGATCGGGTCGGCGTTCTTCGACGAGCAGGCGGCCACCTGGGACGACGATCCGGCGAAGGTCGAGCGGGCCGCGGTCGTGGCCGACGCGATCCTCGCGAGCGTGCCGCTCGGTCCGGGCACCCGCACGCTCGAGTACGGCGCCGGCACGGGCTTGGTCACCCAGGCACTCCGGGACCACGTGGGTCCGGTCACGCTCGCCGATGCCTCCGCCGGCATGCGTACCGTGCTGCAGGCCAAGATCGACGCCGGGACCCTGACCGACGCCCGCATCTGGTCGCTCGACCTGGCGACGGAGGCGGCGCCATCGGAGCAGTTCGACCTGATCGTCACGGTGATGGTCCTCCACCACATCGTCGACCTGACGCCGGTGCTGGCGGGCTTCGCCGCCCTGCTCGCGCCCGGCGGCCACCTGTGCGTCGTCGACCTCGACCACGAAGACGGGTCCTTCCACGGCGAGGGCTTCGCCGGCCACCACGGGTTCCGACGCCCCGAGCTCGCCGACCAGCTCACCGCAGCCGGCTTCGCCGAGCCCACGTTCCAGGACTGCCACGTGATGGTGCGCGACGGCGTGTCGTACTCCGTGTTCCTCGCCGTCGCCGGTCGCGGCGCCGTGGGCTGAGCGTTCGCCTCCCCGCCGCAGCACGACGGCCGCGGCCACCGGGAGTCAGCAGGTCGCAGCGCAGGGCCGCGACGGCGCGTCCCCGTGGTGGTGACCGAGAAGTGCGCCGCCTGGGCCAGCCCGCCTTCGATCAGCTGCTGCCGGTGCTCGCCGTCGGCGGTGACCTCGACCAGGCCGGCGGCGATCGCGTCGACGTCGAGCGGGTCGACCAGCACCGCCGCACCACCGGTCACCTCGGGCAGGGCGGCGCGGTCGGCCGCCAGCACCGGCGTCCCCCGCGCCATCGCCTCGATCGGCGGCAGGCCGAACCCCTCGTACACCGACAGGTAGGCCAGCGCCTGCGCCGAACGCAGCAGGTGCTCACGTTGGCGGTCGTCGACCCGGCCGAGCCCCACGACCGACTCCGGGGGGACGTTCGACAGGTCGAGTCCCTCGTCGCCGCTCCACCACCGGGCGCCGGCGAGCACCAGCTGATGGTCGGCCAGCGCGCCCGACCGGCGAGCTGCGACGAACGCCTGGACCAACCGCGGCACGTTCTTGCGCGGGTGGAGGTTGCCCAGGTACAAGACGAACGGCCCGGCGACGCCCGCGGCCCGGAGCCACTCGCGACACGCCGCCTCCTCCTCGGGGTCGAGCGGGCGCGGCGGATCGATCGTGTTGGGGACGACGACGACACGCTCGGGGTCGAGGCGGAAGTCCGACAGGATCTCGCCCTTGCAGAACTCGCTGACGGTCAGGATCACCTCCGCCCGCGGGATCTGCACCCGGAACGCCGTCCGCAGGCGCAGCCGCGCCGGGGCCGGGTACCAGGCCGGGTCGCGCAGCGGCGAGATGTCGTTGACCATGAGCGCGGCCGGCGTGGATCCCCAGGCGGGCGCGTGCGTGACGCTGAAGACCGCCTCGGGGGGCGGATCGAGGGCCCGCACCGCCTGGGGCAGCACGACCGCGAAGTGCCATGCCCCGGGCCGGCGCCGCACGCGGCGCACCGGGAACCGAGGGCCCGACACCATCGGAGGCAGCTCGGCATCCGAGGGCAGGAGCGCGACGAACCGGTCGTCCTCGCCGGCACAGGCCGCGAGACCGCGGACGAACCCGCGGAACATGCTCTCGTCCCCGCCGAGGCCGGACCCGAGCGATCGGCAATCGAGCGCGACACGCATGAGGTCGGCCGAACCTAACGGCCGGCCTCCGGACCAGTCAACGCCGCGCCGGCGACGGGCCGCAGCACGAGCCGGTCGCCACGCGCGGTGGCATGGCCGCCATGGATGCGGGCGCCATCCCGTCCGCGAACTCCGTGTGAACGGCGCGCGTCGCACGGGGTGGTGCTCCCTGCGCTGAGCCGCCGTTTTCCGGAATATCTCACTCTCCGCGCGTGCACGACCGCGAAAACGCCCTTGACCAACGTCGTAGGGTGGCGGTCGCGGAGGGTGCTACCACGCAACGTGGTGGCCGGTGAGAGGGGCACGGATGCAAACACCCACGATGCGAACGGGCGTTGTCCAGGCACGAACCGAGGTCGGCAAGCACTCGTCGAGCGCCGCCGCGCAGGTCGGAAGCGCACCGGCACGTGACACGGCCCAGGATCCAGACCTCCGGATCCACCCCGACGTCGAGGACATCCCGGCGATCCTCGACGTGATCGGTCGACCCCGGGAGTCCGCAATCCACCGTCTCGTGATGCGGACCCTGGACGTGGTCGTGAGCCTGGTGGTGCTGGCGCTCAGCTCGCCGCTGTTCCTGCTGCTCGCGATCGTCATCGTCCTGGACTCGCGTGGGCCGGCGGTGTTCGACCAGCTCCGGGTGGGCCGCGACGGGAAGCTGTTCCGCTTCTACAAGTTCCGCACCATGTACGTCGACGCCCGCGAGCGCTTCCCCGAGCTCTACGACTACGACCACTCCGACGAGGACCTCGACACGCTCTACTTCAAGTTCGCCGAGGACCCGCGCCTGACGCGCGTCGGCGCCCACCTCCGGCGGACGAGCCTCGACGAGCTGCCCAACTTCATCAACGTGCTCAAGGGCGACATCAGCCTCGTCGGGCCGCGCCCGGAGATCCCCGAGATGATCCCCTGCTACCAGCCCGAGCAGCTGCTCAAGTTCGCGACCAAGCCGGGGGTGACCGGCCTGGCCCAGATCAGCGGCCGGAACATCCTCCGGTTCAAGGAGACGACCGAGCACGACCTCGAGTACGTCAGGCGCCGCTCGCTGCGGTTCGACCTGCAGATCCTGTGCCGCACGCCCGGGGTCGTCGTCCGGATGATCGGAGCCCTCTGAATGACGAGTGACGCAGAGGACCGACCTCTGTTCGACGACGCACACACGAAGACCTCATCCCCGGTGGGGACCATGCCGCAGCTGCGCCGCTACTGGCGCATCCCGGCCTGGCTCGCCATCGGTGCGGTGGTCGGGTTCGCCGTCTCCTACCTGTTCGGCGTCGCCTACGAGGCCAACACCCAGGTGCTGAACCGCGTCAACAACACCACCTTCCTCGGCAGCAACGGCGCCACGGTCACCCAGCAGGGCACCGCCATCGAGCAGGTCGGCCTGGCGGCCAACGTCGCCCAGACCGAGAGCGCCATGCTCGACAACCGCGAGGTCGCCGTCGCCATCGTCCGGAAGCTGCAGCTCGACAAGCGCGAGGACGACGGCGGCGTGATCCAGACCGTGAAGAACGGGTTCGCCACCGTCGTCAAGGCCGCCTACTCCTTCGTCGTGAAGGGCACCTACGTGCAGCTGAACGACTTCGACCAGGCCGTGGAGGACACGCAGAAGGGGCTGTCCGCCAAGCAGGTCGGCACGTCGTACGTCATCGAGGTGAGCGGTCGTTGGAAGACGCCCGAACAGGCCGAGGCCATCACCAACGAGGCGGCCGACCTCCTCGTGGCCCGCGGCGAGGACCAGTTCCTCGGCGACACGCAGGCGAACCTGGACAACCTCTCCGCACAGCTCGCGCAGGCGGGTGAGCAGCAGCAGCGTGCCGCCGGCGACCTGGCGAACTTCGCCCAGGACAACGGGATCCCGACCGCGAACGTCGGGGCCACCCTCACCCCGGACCTCGCGCTCAAGCTCTCGCCGGCCCAGCAGTCGACCTACCGACAGCTGCTGCAGACCTACAACACCTCGGTCGCCGCCTACACGCAGCTGCAGGGCCAGTACCAGCAGACCCAGGTCAACGCCGGCGCCAGGCCCGTCCAGCTCAGCCGGCTCGACCGCGCCGTCCCCGGGGTCTACCCCGTCGCACCGAAGCGCTGGCTCTACATGGCCATCGGCGCCGTCATCGGTGCGTTGATCGGGCTGGCGCTGACGGCGAGGGCCTTCTGGAGCGAGGGCGAGACCCTCTTCCCGCGAGACGACCAGCCGGGCGCGTCATGACGTGCCAGGGGCACCGAGCCGACGCAGACCGGACCGGTCCCCGGCTCGCCCACACCCGGCTCACCCAAACCAATCCGACCTACACCCATCCGACCCAGACCACCCCGACCCGAACAGGGGGATGACCATGAAGATCCTCGTCACCGGCTCCGCAGGGATGCTCGGCAGTGCGCTCGTGCCGGCGCTCGTCGGCCAGGGGCACACCGTCGTGGCGACCGACATCGAGCTGTCGAACCCACAGCCGTGGGGGCCGACCGGGCCCACGCTCGAGCACCTCGACGTGCGGGTCCCCGAGGACGTGAACGAGGGCATCGACCGGCACCGCCCCGACTTCGTGGCCCACCTGGCCGCCGAGACGAGCCTCGAGGTGTGCGAGCTCGACCCCGACCACGGCTGGGCGACGAACGCCATCGGCACCAAGAACGTGGCGCTGGCCGTGCGCCGGGCCGGCCTGGAGATGGCGTACATCAGCACCGCAGGGGTGTTCGACGGGCTGAAGTCCGGCTTCTACGACGAGTTCGACGAGCCGAACCCCATCAACGTGTACGGCGGCAGCAAGCACTATGGCGAGCGCATCGTGCAGCAGCTCGTCCCCGAGCACTACACCGTCCGGGCCGGCTGGATGGTGGGCGGCGGCCCCGGCACCGACCACAAGTTCATCTCGCTCATCGTCCAGCAGCTCGACGCCGGGGCGCAGACGGTGCACGCCGTCGCCGACCTGTACGGGACGCCGACGTACGTGCGCGACTTCGCCGAGTGCTTCGGCCGCCTCATCACGAGCGGCAGCTACGGCCTGTACCACATGACCGGCACGGGGGGCGGCACCCGCTTCGACGTCGCCCGCGAGATCCTGCGGGTGCTCGGCCGCGACGACGTCGAGCTCGTGCCGGTGGGCTCGGACTTCTTCGCCAAGGACTACTTCGCGCCCCGGCCGCCGTCGGAGCAGATGCGCAACCGGGTCCTCGACCTCCAGGGCATGAACACCATGCGCCCGTGGGAGGAGGCCCTCGAGGACTACCTCCACTCGGAGTTCGCGGACCGGATCCGCGCCACTGGAGTCCTCGCCGCCCGATGAGCGCTCCGGTCGCGACGATCCCGCGCGGTGCCGTCGGCACCAGGCTCGGCCCTGCGGACGCGCCCCTCGGGCCGACCGCGGTGCCGCGGCCCGACGTCACGGTGATCGTCGTGACCTACAACTCGCGACACCACATCGCGGCCTGCCTGGACGCCCTCGGACCGGCCCTGTCCCGACACGCGTTCGAGACGGTCGTCGTGGACAACGCCTCCTCGGACGGGACCCCGGATCTCGTCCGCGACGTGTCCCCCGGTGTCGTGCTCGTCGAGACGGGCGCGAACCTCGGCTTCGCCCGGGCCAACAACCTGGGCCTGGCGAGGGCCCGGGGTCGCCATGCGCTCGTCCTCAACCCCGACACCGTCGCCGCGCCGGGCTCGCTCGACGCGCTCGTCGAGCTGCTCGACGCCGACCCTTGGATCGGGATCGTCGCGCCCCGCCTGCTCAACCTGGACGGGTCCGACCAGGGCACGGCCCGGTCGTTCCCGACCCCGGCGGCCGCGCTGCTCGGGCGCCGATCGCCGTTGACCCGCCTGTGGCCCGACAACCGATGGTCCCGCAGGTACCTGGTCGGGCTGTCCCACCGCGACGACGAGGCCTTCCCGGTCGACTGGGTGTCGGGCGCCTGCCTGATGATCCGCCGCGACCTGGCCCTCGGCACCGGTGGGTTCGACGAGTCCTTCTTCATGTACTGGGAGGACGCCGACTGGTGCCGCCGCGTGAAGGACCGCGGCTTCCACGTCGTGTGCGAGCCGCGGGCGAGGGTCCTCCACGACGAGGGAGCGCGCCGCCGGCCCCGGCCCTATCAGGTCCGGGCGTTCCATCGCAGCGCGTACCGGTACTACGCCAAGCACCACCTCACCGGGTCGCGGCGCACGCTGCGGCCGATCGTCTACGGCGCCCTCATGGCCCGCGCCGGGTTGGTCCTGCTCGCCGCCCGTGCCCGTCCGCCGGCGGAGACGGCATCGTGATGGCACATCCGAGCGCGGCGCCTCCCCAGGCAGATTCGGCGACCGCGGAGGCGCAGGGCTCCGTCCTGCCCACCGACGACCGCGGGGTGGCCCGCGGCGTGGCTGTCAGCGCGTCGAGCCAGGTGGTGGCCCAGGGGCTGCACATGGTCCTGAACGTGGTGAGCAGCCTCGTGATCATCCGGTACCTGCCGCCGTCGACCTACGGCGACTTCGTGCTCGTCATGACCTTGATGACCGTCATCGGCCTCCTCTCCGACTTCGGGCTCAACAAGCTCGGCGTCCGCGACGTGGCCGCCGACGCCAGAGGCGAGAACGAGGTGGTGGGGACCGTCATCGGGATGCGCCTCGTCCTCGCGGTGGTGGCCGCCGGGTTGTTCCAGCTCGTGCTGCTGGCGCTGGACCGCAGCGCCGAGGTGCACGCCGCCGCGGCGCTGGCGTCACTCACCTTCCTCGCCAGCGGGCTGATGAGCGTCACCATCTCCTTCGAGGTTCGCCTCCAGCAGCACATCCCCGCCTTCACGATGCTGCTCGGCGAGCTCGTGGAGACCGCGTTGGTGGTGTGGCTCGTGCGCCACGACGGCTCACTGGTCGCGCTGTACGGAGCGGTCGCCCTCGGGATGGGCGTGGCAGCCCTCGTCGCCGTCCTCCTGTTCCGCCGTCGCATCACCCTGCGCCCGCGCTTCACCACGGCTCGAGTGCGGCCCCTCGTGCGCGGCGCGGTGCCCCTGGCCTCGGCCAGCCTCGTCGGCATCGTCCTCGTGAAGCTCGACACCCTCGTCCTCGTGGTGCTGCGCTCGCCCCACGAGGTCGGGCTCTACGGCGCGGCCTACGCGCCCGTCGAGTACCTGGCCGTCGGCGCCGTGGTGCTGGCCAACGTCATGCTCCCCCTCCTCGCCCACTACCACGTCGTCGACCGCGGTCGGTTCCTGGCGACGTACCGGCTCGGCACCGAGGCACTGGCCGCCATCGTCGTGCCCCTCGCCGTGGGGATCGCCTGCCTGGCCCAACCGGCGGTCGACCTCGTCTACTCCGAGAGCTACCAGGGTGCGGTCACGCCGATGCGCGTCCTGGGCTCCTCGCTGCTCGTGATCTCGTTCTGCGCCTGGTTCGCCATCGTGCTCCTCGCCGTCGGCCAGGAGCGGCTGATCGTCCGCTACACGGCGGCCATGCTGGCGTTCGGCGTGGTGATCCAGCCGATCGTGATCGTCTGGCTGGGTGCCACCGGCGCGGCGCTCGGCGTGACGATCGTCGGGCTCCTCACCGCGGTGTGGGCGGGGCGGCTCGTCCGCCGCCACGCCGACGCGACGCTCGACCTGTCGCGTCTCGCCCGGATCCTGCTCGCCGGCGGCGTGCTCGCCCTGGCGATCCTGGGCCTGCACCGGCTCGGCCTCGACGTCTGGATCGCCGCCGCCGTCGGCGCGGTGGCCTATGTCGCAGCGCTGGTCCTGTTCGGCGTGGCGCCCCGCCACCTCACGTCGGTGCTGGCCGAGCGCGAGGTGCTGACGACGGCGGAGGAGGTGGCAGCGAGCACCGTCGCCGACCGCCCGAGCTTCTCGTGCATCCTGCCGACCTACAACCGCAGCGAGGTCGTCGAGCAGACGCTGCGCCAGCTCCTCGCCTGCGACTACCCCGACGACCGCTACGAGATCATCGTCGCCGACAACTCGACCGACGACACGCCCGCCATGGTCGAGCGGGTCGCTCGTGAGGCGACCGTGCCCGTGCGGCTCCTGCGCAGCTCCGAGCGACTGCCCGCCATCAAGCGCAACGAGGCCCTTCGCGCCGCCGAGGGCGACTACGCCCTCTTCATGAACGACGACGTGTGGGTCCGTCCGGACTTCCTCGCCGAGCACGAGCGCGCCCATCGCCTGCATCCCGGGCCGGTTGCGGTGCTCGGTCACGTCGAGCAGTCGTCCAAGATGCCCTGGGACCCGTTCATCGAGTGGTACCAGCCCTTCGCCTACCACGAGATCGCCGACCGCGTCGGCGAGCCGCTGGAGTGGCTCTACTTCTGGTCGATGAACCTCTCGCTGCCGCGGGCCGAGATGCTCGAGCGCAACCTGGTGTTCCACGAGGACTGGGCCGAGATCGGCAGCGAGGACGTCGAGCTCGGCTACCGCTGGACCAAGGCCGGCAACCGGCTCGTCTACCACCCCGAGGCCTGGGGCGAGCACTACCACCCGCACAGCCTCGACAGCGCCTCGCGGCTGCAGGAGACGGTCGGCCGCGGGCTGCGCGACCTGGAGGTGCTCGTCCCCGAGCCGGGTCTCCTCGAGCGCTACGGGATCTTCTCGTGGCACAACCGACCCCCGGTCGTCGCCCGCCAGCTGACCCGCTCGGCCCTGTTCAACCGGTACACCGTCCCACCGGTGCAACGACGCCTGTCGCGGATCGGCTCGAACTCCCGTGTCAGCCGCTGGACCTACTGGAAGGTGCTCTCCTACTACACGAACAAGGGCTACCGGGAGGCGCCGCCGCGCCATCCTGTTCCGCTCGAGATCCGCACCCGGGTCGAGGAGGTCGCGTCGTGATCTTCGCGGCCGGAGGGACCTTCTTCACGATCCTGCTCGCCGTGGCGCTGGCGACCGCCGCCGCGCTCGTCCTCGCGCTGATCCTGGTGCGGGACCGTCCGCTCGTGCTGATGGTGGCCGTCGTCGCGACGATCACGCTGCCCGTCCACAAGCTGTTCGGGCCGTTCTACGAGACCACCTACTCAGGGGCTCCCGGCCTGGTCCTGAGCTCGACCATGATCGTGCTCGGCCTCCTCTACGTCGTGTGGATGGCCGGCGGCACCTTCGGACGCGAGGTCCTCCGAGCGCTGCGGCGGCCGGCCTTCTGGATCCCCCTCGTGGCGATGCTGCTCACGCTCCCCAGCGTCGCGTCGGCCAGGAACGACTTCCTCGTCTTCGCCCAGTTCGTCTTCATGACGTTCATCTACCTGCTCTTCCTCGCCATCGGGGCGCGCGTGCGCACCCGCAGGCAGGTGGTCGTCCTCCTGGTCACCTTCGGAGTGATCGCCGTGTTCGAGGCGGGAGTCGTCGTCCTCCAGAAGGCGGGACTCCTCAACCTGGCGCTGCTGACGTCCGAGGCCACCACCGAGTCGCTGTCCCGGGCGACCGACACCGAGACCATCGGCCGCCCGTTCGGCACGCTCATCCACCCGGTGTTCCTCGGCATCACCATGGCGATGATCGCCGTCGTCATGTTCTCGCTGGCCCTCTACCTCCAGCGCACCTGGATCCGGCTGATGTGCCTGGGGGTCGTCGTCGTGTGCCTGGCGCAGATCCTGCTGGCCTTCGCCCGTGGGCCGCTGATCGGCGTCGCCCCCACCCTGCTGGTGCTGCTGATCATCGGCGCGGCCCACCACCGGGTCTCCGCACGGGCCTGGGTCACGGGCATCCTCGCCGTCGCCATCGCGCTGATCGCCCTCTCCCCGCTCCTCATGAGCTTCTACGACGCGAACTTCGGGTCCAAGCGGGTCAGCCTCGAGGTCGACTCGCGGACGCAGCTGAACGACGTGGGCTGGCGGATGATCGACGCCTCGCCCCTCGTGGGGCTCGGCCTCAACAACTACACGCAGATGTTGGCCGACTACATCGAGGAGCCGCTCATCTTCGCCGGCTACCCCGCGCACAACCTGTTCATCCTCACCACCGCGGAGACGGGGCTGGTGGGGCTCGCCGGGCTGCTGGCCGTGGGTGTCGCCCTGGCGTGGAACGCCATCGGCCTCCTGCGCAGCCGCGATCCCCTCTTCCGCGCCATGGGGTCCTCGATGCTCGGGATCCTGCTCCTCAACCTCATCGCCGAACAGCTCTCGTACTCGATGCGTCAGGAGGTCCCGCTGTTGACGTTCTGGATCTTCGCCGGGCTCACCATGGCGTGCGTCCGCATCCGTGAGGACGAGGCGAGGGCCCGCGGCGCATCCGCCGGTGCCGTCAGTCGGGAGCCGACCACCGAAGGATCGCCGGCTCTCGTCGGGGCAGGAGCATGAGCGCGGTGGCAGCGTCGACCCGCCCTCCGCTGCACCACCGTGCGCCGGAGGCTCCCGCGACCGTCGACGTCTCGGCGGTCATCGTGAACTGGAACACGCGCGACCTCCTCGAGGAGTGCCTCGTCTCGCTCCGGGACCACCCGTCGGATGCGACGAGCCTCGAGGTGATCGTCGTCGACAACGGGTCCACCGACGGCTCGGCCGAGCTCGTGCGGTCCGAGTGGCCCGACGTCGTCCTGCACGTCAACGAGCACAACGAGGGCTTCCAGCGGGCCACCAACCGAGGCATCGAGCTGAGCCACGGCCGGCACCTCCTGCTGATCAACGCCGATGCCGCGGTCACCCCCGGCGCGATCGACACCATGGTCGACCGGCTCGAGTCCGACCCCACGGCCGGCGCGGTCGGGCCCCGCCTCGTCTACGGCGACGGGAGCTTTCAGCGCTGGACCGCAGGACGGGCCCCCGACCTCGTCTCGGTGGCCAGCTACTTCTTGTTCCTGGAGCGGATCAGCACCACCGCCGCCCGCCACAGCCTCTTCCTCGCCGAGGACGTCACCGAGCCCTTCTGCCCCGATTGGGTGTCGAGCGCCTGCATGCTCGTTCGCCGCGAGGCCCTGGAGCAGACGGGGCTCCTCGACGAGCGCTACCTCTGCTACATGGACGACGTCGACATCTGCCAACGGCTCCGCGACGAGGGCTGGCGGGTCTGGTACGACCCCACCGCCGAGGTCGTGCACCACATGGGCAAGAGCACCGAGCGCCAGACCGGTTCGGTCTCGCCGGCCGCCGTCCAGAACTTCAACGACTACCTCACCCGACGCAACGGCCGCGTCGTCGGCGCGACCGCACGCGTCGCGGAGTGCAGCGGCTACGCGCTCCGCGCCCTCGCCCACACCGCCCGGGCCCGGCTGCGACCCGACGGCACGCCCGACCGGTGCGGGCGGGCCCACCTCGAGCGCGCCCGGGCCAGCCTGCGGCGCGGCCACGTCTAGACGGAAGACCAACGATGACCGAGTGGAGGTCGACAGCAGTGACGAACCCTGACACGGCCCAGACGCCCGCAGCGGCGGAAACGGACCGGCCGCGCGTCGCGGTCGCCATCCCCATCCCGAACGACCCCGACTGGGCGCTGTTCGACGCCATCCCTGAGGACGTCCCGATCCTCGTGGTCGACGACAGCGACGGCCAGCTCAGCCCGGCGCCGCGCGACAACGTGCGGTTCTACGACTACGCCGCCCAGGAGGCGGTGATGGGTCGGCACTACCCGGCCATCCCGCACAAGAGCGCGGCCACCCGGAACTTCGCGCACTACGTCGCGTACCAGGAGGGCTTCGACGTCGTCATCGCCCTCGACTACGACTGCCGCACCCGACCCGGCTGGCTCGACGCGCACCTGACCGGTCTGGCGACGGCCCAGGACGCGCCGGCGGTGCAGGGCCTGTGGATCAACAGCGTCGAGGCGCCGGGCTTCTACGCCCGTGGCTACCCGTACGAGTACCGCAACCCCGTCGACTCGGTGGTCGAGGAGACGACCGCGAGCGGCCCGGTGATGGTGAACATGGGCGTCTGGGACAACGTCTTGGACCTGAACGGCATCGACAAGCTCCAGGCCGAGCCGCCCTACGACCCGGGGCTGCGTGGTGACCAGAACTACATCGCCCTCGGCAACATCCCGGTGTGCGGGATGAACACGGCCTTCCGCGGCGAGGTAACACCCGCCTACTTCTTCCTGCCCGACGTGTGGGTCAACGGCACCTGGCAGCTGTCGCGCCACGACGACATCTGGGGTGGGTACGTGCTCAAGAAGCTGATGGACCTCCGGGGCGACCTCTTCAGCTACGGCCGGCCGATCGTCGAGCACACGCGGCAGTCGAAGATCGAGCGCGTCGTGATGATGGAGCACTGGATGCACCTCACGTCGGTGGCCTTCTACGCCCTGGTCGACGCGGCCGTCGAGCGTGTCGAGCCCGGCCCCTACGACCGGATGTTCGCCGACTTCACCGAGGAGTACCGCAAGGAGGCGTCGCGGGCATCGGTCCCGGTGCACTACCGCGAGGTGTTCGTCGAGCTCGGCGAGGCGATGCAGCGCTGGTCGGACTGCTTCAGCTCGCCGTGACCGAGCCGGCCGTGGCCCTGCTCGCCGGCCTCGCGCCGTCCCGCCCCGTCCTGGCGGCCGCCTCCGAACCGGTGCCGGGCTCCGATCCGGTGCCCGGGTTGATCCTGCTCGGGCTCCTTCTCGGTGGCACCCTGCTGTGGCTGCGCCGACGGCGCGTGCGGGCGGCGCGGGTCGCCGCGGGCGGGTCGCCGCAGGGTGACGGCCCGAAGGGGTGGCGGCGCCTGCGGCGGCCCGCCGTGGTCCTCGCCCTGCTCGCCCCGTTCTGCCTCGAGGGCTTCGCCGGGGCCATGCCGCCGCAGGTGTTCTTCAACCCCGTGGTGCTGCTGTACGTCGTCGCCTACTACGGGAGCGCGGCGATCTTGATCCGGAGGTGACGCTGGCGTGGGGGAAGGGGTGGCCCACGGTGCTGGCGCTCGGAGCCGCCTACGGCATCTGCGAGGAGGGGCTGTCAACCAAGGTCTTCTTCGACCCCGGTCGCACCGAGCTCGGCCCCCAGCTCGACTACGGAACCTGGGTGGGCGTGCACTGGCCCTACACGTTCCACCTGATCGTCGTGCACGCCGTCTTCTCGATCGCCGTTCCCATCTTCCTCACGACGTTGCTGTTCCCGGACCAGGCGTCGGTGCCGTGGGTGCGGCGTCGGACGCTGCCCGTCCTCGGCGGCGTCTTCCTGCTCGGCATGCTCGTGGCCGCCACCCGCCTGTACCCGTACAACCCGACCCCGGTCCACTACCTCGTGGCGGTGGCGGTCGTCGTCGGCCTGATCGCCGTGGCTCGATTCCTGCCCCGCTCGATCACCGGCCGCCCCCGCTCGACACGACGCCGAAGCGGCTGGCGGCGTCCGGCTTCGCCATCATGTTCGCCTTCTTCGTCGTCAGCTACCTCTTCCCGGCCTGGGGGTGCCGCCGGCGCTCACGCTCGTCCTCGAGGTCGCCATCGTCGCCGGCTGGGCGTGGACGGCGTCGCGCATCGCCGGCTCGCAGTACCAGCACTTCGCCTTCGTCGCCGGCATGCTCGGCTTCTTCGTGTTCACCTCGTTCATCCTCATGGCCGCCGGCTCCGTCCTGCAGCCCGTCGTGAGCGTGGCCGGCGGGCTCGGGCTCGTGTGGCTGGGGCGACGGCTCCGGGCGGACCGTCGCTGACGAGGTGGACCTCGGACCCAGGAGGAACGACCGGTGAGCCCGACCGAACCCCACGCGAGGCCCGCGGCCGACGCCGAGCTGGTCTCGGAGGAGACCATGCCGACGGACCAGATCGTCGTGTTCGGGACGTGCCCGCTGTGCGGCGCGCCGAGCACCGGCTCGTGTTCGACCACCCCGACTGCGGCCGCGTCGTCGAGTGCGGGTCCTGCGGCCTGCGCTACACCCGTTCCCGCCGGCTCTCCTCCTGGCCGGACATCCGGCGTGAGCAGCCGATCCCGCTGCAGGACGTCTTCCTCGCCAAGCAGACCGACCAGATCCGGGACTTCCGGGCGATCCTTCGCACCCTCGGCGAGCTCGGGGCGACCGGACCGCTGCTCGACATCGGTGCGCTGACGGGCCACTTCCTCGCCGAGGCCAGGACGGCGGGCTTCGACACGGTCGGCATCGAGCCCGATCCCTGGGCCGCCCGCTACGCCCGCGACGAGTTCGGCCTCGACGTCCGCGAGGAGCTGCTCCCCGACGCCGAGCTCGCTCCGGGGTCGTTCGGCGTGGTGTCCATGCTCCACGTCATGGAGCACCTGCTGCAGCCGTTCGAGACGCTGGCCGCCGTCCACGAGGTGCTGCGCCGACGGGATCTTCGCGGTCGAGATCCCCATCGTCGACGCCCTCGCGACCCGGCTCGCGGGCCGGCGCGCCGGCACTACGTGTTCGACCACACGTTGTTCCTCACCCGTGACACCGCCCGCCGGTTCCTCGAGGAGGCCGGCTTCCGGATCGTGCACCAGCAGGCCACCGGCCGCACCTGCGACTGGGACGCGTCGCCAAGGGCATGGCCGTACGGTCTCCGCGGATCGGCAAGGCGGTCGCCGGCACCGTCGACGGCCTGCGGCTGGACCAGGTCCACGTGACCGTGAACCTGCGCGACATCCTCCGGATCTACGCCCGGAGGGCGTAGGCGACACCGATCCGACGAAGCGAGCAGCGAACCATGGCAGAGTCCGACACGACGACAGTCGCCGCACCCGGGCATCCGACGGCCCAGCGGCGCACGAGGGAGAGCAGAGCCGACGTGGCCATCGACAGGATCGTCAACGTGGTGACCGACCCGCGCCTGGCGGTGCGCCCTGGTCAAGCGCTCGAACGCATCGTTCGAGCGACGCCTCGAGTGGGACGCGCTCGACCGCCCGCACTACGCCTACTGCACCTACAACGCCGCCCGCCTCGCCAAGGTGCTCGGCCATGACGCCGTCACGGTCGTCGAGCTGGGCGTGGCCGGCGGGAACGGCCTCGTGCTGCTCGAGCAGTTCGCCGACATCGTGAGCGAGGTCGTCGGGATCCGGGTCGACACGGTGGGGTTCGACGTCGGGTCCGGCATGCCGACGCCGAAGGACTACCGAGACCTCGCCTACGTGTGGCAGCCCGGCCTGTTCGCCATGGACGAAGCGCAGCTTCGCCGGCGGCTGCGGTCGGCTCGCCTGGAGATCGGCGACGTCACCGAGACGATCCCCGAGTTCGTGGCCGAGGGCGGGTACGCGCCGATCGGCTTCGTCGCCTTCGACCTCGACTACTGGTCGTCCACGGTGGCCTCGATGCGCCTGCTCGACGGGCCCGCCGAGCTCCGGCTGCCCCGGGTTCTGTGCTACTTCGACGACATCATCGGCGACGACTGGGAGATCCACTCGCCGTACGTCGGTGAGCTGCTGGCGATCGAGCAGTTCAACGCGTCACACGACACGATGAAGGTCAGCCCGGTGCACCTCCTGCGCCACAAGCGCCGGATCCCGGCGGCCTGGAACGACCAGATCTACGTCGCCCACGACTTCGACCACCCGCAGTACGACACCCACGTCCACCCGATCGACTGGGACCTGGAGCTGCGCCCGTGACCGGTCGCCTACCCGACCTGCTCGGGGACCTCGGCGTCGGCAGGCGCCGGCTTCGGGGCGCGGGTGATCACCCGCTGCGCCTGCTCGGCGATGACCAACGAGTCCTCCGGCACGTCCTTCATGACGCGGACGCCGGTGCCGATCGTCGATCGCGAGCCGACGGTCACCGGACCCCACACCGAGCTGTTGGCGCTGAGCACCACGTCGTCGCCGATCGTGGGCGTCCCGTCCTTCGTCGGATCGCTCCGGCCGGCGACGCCCATGTGCACGAACATCACCATCGTGCAGTTGCGGCCGATGCGGGTGCCGGCGGCGCAGCCGTTGCCGGGGTGCAACATGATGAGGCCCGGACCGACGACGGCCTTGGACGAGAGCTCGACGAACCACACGACCTCGTTGAGGTACATGAGGATGCGGGCGATCGGACTCAGCCGGTGACGTTCCGCTGCCCGCGCCAAGCGGAACACGACGGTGGCGTGGAACATGGGCCAGGCCAGGATGTCCAGCGACCGGAACAGCTTCGATCCGCCGGCCATCTGCCGCATCGTCCGGAACCGCACGAAGTCGGCCTTCACGGACTCACGGAAGCCCACTTCTCCATCTTCGAGGCACGCTCACGCGCCCTCCTCTCGCCCTCGCATCGCCGGGAGGAGCGCATGGGCTGCAGGCTCCCTCCCGCCTCCAAGTCCCGACACGTTAGCCGTCGGCATCGGGCGGCGGAACGGCCGGACGGGCGGTCCCGAGACCGCCGAGGTCCGCGCCACCCACTCGACCGTCGTGCGTCGTCCGGCTCCGACCGGTCCCACGGCCCGGCAGGAGGAGAGGCCCATGGCTGACGCGAGCACCATCCCCGCGCAGCACTACGACCGCGTGACGAGTGCGTGGGGCTACCTCCTCGGCGACGACCTCCACTACGGCGTCTTCGCGCGCGGCGACGAGACCCTCGCCGAGGCCACGGCCGCGCTCACCGCGAAGATGGTCCGCGGCGCGCGGATCGAGCCGGGGGTCGAAGTGCTCGACGTCGGGTGCGGCACCGGGGCCCCGGCCTGCGCGCTGGCCAGCGACCACGGCGCCCGGGTCACCGGCATCACCACGAGCGCCGTCGGGGTGCAGGCGGCGCGCCAGCGCGCCGAGTCCCTGGGCCTGGCTGGGTACGTGCACTTCGAGGAGCGCGACGGCATGGCCAACGGCTACCCGGACGCGTCCTTCGACCGGGTGTGGGTGCTGGAGTCCTCCCACCTCATGTCGCCTCGCCACCGGGTGGTCGCCGAGTGCGCCCGCGTGCTGCGACCGGGTGGGGTGATGGCGCTGTGCGACATCGTGTTGAAGCGGCCCCTCGCCTTCTCGGAGGTCCGCCGCCTGCGGGAGCCGCTCACGCTGCTGCGCCAGGTCTTCGGCGACGCCCACATGGAGCCGCTCGACACCTACGCCGCGCTCGCCGAGGAGCACGGGCTGGTGGTCGACGTGATCGAGGACCTGACCGAGGCGACGCGGCCGACCTTCGACCGCTGGCGACGTACGGCCGAGGCACACCGGGACGAGGTGGTCGAGCTGCTGGACGAGACGGACTGGCAGCGCTTCGTCGACTCGTGCGCCGTGCTGGAAGGGCTGTGGGACGACGGCACGCTCGGCTACGGCCTGATCGCCGCCCACCGACCACCGATCGACAGCTGGAGGGAGAGATGAGCACTCGTTCGGCCGTGCTGGCCGCCATCACGCAGGTGCTGACCGACAAGGGCCTGCCCGCCGAGCTCGACGACGACGGCGTCGAGCTGGGCGAGGAGGGTCTCGGGATGGACTCGCTCGACATCGCCACGGTCGTGGCCCTGCTCGACGAGGACCTGGAGATCGATCCCTTCGCCGACGGCGAGGTCGAGATCGGCAGCCTCGGGCAGTTCGTCGCGCTGTACGAACGAGCGGCCGCCGCGTGATCGCCGCCGCCATGGCGGGCCACGACCCGGCTCGGCCCTTCCTCGTCGACGTCTCGGACGCCGGCAACCGCACGCTCCCCTACGGAGCGTGCGCCGCCCAGGTGGACGACCTGGTCCGCACCCACGGCGACCTGCGAGGTGCCTCGGTCGGTCTGCGCGCCACCAGCGAGGTCGGCACCGTGGTGTGGATGCTGGCCCTCGACCGGCTCGGCGCCCGGTGCCACCTCATCGCGCCGAGCACCCCAGACTCCGCGGTGCACGCGCTGGTGGACCGCTTCGGCCTGCACCTCGTCGGGCCGGTCGGGGGCGACGGGACCAGCACGCCGGGGGTGACCGGCGGGGCGCGGGGCGGAGGAACGAGCGGTGCCGACGGAGGAACAGTCGGCGAGGTGGTGGTGTTCACGTCCGGCACCACGGGCGAGCCCAAGGGCGTCCGGCACACCTGGGAGTCGCTGAGCGCCCGGGTCCACCGCAGCGCCGCACTCGCCGACGCCCGGTGGCTCCTCGCCTACTCACTGTCGGCCTTCGCCGGTCTGCAGGTGCTCCTGCACGCCCTGCTGAACGGCGGCTCCGTCGTGCTGGGGGCAGGGTCACCCGGCGCATCGATGGCCGACGGCGCCGGGATCACCCACATCTCGGCCACGCCGACCTTCGTCCGCCTCCTCCTCATCGGTGGGGAGGCTCGGGGCCTGGCCCCCGAGCAGATCACCCTGGGCGGCGAGCCGGTCGACCAGCCGCTGCTCGACCGCGTCCGCAGCCGGTTCCCCTCGGCCAAGGTGACCCACATCTACGCCTCCAGCGAGATGGGCACCTGCTTCTCCGTGCACGACGGGATGGCCGGGTTCCCCACCTCCTACCTGGAGAGCGACGAGCAACCGGTCTGGTTGACCATCCGTGACGGCGAGCTGCACATCCGGTCACCCCACGCGATGCGGGGCTACGAGGACGCGGCCGACCCGCGCGACGAGACCGGCCTGTTCGCGACGGGTGACCTCGTCGAGGTGATCGGCGACCGCGTCGAGTTCCGGGGACGCCGCACCGAGGTCGTCAACGTGGGTGGCCAGAAGGTCCACCCGCGTGAGATCGAGGAGGTGCTGCTCGACGATCCCCGGGTCCGAACGGCAAGGGTCTGGGGGGCCCGCAGCTCGGTGGCGGGCCAGCTCGTGCGGGCCGAGGTGGTGGCCGTCGACGGCACCGACGAGGCGGGGCTGCGCCGGGAGCTGCTCGCGCGCTGCCAGCACCGGCTCGCCCCCTACAAGGTGCCGCGCCTGTTGAAGGTCGTCGACTCCCTGGAGCACAACGATGCCGGCAAGCTCGTCCGGAGGTAGGCCGATGCGGGTCGTCGTCGTCAGCGGCGGGAGCCGGGGTCTGGGCCAGGCGATCGTCGAGCACCTGCTGGAGCTCGGCGACGCGGTGGCCACGTGCAGCCGCTCGCGCACCGCGTTCGTCGACGCCGTGGAGCGGGACCCCGAGCGGCGCGACCGCTTCCACCACGCCGAGCTCGACGTCGCCGACCCGTCCGCCGTGCGCGACTTCGCCAGAGGTGTCGTGGCCCGGTTCGGTCGCATCGACGCGCTGGTGAACAACGCCGGCATCGCCCGCGACGGGCTGCTCGCCACCCAGCCCATCGATCAGATCAGCGAGCTCCTCGACGTCAACGTGAAGGGCTCGCTGCTGCTGACCCGGGCCTGCGTGCGGCCGATGCTGCGAGCCAAGGCCGGGCGCATCATCAACATCTCGTCGATCATCGGCCTGCGCGGCTACCGCGGCCTGGCCACCTACGGGGCGACGAAGGGTGCGCTCGACGCGATGACCCGGGCGCTGGCCCGGGAGCTCGCCTCCGCGGGGATCACCGTGAACAGCGTCGCCCCCGGGTACCTCGAGACGGAGATGACCCACGGCCTCGACACGCAGCAGATGGGCCAGATCGTGCGCCGAACGCCGCTGGGCCGGCTCGGGACCCCCGCCGACGTGCTGCCGGCGATCGACTTCCTGCTGTCGGATGGTGCGTCGTTCGTGACGGGGCAGGTGCTCGTGGTCGACGGCGGCCTCACGGCCTGAGGTTCGGTCCCCGGGAGCGGGGCGTCAGGAGCCACCCGCCGGTGCGTCGGCGGCGTCGGCCTCGTCGGCGGTCTTCTTGCGCACCATGATCCGACCGGGGGCGGGCAGCACGGACGCGTCGTCCGGCACGTCGCGGAGGACGACGGCACCGATGCCGATGCGGACCCGGTCGCCGATCGTGATCGGCCCGTAGAGCGAGGCGCCGGTGCCGATGTACACGCCGTCGCCGATCACCGGCAGCTCGAGCTGCGCCGGTAGGGCCTGGCCCTGGTCGTCGAGCTCCTCGATGGCACCGATGCCGACGGACTGGAAGATGGTGGCGTCGCGGCCGATGCGGGCGAACGGGTGGATGCACACGCCCCGGCCGCCGTGCGGCAGGCGGAGCCCGGGGCCGATCTTCACCGAACGGGGGAGCTGCGCGCCCATGAGCAGGTCGACCCACACGAACTTCGCGGCGAGGACCGGCAGCAGGAGCAGGTGGCGCAACGGGCCGAAGCCCGGCTCCGAGAGCCCTTGGGACAGGCGGAAGAGCGTGAGGGTGATCACGCTCATGTGCTCGCCGGGTGCGAGCCGGTCCAGGTCCTCGCGGAGGGTTCGGCGCCATTCCATCGGGGCCGCACCTTACCGGGCCGCCCACGACGCAGCGGCGGCTCCTCGGACCGGGACCACCCCGACACCAGGATCGGTGATCCGTCCCGGCTGCAACCGATCAGGATCGGCCGGCGCGGCCCGGTCCGACTGTCGGCGGGAGGCCGGGTCGGGCGCGGTCGACCACGTTCAGTCGGGGTCGCCGCGGCGGCGCAGCACCACGATCGGGATCTCCCGGTCGACGTTCGCCAGGTAGGCGCGCCACTGCGCGCAGTGCTCGCGCGCCCGGCGCACCAGCTCGACGCGGTCGTCACCGTCGACCACCTCGGCCCGCACCGGGATCCTCCGACCCGACCACAGCACGGCGGCCTCGGGCCGGGCCTGCAGGTTGTGCCACCAGGCCGGCGGATGCTCCTGGCCGTAGTTGGAGGCCAGGATCACGAAGTGCTCGTCGTGGGGCATGTACAGCAGCGGCACCGCCCGGACCTCACCGCTGCGCCGCCCCACGGTCTCGAGCACGAGGGCGGACTGCCGCCAGCCGAGCCAGCGGGGACGGCCCTTGGTGCGCACCAGCAGCCGACCGTGCACCCGGGCGAAGGCCTGGAAGGCACGGCGCTGCGAGGCCCTGAGGTCCACCGTCAGGTCCGGACCAGCCCGGCGACGTCGACCCGGGCGGTGAGCAGGGAGCACGGGGCGGCCATCGGATCCCCCTGAGGTCGTGGTTCGGTCGTGGTGCCTCGGCTCCGCACACTACGCCGCATCCTTGCCATGATCTCGGGTCGGCGCCGTCCGGGCCCCGAGGGAAGGCGGAGCGATGGCCACACCAGCCGAGGACCGCGACCAGTCCGGGCCGGCGCGCCGCGACGACGGCCGGCGCGTCGTCCGACCGGAGGCAACGGCATGACCCGCGTCCGATCCGAGCGACGCATCGACTACGCCGGCTCGGTGCACGACGAGCGTGAGATCCAGGCGGTGGTCGACGTCCTCCGGGGCGGACCCACCGCCCTGCGGATCGGCCGGAACGTGCGGGCGATGGAGCAGCGGGTGGCCGCCCTGTTCGCCAAGCGCCGTGGCGTGATGTGCAACTCCGGGTCGTCCGCGCTGTACCTGGCCGTAGAGGTGCTCGACCTGCAGCCCGGCGACGAGGTGGTGACCTCGGCGGTGACGTTCTCGACGGACGTCGCGCCCATCCTGCGGGCGGGGGCGGTGCCCGCGTTCGTGGACGTCACCACCGACACGTTCCAGATCGACGTGGACGCCATCGACGAGATGGTCGGGCCGCGCACCCGGGCGATCCTCGCCCCGAACCTGATCGGCAACGCCCCGGACTGGGACGCCATCCGAGCGATCGCCGACCGCCACGGTCTGGTGGTGGTCGAGGACTCCTGTGACGCCCTCGGCCTCACGCTGCGCGGCACGCCGACGGGCACCCGCGCCGACATCTCGCTCACCAGCTTCGCCCTGTCGCACATCATCACCGCCGCCGGCACCGGTGGCATGGTGTGCTTCGACGACGACGAGCTGGCCGACCGCGCCCTGCTGCTGCGCCGCTGGGGGCGCCGATCGGAGGTGCAGCTGTTCGGGTCCCGCAAGGGGGTCGACACCCGCTTCTTCTCCACCATCGACGGCGACCTCGAGTACGACAACCTGTTCATCTTCGACGAGGTCGGCTGGAACTTCGAGCCCTCCGAGCTGTCGGCCGCGTTCGGGCTCGTGCAGCTGGACAAGCTGGGCGACAACCTGGCCCGCCGACAGCGCACCTTCGAGCTGACCGCCGAGCAGGTCGGTCGCTGGCCCGAGCTGTTCACGTTGCCGCGCCGCACCGAGGGCGTCGACACGGGCTGGCACATGTTCCCGCTGCTGATCCGGCCGGAGTCGGGCATCCGTCGATCGGAGCTGCAGCAGTGGATGGAGCAGCGCGGGGTCGACACCCGCATGGTGTGGACCGGCAACGCCACGCGCCAGCCCGCCTTCCGGGCGCGACCCCATCGCCAGCCGCCGGGTGGGCTGCCCAACGCCGACCAGGTCATGGAGCGGGGTCTGGTCCTGCCCAACCACCACGCCATGACCGATGACGACAGCGCCTACATCGGCGAGTGCCTGGACGGGTTCGTGGCCGACCGGGGCCTGGCATGAGCGACGCCACCGGACGCTTCGTCGGCCGGCGGGCACTGGTGACCGGCGCCAGCCGCGGCATCGGGGCGGGCATCGCCGAACGACTGGCCGCCGAGGGTGCCGACGTCGCCATCGTCGCCCGGACCCTCGACCGCCACGACCACCTCGCCGGCTCGCTGCGAGAGACCGAGGCCCGGCTCGCCGGCCACGGGCGACGGACCGCCGTGGTCGTGGCCGATCTCACCGATGAGCGCGACCGGGCCCGCATCGTGCCCGAGGCCGCCGCCGCCCTCGGCGGGCCCCTCGAGATCCTCGTCAACAACGCGGCCGCCGCCATCTACGACACCGTGTCGGCCTTCCCCCTGCGCCGGCGGCGGGTGCTGTTCGAAGCCAACGTGCACGCCCCGCTCGACCTCGCCCAGGCCGTCATCCCGGCCATGCGCGACGCGGGTGAAGGGTGGATCGTCAACCTGACCAGCGGCGCCGCCGACCTGACGCCCGGCCCGCCCTTCGCGCTGGGTCCGCAGGGCTCGACCATCGCCGTGTACGGCGCATCCAAGGCGGCCCTGCGTCGCATCACCAACGGCCTCGGCGCCGAGCTGCACGGCACCGGCATCCGCGTGAACGCCGTCGAGCCGCGCGCCGCCGTGCTCAGCGAGGGCGCCGCCGCCCTCGTCGGCGACACCCTCCGCCCCGACCAGGTCGAGTCGCTCGAGCAGATGGTCGAAGCCGTCGTCGCCCTGTGCGACTGCCCGCCCGAGCTGACCGGCCGGGTCCACATCAGCCGCGAGCTGCTCGCGGGCGCGCCATCGGGGTGCGGCCTCCCGACGGCTCTCCGATGGACTGGTACCCTCGGCGACCCGCCTGTCGGCCGTCGGCCGACCCCGACGACGATGTCGCCCCCATGGCCTGGCCATTGCTGCGGCCGGCCGAGCCGTACGCCCCTGTCGGCGGGGTCTGCGTGGCAGGACGGTGGTCGGGCAGGGTCACGACGAGCGTGTCCCGTCCGGGGACCGAGGGTCTCCCGGGCGTGCGTCGAGCGGGAGGTCTGCCATGCAGACGCTCCGCCGAGCAAGGCAGAGGGGCCAGGACCAGAGGGCCCCCGTCGCCCACGCCGACGAGGCGGCACCTGCGGCGTCACGTCGTCGTGCTGGCCGCGGCCGCTGGCCCTGGGCCTCTCGTCGCTGGTGACCCCGTCGTCCACCCCACCGGCAGCCGCGTGGGACAGCTGTCCCGGGGTTCAGCGTCGCCTGGGCCATCACGAAGTGGGCGATGGTGGAGGCGGCGACCGATCCGACGGCACCTGCCGGTTTCTCCGACTGGCTGGCGGCCTACGGCCCGATCATCTACCCGTACACCGGAGGCCCCATAGGCCTCGGGGAGACCGTGCACGGCGTCACGCGACCATCACAGGGCGGGTCGTTCCCGCCGGTCGACCTGACCTCCTGTGACTCCAGCCCCGATCCGGACACGAAGGCGCCTGGTCCGGCGCAGTGGGCGGTCGGCAACAACTCGGGCGACACGCACCCGGAGTACTGGTGGCAGGCGGTCGTGTGCCTCTATCGCAGTGGCCGCCGGTCCGAGGCCGCCGTGGCGCTGGGGCAGCTGATCCACTCGATCCAGGACCAGGGCTCGCTGCCGCACGCCTTCGACAAGATGCACTCGGCGTCGGGGGGCAGCCAGCTCTACGAGCAGCTCGCCGCCCTGAGCGAGTACGACAGCTCGTACTACCAGCAGCCCGACTCGCCCCTGCTGCCGGGCAAGAACGTCCTCGACGTCGGCGACCACGGCGACCGCGACTACGCGAGCTTCGACATCCCGAAGCACCAGGCCGCGTGGGTGCCGATCCACCTCTCGGACGGTGACCGGTCCTTCGACCCGGGGGCCCCGCCGGGCTACGGCCAGCCGACCAACCTGCAGGTGCCGGCGGCCAAGAGCATCCGCATCGACGTGCAGACCTCAGAGCTGTACGCCACACCGGTGATCGAGCTCGCCGCCCTGTACGACACGGCCGACGGGGTGGGCGGCTACCAGGAGAAAGCCCTCCAGCTCACCGGCCTGCCGGGCGCGTGGGCCCATTGGACCATCAACGCCGACTTCGCGCCGAACGGCCGCCTGTGGCTGTCGTACAAGCGCAGCGAGAACGGCTACGTCGCCTCCACCGGGCACGTGCAGGTGTACGTCACCCGAACGGCGGACGTGGCCGCCACCACCCCCAAGCCGGCCCTGCGCCATCCGTGGGAGTACTACGACTGGCTGCGGGAGTGGACGCAGTGGTCGGCCCAGGCGCCCTACTGGCGCCAGTACTTCCCGAGCCTGGACGCCGCCGGCCACCTCGACTTCACCCTCGTGTGGGACCTGGCTCCCAACGCCGAGAAGGCGATGCTGTCGCTCGGGTGGCGCATGTCCCAGCTGGTGACGAAATGGGTCCTCGAGGACGCCTACCGCCTCCTGGAGGACCCCGCCTACACCGTGGAGGAGGCCGGAGGCAGCGGCTACCGCGTCGCGCTCTACCAGGACCGCGCCTACAACAGCGACTCGTCGTCGAGCCCCGAGGACATCCGCAGCTACTCGATCGGCTGCGAGCCCTACCGCCGACTCGACGTGTGGTTCGGCGCTGCCGCAGGAGTACCGAGGGGACCTGGGTCGCGTCCGACAACGGGCGGCCGCGTCCCCTGGTCGGTGACGAGGCTGTTCACCGCGTGCGGCAAGGACGGCGGTGACGATGAAGGCGAACCGTCACCGGACCGACGTCGACGGGCATCACCTCGGTGGAGGCCCGGGGGGCGACGGTGTGGCTGTACCCCGAGGAGGCATTGGGCGGCATCCCCCAGCGCATCACGGCGGACACCGTGGACCTCGGCGCGTACAGCGATTGGGCGCGGTCGGCGCGGATCGTCCCGTCCACCGTCACCGACGTGCCCACCGCCCGCGACGACACCGCGTCGGCCTTCACCGCCGTCCCGGCGACCATCGACGTGCTTGCCAACGACTCCGTCACCGACCCCGGCCAGGTCAGCGTGACCACGACCGGTGCCCGTCACGGCACCGTCACCCTCAGCGGGAAGGACCTCGTCTACACGCCTGACGCCGGCTGGTACGGCACCGACGACCTCTCCTACAGCATCGTGAACGCCAGCGGGGTTGTGCGACACCGGCACGGTCACCGTCAACGTGCGGCCGCTCGACCCGGGCGGCGACACCGACGGCGGCAACCTCACCAACGGCGACGAGGTGGCCCGGGACACCAACCCGTTCGACGCCGACACCGACCACGACGGCCTCGGCGACGCCGGCGAAGGTGGCCCGCGGCACCAACCCCCTCGCCCTCGACAGCGATCACGACGGCCTCGGCGACGCCGACGAGGTGGCCCGCGGCACCAACCCCCTGGACGCCGACACCGACGGTGACTGCCTCACCGACGGTGAGGAGCTGAAACCGAGGCACCAACCCGCGCCTGTTCGACGCCAACACCGCCGCCGACGGCCTCACCGGGCGTCCGCCACCACCGAGAGGCGCCCGTCGACGTTCCCCTGCTGGCCAACGACACCGACGGCGACGGCGACGCTGATGACGATAGCTGCGAAGTCGTCGGCGAGCCCGAGCACCAGGACGGCGAGCCGCACGCCGAGCGGCACGGTCGTCTACACGCCCGCCATCGACTTCACCGGCACCGATCACCTCCCCTACACGATCCACGACGACCGGGGCTCCTGCTCGAAGGCGGCGACCGGCGACCTCGCCATCACCGTCACCCCGGCTCCCACCACCGCCGGCCAGGTCGACACCACCTTCGGCGACAACGGCGTCGCCCGGGCCCTGACGGCGCGGCGGTCGCCACCGCTCCCGGCGACAAGATCGTCACCGCCGGCGCCCCGGTCGTCGCCGGCATCCCCCAGTGGACGGTGGCCCGCTACGACGCCGCGGGCCACCTCGACCCCTCCTTCGGGTCCGGCGGCGTCGTCCACCACCGACGTCGGATCGCGGGCAACCACCCGAGCACGGTGGCGTGCGCCCGACGGCAGCGTCGCGGCTGGGATCGCCAACGTGAGCGGCCCAGACGGCGAGGTGATGGCTTTCGCCCGCTACCGGTCCGACGGTGCCCCTGATCCCGACTTCGGCGCCGGCGGCGTCGTGATCATCACCGACGGTCGTTGCCCGGTACAACCGAGGGCTGCTCGGCCGCCGACGTGGCCCTCAACCCGACGGCGCCGTCGTCGCCGCCAGCCACACCGCACCTCGCCGGACGAGTCGGTCTGGCTGGTGCTGCGGCTGCACCCCGACGGGAGCCTCGACGGGCTGGCCGAGCCGCACGTCCCCATGGTGGACGAGAAGGCTTCTCGGGTAAGGGGACTGCGGTCGCCGTGCAGCCCGACGGCAAGATCGTCACCGGTGGCCGGGCCGAGACCTCGGGGCTGCAGCGGTGGGCGCTGCAGGTCGCTCGCTGGACCTGACGCCCGACACGACCTTCGGCACCGACGGCATGGTGGTCACCTCGAGCGGCATCGGCTCGATCACCATGTTCAGCCGCCGAGGGGCGGTGCGGACGACCTCGCCCTCTGTCCGACGGCGGATCGTGGTGGCCGGCAAGGCGACGGTGAACGTGACCGAGACGGACCGAGGCCCGGATCGCACTCGCCCGGCGCACCTGACGGGCGACCCGGCCCTCCTTCCGGGGGCAGCGACGAAGTGCAACTGTCCCGCTTCGGCTTCGAGGACGGAGCCGTCAGTCGACTCGCGGTGCAGCCCGACAGCCGCATCCTGGTGGCCGGCATGCGCACAGGGCTGCGGCCGACCCGGCCTGGGACTTCGTGGTGCGCCGCTTCGCCGCCGACGGCACCGTCGACCCACAGGAGGTCCACGGCGTGCCGTGGAGGCCGGCTTCGACCAGTCCTTCGACAGGGGCAGCGCGTCGCCGGGGCGGTGGTTCAGCGGGGCCTGGGCGTCCGACGTGCTCCTCACCCGGACGGGGCGGTCGTGGCGTCGGTACGGGCGGTGACCCGCAGACCGGCGGCGCGTTCGGCGTGCTGGTGCGGTATGCGGGCGGCGGCTCCGCGGCCGTGGCGCCACAGGTCACCGCCCAGCCCTCCGACCGGAACGGTCGACGAGGGCGAACCGTCGCCTTCGCCGCATCGGCCTCGGGCCAGCCGGCACCGACCGTGCGCTGGCAGGCGTCGCCCGACCGGGGGCGACCTGGGCCGACGTCGCGGGCGCGACGGCCACGACCCTGAGCTTCACCGCCACAGCCAGCGACGACGGCAGGCAGTACCGCGCCGTGTTCACCAACGGCGTGCCGCCCGACGCCACCACCGACACCGCGACCCTCCACGTCAGGACCGCGCCCGGCAAGCCGGCCAAGCCCTCGGCGACGGCGGGCAACGCCAAGGCCACCGTGACGTGGACAGCACCCGGTGATGGCCGATCGGCGCTGACCGGCTACACGGTCACCGCCTACCAGGGCGGCGTCCCCATCGGTCGGACCTGTACCGCGACGCCTCCGACGACCGCCTGTGAGGTGGCCGGGCTCACCAACGGCACCGCTTACCTTCACCGTGGAAGCGACCAACCAGGTCGGCACCGGACCGGAGTCGGACCCCTCCGACCCGGTCACCCCCGACCGGTCCGCCCGGATGCGCTGTTGCATCCGTTGGACGCACCCACCGGATCTGGATTCCCGGCCGCCACCCGAGCAGGTCGGCCCGTATGGAGTCGCCGTGGGGGCCGGGGCGACCCTTGAGAGGTGACCGTCGCCGCGGCCGGCGGCGTACCGGCCGGCGCCATCGCGGTGTCGTTGAACGTCACCGTGACCGGCGACCGCACCCAGCTTCTTGACGGTGTGGCCCAAGGGGCGACAGCCCAGCCGACGGCGTCGAACCTGAACTGGGTCGCCGGCAGACCATCCCAACGGTGACGGTCAAGGTCGGCACCGACGGCAAGGTCAACGTGTTCAACCCGTCGGGCACGGTCGACGTCATCGTCGGCGCAGTCGGCTACTACGACCAGTCCGGCGCCGGCGCGGGGTTCACCGCCCAGGCACCGAAGCGGATCCTGGACTCGCGGCCCCCGCCCGAGCAGGTCGGCCTACAGCACCCCGTGGGGGCCGGGCACCGACCGCGAGGTGACCGTCGCCGGAGGCACCACCGGCGTGCCCGCCGATGCCGAGGCGGTGGTGGTCAACGCCACGGTCACCGGCACCACCGCCGAGTCGTTCCTCACGATCTACCCCGACGGCGCCATCAAGCCCACCGCCTCCAGCTTGAACTGGAAGGCTGGGGACCATCCCCAACGCCGTCACGGTCAAGGTCGGCAACGGCGACAAGATCCGCGTCTTCAACAGCACCGGCAACGCCAACGTGATCCTCGACGTCGTCGGCTACTTCACGGCTGGTGCCGGCGACGGGTTCCACCCGGTCGACCCGGTGCGGTTCCAGGACTCGCGCCCCGGCGGCGAGCAGGTCGGTGCCTACGGCACTCCCTGGGCGGCCGGCACCGAGCGCACGGTCGCGGTGACCACTGCCGGCGGCGTGCCGGCCGGCGCCACCGCGGTGCTGGCCAACGTCACCGTCACCACCACCACCGCCGAGTCGTTCCTCACCGTGTGGAACACCGGCGCATCCACACCCACCGCCTCCAACCTGAACTGGAAGGCCGGCGTCACCATCGCCAACTCGGTCACGGCCAAGGTCGGCACCGGCGACACCATCTCGATGTTCAACAACTCCGGCACGGTCAACGTCGTCGCCGACGTCGCCGGCTGGTATGGCTGACGTCCCGCCGGCGGCCGGTCGTCCCCTGTCCGGGTCTCGTCGGCACGCACCTCCGAGCACCTGCTCGACGGGTCGACGGTTCGCCCGCGGTTCCGCGTGCCACCTCGTCGCCCGCCGCGTCAGGTGACCCGCAAGCCGAAGACGGGCACCGAGCGGTCCGTGAGCTCGGCGTACTCGGCGTACTGGGCGTTCATGGCGTGCAGCGCCGGCCAGACGGCGGCCGCCTCCTCGACCGAGAGCTCGACGGCTCGGACCGGCAGGACGTCACGGCCGACGCGGACGGTGGCGTCCGGGGTGCGCCCGCAGGTTGTGCACCCACCCGGGATCGGCGTCACGTCCGGCGTTGCTGCCGGCGACGACGAAGCGGCCATCCCCCTGGTCCAGGTACACGAGCGGCGTCGTGCGGACCTTGCCGGAGCGTCGTCCGGTGGTGGTGAGCAGCAGGATCGGTCGACTGCCGCTGGCCGAATCGAGCGTGCCCCCGAGGCGCCCGCCGGTGAGGCGGTACATCCGAGCATGCGCATGCGGCACGACAAGCGCCGGAACGGGCCCCGATCGAGCCTGACCGACTTGGCGGCCTCCTGCTCGGTGGCGGCGTCGTCCCGGGCAGGCGCGGTCGGATCGTCAGCCATGGTCGGGTCCTCTCGTCGGGGTCGGCACCTCCACGTCCGGTGTCGCCGGTGGCGGTCAGCCGAGGGCGTGTGGGCATGCGAGCACGGTACGAACGGCCGGTGGGCCCGACCACCCCCTCTTCGAGGGGTCCGCGACGCCGCCGGGGCTACGAGCGGAGCCGCGCGTGGCCGACGGCGGGCAGGAAGTACCCGAACGGACTCGGCGCCGCACCGGCGTGGAACGGCTCGGCGTAGTAGTCGGCGAACAGCAGGGCGCACAGCTCCGAGCGGCTCGCCACCCCCGCCCGGCGGAACACGGCCGAGGCCGTCTCGGCGACGGTGTGCTCGGTGATCCCGAGGCGGCGGGCGATGACCGCCCGGCTGGCGCCGGCGAGGAGCCCCTCGGCGACCTGTCGCTGCCGGTCGGTGAGCCCGAGCGACTCGACGATCAACGGGGCCAGCTCGATGGGACGGGGGCGTTCGACGACGACGGCAGCGGCGCCGGCGAGCCCCTTGGCCGGTTCGGCGTGCAGGACGACCACTTCCCCGTCACCGAGGACCCGGGTCGACGTGGCGCCGCGACGGCGGGTGGCCGCCGCCAGGCTGGCCAGGGCGGTGCGAGCGTGGTGCTCGCCCTTGAGCAACAGCTCCTCGGCAGCCGGTGACGTCACGAGCACGGCATCGTCGCCGCCGAGCAGCAGCGAACCCGGCGGCGACGGGAGCCAGGTCGGTCGACGGCCGGCGCGAGCCAGGACCCGCCGGACCAACGGTCGCCAGCACCGGCGCGCACGCCGTCAGCACCTCGGCCGCCGACGCGTCGAAGGCACCGCCGTCCATCCGGTAAGAAGGCGCCGTCCCCACACGGTGCCCCGGTCGGCGACCAACAGCCGCGCGTCGTCGGAGGCGCCCAGCGGTTCCATGATCCGGCGGACCCGCCCCACCGCGCCCAGATCACCGACGTCGTGTCGAAGCAGGGAGGACACCCGTCGTCTTCGCGTTGAAGGTGGGTGGGTTCGATCCTCGGCTCTCGAAGTCAGCCATCTCAGATAAATGGCGGCGGGCGAGAAATCGTCAGCAAAAGTCGGCTCTGCTGCATTTCGTTGGCTATCGTCGCCGGATCGTTTCAGATCGTTTCTGCCTCCAGAACGATGTCGCGAACTGGAGCGACGGCGTCGGCGGCGAAGAACACGGCGTCGAGATCGTGCGTCGGCAAGGGCGTCGCACAGCTCTCGTCTGATCCGCCGGGGTCGAGACGGCACGCTCACGAACGTAGCCCTCTACGGTCCGCCGGGCCGGTCTCCATCGCGGACCGGGCCCAGCGCTCGACTGCGGCGGCCGGCCTCGTCGTCACCCGGACCCACCCGACGCTGACGGCTACCCTCCGCGGCGTGACGCCGACCGAGCCGACGGACCGACCACGGGCCACCGCCCGCCCTCGGGTCCAGATGGCCCGCCGCCCGCGGCGACGGTCCTTCCTGCTGGTGGCGGCCGCCCTCGGGCTCGGCGCGTGCACGACGACGTCGGAACCGGCGGCGACGACGAACCCGTCTCGGTCACGCCGGAGGCGAGGGCTCTGCTCACCAGGCTCGCCGCCGAGGGCTCGGACGCGGTCTTCGACCAGCGCTTCGGCGGCGAGCTCGACGCCGCCGGGGAGGCCGGCCCGTACGTCTTCGCGGGACGCTCGGGCGATCAGGCGATCGTGTACGTGTGCGACGGCACCTCGGGAACGTGGTTCACCGGGACCGTCGACGGTGCGGGCGCCGGGACGCTCCGTTCGACCGTCGACGATGCCACGGTGACGCTCGGTCACGTCGACGATGGGCTGACGACGAGCTTCGAGGGCGGGGCCTTCGCCGGACGCTCCACCACGGCCGCCCCGCTCGACGTCGCCGAAGCCGAGCTCGTGCGGCTGGAGGCCGCTGCGGCAGCGGGCGGTCCCGACGCAGCAGTCGGCGGGATCATCATCACCCCGTCCGGCGTCCGCGGCGTGCTCCGGACCTCGATCACCGACGGCACCTCCAACAAGCTGATCATCCCGAGAACACCGACGACGACCACGACCCGGCCCCCCGGCGCCATCACCGACGGCGACTCCAACACCATCGGCATCGCCGAGACACCCACCACCACGACCACCCGCCCGCCCGGCGGCATCAGCGACGGCAACTCCAACACCATCGGCATCGCCGAGACACCCACCACCACGACCACCATCTCGACGGCCACCACCGGCACCCCCGGCGCCATCACCGACGGCAACTCCAACACCATCGGCATCGGCGAGACACCCGCCTCCGGCGCCACCACCACCGTCACCACCACCGGCACCCCCGGCGCCATCACCGACGGCAACTCCAACACCATCGGCATCGGCGAGACACCCGCCACCACGACCACCATCCCGACGGCCACCACCGGCGCGCCCCGCGCCATCACCGACGGCAACGCCAACACCATCGGGATGGGCGAACGCTCCACCACCACCACGACCAACGGTGCGCCGTTGGCCGATGGGGGCGCATCCGGCCTCGGGACCACGCCGGGCACCCGACCGGCCAAGGGGACGATCGTCAGCCGCACCGCCACCGGCGTGCTCACGGTGCAGCTCGTGACCTCGACGAGCGCCGCCCCGACCACCGCGTCGGCCTCGGCCCCGTGCGCGGCGGAGCTGGCCGTGCTCGACGACCTCCTCCGCGCATTGACCGCCACCCAGTCCAACCTGCAGCACAAGGTCGAGATGCTGGGCGCGCAGCGGGACGAGGTCGCGGCACAGCTCTCGACGGTCGCCGGCACCGAGCGAGCCGCGCTGCAGGAGAAGCTCGACCGGCTCGACGGCACCCTCACGAAGGTGCAGCGCCAGCTCGACCGGGTGGCGACCCAGGTGGACGACGTGCGCAAGCAGGCGGCGTCCTGCCCGACCGGGGCGTCGGCGTCGAAGTAGCCGCGCCGTGGCCGGCTACTTGGCCGGGAGGGATCCGGCGAAGGCCAGGCCGCGGTCGAGCCAGGCCTGCAGATCGGCGTCCTCGGCGAGACCGTCGACACCCACGTACACGAAGCCCTTCATCGATCGACCGGTGAAGTCCATCTCACGGGCATGCGGCTGCCCGAGCGCCTCGGCCCAGGCATCGGGTCCGACGCGGACCATGAGCTCGTCGCCGACGACGCCGAAGGCCATGTTGCCGTGCAGCAGGAAGCACAGGCCACCGAACATCTTCTTCTCGCCGACGCCCAGCTCATCGCCGGCGGCCCGGCGGATGCGGTCGGCGAGCTGCTCGTCGTAGGCCATGAGCTCAGGGAAGCGGGTCGACCGACGCCAGCCCGTCGTCGGCCACCTGATCGGTCCAGGCCACGCCGTCCCACCACCGCCACTGGTGTCGGCCGCTGGGATCCGTCGCCCACTGGGCCGGCACCACGGAGACCGGCGGCGGCATCGTGGGGTACAGGCGGAGGCCGGCCCCGGGGTTGAGCGGCGCAGTGGGCGTCATCGTCTCGGGACGGGGGACCGACCGGCGGGCGCCTCCGGGCACCACCGTGCGGGCGTCGCCGTGCTCGTCGGTCCCGTCGGCCGGTGCGTCGTCGACCACGGCGTCACCGTAGCGCCGCACGAGTACCAGCGTCCCCGCAGTCCACCGTCCACCGCACCGGTCACCGCTCGACCGCGGCTCGGTGCCCACCGACGGTCCAGCGGTGCCGACGCCGCCTCACCCGTCGCCCGGTGTGACCCGGGCCGACTGCCGCTCGAGGAAGCGGCGCTCGGCCGGGTTGGCCGTCAGCTCGATGGCCCGGCTGTAGGCGGTGGCGGCGTCGGCGCGGCGCCCGGCGCGAGCCAGGAGGTCGGCACGGGCGGCGTGGTAGGGCTGGTAGTCGGCGAGCGCGGCACGCTCGCCGACGGTGAGTCCGTCGAGCACGATCAGCGCGGCGTCGGGGCCGTTGCGTGCGCCGAGCGCAATCGCCCGGTTGAGCTTCACCACCGGACTCGGGTGCACGGCGAGGAGCTGGTCGTACAAGGCGACGATCTGGGCCCACTCGGTGGCCTCGGCGGTCGGGGCGTCCGCGTGGACCGCGGCGATGGCGGCCTGGATCTGGAACGGTCCCGGCCGGTTGCTGCGAAGGCAGGCGCGCACCAGCTCGTGCCCCTCGTCGATCAGCTCCCTGGCCCAGCGCGAGCGGTCCTGGTCGGCCAGGCGCACCATCGATCCGTCCGGGCCCACCCGGGCCGCACGGCGGGCGTCGGTGAGCAGCATCAGCGCGAGCAGCCCGATCGCCTCGTGCTCGTCCGGCACGAGCCCGACGAGCACCCGACCCAGACGGATCGCCTCGTCGGACAGCTCGGTCCGCACGAGCTCCGACCCGGAGGTCGCGGTGTGGCCCTCGGTGAAGATGAGCGAGATGGCGGTGAGCACGACGTGCAGACGACCGGGCAGCTCGGCTGCTCCCGGGATGCGGTAGGCGGCGTGGTTGTCGCGCAGCTTGCGCTTCGCCCGCACGATGCGCTGGGCCATGGTGGCCTCGGGCACCAGGAAGGCGCGGGCGATCTCGGAGGTCTGGAGCCCGCCGAGCAGCCGCAGCGTCAGCGCGACCTGCGCGTCGGGCGACAGCGCCGGGTGACAGCACAGGAACATGAGCCGGAGCTGGTCATCGGGGACGACATCGACGAACGCGTCGAGCTCGACGCTGTCGCCTGGGGCGTCCTCGGTAGCCATGACGTCGGGCGGAGACGAAGCAGATGCGGGACCCAGACCGGCGAGGCGTTGGGCGGCGAGCTCGCGGTCGGCACGGCTCGACTCGCGGCGCAGCCGGTCGATCGCCCGGTTCCGAGCGGTGGTGGTGATCCACCCGCCCGGGTTCGGGGCACGCCCGTGACGGGCCATCGCTCGGCCGCCACGACGAACGCCTCGGCCACCGCGCCCTCGGCGAGGCCGATGTCGCCGAGGACGCGGATGAGCGTGGCGGTGCAGCGGCCGGCCTCGCGGCGGAAGACGGCGTCGAGGTCGTCACCCACCCTGGAACGGCCGGACCTCGACGGGACGTTCACAGGCCACGGCCCCCCGTCGGGCCCAGTCGAGGGCGGCGTCGAGGTCCGCGGCCTCGATGATCCAGAAGCCCCCCATCTGCTCCTTCGACTCGGCGTAGGGCCCGTCGATCATCGACACCCCGTCGTCGGAGGTGCTGACGACCGTCGCCGAAGACGCCGGCTGGAGGCCGCCGGCGAACACCCAGGCGCCGGATGCCTCCAGGTCGGCGTTGAACTGCCCGACCTGGGCGACCTGACGTTGCACGTCGGGCTCGTCGACGTCCAGGTCGCCGTAGGGCTCGTCGTGCCACACCGAGAGCAGGTACTGGGGCATCGGTCGCTCCTTGGGGTCCGATCGGGGCCGGCACGTTGCCGGCACCCCTTCCACGAACAGGATCGCCCGGATCGACACGTTCGACCAGAAGACGTCCGGTCCCCATCGGGCGCCGACGGTCGAACGCCCTCGGGCAGCTACCAGACCAGCGGCGCGAGCTTCGCGGCCGGGTCGGCGCGGCGCAGGTGGTCGCAGAAGGCCTCGATGTGCCGGCGATCGGGGTCCGCCAGCCCGTTGAAGAGCTCGTGGCTGCTGCTCTGCAGCGGCACCACGGCGCGCAGGGCGTCGAGCAGCCCCGGGTCGAGGGACGGGTCGGCGACGAGGACCGGGGCCGGCAGATCGGTCTGCCGGTCGAGCTCGCGCCACCGGTCGGCCTCGTCGGCGTGCTTGCGCAGGTACGGCTCCCACACCATCGCGGCCTCCGCTCGGCCGTCGCACACCGAAGCCACGAGGTCGTCGAACCCGCCGACCCACTCCAGCGCGGGCCCGTCTCCACCGGGCGGGTGCAGCTGGTCGACGAAGCTCGGTGCCCAGTAGCTCGTCGTGCAGAACCTGTTGATGCAGCCGAAGCGCAGACCGGCAGCCGACGCCAGGTCCTGCGCGTCGGTGTCGCTGCGCACCACGAGCACGCTCGTGAGCGTGCGGCGACGGTCGTCGCCGGTCGTGGCCTGGCCGATCACCGCGAGCGGCGACGACACGTACGGGAAGCACCCGCAGGGCAGGAACATCAGCTGCGCCCGACCGTCGACGAAGGCGTCGATCATCTGGTCGAGCTCGTGGAACGACGTCGTCACACAGCGCCAGGGCGCGCCGAGCGCGTCGGAGACGTGCTGCTCGATCTGCTCCGGGAGGCCCTCGGGGTAGCCGAGGTTGTCGTCGAAGGCCAGGTCGAGCTGGGGCATGGTCATGACCGCCGAGAACGTGCGGGGCGCGGGTCGCGCCGCCGAGCGACGCTACCGCAGCCGCCCGGGCCGCCGACGCGCCGACGCACACCGACGAGATCGCCGGGGCTCGGTAGGACCGGACGTCCGGGCTCAGCCGGTGAACGCCGGGGTGAGCACGGGGGATGCGGCCGCCGACGGACCCTGCCCCGCCGGGACGGGAGGCGGCACGGCTGCGGTCGAGGTCGTCATGGAGGGGGCTGCCGCGGGTTGGGGGCCGACGGGTGTGCACGGGCCGGGTGTCCACGTCGGATCGGCGATCGGCGCGTAGGCGTCGTCGTGCACGTCCTTGGCGGCCGTGGTGACCAGGTCGTACTCCTCGTCCTGCTCGTTCACCAGGCCCCAGTTGTCGTTCTCGCCGTCGAAGCGGCCGATGGCCGGCTCGTCGGTCATCTCGAACCAGTGCGCGCCCACGACGTAGCCGGCGTTGGCCAGGCACCGGCCGAAGTTGCGGTAGCGGGCGGCGCGGTCCTGCTGGGTGTCGACCACCACCTGCAGCGGGGGCCAGGTGTTGGGCAGGCCCGAGTCCATCGCCCGCCACCCGAACTCGCTGATCAGCAGCGGCTTGCCGGCGCGGGCGCCGTGGGCCGCCAACGTGTCCGCGGTGGGAAGGAAGTGCGGGCCGAGACCGGCGACGAACTCCTCGATCTCGGGCTTCACCTCGTACCAGTTGATGCTGACCACGTCGACGTGACGAGCCGCGGCGTCGAGCACCTCGGGCAGGATCAGCTGGCCGAGGAAGCGCGCGCCCAGGTTCAGGTGGTTCGGGTCGGCGGCGGTGAGCGCCTGGTCGGTGACGGCGAAGAACCGCTCGGCGACCTCGCCGGCCCACGCGTCGCGGGTGGTCTGGGCCCCGGGGCCGTGGTCGGTGATGGCGGTCGCGGCCGCCAGCGACGCCCAGTCGGTGGCGTCGACGGTGAAGTCGGTCGTGAAGGCGGCGAAGTCGTCGCCGTAGCGGGACCGGAGCCACTCGACCAGGTGGGCCTTGCCGGGCTCGGCCGCCCCTCGTTGCAGGTAGTGCTCCAGCTGGTCGACGGGACGCCAGTCCTTGGTCCAGTGCAGCTCGTTGTCGAGGAAGTAGCCGACGAGCCACGGGTCGTTCGTCCGCCCGGCGGCGGCGCCGGCCGTCGAGCCCTGGACGTCGCTCACCCACGCCGGCGACCAGACGTCGGCCATGCGGCCGGTGCCGAAGTCCTGGCCGGCCAGCGACAACGTGACCGTGTACGGCACCCTGCCGGCGAACAGGCCCGTGTCGCTCCACCCGCCGAGGGTGTTGATCCCCCAGGTGGCGAACCGGGGCACCTGGGCGTCGGCCCACGCCGCGTCGCTGCCGTACTTCGCCAGGACCGTCTCGTGGTAGGCGGCATGGCCGTTCTTGTCGACGGTGCCGACCGGCGTGACGTGGTTGAGCCCGCTGGAGAAGAACGGGTGGCCGTCGGGCGTGACGAGCCACCACCGTCCGTCGACCTGCTCGGTGCGGAACCGTCCCGTGGCCGCGAGCGAGCGCCCCGCCCAGCCACCGTAGGCGTCCCAGGTGCCGGCGGCCCCGGCCGTCCGCGCCGGCGGTCCGGCCGCCACGACGCCCCCGGCCACGATCGCCGCCACCACCGCCAGGGCGACGACGAGCCCGGTGCCGCGGGCGCGAGGGGCCCGGGTCACCGTCCCACCCCGCCGGGAAGGTCTCGCTGATGTTCCGCCATCGACCCCTCACGATGGCAGACCGGCGCCCCCGCCGCGCCGTCGCGCCGGGAGCGGGCTCATCCCCTCACCGTGTGCCCGCCGGCGACCGAGCGTCCGTCAGGGGGCGAGGGCGTCGCGGACGGCGGCGAGGCGCTCGGGGACGACGCGGTACCAGGCCCACCGGCCCCGCTTCTCGCGGGTGAGCAGCCCGGCCTCGACGAGCATGGACAGGTGGTGCGACACGGTCGGCTGGGATCGCCCGACCGGCTCGACGAGGTCGCAGGCGCACGCCTCCCCCGCGTCCGCCGACGCCACCAGCGACAGCAGGCGCAGGCGGGCGGGATCGGCGAGCACCTTCAGCACGGCGGCGAGCTCGACCGCCTCGTCCTCGTCGAGCGCCCCCGCGGTGACGGGCGGGCAGCAGGGGTCGACCGACACGACGTCCACCTCGACACCTCCTCGGCCGGTCGGGATCGATCCCGACCGACACCTCCACGGCCAGCTCGACGACCACCCTCGACCGATACATTGACATCTATCGATCTATGGGCCAGGATGGACACATAGACGATCATCGATCACCCTAGCGGAGGCTCCCGTGTCCCGACTCCAGCTCGCCCTCAACGTCCGCGACATCGACGCCGCCGTCGACTTCTACTCGAAGCTGTTCGCCACCGAGCCGGCCAAGCGCAAGCCGGGCTACGCCAACTGGGAGATCGCCGATCCGCCCCTGAAGCTCGTCCTGTTCGAAGCGCCCGAGGGCGGCACGCTGAACCACCTCGGGGTGGAGACCGACTCGGCGGCCGAGGTCACCGAGGCCGAGGCCCGCCTCGCGGGCACCGGGCTGGCGACGACCGGCGTGGACGACACGGTGTGCTGCTACGCCACCAAGGTCGAGACCTGGGTGACCGATCCGGACGGCGCTCGGTGGGAGTGGTACGTCAAGACCGGCGACGACGACCGGCTCACCGCCGACGAGGTCGGCGACGCTGCGGTCGGTACGGCGGCGTGCTGCGCCCCCGCCGTCGAGCCCGTCTCCTTGAGCCGGTCCCCCGCCGCCGGCACCGGCTGTTGCTGAGCCACGCGGCGCGCCAGGACGAGGCCGGGCCCCGACGGTCCCACTAAGGTCGACGTCGCCGGCACCAGCGTCGAGCGATCGGCCGGGCATCGTCCTCGCGATCGACTGGAGGAGCATGACCGCAGAGTCCCTGTCTCGCATCCAGTTCGCGCTCACCGCCAGCTTCCACTTCATCTTCCCGCCGATCTCGATGGGGCTCGGCCTGGTGCTGATCGTGTTCGGCGTCCAGTCGGTGCGCACCAAGGACCCGAAGTGGCGGCGGCTGGCCGTGTTCTGGGTGAAGGTCTACGGGATCGTCTTCTCCATGGGCGTGGCCACCGGCATCGTCCAGGAGTTCGAGTTCGGCACCAACTGGTCCGAGTACTCCCGGTTCGTCGGCAACGTGTTCGGGAGCCTGCTCGCCGCCGAGGGCGTCTTCGCCTTCATGCTCGAGGGCGGCTTCCTCGGGCTCATGCTCTTCGGCGGCTCCCGCCTCGGCCCGAAGATGTGGCTGTTCGCCACCTCGATGGTCGTCGGCGGCGCGCACTTCAGCGCGCTGTGGATCATCATGGCCAACTCCTGGATGCAGACGCCGGCCGGCTACGAGGTCCGCCAGGGCACGTTCGGCCAGCAGGCCTTCATGACCAGCTTCGCCGACGTCGTGTTCACGCCGTCGTTCCTCCCCCGGATCCTGCACGTGTGGGTCGCGTCCTGGATGGTCGGGGCCACCTTCGTGATGAGCGTGGCCGCCTTCTACCTGCTGAAGGGCCGCCACGTGGAGATCTCCAAGACGATGATCCGGGTCGCCCTGCCCCTGTTCGTCGTGCTGTCGGTGCTGCAGGTGGTCGCCTTCGGCGCCTCGCAGGCCACCGAGGTGGCCAGCAACCAACCCGAGAAGCTGGCGGCGATGGAGGGCGTGTTCCAGACCCAGCAGTGCGCGCCGATGTACCTCGCCGGCTGGGTGAACGAGTCCGACCAGACCACCACCGGCGTGAGCATCCCTTGCCTGCTCTCGCTGCTCGTCGCCCAGAACCCCGACGCCACCGTGACGGGTCTCAACGCCTTCCCGCAGTCGGACTGGGCACCGCTCAACCTGGTCTTCCAGGTGTACCACCTGATGATCAACCTCGGGATGCTGTTCATCGCCATCGGCGTGGTCGCCGCCGTGCTGTTCTTCTGGAAGCGCAAGCTGTGGTCGGCGCGGTGGATGCTGTGGATCCTGGCGGTGTCGATCGTGCTCACCGAGCTCGCCACCCAGTCCGGTTGGTGGACGGCCGAGTTCGGGCGCCAGCCGTGGGTGGTGTGGCAGGTCATGCGCACGGCCCAGGCGGAGTCACCGACGGTGTCGGCCGGGCAGGTCTGGTTCTCGATCGGGATGTTCGTGGTGCTCTACGCCGGGCTGTTCGGCGTCTTCCTCTTCCTGTTGAACAAGGTCATCCGGACCGGGCCGGCGCCCCTCGACGAGGAGGATGCCGAGGAGGCCCGCTCCCTGCCCGACAGCTTCGGCGAGATCTTCCGCCGGCGCTCCCGCGTGTCGAGCGTGACGGGGTAGCGCCATGTGGCTGAACGACGTCTGGTTCGTCCTCTACGTCGTCATCATCGGTGGCTACGTGATCCTCGACGGCTTCGACCTGGGAACCGGGATCCTGCACCCGTTCATCGCCCGTGACGACCGGGAGCGCCGGGTCCTGCTCAACGCCATCGGCCCCGTCTGGGACGGCAACGAGGTCTGGCTGGTGCTCGGCGGCGGGGCGCTGTTCGCCGCCTTCCCTCTGGTGTACGCGTCGCTGTTCTCGGGCTTCTACCTCGCCATGATGCTCGTCCTGCTGGTGCTGATCCTGCGGACGGTGGCCATCGAGTTCCGGTCCAAGCGCACGAGCACCCGCTGGCGAGCCACGTGGGACTGGGTGTTCTTCGGGTCGTCGCTCGGGATCACGGTGCTGCTCGGGGTGGCGCTCGCCAACGTCATCCGTGGGGTCGCCGTCGACGCCCAGGGCAACATCACCGTCTCCCTCATCGACCTGCTCTCGCCGTACGCCCTCGCCGTCGGCGGGGCGGCAGTGGCCATGCTCGCCCTGCACGGCGCCATCTTCCTCACCCTCAAGACCACCGATGACCTGCTCGAGCGCCTGCACCACCTCGTGCCGAAGCTCATGGTGGTGTTCTTCGTCATCATGACCGCCGTGGTGGCGTGGACCCTCGCCCTCGACAACGAGTTCGCCGAGAACTTCCGCAGCCGCCCGTGGACCGTGGTGTTCCCCGTCGGCGCGCTCGCCTCGGTGCTCACCTCGTGGGTGCTGCTGCGGCGCTCGCGGTACCTGCCGGCCTTCCTTGCGTCGGGCACCATGATCGCCTTCCTGCTCGGCTCGGTGGCCGCCGGCCTCTACCCGGTGCTGGTGCCCTCGTCGATCGACTCCGCCTACGACCTGACGGTCCAGAACTCGGCGTCCGCGCCCGAGACGCTCACGGTCATGTTCGTCATGGCCCTGATCGGGATGCCGTTCGTGCTGCTGTACACGGCGGGCGTCTACTACTTCTTCCGCGGCCGGGTCGTCCTCGACGACGAGAGCTACTGAACCCGCCGTGGCCTCCCGGCGAGCCCGACGCGACGTCGCGGTGGGCCGGCTCCTCGACGTGCACCCGCGCGTCCGGGCTCGGATCGCATGGGGCACCGCCATCACCGCGCTCGGGGGTCTGCTGCTCGTCGCCGCGCTCGTGCTGCTCTCGTTCGTCGTCGCCGACGTCTTCGCCGACGGCGCCACCCTCGCCGACGTCGCCCCCATGCTCGCCGGCGTGGCCGGGCTCGTCGTCGCGCGGGCGGTCGCGCTGACGATCGCCTCGGTGGTGCACCACGACGCCGCCGCCGACCTGCAGCTGGCGGTGCGCGACGAGCTGACCTCCGAGCTGCTCGGCCGCAGCCCCGTGGTCGCCGCCGCCGACCGTGCCGGCGAGACGGCCGGGGTGCTCGGCGACGCCGTCGACGCCCTCGCGCCCAACCTGACCAGCTACCGGCCGGCGACGAGGCTCGCCGTCGTGCTGCCGTCGGCCGTGTTCGTGACCGTCGCCGTGCTCGACCCCTGGTCGACCTTGGTGCTGGCCTTCGCCGGCCCGATGCTGCTCCTGCTGCTCGCCCTCATCGGGGGCCGCACCCGGGCGATCACCGACCGACGGTTCCGCGAGCTGCGCTGGCTCGACGGCTTCTTCCTCGACGTGCTGCAGGGCCTGGCCACCCTCAAGGCCTACGGACGCAGCCGGGAGGAGGCCGAGGTGATCGAGGAGGTCTCCGCCCACTACGGCCGCACGACCATGGAGGTCCTGCGCACCGCCTTCCAGACGTCGCTGGTGATGGAGTGGGCCGCCACCGCGGCCACCGCCCTCGTCGCCGTGGAGGTGGGCTTCCGCCTCGTCGACGACCAGCTCGGCTTCGGGCCGGCGCTGGCCGTGCTGGTGCTGACCCCGGAGTTCTTCGCCCCGCTGCGACGGCTCGCCCTCGAGTACCACGCCGGCACCACCGGCGAGGCCGCCGCCGAGCGGATCCTCGCCGTGCTCGGCCTCGAGGCCACCGCGCCACCGCCGGCGACGGCCACGACCTCGGCACCTCGGCCCGGTGGGCCGAGCACCACCACCGACGCCAGCGCGCCGGGTGAGGGCCGGGTCGCGGTGCCGAGCGGCGCCCTGGTGCTCGACGACGTGTGGGCGACCTACCCGGGGGCGGTGACGCCGGCGCTGCGGGGCGTCTCGCTGCGACTCGAGCCCGGGGAGCGGGTGGCGCTGGTGGGCCCGAGCGGCGCCGGCAAGTCCACCGTGGTCAACCTCCTGCTGCGCTTCCTCGACCCCGACACCGGCACCATCTCGGTCGGCGGCGTCGCGCTCGCCGCGCTCGACACCGACGCGTGGCGCCGGCAGATCGGTTGGGTGCCCCAACGCCCCCACCTCTTCGCCGGCACCGTCGCCGACAACATCCGGCTCGGGCAGCCCGACGCCGACGACGACGCCGTGCTCGCCGCGGCGACGGCGGCCGATGCCGACCGTTTCGTCCGCTCGCTCCCGCTGGGCTACCAGACCCCTGTCGGCGAGGACGGCCTGCGCCTCAGCGGCGGCCAGCGCCAACGCATCGCCATCGCGCGGGCCTTCCTGCGCGACCCGCGGGTGGTGCTGCTCGACGAGTTCACCGCCCACCTCGACCCCGACACCGAGCAGTCGGTGCTCGACGCCTTCGACCGGCTCGCCGAGGGCCGCACCGCCCTCGTCGTCGCCCACCGACCTCGCACCGTCGAGCGGGCCCACCGCATCGTCGCCCTCGACCGCGGCCAGGTGATCGACGAGCCGGCCGGCCTGGTGCCACGACCGTGAGCGTGCTGGCGCGCCTGGTCCGCCTGGCCGGACCGTTCCGGTGGTGGCTGGCCGGCGCCTGCCTGCTGGCCTTCGCCACCATGGGCGCCAACGTGGCGCTGATCGCCTTCTCCGCCTACCTCATCGCCAAGGCGGCGGTGGTGACGTCCACCGCCGATCTGGCCGTCGCCATCACCGCGGTGCGGTTCTTCGCCGTGGCCCGCGCCGCCCTCCGCTACGCCGAGCGCTACGTGGGCCACCTCGCCACCTTCCGGCTCCTCACCCGACTGCGGGTCTGGTTCTACCGGGGCGTCGAGCCGCTCGCCCCGGCGCGCCTCGTCGAGCGCCACAGCGCCGACGTGTTCACCCGCATCGGCGCCGACGTCGAGACGCTGCAGCACTTCTACCTGCGGGTGCTCGTCCCGCCCGTCGCCGCCGCCCTCACCATGGTGCTGGCGAGCGGCATCCTCGGGTCTCTCGACTGGCGCCTGGGTGCGGTCCTGCTGGCCTTCCTCACGCTCACCGGGGTGGTCCTGCCGCTGGCGACGCGCCAGCTCAGCCGCCCGGTCGCCGCCGCGACCGTCGCCGAGCGGGCCGGGTTGCACACGGCGACGGTCGACGCCGTGCAGGGGCTCGCCGACCTCCTCAGCGCCGGTGCCGAGGCGGACCAACGGGCCCGGCTTCGGGCGTCGTCCCGTGCCCTCTCCCACCTCGAGCGACGGGTGGCCCGGGTGCGCAGCACCGCCGAGGGCCTCGGTGCCCTGTGCACCGGGCTGGCCGCCGTCACGGTGACGGCGCTGGCGGTCCCCCTGGTGACCGACGGCCGGCTCGACGGCGTGCTGCTCGCGGTCGTGCCGCTCACCGCCATCGCCGCCTTCGAGGCGGTGACGCCGTTGGCCGCCGCCTTCGCCGACCTCGACCGCAGCCGAGCCGCGGCCGAGCGCCTCTTCGAGCTCGTCGACGCCGAGCCGGCCGTCGTCGACCCCGTCGCGCCCGCGGCGCCGCCGACGTCGTTCGACCTCGCCGTGGACGGGCTCACCTTCTCCTACGCCGCTGACGAGCCTCCGGTCCTCGACGGGGTGCACCTCACCGTCCCCGAGGGGGCGTGGGCGGCGATCGTCGGCCCGAGCGGATCGGGCAAGTCCACGCTCGTCGCCCTCTGGTTGCGGTTCTGGGACCCGCCGGCCGGCACGATGCGACTCGGCGGCCGCGACGTGCGCGACCTGCGGGCCGACGACGTGCGCGCCGCCTTCGCCGTCGTGGCCCAGCACGACCACCTCTTCGACACCACCATCGCCGACAACCTCCGCCTCGCCGACCCCGACGCCACCGACGACGACATCGAGCGGGTGTGCCGGATCGCGCAGGTCCACGACGTCGTCGCCGCGCTGCCCGACGGCTACGCCACCCGGCTCGGTCCCGACGGCGCCCGGCTCAGCGGCGGCGAGCGCCAACGGCTGCTCATCGCCCGCGCCCTGCTGCGCGATGCACCCGTCCTCGTGCTCGACGAGGCCACCGCCCACCTCGACCGGGCGACCGAGGAAGCGGTGCTCGACGGCATCCGTCGGTCGCGGACCGGTCGCACCACGATCCTCGTCGCCCACCACGCCGACCGCCTCGCCGGGGTCGACACCGTCGTGCGGCTCGGCGAGGCGGTCGTGCCCCTCGCCGCCGAGCCCGCGTGAGCACCGGCCCGACCGGGGGCGACTGCCGGCCGCACGGGCCGCGCCGGTAGCGTGAGCGCCGCCGACGCCGTCGCGGGCGGCGGCGACGAGGAAGGCGCGATGCGAGGAGCCCAACGGCTGCGACGGGCGGCCCTGACGACGGCAGCCGCCCTGACGCTGGCGTCGGCGTGCTCGGACTCGGGCACCACCACCAGCGGCGCCGCCCCCGCCGGCTCAGACCGGACCCGCGACGCCGCCGTGGCGTCGAGCCGGACACCGTGCACCCGCCCACCGGAGGCACCGCCGAAGGCCGTCTGGGTGACCGGCTCGAGCAGCGACCGCGACCTCACCTCGTTCGACGGGACGACCATCCGCATCCACTGGTTCCCGAAGCCGGATGCGTCGGCGACGGCACCCGCACCCACGGTCCTCATGGGCCCGGGCTGGGGCCTGCCGGGGGACACCAGCCTCGACGACGTCGACGACCCCGGCGCCATCAGCATCAGCGAGCTGCACGACGCCGGCTTCAACGTCCTCACCTGGGACCCCCGGGGCTTCGGCCGGTCCACCGGCACGGCCCGGGTCAACGATCCCGATGCCGAGGGCCGCGACGTGCAGGTCCTCATCGACTGGGTGGCGGCCCAGTCGGGCGTGCAGCTCGACGGCGCCGGCGACCCGCGGCTGGGCATGGTCGGCGGCTCCTACGGCGGCGGCATCCAGCTCACCACCGCCGCCCAGGACTGCCGCGTCGACGCCATCGTCCCGACGATGGCGTGGAGCTCGCTGGGGAACAGCTTGTACAAGGGCGGCATCGCCAAGACGGGCTGGGCCGGGATCCTGAACGACGTGGCCGCCGGGGGGACGAGCGACCCCCACATCGACAGCTTCTACCGGTCGGCGACCGCCACCGGGAGGACCAGCGACGAGGACCTCGCCTGGTACGAGTCCAGGGGCCCGGGCGACGCCGTGTCACGGATCACCGCACCGACCCTGATCATCCAGGGCACGGTGGACGGGTTGTTCACCCTCGACGAGGGCATCACCAACTACCGCCGCCTGCGCGACGCCGGCACGCCCGTGTCGATGGTGTGGTTCTGCGGCGGGCACGGCGTGTGCCTGACCGACGAGGGCGATCCCGACCGGGTCCGCACGGCCGCGCTCGCCTGGCTGCGCCGCCACGTCGTCGGCGACACGACGGTGGACACCGGCCCGCGGGTCGAGCTGCTCGACCAGGACGGCCACCGCTACGCCGCCGACGACTGGCCCCTGCCGGCGGGCGCACCGGTCACGGCCTCGGGCTCCGGGACGCTGTCGCTGACGGCCGAGGGCGGCTCGGGCCCGGCATGGCCCCGTCCGGGTGGCCGGCTGCCGGCGCTGCTGGTGCTGCCGGTGACCCCGGCCCGCGCCGCCCACGCGGTGAACGTGCCGGTCGACGCCGGCGCGACCCCTGCGGTGATCGTGGGCGCGCCGCAGCTGACGATCACCTACTCGGGGACCTCTCCGGGTGGCGATCGACCCCAGCGCGCGTTCGCCCAGCTGGTCGACGACGCCACCGGCGTCGTGGTCGGCAACCAGGTCACCCCCGTGCCGCTCACCCTCGACGGCGCGACCCACACGACGACGGTGCCCCTGGAGACCATCGCCTTCACGGCGCGACCCGGCGCCCAGCTCACCCTGCAGCTCACGCCGACCACCGTGGCGTACGCGCAACCCCAGCTGGGTGGGACGGTCACCTTCGATCAGATCAGGCTCAGCCTGCCCACCGCCGCGAACCTCACCCCGGGCGGGTGACCCGGGGCCGGCACGACGGCCGGGGCCCTCGACCCTGACACGCTCCTCATCGTCTCCTCATGGCCGTGCGACACCGTGGTCGGATGCGAAGGCACCTCCTCTGGCCGGTGGCGGTGGTGGTCGCCACGTCCTCCGTGGCCGCCGCGTGCGTCGCCGCCCCGCCCGTGGTCGACCCGGCGCCGTCGAACGGGGGCGCTCCCACGACCGCCGCCACCGCCGGCTGCGGGGCCACCGACCAGCGCGTCGAGCGGGACATCGCCTACGGACCGGTGCCCGAGGGCACCGACCCGAACCTGCGCAGCCTCGACGTGTACACCCCGACCCTGCCCGCGGGCTGTCCGCCGGCCCCGGTGGTCGTGTACGTCCACGGCGGCGGCTGGCAGCGCGGCGACAAGAAGGCCGTGGGCGCCAAGGCCGACCTCGCCCGGACGCAGGGCTGGGTGCTGGTCAGCGTCAACTACCGCTTGGCCCCGGCCGTGACCTACCCCACCTTCAACGACGACGTCGCCGAGGCCGTGGTGTGGGCGCGCGACCACGCTGCCGACCACGGCGGTGACCCGGACCGCATCGTCCTGCTCGGCCACTCCGCCGGCGCGACCATCGCCGCGTCGGTGGCCACCGACGAACGCCCGCTCCGGCGCGCCGGGGCCGACCTGTCCACCATCCGGTGTGCGATCCCGGTCGACTCGGCCTACGACGTCGTCACCGAGGCGGGTGCCGACCGGCAGATCTACCTGCAGGCCTTCGGTGACGACCCGGCGGTGTGGTCCGACGCCTCGCCGCTCAGCCACGTGGCGCCCGGCACGGGCATCCCGCCCTTCCTGCTCGTGACGCGGGGGCGCGACGCGTGGACGGCCAAGGCCGAGCGGCTCGCCGACGCGCTGCGCGGCGCCGGCGTGCCCACCACGGTGGTCGACGCCGGCGCGGCGGTGTCCCACGAGGACGTCAACCAGATGATCGGCACGCCCGGCGACGCGGTGGTCACGCCGGCGATCCTCGACTTCGTCCAGCGCTGCGGCGAGTAGCGCCGAGCCTCGGATCAGGAGCCGGCGGGGGCGTCGACCATCGGCCGCAGCTGGGGCGCGAGCCAGTCCTGCCAGATCTGGCGGGCGCCCTCCCAGGTGAAGTGCACGCTGTCCTCGCTCATGGGGACCTGATCGATGCGGGCCCGGTAGCTGCCGTCGGGGCACAGGTAGCCGGCGAGGTCGAGCACCGCGGTGGTGTCGGGGTTGGCCGCACCGACCCGACGGACCACGCGGTTCACGGCCGCCACCCGCCACTGCTCGGTGGCCTGGGTGTTGGGCTTGGTCGCCGTGTCGATCTGGGCGTCGACGCACGGCAGCGTCAGGATCACGACCTTGCCCCCCCGGGCCGAGAGCACGTCGATGCCGTACTGGACGGCATCGGCCAACCGCTCCTCCCACTCGGGGGTGCCCACCTCGTACAGCCGCGTGGCGCCGTCGACCGTCTCCTTGCGGTCGTAGAGCTCCCAGCCCCACGCGAGCAGCACCGAGACCCTCGGATCGTGGGCGTCGACCTGGTCCTTCCACAGCTCGGGCCAGCTGCGACAGCCCGCGTCCTGCACCTGGCCGTGCCCGTAGTTCTGCAGCTCGCCACCGGTGATGCCGCAGCCCGGGACGGCGGCGAGGAAGGTGCGGAAGCCCGCCCCGGTGTCGACGCCGTCCTTGGCCGTCTCCAGCCCGAGGATGTAGGGCATCGAGTCCCCGGCGAACACGAGCGTGGGCCGACCCTCGGCGTCGGTGCCGCCGGTCAGGCTCGGGCGGGCGACGACGCTCGACACGATGAACGCGACCACGACGAGGACCGCCACGCCGGCGAGCACCGGGCGCCGCTCGGGGTGCGCGGTCACCATCCGTCGCAGCGACGGCTCGACGACCAGCGCCCAGGCCGCCCCCAGGCCGATCGCGACCGCGATCCGCACGAGGGCGGCGAGCAGGTCGGGGCCGGCGAGGCGGCCATCGGGCACCAGGGCGTAGACGGGACCGTGCCAGACGTACACGGCGTAGGCGAGGGCCGCCGTGGCACCGATCGCCCGGACCCGACGAGCCGAGGCCAGCAACCCGGCGTCGTCACCCGCCGCCACGGCGGCGAGCAGCACGGCGGCGACCAGCAGATCGGTGACGAGGAACGAGCCGGAGGGCAGCCCCGGCGCCAGCGGCGTGGTCACCACGACGAGGACGGCGGTGACGAGCGCGGCGCCGAGGCCGAGCGCCTGCCCGCGGCGGCTGCGGAGCCGGCGCACGACGGCTCCGTCGGCCAGCACCGCGGCGGCCACGCCGACGAACAGCGCGGACGCCCGCGTGTCGGTGCCGAACAGGATGCGGATCGGCTGCGGTTCGAGCGCCATGCCCGCCGCCCCGCGCAGCCACCCCGGCAGCGACGTGGGATCGATCCCGAGCGGCCAGTCGCCCGCCTCGGTGATCGATGCGAAGCGGCCGAGCACGACCGTCCAGACCGCCGAGCCCACGGCGCCGGCGCCGCACGCCCACAGGACGAACCGGCGGCTCAGGGGACGCCGGGCGATCAGGGCGAGGCCGGCGATCGCCAGCAGGGCGAGCTGGGCCCCCACCGACGTGGCCCACATCGGGCGGAACGGGCTGGCGGACAGCCCGGCCTCGCCGGCGAAGCCACCGAACACGTAGCGCCAGTTCGCCATCTGCACCAGCGAGGTGAGGCCGTCGCCGAGGACGCGGTGCCGCGTGACGAACGGCCCGACGAAGGGCCAGAGCACGGCGACGGCCGCGGTCACGCCGAGCAGGGCCGGCAGGCGACGCCGGGCCTCGGCGGCGATGCTCGCACCGGCGGTCCACCGGCGGAAGCGCGCCAGCCGGACGAGGCCGAACGCGGCGACGACGAAGAGGATGTCGTAGGCCAGCGGGGCGCCACCGGCGATGGTGCCGTTGCCGTCACCGACCAGGATGGCGACGAGGGCGAAGGCGACCAGCAGCCAGCCCGCCGCCGGCACGGGATGGCGCCGGTCGGCGGCCGACGTGGCGGCGCGCACGCTCCGGGGCAGCTCGACGGGGATCATGGGCGCCGCCACAGTAGCGAAGCACCCCTGCCGCTCCGGCCGCGCCCGCCTCCCGACGACCGCTCAGCGGCCGATGGTCGAGCGCTCGGCGTCGGCCACGAAGCGGTCGGCGTCGACGCGGCGCAGGTGGCCCGCCGCCACCGCCGCCTCGGCCGACGCGGTGACGCGCCGCACGTACGTCTCGTGGTCGGGGTACAGGGCGGCGAGGGTGGCGGCGTCGAACGGCACGGTGCTGCCGAGCAGGCCGCACACGTACCCGCCGGCCGCGTTGTCCCCGCGCAGGGCGGCCACCGGCGCGTCGACGGGAGGTGTGCGGATCCCCCCCAGCGCGTTGCCGTGCTCGTCGCGGACGATGCGGTCGCCCTCCACCCGCAGCGGCGCACCGGCGGCCGGAGCCACGCCGTCGACCACCCAGGTCCGCAGCGCCTCGACCGCCGTGGCCACCACCGCGGCCTGGGGGCCGTCGTTGATCTCGCCGCAGGCCGCGGTGAGCGGCTCGAGGGGTGACGGCGAGCCGGCGGGTGCGCCGGCGGCGAAGTACTCGAACAGCGCCCGATCGAGGTGCGAGGTGCCGGCCACCTCCCAGGTGCGGAGCCGATCGGTGTCGGGCTGGCGGGCGGCCAGGAAGGGGAGGCCGAGGATGTCGCCCTCGGTCTCCAGCTGCAGGACCGGGACCTCGAGATCGCCGCGGATCCGGGCGAAGGGCGGCTGGGGGGCCGGATCGGTGTGCAGGACCGAGCCGCCCGTGCTGCGGCTGTGCACGAGGAACCCGTCGTAGATGCGGGCGACCGGGTGCACGGCGTTCACGTAGGTCACCATCCGGGCCGCCGACTGCGACTCGCCCGCCGCCAGCAGGCGGGTGACCGGCACCCCGCCGAGCGGATCGACGTCGCCGGGGCGCCGCAGCGCCGCCGCCACCTGGGAGAAGATGTCGTAGCTGTGGTCGTCGCCGGGGTGCACGAGGGATCCGTAGCGGGTCGGGTCCCAGACCTTCAGCGGCGTCGGCTCCAGCCCGGGGAAGGGGATCACGGCACCGCCGCCCTGCACGCCCATCGCCTGGGCCGACACCCCCACCCAGGTCGTGCCGTGCGAGAGCAGCTCGTCGTGGGCCTGCGCGAACTCGACGTCGCTGTCAAGGCCGCTGGTGACGTTGAGCCACTCGACCAGCACGGTGCCGTCGGCGGCGGCGGGGTCGGACGGGCGGCGCACGAGGATGCGGGTGGTGTAGGGGGCGCCCGTCGTCGGCTCGACCGACCAGGCGCCGTCGGTGCCCCACGGCCCGGCCTCCCGATACGCCGTGGCCGTCCCCGACACGAGGTACTCCTCCTCGACGTAGCCGGCCCGCTCCCGAAGGTCGGCCGGCATGGCGTTGAAGGGCGCGCCACGCTGCCCGCCGGTGAGGGGGCCGGTGACGGTGGGCTGGGCCACGGCCGCGCCGCGGGCGTCGGGCGCACGTGGGGTCGAGCCCGCCGGGGTGCCGACCGAGCCCGCCGTCACCCGGTCGGCACCGGACGTGCCGGTCTCCGGGGTGGTGGGGGACGAGGAGCAGGCGGCCAGCACGGCGAGCCCGGCCAGCGCGAGGGACGCGGCGGCCCTGCGGCCCCGTCGCCCGGTCATGTGCGCCACCAACCCACGGGGGCAACGTAGCCGCCCCTCCCGGTCGGGAGCCCTCGGGCCACGGGGCCGGTCGAGGGCCCGGCTCAGCGGTGTGTCGGCGGCGGGGCGACCGGGTCGAGCGCCGCCTCGAAGACGGCGAACACGACGGGGCCGTAGGTCGCCGCCACCCCGACGCCCACCTGCAGCACGGCCATGAGCAGCGACAGCACGATCGTGATGGCGCCGTTGGCGATGCGGTCGGGATCGATGTCGTCGCGCACCAGGCCGTCCAGCTGGTCGGTACGGAGCCGGTCGGCGACGGCCTTGCGCAGCTCGGCCATCGCCGGGATGTCGATCATGTGGTCGGTCACGTGCGGCTCGAGGCCGGACAGGACGCGCCGCGCCAGCGGGTGGCCCTGCACGGCGTCGACCAGCGTGGGCAGCAAGGTGTCGCGCCAGGATCGGGCGTCGGGCTCGTCGAAGATGTGGGACACGCCCTCGTGGATCACGCCGGCGGCGTCCTCGTCGAGCGCAGCGAGGAACAGCGCCTCCTTGTTGGGGAAGTAGGCGTAGGTGATGGTGCTGCCGACCCCGGCGTCGCGGGCGATCCGGGCGACCGAGGTGGCCCGGAACCCGTCCTGGCCGAACCGCTCGATGGCGGCGACGAGGATCGCCTGGCGTGTCTGCTCGCCCCGGCCCATGTGGCAAGAGTAACAGGGATGAGCGATTGAGCGAAACACTCAAATCATCTAGGTTGGACGGCATGACGACCCAGACGAGCAACGCCGAGCGCGCGGTCCCCACCCGGCGCATCTCGTTCGAGGAGACCTTCGACGACGTGCCGAAGCACTTCGCCCAGGACGGCGACCTCATCAACTCCCACGTCGTCGCCGCCCTCACGTCGGTGTTCCCCGACGGCGAGGACTTCTTCGTCCGATCCGTCCGCCACTACCGCGACCAGATCACCGACCCGGCGCTGAAGCGGCAGGTCAACGGGTTCATCGGCCAGGAGTCCGTGCACGGGCGCGAGCACCGCGGCTTCAACGAGCGCCTCGACGCGCTCGGCTACCGGACCAAGGACGCCGAGCGGATCACCCGCCGGCTGCTCGAGCTCCGCTCCCGCCACGCGCCGCCGATGGCCAACCTCGCCGCCACCGCCGCCCTCGAGCACTTCACCGCCACGCTCGCCGAGCTGGTGCTCACCGACGACGCCTTCCGCCTCAGCACGGGCCACCCGGCCGTGCACGACCTGTTCGTCTGGCACGCCCTCGAGGAGGCCGAGCACAAGGCGGTGGCCTTCGACGTCTACCGAGCCGTCGGCGGCACCGAGCGCATGCGCATCTGGACGATGCGCTTCATCCGCGTCGCCTTCACGGTGGCCATGGTGCTGCAGGTGTGCGGCACGCTGCTCACGGACCGGGCCACCTACCGGCGGGGGCGGCTGCGCGCCAGCTGGCGCCGCTTCAAGCAGTCGCCGTTCATGAGCCGCGAGCTGCGCGAGCGCCTCCGCGAGTACGACCGCAAGGGCTTCCACCCCGACGACCGCGACACCGACGAGCTGGTCGCCCGCTGGCGCGACGAGCTCTTCGGTGACGAGGGCTCCTCAACGGGCTGCTCTCGACCGCCGCCTGACGGGCGGTTCGGCGCCGGTCGGCGTCGGTTCGCGCGATCCGGGCCGGCTACGTGCCGGGAAGCATTGCCGGTCCCGAGAGCGTGCAGGCCGGCGAGATCGCCTGTCCCCCAGTCGTTGGACTGCAACGGCTGGCTCTCGGTGTACATGAGCTGCGAGGGTCGGCGACGTGGTCGAGCCCGACGAGATGGCCGAGCTCGTGCTGCACGATGGCGGTGGGCCTTCTCGACGTTGGCGAACGTCGCGGTGGCCATGCGGAGGTCTTCGGCGTCGAGGACGACCGATCCGGTCACGTACACCATGCGGCCGTCCTCATCGGCGATGCCGTACGGACCGCCGAGCCCGACGACGTACCCGGCGAGGTCCGGGACCGTGGCCGCCGTCGCCCAGCTGATGAGCACCGGCGCCCACCGGTCGCCGTGGCGCCGGCTGGTAGGGCTCACGCTCCTTCGCGTACGTCTCGTCGGTGAGCCCGGCGTCCTCGAAGCGAAGGCCGGTCGCCGCTGCCGTGTTGGCGATGGCCCTGCGCAGCAGCTCGTCGGCGCCTGGGGGGGCACCGGCCGGGTTGACCACGTACCTCACCGGTCGACAGGGGTCCCACGCCACGGGGCCGGTTCCGACCTTCTGCTCCCGGATGAACTCGAACGGGCCCGCCGCCGCGGGGGCCGGAGGCGGTGCGCCCAGTGGCGTCGTGGCCGTCGGCTGCGGTGGCGGGACACCAGTGCGTCGAGGCAACGTGGTCGAGGCGGGGGACGAGGGCGCTCCGGCTGACGACGGCGTGGTGCCGGCGGGTGCCGACGCCGCCGATGTCGGCGCGGGCTGGTCGGAGGCGACGCTCGTGGTCGCGCCCCGGCGGTTGGTCTGCACCCAGAACAGCACGCCGATGAGGACGACGACCACGACGGGGCCGATCCATCGCCGGCGCCGCGATCGGCGCCGCAGCGCTCGTTCGGCCCGCCTGCTGCGCTCGGCGAGCTGCCGCTCGTGCTCCTCCTGCTCGGCCAACCGGCGCCGCAGATCGGTCTGACGGGCGGCGCGTGCGGCCGCCTTGGCCCGCTCCTCGGCGCTCGGCTCGCGGACGGCGGCACCCGACGCGAACGCGGGGTCGAGCAGGCGCGAGAACGGGTCGTCGTCTCCCGAACCCGACCCCGGCCGACCCGCATCCGTCGTTCCCACCGCGCGCAGAATCTAGTGCGGCGACGGCAGGACATGACGGCGAGGCCGCGTCCGCCACGGCCACCCGTCCGCTGGGGCGGCGCGGCTCGGCCGCGCCGCCCCACCCGGTCACGCGGTGGCGATGGCGTCGAGGACGTCGAGGCTCGCGGCGCGGCGGGCGGCCCGCCAGGAGGCGAGCAGGCCGGCCGCCGCGCCGGCGACCAGCACCACGAGCAGCTGGGCGGCATCGAGGCGGAACACCGCGGGCAGCGCCGCCGAGGAGGCCGCGCCGACCAGGGCCCACGCCAGGAACACGCCGAGGCCGAGGCCCAGCAGCGTCCCCAGGGTGGCGATGATCACCGACTCGCCGCGGACCATGCGGCGGACCTGGGCCCGGGTCTGACCGACGGCCCGCAGCAGGCCGAGCTCACGGGTCCGCTCGTGGATCGACAGGGCCAAGGTGTTGGCGATCCCCATCAGCGCGATCACGATGGCCAGCACCAGCAGCACGTACACCAGGGTGAGGACCTGGTTGATGGCCTGGCCCACCGACTCGAGGTACTGCTCGCGGTCCTGCACGTCGATGCCGGCGTAGGGCGTGACGGCTCGCTCGACCGCGACCCGGCCGTCGGCCACCGACACGCCGTCGGCGAGGCGGACCAGGACCACGGTGTCGAGGTCCTGGCTGGCGTGGGTGGCCCACGCCGCCCGGCTCATCACGACGTCGCCGGCCACGTCGGACCCGGTGTAGACGGCACCGATGCGGTACGCCTGGGTCGAGCCGTCGACGAACTGCAGCGAGACCTGGTCGCCGAGGCCGAGGCCGCGGGCTGCGGCCCACGACTGCGACACCGCCAGCTCGTCGGCGCCGAGGTCGGGCATCGACCCGGCGACCACGCCCACGTCGAGCACCTGCTGGAAGGGACCGGGATCACCGATGCCGATCCGCTGCGGCTGGCCGTCGAGGAAGGCGCCGCCGATGCCGAGGCCGGCGGCGGCCCGCACCTCCGGCAGCGCCGCGATGTCCCGGCCGGCCTGTGGGCTGAAGCCCGACGAGCCGCCCATCCCACCCGCGGTCACGACGAGGTCACCGCCGAAGGATCGGGCGATGCTGGCGTCGAGCGAGGCCCGCAGGGACGAGCCGAAGGCCGTGAACAGGGTGACCACCGCGACCCCGATCATGAGGGCCGCGGCGGTCGCCGCGGTGCGGCGGGGTTGCGGCGGGCGTTCTCGGTGGCGAGCTCGCCCGTCACGCCCCGACCCAGCCGCAGCGGCGCGCCGACCACGGGCCCAGCCAGCGGGCGACCACCGGTCCGAGCACCACCGCCGCCACGATGGTCAGCGCGGCGCCGGCCGCCGTCGGACCGAGCGCGGCCGCCCGGCTGCCGGCGACGGTGACGGCGAGGCCGGCCACCAGCGCCACCAGGCCGAGCCCGACCCGCCACCGACCGACGCCGACCGGCTCGCCGGCCGCGTCGCGCAGGGCCTCGAGCGGGGCGACGCGCGCCGCTCGGCGAGCGGGCAGCACGGCGGCGGCCAGCGTGACGAGGACCCCGACCGCCAGGCCGACGGCGAGGACGTAGGGCTGCACGACGAGGCCGATGGCGGGCACGGTCATGCCGAGGCCGGCGAAGGCGGCCTTGAGCACCACGGCGAGGCCGACGCCGGCGATCACGCCGAGGGCGCTCGCCACCAGGCCGACCACCAGCGCCTCGACGATCGTGGCGGCCAGCACCTGTCGTCGGGTGGCGCCCAGCGACCGCACGAGCGCGGACTCCCGGCGTCGCTGGGTCACCAGGATGGTGAACGTGTTGGAGATGCCGAAGGCGGCCACCGCCACCGCCACCCCGGCGAACACGGTGAGGAAGACGGTGAGGAAGTCGAGGAAGTCCTCGTTGATGCCCTGCTGCTGGCGAGCCGTCAGCTCGGCGCCGGTGAGCACCTCGGTGCCCGCCGGGGCGAGCGGGGCGAGTCGGTCCCGCAGCCCGAGCTGGCCGACGCCGGGCTCGGCGGCGGCGACCACGGAGGTGACCTGCCCGGTGCGGCCGAGGACGTGGCGCTGGGCGCCGGCCAGCGTGAACCCGGCGTAGGTCAGCCCGCCGGCGCTGTCGGCGTCGCCGAAGGTGGCGATGCCGACCACGCGCACCGGCACCGGGCTCGGCGTCTCCACGGTGGCGGTGTCGCCCACCTGCAGGCCGGCGGCGGTCGCCGCGCCCCGGTTGAGCACCACCTCGTCGTCGGCCTGCGGGGCGCGCCCGTCGACCAGGCGGTAGGGGTTGAAGGGGTCGGGGGCCCAGCTGCCGGCCACCGTGGGCGGACCCATCCCACCCACGGGCTTGCCGTCGCGGCCGATGATGCGGCCGTAGCCCTCGACGACCGGCGCGACGTCGGCGACCCCCGCGACGTCGCGCACCCGGGCGACGAGGGCCTCGTCGACCTGGCCCCGCTCCGTGTGGGTGCCCGTCTCGATCGAGCGGGTCTGGATGACGACGTCGGTGCCGGCGTTGGACTGCTCGAACAGGGTCTTGAACGTGCCCCGCATGGTGTCGCCGAGCACCAGGGTGCCCGACAGGAAGGCGACGCCGAGGGCGACGGCCAGCACGGTGGCGACGAGGCGCCGCTTGTGCGACCAGAGGTTGCGGAAGGTGAGGGTGATCACGGCCGTGCCTCCTCAGTCCCCGAGGGCCTTCATCCGGTCCAGCACCCGGTCGGCGGTCGGCGTCGTGAGCTCGTCGACGACGCGTCCGTCGGTCAGGAAGACCACGCGATCGGCGTGGGCGGCGGCGCCGGGATCGTGGGTGACCATCACCAGGGTCTGGTCGAAGTCGTCGACGGCCTGGCGCAGGAACGACAGCAGCTGACCGGCGCTGCGCGAGTCCAGGTTGCCGGTCGGCTCGTCGGCGAAGACCAGCTCGGGGCGCGAGGCCAGGGCCCGGGCGACGGCCACCCGCTGCTGCTGGCCACCGGACAGCTCGCTCGGCCGATGGCCCAGGCGATCACGCAGGCCGACCGTGTCGATGATCGTGTCCAGCCAGCCCGGTTCGGGCCGGCGGCCGGCCAGCGACAGCGGCAGCACGATGTTCTCGCCGGCGGTGAGCGTGGGCACCAGGTTGAAGGCCTGGAAGACGAACCCGAGCCGGTCGCGGCGCAGCTGCGTGAGCTCGTCGTCGCCGAGGGCGCCGAGGTCGGTGTCGCCGACGAGCACCCGGCCGCTCGTCACGCGGTCGAGGCCGGCGGCGCAGTGCAACAGGGTGGACTTGCCCGAGCCCGACGGGCCCATGATGGCGGTGAAGCGGCCCCGCTCGAAGGCGACGTCGACGCCGTCGAGGGCCCGTACGGCGGTCTCGCCCCTCCCGTGGAGCTTGGTGACGGCGACGGCCTGGGCGGCGATCGACGGCGGGGCGTGGCCCGGCCGGCCGAGCACGGCGGGCCGGCGGGGTTGGGTGGTGGTGACGGTCATGGGACTCCTCCTCCGGGTTCGGTCCGGGTCCGACCTCACCGTGCGCCTCGACCCCCTCCTTCGTGAATGGCGCCACCCGGCGGATCGGAGGTGGGCCTGGCCGGACCAGCCGGGGTGGGGCTGTCCCCACCCCCGGACGCCGGGCAGCGGGATGGTGGCGAGGGGCCAGGTTCCCTACGGTGAGCTCGTGACCCTCGCCCTGCGCCCGCTGAGCCAGCCGCTGCGGCTGTCGACGGTGCTCGCCGCACCGCTGGCGCCCCGCACGTGGACCTCGGCCATCCAGGTCGTGCTCGACTGGTGCATCGGGCTGGCGGCGTTCACCGTGTCGGTCACCCTGGTCTCCACCGCCGGCGGCCTGGCCGTCACGATCGTGCTGGCGATCCCCGTCCTGTTCGCCCTGTTCGGCTTCCTGCGCGTGCTCGGCAAGCTCGAGCGGGCCCGGTACGCGTCGCTGCTCGACACCCCCATCGCCGATCCCTACCGGCCGGGCGAGGGCTCGTTCTGGGAGCGGGTCCGCAGCTGGGTCACCCAGGCGGCGCCGTGGAAGGAGCTCGTCTACTCCCTGGTGCTGTTCCCGATCGCCACGGTGGGCCTGTCGCTGGTGCTCGTCGCCTGGGCGGGCTCCCTGGCGCTGGTCCTGCTGCCCGCCTACGTCGGCGCGCTCCCCGACCGCACCGCCACCGTCGGCTGGATCGAGGTGCACCAGGGCGGCGGCGCGTGGCTGGTCGCCGCCGTCGGCCTCGTCGGCCTCTTCGTCGCTCCGTGGATCACCCAGGGGTGGGGGCGCCTCGACGTGGCCTTCGGTCGGGCGCTGCTCGGGCGCACCCACACCGAAGCGCTGGAGGAGCGGGTCTCCGAGCTGGAGACCACGCGGTCGTGGGCGGTCGAGATCGCCGAGGCCGAGCGCCGCCGCATCGAGCGCGACCTGCACGACGGTGCCCAGCAGCGGCTGGTGGCGCTGGCGATGGACCTGGGGCTCGCCCAGGAGCACCTCGACGACGACCCGGCCCGGGCCCGCGCCCTCGTCGAGCACGCCCACGAGGAGGCCAAGCGGGCCATCGCCGAGCTGCGAGACCTGGCCCGGGGCATCCACCCGGTGTCGCTGAGCGACCGCGGCCTGCCCGGCGCCATCCCCGCCCTCGCCGGGCGCTGCCCGATCCCGGTCGACGTGCACGTCGCCGTGGCCGCCGACGAGCGCCGCCCACCGACCGCGATCGAGGGCATGGCCTACTTCATCGTGTCGGAGTGCCTCGCCAACGCCGTGAAGCACGCCTCGGCGACCCGCGCGTCGGTGCGCATCGAGCAGCGTGCCGACCGCCTCGTGGTCGACGTCACCGACGACGGCATCGGCGGCGCGGATCCCGCCCTCGGCACGGGGCTGCACGGCCTCGCCGACCGGGCGGCGTCGGTCGACGGCACGTTCACGGTCGACAGCCCCGTCGGGGGCCCGACCCTCGTCCACGTGGAGCTCCCATGCGCATCGTGATCGCCGAGGACTCGGTCCTGCTGCGCGAGGGCCTCGCCCGGCTGCTCGCCGACTTCGGTGAGGAGGTCGTCGCCCAGGCCGGCGACGCCGACGAGGTGATCGCCGCCGTCGAGGCCCACCGGCCCGACCTCGTGGTCATGGACGTGCGCATGCCGCCCAACCACACCGACGAGGGCATCCGCGCCGCGCTCGCCATCCGCCGGACCCGCCCCGAGGTGGCGGTGCTGGTGCTGTCGCAGTACGTCGAGCAGCACTACGCCGCCGAGCTGCTGGCCGGCGACACGGCCGGCGTGGGCTACCTGCTCAAGGACCGGGTGGCCGACGTGCGCGAGTTCGTGGAGGCCCTGCGCCGGGTCGGCACGGGCGGCACGGCGCTCGACCCCGAGGTCGTCTCGAACCTGCTCGCCAGCTCGCGGCGGCGCGACCCGCTCGCCGCCCTCACCCCACGCGAGACCGAGGTGCTCGAGCTGATGGCCCAAGGCCGCTCCAACGCCGCCATCGCCGCCGCCCTCGTGGTGAGCGAGGGGGCCGTCGAGAAGCACGTGTCCTCGATCTTCACCAAGCTCGACCTCCCGCCCGCCGAGAGCGACCACCGCCGCGTGCTCGCCGTGCTGCGCTTCCTGGAGTCGTGATGGACACCGCGACCCTGCCGCCGACCACACCGCCGCCACCGCCACCGCCACCCCGAGCGGCGCCGTCGGCCCTACCGGCCGTCGCCACCGAAGCCCCCGTCAGGCGCGGCGCGTGCGGCCTTCGTCGTCGTCGGCGGCGCCATCACGGCCTTCCTGCTGGTGACGTTCACCCTCGGCGCCATGAACACCATCGCCGTCCACACCGACACCGCAGAGGTGGCGTGGGACCAGCCGGTGCGCACGGTGCGCATCGAGACCGGCGGCGGCTCGGTCGACGTACGCGGCACCGAGACCACCGGTGTGCGGGGCACCCGCCGGATCGAGCGCGGCCTGCAGACCCCGACCGTCACCGAGCAGGTGGACGGCGACCCGCTCGTGCTCACCACCCGGTGCAGCGGCCTCGCCATCCCGTGGTGCTCTGCCTCCTACGCCCTCGACGTCCCCCGCTCGGTCCGCCTCGACGTGCGCACCGGCACCGGGCGCGTCACCGTCCGGGGCACGACCGGCGGGCTCACGGCGAGCACCGGCACCGGGCACATCGAGGCGTGGGACCTCGACGGCCCCCTCGTGGTCGAGACCGGCGTCGGGGGTGTGGAGGCCCGCGACCTGCGCAGCGAGCAGGTGCAGGCCAGCACCGGCACCGGCAGCGCGCTGGTGTCGTTCACGACCCCGCCCCGATCGGTGAGCATCGAGTCGGGCACGGGCGACATCGACGTGCTCGTGCCCCGCGACGGCGCCGCCTACCACGTCGAGGACGACGGCGGCGCCGGTGACACGACCATCGACGTGCCCACCGACCCGACCGCCGATCGGGTCATCCGGCTGACCCACGGCGCCGGTGACGCCCGGGTGGGCCAGCGGGGCTGACGACGCGCCGGCCGGCGTCAGGCCGCCGGCCGGTCGCGATCGGCGGCGCCGGCGGCGATGGCGCCGATGCGCTCGAGGTCGCGGGCCAGGGCCTCGGCCCTATCGCGGTGGGCGGGCACGACCACCGCGTACACCGGCTCGAGCCTGGTCCCCTTCACCACCCGGAACGACTGCTCGATCCGCGTGCCGGCGTCGTGTCGCGTGAGGCGCAGCGCCCACTCGGTGCTGTCGGGGTAGCCCCGCGTCGGGACGGTGCGCCACACGAGCTCGTACGGCTCGGCGTGGACGACCTCGCAGAGCCGGCCCCAGCGGATGAGGCCCTGTCGGTTGCGGCCGCGGAACCGAGCACCCGGTCGAGCCTCGGTCGCGTCGCCGACCCACTCCCCCGCGACGCACTCGTGGCTCCACTCACCGACCCGGGTGGGGTCGCGCACCACCTCCCACACGTCGTCGATGCCCGCATCGACGACGACCGCGGTCGAGCCACGCTGGGGGATCCGGTGGCGGGGGCCCCAGCAGGCGCGCGCGTGGCGGCGGTAGGACGGGCCGAAGCCGTAGCGCAGCACGAGTCGCGGCACGGGCGGGACGAGCCCGAGGACCCGGGCGCGATCCTCGGGCGTCGCGTCGTCGATCAGCCAGTGGCCCTCCCGGCCCAGCTGTGCCACCGACTTGCCGTCCAGGTTGTGCTCCTGCTCGATGGCGTCCCACTCCGCCGCGGTGACGACGCGCGAGACCACCGGCATCGCCTCGTCCTCCTCCCGCTGGAGATGGGGGAGCAGGACGGCGCACAGGTCGTCGAGCGCGTCGACCAGGGCCGAGCGCCCGTCCTGCCGGCCGTAGGTCGTCGCCGCCACCTCCACCTCGCCGACGGCGGCGGCGACCGACGCGTGATCCGCCGCCAGGTCGTCCAGCAGCGCGGCCGCCGCCGGGTCGCGCTCGCACGAGGGTACAGACCCAGGTCTTCGGACCGGTGGTGGGCCTCGAGGAACGACATCATCCACCGGAGGTGCTCGGCGATGGCCGCGCCGGCGGTCGTCGGGCGGCTCCGCCTCCGTGAGGGCGGTGCGCGCCCGCTGCAGGTCCCGGCGCAGCGTCGTGGACGATGCGCATCATGGTCGTGTCGGCGGGTGCATCCTGTGCTCGAGCCATCTCACGGCTGCCTTTCGTTCAGGAGCGGGGTAGGACCGCGGCCAAGGTCGCGGCCAGCCAGGCCTGGTACTGGTCGAGCGACCAGCCCGATTCGCGGACCAGCAGGAGGTGGACCTCTGGGCTCGCGATCGCCCAGACCCCGTCGCGCTGCTCGTCGGTGGGCGGACGTCCGAGGATGAGCCCGATGCCGGCCTCGACGTCGGCTCGCTGGCGTTCCCGGGTCGCCCGCAGGACCTCGGCGATCTCGGCATCGGTCGCCGCCGCCTCGCGGATCAGCTCGGCGAACGGTGCCGTCCGGTCGTGGATCGCCGCCACGAGCGACGCCGCCGCCGCGATCCGGTCGGCCCGTCGGCCCCGGCCGATGGCGAGGAACTCGGGGCGGTCGGCGACCGCCACCGGCGCGTCGTCTCCCGTCACGGCGTGATCCACGACGGCGTCGAACAGCTTCCGCTTCGACGCGTAGTGCGAGTACAGCGTCTCGACGGCGACACCTGCCTGGCGGGCGACGTCTCGCATCCCCGTGTTGGCCCAGCCCCTGGTCGTGAACAGCTCGGTGGCCGCGGTGATGAGCCTGGCCCGCGTCTCCTCGGCGCGCTGCGCCCGCAGCGGTGAGTCGTAGCGACGGCGGGTCGGGCTCTCGCGCCGGGCGACGTCGGAGGTCGAGCGGGTCGGGGTCACGTCGCTCAGAGTAGAACGCCTACGTATTCAGTACAAGGGTGTTTCGGTGAATTTGAGGGGGACCTCAGATCTCGGCCCAGCTGATGGCACCCCGACCGGCCTCCTTGGCGCCGTACAAGGCCCGATCGGCCAGCTCCAGCAGCGGCTCGGCGGAGTCGTGCCCGAGTGCGGCCCCGATCGAGGCGCCGATCTCGACCACCTCGTCGTGCACGCCGATGGGGTCGCCGACGAGCGCCACGATCCGACCGGCGAGCTCGTGCAGCTCGTCGGCCGAGCAGCCGGGGCACACGATCCCGAACTCGTCGCCGCCGAGGCGGGCCACCATGTCGGTCGGCCGGACCACCGACTGCAGGCGGCTGGCGACCGTGCACAGCACCTCGTCGCCGGCGGCGTGGCCCAGCCGGTCGTTGACCGGCTTGAAGCGGTCGAGGTCGACGTAGAGCACGCCGAGGTCGCGCCGGGGTCCTTCGGCGTCGAAGGCGGCGACGGCACGGCGGTTGGGCAGCCCGGTCAGGGGGTCCCGGGTCGCGGCCCGCTCGAGGTCGCGGGTCTGGCGGCGCCACCGCAGCGTGAGCTCGATGAGCTGCGCCAGCAGGTGCACGGAGTAGGTGTCGAGCTGGACGGACGGGCCGCCCTCGACGCTCCACAGCGTGATCACCGCCAGGCACTCGTGGCCGGGTCGCACCGGCACGATCCACAGATCGCGCAGGCCGGCGGCGGCGGCCGTCGCCGCCACCTCCTCCGGGAGCCCGGTCCGCCCCTCGAAGATCAGCTCCTCGCCGGTCGACCGGGCCCGGTCCCACGGTGACCGGTCGTCGGCGTCGATCGCCGGTCCGACGCCGGCGAGGCGCAGATCGAGCGGATGGCCCACGACCCTGGTGACGTCGTCCTCGTCGTCGAAGGAGACCACGACGCGCACCAGGGGGTTCCGGTGGTAGAGGAGCTCGAGCATGTCCTCGAGCACCTGCTCGGCGCCGTCGCCGGCGAGCAGGCGGTGCAGGAGGTGGCGGAGGATGCGCGAGTCCTGCGTCGGGCGGATGTGCACGGCGAGGCCCTCGGGCGCCACCGGGTCGCCGACCACCCAGCCGGCGACGTCGCACTCGATCGTCGAGCCGTCGGCGGTCGGCACGTCGTAGGGCGCCGACGACGGCGGCGGGTGGCCGGCGGCGAGGGCCGCGAGCGCCAGCAGGGCCCGCTCGGCGTCGGCCGACCCGAGCAGGTCGAGGGCCGACCGCCCGACCAGGTCGGTGGGCGTCCAGCCGCTGGTGCCGACGGCGTCGGGGGCCCAGGTGATGGTGCCGGCGACATCGAGCACCAGGATGGGATCGCCGGCCCCGGCGAGGATCTGCGCCGCGCTCGCCGGGTCGAGGTCCTCGGTCACGCCCGCATCATCGCACCGGCAGGCGGCGGCGGGTCAGGCGGGGCCGAGGTGGTCGGCGGCCGGCGGCGCCGGCGAGCGACCCATCGGCACCAGCGAGAGGCCGAGCGTGGCCAGCACGGCGCAGTGCACGGCGCGCGAGCCGAGACCGACGAGGAGCGTGTCCGGCGAGGCCCGGTAGGTCAGCAGCACCAGCCCGGCGACCGCCACCGTGCCCCAGCCCACGACCCGCCGGACCCGGCCCGGGAGACCGGCGAGCGGCACCGCCGCCAGGCCGAGGACCACGAAGACGAGGCCGAGGGCCACCGAGCCGGGGAACAGCGACACGCCGAGCTCGTCGGGGATGTCGTTGCGACCGGTGAACAGGGTCCGGGTGACGTTGTCGTCGCCGCCGAAGCCGGCCGCCGCGTTGGTCACCGCGCCGACGGCACCGTAGACGGCGACGACGACCCCGAGCGCCCGCGCGGAGTGGGGGCGGTCGCTCGGAGCGAGCGTGAGCACCGCCAGGCTCAGCCCGAGCATGAGGAGGTAGGCCCAGTACCACTCCCCCGGGGCGTTGGCGACGGCGAGCCCGATGCCGACCGACAGGCCGGCGCTGACGAGCGCGGCGGTGCGCACGAACCGCCCGCTGAGCAGCAGCACCGCCACGCCGACCTCGACCACCAGCGTGATCCACCCGACGACGGCGATGTTCGGCAGGGCGACGTGCTCGAAGAACCAGCCCGACCCCGGCGCCACCGGATGGTCGGCGCCGGCCTGCAGGAAGCCCCGCAGGGCACCGAAGTCGGTGGGCACCTTCCAGTTGACGTTCGCCAGCCACAGCAGGCCGAGCACCCACCGCACCGTCGGCGGCCCGAACCGGGCCGTCCAGCGGTCGACGCCCGCCGCGACGGTGCCGGGTGCGGTCTCGAGCGGGCTCCCACCGGTCGTCATGGACCCATCTTCGTCCTGGGTCGGTCCCCACCGGCGACGTTTCGCGATTGTTGCGATCCTGCTGTCGGTTCGGTGCGAAACAGCGTGGTGGAATGCACCCCGGTGGTGGAGTGCAGCGCGCCCGAGGAGGCGCCGACGACCGAGGCGACCCGAGGGTCGAGCACCGCCCGGCTGGCGATCGGCGCCGTCGTCGGGTGGGCGCTGGTGATCGCCGTGGCCCGGGCCTGGGGCGTGCACCTGGAGGCGACCGGCACCCCCCTGATCCTGTTCACCCCGCCGGTCATCGGTGGCTACCGCGAGGCCCTGCCCGCCGGCCTGCCCCTGGTCGCCGCGCTGGGCATCGGCCTCGCGCTCGGCCTGCCCCTGGTGGCGACCCGCCTGGCGTGGCGGCCGATGCTGGCCGCCCTCACCGCCGGCGCCGCGCTGTGGTGGCTCGGCCTGGCGCTGGTCGACGGCCGGGCCGGCCTGACCCGGGGCCTGTACTACCGGGAGGACTACGCCGACGCCGTGGCCCGGGTCGCCGACGGGCCCGGCGCCTACCTGCGCGACTACGTCGCCACCCTGCCCGGCGAACCCATCGCCCTGCGCGGCCACCCGCCCGGGCTGTCGATGCTGTTCGGCCTGTTGCACGCGGCGGGGCTCCGCGGCGAGGGCTGGGCCGCGGCGGCCGTGCTGCTCGCCGCCCTCTCCACGGTGGCCGCCGTGCTCGTGCTCCTGCGGTGCGTGGCCGGCGAGCCGGTCGCGCGTCGCGCCGGGCCCTTCCTCGCGCTGGCGCCGGCGGCCACCTGGATCGTGACCTCGACCGATGCGCTGACCATGGCCACCGGGGCGTGGTTCCTCACCCTGCTCGCCCTGGCCGGCGCCACACCGGCGGCCCGACGCCGATCGAGCGACGTGCTCGCCATCGCCGCCGGCGTGCTGGCCGCCGGCGCCGCGCTGCAGTCCTACGGCATGGTGCTGCTGGCCGTGCCCGCCGCCGTCCTCGCCTGGCACCAGCGGCGGTGGCGGCCGCTGCTGCTGGCGGCGCTGGTGGCGGCCGGCCTCGTCGGGCTCCTCGCCGCCTGGGGCTTCTGGTGGATCGACGGCCTGGCCGCCACCGCCCGCGAGTACCACGAGCTCCCGCTGGAGCGCCCGTACCGGTACTTCGTCGTGGGCAACCTCGGCGCGTGGGCCCTGGCGCTCGGGCCGGCCACGGCCGCCGGGCTGGTCTGCCTGCGCGACCGTGCCACCTGGGTCGTGGTCGGCGGCGGGCTCGCCGCTGCCCTGCTCGCCGACCTCAGCGGCCTGTCCGAGGGCGAGGTCGAGCGCATCTGGCTCCCGTTCACGATCCTCGTGCTGCCGGCGGCGGCCTGTCTGTGGACCTCCCGGCGCGCCGCGTCGGGCTGGCTGGCGGCTCAGGTCGCCAGTGCGGTCGCCTTCACCGCCGTGATCGGAGCGAACTGGTGAGCCGGGTCCTGGTGACGGGCGGCGCCGGCTTCATCGGCTCGACGATCGTCGACCAGCTGCTGGCGCGTCAGCACGAGGTGGTGGTGGTCGACAACCTCCACCCGGTCTCGCACCGCACCCCGCCCGAGTACCTGAGCGACGCGGCCGAGCACCACTGGATCGACGTGCGGGACACCGACGCCCTCGACGCCGCCGTGGCGGGGGTCGATGCGGTGTGCCACCAGGCGGCCATGGTCGGCCTGGGCGTCGACTTCGACGACGTGGTCGACTACGCGGCCCACAACGACGTCGGCACCGCCTCGCTGCTGCGGGCCCTGCACCGTCGCCGCTTCCGGGGCCGGCTCGTGCTGGCCAGCTCGATGGTCGTCTACGGCGAGGGTCGCTACCGGTGCGCCACCCACGGGATCGTGCGGCCCGGCCGGCGCCGCGACGAGGACCTGGCCGCCGGGCGCTTCGAGCCTCCCTGCCCGACCTGCGCGGCGCCGCTCACCAGTGAGCTGGTGCCCGAGGACGCGCCCCTCGACCCGCGCAACGTCTACGCCGCCACCAAGCTCCACCAGGAGCACCTGTGCCAGGCGTTCGCCGCCGACCACGGGACGCCGCTGGTGTCGCTGCGCTACCACAACGTCTACGGGCCGCGGATGCCCCGGGACACGCCCTACGCCGGCGTCGCGGCCATCTTCCGGTCGGCGGCCGAGCGGGGCGAGGCGCCGCAGGTGTTCGAGGACGGCGGCCAGCGCCGCGACTTCGTGCACGTCGCCGACGTGGCCCGGGCCAACGTGGCGGCCATCGAGGCGCCGACCGAGGTGCAGGGCCCCTGCAACGTCGCCTCGGGTGATCCCCACACCGTGCTGGAGATGGCCGAGGCGCTCGTGGCCGGCGTCGCCGCCGCCCGGCCCGACGCGTCGTGCCCGCCCCCCGAGGTGGTCGGCGGGCATCGCCCCGGCGACGTCCGCCACGTCGTGGCCGACCCGTCGCGGGCCGCCGCCCTGCTCGGCTTCCGGGCCGAGGTCCCCTTCGCCGACGGCATGCGCGCCTTCGCCACGGCGCCGCTGCGGGGGTGAGACGGTGCTGGTGTGCGTGATGGCCAAGGAGCCGCGGCCCGGGTTCGTCAAGACCCGTCTGTGCCCGCCCTGCACGCCCGAGGAGGCCGCCACCCTGGCCGAGGCCTGCTTGGCCGACACCCTGGCGACCGTCACCGCCACGCCGGCGACCCACCGGCTGGTGGCCCTCGACGGGCGGCCGGGGCGGTGGCTGCCCGACGGGCTCGACGTCGTGCCCCAGGTCGGCGGCGACCTGGGGCACCGCCTCGACGCCGCCGTCGCCGCCGCCTTCGCCCGCTGCCCCGAGGGCCCCGTCGTCGTCATCGGGATGGACACCCCCCAGGTGCGGCCGGGCGACCTGGCCGCGGCCGCCGCGGCGCTCGACCCGGCCCACGGCCACGACGCCGCCCTCGGCCCGACCGCCGACGGCGGCTACTGGGTCATCGGCCTGCGCCGGCCGCTGGCCGGCGCCTTCGACGGCGTGCCCATGAGCACCTCCCACACCGGCGCGGCGCAGCGCCGGCGCCTGGACGAGCTCGGCTGCCGCGTGTGGCTCGCCCCCGAGCTGGTCGACGTGGACGACATCGCCAGTGCCCGGGTGGTCGCCGCCAGCGCGCCGCAGACCCGGTTCGCCCGTGCCCTGACCGAGCTCGAGGAGGCCACCGCACCATGAGCGGCGGGAACGGTGACGGACCCTCCGGCGGCGACCTCGCGATCGACGTCGTGCTGCCGGTGCTCGACGAGCGCGAGGCGCTGCCGTGGGTGCTCACCCGGATGCCCGACGGCTGCCGGCCGATCGTGGTCGACAACGGCTCCACCGACGGCTCGGCGGCGATCGCCCGCAGCTTGGGCGCGCTCGTGGTCGACGAGCCGCGGCGGGGCTTCGGGTCGGCCTGCTTCGCGGGCCTGCAGGCCGCCACCGCCGGGCTGGTCGCGTTCATGGACTGCGACGGCTCGCTCGACCCCGCAGTGCTGCCCGCGATGGCGGCGCCGGTGGTCGAGGACCGCGCCGACCTCGTGCTGGGCGCGCGCCACGCCGAGCGCGGTGCCTGGCCCGCGCACGCCCGCGTGGCCAACCGCTACCTCGCCCGTCGGCTCCGCCGCCGCTACGGCTGGGCCCTCACCGACCTCGGACCCCAGCGGGTGGCCCGACGGCAGCCGCTGGTCGACCTCGACCTGCAGGACCGGCGATCGGGTTGGCCGCTCGAGATGCTGGTGCGAGCCGGCCAGCACGGTTGGCGGGTGGCCGAGGTCGTCGTGCCCTACCGGCGGCGCGACGGCCGATCGAAGGTCACGGGGACGGTGCGCGGCACCGCCCGGGCGGTGCAGGACATGCGACACCAGCTCCACGACCTGGAGCACGGACGAGGATGAGGAGGCACCCGTGACCCCGAGGGTCGAGCTGCTGACCGAAGACGAGGCGCCGCTGCTGGCCCGACCCTTCTACGCCGACGGCGACCCGGGCCCCATCACCGCGTCGCTGGCCCAGGTCCCCGAGCTGGCCGAGGTCGCCCTGCCCTTCCTCGGCGCCGCCCTCGGTCCCAGCTCGATCCCGCTGCGGGCCAAGGAGCTGGTGATCCTGCGGACCTCGGCGCTGCTGCGGTGCCGGTACTGCGTCGCCTCCCACACGACCGTGGCCCTCGACGCCAGCCTCACCCGTGCGGAGGTCGAGGCGCTGCGCGACGAGCGGCCGGTCGACGATGCGTTCACCGACCCGAAGGAGCTGGCCCTGCTGGCGTGGACCGACGCCGTCGCCACCGGCCACGGATCCGTCCGCGACGAGGTCGCCGACCGGCTCGCCGACCACTGGCCCGACCACCACGTGATCGAGCTCACCGTGCTCGTCGGCGCCACGATGCTGCTCAACCGCTACTGCAGCGCGCTGGGCCTGCCCCCGGCCGAGGAGACGATCGCCCGGCTGGTGGCCGCCGACTACGCGCTCGAGCTGCCCGAGCCGGCCGAGGAGGCGCCGTGAGCGGCGTCAGGGAGGCCATCGAGTCCGGCGAGCTGCCCGGGCGCGTCTGGCTCTACTCGAACTACCACTGCAACCTCGACTGCCGCTACTGCCTGACCGAGTCGGCGCCGGGGGTGCCCAAGCGGGCCCTGCCACCGCACGAGATGCTGCGGATCGCCCAGCAGGCCGCCGCGCTCGGCTTCACCGACCTCGGCGTCACCGGCGGCGAGCCCTTCCTGCTCCGCCACCTGCCCGAGACCCTGGCCGCCATGGCCGAGCACCTCCCCACGCTGGTGCTCACCAACGGCACCCTGTTCACCGAGACCAGGCTGGCCGCCCTCGACGTCCTCACCGGGGCCGACGTCGCCCTGCAGATCTCCCTGGACGCCCCCGACCCCGACGTCAACGACGAGATGCGCGGCCCCGAGAACTTCGCCAAGGTGGTCGCCGCGATCCCCCGCCTCGTGGAGCGGGGCATCCGGGTGCGGATCGCCACCACCGCCGAGCCCGGTCGCCTGAGCGACGACGACCACGCTCGGCTGTGCGCCCTGCACCGCTCGCTCGGCGTGCCCGACGAGGACCACATCGTGCGCCCGGTGGTGCGGCGCGGCCGCGCCCTCGACCTCGGGATCGGCGCCGACTTCCTGCCCGAGGAGATCCCCGCCGAGCTGTGCATCACGGTCGACGGCGCGTTCTGGAGCCCGTTCGGCCCGACGGTGCACGACGGGCGCCTCGACACCGACCTGCTGGTGTCCCGGCGGACCGACCCCCTGGAGGTGCCCGCCGGGCTGCTCCACCGGCTGGTGCAGGGCCGCCCCCGGGGCGACGACGTCACCATCGGCATCAGGTGAGCGTGACCCACCGACGGCCCGGTTCGGGCCGCCTCATCCCCAGCCCGACGCGCCGGCCCGGCGGGGCTCTCGATCGGCTCCACGCCCGACGACCTGGTGGCGCACCCGCCATGCCGTTCGGCACTGGTGCCGGCCGACCGCGACGCCGACCCTGGACATGACGCCCCGGACCGCTGACGCCCGAGGAGGCTGCCATGGACCGACACGGCGAACCGATCGACCCTTCCTTGTCTCGACGCACGGTGCTGGCGGGCCTGGGTGGCGTCGCCGGCGCCGCCGCGGTCGGTGCCTGGCCCACCGACCTCGCCGACGCCGCCCCGGTCGCGGGCGGGCCATCGCTCGTCGCGACGCCGGGGCTGCGCTACCGGGTGTGGAGCCAGGTGGCGTTCGTCCCCGCCACGCCGGTGACCAGCCGCGCCATCACCGGCTCCGGCGCGTACCCGTCGGGCGTCGACGGTGAGCTGGCCGCCGACGTGGACCTCGAGGCCGGCTCGGTGATCACCGAGGTCACCGCCGCCATGACGAACGCGTCGGGTGGGGAGACCGGGCTGTACGTGGTCCGGATGCCCCTGGCCGGCGGCCAGTTCTCCGTCGTCCAGGGCGTGCCCATCCCGACCGGCAGCCCCGCCGTCCAGAAGGCCACGGTCACGGGCAGCCACGTGGTCGACGGAGAGGCCGCCTACGCGGCGACGGCCTTCTGTCGGGCCGACGGTTCGATCCGCGTGTTCGGCCTCCGGCTGGGATACGTGCCCGTCGGCTACGGACTGGTGCCGGTGGCGCCGACGCGGGTGTACGACTCGCGACCGGGCAACCCGCCCCTCAACGTCGTCAAGGGACCGCTGGCCAACGGGACCCGTCTGGTGAACCTCCTCCTCGGCGTCTCGCTGCCGGTCAAGCCCAAGGGCGTGCTGGTGAACCTGACGGTGGTGAACACCTCGCCGACGGGGTTCCTCGCCATGTACCGGGCCGGTACCGCCTGGGCGGGCACGTCGTCGATCAACTGGTCGAGCGCCGGCGAGATCGTGGCCAACACCACCTACACCGACGTCGACGTCGCCGGTCAGGTCGAGGTGCGGGTCCCGCCGTCGTCGAGCACCGACTTCTTCGTCGACCTCGTCGGGTACTACGTCTGACCGACCCCTAGACTCCCGAGCCATGTCGGAGCAGGAGCGTCGTCGCTCCCGGCGGATCCGGCGGTTCACGGGGGCGATGGCGGCCACGGTGGCCGTGACCCTGTCGGCCGTCGTCCCGCCGGCCCACGCCGTCCAGTCGCCGCTGCCCGGGCCGATCTCGGGGTGGTCGACCACCACGGGCACCGACGGGCGCGTCTACCTGGCCGACGAGCACGGCCGCGCCCGGCAGCTGCACGGCGCCAACCACAAGACCACCGATCCCGGCACGCTGACCGACGACCTGCTGGCCGCGGCCGCCGAGCGGGGCATGGACCACATCCGCCTGTCGATCTTCTGGGAGAAGCTCGAACCGGCCCAGGGGTCGTTCGACGCGGCCTACCTCGACGAGGTGGTGGCGGCCCTCGACCGGGCGGCGGCCCACGGGATCCTCGTGATCCTCGACATGCACCAGGACGTGTACGGCCAGGCGTTCGGCAGCGTCGGCATCCCCACCTGGGCGACCCGCACCGACGGCGTGCCCTTCGATCCCCAGCCGGTGTGGCTGCAGAACTACCTGCAGCCGGCGGTGCAGAACGCCTTCGACCACCTCTACGAGGACGCCGACCTGCGCCAGGCCCAGATCGACGTCTGGCTGCACGTGGTGGACCGGGTGAAGGACCACCCCGCCGTGCTCGGCTACGACCTGCTCAACGAGCCCTTCGGCAAGTTCCGCCCCGGCGAGGACTTCTTCGCCGCGGCGGCGCGGGTCGAGCGGGAGCAGCTGACCCCGATGTACCAACGGCTGACCGACGCCATCGCGGCGGTCGACCCCCACCACTGGGTCCTGTTCGAACCGCCCAACCTCGCCTCGCTCGGCGTGACGACATCGCTCGGGGCGGTGACCGGGCCGAAGGTGGCCATCTACCCCCACATGTACGACGCGTCCATCGAGGCCGCGACCTACACGCCGGGCGGCGTGATCACCTACAACCCCGCCTTCTTCGACACCTGGGCGGGGGCCATCACCGCCTACACGGCCACCCACCCGATGCCGCTGCTCGTCGGCGAGTGGGGCATCGCCCACCCCGACGCCGGTGGCATGGACCGCTTCGTCGCCGACAGCCTCGCCACCCTCGACCGCGTGACGTCCGGCTGGTCCCAGTTCAACTGGTGCAAGGGCGACGGCTACTGCCCGATCGACGCCGCCGGCGCTGACCGGCCCGGCATCGGTCAGATCTTCCAGCCCTACGCCCGGGCCATCGCCGGCGCCCCGACCTCCACGCGCTGGGACCCGACATCGCACGAGCTGCGCGTGCGCTTCACCGACGACGACGCCACCGGACCGACCGACATCTTCGTGCCGGTGTCGCGCCGCTACCCGCAGGGCTGGAAGGTCGAGACCAGCGACCCCGACAGCACGTGGTCGTCGAGCTTCGACGAGGCCACCGGTGTGCTCTCGGTGACGACGGCCGACACCGGCGGTGCCCACGCCATCTGCGTGAAGCCCGCCGACGCGCCCGCCGGCTGCACGGCCCTCGATCCGGTCACGCCCACCCCGGCCGCGTCGACGCCGTCGACCGGGACGACCGGCGCCGTCACCCCCGCCTTCACCGGTTGAGCGGAGCCGGCCGGCGGACCGGTCGACGACGCGCCAGACTGCAGACCGGAACGCCGAGCTGCACCGGGCCGGTGGCGACGCGACGACCCCCGGGAGGGAACCCATGACGCTGCGCGTCGTCGGCGCCGGCCTCGGCCGCACCGGCACCAACTCGCTCAAGCTCGCCCTCGAGCAGCTGCTCGACGGCCGGTGCCACCACATGATCGAGGTCTTCGGCGACCCGGCCCAGGTGCCGCTGTGGATGGCCGCGGCCCGGGGTGAACCGGACTGGCCGGCGGTCTTCGACGGCTTCGTCGCCACCGTCGACTGGCCGGGTGCGGCGTTCTGGCGCCAGCTGATCGACGAGTACCCCGACGCCCTGGTGCTGCTGTCGCAGCGCGAGAGCGCCGACGCCTGGTGGGAGAGCGCCCGGCGCACGATCTTCACCACCTTCAACGGCGAGCACCCGCTGCCCCCGGAGGCGGCCCCCTGGTTCGAGACCCTCCGGGGCCTGCTCGCGGACAACGGCATCGACCCCGGCGACGAGGCCGCGTCGAAGGCGGGCTACGAGCGGCACCTGGCCGCGGTGCGCGCCGAGGTCCCGGCGGATCGCCTCCTGGAGTGGACCCCGGGCGACGGGTGGGGCCCGCTGTGCGACGCCCTCGGCGTCGCGGTGCCCGACGAGCCGTTCCCCCACGTGAACACCACCGCGGAGTTCCGCGCCCGCCAGGGGATCGAGGACTGACCGCCGGCGCCGTCTCGCCCGTTCAGGCGGCGGTGACGCCGGATGCGCCGCGTCGCGCCGCGGCGGAAGCCGTGCCATCGCCCTCGACGACGCGGTAGGTCAGCTGCTTGACCTGGTCGTTGACCACGAACCACACGAGGGCGTAGGCCCACACCACCGCCGCCCAACCCCACCCGATCGCCGGGACGAACACGCCGTACACGGCGATGAGGGTGGCCAGGGTCTGCGTGCCGAGCACCGCGCCCAGCAGCAGGTTGGACGGCCGGCTCGACCAGAACGGCCCGCGGGTGCGGGTGAGGAAGATCGTCAGGTGCCCGGCCACCGACAGCTTCAGGTACATGAGCGTCTGGAGCTGGTCCTCGGGCAGGTGGGCCACGGCGTTGGCCACCGCGAACAGCGAGAACGACGCCACCACCCCGGCGAGCCCGAGGGCGGTGGCCACCGACAGCACCGTGCGCATCCGCCAGGTCACCGGGGTCGGTGCCGCGGTCGCCCGGTCGTAGGCGATCGACAGGATCGCGCCGTCGTTGAGCAGGGCCAGCAGCACGATCATGATCGTCGTCACCGGGAACACGTCGAACACGACGATGGAGGCGGTCACGAACAGCAGCACCCGGATCGTCTCGGTGATGCGGTAGATCGCGTAGCTGGTCATCCGCTCGAAGATCTCCCGGCTGGTGCGGATCGCCCCCACGATCACCCGCAGGCCGGGGGCCAGCAGCACGATGTCGGCCGCGGCGCGGGCCGCGTCGGTGGCGCCGGCGACGGCGATGCCGGCGTCGGCCTGCTTGAGGGCGGGCGCGTCGTTCACGCCGTCGCCGGTCATCCCGACGAGGTGCCCTCGCTGCTGCAGCAGCTCGACGATGCGGTGCTTGTGCTCGGGGAACACCTGTGAGAAGCCGTCGGCGTCCTCGACCACGTCGGCGGCGGCCTCCTCGTCACCGACGAGGCGGTCGGCGTCGAGGATCCGGCCGCCGAGACCGACCTCCGCGGCGATCTCCCGGGCGATCGCGCCCTGATCGCCGGTGACCATCTTGACGTCGACACCCAGCGCCCGGGCCGCCTCGATGGTGGCTCGGGAGTCGTCCCGGGGCGGGTCGGCCAGCGGGATCACCCCGAGCAGCTGCCACGACCCGCCGTCACCGTCGCCGTCCCCGTCCCCGTCGCCGGCGCCGGCACGGGCGACGCCCAGCGCGCGCGAACCCGCCGCCGCGAACTCGGCGACGGCCCCACGGGCGAAGTCCATCGCCGCCGCCGTGCGTCGGTCGTCGGGGTCGAGCAGGCCCCAGATGACCTGGGGCGCGCCCTTGGTGACCCGTGCGGTGGCGCCGTCCCCGCGGCGCACGACGGCCTCGGTCCGCTTGTGCACGGGGTCGAAGGGCGAGAACTGCTCGACCTCCCATCCGGTGGGCAGGCCCACCTGGTCGGCGGCCGTCACGACGGCCCGGTCGATCACGTCGCGGGTGCCCCGCCGCGACGCCAGGGCCGCCCACCCCAGGACCTCGGCGGCATCGTGTCCCGGCACCGCCGCCGGCTCACCGGTGCGGAGCCGGTTCTGGGTGAGGGTGCCCGTCTTGTCCGAGCACAGCACGTCGACGCCGCCGAGCTCCTCGACGGCGGCGAGGTGGCTCACGACGGCGTCCTCCCGCGCCAGCTGGGACGCACCCACGGCCATGGTCACCGACAGCACCGCCGGCAGGGCCACCGGGATCGAGGCCACGGTGACCACCAGGGCGAACTCGAGCAGCTCGGCCAGGTCGTTGCCCCGCACCACGCCGACCACGACGATCACCGCGACGAGGACCAGCGCCAGCACGATCAGGTAGCGGGCGATGCGCAGCACGGCCTGCTGGAAGTGGCTGACGGTGCCCGCCTCCTGCACCAGCTGGGCCGTGCGGCCGAAGTAGGTGCGCGACCCGGTGGCGACCACGACGGCGTCGGACTCCCCCAGGGTGACGACCGAGCCCGAGTAGCACTCCTCGCCCCGGCCCCGGCTCACCGGCAGCGACTCGCCGGTGAGCGCCGACTGGTCGACCTCGAGGTCCGAACCGGCGAGCAGACGGAGGTCGGCGGGCACGACGTCGCCGAGGTGGACGCGCACGACGTCGCCCACCACCAGGTCGCGGGCGTCGATCGTGCGCCAGGTGCCGTCACGGCGGACGAGCGCATCGGCGGCGAGGCGCTCCTGGAGGGCCTCGATGGCGTTGCCCGCCTGGTACTCCTCCCAGAAGGACACGGCGCCGTTGAGCACGAGCAGGGCGCCGATGATGGCGGCGTCGGACCAGTGGCCGGTGACGATCGACAGCACCAGAGCCGTCTCGATCATCCAGGGGATCGGCCCCCACCAGTGGCGCAGGAGGCGCACCAGCAGCGGCGTGCGGCGCTCGACGATCTCGTTGCGGCCCTCGCGCGCCAGCCGGTCCTGCGCCTCCTCCTCGGTGAGCCCGCCCTCGCCCGAACCCGACGTGGCGAGCAGCGCCGGCAGGTCGGCCGGCTCGCTCACGCGGCGCGCTCCCGCACCACGCGGGCGACGTCGAGCCTCCGCACCGACCGGAGGGCGGGCACCTGCGACAGCAGCGCGGCCGCCACCACGGCGGCCACGGCCAGCACCACGGTGGGCCACGACAGCGACAGGTCGAACTGGAACATGTCGCTGCTGAAGGAGTGCATGAACTGGGCGGCGACGACGTAGCCGATCACGAGCCCGAAGGGCACCCCCAGCAGGGTGGCCACCAGGTTCTCGTTGCCGAGCACGGCGGCGATGCGCCGCATCCGCACCCCCGCCGCCCGCAGCGTCGCCAGCTCGGTGGTGCGCTCGGCGACGTTCACGGTCATGGTGATGAAGATGGTGACGAAGGCCAGGATCCCGCCCATCACCGTCATCGCCCCGACGAAGGCCCAGAACAGGCCGAGGTACTGGTCGACCTGGGCCTGCAGCGCCTGCGCGTCGGTGTAGGCCACCACCCCGGACAGGTCGCCGATGCGGGTGCGCAGCCCGGCCCGGTCGGCGTCGGGTGCGTACCGGGCCAGCACGAGCGGGGCCCGCCCGGGCGCGGAGCCGAGGGCGGTGTCGGCCGTCGCGATGGTGCCGTAGAGGTAGGTGCCGAACGGCTCGTCGAGCAGGCCGGCCAGCCGGGCGGAGGTCGTCGTGCCGTCGGCGGCCACCAGCGACACGGTGTCGCCCACCGCCACCCCCAGGCGTGACGCCACCGCCGACCCGGCGAGCACGCCGTCGGTGGGCAGCGCGATCCAGCTCCCGTCGACGTCGTGGAACCCGTGCATGGTCGTGTCGGGCCGGTACCCGACGATGCTCGTGGCGTAGGTCTGGCCGTTGGCGGCGATCGTCATCGGCCCGGTGACGGCCGGCTCGGACGCGGTGACGCCGGGCAGGCCGCCGATCTCGCCCACCAGCGCCGCCTGCTCGGCCGGGGCGACGACCACGTCGGCGCTCTCGCGCTGGATCTGGTCGAACTGCAGGTCGAGCAGGTTGCGGGTCGTGTCGATCATGCCCGCCGACGAGAGCACCAGCACCAGGGCGAGCACGACGCCGACCATCGTGGCCACGGTCCGGCGCCGGCTGCGCGTGACGTCTCGCAGGGCGAGGCGGGCCGTGGCCGGCAGCCAGGCGGCTCGGGTCACCGCCCGGCTCCAGCGCCCGGGGCCCCCGCCGCCGGCGGCGGCGATCCCCCGCATCGCCTCGGCGGGCGCGACGCGCGACGCGGCCAGCGCCGGCGCCCCGGCGCCCACGACCCCCACGAGCACGCCGAAGGCGAGGCCGGCCAGCGCGCTGGCGGATGCCGGGCCACGACCGTGTCGGGCACGTCGACCGCGCTCGTGTAGGCGCGGGTCACCCAGGTGGTGGCGACGACGCCGACGACGACGCCGGGCACCGCGCCGAGCAGGCCGGCCAGGACGCCGTGGCCGAGGTAGTGCACCACGACCGGTCCCCGGCGGGCCCCGGCCGCCCGCAGCATGCCGATGACCGGGCGCTCGCTCAGCACCCGCCGGGTCAGCAGCACGTAGGCGGCGATGGCGGCCGCCGTGAGGAACAGCAACGGGAAGGCGACCGACATCTCGGCGAACCCGTTGATGTCCTCGTGCAGGGCGGCGTTGGAGGGCTGCTCGGCCCGGGGCTGCACGTCGGCGGCGCCGGCGGCGCGGGCCCGGGCCTCGAGCCGGTCGAGGGCGTCGCCGGCACGACCCGCCGGGGTGAGCTCGACCAGCGCCTGGTTCGGCCCCGTGACGCCGGCCAGCGCCCGAGCCGTCGCCTCCGGCGCGAAGACGACGGCGAAGCTGTCGGGGTCGGTGAGGATGTCCTGGCGGCTGCGGGCCGGCCACAGGTACTCCGGCGAGTCGGCGACGCCGACCACGGTGAGGGTCCGGGGGCCGTCGGCCCCGACGACCTCGACGGTGGCCCCGGGGCCGAGCCCGAAGTGGTCGGCGGCGTGGCGCTCGAGCAGCACGCCGTCGGGGCGGCCGGGGTCGAGGTAGGTGCCGGCGACCACGTCGACCTGGTCGACCGGTGGCTGCCCCGCCGGGGGCAGCCCGATCACCCGGCCGTAGGGCTTGGCCGTCCCCACCTGCATCGGCAGGTCGGCCTGGGTGCGGGTGGCGGTGGCGGCCACGCCGTCGACCCCGGCGGCCTCGCCGGCGAACCGGGCGACGTCGCCGCCGGTGACGGTGAGGTCGGCGAAGTGCAGCCGGGTGTAGGTGGTGTCGTAGGAGGCCTCGAGGTTGCGGAAGGCGTCGAAGGAGGCCACGAACAGCGCCACGCCCAGCAGGACGGTGACCGCCACCGCCACGAACTGCGGCAGCTGGCGTCGCACGTCGCGGCGGGTCTTGATCCGCAGGGCGCGCGGCGGCACGACGCGGGGCGCCGGACGCGCCGACGACGACGCCGGGCGCTCGGCGACCGTGCGCTGGGGTGTCGCCGTGCCGACCATCGCCCGCTACCAGTCCAGCGCCGAGGCGTCGGCGGGGTGCTCGTTGCGCTCGACCCGGTCGACCCGGCCGCTGCGCACCCGCACGACCCGGTGGGCCATGGCGGCCACCGAGGCGTTGTGGGTGACGATCACCACGGTGCGGCCGTCGGCGTTGAGCCGCTGCAGCAGCTCGAGCACGGTGCGCCCCGTCTCGAGGTCGAGCGCGCCCGTCGGCTCGTCGCACAGCAGCACGTCGGGATCGGTGGCGATGGCGCGGGCCAGCGCCACGCGCTGCTGCTGGCCACCCGACAGCTGCGCCGGGAAGTGGTCGCCACGGTCGGCGAGCCCGACCGCCTCGAGCAGGCCGGGCACGTCGTCACGGGTGCCCCGGCCGGTGAGCTCGACCATCACCTCGACGTTCTCGTAGGCGGTCAGCGTCGGGATGAGGTTGAAGAACTGGAACACGAACCCGACGTGGTCGCGCCGGAAGTCGGCCAGCGACGAGGGCGGGCGCTCGCCGATGTCGACGCCCGCCACGGTGACCTCGCCGGCGGTGGGGGACTCGATCCCCCCCATCAGGTTCAACAGGGTGGTCTTGCCCGAACCGCTCGGACCGAGCACCACCACCAGCTCGCCGGGCTCCACGTCGAGGTCGACGCCCCGCAGCGCCGCCACCTCCGCCACGCCGCTGCCGTAGGTCTTGTCGACGCCGCGCAGCCGGGCTCCACCTCGGCGACGAACGGTGTCGACAACGGCCATCGGGCACCCCTTTCCCTTCGAGGGCTACCACATCGCCGGGCCGCACGCAGCCCGCTCGTCGGGCAACACCGGGTGCGTCGCTAGCCTCGGGCGATGCCCGCCGTCTTCGTCCACGGCGTCCCCGACACCCCCCGGGTCTGGGGACCGCTGCTCGACCGACTCGACCGCACCGACGTGGTCACGCTGCGCCTCCCCGGGTTCGGCTGCCCTCGCCCCGACGGCTTCGCCGCCACCAAGGAGGCCTACGTCGACTGGCTCCGTCAGGAGCTCGCGTCCCTGGAGGGCCCCATCGACCTCGTGGGCCACGACTGGGGGTCGCTGCTCACCCTGCGGCTGGCCTCGGTCGGCGTGCCCGGGCTGCGGTCGTGGGCCGCCGGCAACGGCCCGGTCGACCGGACCTACGTCTGGCACGACATGGCCCAGCTCTGGCAGACGCCCGAGGTCGGTGAGCAGGTCATGCGCGACCTGGTCACCCCCGAAGCCATGGCGCCGGTGTTCGAGGCCGAGGGCATGGCCCCCGAGCACGCCGCCGCCTCGGCCGCCGACGTCGACGACGTGATGAAGGGCTGCATCCTCGACCTGTACCGCTCCGCCGAGCACGTGGGCGACGAGTGGGAGGACGATCTGGCCGGCGTCGACACCCCCGGTCTGCTCCTGTGGGCGGCGCAGGACCAGTACGTCGCCTTCGTCCACGGCGAGCACATCGCGGCGCGCACCGGGGCGCGCCTGGTGCGCCTCGAGTGCGGGCACTGGTGGCCGGTCCAGGCCACCGAGCAGGTGGCGGCCGAGCTGACCGCGTTCTGGGCCGGCCTCGACGAGCAGACCTCCCGCGGTGACGGCAACCACCGTCAGCCGACCTCGAGCCGGCGCGACCGGTCAGGCGGCGTCGGCGTCGAGGTTCGGTCCGGCGGTGTCGGCGGCGGCGTCAGCCGTGGTCGCGTCGCTGGTGTCGGCGGTGTCCGCGGCGTGCTGGTCGGCGGTCATCCAGGCCGTGAGCAGGACGTCGCGGGCGTAGAACGTCAGCGGTTCGGCGGTGCCGGTGAGCCGCTCACCCGGTGGCGGCGGGGCGGGGGGCGGCCCGACCGGTGGGTCGGGGGCTCGACCGCCTTGCCGTCGGGTTGCACCACCACCAGGGCGCGTCGGCCGCGGTGGTGCTCCCATCTGGTGGACCAGCCGGTGCGGTGCACCCCGAAGTGGTGGTGTTCACAGAGCAACCGAGGTTGTCGAGCGCGGTGGGGCCCACCGGGTGGGGGTGACGTGGTGGGCGATCAGACGGACCCGGCGCCCACACCCCGGATAGCGACAGGTCTTGTCGCGGTCGTGCAACGCCACCAGCTGGGCCGGCGTGGCGAACCGCGCCGGTGACGTCGTGGAGACGGCGACGCCGTCGCGCTCCACCAACGCGGCGATCCCGGCGTCGCACACCAGCCGCCGCGCCGTGGCCGGGTCGAGGCTGGTGGCCCCGGCCAGACACGCCTCCCCCACCACACCTGGGTCGTCGTCGTGGTCGGGGTGCAGCACCGTCTCGTCGACCCGCACGATGGCCTGGAACCGCTGGGGCACCACGTTCGGCGCCGACGACCGGCCGGCCAGGTGGTCCTGAGCCAACGCCACCAACGCATCGAGCCGCGACATGCGCTCGCCGCCACCTCGTCGTGCCGGCCTTGGTGGCTTCCTGGTCGGCCTCCAGCACCGACCGGATCGCCGCATCCAGCTGCGCGCCCTGCTCCGGGCGGGCCCGCAGGCGCCCGTCGTACCTGCCGTGGTCGTCGAAGAACGACTCGAAGAACACGTCGTCGGGGTCGCGCCGCGACACCTTCGGCTGCACCGCCTTGTACTCGGCCACCAGCTTCGCCAGCTGCGGCCCCGTGGCCGCCTCCGCGGTCTCCAACAGCACCGCCTCGTTGGCCGGGGTCGCCACCTTCACCAACGTCGCCGCGGCCACGCCCTCGGAGATCGCCCCGGACGCGAACGCGGCCGACAGCGCCGGCAGGTCACCCAACCGGCGGGCCAGGGTGATCTGCCGGCGCGCCTCACCGGTGGTCAGCCCCGCCGTCCACGCCAACCACGCGGAGGACGACATCGTGTCCGTGACCCCCAGCGCGTCGATGGTCGACACCAGCTGCACCGACCGCGCCTGCAGCTGCGCGATCTGGGACTGCACGTCGCGCAGCTCCCGCGCCAGGCGGGCCAGCTCCACCTCCTCGGGCGGTGCGGGGATCACCTTCACGACGTCACCACCTCACCAGTGCGCCGGTTGCTCGTTCCAGAGGGGAACACACGTACGATACTAGGCCTGTGAACAGCGCCGATCAACTGACCCACGTGTGAACCCCGACACGCGGAACGACAGCAGCGAGCGGCCGTGCGAGGCGCAGGCCACGCCGCGCCGACGTATCAGCGAGGGTGTCTCGAACCGTCGCCACGCCGGTGGTCCACCGACGCGACGGATCGCCGGTCAGTGACGGCGCTTGGCCGCCTTGGCACGGATGAGGGCGCGGTCGGCCTCGGCGACGGTGTCCTCGCCCACCACCCCGTCGGTGTGCGCGTGGCCGACGGTGATCCCCACCGAGATCGGACCCTCGTCGGTGACGAACGGCGCGGCCATGCTGTCCTCGATGGCGGCCGCCACGCGCGTCCCGTCACCGGGACACGCGCCAGGGATCAGGACGACGAACTCGTCGCCGCCCGTGCGGGCGAGCAACGTCTCCGCCCCGGCGACCTCCCGGAGGCGCGTCGCGACCTCCCGCAGCACGGCATCGCCGACGTTGTGCCCGTACGTGTCGTTGACCGGCTTGAACTCGTCGAGGTCGCAGAACAGCACGGAGCCACCGCCACGCTCGGCCTCGAGCGCGTCGAAGAACTCCCGGCGGTTGGGCAGCCCGGTCAAGGGGTCGGTGCGGGCGGCCGCCTTCGTCACCGCCTCCTGGTGGTGCCAGCGCAGGACCAGCTCGACGTAGCCGCGGGCCATCGTCATCCCCATCACGTGACCGCGAGGTGGCGGGCCTCCGTCCCGCGTCCACAGCGTCACCAGCGCGGGCACCCCCGAACCGGCGTCGGTCACCGGAGCCACCCACACGCCACCGCGCGCCAGCCGCGCCGCCTCGGCGTCGCGCCCGGCGTCGAGGTCGGGCAGCTCCTCGGTGTGCACCTCCCTGCCGGTGGCCCGGACGTGGGCCCAGGGCCCGCCCGGTTCGTCCTCGGCGCCGGTGAGCGGGCGCGGCAGCCCCGTTGACACGTAGGCGTGCCGTCCATCGGGTTCTTGCCAGGCGATCGCCACCTGCACGTCGTTGAGCCGCCACTCGACCACGTCGAGCACCGGCGTCAGCGACTCGCTCCGGTCGGCGCCGGCCAGCAGGCCGGTTAGGATCTGCTGCAGCGCGTGCTGGTAGTCGCCGGGACGGCCGTACACCGCGAACGCCGGTGTGCCGTCGTCGAGGCGGATCCGGGCAGCGGTGATGTCGAAGGTCCGCCACGTGCCGTCGCCGTGCAGGAGCCGGAAGCTGGTGGCGCCGTTGGGCGATCCCCACCGGTCGAGCCCGGTGATGGCCAGGAAGGCACGGTCCAGGTCGTCGGGGTGCACGAGGTCGGTCACGGACTGGCCGATGACCTCCTCACGCCGGCGACCCACCAGCCGTTCGACGGCGTCGTTGACGAAGGTGATCGTCAGGTCGGGACCGACGATGGCGATGAACTCCGAGGCCTCCTCCACGAGGAGGCGGTGCGCCGACGCCTGCACCGACGCCTGGTCGCCGTGATGCTGCACGCACGAGAACCTACCGCTACCGCAATACCCATTGCGGGCGCGTGAGGGCCCCTCGGCCGGGCGGATGGGGCGCTTCGCCCCTTCGACCGCGAGGTGGGGAGCCACACGATGGAATCGCCGGTTCGAGAGGAGGTCGCCATGACGAGCGCACCGACCATCGATCAGCTCCTGCATCGCGTCGAGGCGCTCGAGCAGGAGGTCCGCGACCTGCGGTCCGCGCCAGCAGCCGGGCGGGTGGAGCCGGACGACGAGGCCACGACGCCCTCCGTCGCCTCGAACGAGACCTCGGTGGACCGGCGGCGGCTGCTGCACCACGCCGGCGCGCTGGCCGCCGGCGCCGTCGCCGGCGGCACCGCCCTGCTCGTGACCGGCGCCGAGCCGGCCGCGGCCACCACGTCGTTCAGCGGCAACCCGGCCATCTCCGCAACGGGCACCGGCGGCGCGGCGCTCGTCGCCACCGCGGACGGCTCCACCACCATCGACGCCACCACGACCAACGCCAACGGCCAGGCGGTGCGGGCCACCGCACCGGTGACGTCGGGGATCGGGGTGCGGGCCAGCGGGAACCTCGCCGGGGTGCAGGCCGAGTCGACCAACGGCAACGCCGTGTTCGCCAGCACCATCGCCGGCAACGGCGTGGCCGGCTGGTCGACGAGCGGCTGGGGCGTCGACGCCCAGGGCGACACCGGCCTGGGCGCCCTCGGCACGACCTACGGCGCCCGGATCCGCACCGTCGACGCCGCGGCCAAGGCCCACCTGCTGCTGGGATCGCTCACCGGACCGCTCGGCCCGCCCCCGAGCGGCACCGCCGCCCACGACAAGGGCGAGATCGCCTTCGACCTGAACCGCGACCTCTGGCTGTGCACGGCGGCCGGCACCCCCGGCACCTGGACCAAGCTCGCCGGCCCGGCGACCGCCGGCGCCCTCCACGTGCTCGGCACGCCGACCCGCATCTACGACAGCCGGCCCGGCAACCCGCCCGACACGGTGGTCAAGGGCCCACTCGCCAACGGCACCTCCCGAGTGGTGTCGGTCAACGTCGCCGCCGCCGGCCCGCTCGTTCCGGCCGGCACCACCGCGGTCCTGGTGAACGCCGGCGTGGTCGGCACCTCGACCACGGGCTTCCTCGCGCTGTACAAGAACGGCATCGCCTATCCCGGCACGTCCAACGTGAACTGGTTCCTGACGGGATCGATCGTCGCCAACCTCGCCGTGGTGGCCGTCGACGCCGCCGCCCGCTTCCTCGCCTACGTGTCGGCCGGGTCGAGCACCGACTTCTTCGTCGACCTGGTCGCCTACTGGCGCTGACGATCAGCCGCTGGGCACGAGGCGGGCGGTACGACTCGGGATGAGCTCCACCTGGACGGTCACGTCGGTCAGCCCGGCGGCGTCGAGGGCCGGGCGCAGCGTGGCCGGGTCGGGGCCGTCGCCGGGCCCGGTGGCCCGCACCAGGACGTCCGACGCCCGCGTGGTCACCGAGGCGACCTCCCACCCCGCCGACGAGGCCCACGCCGTGGCGACGTCCTCCACGTCGGACTCGACCGTCCTCGTGTGCGTGATGCGACTCGACGTGGCCCCCAGCGGGATGCAGATCACCACCAGCGAGGCGACGATCAGCGCCACGGCCCGGCCGCGGTGAACCTGGCGTCGAGTGCCGTCGGGGGTGATCGTCGCCCACTGCGACCGCGGTACACGGCCATCACCACGAGGCCGGTGCCGAGGATGGCGCACACGTTGGTGAGGAACAGCAGCAGCGCGCCCAGGGCTTGATCGCCGGCCCCGGACTCCAGGGTGAGCCCCACCACCGCCAGGGGCGGCACCAGCGAGATGGCGATCGCCACCCCGGGCAGGGTGTCGGAGATGTCGTCGCGGGCGAGCGCGACCGATCCCACCGCACCGGTGGCCAGGGCGGCCACCAGGTCGACCAGCCGGGGAGTGACGCGACCGGCCACCTGGCCGTTGGTCGCCGCCACCACCGGGAGGTCGACGAGCAGCCCGAGCACCCACCCGACCGCGATCACCGCGGCGGCCCCGGCGACGACCAGCGCCACGCAGCGCAGGAGGTTGGCGCGGTCGGCGAGCACGATGGCGAGCACCGTGCCGAGGATCGGCGTCATCAGCGGCGCCACGATCATCGCCCCGATGACGGTGGCGGTGGAATCGGCCACGACCCCCGCCGAGGCGATGACGGCGGCCAGCACGAGCAGGAGCCAGAAGCCGCTCAACCGTCGCTTGAGCTCGGGCCCCTCGAAGAACAGCTGCTCGCGCATGCGAGCTACGTCAGCGTCGGTCACCGTGCGCACGTCGAGCCCTCCGCGACGAACGTATTCGGGGCCCTGGCGCCGACGGGGGACCCTCGCTCCGCGTGCGGTCAGCGTGGCCGGTCGGCGTGCAGCACCCGCACGAGGAACTCGGTCTGGTCGGCGACAGCGAGCTCGAAGTCGTCCCCCACGTAGATGTCGAAGTGGCCGATGGGGTAGCCGCAGATCTCCACGTGACGTCCGCGCGACGCCCACCGACGCGTCGCCCGGGCCGGCGCCACCGAGTCGTGGTCACAGACCGAGAACAGGATCGGGCAGCCGACGCGGGCCACGGCCCTCCCCGGTCGGTAGGCCAGCACGGAGCACGCGATCCGGGCGCTGACGGTGTCGTCGAAGCCCTCGGGGCACAGGGCGCGGTAGCCGGCGTCGGCGTCCGGCGCGGTCATGAGGGCGACCGAGCCCGGCGGGCCGACCACGGGCACCCGTACCGGTGGCCCGCCGCGCCGCGCCGCCCGCAGATCGGCGAGGGCCAGGCGAACGATGGGCATCGAGGAGCGCCAGTCGCTGCGCAGCGCAGAGGCGACGCCGTCGGTGAAGGGGCACTGGGCCACCACCGCGGCGACCCGCGGGTCGCGGGCGGCGGCCTCGAGCACGTGCCCACCGCCGAACGACGAGCCGAACAGGCCCACGCGCTCGGGGTCGACGCCGTCGAGCGTCCGAGCGAAGGCGATGGCGGCCGCCCAGTCGTCGAGCTGGCGGCCGATGTCGAGCAGCTGGCGGGGCTCGCCGCCGCTGGCGCCGAAGTGGCGGTAGTCGAAGACCAGGCAGGCCAGACCAGCGGCGGCGAACCGCTCGGCGTAGGCGTCGAGGCGCATCTCCCTCACCGCGCCCAGGCCGTGGCCCAGCACCACCAGCGGCACGGGGTCGTCGGCGGACGAGGACGGGCGATAGACCCAGGCGGCGCACCGGTCCGTCCCCGACGGGAAGGTGACGTCGTGTCGCTCCACGGGCCCCATCATGGACGCGCCGCGCGCCATCGCTCGACGTGGGGGGCGAGCACCTCGGCGAGGGTCGGGGAGCCCAGCTCGGCCAGCTCGTACCGAGCCTGGCGGATCGGGTGGCCGACGGTCACCACCCGGGCGAGGTCGATCGGCGTGCCGGCGACGACGGCGTCGACCTCGGCGGCGTCGATGGTCGCGGCCAGGTCGGCCACCTGCTCGGGCGAGTAGCCCATGGCCGGCAGCACGGGACCGAGGTGCGAGAAGGCGGCGAACGTCGCGCGCAGCGAGCCCACCGCGAACGGCCGGGGGTCCACGACGTCGGCGCCGGCCTCGGCGGCGGCCACGAACCCGGCGCCGGTCGCCAGCCCCCCGTGGGTGAGCGACGGCCCGTCTTCGACCACCAGCACCCGTCGACCGACGAGGGGCGGCCCCTCGTCGAGCGTGACGGCCGAGGCGCACCGCACGACGGGCACCCCGTCGCCGCGCAGGGCGCGCACGGTCGCCTCGATGGCGTCGGCGGCCGCACCGGTCTCGGCCGAGACCTTGTTGACGACGACCACGTCGGCCATGCGCAGGTTGACCTCGCCGGGGTGGTAGCCGACCTCGTGGCCCGGTCGACGGGCGTCGGCGACGGTGATCAGCACGTCGGGCCGGTAGAAGGGGAAGTCGTTGTTGCCGCCGTCCCACACGACGACGTCGGCCTCGGCCTCGGCGCCGCGCAGGATCGCCTCGTAGTCGACCCCCGCCCACACGACCACGCCCTCGGCCACCGGACGCTCGTACTCCTCGCGCTCCTCGATGGTCGGGTCGGCGGCGTCGATGTCGGCGAGGCTCGCGAAGCGCTGCACCCGCATCGCCACCAGGTCGCCGTAGGGCATCGGATGGCGGACGAGGGCGACGGAGAGTCCGGCGTCGCGCAGCAGTCGGACCACGGCCCGGCTGGTCTGGGACTTGCCGGCACCGGTGCGCACCGCGCACACGGCCACCACCGGCTTGGAGGACGCCAGCATCGATGCCGCCGGGCCGATCAGGCGGAAGTCGGCCCCCGTCGCCAGCGCCCGGGACGCCCGGTGCATGACCTCGACGTGGGACAGGTCCGAGTAGGCGAACACGACCTCGTCGACGTCCAGCTCGGCGACGAGTCGCTCGAGGTCGTCCTCGGCCTCGATCGGGATCCCGTCGGGGTACCGGTCACCGGCGAGCGACGCCGGGTAGCGGCGGTGGGCGATGCCGGGGATCTGGGCCGCGGTGAAGGACACGACGTGGTGCGCCGGGTCGTCACGGAAGACGACGTTGAACACGTGGAAGTCGCGCCCGGCGGCGCCCATGATCAGGACGCGCCGGGGCGCGCGCGGCGTCGGCATCGGGCCCGCACCCTAGGGCCGGCCGCCGGAGCGAGCGGTCAGGGGTCGTCAGGAGGTCGTCAGGAGGTCGGCTTCGTCGAGCGGTCGCCGGTGACGAGGTCGACCCGCTCGGCCGGCTCGACGCCGGGGGGCAGGTCGATGGCGCACGAGGCCCGCGTGCCCCGGACCGACTGCACCGCCCAGATCACCCCGCCGGTGACCGCCGCCAGGGTCCAGCCGAGCACGTCGTTGTTGGTGATCGTCGTCACCGCCATGCCGACCAGGGCGGCCGGGACGAGCAGCCGGGTGAGGGCGCAGGTGTTCATACCCCCGAGGGTATCACGACATCCAGGAGCGGGCCGCATCGGCGCCACCCGGCGTTACCGTGCCCGTCGGCGTTCCCCCGACGAGGAGACCTGATGACGTACTGCCTGTCGATGCGGCTCCAGGAGGGCCTCGTCCTGCTGTCCGACACCCGCACCAACGCGGGTGTCGACAACGTCAGCACCTATCGCAAGCTGTTCGTGTTCCACCCCACCCCCCAGGCCACCATCGTGCTGCAGTCCGCCGGCAACCTGGCCACCACCCAGGAGGTCATCGACCGCATCGAGCGCGACCTCGGCGATCCCACGGCACCCGACTCCCTCGCGACGGCTGCCCACCTGTTCGAGGTGGCGCTGTACGTCGGCCGCCTGAGCCTGGAGGTGGCGAACAACCACGGAGGACCACCCGGAGCCGTCGGTGCCGACATGACGGCGACGTTCCTCGTCAGCGGCCAGATCGGCGTCGACCCTCCCGACACGCTGCTCGTCTACCCGGAGGGCAACTACATCCGCGCCTCCGACGACCGCCCGTTCCTGCAGATCGGTGAAGCCAAGTACGGCAAGTTCCTGCTCGAGCTGGCCACCGAGGCGGCGCTGCCGATCAACGACGCGGCCAAGGTGGCGCTCAGCTCGATGGTGAGCACGGCCCGGGCCAACCTCTCGGTGGGCCCGCCCTACGACCTCGGCCTGTACCTGAACGGATCCCACGCCGTGCGACACATCCGCATCGACGCCGAGTCGCCCTTCCTCGCCGAGCTCCAGGAGGTCTGGGGTCGCAACCTGGCCCAGGCGCTCCAGGAGCTGCCGGCCGCGCCCGTCGTCTTCGACGACCTGTGATCGAGTCCGAGGGCACCGGCCGCGGGTGATCAGGTGTCGGCGCCGTCTTGGAGGCGGACGTCCCGACGCCGGGACAGCCAGACGGCTTCGCCACCACCGGCGACGGCCAGCAGGGCGGCGAGCACCACCAGCGCGACCGGGGATCGCTGGGCGGTCGACACCAGCAGCACCACGAGCGCGGCGCCACAGCCGACCACGCCGGCCGCCGACACCACGTGCCGGACGCGGCGACGTGCGGGCAGCCGGTAGGCCGCGGCGTTGACGAGGCCGAACACGAGCAGGAAGACGGCGCTGGCGATGGCCGAGATGTCGGCGAGGTCGAGGGCGTTGGCGAGGACCAGCGCCACCCCGCACGTGATGAGGAGCCCGACCGGCTCCGACCACACGTCGCGCTCGAGCACCGCCGGCAGCTCACCCTCCTTGGCGATGGCGTAGCTGAGGCGCGCCGTGCCGTACAGCGTGGCGTTGATGGCGGAGAAGGTCGCCAGCACCGCCGACAGCGACACGATCACGAAGCCGACGCTCCCGAGGCTCGGCTCGGCCGCCTCGGCCAGCGCGAAGTCCGACGAGGTCGCGATCTGCTCGGGGCTGAGCGAGCCGACCGTCACCCAGGCGACCGCCACGTAGATGACGATCACTGCGCCCACGGCCAGGTACAGCGCCCGCGGCAGGGTGCGTTCCGGGCGGCGGACGTCCTCGGCGGCGTTGGCGATCAGCTCGAACCCCTCGTAGGCGACGAACACGAGCATGCCGGCGGCGGCGATGGCGGGGATGGGCGGCCAGGTGCCCGGAGCCAGGCGGGACGTGTCCACGGTGGTGAAGCCCACGCCGCACACCACGACGAGCATCACGAGCTTGGTCACCACGATGGCGGTCTCGGACCGGGCCACGAACCGGGCCCCCACCAGGTTGATGCCCGTCGGCACCAGCACGGCCGCACTCACCAGCAGGTGGTACAGCCACCCCGGTGTCGGCACTGCGTCGAACAGCGCGGCGGCGTAGCTGGCGAAGGCCGAGGCGTACAGCGAGAGCGTGACGAGGTAGCCGAACCACAGCACGTTGTTCACGACACCCGTGGCGAGGCGCACGCCGAAGACCCGGTCGATGAACACGACGCTGCCGCCGCGCGAGGGGTACGCGACGGTCAGGAGGGCGTAGGACGACGCCGTCACCAGCGCGACGACGCCGGCGAGGAGGAAGGCCAGCGGCGTGCCGCCACCGGCCTGCTCGGCGACGAGGCCCAGCACCGCGAAGATGCCGCCACCCACCATCCCGCCGATGCCGATGGCCACGGCCCCCACAGCCCGACCGACCGACGACCACCGACACCCATGGCTCCCGTGCCTAGCAGCCAGGGCGGCAGGGCGCAGGACCCCGCCCTCGCCGACGCCTCCCGACCTGGTGGACGCCTATCGGCCTACTGGCTGACCCACAGGTCGGCGACCCAGGTCTTCGGGCCGATGGTCTCGACGCTGCCGTTGGCCCCGGCGTAGAAGCCGTTGACGCAGGAGTCACCGGCGAGCAGCCACTTGGTCCGACCCAGCCACACGTAGGGCAGGTTCTCGGCGAAGCGCTTGTTGATCGCCTGGTACGCCTTGTCCCGCGTCGCCTGGTCGGTCGTGGCCGCGGCCCCGAGGATCGAGTCGTCGACCTGCTTGTCGACGTACCGCGGGAAGTTGAGCGACACCAGCGGAGCGATCGACGTCGACCGCCAGAAGGTCAGGGCATCGGCGTCCGGGTTCGCCGTGCTGAACAGCCGCAGCCGGCCCATCTGGTAGTTGCCGCTCGCCTCGTTGGCGATGAGGTTGATCTGGGGCTGCGCGGTGACCGTCACCTTCATCCCGGCGTCGGTGAACATCTGGCTGAGGAGCTGGGACTCGGCCACCACGTCGACGTCCTGCTGGGTCACGTAGGTGAACTCGAGGTCCTTGCCGGTCTCCTGCTTGTACTCGGCCACCAGGTCCTTGGCCTTCTGCAGGTCGAAGGCGGGGAAGCCGTTGTCCTCGTTGTAGCCGGGCTGCCCGGGAGCGAAGGGGCTGTTGACCACCGGGTCGACGCCCTGCATGTACTCGTTGCGCCACCGCTCCCGATCGACGGCGGTGGCGACGGCCTTGCGGGCGGTGAGGCTGTCGAACGGCGGCTTCTCGGTGTTGAGGATGAGGAACTCCTCCTCGCCGGCGCCGTTCTCGACCAGCTTCTGGTCCGGGGCGGCCAGCAGCTGGTTGATCTCCCGAGCGGACCGCACGTTGATCAGATCGAGGTCACCGTTCTGCAGCGAGGTGAGCCGCTGGGCGTTGTCGGGCACCGGTCGGAAGTCGATGGCGTCGAGCCGTGGCAGGCCCTTGCGCCAGTAGCTCGGGTTCCGGTTGAACGACCAGTTCTGGTTGGCGGTGTGGGACTGGAAGACGAACGGTCCGGTGCCCACCGGTTGATCGACGGGGTGGTTCGGATCGAGCATCACCGGCGCGAAGACGTAGCCGGCCTGGGTGGCCAGGAGCCCGGGGAAGTCGACGATCGGGGTCTTGAGCTTGACCACGACGTGCGTCTCGTCGGGCGCCTCGATCGAGGTGATGTCCTGGAAGTTGGCCTGGGTGATGTAGGACTTGCGGTAGGCCTCCAGGTCGTCGGCCACGACCTTCGCCGTCAGCGGCGTACCGTCGTGGAACGTGACCCCGGTGGGAAGGGTGATGGTCCAGGTCTTGTGGTCGTCGCTCCCGTCGATCGCCGTCGCCAGGTAGGGCACGGCCTTGCCGTTCTCGTCCAGCGTGGCGAGCGGATCGAACACCGCCGAGGCGACGAAGTGCCCGGACGACGAGAAGGCGTACTTGGTCGGGTCGAGCCCTTCGGGCTCGGCCTCCATCCCGAACACCATCCGCCCACCCGGTTGCGGGTTGGGGCCGTCGGCCGGTCCGGTTGCGGTGCCCCACGGCGACGACGCGATCGTCGGCCCGGACGCGGCCACGGTGGTCGAGCTCTTGTCGTCCGACGTGGACCCGCCACAGGCCGCCACTGCGACCAGGGCCGCCGCCGGCAGCACTGCGGCGAGCAGCGCGCGTCCCTTCGACATCCTCGTCATCGGTTCCCACCCCCGTTGGAGTCTCGTGCACTGGTTCGCCGCGCAGGCACCATCGGTACCCCGGCGGGTAAGTGAAGGTTCAGACGAGACAACCGTCAAGGGAGGGCCGAACGGCCTATGCCGATCTCACGGTGGGTGACGCCACGCGACACCACCCGCGCGGCGCGGCCCGCCGAAGCCGAGGCCGGGCCGCAGCCGACGGTGGGTGGGAGGCGAGCTCAGCCGTTCTTGGGCAACGCCGAGAACGGGGTGTCCTTGTCGTGGCTCGGCTCCTTGGGCAGGCCGAGCACGCGCTCGCCGATGATGTTCTTCTGGATCTGGTCGGTGCCGCCGTAGATGGGCGGTGCCTGCGCCCACAGGGCCATGCCCGTGATCATCGACAGGAACGGGTTGCCGGTGGCCTCGTCGATGGCGGCGCGCTGGTCGTCCTTGTAGGGGTGCAAGGTGCCGGCGGCGCCGACGATGCGCAGGCTCAGGTCGCGCGACAGCCGCACCATGTCGCTCATGGCCAGCTTCGACAGGTTGGCCATGCCGGGGATGTCGCCGCCGGCCTGCTTGGTCGCTTTGAGCCGGAGGTTGTTGAACCGGGCCAGCTCACCCATGGTGTGCAGCCGCACGAGGTCCTGACGGATGGTCGGGTCGCTGGCTCGGCCGTTGCCCTTGGCCAGCTCGATGAGCATCTTGCCGCTCGAGCCCATGGCCGCGGCCACCCCGCCGCCGCCCTTGCCGCCCTGACGCCGCTTCACCGGGCCCGACACGAAGTCGCCGGCCCGCTTGTCGAGCTGGCCGGCGACGGTGCCCGGCATGGCCATGCCGGCCGCCGCCGAGCCACCGCCGGCGCCGAGGCCGGAGCGCTCGTAGGCGAGGGTGGTGTTGGCCACGGCCCAGCCCTTGTTCTTGTCGCCGATGATGGCGGCGTCGGCCACCCGGGCGTCGGACAGGAAGACCTCGTTGAACATGGCGTGGCCCGTCATCTCCACCAGCGGCCGCACCTCGACGCCGGGCTGGTGCATGTCGAGCGCGAACCAGGTGATGCCCTGGTGCTTGGGGGCGTCGGGGTCGGTGCGGGCGATCAGCATGCCCATGTCGGCCGTGTGGCCGAGGCTGGTCCACACCTTCTGACCGTTGACCACCCACTCGTCGCCGTCCTGCACCGCCTTGGCCGTGAGGCCGGCGAGATCCGAGCCGGCCCCGGGCTCGCTGAACAGCTGGCACCAGGCCTTCTGTCCGGTGACGATGTCGCGCACGTAGGTGTCGATCTGCTCCTGGGAGCCGTGGGTGGCGATGGTGGGGGCGGCCAGCAGGAGCCCGAGACCGCCCGGGGCGCTGAGCGCGCCGAACTCGGCGATCTCGTTCTGCACCCGCACGCCGTCGTTGCGACTGAGGCCGCGGCCGTAGGCGTTGGTGGGCAGGATCGGTGCCGCCCAGCCGGCCAGGCCCAGGCGCTCCCACCACTCGCCCACGGTGAGGTCGGGATCCCAGCTGTCCTCCAGCCAGGAGCGCAGCTCGTCCACCAGCTCGTCGCTGGTGCTCTCCGTCGACGCGGTGTCGGTCATCGGTCCCCCCGGTCCCTCGTGCGGTCTCCCCGACAGTAGAGCGCGACCGGCTGGGGAGGACAGCCGACGAGGTGGTGCCGCGTGACGCGCCGGTGACGCGCTCGGGCTGGTGGAATCGGACGCGACGAGCGGACGACGTCCACCGATCGGGCCCGGCGGACGCGGAGGAGGCCCACGATGGTCGAGCGGGCAGCGGTGCATGGCGGCACCGACGGGCGACGGCGTCGCGGGCGCGCCCGGGCCGTGGCGGTGCTGGTCGGCGTGAGCATCCTCGCCGGGATCTGCACGACGGTCACACCCTCGGCCCCGGCCGCGGCGGCGACGCCGGCCGCCGACGGGCGAGGTCCCACGATGTCGGCCTCGGCCTCGGGGGTCGTCGACGAGCAGGCGCCGCTGCCGGGCGAGCAGGCGCGCACGGCGCTCGCCGGCGGGCCGCTCGTGCCCGGCACCGTCCGCTCGGCGCCGGACCGCACCCGGTTCCGCACGCCCGAGGCGCTCGACACCCCGTTCATGGCGGAGAAGACCAAGGGCCTGGTCGGCGGTCCCGACACGACGCCGACCATCACGCCGGGCACCCTGCGCAGCGCCGACCTGAACGGCGACGGCCACGCCGACCTGGCGCTGGCCTTCACCGCCGAAGCGGCCGGCCGCGCCGACGGGTTCGTCGGCGTCATGTTCGGCCTCGGGGACGGCCGCTTCACCGACCCCGCCTTCACCCGCCTCGTCCCCGCCGCCGACGGCCCCACCAGCCGGCCCCAGGACCTGGTCGTCGTCGACGTCGACGGCGACGGCGCGCCCGACCTCCTCGCCTCGGTGGCCGACAACGTGTTCGGCAAGCTCACCCTGCTGCGCAACGCCGGCGACGGCAGCTTCGCCGACCCGATCACCGCCACCACGGTGACCAACCCCGGGCTGCTCCACCTCGGGCGGTGGGGTGGGACCCGCGCCGTCCAGCTCGCCGTCACCGGCAACGGCGGCATGCACGTCGTCGACGTCGCCCCCGACGGCTTCTACGGCGTGACCGCCGCAGCGGTGCCGTGGCTGAACAGCAACCAGCCCGTGTGGGACTCGACGGTGGCCGACGTCGACGGCGACGGCCAGGACGAGGTGTACCTCGCCATGGGCGGCTCCACCGACGGCCAGGGCGTGCAGCGCATGACCCACCTCACCGACCCGGCCCCGATCGTCGAGTTCGTCGCCGGCACCCGGGCACCCACCTACCGCGTCGCCGTCGGCGACCTCGACGGGGACGGAGCCGCCGAGCTGGTGGTGAGCGACGTGGCGTTCATCGCCTTCTGGAACCGCCACTTCCTCCGGGCGCTGTCGCTCGGGGGCGCCTCCGCGCTGCCGGCGCCGGTCGAGCTCGACCGCACCCCCGAGGACTGCCGGCCCGTCCACGACCTGTTCCTGGTCGACGTCGACGGCGACGGCCGTCGCGACGTCATCGCCCCCACCTGCAGCGCGCCCAGCTACGTGCCCAACACCGTGGTGGTCGCCCGCAACGACGGCGCGCAGCTCGCCCTCGACCACTGGATCGCCATGCCGGGGGCGGCACCCGGACCCGACGCCGCCGGCACCTGGCGCGTGCCGGCCGGGTCGGCCGTCCTCGACGCCGACGAGGACGGCCGTCCCGACCTGGCGTGGGCGGGGAGCAACGGCAACCCCGGCACCGGTGTGGCCCTGCTGCGCAACGACCCCGCCGCTCCCGGGCGGTTCGTGGCCGCCCCGGCACTCGATGCCGGGGCAGCGCTGAACCGCACGCAGTCGTACAACGCCGACCAGGCGGTGCTGGCCGACTGGGACGGCGACGGCACCCTCGACCTCGTGCTCCTGCGGGACAACGACGTCGCCTGGCGCAAGGGCGACGGCACCGGCCGCTTCGATGCACCGGCCGTGATCACCGGCCGCACCGCCACGTGGTGCAAGCCGGGAGCCGGCGAGCTGGCGGTGGCCGACCTCGACGGTGACGGGAACCTCGATCTGGTGTGCCACTCCCAGGGGCTGGCAGGCATGGCGTGGGGCGCCGGTGTGGGCCAGCCGGTCACACCGGTGACCCTGGCCGTCGTGCCGGACTACCTGAACTGGAACGGCTTCCACGAGATCCACCTCGTCGACCTCGACGGCGACGGCCGCAAGGACATCGTCATGCCGGTGTTCAGCGGCGACTTCGCCGAGGGCACCTACGGCTACACCTGGTTCCAGGGCGCGGCGCGGGCGTGGCCCGCGACCCCGGCGGTGGCCCGCACCGGGTCGGCCCCCACCGTCGCCGTGGGCGACGTCGACGGGGACACCAAGCCCGAGCTGGTGGCCTACGTCCACACGCGGAAGGACCAGTCGGGAGCTTCGGTCACGGTCAGCCAGGTGATCGCCTGGCACGCCGACGGCGCCGGCGGGTTCACCGAGACGACCAGCCAGCCGTTCGCCGACCCGCTCGGCATCGGCGGCACCCAGGACTACGGCAACGGCCTCGGCGACTTCGACGGCGACGGCACGCTCGACCTCGTCACCGCCTTCTACCGGGGCAACCCCGACTACACGCAGCGCCTCATCGTGCACAAGGGCCTGGGAGGCGGCGACTTCGCCGCCTCCGGCGACGCCTACGAGACGACGTTCGCCTTCCAGGGCAACGGCTACCAGCGCGGTGGCGCCAGCATCCCGGTGGCCGACGTGGACGGCGACGGCAAGCTCGACCTCGTCTACCAGTCCAGCGCCTACGGCGTGGAGATCCTCGCGGGCCGCGGCGACGGCACCTTCGACGCCGCGACGCGGGGGCGGTGGGCGGCTGGTTCGAGCACGGGCTCGGTCCAGCTCGGCGACATCGACGGTGACGGCCGCCTCGACGTGGTCGCCGGCACGAACTACGACTCGGCGTACGGACCGCAGCTGTCCCACGTCGTGCTCATGAACCGCTCGGTCAGCGACGCCGGCGCGCCACCGGATCTGGCCGTCACCTCGGTGGGCGCACCGAGCTCGGTCGGTGCCGGCGACCAGGTCGCCGTGGAGGTCACCGTCACCAACCAGGGCGGCGACATCCCGGCGAACCGGTCGTGGACCGACGCCGCCTGGCTGTCGGAGACCCCCGGCTTCACCCTCGACGCCACCTCGATCGACTCCGCCGTGCGGCAGGGCCCCCTGGCCGCCGGCGGTCGTACCAGGTCACCCTGGCCGGCCCGGCCCGGGCGTTCGTGGGTGGCGCCCACCACGTCGTCGTGCGCACCGACGCCTCCGACACCGTCGCCGAGTCCGACGAAGCCGACGACCAGGCCACCGCGCCGATCACCGTCGACGTGCCGAGCCTGACGCCGGGCGGCTCGCCGTCGACGTTGTCGGTTGCCGCCGACGGCGCCCGGCTGGTGCGCATCCCGGCCACCGCCGGCCAGACCGTCGCCGTCACCGCCACCCCGGCCGTCGTGGGCGCGGTGCGCGGTCGCATGGGCCCGGACCGGGCGCCGCGGCTCGGCCTCGGCACCCAGCTGCGGCCCACGGGCACCGGTCCCCTGGTCGGTGCGGTCTCGCGCGGCACCGACGGCGACCTGTACGTGGCGATCGACGGCCTGGCGGGCGCGGGCGCCGGCACCGACGTGGTGCTCACCGCGTCGACAGCCGCCGTGGGCCTGTTCACCGCGTCGCCGGGCCGGGTCACCAACGGCGGGACGGCCACCCTGACCCTCACCGGCGCCGGCCTCGACGGCGCCACCCTCGAGCTGGTGCCCGGCTCCGGCGCCAGCGGGGCGCCGGTCGTCGCCACCGGGCTCCGGGCCGGCGGCACCCCGGCACGTGGTTCGCCGGCTTCGTCCTCGGCGACCAGCTCGGCTCGTTCGACCTGCGGGCCACCGTCGGGGCGACCACCGCGCTGCTCCCCGGCGCGGTCCTGGTCGAGGCGCCGAGCACCACCGCCAGCCCGACCGAGTTCGACCTGCAGGTGTCGGTGCCCGGTCGGGTCCGGCGCCACGCCCCGGGCCCCGACGGCATCGAGGCCCGGGCGCCCTACACCGGCACCGTCAGCATCCGGAACCGCACCGGCCGCGACCTGCCGGCACCGTTGGTGCGCCTCGAGGGCGTCGACATCGACCCCGCCTGGCCCGCACTCGACGGGCAGGGCTGGCGGCTCGCCCTGCGGCCCCAACCGTCGCCGGGCAAGGTCTTCACCTTCCTCGCCGCCGTGCCCGGCGGCCCGGTCGACGTGATCCCGGCGCGGGCCGTGGTGACGCTGCAGTTCCGCTTCTACGCCACCGCCGCGAACTTCTACCAGGTGTACTCGGGCCTGTGGGCCGCCTCCGAGGGCGACTCGCTCCTCGACTGGTCGCCCGAAGCCGACGGCATGGCCACGGCCTACGGGCTCGACCCGACCCAGACCGCCCGCCTGAAGACCCGCATCGAGGAGCTGACCTCGCACCCGACGCAGCCGACGGCCCCCGGCGCCGGCGCCACGGGTCCGTGGCCCACACCGGGCGGCTACGTGCTGGCCCTCGATCGGGCGGCCCGGCTGTCCAACCTCGCCGGGCAGCGCCCCGGGTCCATCGAGGACCTGCGATCGGCGATCCTCGACGAGGCGCTGGCCACCGCCGACGTCGGCGCGCCGCTGGCCGGCCGGCTGGCCGAGCCCGGCGGCGCCGAACCCGGCGTGCCGCTGCGGATGCTGGCGGTGCCGGTCGACGGCACCGGGCCGACCCTGCGCGGCGTGGCCGCGCCCGACGGCCGCTTCGGCCTCCTGCCCACCCCCGGCCAGGCCCTGACGCCCGAGCCGTACCGCATCCAGGTGAACGGTCGGCTGCCGTTCCCGGCCGCCCAGGCCACCGTGCCGACGGCGGGGCTGACCGTGCCGGTGACCGTCGGCGACACCGCGACCGGCACCGTGACCCGCGCCGCCGACAGCACGACGGTCGCCGGTGCCCGGGTGACGTTGACGCCCGTGCCGGGTGGCGGGGCGGCACCGACCGCCGGGTACGCCACCACCGACACCGGCGTCGACGGCCGGTTCCGCGCCGCGGGCCTGACCCCGGGGAGCTACCGGCTGTCCGTCGAGGCCGACGGCCTCGGCCGGGCCGACCGGGCCGTGACCATCGTGGCCGGCGGGCCCAACGTCGTCGACGTGGCCCTCGGCGCCGAGGTGACGGTCGACGGCGTGCTGCGGGCCCCGGGCGGCGCACCCACCCCCGGCACGGTGGCGGCGTACCTCGCCGGCTCACCACCGGTGCTGGTCGCGACGGCGACGGCGGGCATCGACGGGACCTACCACCTGACCGGCCTGTCGGCCGGACCGGTCCTCCTGGTGGCCAGCGGGGCCGCCGGCGCCGGCACCGCCACACCGGTCACGCTCACCGGTGACACGACCCGCGACCTCACGCTGGCCACGCCGGTGACGCTCACCGGCACGGTCGTCGACGCCGGCACCGCCGCGCCGATCGCCGGCGCCGCCGTGCGCTTCACGTCCTCGGTCCCGGGCGCCGCCAGCGGCGGCGAGGCCACCAGCGCCGCCGACGGGACCTTCACCATCGCCGACCTGCCGCCCGGGCCGGGCCGGCTCGCCACCCTCGGCCCGCCCGGGTACGCGGGTGACACCCGCGACCTCGACCTGTCCGCCACCACCACCGTCGACGTGGGCCTCGCCCCGGCCGTGCACCGGGTCACCACCCGGGTCGTCGACGGGGGTGGACAGCCGCTGGCGGACTTCCCGGTGACGCTGGCATCGACCGATCCGGGCGCGCCCTATGACGTGGACGCCGTGACCGGGCCCGACGGCCGGGTCGCGATCCCGGTCCCGGGGCCCGGCACGTACGCCGTGACCGCCTTCGCCAGCGAGGCGACGGCCACGGTGTCGGACAGCGCGGCGGATCCGGAGGTCACCCTCACCGTCGCGGCCGCCACCCTCACCGGGCGGGTCCTCACCACCGGGGGTGCACCGGTGTCGGGCATCGACGTCGACCTCGTCGTCGACGGCTCGGTCGACGCCACGGCGACGACCGGTTCCGACGGCCGGTTCCTGCTGCGGACCCTGCCCGGGCGGTCGATCGAGCTGTGGGCCCGGGGCGAGACCTATGGCACCGCCCGCGCCTCGCTGACCCCGGTGGCCGGACCCAACGAGGTCGATCTGTCACCCGGCACCGGCGCCGTGTCCTTCCAGATCGACGGCAACGGCGGTCCCGTCGCCGATGCCCTCGTCGAGCTGTCGCCGGTGGGCGCCGGGCCGGGCGGGCCGACGGTCTCCACCACGACGGGCCCTGGCGGCGACGCCACCTTGCAGCAGCTGCCGGCCGGCTCGTGGCAGGCGGTCATCGAGCACGCCGGGCACGTGACCGCCACCCAGACGGTCACCGTCCCGACCGCCACGCCCGTCGCCGTGACCCTGGCCGACGCGCCCATCATCACCTTCGGCTTGAACGTGCCGACCGGTACGGACGTCACCCAGGCGGTGGTCGTGCTGGTCGCGACCGACGGCAGCGGCCACACCGACGCGGCGGTGCCGGCGGCGGACGGCACGGTGACCGTCGTGGGCCTGCCGGCGGGCACCTACGACGTCTGGGTCGCAGCGCCCGGCGGACCGCTCCAGCGGGTGGCGGCCGGCGCGGCCCTGCCCCCGATCGCCGGCCTGCGGGCACCACTCGCCGCCGGTGCTCCAGCCGAGCTGCCTGGCCCCAGCTACGACTACGGCGGCCTGGGCAACGCCTTCCGCGGCTCGGTCGTGCGGCCCAACGCCGGCGAGTACTCGCCCGGCGTGACGCCGCCCACCGTCACGGTCCGCCAGGGCGGGCGGGAGCTCGACGTGCCCGTGGACGAGAGCGGCCACTTCTCGGTCGACGGGATCAGCGGGCCCTTCGAGGTCGTGATCAGCCGTCCGGGCACCGAGACGCGCACCTACCCGGTCGACTGGCCGAACCAGACCCAGGGCACCTTCGAGATGGGCCTGCCCGACGGCGCCAACAGCGACCTGTGGCCCAACGATCGGCCACCGATGCCCTCGGCGACCGAGCTGCTCGGGTCGTGGTTCCTGCTCGACGTGGAGGGCGAGCCGATCTTCGTCGATCCGCTCATCGACGAGATCCTCGCCGCCCAGGAGCGCACCGACTGCCCGGCCGCCAACGACCACCTCCGCAAGGCCAAGCGGTGGGCGTCGGTCGCCCGCGAGCTGGCGGTGCTGCACGACCAGTCCCTGGAGCAGCAGCGGGCCGCCATACGCCAGTACCGCTGGGAGCTGGTCGTCCGCGGCGCCGACGCGCTCGCCGACCTCGCCGCGCTGTTCGCACCGGCCCTCAAGGGCGCCGGCCTCATCACCGCCGAGGCCGGGACGCTGGTCCGACTGCTCAACCGCATCGGCCAGCCCGTGGAGGTCGACGTGCTCGCCACCGTGATCTCCACCGCCAAGGACGTGACCACCCAGCTGATCGGGTTCGCCGCAACGTTGCGGGACCAGGGCCTGGCTGGGGCGTTCGGCGACCTGTCGACCACCGCCGACACCCTTCGGGCCCCGATCAACACTTTCCGGAACGCCCTGAGCGCATTCCAGGACCACGTCAACTACGTGACCCGCCTGGCCAAGGAGGTGTACCTGGAGGGCTTCCGGCTCCTCGGGAACACGAACACGGCGAGCGCCAACCGTCGGCGCCTCGCCGCCACGCTGTTCCCCCAGATCGAGAACCGGCTCGCCGGCTTCAACAACGCGTTCGGCAACGTCGTGGCCGCCTTCGACATCGTCGGCAAGTTCCAGACCTCGTTCGCCGAGCTCGGCGCCCAGCTCGACCTGGTGCGGGCCTACCGGGTCAACACCGAGCAGTTCCGCGCCAACTACGAGGCCGCGGTGCAGCGGGCTGAGACCGCGTACAACCTGTACCGGGTGCTCGCCGGCGATCGCTGCGACAAGCCGCGCCTCGAGCCGCCCGACGGCGGCACCGGTGGTCAGGCCGTCGACCCCAACGAGATCGTGGGCCCGGCCGGCCTGCCCGACGAGCGCTGGCTCGCCGACCCGGTCGGCCTCGGCTACGAGGTGCACTTCGAGAACCTCGGCCCGGGCACCGTCAACCCACCGCCCGGCGTCCCCCTGGCCACGGCCCCCGCCGCCGACGTCACCGTCACCGTCCAGGTGCCCGAGACCTACGACCGCTCGAGCTTCGCCTTCGGCGACGTCGGCTGGGGCCCGATCAACGTCGACGTGCCCGACGGGGTGCAGTCCTTCGAGGTCGACCAGCCCATCACCGTCACCATCGACGGCGCGCCCGTCGACCTCGTGGTGCGGGTGAGCGGCGACTTCGACCCCGGGACCGGGACGGCCACGTGGCGCTACCGCACCCTCGACCCGGCGACCGGCCTCACCCCGCTCGACCCGCTGGCCGGCTTCCTGCCGCCCGAGCCCGGCGACGAGTCGGGCCAGGGCTGGGCCCGCTACGCGGTCGACGGCGCCCCCGGCATCGCCGCCGGCACCTACCTCGACCAGCAGGCCAGCATCGTCTTCGACCGCAACGACCCGATCGAGACCAACACCTGGCGCAACCGGGTGGGCGGGCCCCGCGACGTCGACGCCGGTGACCTCTTCCACCCGCTGGCCGCCCCCACCCGCATCCTCGACTCCCGCCCGCCGCCCGAGCAGGTCGGGCCCTACGCCACGCCGTGGGGACCGGGCACCACCCGCGAGGTCACGGTGGCCGGCACCGGCGGGGTGCCGGCGGACGCGACGGCGGTGACGTTGAACGTGACGGTCACGGGCACGACCGCGCCGAGCTTCTTGACCGTGTGGCCCACGGGCTCGCCCCGGCCGACGGCGTCGAACCTGAACTGGGTGGCGGGCCAGACCATCGCCAACGCCGTCACCGTGAAGGTGGGTGCCGGCGGCACCGTGTCGGTGTTCAACCCCTCGGGAGCGACCGACGTGGTCGTCGACGTGGTCGGCTGGTACGACCGGTCCGGGAACGGCGCCGGCTACACCGCGCTCACCCCCGCGCGCGTGCTCGACTCGCGCCCGCCACCGGAGCAGGTGGGCCCGCACGGCACGCCGTGGGGAGCGGGCACCGACCGTGAGGTGACCGTGGCCGGTGTCGGTGGGGTGCCCGCCGATGCCGAGGCGGTGGTGCTCAACGCCACCGTGACCGGCACCAGCGCCGAGTCGTTCCTGACCGTGTACCCCAAGGGCGCCACCAAGCCCACGGCGTCGAACCTGAACTGGAAGGCGGGGGTGACGATCCCCAACGCGGTGACCGTCAAGGTCGGCACCGACGGCAAGGTCGACGTGTTCAACAGCTCGGGGTCCGCCCACGTGATCCTCGACGTCGTCGGCTACTTCAGGACCGGCTCGGGAGATGCGTTCCACCCGGTGGACCCGGTGCGGTTCCAAGACAGCCGTCCCGCCCCCGAGCAGGTCGGCGCCTACAGCACGCCGTGGGGCGCCGGCGCCGACCGGTCGGTGGCGGTGTCCACCGCCGGGGCCGCCCCCGCCGGAGCGAAGGCCGTGCTGGCCAACGTGACCGTCACCGGCACCACCGCCGAGTCCTTCCTGACCGTGTACCCGAACGGCTCGCCCAGGCCGACCGCGTCGAGCCTGAACTGGAAGGCCGGCGTCACCATCGCCAACGCCGTCACCGCCAAGGTCGGCGACGGCGACACCATCTCGGTGTTCAACAACACCGGCACCGTCCACGTCATCGCCGACGCCGCCGGCTGGTACGGCTGAACCCAGCCGGGCCCGCTCGGCCCGGGAGCGGCACCTGGTCGCTGACTACGCTGCGGCCCGATGGGCTCCTCCGGCGGCGCGGCGATCCGTCTCGAGGTCGTCGGTGGTCGGGGCGTGGTCCTGGGCGGCGCCGACGGCCCCGTCGAGGTGCGGGGCGCGCAACCCGCGCTGCTGCTGGCGCACCTCGTGCTCGGCCGGCCCGTCGCGCTGCACCGTGACGAGCTGGCCGAGCTGCTGTGGCCCGACGGGCTGCCGACGCACTGGGCCGGCGCCGCCCGCCAGATCGTGTCGCGCGCCCGCCGGGCGGTGACGGCGGTCGGTCTGGAGCCGTCGCGGCTGCGATCCGACGGCGGGATCGTGGCGCTGGACCTGTCGGACCTCGACGTCGTCGTCGACGTCGAGGTGGCCCTCGTCGACATCGAGGCGGCGGCCGAGGCCCTGGCGGCCGAGCGCTACCCCGAGGCGCGCCGCCGGGCGGCGGCGTCGCTGGCAGTCGTCGGCCAGCCCTTCCTCCCGTCGGCCGGTGGGCGATGGGTCGACCAGTGGCGGGCGCGGTTGGCGGCGGCGCAGCGCCGCGCCGAGCTGCTCGTCGCCCGGGCCGCGCTGGGCGAGGGGGCCCTCGGCGACGCCGTCGAGCGGGCCACCGCGCTGGTCGCCGCCGATCCCACCGACGAGCCGGCGGCCCGGCTGCTCATGGAGGCGCACGAGGCGGCCGGCAACCGGGCGGCGGCGCTGGCGGCGCACGAGCAGCTGCGCCGACGGCTCGACGACGAGCTGGGGGTGCGCCCGTCGCCGGAGACCGAGGCGCTGCACCTGCGGATCCTCGGCGACGCGCCGGCGGCGCCCGCCCCCACCGCCGCCGATCCCCTGCGCCTGCCCCGCGCCGCCGGTGCCGGCAGCCGGTTCATCGGCCGCGTCGCCGAGCGGGCGGTGCTGACCGAGGCGTGGCACCGGGTCGTGGCCGACCAGCGGGTCGAGGTCGTCGTGGTGGAGGGCGAGGCCGGGATCGGCAAGACCCGGCTGGCGGCCGAGGTCGCCGGCCACGTGGCGGCGAGCGGCGGTCGGGTCCTGTGGGGCGCGGTCCCGGCGCTCGGGGGGCTGCCCAAGCAGCCGCTCGGGGCGCTCGTGGACGCCGTGCTGACCCACGAGCCGGGGGTCGCCGAGCGCCTGGTGCCGTTCGCCGCGGAGCTGGCCAGCATCGGCGTCGACCTCGGCACGGCGGCACCCCCGCCGAGCGCGCCAGCCGACGACGCCCGCACCGACGCCCGGCTGGGCCGGGCCCTCGCCGTCGCCTTCGAGCAGGGCCTGTCGGCGCCCGCCATGGTGGTCGTGGACGACCTGCAGCTCGTCGCCGCCGACACCCTCGCCGCCCTCCACGACGTGATCGCGACCGTGGTCGACCGCCCCGTCCTCGTCGTGCTCACCGCCCGCCAGGTGCGCGGCCCCACCGCCCGCCTCCTGGCGGCGTGGGAGCGCCTGGCACCGGTGCGCACCGTCGCACTGCAGGGCTGGTCCCGGGCCGAGGTGGCCGAGGCCATCGGCGAGGCGGCCGGCGACGGTGCCTCGGCCGGCGACGTCGCCGACATCGCCGGCGAGGTGCTGGCCCGCACGGCCGGCAACCCGCTGTTCGTCACCCAGTTCGCCCGGCACGCCGGGCGCCGCGACGGCCGTCTCGCCCTCGACGCCCTGCCGGCGGCGGTGGCCGACGTCGTCGATCGCCGGGTCGCCGCCCTCGACCCCGCCGACGCCGTCACGCTCGGCCTGGCCGCCGTCGTGGGCGGCCAGGTGCCGGTGGAGGTGGTGGAGGCGTGCGCGGCGACGCCCGCCGCGGTGATCGACCAGCTCGACCGGCTGTGCACCGAGGGCTTCCTCGTGGAGGAGGACGCCGAGCTGTTCGGGTTCGTGCACGAGATCGTGCGCGAGGCCGTGGTGGCGGGCCTCGGGCCGACGCGTGCCGGCCGCCTGCACCGGCGGGTCGCCGAGGCGCTGGCCGCGGCCGGGGCCGAGCCCGGCAGCGTCGCCGCCCACTACGTCGACGCCGGACCGGCCGCGGTCGACACCGCGGCCTGGTGGTCGGTCGCCGCCGGCAACGCCGCCCTGCGGGCCGCCGCGTGGAGCGATGCCACCGGCCACTTCGCGTGGGCCCTGGCGGCACGCCCGTCCCCGGTCGTGGCGGTGCCCGCCCGCATCGGCCTCGGGCGGGCCCGCCGGGCGACCGGCGACCGCGACGGTGCCCGGGTCGTGCTCGAGGAGGCCCGCGACCTGGCGACCGCGCACGGGCTCGAGCGGGAGCTGGCGGCGGCCACGCTCTCGCTGGTCGGAGGGGGCGGCCGGGGCGTGGCCGTCGACCTTCCCGACGCCGAGCGCGCCGCGCTGCTGCGCCAGGCGCTGGCCGCCCTGGAGGACGCCGGCGTCGCCCCGGCACCGACCACTCCGGTGCCCGCCGAGGCGGCCCCGGCACCGCCCCCGCTGGTGCCCGCCGCCGACGAGCTGCTGGTCGACGTCCTCGGTGAGCTGGCCCTCGCCCTCGTGCTCACCGACCGGGTCGACGAGCGGCGGGCGCTGTGCGAGCGGGCGGTCGAGGTGGCCCGAGCGTCGGGCGCGCCGCACCTGGTGGCCGCCGCCCTCGTCACCCGCCGGATCGGCCTGATGGGCCCCGACCACACCCCGGAGCGGGCGGCGGCGGCGACCGAGGTGCTCGGGCTCCCCCCGACCGAGGTGCCGGTCGAGCGACGGCTGGCCGCCCTGCTGGGCCTCGTCGAGGACCACATCGAGCTCGGCGATCGGGCCGCCGTGGACGAGGCACTGGCCGAGGCGCGCGCCGTCGCCGACGGCCTCGACCACCCGTACTGGTCGTGGGCCACCGCCTGCTGGGAGGTGCTCGTGCGCATGGTCGACGGCGACCTCGACGACGTCGAGGCCCTGGCCTTCGCCGCCCTCGCCCACCAGGCCGACCACCCCGAGGCGATGGCCGCGCTCGGCGTGCAGCTGGTCGACCTGCGGCTGTTCCAGCGACGGTCGGGCGAGATGCTCGACCTGCTGGCCCAGGCGGCCGACGACAACCCGCACATCCCCGCCTACCGCGCCACGCTGGCGTTGTGCGCCGCCGAGGCCGGCGACGAGGCGACGGCCCGGTCCGCCCTCGACCACTTCGCCGCCGGCGGCTTCGCCGTGCCCCACGACTCGAACGAGCTGCTCGCCGTCGGGGTGCTCGCCGACGCCTGCGCCTCCGTGGCCGCCGACGAGCACGCGCCGCGGCTGCTCGAGCTCCTCCGGCCCTGGGCCGACCGTCACGTGGTGCTGAACTGCTACGGCGGTGGGGGCGCCTACTGGGGGCCGGTGTCCCTGGTGTGCGCCCGCCTCGCCCGCCGCCTCGGGCTCGACGCGGAGGGCGAGGCCTGGCTGGCCGACGCCGAGACGGAGGCCGCCGCCTTCGAGGCACCGTGGTTCGTGGCCCGCGCCCGGGCCGAGCGCGACCGAGGACCCCGACGCTGAGGATCCGCCGGCGACCGGGTCAGGCGGGGGGCGGGCTGCCGGCCGGTGCCACCACGACGCGGTCGACGGCCGTGCCCCGCTCGCGCACCTGCAGGCCGAGGTCGTGGGCACCGGCGCCGAGGGTGACCGGGGCGGCGAGCTGCACCCACGTCCACGCACCGGGGGCGACGCCGGCATCACCCACCACCACCGGGGCGCCGCCGTCGACCGAGACGTAGGCCGAGTCCGAGCGGGCGCCGCCGAGGCCGTCACCGAAGCGAGCCGGGGCGAGCACCCGCACCCACACGTCGTAGTCGCCGCCGTCGAGCTCGGCCCGGTAGCGGACCCCGTCGGAGTCGGCCGGGGCGAGCACGCCGTCGGGTCGGGGTGGGCAGTCGCGGGTGGTCTCGTCGGAGCCGGGCGTGGCGGGGCAGGTCGCCGGGTCGACGCCGTTGAAGGCCTGCAGGTACCGGCCGCCGGAGGCGCCGGCCACGGTGTTGCGCTCGACCCAGGTGCCGTCGCGCAGGTCGGTCGGACCCTCCGCCTCCAGCACGCAGCCCGCCGCGCCCCGCTGCCGGCACGACGGGGCGTCGTCGCCCAGGCGGTTCTCGAACCACACCACCGCCACGGTCTCGCCGTCGGTCCCCCGCTGGCTGTAGATGGTGAACTCGCCGTCGGGCTCCTGGGCCCACTCCTCGTCGTTGGCGACGATGTCGAGGTCGCCGTCCCCGTCGACGTCGCGCAGGTCGACCTGGTCCCACTTCTCGCCGAAGATCCTCGTGGTGCTGACCTTGCCCGGCGACCACTTGATCGGGTGGACGGTGAGGGCGTCGGTCGCCAACCGGCCGCCGTCGAAGGTGAGCCAGTAGACCGAGGCCTTGCCCACCGGCAGCACGCCGTCGTCGTGGGTCAGCATGCCGACGAGGTCGACACGGCCGTCGCCGTCCATGTCGGCGATCTTCAGGCCCCGCGTCGGCCAGCGGATCTCGTCGGGCTTGGGCACCCGCACGAGGTCGAAGTCGACCCCGTCGCCGGGCGCGCGCAGGAAGAACAAGAAGTCGTCGACGGTCTGGGTGATCAGGTCGTCGCGGCCGTCACCGTTCATGTCGGCCACGTCGATCTGGGGCTTGCCGTAGAAGCCGGGGTCGCGCAGCAGCTCGGTGCGGGGCCACGGCTTCGTCACGTCCGGGCTCGTGGGCCCGGGGTTGCGGTACCAGAACACGGCCTCCTGGTCCTCGGGCGTGTCGAAGTCGGCGTTGGCGTCGACGAGGTCGGGGTCGCCGTCGCCGTCGAGGTCGGTGAGCACGAAGCCGTGGCCGTCGAAGGTGTCGGGGTCGATGCTGTGCAGCTGCCAGGCCGCGAGGTCGCGCCGCTGCGCCGGATCCTTCGGCGCCTCCAGCCAGGCGATGCCGCCCTTGTTGCCGTTGCCGAAGTACACGCGACCGCCGATCAGCACGTCGAGGGCGCCGTCGCCGTTCACGTCGTAGGGCTGCTGGTACAGGTAGTGGCCCTGGTCGACCGTCGCCGGGAAGCGACCGGCGTCGGTCCACGCCGCCGGGTCGCGCACCCGGTCGGTCGCCGGTCCCCACACGACGCGGACCCCGGGCTCGTCACCGTCGATGATCCGATCGGGGTGCCCACCCTGGGAGATGACGATGTCGAGGTTGCCGTCGCCGTCCAGATCGGCGAACGATGCGCTCTCGGTGTCACAGGCCTTGGTCGCCGGATCGGCGGTGGGGCAGAACCAGGTCATCGTGGGCCACGGCGCGGTCGGGTCGGCGCCCTCCGGTGGGGCGAAGGCGATCACGGCGCGCTGGTCGAACTCGTAGTTCGTCACGTAGTCGTCGCGACCGTCGCGGTCGACGTCGGCCCGGTCGAGGGCGTTGGCGCCACGGAACCGGCTGTCGATGGCGTGCATCGGCCAGGGCTGGTCGTTGCGCACGGTCGTTCGCGGGCTCGACGGGGGCGGGCCGCCCGACACCCCCGCCGGCAGGGTCGTGGCGGGGCGCGCCGTGGTCGGCGGGATGGCGGCCTCCTGGTTCGTGCACGCACCCGCCGCGAGCGACGCCGCAGCCGCGGCGACGACGAGGAGCACCCGTCCCCGACCGACGACGGTCACGGTCGGCGCCATGCGAACCACCCCCCTGCTCGAGGAACCTACCGCGCCGCGGGGTGCACCGGCTCCGAGTCGCGACGGCTACGGCGCCGCGAGGACGGCGTGGGCCGGCGGCAGCTCCGGGCGGGAGCGATCGACGAGGAGCGGGGCGTCGGCGGCGTCGCCCAGCGCGCCGGGCGCCTCCGGTGACGTGCCGCTGATGGTGCGGGTGACCGCTTCGACGAAGCCCTCCGGATCGTCGTGCTGCAGGTAGTGGTTCGCCTTCGGGAGGAACCACAGCTCGTTGACGCCGGGCTTGGTCGACAGGTAGGCGACCCAGATGTGGGTGGCGACCCGCGGCGGCGAGACCGTGTCGCGCAGGCCCCACACGACGGTGGTCGGGACCGTCGAGCCGTGGAGGCCCTCGAGCCACTCCTCCTCCCGCTCGGCCCGCTCGAACAGGTACTGGATGGTGTCGTGCACGACCGCGGTCCCGTCGTCGTGGGCGAAGGTCTGGGCCAGCGCCTCGATGGCGGGGTCGTCGGGGCCGCGTGGTGGCGTGAACGTCGTCGTCCCCATCCCGGCGGCGAGCAGCTCCGGCGTGACCACGTCGAGCACGGCGGGAGCGGTCTCGGCGTGCAGGACCAGCCGCTGGAACTCGGTGAGGTTCGACAGCGGCAGCAACAGGTTGGCGTTGCTGAGCACCAGGTGGTCGAGCCTGAACGACGAGGTGCCGGCCTGGCACCGGCGGGCCAGCTCCAGGGCGACGCTGCTGCCACGGTCGTGGGCGACCACCACGCCGCGGTCGATGCCGAGCACCTCGGTCAGGTAGTGGTCGAGCAGCTCGCTGTCGCGGGCGATGGTGAAGGGGCCGCCCCGGGGCTTGGCCGAGAAGCCGAAGCCGGGGAAGTCGAGGAAGGCGACGCGGTGCTCACGAGCGAGCAGCGGTGCCACGTCGTACCAGTCGACGCTGCTGGTGGGGAAGCCGTGCACGAGCAGCACGAGCGGTGCCTCGGGGTCGCCGACCTCGGCGTGGAAGACCTGCCGGGCCGGTTCCCCCGGCGGTGCATCCACCGGCCGCCAGGTGAAGAAGCTCCCTGCGTCGAACCACTCCCGGGCGCGCCCGTGCATGGCGCCAGCATCGCGCGTCACCGCCGCCGGAGGTGCTGCGTCAGGACCCGCCACGCCGTGCGCATCCTGATGCTGTGATGTTATGATGCGACCGTGCGCACCACCATCGACCTGCCCGACGACCTGCATGCGCTGGCCCGGCAGCTCGCCCATGACGGCCACCGGTCGATGAGCGACGTCATCGCCGACCTGATCCGCCGCGGCCTGGGCGGCGGCACGGTCCCGGTGTCGAGGGGGCCGCGCGGCCTGCCCATCACCTCGGTGGGCCACCCGGTGACCGCCGAGGACGTCCGGTCCCTCGACGACGAACCGTGACCGCCCTCCTCGCCGACGGCAACGTCCTCGTGGCGCTGACCGTGGCCGATCACGTGCACCACGACGTCGCCCTCTCCTGGTTCGCGACGGTCGAGCCCGACCTCGCCACCTGCCCGATCACCGAGGGCACGCTCCTGCGGTTCCTGCTGCGCCAGGGGCACCGCGCCGACGAGGCGATCGGCGTCCTCGACGCGCTCCGGTCCCAGCCCTGGCACGAGTTCTGGCCCGACGCCATCCCCTTCGAGGACCGCCACCTGCACGGCGTCATCGGCCACCGGCAGGTGACCGATGCTTACCTCGTGGCGCTCGCCCGGCACCACGGCAGCCGGATCGCCACGCTGGACCGCGGTCTGGCCGCGCTGCACGGCGAGGACGTGGTGCTCATCGACGGCTGACCGCCGCGTCGGCGTCGCACCCCCGGCGAGGTCGGCTCACCCGCCGTCGTCGGGCACGGCGCCGACGAGCTCGGCGCAGGCCTCCTCGATCGCGTCGGCGAGCGCGTCGACGTCGGGGACCACGTCGGCGTCGACGGTGATGCCCACGCCGAGCGCGTCGTCGTAGGACACCACGCCGATGATGACGGCGATGTTCCCGATGCCGCACACGAACGGGTACACCTCGAGCATGCGGGCGCCGAGCAGGTAGCCCGGCTCGCGGGTGCCCGGCAGGTTGGTGACGGCGAGGTTCACGAAGGGCTGGTTGCGCAGGATGGCCGGGCCCACCCGGTGCAGCAGCCACGCCGGGAACAGGTCGCCGACCGAGAACAGCACCGGGCCGATCGAGCGCTGCGCCGACGCCTTGTGCCGATCCATCTCGTCGCGCACGTGGCGGAGCCGGTCGAGCGGTCGGTCGAGGTGCAGGGGCAGGTCGGCGACCATCATCGAGAAGCGGTTCTCCACCTCGCCGGCCGCGTTCTGGCCGTGGGTGGAGACGGGGACGAGCACGCGCGGGACGGCGGCGTCGTCCGGTTCGGCGGGCCCACGCTCGACGAGGTAGCGGGCGAGGGCTCCCGCCGTGACGGCCAGCACGACGTCGTTGAGCGTGCCGCCCGCGGCCTTGCGCACCCGCGTCAGGTCGTCCCACGGGAGGCGGCACCACACGAAGTCGCGACGCGGCCCGACCGCGGCGGTGATCGGCATCGACGGCGCGCGACCACGGCCTTCGGAGGCGAGGCGGACGGCGGCGCCGGCAGCGCCGACCCAGCGGCGGGGATCTGCGGCGGTGGCGGCCAGCTGGGCGAGCGTGCCGAGCTGGCTGCGGGTGCGCTCGACCGCGGTGCGCACGACCAGCGGGACGGTGTCCGGCAGTCGCTCCGGCGACCACGCAGGGGGTGCCGACGCCGCAGCCGACGACGGCGTCTGCTCCCCGGGCGGGCCGGCATCGAGCAGCGACAGCGCGAACTCCAGCAAGGCCATGCCGTCGGCCATCACGTGGCTGACCTTGGGGACCAGCACGACACGGCCGTCGGCGAGGCCGTCGATCAGCCAGAACTCCCACAGCGGCTTCGCGTCGTCGAGCGGCTGCTCGAGCAGCTCGCGCACGAGCGCCCGCAGCTCGGCCTCGCCGCCGGGGGCCGCCAACGTCGCCGTGCGGAGGTGGCGGTCGAGGTCGAAGTCCTCGTCGTCGGCCCACACCGGGCCCAGGTCGAGCGGCACGGGCACGAGCCGCTGGCGCAGGCGGGGGACGAGGTGCAGGTGGGCGGCGACCCGCTCGCGGAGCGCGTCGGTGCGCAGCGCGCCGTCCTCGTCGTGCAGCGGCGCGCCCTCGAAGAAGCACACCGCGCCGATCTGCAGGGGCGTGTCCTCGCCCTGCACCACCCAGATGGTCGCGTCCTGCGTGCGCACCCGCTCGATCCCCACGGGAACCATCTTCGTGCGCATCGGCCGCCATTCAAAGGGACCATGGACCCGACTACCGTGACGGAGGCATGCGCGGGACGACGGGACGCGGCGAGCCACCCCCGGGGGGGCGACGGCGCCGTCGCGCTCGGAGACCCTGGTCGAGCCCGCTGCTGGTCCTCGTCGCCGTGGTCGTCGTCGTGGCACCACGCCCTGCCACCGCGGACGCCGGGAGCCGGTCGGCTGCCGTCACGTCGCTCGGGGCGGTCGGCGCCGGACGTGCCACCTCCGCTCCTGTCGCCAGCCCCGCGCCCGTCGGCCGCGTCGACGCCGTCGCCCGCGGCGACGTCGTGGTTCCCGCCGGGATCACGACCGGGCCCGACGGCGCCCTGTGGTTCACGAACTACTACAGCGACTCGATCGGACGGATCACGACCAGCGGTGAGGTGACCGCCTTCCACGACCCCCGGGTGGCCTCCCCCCGACGCATCACCACCGGGCCCGACGGCGCCTTGTGGTTCACCAACACCAGCGGGGACGGCACGACCAGCATCGGCCGGATCACCCTCGCAGGCGAGTTCTCGTTCTTCCCCGGCAACTTCCCGGGCGGGGTCACCGCGGGACCCGATGGCGCCGTCTGGTTCACCGGGTTCAACGCCGTGGGACGCATCACCACCACGGGACAGATCACCACGTACCCCACCAACGGCACCACCGGCGGATCGAAGGACATCACGATGGGACCCGACGGGGCGCTCTGGTTCACCCACAGCTTCGGCATCGGACGCGTCACCACCGCCGGGCAGATCACCTCGTACCCGGTGAACGGCATGAGCAACCTCGAAGCCATCACCACCGGACCGGACGGTGCCCTGTGGTTCACGTCGGAGCCCGGGACCAGCATCGGTCGCATCACGACCGACGGCGACGTGACCACCTTCTCGGACCCCGCCATCCGGAACGCCACCGGGATCACCACGGGGCCGGACGGGGCGCTGTGGTTCACCGGCTTCGGTGCCCCCGGCATCGGCCGCATCACCACGGCCGGACAGGTGTCGCTGGTCGTGTCGGGTGATCTGCTCTCCGACGGGATCACCGCCGGACCCGACGGCGCCCTCTGGTACACCGACGGCGGCCGAGCGCGCATCGGACGCGTCACGACGACCGGGACGACGACGAGCTTCAGCGGCAACGGCATCGGCGCTCCCGCCAGCCTCACGACCGGACCCGACGGCGCCGTCTGGTTCACCAACAGCGCCGGGAGCCGCATCGGGCGCCTCACGCGGAAGGGCTCCCTGTCGATCTACACCGACGACCGCATCGTCGGCCCTTCCGGCCTCACCGCCGGGCCCGACGGCGCCGTGTGGTTCACCCACAGCACGGGCATCGGTCGCATCACGACCACCGGACAGATCGCCACGTACCCCACACCCGACTCGGTCCGGCCGATCGGGATCACCTCCGGCCCCGACGGCGCCCTGTGGTTCACCCACCGGTCCGGCATCGGCCGGATCACCACCGCCGGCCAGGTGACCACGTACGCCGACGCCGATTACCCACTGGCGATCACTGCGGGGCCCGACGGCGCCCTGTGGTACACGACGTTCTCCGGCTCGAAGGTCGGCCGGATCGCGACCACCGGTCAGATGAGCTCCTTCTTCGACGCGAGCCTGTGGCCGGTGGGAGGCATCAGCGCCGGGTCGGACGGCGCCCTGTGGTTCGGGACACGGCAGGACCTCGTGGGTCGGATCACCACGGACGGGCAGATCACGACCTTCCCGGCCACCGGGCTCGGCTACCTGAACCGGGGGATGACCGCCGGGCCCGACGATGCGGTGTGGTTCGCGACGCAGTCCGGCGCCATCGGTCGCGTCGTCACCGGCGGCGTCGTGTTCCACCCGCTGCCGACGCCGACGCGCGTCCTCGACTCCCGCCCCCCGCCCGAGCAGGTGGGGCCGTACGCGACGCCATGGGGAGCCGGCACGGTGCGCGACGTCCAGGTCGCCGGTGTCGGCGGCGTCCCGGCGAGCGCGACGGCGGTCGCCATGAACGTCACCGTCACCGGCACCACCGCCCCGAGCTTCCTCACCGTGTGGCCATCGGGCACACCTCGGCCCACCGCATCGAGCCTGAACTGGTCCGCTGGGCAGACGATCGCCAACGCCGTGACCGTGAAGGGCGGCGCGGGTGGCACCGTCTCGGTGTTCAACCCCACCGGGAGCGCGCACGTCGTCATCGATGTGGTCGGCTGGTACGACGCCGCGAGCGATGGCGACGGCTTCGTCGCCCAGCTGCCGACCCGGATCCTCGACAGCCGCCCACCGCCGGAGCAGGTCGGGCCGTACGGGACGCCGTGGGGTCCCGGCGTCGACCGCGAGGTGGTCGTCGCCGGCGTCGGTGGGGTGCCCGCCGACGCCCAGGCCGTCGTGCTGTCGGCCACGGTCACCGGAACCACCGCGGAGTCGTTCTTGACCGTCTACGCCAAGGGCTCGGCGCGACCGACGTCGTCGAGCCTCAACTGGCGAGCCCGCCAGACCGTCGCCAACGCCGTGACCGTCAAGGTCGGCGACGGCGGAGCGATCCGGGCCTACAACGCCGCGGGTGATGCACAGGTCGTCTTCGACGTCGTGGGCTGGTTCGGGTCCGGCATCGGTGATGCCTTCCACCCGATCGCACCTGTGCGTTTCCAGGACTCTCGACCTGCACCCGAGACGGTGGGCGCCTACTCGACGCCCTGGCGGAACGGCACGACCCGCACCGTCGCCTCCACGACCCGCCGGGCCGCACCCGCAGGTGCGACCGCGGTGCTGGCCAACGTGACCGTCACCTCGGCGAGCGCCGAGTCGTTCCTCACCGTGTGGCCCACCGGGGCGCCGCGACCGACGGCATCGGGCCTCAACTGGACGGCCGGCCGGACCGTCGCCGTCGCCGTCACCACGGCGGTGGGTTCCGACGACACCATCTCGGTGTTCAACAACGCCGGCGCCGTCGATGTCGTGGCCGATGCCGCCGGGTGGTACGGCTGACCGACGCCCCTGCCGACCAGCGGCGCCGGTCGGCGTCGGAGGCGGCGCCGACTCGCCTCAGCCTTCGCCGAGGTCCCGCCACACGCAGCGCACGCGACGGCGACGGTCCTCGTCGTAGCCGTCCCACTTGGCGGCCGGCACCTCGCCGGGGTCCACGCGGTGGAAGCCGTTGCGCTCGAACAACGTCTCGGCGTCGGGCGACACCGTGCAGGCGAACACGGCCCGCAGCCCCTGCTGCTCGGCCCGCTCCACGAGGGCGGTCACCAGCCGCCAGCCGACCCCGCCGCCGGTGAAGCGACCGGCGGCGAACAGGCTGGCGATCTCGCCCACGCCGTCGGCGCGGTAGGCGGCGGTCTCCAGGGCGCCGATGCCGACGAGGTGGCCGCTGCCGACCACGTGCACGCCGAGGCCGGTGACCAGCAGGCGGGCCACCTCCTCGCGGGTGCGGGGCCGCAGGTAGCCCTGGCTCACCCCCTTGGCCACGAAGTCCTCGACGGTCGGCAGCTCGTCGAGGCCGAAGGGCCGGGCCTCGAGGAAGTCGTGCTCGGTGCACAACGTGCCGGCGCCGTCGAAGGTGAACAGCTCGACGTCGAGCTGGTCGAGCCGGCACAGGTTCACGCTCGGCACCCCGCCCTCGATGGCGTCGCGCATCGCCGTCCTCGTGGCCCGACCACCGGGGAGGTCGTCGAGCACCCCGAGCTCGGCGTCGAGCTGGTCGAGCGTGATGAAGCTGCGCAGCGCCACGTCCCAGCGCTCGGCGCCACCGGTGAGGACGAGCTTGGGCAGGCGCACCTGCACGGCGAGCCCGGCGGCGTCGGTCGCGCAGCTGGCGCCGACCGAGGGCACCACGACCACGCCCCGGTCGCACAGCAGCAGCCACAGCCGGGAGAGGAACTGCGCGGCCCGGTCCCCGGTGCCGTCGGCCGGGTGCGGGCCGGCGACCTCGGCCCGCAACCGGTCGGCGACCTCGACCGCGGTCGGCTCCCCGCCCACCACCACGACCACCCGGGTCTGGTTGCCCACCAGCTCGTCGACCACCCGCTCGAGGACGGCCAGACCGGCGGGCGTGGCGTCCTCGACGGCGACGGCCACGGTGATCCGGCGGAACTCCTCGAGGAAGAAGGACCGGTCCCGGTCGTCGATCACCACGTCGGCATGATGGCACCGGCACCCGACCCTGCCGCGCCAGCCGGCGGGCCGCCCGCTGGCGCGCGGCGGCCGACCCTGGCCACGCTGGACGCGTGAGCGGTCCCGCGACGACGGAGGCGACGACGACCCCGACGACCGTCGCGCCGCTGCGGATCGGTCCGATCACCGTGTCGCCGCCCGTCGTGCTCGCGCCGATGGCGGGCATCACCACGCCGCCGTTCCGCCGGCTGTGCCGCGGCTACGGCGCCGGGCTCTACGTGAGCGAGATGATCACCGCCCGCGGCCTCGTCGAGGGCAACGACAAGAGCTGGCACCGGGCCGCCTTCGACGCCGAGGAGTCGCCCCGCTCCATCCAGCTGTACGGCGCCGACCCCCGCACCGTGGGTGAGGCCGTCCGCCGCCTCGTCGAGGAGGGCCACGTCGACCACGTCGACCTGAACCTCGGCTGCCCCGTGCGCAAGATCACCCGGCACGGCGGCGGTGCCGCCCTGCCGGCGCGGCCGGCGCTGCTGCGCGACCTGCTCACCGCCGCCGTGCGGGGCGCCGGTACCGTGCCGGTGACGGTGAAGTTCCGCATCGGGCTCGACCACGACGTCGTCACCTACCTCGACACCGGCCGCATCGCCGAGGACGCCGGCTGCGCAGCGGTCGCCCTCCACGGCCGGACCGCGGCGCAGCTGTACTCGGGCTCGGCGGACTGGGGCGCCATCGCCCGGCTCAAGGAGGCGGTGCGGTCGATCCCGGTGCTCGGCAACGGCGACGTGTGGTGCGCAGCGGACGCCCTGCGCATGCAGGCCGAGACCGGCTGCGACGGCGTCGTCGTGGGGCGGGGCTGCCTCGGGCGGCCGTGGCTGTTCCGCGACCTCGCCGACGCCTACGCCGGCCGTGCCCCGGCACCACCACCGCGCCTGGGCGAGGTGGCCGACACCATGGCCCGCCACCTCCAGCTGCTGTGCGCGCACCTCGGCGAGGAGCGCGGCGTCCGCGACCTCCGCAAGCACGTGCCGTGGTACCTCACCGGCTACCCGGTGGGCGGCGCCACCCGCCGCCACCTCGCCACCCTCTCCTCCCGCGCCGAGCTGGAGGACGCCCTCGCCGCCCTCGACCGCGCCCTGGCACCGGTGCCCGAGGCCGTCGACGGGCCGCGGGGGACCCAGCGCGGGCCCCAGACGCTCACGCTGCCCGACGGCTGGCTGGCCCGACGCGACGACCCCACCCCGCCGGGCCGGTCGGCCGAGCTGGCCACCTCGGGCGGGTGACGGTGACCGGCATGGGCCCGCCCGACGACGATCACCCGAGCCTCCCCCGGCTCGTGCTGGCCTCGGCGTCGCCACGGCGGGCCGCGCTGTTGGACCTGCTCGGGCTCGACTACGTCGTCGAGCCCGCCGAGGTCGACGAGACGCAGCACCAGGGCGAGGACCCGATCACCTACGTGGGCCGCGTGGCCCGGGCCAAGGCCGCCGCCCGGGCCGGCGAGGACCGCCTGGTGCTCGCCGCCGACACCACCGTGGCCCTCGACGGCGACATCCTCGCCAAGCCGGCCGACGCCGACGACGCCCGCCGCATGCTGCAGCGCCTGTCGGGGCGCCGCCACGAGGTCCACACCGGCGTCGTGGCTCGGCTCGGCGACCGCGTGGCGGCGCGCACCGACACCACCCGCGTGCGCTTCGTCGCGCTCACCCAGCACGAGATCGACTGGTACGTCGCCACCGGTGAGCCCCTCGACAAGGCCGGGGCCTATGGCATCCAGGGCGCCGGCGGCACCTTCGTCGCAGACGTCGAGGGCAACGTGCAGAACGTGATCGGCCTCTCGCTGGCGACGGTGCACGAGCTGGTGCGCCGGCTCGGCGTCGACCTGTTCGACTGGGCGCGCTGATCCCGGCGGGGTCGGCTGGACTGGTCGTGCGCCGGCCCTCGCCCCCTACGCTGCCCCGATGCCCTTCGCACTGACCGGCACCGGCGTCTGGAGCGCGCCGCTGCGCTACGGCGACGCCGGGGAGCGGATCGAGGCCGCCGCCGAGCTCGAAGCCCTCGGCTACTCGGCCCTGTGGGTCCCCGACGTCGGCGGCGACCTCTTCGGCGACGTCTCGCTCCTGCTCGACGCCACCACCGAGACCGTCGTCGCCACCGGCATCTTGAACCTGTGGGTGCACGAGCCGGCCGACGCCGCCGCCGGCTACCACCGCGTCGTCGGCGCCCACGGCCGCCGGCTCCTGGTGGGCATCGGCGTGAGCCACGCGCCGTTCGTCAACGCCACCGGCGGCACCTACGAGCGGCCCCTGACCCGCATGCGGGAGTACCTCGACGCCCTCGACGCCGCCCCCGAGCCGCTGCCCGCCGACGACCGGGTCCTCGCCGCCCTCGGCCCGAAGATGCTGGAGCTGGCGCGCACCCGCGCCGCCGGCACCCACCCCTACCTGGTGACGCCCGAGCACACCGCCGCCGCCCGGGCAGCGCTCGGCGACGGGCCGCTCGTCGCCTCCGAGCAGGCCGTGGTGCTCGAGACCGATCCGGCGCGAGCCCGCGAGATCGGCCGGCAGCACCTGGCCATCTACCTGGGGCTGCCCAACTACGCGAACAACTGGAAGCGGATCGGCTTCACCGACGACGACACCGCCGAGGGCGGCAGCGACCGGCTGGTCGACGCCCTGGTGGCCTGGGGCGACGAGGCGACGATCGCCGCGCGCGTGCAGGAGCACCGCGAGGCCGGCGCCGACCACGTGTGCCTCCAGGTGCTCACCGACGATCCCTTCGCCTTCCCCCGGCAGCAGTGGCGGCGGCTCGCCCCGGCGGTCGCCGGCGCCGCCTGACGCGCCAGGATGGAGGCGATGGGCCGACGCGTCAGCTCCGCCGTCGCCGCGATCGTGACCGCGGCCGCCACCGCCGGCGGGCTGGCCACCTGCGCCCCGTCGTCGACCTCGTCCTCGTCGGGGGCGGGCACCAAGGAGCTGTTCACCGCGTCGTGCTCGGGCTGCCACACCGGCGGCGACCTCGGGCCGACGCTGCCCCGGGACGGTCTCGATCCCGTCGTCGCCGCCGAGGTGATCCGCGACGGGAGGGAGACGACCCCGGGCAAGCAGATGCCGGCCTTCGGCTCGACGCTGACCCCGGCGCAGATCGACGCCCTGGCCGAGTACGTCTCGGGCACCCGGCTCCCCTCCACGGTCCGCCGGCCCTGAGCGGCCACCCGCCGGCGCGCGGGCGCGAGGAAACGGGTGGCACCCACCTCGGACCCGGGTGTCCCCGTCCCCGCCGGCACGCGGGCGGAAGGCCCTACCGGTGCAGGCCGGTCGTCCGTAGCGTCGGAGGTGGTGACAGACCCGACGTCGCCCGTGGACGGCCCGGAGGCCGATCCGACGCTGCCCGGCGGTCCGCGCAGCCGACGGCGGTTCCTGCGCGACGGGATCGCCCTCGGCGGGGCGCTGGCCGCCGGTGGCCTGGTCCTCGACCTCACCGGCTGCAGCTCCTCGGCCGGCACCGACGGCGCCGCGCCAGGGTCGTCCCCGTCGACCACCGCCGCCATCCCTCCGACCACGGCGACGACCACCCCGTCCACCCCGTCCACCACGACCGCCCCGGGCACGGCGTCGCCGACGACGGCGGCACCGGTGGCGCTCGGCGCCCACGACGTGCTCGTCGCCCTCGAGCCGGCCCGGGCCGAGGTCCCCGCCGAGCGCACGGTCCGCGCCGCCTGCGCGGCGCTCGACTGGTCGTGGCTCGACCGCGGCGACTCGGTGTTCGTGAAGCTGGCCTGCAACTCGGCCAACCCCCACCCGTCGGTCACCTCCCCGGCGGCGGTCGCCGGTCTGGTGGCCGAGCTGTACGCCCGAGGCGCCGGCCGGGTGGTGGTCGGCGACCAGGCCGGCGTCGGCACGGTCCGGGTGCTCGCCGACGGGCGGCGGACCGGCTCGACCCGCGACTGCCTGCGTCGCAACGGCCTCCTCGACGCCATCACCGCCGCCGGGGCCGAGGCCCACGTCTTCGACGAGGACGACTACCACGACGGCTTCTTCGAGGCGACGCCACCGGCGGGCAGCCACTGGACCCAACCCCTCGCGCTCCCCGAGGTCGTCCGCTCCGTCGACCACGTCGTGTACCTGCCCCGCATCGGGGCCCACGCCATCGCCGGGTACACCGCGGCCCACAAGCTGGCGGTGGGCTGGCTGCGCGACGACAGCCGCAACCACCTCCACGCCGACGCCGCCTCGTTCTACGAGAAGTACGCCGAGGTGAGCTACGTGCCCGAGCTGCGGGACCGGCTCCGCCTGGCGCTCGTGCTCGGCGAGCAGCTGCTCCTGCACTTCGGGCCCGACACCAACGGCACCGTGCTCACCGCCGACCCCCGCCTGGTCCTGGCCTCGGCCGACCTCGCCTCGCTCGACGCCGTGATGGCCGGCCTGCTCGTGCACCTGAACCGGGTCACCCCGCCGGGCGCCGGGGTCCGCCCCTACCAGGCGACCAACGCCGACGTGGTCAACCGGGGGTTCGTCACCTCCATGACCCGGCCGACGGTGCCGGTGCCGTGGGGGCCGGCCACCGGCGCCGACTACACCACGCTGCGACCCCACGCCTTCGAGCAGGGCGTGTCCGGCGACCGGGCGCTGGCCCGGGCCTGGGCGATCACCGGCCGGCCCGACACCGTGCGCGTCGTGCAGCGCGGCGCCGAGCTCGCACCGGAGGTCGCCGCCGCCGTCGCCGCCCACGGCGAGGGGCTCCTGACGCTGGTCTGACCCCCGGCGGCGCCACGAGGTGCGCGGCGAACCGCCGGTGCGGTAAGCAGCACGGGTGAGCGACGACGAGCCGTCCCCGAGCGACGACTCGCGCGCCGCTCGCCGCAGCCGTCCCGCGGCCGTCGTCGCGGCGCTGGCCCTGCTCGTGCTGGCCGCCTGCACCCCCTCGGCCGGCGAACCCACCACCTCGGCCGACCGGGCCGGCGCGGGGACGCGGCCGGCCGCCGGCGCCCCGTCGGAGCCGCAGACCCCGACCGTCCGCACCGACCTCGCCACCGCCGTGGCCACCGCCGACGAGCTGTACGCCGTGCCCGATCCCCTGCCCGCCGCCGACCACGGCACGCTGCTGCGCTACCAGGAGGTCACGCCGAGCATCGCCGAGCACGGCACGACCTACCGCATCCTGTACCTGTCGACCTCCGTGCGCGGAGAGCCGATCGCCGTGTCGGGCACCGCGGTGGTGCCGACCGCGCCCCCGCCCGACGGCGGACGCGTCCTGCTGTCGATCGGGCACGGCACCACCGGCGTGGCCGACGAGTGCGCGCCGTCCCGCGAGCCAGACCGCTTCGAGCTGTCGCTGATGGGGCCGGTCGTGACGAAGGGCTGGCTGCTGGTGCAGACCGACTACGAGGGCCTCGGCACCCCCGGGCGCCACCCCTACCTCGTGGGCGAGAGCGAGGGCCGCAGCATGCTCGACGCGGCCCGGGCGGCCGCCGCGCTGCCCGACGCCCACACCGGCACCCGCCTGGGCCTGGCCGGCTACTCGCAGGGCGGGCACGCCGCGCTGTGGGCCGACGGGTTGGCGGCGGCGTGGACGCCCGAGCTCGACGTCACCGGCGTGTTCGCCGGCGCGCCCGCCACCGAGATCGACGCCTTCCTGCAGTCGCTGCCGGCGGGCCGACCCCGCGACGCCTTCGGCCTCCTCGTCGCCGCCGGCCACCTGGCCGCCCACCCCGACGACGATCCGGCCGCCTACCTCACCCCCGCCGGCGTGGCCCACCTCGATGCCGTCGACCGCGGCTGCCTCAACGACCTCTACTGGCAGCTCGACGGCGTCGGCCCGTCCGAGGCGCTGCTGACCGGCGACGCCACCGGTCCGGCGTGGTCGGCCCTGGCCGCCGAGACCGACCCGGCCCGGGCGGTGGCGCCCGATCCGGTGCTGATCGTGCACAGCGCGCAGGACGAGGTGATCCCGGCGTCGCTGAGCGAGCAGCTGGCGACCCGCCTGTGCGAGCAGGGCCGCACCGTCGAGCGACGCGTCCTCGCCGACGGCGGCACCCACGGCGGGGCCGCCTTCGACGCCTACCTCCAGGGCCTCACCTGGCTGGCCGCCATCGTCGACGGCGGCCCACCGCCGGTCAGCACCTGCGCCCCGTTGAACCGCGCTCCGGCGAACCGGTGACGCTTCTTCACCCTCTGGCGACGAAGGTGTCACCGATTCGTGCGGCGAGCGCCGGCGGCGGGTCGATCGGCCCATCACCGGGGCCCGGCAACGGTCCCGATGGCCCATCAAGTGGCCGCCGAGGGACGCCGAACCTCACCGGGACACGTCGGCGCGGCGAACGGCAGGACCTCCGACAGACGAGCGAGACGGGAGACCGGAGATGGGGCTCGAGCACGCATACAGCGACACCGGGGACGGCGGCCCCGACCTGGCGACCGCCGGCGACACCGAGCTCGACGTGGCCCGGCGACTCCTCGAGCTCAACCTCCAGCGGGCCGACGGCCTGCTGAGCGAGGAGGAGTTCGCCGGCCGGGTCACCGAGCTGCTGCCGTCGCCCTGAGCGAACCCCCGGGTCGACCCGTCAGCCGACCCACGCCTCGACCCGTCAGCCGACCCACGCCATAGGGCGGTCGTGCCAGACTCCCCCTCCGACACGATGCGATCCCATCGATCGAGGGGGGGCCTGCGGTGGACAGCTTCGAGGGACGACTGGCCGTCGTGACGGGCGGTGGCACGGGGATGGGCCGCGAGCTCACCCGGCTGCTGGCCGCCGACGGCTGCAGCGTCGCCATCTGCGACGTCGCCGAGGACACCATGGCCGAGACCAAGGTGCTCGCCGAGCAGGGGGCTCCCGCCGGCACCGTGGTCACCACCCACGTCGCCGATGTCGCCGACGGCGAGCAGATGGTGGCCTTCGCCGCCGCCGTCGCCGACGCCCACGCCACCGACCACATCCACCTGCTGTTCAACAACGCCGGCATCGGCGGCGGTGGCAGCTTCGTGGCCGACGGGCGCGACGAGTGGGACAAGACCTTCGGCGTGTGCTGGGGCGGGGTCTACAACGGCCTGCGCGCCTTCCTGCCGATGCTGCTGGCCGCGCCCGAGGGCCACGTGGTCAACACCAGCAGCATCAACGGGTTCTGGGCGTCGCTCGGGCCGAACATGCCCCACACCGCCTACAGCGCGGCCAAGTTCGCGGTGAAGGGCTTCACCGAGGCGCTCATCACCGACTTCCGGGTCAACGCCCCGCACCTGCGGGCGTCGGTGGTGATGCCGGGCCACATCGGCACCGAGATCGTCCACAGCTCGTTCCGTGAGCACGGCCGTCACCCCAAGGAGATGACCGAGGAGCAGCTCGAGCAGATCCGCAAGGACATGGGCAGCCGCGGCATCGACCTCAGCGGGGCCAGCGACGAGGACATCCGCAACGGGCTGATCATGCAGGCCGACATGTTCCGCGACCTGGCGCCCACCAGCGCCGAGCAGGCGGCCCAGATCATCCTCGACGGGGTGCGCGCCGGCGAGTGGCGGATCCTCGTCGGTGACGACGCCGGCGTCCTCGACCGGCTCGTGCGGGAGCACCCCGGCGAGGCCTACGAGGCGAGCTTCGTCGACCGCCTGCGCGACGCCGGCATGGGCGGGGGCCTGCTGATGCTCTCGCAGGGCGCGGCCGGGGCGACTTGACCCTCGGTGGTGGGTTCACCACGATCGGTACCCACGAAGGGAGCGTGCCCACCGTGAACCGCCGCCTCGCCAGCCTCGTCGCCGTCACCGCCGCCTTCGTGGTGTCGGCGTGCAACCCCCTGTTCCCCCCACCGGGCCCGGCCCCGCTGCGGTACCGCGACGCGGTGTTCACCTCGGTCGCCAAGACCGGCAACGTGGTCTACGCCACCCCGGTGAGCCGCAGGACCGGCTCGCCGGTGGCCCTCGGCCTCGACGTCTACGAACCCGAGGGCGACACGGCGGCGCGGCGCCCGGTGATCGTGTGGGTGCACGGCGGCTCGTTCACGTCGGGCAACAAGAGCTCTCCCGAGATCGTCGACCAGGCGACGACGTTCGCCAAGAAGGGCTACGTCAACGTCTCGATCGACTACCGCCTGTCCGCCACCGGCTGTGCTGCGGTGGCGCCGACCTTCGAGTGCATCTACGCCATCATCGACGCCAAGCACGACGCCCAGGCCGCGGTGCGCTGGCTGCGGGCCAACGCCGCCACCTACCGCATCGACCCCGACCGGATCGCCATCGACGGCTCCTCGGCCGGCGCCATCACCGCCCTCAACGTCGGCTACGACGCCACCGAGACCGACCAGAGCGTCAACCCCGGCTGGCCGTCGGACGTGCGGGCCGCCGTGTCGCTGTCGGGCGCCCGGCTGCTCGGCCAGCTCGACCCGTCCGACGCGCCCAGCCTGCTGTTCCACGGCACCAGCGACGTCGTGGTGCCCTACGCCTGGGCCGAGAGGACGGCGACCGACGCCAAGGCCGCCGGCCTCGTCTCCTTCCTGACCAGCTGGCCGGGCAACGGGCACGTGCCCTACGTCAGCCACCGCGACGAGATCATCGACCAGACCACCAACTTCCTGTGGTGGGAGCTCGACCTCGAGCACGCCACCTGAGGAGGCGACCGCCGGCCGGGTCAGCCGGACGGATCAGGCGAGTGGCGCTCGCCCCACCGGTCCCAGCTGGTGAGCTGCTCGGCCGGGCGGGGGCGAGGAGCCACGCCGAAGCGGCCCCGTGGCCGGCCCAGCGGCAGCAGCGCCACCACCTGGTAGCGATCGGGGATCCCGCAGATCCGGCGGACCTCGTCCTCGTGGATCCGGTAGACGGTCGTGAGCACGGTGCCGATCCCCTGGGCGCGCGCCGCCAGGATGAGGTTCTGCACCGCCGGGTACACCGAGGCGTAGGTGGGGCCGACGTCCATGACGCCCTCGGCGTCGACCGCGGTCATCTCCATGTCGGGCATGGCCACGAGCACCAGGGCGGAGGCGTCGGCGAGGTGGCGGGCGAGGTGGTCCGACGCCGCCACCTGCCGGTCCCACGACGCCCGGGCCGCGTCGTCGGGGAAGGCGTCGCGGACGGCCGCCGCGGTGGCCGCCGAGTAGCGCTCCCAGGCCCGCAGGTAGACCTCGCCGAGGGCGGCCTTCACGGCGGGGTCCCGCACGACGAGGAACCGGTAGGGCTGGATGTTGCCGCCGCTCGGCGCCTGCACCGCCGCCCGCAGGCACGTCCAGATCTCGTCGTCGGTCACCGGCTCGTCGGTGTACCGGCGGATCGCCCGCGTCGTCATGATCCCCTCGAGCAGGTCCACGGCATCCCCCGTTCGCTCGTCGGTCGCGTCGTCGACCGGGTCGGCGGTCATCGGCCCTCGAAGTGCGGTGGGCGCTTCTCGCGCCAGGCGGCCAGCGCCTCGGCGTGGTCCTCGGAGGCGAAGGTGACCAGCTCCGCGGCCACCGCCTGCTCGAAGGACACCAGCGCGGCCTGCTTCACCAGCGCGTTCACCGCCGCCTTGGTGTGGCGCACCGCCAGCGGCGGCAGCTCGGCCAGGCGCCGGGCGAAGGCCAGGGCCTCGGCGTCGAGCTCGGCGTCGGGCACCACCCGGTTGACGAGCCCGAGGCGCTCGGCCTCGGCGGCCGGCAGCGGGTCGCCGGTGAGCAGGTACTGCTTGGCCCGGGCCGGGCCCACCGCGAGGGGCCACGCCACCGTGCCGCCGTCGCCGGCCACCAGGCCGACGCGCACGTGCGGGTCGACGAGCGTGGCCGACTCGGCCAGGAAGATGACGTCGCACAGCAGGGCGATGGTGGCGCCGAGGCCGACGGCGGGGCCGTTCACCGCGCACACGATGGGCAGCGCCACGTCGAGGAGGCCGAACACGATGCGGCGGGCGTCGAGGCGCAGGGCCTCGAGCCGGCCCGGCACCTGCAGCTCGGGGAACCACCGGAAGTCGCCGCCGGCCGAGAACGCCGCTCCCGCCCCGGTGAGCAGCACGGCACGGGCCTCGGTCTCGGCCCCCAGCACGGCCATCAGCCGGGTGAGCTCGTCGTGCAGCGTCTCGTCGACCGCGTTGCGGGGGTCGTCGGGTCGGTCGATGGTCACCCGCAGCACGTCGCCGTCACGGGCGAACCGCAGGTACGAGAAGCCGGCGAACACGTCGTCGGCGTGCCGATCGGCGGCCTCGCCGGCGGGCCGGTCGGCGTCGTGATCGGCGGGCTGATCGCTCACGGTCGCGGCTCCCGGGGGAGGCCGAGCAGGTGCTCGGCGATGATGTCGCGCTGCACCTCGCTGGTGCCGCCGCCGATGGTGAGCGCCGGCGAGAAGAGGAAGCCCCAGTGCCAGACGTCGCGCTCCTCGGCGTGCTCGTCCTGCACGCCGAGCATGCCCGCCGCACCCCGGCGGTCCTTGATCAGTCCCATCAGGTGCTGGCCGTGCTCGTCGGCGAGGGCCTTGCGGACCGAGGCGAACGAGCCGGGCTCGCCGTCGCGCTGGATCGCCGCCATGATCCGGTGCCCGAGCAGACCGATGACGACGGTCTCGGTGTAGGCGGCCGCGGCCCGCTGGCGCAGCACGGGATGGTCGACGCCCTGCTCGCGCAGGTGGGCGAAGCACGCCTCCGATGTGGGGCCCATCCCCCACAGCACGCCACCCTCCGAGAGCGACACCCGCTCGTTGCCGAGCGTCACCTTCGCCAACCGCCAGCCCTCGTGCTCGGGGCCGATGCGGCAGTCGGCGGGGATGCGCACGTCCTGCAGGAAGGTCTCGTTGACGTGGTTGCCGCCGGTCATCTCGACGATCTTGCGGACCTCGACGCCGGGCGCGCGCATGTCGAGCACGAAGTAGGAGATGCCCTTGTGGCGGGGCGCGTCGGGATCGGTGCGGGCCAGCAGGATCCCCCAGTCGCTGCGGTTGGCCCAGGTGCTCCAGATCTTCTGGCCGTTCACGACGTAGTCGTCGCCGTCGCGCTCGGCGCGGGTGCGCAGCGACGCCAGGTCGGACCCGGCGTCGGGCTCGCTGAACAGCTGGCACCACGTCTCGGTGCCGTCGAGGATGCCGGGAAGCCACCGCTGCTGCTGCTCGGGCGTGCCGCCGGCGAGGATCGTGGGTCCGGCCCAGCCCACGGCGATGGGGTTGTCGGGCCGGGTCACGCCGGCCCGCTCGAGCTCCTCGTCGATGAGGACCTGCTCGGTGGGGTCGGCGCCGAGGCCCCACGGCGGTGGCCAGTGCGGGGCCACGTAGCCGGCCTCGGCCAGCTGGCGGGGGGTGGGTGCGGGGTGGTCGGCCAGCCAGGCCCGCACCGCGAGGCGGCGGGGGTCGTCGTCGGGGGGCGGGTCGAAGTCCACGGTCGGGCTGCCCGGTGCGCCGCTCAGAAGGCGTTCGGGTCGGTGGGCAGGCCGAGCGACACCCGGCCGAGGGCCTCCAGCGTCCGGGGCGCCACCATGGCGTGCTGGGTGGCGACGTGGGCGTCGCGGAACACCCGCTCCAGCGGGCTCGTGCGGTACACGGCGGTGCCGCCGGCGGCGTGGTACATGAGGTCGACCGCCTCCTTGGAGCGCAGCGTGGCGTTGGTCGCCGCCAGCCGTAGGCTGCGGCGCACGTCCTCCCCGAGCTCGCCGGTGGTCGCCGCGTCCCACGCCGCCGCCACCTGCTCGCGCAGGAACGCCCTGGCAGATCGGAAGGCGGCCTCGGCCGCGGCCACCTCGGCCTGCACGACCGGGCGTTGGGCGAGGGTGCGCGTGCTCTGCGCCGGCCGCTTGGCCCCGGCCAGCTCGACCAGCTCGTCGTGGGCCCGGCGGGCGAGGCCCAGCGAGACCGAGCACACGCCGAGGGCGAGCGCCGCCATGAACGGGAACCGGTACAGCGGGGCGTCCACCACGGGTCGAGCAGGCTGGAGCTCGGCCCACCGACCCTCGGGCACCACCACGTCGTGCACCGCGTAGTCGGTGCTTCCCGACCCTCGCATGCCCATGGCGTCCCAGGTGTCGAGCAGCTCCACCTCGTCGCGACGGAACAGGACGAACGGGGCGGCGAGGCCGTCGGCCCGCGGCGCCGGACCACCTTCGTCGTCGACGAGCAGGCACCCGCCACCGATCCAGGTGCAGTGGTCGGTGCCCGACCCCCACGGCCATCGGCCGGTGACCCGCAGGCCGCCGCCGTCGAGGGCGCGGGCCCGACCGACCGGCAGGGCGTAGCCGCCGGTGCACGAGGCCGGATCGCCGTAGACCTCCCGGGCGTGCTCGGGCGGGAGGAGGGCGGCCAGCAGCGACGAGGTCGAGCCGATCATGGCGCACCAGCCGAACGAGCCGTCCCAGTACGCCGCCTCCTCGACGGCGTCGAGCACGGCCGGCACGTCGCGCTGGTCGCCGCCGTAGGCGGTCGGCACCCACGCCTGGAAGATGCGGGTGCCGATCAGCTCGTCGGCCAGGTCGGCGGGCAGCCGTCGCAGCTCGTCGGCCTCGCGCCAGCGCTGGTCGGCCCGGCGACCCACGTCGCCGACGGCGACGAGCGCCGTTGCTGGTCGAGACGGAGCGACGGACGGGGCGACGACGGCTCGGCGATGCGAGGCATCCTACGGCGCGGGACGCCGGGCCCCGCCCCGAGAGGGAGGGAGGGGCGGGGGGTCAGGTGCTGCGACCCGAGGGCCGGAGCAGAACCCGACGCGGTCAGCTGGTGTCGGCCTCCCGACGCCGGACGGTGAGCGCGGCGGACGCGGCCAGCAGCCTGAGCCCGGTGAGCAGCAGGCTCACGCCGGCCCAGGTCAGCCTGGAGGGTGTCGCTGCCGGTGTAGGGCAGCGTGGCGACCACGACCGTGGTGGTCGTCGTCGTCGCCTCCGCCTGCGCCGCCTCCACGGCGACCGGTGCGGTGGTCGACGTGGTGGTGGTCGAGTTGCCGAACGGGTTGGTCGCGGTCACCAGGACGGTCACGCCGTCAGCGGTCAGCTCAGCCGGGTTCGGGCTGAGCGTCGCACCGGCGGGCGCGCCCTTCTCGGTCACCGTGTAGCTCCCGAGCGGCAGCCAACCGGACGTCCACGTCGCACCGGCGGCCACGGTGGCCTCGAAGTCGTTCGACCCCGGACCATCGACGGCGAAGGTGTACGAGCCGTTCGGTGCCAGGTTGCCCGTCTCGACCTTCTCGATGGCGAGCTTGCCGGCCGGATACGGGTTCGTGGCGGTCACCAGGACGGTCACGCCGTCAGCGGTCAGCTCAGCCGGGTTCGGGCTGAGCGTCGCACCCTCGGGCGCGCCCTTCTCGGTCACCAGGTAGCTGCCGAGCGGCAGCCAACCGGAGGTGAAGGTCTCACCGGCCTCCACCGTGGCCTCGAAGTCGTTGGACCCCGGGCCGTCCACCTCGAACACGTAGCTCGCACCAGGAGCGGCGCTGCCGGTCTCGACCTTCTCGATGGCGAGCTTGCCGGACAGGTACGGGTTGGTGGCCAGGACCTTGACGGTCACGCCGTCGGTGGTCAGCTCAGCCGGGTTCGGGCTGAGCGTCGCACCCTCGGGCGCGTCCTTCTCGGTCACCAGGTAGCTGCCGAGCGGCAGCCAACCGGACGTCCACGTCGCACCGGCGGCCACGGTGGCCTCGAAGTCGTTCGACCCCGGACCATCGACCTGGAAGACGTAGCTCGCACCCGGGACCAGGTTGCCCGTCTCCACCTTCTGGATGGCGAGCTTGCCGGCCGGATACGGGTTCGTGGCCGTCAGCAGGACGGTGGCGCCGTCAGCGGTCAGCTCGACCGGGTTGGGGTCGAGCGTCGCACCGGCAGGCGCGTCCTTCTCGGTCACCAGGTAGCTGCCGAGCGGCAGCCAACCGGAGGTGAAGGTCTCACCGGCCTTCACCGAAGCCACGAAGTCGTTCGACCCCGGACCGTCCACCTCGAAGGAGTAGGTGGCCCCCGGAGCGGCGCTGCCGGTCTCGACCTTGTGGATCGAGAGCTTGCCGCCGCCGAACGGGTTGGTGGCCAGGACGGTCACGACCTCGCCGTCCTCATCGAGGACTGCGGGGTTCGGCGAGAGCGTCGCACCGGTCGGCGCGCCGACCTCGGTCACGAAGTACTGACCGAACGGCAGCCAGCCGGAGGTGAACGTCTCACCGGCCTTCACCATTGCCTGGAAGTCGTTCGACCCCGGACCGTCCACGTCGAACGTGTACGTGGCGTCCGGTGCCAGGACACCGGTCTCGACCTTGTGGATCGCCAGCTTCGCAGCCGGATACGGGTTCGTCGCCGTCACCATGACGGTCTTGCCGTCCTGGGAGAGGGTGACGGGGTTGGGCGAGATGGTGGCACCGGAGGGGGCGCCCACCTCGCTCAGGGTGTACTGACCGAGCGGCAGCCAGCCGGAGGTCCAGGTCCCACCCGCGGCAACGACGGCCTGGAAGTCGTTCGACCCCGGACCGTCGACGTTGAAGGTGTAGGACTTCCCGGGAGCGGCGCTACCGGTCTCGACCTTGTGGATCGAGAGCTTGCCGCCGGGGAAGTAGTTCGTGGCCTCGACCTCGACCAGCTTCCAGTTCTTCACCTCGACCGGACCGGTCGGGTTGAAGGTCACCTGGGAGCCGGCAGGCGGGTTGAGCTCGGTGTAGGAGTACCAGCCCTCACCAGGCAGGTCGACGGTCTTCGGGGTGCCGTCGCCCTTCACCTGGACGTCCTCGGACCAGCTGTTCGGTCCGCTGACTCGGATGGTGTAGGTGCCGTGTGTCGCCGGCGCGAGCGGCCCTGCCTCGACCTTCACGAACTGGAGCTGGGTCGGGCAGGCGTACGCCGCCGGTGTCGACACGAAGAATGCTGCTACGAGGGTGAACAACGCAGCTACGAGCAACGCGAGCTGCGGGAGCGCCCTCTTCACTGTTGCGGTGGGGCGCATGATGAGCCTCCCTTCCGTTGCTGGAGGAGGCCGGTCCGCCGACCGGATGGGCCCACGAAGGGGTCTCCGATTGAAGAGTACGACGACCACCCTCTGTGGTCAGGAGTCGGAGGACATCGCGCGGACCGCAGTCCGGACCGTTCCGTTCGTGACGGTCGTCAGTTGTTGGCGTTTCGACTTGCGCGCGAGGAGGAGGTGCGCTCCGGCTGGGGCCCCGCAACCGCCGCCGCCATGGCCACACGTGGGCACATCACCACGTAGAGTGGTAGCGCAACCTGATCAGGCGACGGCGGCAGCGAAGGAAGCGAAGAGGTCACCCGGCAGTGGGTTCTCGAGTCGCCAGGTGATCCCCATCGGCCGCTCCTCCCCGTTCCAGTCCTCGAAGGACGCGGGGCCAAGGAACCAGAAGGCTCGTTCGTCTTGTCGGAGGCGGGCGAACAACATGACCTGGGTGCCGCGCGCGCGGTGATCTCGATACCGACGACCCGTCTCGCTCTCGGCTCTCGTGGTGCCCTGGCTCTCCCAGTGGATGAGGTCCCGGTTGATGGCGTAGTCCCGGTAGCGGGTCGTCGGCGAGAAGGAACCGCTCGTCTTGTCGAGCGTGAAGGCGAGGAGGTCCGACCTCGACTCCGATGCCCACCACACGCCCGTTTGCCAGGGCTTCACCTTCGCCGCATCGGATGCCACGCCGAAGGCAGCGAGGATCTCCCGTCGCGTATAGCGGGCGTGGACGCGAAGTGGCACGTCGGGCAGCTCCGACAGGGGCGGCTGCAGATGGTTGATGTGCGGCTCCAGCACGTCGAAGAGCTGTTCGAGCTCGGCGAGCACCTGCGGATGGGCGGTCAGCAGTTCGACGGCATCCTTCAGCGTCGCCGCCTTCGACAGCACCTTGTCCCCGACAGACGCCACGAGCATGCGGGTGATCCTGCGATCCCGTTCGCTCAGCTGGTCCACGTCCTGCGGGATCGGACGAAGGAGCCGGCGCAGCCCCTCGATGCGCACGTCATCGTCGACATGCAGCATCCGACCGACCGCCCGCCGAAGCGGCGCCTCGTCGGGACCGGGCGGGAGCACCTGCACCCCGGCCGCCTCGCACAGATCGGACCAGCTCTTGTCGGCCGTGTAGACGTCGTCGAGCTCCATGCCGGTCTCGTCGAGGAAGGTACCCAGCCGTGCATCCCTCCCGCTGACCACGACAGACCGAAGCTCGTCGACCTTGGCGGTCCACCGCGACGGAATCGCCTCGCGAACGTTTGCGAGGACGCGCTCGGAGGAAAGCCGGTCGAGCTCCATGTGGCATCCCGCGGGGAGAAACGGGAACCCCAGGTCGATCTGGCGTTCCAGATCCTTGCGCGTGCCGCCGAGTAGGGCCCGGAATCGCCGATCGAAGCGGAACTCGCGGCGGTGCCGGCCGACGAAGTCCAACACCGTGCACACCGTCTTGCCCGGCGCCTTCCGAAGACCACGGCCAAGCTGCTGAAGGAAGAGCGTCGGGCTGTCGGTCGGCCGAAGGAAGAGCACCGTGTCGACGACGGGGACATCGACACCTTCGTTGAACAGGTCGACGGAGAACAGCGCGTGGATCCGCCCCGCAGCGAGATCGTCGAGCGCTGCCTGCCGCTCGACCGGAGGCGTGTCCGCCCAGATCGCAGTCGAGATGACGCCGGACTCGGTGAAGTGCCGGGCCATGAAGCGAGCGTGGTCCACACTGACGCAGAATCCCAGCGCCCGCATCGTCTTGACGTCGTCGACGTGCGCGTCGACCTGCTTCACGACGAACCGCGCCCAGGCGTCGTCGGACGTGTAGACGCTCGTGAGCGCATCGATGTCGTAGCCCTGGCCTCGTCGCCACGGGACCCTCGAGAGATCGGTGTCGTCACCAATGCCGTAGTACGCGAAGGGTGATAACCGCTGCTGGTCGACTGCATCCCACAACCGCAGCTCGGCAGCGATGCGACCGTCGAACCAGTCGAGGACGGGCAAGCCGTCGCTCCGCTCGGGCGTCGCCGTGAGTCCCAGGAGCTCGACTGGTCGGAGCCGGTCGAGCAACCGCTGGTACGAAGGCGCCGCCGTCCGATGGAACTCGTCGATGATGACCACATCGAAGTGGTCCGGTTCGATGTGGTCTACGCCGGTCGCGTGGAGGCTCTGCACCGACGCGAAGACGTGCTCGAACCCCGTGGGCCGTGCGCCACCGACCCACAGCTCGCCGAAGGAGGCGTCACGAAGGGCGTGGGCGAACGTCCGACGTGACTGGTCGAGGATCTCCTTGCGGTGCGCGACGAACAACAGCCGACTCCGCCGGAGCCGATCTCGAAGCCGCGCGTAGTCGACTGCCGCCATGACCGTCTTGCCGGTGCCGGTCGCCGACACCAACAGGTTCCGGTGTCGTCCCCGGACGCGGGCGAGCTCGACCTGTTCGAGCAGCCGCTCCTGGAAGGGCTCGAGCCGCAGCTCTGTCGGTGGGAGCAGGACCGACACGGCCGAAGGTGTCGCACCGGTCCGTTGGGTGAACTCCGTGGCGTCATACGGGACGAAGTCGCCGCTCTCCCAGTACGACTCGAACACGGCTGCGACCTTCGCCACGACGTCCGGGTTCCGACGCCCGGAGACCCGCACGTTCCACTCCAACCCGGTCACCTGGGCAGAGTGCGTGAGGTTCGACGACCCGATGTACGCCGTCGAGTACCCGGACTCGCGATGGAGCAGCCATGCCTTGGCGTGCAGTCGCGTCGACGATTCGTCGTAGGACACGCGGATCTTCGCGCCGAGGTCCCTCAGCTCGTCGAGTGCTCGCTGCTCGGTCGAGCCCGTGTAGGTCGTGGTCAGCACCCGAAGCTCGTGTTCGTCGTCGCAGTGACGGCGGAGACGTTCCAGCAGCGGCCGGATCCCGCTGCGACGGATGAACGCCATGACGACATCGATCCGATCGGCCGACTCGATCTCGGCCACCAGCTGGCTGCCGACCCGGGGCTCGCCTGGCGAGTTGGTGAGCAACGTCGTGTCGAGGAGAGGGACGAGCGGCTGGTCCAGCGTCCGCGGAGCACCATCAGGCCCGAGGCGCAGGATCCCATGGAGAAGCTGGCCGGGATCGACGGGGCGATCGCCCTCGACGTCGGCTCGGGCCAGGAGGTCTCCAACCTGATCGAGGAGCTTCCGGGCGAGCCGGATGCCGACGTCGACCCGCTCGCTCTCGCCGACGCCGTCGAGTGCGCGCTCAACGGCATGGGCCAGATGCAGCGCGATCCGGTTGGCCGCGTCAGCCGATCGGAGCTCGCCCCGATCGATCTCGACGACGTCACCCCATGCCTCGAGCTGCGCGTCGAGCGCTTCGGTGACCAGCTCCTCGTACAGCCCCGGCTTCAGCTCCCCCACGATCGTTCTCCGCCACTCCCCCTCACGACTGGGTCACTGTACGTACCGAGGGTCCGATGCGCCCTGCCTTCACCCGTCGACTACTTCGGGAAGGCGGCGAGGTGGCGGAGCTGGTCGTGCCACTCGACGCCCAGGCCGACGACGTCGTCGCTGTCGAGCACGACGTCGGTGCCCTCTCCCACGCCCGGGGCGCGCTCGGTGGAAGCCTCGACCACCGCCGCCAGGAACCGCTCCGCCTCGGCCACGAGATCGCCGGCGCCCACGGTCCGCTCGCGGGGGTCCAGGGCGTCGAGCGCGTACCCGCTGACGAGCTGGTCCCAGTAGCTGCGCAGGGTGCTCGGGTGGTCGAACACGTCGAGCGCCACCACGCGGCCCGAGGTCATGACCACCACGCCGACCTGGTCGTCGCTCGGCTCGACCCCCGCCAGTGCCTCGTCGATCCGGGGCGCCACCGAGGCGTACACGTCCTCGAGGGCG